>UBXM01000034.1 GCA_900469445.1 Hyphomicrobiales bacterium
GGGTTGGGCGGGGTCTTTTGTACAGCATGACCTCGACCGGTCAGACGCCCCAAAGCCCTTCGCCGGCCTTGGTCAATATCGGCGTGCGAAAACAGGAAACCACTCGGCCCTTCCACTCGAGCCCGAAATCGTCGAGCTTCCTTTCCCAGCGATCCGATTGCAGCATCGCTGCACCGATCACCACCGGCTCTATCTTGAGCGAGGTCATCAGCGTCAGCCCGGAAATGATCGAGGTGCCGGAAGAAATCACGTCATCGATCAGCGCCACCCGCTTGCCTTCGATCAGCGGCATCATCCGCGGATCGACATAAAGCCGCTTCTGCTGCTCTGGTGTAGTAATCGAGGAAAGCGGCACGGAAAGCTCCTCGTCATACCAGAACTTCTTCGAGGTCCCGAGCGGCACATAACGGGCAAAACCGAGCATCCGCGCCACCGCTGCGGCAAGTGTCAGCCCGAGCGTCGGCAGACCGACGATCACTTCGGGCCTGAGCGCCGCGATCTTCGGCGCCAGATCGGCGGCCAGCGCGTCCTGCACGTCGAAACCGGCCTGGTTGATGATCAGCGACGCGAGCGCGTGTTGGCCGTCGGCAAGCGGCCTGATCGGCAGCCTGATCTGTTCGCCGCTGTCGAGCCGCGCCGGAAAGAAACCGGAAAACGGCCCGACCTCGTCAAAAGAGCCGGGAGCGTGCAGCTCCTGCCAGAATTCATGCGGCTGCATCGCCTTGCCCAACCTTGATCTTATGCCAGAACGTCCAGTATCGGGCTTTCCAATAGCGTGCCGGTGGTCACATCGGCAATGCCCCGATCGGTCTGGTGCGGACCGGCATTGCAGGCGAGCGTCGCACCGAAGCAGGCCTTGAACACCAGATAGGGCGGCTGCCAGTCGACAACCTTGTCCATTGCCGCCCGGATCGCCCGGAACTGGTCGGCCACCACCTCGACCGGCTCCTCGGAGACGAGACCGGCAAGCGGCAGGGGCAACAGGCTCACCACCTTGCCGCCGATCGCAACCGCCATGCCGCCGCCCGAAGCGATGACCGCATTGGCCGCCGCCGCCATATCGCGCGGGTCGGAGCCGAAAACGGTCAGGTTATGGCTGTCATGGGCGACAGTGGTGGCAAACGCGCCTTTCCATTTGCCCCATCCGGTGAGGAAACCCAACCGGGTGCGGCTGTCGACACGTCCGTGGCGATGGGTCACGGCGATCAACACCGTGTCCTGCGGGGGTACCACAAATCCGTTTTCGACAGCCGCATCCGCCTGCCCCCAGCTTGTGAAGCGCGGCCGGTCAATGGTCGCGATCCGCACCTGGGTGCCTTGAGAGCGAAGTCTGAAATCATCCTCCGAGAGAGCCTGCAGCTTGACCGAACGGCGCAGCGGATTTGGATTTATCCGGCACACATCGGTCGCCATCTTGCCGTCGCGGGCGACAATGTGCCCGCTGGCGATAACCGTCCGTGTGCGAAAATCCTTGAGGTCTTCGAAGAGAACGATATCCGCGCGGCGACCGGCAGCAATCAGGCCAAGGTCGACACGCCCGATCCGAACCGAACCGTTCAGCGTCGCCGCCTGCAGCGCCCATTCCGGCCTCATCCCGTAGCGCACCAGCCGGCGCACCACGTCATCGAGACCACCGCCATCGACGAGATCGTCGGGGAACACGTCATCGGTGCAGATCGTCACAGTCTGCGGCAGGTGGCCGAGCTTGTTCAGCGCCTCGACGAATTCCGGCAGAAGGTGATCATGCGAACCGCGCATCTCGATCGTCAGACCGGCACGCAGCTTCTGCATCAGGTCGTCCGCCGATGTCAGCTCATGATCGGACGTAACGCCGGCCGTCATGAAGGCCGCAAGATCGCCACCGGCAAGCCCACGGGCATGGCCGTTGACCAGCTTTTCCGAAACGAGCGCCGACTGCACGATATTGCTGATACGCGGGTCGCGGTCGATGACGCCGCGCATGTTCATCACTTCCGCAAGGCCGCCAATCTTCGGCCAAAGCAGCATCTCGTCGATCACGTCGGCATCGAAATCCGCACCGGCGACCTCGTAACCGGGAGCGGACGGCACGCAGGACGGCGCCATCACGACGGCCCTGAGCGGCAGCGAACGGACAGCCTCCACCGACCATGCAACGCCATCGACGCCGCAGACATTGCCGAATTCATGTGGATCCCAGACGACGGTCGTCACGCCGCGCGGCACCACGGTCTCGGCATAGGTTGCCGGCGTCACCATCGAACTTTCGATATGCATATGCGTATCGATCAGGCCGGGCGAAATGAACGCCCCTGCCGCATCGATCACCTGCGCCGCATCCGAGCGCGCTCCGCGCTCGTGGACGCTGACGATAAGCGGCCCGACAATGCCGATATCGGCAGGGCGTAGTTCACCGGTCACCACATCCACCAGCGTGCCGCCGGCAATCAGGATATCGAAGGGAGCATCGCCCCGCGCCACCTTCACGGCATGATCGCGAAAAGACGGCTCGGTAAATTCGCCAACGGTTGCGATAATGTCCTTCACCAGCTTGCCTCCGCCTTCAATGCATCGAGAATGGATTGCTTGGCCTTCGCGGCATCGATATCCGCCGCAAATTGCGCGTTGAATTCGGCCTTTGCGGCACGCGTTTCGACAACCGTGCGCCCCCGCGTATGGCTGCCCGCCAATTCCATGTCGATGCGCGCATCCTGCCACGTCACCAGATCCGGTTGGACGAAGGCGACCGCCGCAACAGCGTCATAAAGCGACATCGCCTTGCGCCCGCGGCTTGTCGCGATCGAAACGAAACCGGCCAGCAGATCTGCCAGCAGCGTCGCATTGCGGCCACCGGCAGAACGGACCGGCTCGATATCCTCCGGCGCGCAAAGCACCTTGCGGCAAAGGTCCAGTTCGACCATCCGGAACGGTATGCCGTGGGAAAGAACGATTGCCACCGCTTCCGGGTCGGCAAAGGCGTTGAACTCGGCGGATGCCGTGTGATTGCCGGTCGTCAGCCCGCCACCCATCCAGGTCAGGTCGGTGATCTTGGCCGCCAGATCCGGCCGCGCCAGCGCCATGGCCGCAATATTGGTCAGCGGCCCGAGCGCCATGATACGCCGCTCCCCCTCGCCGCCTTCGAGCCATGCGCACAATGCTTCGAACGCATCGTCGGAAAATGTGTCGGTCCCCGCCGGCAGCGCTTCGCCCGCGGTCGGCATACCCGCATCGCTCAGGATGGAAACCGCCGTTTCGAGTTTCCCGAGAACCGGCTTTTCACGGCCGGCATGAATGGGAAATGGCCAGACGAAAGAGCCGACGGCCCCGGCGGCGTTGCGGCGCACCTGATCGAGCGGCGCATTGCCGAAAACCAGCGAGATCCCGTCTATGGCAAGGCCGCTGTGAGCCACAACCATGATCGCCGCCAGATCATCGAATCCCATGTCGGTATCGATCCACACACCCATTTCAAGCAAACTCCAAAAACACAACCTGAAGATCCATTAGCGCCCCCATACGCACAAGGGACGAAAGGCTGATCGTGAGGGTTTTCACCCACTATCCTTCCGCGCATTTACCGAGGCAGACACAACCGACCCGGAAGCCGGCCCTGTCGAGTGCCGCGCCACAAGCATCATCGGCACGCGCTCGCAGTTCGGCCGCCCGGCTATCGACGTACCCGACAAGGTTTCGCTGTCAGCAATCGCGTGACCGAGCGCCTCGACGGCGCATTCCGCAATCGTGGACAGGTTCTGCCGCAGCGTGGTGATCGATGGAATGACGACCGACGACCAGACAAGATCGTCGAAGCCGCTGACACTCGCCTGAAGCGGTACATCGATACCGTCACGCTGCAATTCGGTCAGCGCGCGCAAAGCCAGAAGATCATAGACGGCGGCAAAGCCGGTAAACCCGTCAGCCACCCGGTCCGCGAGACCGAATGCACTGCCCGCCCCTTGTGAAGCCTCCAGATCCTCCACCCACAGGGTCTCGCAGCAGATGTCATCGCCGAGGCCTGCCTTCAGGCCACCGATCCGGTCGTTCTGCACGTTCGATTCCCGGCTCTGGGCGATCAGCAACACCTTGTCATGCCCGAGCGAAGCGAAATGCCGGCCCATCTGCATCCCGCCCTCCCAATGGTCGGACGATACCGTGTTTCCGGGCGTTGACGGGCTGTCGATGATGGCGACAGGGGTCCCTATATCGCCGATCCGCGATCCACGACGGGGAACGACAATCATGCCGTCGACGCCCCGTTCGATCAGCCGACCGATCGCCGCCGTCTGCTGCGCCGTTTCACCACGGCTGTCGGCGATCAGCACGCCGTAACCGGCAGCCGCAGCGGCCTGTTCGATGGCCTGTGCGATCTGCGGAAACAGGGGGTTGGAAATATCCGGCAGCACAAGGCCTATGACGCCGGTCCGCCCGGTTCTGAGCGCCCTCGCCGCATGGCTCGGCACATAACCAAGCTCTTCGGCCGCCTGCCGGATTTTCGCGGAAAGCTCGGCCGAAACTCTGCCTTTGCCGGACAGCGCATTGGACACGGTTGCCGAAGACACCCCAAGGGCGGCGGCAATTTCCGTCATCGTCGCTGGCGGCCGGCCGACACTCATCGTCTTCACAGCGTTCCAAGGTGATTAATCGTTTAATCAAGCATACGCGCAGACTGACCTTATGTCGAGCACAATACAACTTTTCATATAGAGAAATAAACGATCGTTGCTACCAGGCCACGATTTCCTGCCGATAGCGCGCCACCTCTTCCAGTAACCATGCCCGGAAGGCGACGACGGGCGGAAAACCAGCCTTCGCCTGTGGCGCAACCGCGTAATAGGCGCTGGGGCTGACCACCTGATGCGGAAAAGCCTCCACCAGATGGCCCGCCGCCAGTTCCGTATCGATCAGGAAAAGCGGCATCAGCCCGACACCCAGGCCCGCAAGACAGGCCTGCGTCACACTGCCGAACTGTTCGAAGCGCATGCCCTCGCTGATACTGCCGGCAATCCGGAGGCTTTCGAACCAGTGCTTCCAGCCTCCCGGCCGTGACGCCATATGCAGAAGCGGCAGGCGCAACAGATCCTCGGCATGGCTTACCGGATGAGCGTCAAGAAAGGCCGGAGAGCAGACCGGCGCCACCATCTCATCCATCAGAAAGGTACATTCGGCACCCGGCCATTCGGGCCCGTTCACGCCGCTTGGGCCCACATGGATCGCCATATCGATGCCGTCCCGGTCGAAATCGAACACACCGATACGGGTCGCGAAGTTCAGCGTGATCTGCGGATGCTGCGCAACGAAACCCGGAATGCGCGGCATCAGCCAGCGCGTGCCGAAAGTCGGCAGGATCGCGAGGTTGAGCTGATCACTATGCCGTTTTGTCATGGCATGTAGCGAAGCGGAGCGGATCTGCGACAGCGCCCCGGCGATCGCACGGGCGAAATCCGCCCCCGCCGATGTCAACACGACGCCGCGGCTGGTACGATCGAACAACAGCACGTCAAGCTGCTCTTCGAGCCCGGAAACCTGCCGACTTATGGCCCCTTGCGTCAGCGACAGCTCCTCCGCCGCAAGCGAGAAACTGCCAAGCCGCGCAACGGAATCGAAGGCCGCAAGCGCAGAGGTGGACGGCAGGAGTTTTCGCGAAAGCTCTCTCATACCCTATTACTAACCGTCATGGGCATGTGAGTAAACGGGCCTTGCTCGTGCCCAAGAGCGAAGGTAATCCAGCTGACGAATGCCATTAATTCCGCAATCGGAACCGCTGGAGGACACCTTGGCTTTTATCTGGAACGATCCTTTCCTCATCGAAGATCAGCTGACCGAAGAAGAGCGCATGATCCGCGACGCTGCGGCCGCCTTTGCCAAGTCCGAACTCCTGCCGCGGGTCGAGGAAGCCTATCTCGAAGAAAAGACCGATGCCGGCCTCTTCAGGCTGATGGGCCAGACGGGTCTTCTCGGCGTCACGCTGCCGGAAGAATACGGCGCCGCCAACGCCTCCTATGTCGCCTACGGCCTCGTCGCCCGCGAGATCGAACGCATCGATTCAGGCTACCGCTCGATGATGAGCGTCCAGTCCTCGCTGGTCATCTACCCGATCTTTGCCTACGGCTCCGATGAACAGAAGAAGAAATATCTGCCCGGCCTCGTCTCCGGCGAACTGATCGGCTGTTTCGGCCTCACCGAACCGGATGCCGGCTCCGATCCGGGCGGCATGAAGACCCGCGCCGAAAAGATCGACGGCGGCTATCGCCTGCGCGGCTCGAAAATGTGGATTTCCAACGCACCGATCGCCGATGTCTTCGTCGTCTGGGCAAAGTCGGAAGCCCATAACAACGAGATCCGCGGCTTCGTGCTGGAAAAGGGCATGAAGGGTCTTTCCGCGCCCAAGATCGGCGGCAAGCTGTCGCTGCGCGCCTCGATCACCGGCGAAATCGTCATGGACAGCGTCGAAATCGGCGAGGATGCGCTGCTGCCCAACGTTTCGGGCCTCAAGGGGCCTTTCGGCTGCCTCAACCGCGCCCGCTACGGCATTTCCTGGGGCGTCATGGGCGCCGCCGAGGATTGCTGGTTCCGCGCCCGCCAATATGGCCTGGACAGAAAACAATTCGGCAAGCCGCTGGCCGGCATGCAGCTTTACCAGAAGAAGCTCGCCGACATGCAGACCGAAATCGCGCTTGGCCTTCAGGGCTCACTGCGCGTCGGCCAGCTGATGGACCAGCACCGCATGGCGCCGGAAATGATCTCCATCGTCAAGCGCAACAACTGCGGCAAGGCGCTGGATATCGCCCGCCAGGCCCGCGACATGCATGGCGGCAACGGCATCCAGGTCGAATATCACGTCATGCGCCATTCGCAGAACCTCGAAACGGTCAATACCTACGAAGGCACCCACGACGTCCACGCGCTCATCCTGGGCCGCGCACAGACGGGGTTGCAGGCGTTTTTCTGACCGGAGGCCGCAATACCTCTCCGCATCCGAAGGTGGACAGTGCAGCAAAGGCAAGGTTTTGCGTTATTGCTGCACCACTACATCATGGAGAAGCGATCACATGGCGTCGTCGTAACTGTTGAGGGGCTTGCTGCGGGCACATCCAGGCTTTCTGTATTGAGGATCAACAATACATTCGACGTCAGCCGATTTTAGCTGCTCTCCCCCTCACACCCCGCGCCGCTATTCGTCATTGGCCAAAATCCTGCCTTGGGTGTATCAGTGCGATGCGGCTCCAGAAGAGCCATGACCACCCACAGGAAAGACCGCGCAAAGCATGCACGCCACGGATGATGCGGGAAAAGCCGCCGCCCAGAACGATGCGGAGAGCGAATTTGATGTCGGTGACCGGCTGCGCCTCGTGCGACAGAGCCATGGCCTGTCGCAGAGAGGCCTGGCGGTGAAGGCCGGCGTCACCCATTCGCTCGTGTCGCTGATCGAGAAGAACAAGGTCAGTCCCTCGGTCGCATCGCTGAAGAAGATCCTCGAGGCGATCAATTACCCTCTGACCGATTTCTTTGCGCTCACCCTTCCGCCCGTCGACCAGATCTTCTACCGCGCCGACGAACTGACACCCCTGTCGAAAGGTCCGCTGACGCTGCTTCAGGTCGGCGATGCGAAATCCCACAGCGTGCAGATCTTCCACGAATTCTACGAGCCCGGTGCCGATACCGGCGAAACCATGCTGGCCCATGAGGCGGAAGAAGGCGGGGTGGTGGTTGCCGGCGAGCTGGAAGTCACCGTTGGCAGCCAGACACGCATCCTCAAGCGCGGCGACGCCTATCTTTTCAACAGCCGCCTGCCGCATCGCTACCGCAATGTCGGCACCGAACGCTGCGAGGTGGTCAGCGCCGTAACACCGCCCTATCTCTAGCCCGCCGCAAACGCCTTAATCCGATTAGTATGACTTTTTTGACAATCGTGAAGTTGATTGTCGACGATGATTGTCTTAACTCAGGCACCGGAAGCCCTCCGCCCCTTCTGCCCGCGGCGTCCTGCCGCGCGACCTGACGTTTCAAAACGAAAGTGGACCCCAATGCAGACCTATCCCGACGTAAAGCTTTTCATCAACGGCGAATGGCGCGATGCCATCGGCGGCGAAACGATCGAAGTCACCGATCCGGCCACCGATGAAGTGATCGGCAAGATCGCCCATGCCCGCAAGGCGGACATGGATCTGGCACTCGAAGCCGCCGACAAGGGTTTCAAGATCTGGCGTGACACGGCTCCCTTCGAGCGCTCCAAGATGATGCGCAAGGCAGCCGACATCCTGCGCGAGCGCGCCGACAAGATCGCCTTCCTGATGACCCGCGAACAGGGCAAGCCGCTGGCGCAGTCCAAGATGGAAGTCATGGGCGCCGCCGATACGATCGACTGGTTTGCCGAAGAGGCACGCCGCACCTACGGCCAGGTCATCCCGGCTCGTTTCTCCGGCGTTAACCAGATGACGATCAAGCAGCCGGTTGGCCCGGTCGCAGCCTTCACGCCGTGGAACTTCCCGATCAACCAGGTCGTCCGCAAGCTTTCCGCAGCCGTCGCCACCGGCTGCTCGATCATCGTCAAGGCACCGGAAGAAACCCCGGCTTCGCCGGCCGAACTGATCCGCGCCTTCGTTGATGCCGGCATTCCGGCGGGTGTCATCGGTCTGATCTATGGCATTCCGGCAGAAGTCTCGGAATACCTGATCCCGCATCCGGTCATCCGCAAGATCTCGTTTACCGGCTCCACCCCGGTCGGCAAGCATCTCGCGGCACTCGCCGGCCAGCATATGAAGCGCGCCACGATGGAACTCGGCGGCCACGCTCCGGTGATGATCTTCAATGACGCCGATCTCGACAAGGCGATCGAAATCAGCGCCATGTCGAAATACCGCAATGCCGGTCAGGTCTGCGTCTCCCCGACCCGTTTCCTGGTCCAGGATGGCGTTGCCGACAAGTTCCTCGAAGGTTTCGTCAAGGCTGCCGAAGCCATCAAGGTCGGCAACGGCCTGGAAGCCGATACCGTCATGGGCCCGCTTGCCAATGAGCGCCGCATCCCGGCCATGGAAGCACTGATCCAGGACGCAGTCTCGAACGGCGGCGAGCTGAAAACCGGCGGCAAGCGCATCGGCAACAAGGGCAATTTCTTCGAGCCGACCGTTCTTGCCAATGTCCCGACCTCGGCCAAGATCATGAACGACGAGCCTTTTGGCCCGATCGCCATCATCAACCGCTTCTCGACCTATGAAGACGCCGTTGCAGAAGCCAACCGCCTGCCCTTCGGCCTCGCCTCCTACGCCTTCACCGGCTCGGTCAAGACCGCCCATGCGCTCGGCCGCGAAGTCGAAGCCGGCATGCTGACCATCAACCACAACGGCCTGGCGCTTCCGGAAGTCCCGTTCGGCGGCATGAAGGATTCCGGCTACGGCACCGAAGGCGGCTCGGAAGCCGTCGCCGCCTATCTCGAAACCAAATACGTCACCCAGATGAACTGATCGCTCCATTTGCGGTCGCATTAACGAACCGGCAGGAGCCCACGCTCCGGCCGGTTTTCTTTTGGGGATTGCTTCATTCGAAAGAGTCTTTTACGAACAAAAAGGGAACAATGAAAACTGGCGGTGAGATATTCTTTCGACGTCATCCTCGGCCTTGTGCCGAGGATCTGCTGAGCTTCATTGTTTCGCGTGGTTAGATCCTCGGGACATCCTCGGGTTAAACCCGTGGACTAGGATGACGGGGCGAGAATTGTCGATCCGTGACTTCAACAGAACAAGCGAAAGCATCATGACAGAAGCCACCGCCGAAACCGCACCTCTCTTGAAAGAAATCTTCAACGGAGATCGGCTGAACCATTTCGCCCGCGAGACGGCTGCCATCCATCCTGCCTTCGACGGCGAACGCTTCCTTCATCTGGCATCCGAAGGGCTGGATGATCTCAGCATCATGCAGCGCCTGCGCCAGATCGCGGTATCGTTCCACGCAACGCTGCCCGGCCCCTACGAGAAGAATATCGAGACCCTCTGGACGCTAGCACCACGCATCAACCACGGCTTCGCCTCGATCGCCCTGCCGGAATATGTGGCGCTTTACGGCCAGGATCATTTCGATCTGTCGATGGAGGCTCTCGCTTTTTTCACCCGCTTCGGCTCATCCGAATTCGCTGTCCGGCATTTCCTCCTGAAGGACATGCCGCGCACGCTCGCGGTGATGCGGAACTGGTCGACGGACGAGAACGAACATGTTCGTCGCCTCTCTTCCGAAGGCTGCCGCCCTCGTCTGCCCTGGTCCTTCCAGTTGAAACAGCTGATTGCCGATCCCTCACCGGTCGCGCCAATCCTTGAAAACCTGAAAAGCGATCCGAGCCTCTACGTTCGAAAATCCGCCGCCAACCACCTCAACGACATCACCAAGGATCACCCCGAATGGGTCCTGGAAAAGCTGTCGCATTGGGATCAGGCGGATGCCCGCACCGCCTGGATCATCAAACAGGCGCTACGCACCCTGATCAAGAAGGGCGACACCCGCGCCCTTCATGTCTTCGGCGCAGGCCACAAGGCAGAGGTCAAGATCGAGACTTTCTCGGTCACCCCATCCTCGCTGAAGCTCGGTGGCGCGGTAGAGATCACCACGACACTCACCTCGACCGGCACTGCTGCGCAAAAGCTGGTGATCGACTACGCCGTCCACTACGTCAAGAAAACGGGTGGCACCTCGAAGAAAGTGTTCAAGTGGAAGGAACTGACACTCGTGCAAAATGCCAGCACCGAGCTTTCCATCACCCGTCCCATCCGCGACTTCACCACCCGCATTCATTATCCGGGAAGGCACGCTGTGGAGCTGATCGTCAATGGAGAGGTTTTGGGTGAAGCCGCTTTCGATCTGACGAAATAGCCATTTGGGGCACGTCCCCTTTCCCCGCCTGCGGGGGTCCGACGGACGGGCGAGACCCGTGGCTCGCCCCGGTAAGGGTTAGTGTGAGGGGGAGCCCCCCACTTTCTCGGGATTGAAATTGTCTGAAGGCGTCAGCTACAGTCGACGCAATCAGATCAGGAACTGCCGGCCATGCGCGGTCCCCAATCAGCCCAAACCAGCCGCGCCCGGTCGCTCCGGCAATCGGACAACGATGCCGAAGCAAGGTTATGGAGCGAACTTCGCAATCGTCGGCTAAATGGCTTCAAGTTTGTCCGCCAATTTCCCATAGGCAGATATTATGCAGACTTCGCCTGCCGCGAGGGTAATCTCGTCATCGAGTTGGACGGCAGCCAGCACGCAGACAGTGCATATGACCGTCGGCGAGACGAATTCATGAATGTGGAAGGTTGGTCGGTTGCGCGGTTCGCCAATGCCGCAGCATTTGACGATATGACAGGCATATTGGAAACGATTATCGCCATGCTTGATGGAAGACTGACGAAGAAAACGATCTCCGCCGAGTTCAGCTTTCACCCGGCGTTCCATCGCGACTTACCATAGTGACGCGCCTGCCCCTCACCCTAACCCTCTCCCCGTAAACGGGGCGAGGGAACGTGCCCTACGCAACCTCAATGGCTAGGCGAAAGGGTACGGCATATCCCTTCTCCCCGNNGGCAGGCGGATGAGGGGCTTACGCCGAACAATCGCCTACCCGCCCTGCTTACTTCCGCTTGTCGAACCCGCCCTTGGCGGCCGGCTTCTTCTTGAAAGGCTTGTCGCCATCAGCCTTGGCGAAAGGCTTGTCGCCAAAGGCCTTCTTCTTGAACGGCTTGTCAGCAAACGGCTTGTCGCCGCCGCTCTTTTTGGCAAAACCGCCCTTCGGCTTCTCGCCCCAGACATCGTCGTCCATGCGACGTTCAGCGCTGGCCTTTTCGCCCTTCGGCTTCCAGTCCTTGCGCGGGCCGTCGCCATCCTTGAAAGGCTTGTCGCGGAAAGGCTTGTCACCAAAGGCCTTGTCGCCGCGCGGGCCGTCCTTGGCGAATGGTTTGTCCTTGCGGAAACCGTCCTTTTTCGGACCATCCTTCCAGGGCTTGTCCATCCGCGGGCCTTCACGCTTGGTAAAGCCCTCGTCATCCGTGCCGCGGGAGAATTTGGAGAAATCCGGGGCAGCGTCGAGACGTGTCACGCGGATACCGCGATCCATCGTCTTGTCCTTGCCGAGCTTGGCCATGAACTTGTCGGCATGCGCTTCGGCGATTTCGACGAAGGTCTCGTCGGCCTGCATCTTGATCGCGCCGATCTCGTTCTTGCTCAGATCACCGCTTTTGCAGATGGTCGGGATCAGCCAGCGCGGTTCGGCGCGCTGCTTGCGACCGACCGACAGCGAGAACCACACGGCCGGACCGAAATCACCGCGCGGCGTGAGCGGCCGCGAAGCCGGGTCGCCCGGCTTTCCTTCGCGCGGCTTGCGGGCTTCGAGCGAAACGACGCTGACATCTTCCGGTGCGGAATTCTTGCCGCGATAAAGCGAAACAAAAGCGGTCGCCAGCTTTTCCGCGTCAAAACGCTCGATGAGCTTGGCGATCAGCGCCTGCTCGTCCTCATTGGTCGTGACTTCGGTGAAGATCGGATCGGCGAACAACCGCTCCTCGTCACGCACCGTCACTTCGTCGGCAGACGGCGGGTTCGCCCAGGTCGGCTCGACCTTGGCGCCGAACAGCAGACGTTCGGCCTTGCGGCGCTGGGTGACCGGCACGATCAGCGCGCTGACGCCCTTGCGGCCCGCGCGGCCGGTACGGCCCGAACGGTGCAGCAGCGTTTCGGAATTGGTCGGCAGATCCGCATGGATGACGAGTTCGAGACCCGGCAAGTCGATGCCGCGGGCAGCAACGTCGGTCGCGATGCAGACGCGGGCCCGGCCGTCGCGCATCGCCTGCAGCGCATGGGTGCGCTCGTTCTGCGTCAGTTCGCCGGACAGCGCCACGACGGAGAAATTGCGGTTGGAAAGCCGCGAATGCAGATGATTGACGGCCGCACGCGTCGAGCAGAACACGATCGCATTCGGCGCTTCGTAATAACGCAGCACGTTGACGATGGCGTTTTCGCGGTCGGACGGCGTGACCAGCAGGGCGCGATAATCGATATCGACATGCTGCTTCTGTTCGGCCTGGGTGGAAATACGCACCGCGTCGCGCTGGTAGCTCTTGGCCAGCTTGGCGATCGCCGCCGGAACGGTTGCCGAGAACATCAGCGTGCGGCGTTCGTCCGGTGCGGATTCGAGGATGAATTCCAGGTCTTCGCGGAAACCGAGATCGAGCATCTCGTCGGCCTCGTCGAGCACGGCAACGCGAACCTCGGACATGTCGAGCGCATTGCGGCGGATATGGTCGCAGATGCGGCCCGGCGTGCCGACAACGATATGCGCGCCGCGTTCAAGCGCACGGCGTTCGTTGCGGATATCCATGCCGCCGACGCAGGAGGTGATCACGGCACCGGCTTCGGCATAAAGCCAGTCGAGTTCGCGCTTCACCTGCATGGCAAGTTCGCGGGTCGGCGCGATGACGAGCGCAAGCGGGGCGCCCGCGCGGCCGAAGCTGTCACGATCTTCGAGCAGGGTCGGCGCCATGGCAATGCCGAAGGCCACCGTCTTGCCGGAACCCGTCTGGGCGGAAACCAGCGCATCGGCAGTTACGAGCGCCGGGTCCAGCATCGCCTGCTGAACGGGGGTCAGCGTCTCATAACCACGCTTCTGCAAAGCCTTCGCGATCGCCGGAACGGCGCCGTTGATATCGGTCATCAATGTTGTCTTTCGGATGTGTCTGGCTCTTTAAGGCCAAGGCTGCAACGATCGCAGCCGAACGTTTGCGCCGTCCGTATAGTGTAAGCTGCAAAAAGTCAAAGCATGGGTGGTTTGCGCGGGAGAGGATGCACGAGAGGTAACCGTAGTTTTCTGCGATCGGAGTCCGCCCTCATCCGCCTGCGCTGCCATGGAGCCGGCATCCGCCCCTCATCCGCCTGCCGGCACCTTCTCCCCGCAAGCGGGGCGAAGGACCCAGCCGCAACCTCTCGGTCCCTCACCAACGCCGAGCGGGGCAAGTCCCCTCTCCCCGCCTGCGGGGAGAGGGTTAGGGTGAGGGGCAGTTCGACGCGAGAAAGGAAAAAGAGCCTAAACCCCGAACACCTTCGCCCGCCGCAACGTCACGAACCCCGTCTCTCCAGCCTTCACCACCCGCTCCGGCTCCACATCGAATTCCAGCGCCTCGCCCGCGCCGGTCGTCGCCAGCACGCGCCTGCCATCCGCCCGGTCGAGCACGCGGGTGATCTCGGCCGCAATCCCCGGCCCTTGCTCGGACCAGTCGATATCGCTCGGCCGCGCATAAAGCTCGGCCCTACCTTCAGCCACTCCGGCAGCCTCGACGGAAAGCCCGCCGGCATGGGCACGGCCGTCACGCACATCAGCCGCAATCACATTCGCATCGCCGAGAAATTTCATCACGAAAGCGGATTTCGGATCGCGGCACACCTCTTCCGGCGTGCCCTGCTGCACGATCTGCCCGTCCTTCAAAATCACCACACGGTCGGCCAGATCGAGCGCCTCTTCCTGGTCATGGGTAACGAACAGCGTGGTAATCCCGAGTTCCGAATGGATCTCGCGCAACCAGCGGCGCAGGTCGCGGCGCACATTGGCATCGAGCGCCCCGAACGGCTCGTCGAGCAGCAGCACCTTCGGGTCGACCGCAAGCGCGCGGGCAAGTGCCACGCGTTGCCGCTGGCCGCCGGAAATCTGCGCCGGGAAACGATCACCAAGACCTTCGAGCCGAACGAGACGCAAGAGGTCGGTCACGCGTTGGTCGATCGCCGCCTTGTCGCGCTTCACCTTCGATACCTTCATGCCGAAGGCGATATTGTCGGCCACCGTCATGTGTGGAAACAGCGCGTAATGCTGGAAGACGAATCCGACGCCGCGGTCGCGCACCGGAATGTCGGTGGCGTCCTGATCGCCGAAATAGATCGCGCCGCCATCGGCATATTCCAGTCCGGCCACCATGCGCAGGATCGTGGTCTTGCCCGAGCCGGATGGGCCCAGCAGCGCAACCAGCTCGCCGCTTTCGATATCGAGCGACACGCCCTTGACGGCGCGGAAGCTCTCGAAGGTTTTGACGACGTTTTCGAGATGGATCTTCATGATGTTTTCTCTGCCGGGTTGGCCTGTTTGCGGACGCGGCCCGCACCTTGGCGCTCGAGTGCCACCTTGGCGATGATGGTGAAGACGGCGATCAACGCCAGGATCGAGGCGGCGGCAAAAGCGCCGGTCGCGTTGTAATCGTGGTAAAGCAGTTCGATATGCAGCGGCAGCGTATTGGTCTGGCCGCGGATATTGCCCGACACGACCGAAACCGCACCGAACTCGCCCATGACACGGGCATTGCAGAGAATGACGCCGTAAAGCAGCGCCCATTTCACATTCGGCAAGGTCACGGCAAAGAAGGTGCGCCAGCCGGAAGCACCGAGCGAGGTCGATGCCTCTTCCAGATCCCGCCCCTGCGCCTGCATCAACGGGATCAGTTCGCGTGCCACGAAGGGCGCGGTGACGAACATCGAGGCGATGATGATGCCCGGAACGGCAAACAGGATCTTGATGTCATGCGCGTCGAGCCATGGCCCGAACAGGCCCTGCAGCCCGTAGACGAACAGATAGGCGACACCGGCAACGATCGGCGACACCGAGAACGGGATCTCGATCACCACGAGCAGAAACCGCTTGCCCCAGAAATCGAATTTGGTGATCGCCCAGGCTGCGGCAATGCCGAAGACCGTATTGACCGGCACGGCGATCAGCGCCGCAAGCACGGTCAGCATCACCGCATGCAGCGTATCGGGATGGACGACCGTATCGCGATAAAGCTGCCATCCCTTCGAAAAAGCCTCGACGCCGATAATCACCAGCGGCGCGACGATGACGAAGGCGACGAGCACCAGAACGATGCCGATCAGCGAACGGCGAAACAGCGGAGCATCGCCGACACGCGGCGGCTTGCGGCGGGTGGAAAGATTGCTCATGGCTTACCCCTTCACCGTGTAACGCAGCGCCCGCGCCTGCAGCCAGTTGGTCACGGTAAGCATGAAGAAGGCGGCAAGCAGCAGCACGGAGGCGATCGCCGCCGCGGCCTGATAATCATATTCCTCCAGACGGATGAAGATCAGCAGCGCAGTGATCTCCGTCGACATCGGCTGGTTGCCGGCGATGAAGATGATCGCGCCGAACTCGCCGAGGCAGCGGGCAAAGGACAGTGACACACCGGCGAGAAGGGCTGGTGCCAGAAGCGGCAGGATCACCTTGCGGAAAATCGTCCAGTCCGAACCGCCGAGCGATTGCGCCGCCTCTTCCAGCGCCGGATCGAGATCCTCCAGCACCGGCTGCACCGTGCGCACGATGAACGGCAGCGAGGTGAAGCACATGGCGATCATGATGCCGAGCGGCGTATAGGCGACCTTGATGCCAAAACCTTCGAGCACCGAGCCGAACCAGCCGCTATTGGCAAACAGCGCAGTGAGCGCAATGCCGGCAACGGCGGTCGGCAGCGCGAACGGCAGATCCACCACAGCATCGACGATCCGCCGGCCGGGAAACCGGTATCGGGTGATGACCCAGGCAAGAGCCAGCCCGAAGAACAGGTTGAAGGCGGTAGCCCCGAGCGCCGACAGAACGGTGACCCGATAGCTCGCCATCGAGCGCGACGACGAAACGATCCGCCAGTAATCTTCAAAACCCAGGCTCGCGGCCTTGAATGCCAGAGCCGCCAGCGGCAGCACGACGATCAGGCCGACATAAAACAGGGTCACGCCCAGCGATAACGGCAGGCCGGGCAGGACATTGCGTCGTCTCACGCGGTCGTTTCCTCTTCACAGCAAAACCCGGCGGAAAGCGCGTCCGCCGGGTAGAGTTGATAGATTGCAATTTGGGCTTATCGGCTGCCGTAAAGCTTGTCGAGCGTGCCACCGGAGGCGAAATGCTCCTGCTGGATCTTGCTCCAACCGCCGAACACATCATCCACCTTGACGAGGCGAACTTCCGGGAACTGGCCCTTGAATTCGGCAGCGACCTTTTCGTTATGGACGCGATGGCCGAATTCGGCAGCGATCTTCTGGCCCTCTTCCGTATAGAGGAAGTCGAGATAGGTCTTCGCCAGCTCTTCGGTGCCGTGCTTCTTGGCAACCTTGTCGACGACAGCAACCGGGAATTCCGCCAGCAGGCTCACATTCGGAACGATGCTTTCGACCTTGTCCTTGCCGAACTGCTTCTCGATGCCGCGCGTTTCGGCCTCAAAAGTGATCAGCACATCGCCCTGGCCGCGTTCGACGAAGGTCGTCGTTGCCGCACGACCGCCGGTATCGAAGACCGGAACGTTGTCGAAGATCTTGGTGATATAGGCTTCGACCTTTTCCTGGTCGTCCTTGTATTCTTCTTTCGCCCAGGCGGTGGCGGCGAGATAGGTGTAGCGGGCATTGCCCGAGGTCTTCGGGTTCGGGAAGACGGCATGCACGTCGTCACGCGCCAGATCCGCCCAGCCCTTGATGTTCTTCGGGTTACCGGCGCGCACCAGGAAGGCAGGGAAGGAATAGAAGGGCGAGGCATTGTTCGGGAATGCCTTGGTCCAGTCTGCCGAAACGAAGCCCTGTTTGGCGAGGAAATCGATATCGGTCGACTGGTTGAAGGTCACCACGTCGGCCTCAAGCCCTTCGACGATGGAACGCGCCTGCTTCGATGTACCGGCATGCGACTGGTCGATGGTGACGCCCGGATGCCCCTTCACGAAGGCCTCGTTGACGGCGACGAACAATTCACGCGCCACGTCATACGAGGCGTTGAGAAGCTTCTGCTCCTGCGCCATCGCCGGCTGCACGAAAAGAGCGGCAATAGCAGTGCCAAGAATGAGGAGGCGTTTCATCAAGGATCTCCGAGGATTGCAATGTGTCGGAACCCTAACGGCACCGCAGCCGGATCGCGAGATACGGCCCTCTCACGGCAGCTTGCCACTTAGAATTTTCATCCATTTTTGCCGGCATTCGGCAACGCTTTTGCTTCATTCGTTTGGCAGGCTTTTCTCCCGGCACGCATAGCTCCTACCCGCTTATGGTTCTGGTGAAACCTGCGGCCGGTCTGTAGGACCGGTCCATTAAACTTTGCCCACCCTGAAATTGCATGCCGAAGACCCATTGATGAAAAGTAAAAGCGTTGGTTATCTCTATGTCCTGCTGGCCATAACCATTTTTGCCGGCCAGGACGGATTTTCAAAATTCCTTGCCGAAAAATATCCCGTCATTGCCTTCACGATGATCCGCTTCTGGGCCTTTGCCGCCTTCGTCATCGTCTTTGCCGCCTTCTCGCCCGGCGGATTGCGCCAGGCCTTCGTCACCCGCCGCCCGTTGCTGCAGATGCTGCGCGGTCCGCTGCTGATGCTCGAAATCATCCTTGTGGTCTATGCCTTCACCGCCGCGGGCCTTGCCATGACGCAGGCGATCATGCAGGCGACGCCGCTTATCATCACCGTCCTGTCGATCCCTTTGCTGGGTGAAAAGGTGGGCTGGCGGCGCGGCGCGGCCGTCCTTGTCGGCCTGATCGGCGTGCTCGTCATCCTCAATCCGGGCGGTGTCGAGTTCGGCATCCACCTCATCTGGCCGCTGCTCGGCGCGCTCGCCTTCGGCCTATACGGCATCGCCACCCGCGCCGTCGGCCGCGACGATTCCGCAGTCACCAGCGTTCTTTATACCGGCGTTTTCGGCGCCATTGCCGCAACCGCGATCGGCGTTTTCTACTGGACACCGATCGCCATGGAAGACTGGCCGGCCCTCATCGCGCTCTGCATCTGCGGCACGCTCAGCCATTTCTTCCTGATCAAGGCCTATTCCATGCTGAGCGCCGTCGAAGTGCAGCCGCTGACCTATCTGCAGATCGTCTTCAGCGTCGGCGTGGCCACCTTCTTTTTCGGCGAAACGATCACGATGAACATGGTGGCCGGTGCCGTGATCGTCGTCTGCGCCGGACTGTTCACTGTGTTTCGGGAACACAGGCTCGGGATCAAATAGCCGTCCCGACCTTACCGCCTCACTCCGACAGCAATTCCTTCACCCGCCGGGCGAAGGCATCGCTGAGGAACGGTTTGGTCATCACATGCATGCCATGCTCCAGATGGCCATGGTTCAGAACGGCATTTTCCGCATAACCGGTGACGAACAGGACCTTGAAGTCCGGCTTCTCGGCACGCACCGCATCAGCCAGTTGCCGTCCGTTCATGCCGCCGGGCAGGCCGACATCGGTCACCAGAAGGTCGATCGGCTGGCCGGATTTCATGATCTTCAGCGCCGTTGGTCCATCGCCAGCTTCGAGCACCTGATAACCGAGTTCTTCGAGAATCTCGACCGCCACCATGCGCACCAGCGGCTCGTCGTCGACGACCAGGATCGTTTCGTGCTCGGCGGATCGCGGCGTCGCCGTCATGTCGACGACATCCTCATCACCCGCCTCATCGCCCAGATGTCGCGGCAGGTAGATGCAGATCATCGTGCCCTTGCCGACTTCCGAATAGATACGCGCCGTCCCGCCCGATTGCCCGGCAAAACCGTGAACCATGGAAAGGCCGAGACCCGTGCCCTGCCCGATCGGCTTGGTCGTGTAGAAGGG
This sequence comes from Hyphomicrobiales bacterium, assembly GCA_900469445.1. Taxonomy (GTDB): domain Bacteria; phylum Pseudomonadota; class Alphaproteobacteria; order Rhizobiales; family Rhizobiaceae; genus Neorhizobium. The sequence goes on from UBXM01000034.1 coordinate 19,541, forward strand.
ATCGAAGGCGCGATCGACAATCTCAGCCGACATGCCCGTCCCCGTATCGCTGACGCAGAGCGATACATACTGGCCCGGCTCCAGCCCGCGCAGATGCGCGGTCCGCTCGTCGAACCAGCGGTTGGATGTCTCGATCGTCAGCCTGCCGCCGTCGGGCATCGCATCGCGCGCGTTGATGCACAGGTTGAGCAGCGCGTTTTCGAGCTGCCCCACATCGACAAACGTCGTCCACAGCCCGCCGGCAAAGGCCGTCTCCACATGGATCGTCGGTCCCACACTGCGGGTGATGAGGTCCTGCATGCCCGAAACCAGGCGATGGAGAAGGACCGGCTTCGGATCGAGCGTCTGGCGGCGCGAAAATGCAAGCAGGCGCTGGGTCAGACCCGAGGCGCGCTTGGCCGCGCCCTGCGCTCCGGTGATATAGCGGTCGAGATCGCTGATCCGCCCCTGCGCCAGCCGCGTCTGCATCAGCTCCAAGGAACCGGAAATGCCGGCCAGGAGATTGTTGAAATCATGCGCCAGCCCGCCGGTCAGCTGGCCGACCGCTTCCATCTTTTGCGAGTGGCGCAACTGTTCCTCGGACCGCATCAAATCCTGTGTGCGCTCGACAACCTTCTGCTCAAGCGTTTCGTTGAGCGAGCGAAGTTCGGCGGCGGCTCGGTCGCGCTCCTCCTCCACCGTTCGACGCGCCTCGATATCGAGCAGCACGCCGGGAAAATTCAGCGGCGTCCCGTCGGCTGCAAGCTCCACCCGGCCATTCGCCTCCAGCCAGTAGAAATTGCCGTCCAGACGCCGCGTTCTGTACTGATGAGCCCAAGGCCCGCTGCGGGTCATCGCATCGTCTATGGCCGCCTTCAATCCCGCCTTGTCGTCGGGATGCACCGTCTCGATGATCTGGTCGAGGCTCAGCCCTTCGCGGCCCAGTGCCGGATCAAGGCCGAAGGCATCGGCGAAAGCCTCGTCGATGGTGAACTTGTTTGCCGGAATATCCCAGAACCAGGTGCCGATGATCGCGCCGGCCGCAAGCGCGAGCTTGACCCTCTGCACGTTTTCGCGCGCCACGGCCTCGCTCGCCTTGAGCGCCGCCTCCGCCTGCTTGCGGGCGGTGATATCGCGAAACAGAACCGACACCTGCTTGAGGCTTGCCGGTTCCACCCGGGAACTCGACACCTCGATGTAGCGGCCGATCGCCTCGAACTCCAGCTCGAAACGGATCGACTCTCCGCTGCGCAAAACGCCGCCGTAAAGCTCGATCCATTTGTCGGCGGCATTGGGTTCGATCTCGCGAAGCCGCTTGCCGACGATATGCGCAATACCTGTCTGCCGCTCGTAACCGGAATTGGCTTCGATATGCACATAGTCGCTCAGCGGTCCATGCGGGCCGTCGATGAACTCGATGATGCAGAAACCTTCATCGATCGCCTCGAACAGGGCGCGATACCGCGCTTCGCTCCGGAACAGGGCATCGTCATCCGGAAGATCAAGCATTTCGTCAGAACTCAAGGATCGATCCTCTCCTGCGGCGATAGGGCCTAGATACCACAACGCCGCAGGAAGGAAATCGGTTGCTATCGTACCATTTTCACGGCTCCGCCTTTAATCCGCAGGCCATCAGCGAGAATGCCTCGATCGCCTTGGGAAGCACGTCGGCCGGATTGTCGCTTGCCGCCACCCAGAGCGCGGCATTCAGCGCCGCACCATTGAGAAGCCGCGAGGCCGCCTCGATATCGACCGGCTTCATGACACCGCTTTCGACCATCGACCGCACGCCCTTGCGCGTCTCGGCAAGGCAGCTGCTCTGGCTCGGCCACTGCGACGGATCACCCAGCACCGCCGGCCCGTCGAGCAGCACGATCCGCTGGATTTCCGGGTCGAGCGCCATCTCGATATAGGCAGCACCTTCGGCCAGCAGCGCCTGCCAGATATCGCCCTCGCCGCTGCCCGCGCTTTTCGCCCCGATCTCCCGGGCACGTGCCGCCATTTCCCCGTCGAGCTGATCGACAACCGCTGCCAGAAGGCCGCGCTTGTCGCCGAAATTGTGATAAAGCGCGCCGCGCGTCAGGCCGGCATCCGCCGTCAGGTCGTCCATCGAGGAATTCGCATAGCCCTTTTCCGCAAAGGCTTTGCGCGCCGACGCAATCAGCTTCGCGCGGTTTTCCTCCATCTTTTCCAGGCGTTTTCCGGCCATGAGAGGCTCCTAATTTCAGATACGTGGCGTATATTAACTTGACATACGCAACGTATGCGACCATTTTACATACGGGCCGTATATCAAATTTCATTCCGGCTTGTGAAGTGGCATCTCGTCGGATGCACAGATGAAAAACAGCAAGGAAAGGTCAGATCATGACAAAACGCGAACCCATTTTCCCGCCGAACCGCCACGCCCTTTATGAAAAGCATGGCTATTCCGCTGCCATTCGCTCCGGCGATCTCCTGTTCGTTTCGGGCCAGGTCGGCAGCCGCGAAGACGGCACGCCGGAACCGGATTTCAAAACCCAGGTCGAACGTGCCTTCGATAATCTTGAGGCCGTCCTGAAGGCCGCCGGCGCCGGGCTGGACGATATCATCGACGTCACCACCTTCCACACCGATCCCGAAAACCAGTTCGGCACGATCCTGGAAGTAAAGAACCGGATCTTCCCCGAACCGCCTCATCCGGCCTGGACAGCCATCGGCACCACATGGCTCTCCGGCTTCGATTTCGAGATCAAGGTCATCGCCCGTATTCCGGCCGCTTGACACACGAAGCACGCCCAAAGGGCAGCTTACCATGTCCTCGTGCGGCGGGGATGATCCGCCCCGGCATAAAAATTATTCGTCTTGTCCCGAAAGGACTTGGCGAAGCCGCCGGGCCGTTTTCATCCCCGCAGCCGGAGATCGCGCAACAATCGACCTGTCATCGGATGGGAACCGGGTTCGCGAACCGGCCTTCTCGATCAGCGGGTTTCGGCTCGGTTCCGGTGATGGCCGAAACTTTCGGTCGGACGGGAACTGACAAGTCTCGAAAGATCGGATGAAGCGGCCGGGGCAGGCAGACCAACATCTACCTCATACCCCAATTCCACTGCCTGCCCCACTCCCGTTTCAACCACGCTGGCCTTGGTCCGCGTGGGCATTGGTGCTTGCAGCAAGCAAGCCCCCTCTGCCCTGCCGGGCATCTCCCCCACAAGGGGGGAGATTACACTCGGCACGACCTTCGCTTCCTCTTGAGCGTGGAATGATAGCGTAGCCGACGATGGAGTTCGATTGAGGCAGGGAGCGAGCGTCTGCTGCTCTCCCCCCTTGTGGGGGAGATGGCCGGCAGGCCAGAGGGGGTATCCCTTCGCTCTGCCCTCGCTACAACCGATGATCCGCAAACAACGGCACATGCCCCCCGACGAAATACCGATCCAGATCCTGTTCCGTCACCTCTGAAAGCGTCGCCGGCTGCCATTGCGGATTGCGGTCCTTGTCGATCACCGCAGCCCGCACGCCCTCGTAGAAATCACGGTTGCGCAGAAGCTCCGAAGCGACCGTGAACTCCCGCTCAAGGCATTCCACCAGGCTCGAGCTTTTCCGCCCGGCACGCAGCAATCTCAATGTCAGTTTCAGGCTCGTCGGCGAACGCCTGGCGATGACATCCCGCGTAAATTCGGCGAATTCGCCCTCTTCCCTGTCCAATGCAGCAAGGATCTCTTCGACCGTATCGAAGGCAAACACGCGGTCGATCAGCGCTCTTTGCCCCGCCAGCCGGCTTTCGCCCGGCGAAGTCGCAAACCTGCCGATCACCGCAGCAACATCGGCATCCGACGCACCGGCATCGAGCGCACCCAGCGCCTCGGTCAATTCATCCAGTTTTTCCGATGGCACATGGTAATCCGCAAAACCGGCATGGATCGCGTCAGCCGCACCGACGATCTCGCCGGTCAATCCCATCCAGGTTCCCGTCTCGCCCGGAGCCCGCGGCAAAAGCCAGGTAGCCCCGACATCCGGCACATAACCGATCCCGGTTTCCGGCATGGCAAGCCTCGTCCTTTCGGTGACGATGCGATGTTTGCCATGCGACGCAACGCCGACACCGCCGCCCATGACGATACCGTCCATCAGCGCCACATAGGGTTTCGGGTAACGCGCGATCGTGTAGTTGACCGGAAATTCCTCGCGCCAGAAGCGCGCCACCTCGGGATCACCTGCCTTGCCGAGCTGATAGATGACCCGGATATCGCCACCGGCGCAAAGCCCGCGCTCGCCTTCACCGGTCAGGATCACGCAGGAAATCTCGCGATCTTCAACGAAGCGTTCCATCGCCGGCTTCATCGCATGCACCATGGCAAGGTTGAGGCTGTTGAGCGCCTTCGGCCGGTTGAGCCTGATGATCGCCGCCGACCCGATGCGGGTGAAAAGGATTTCGTCGGTCTGAACTACGCTGTCGCTCATGCCTGCCCCTGACTGTCATTGACTGCGCCGATCATAACGGTCGGCTACTCGGTCATGCCAGAGATAATATTGGACAGGATTGCCGCATTGGCCGTCTAAAATACCCCCTCTCTTGCGATTTCTAACACTTAGCTACGCTAAGATGTTGAAATCGCGTTCTCCCCCGCCAAGGGGGAGATAGGCGCCGAGATCGCAGCACTCTTCCTCTCCCCTAACGGGAGAGGAAGAAAAATCAGCATCTTAGCGCAGCTAAGTGCTAGATTTTTCAGGAGAGGGGCAATCCTCCGCAGATATCGCTAGCCGTCTCGGCGCCCCTCATTCCGCAGCCATCGGCATATCCCGGCGTCCCTCAAAGAGGTCGCCCTGATTGGCCGACTGGCCCTCGCCGCCTTCCACCTTCGGCTCACGACCGAAGAACAGTGCATATCCCGCCGGAAGCACCAGGATGGTCAGCACCGTGGCAACCAGGATGCCGCCCATCATCGCATAGGCGAGCGGTCCCCAGAACAGGCCCCATGAGATCGGGATCAGTGCCAGAACCGCCGTCATCGCCGTCAGCATGATCGGCCGGAAACGGCGCACGGCAGCGCCGATGATCGCTTCCTGACGATGCATGCCCGCCGCGATATCCTGGTCGATCTGGTCGATCAGGATGATCGAATTGCGGATGATGATGCCGAGCAGCGCGATGACGCCGAGGATCGCCACGAAGCCGAACGGAGCCCCGGTGATCAGCAATGCCATGGCCGCGCCGATGACACCGAGCGGACCGGTGGCAAGCACCAGCAGCGCCTTGCCGAAATGCTTCAGCTGCATCATTAAGAGAAGCATGATGACAAGCAGCATGATCGGCGCCTTGGCAGCGATCGATGCCTGGCTTTCGGCGGAATCCTCCGCACCGCCCTGGATCTCGATCCGGTAACCCGCCGGCAGCGCGCCGCGCAAATCGGCAATCGAGTTGTAGAAGTTGATCGAAGCCTGCGTTGCCTCGATACCGTCGGGCAAGGTCGCCTTGACGGTGATCGTCGGCAGGCGGTCGCGCCGCCATTCGATCCCCTGTTCCATCACCGGCACGACCTCGGCGATCTGCGAGACAGGCACGAAGCCGCCGAAATCGGTCGGTACATAGACCGACTGCACGGCCGATAGCAGGTCGCGGGTCGCATCCGGTTCGCGCAGCACGATCGAGACGGTTTCCTCGCCGTCGCGGAAATCGGCAAGCGGAGCACCGGCGGTGGCCGCCTGCAGCATCTGCCGCACACGCTGCGACGAGACACCGAGCGCACGGGCGCGGTCCTGATCGATGACCAGCTTCATGCCCGGCACCGGCTCCATCCAGTCGTCATGGATCGAACCGAAGAGCGGGTTCTGATGGTAACGTTCCTTCACCTGATCGGCGATACGGCGCACTTCCGCCTTGTCCGGGCCGATGACGCGCATCTGCACCGGCCAGCCGGTCGGCGGGCCGAGGAACAGGCGGTCGACCTTGCCGCGTACGGTCGGAAAGTCGTCGGCCAGGATCTGCCGCAGCTTCACGATCAGCCGCTCACGCTCTTCCAGTCCCTTGGACATGATCAGCAGCTGGGCATAGTTCGGATTGCGAAGCTGCTGGTCGAGCGGCAGGAAGAAACGCGGCGCGCCTTCGCCGATGAAAGTGGCGATGTAGGTCTTGTCCTCGTCGGGCATGATCTTGTCTTCAAGCGCCTTGGCCTGACGTTCCACTTCCTCGATCGCGGTTCCTTCCGGCAGCCACATGTCGACCAGGATTTCCGGCCGCGACGATTGCGGGAAGAAGCTCTGCGGAATGAACTGGAACGACCACAGGCTGCCGGCAAAGATGCCGAGCGTGGCAAGCAGAATGATCGCCTTGTGGCGCACCGACCATGTCACCGCATGCCGCACGCCGCGATACATCCGCGTGTCATAGGCGTCATGGTGATGCCCGGTGCCTGCATGGGCACGCTGTTTCAACAGCATATAGCCAAGCCACGGCGTGAAATAGACCGCCACGAACCACGAGACGACAAGCGCAATGCCGACCACATAGAAGAGCGAGCGCACATATTCACCGGCGGTCGAATCCGCGAACCCGACCGGAATGAAGCCGGCGGTGGTGATCAGCGTGCCGGTCAGCATCGGAAAGGCGGTGGAGGAATAGGCGAATGTCGCAGCCTCCAGCCGCGGCAACCCCTCTTCCAGCTTGCGCTCCATCATCTCGACCACGATCATCGCATCGTCGACCAGCAGTCCAAGGGCGATGATCAGCGCGCCGAGCGAGATGCGCTGCAGCTCGATGCCGAGATAATACATGATGGCGAGCGTCGCCGAGAGCACCAGCGGAATGGCGATCGCAATCACGATGCCCGAGCGCCAGCCGATCGAGATCAGCGACACGACGAGAACGATGGCCAATGCTTCCAGCAGCGCCTGGGTGAATTCCCCGACCGCTTCGGTGACGACTTCCGGCTGGTTGGAAATCTGGTGCACTTCCGCGCCGATCGGCAGCGTTTCGGCAAACCGCTTGTACATTTCCTCGACACTGTGACCGACATCGGTCACCTTGAAGCCATTGGCCATGACGATGCCAAGCTGCACGCTGTCATGCCCGTTGAAGCGGAACTTGCGCTCATAGGGATCGACAAGGCCATCCTTGACGGTGGCGATATCACCCAGCCGGATGACCTGATCACCGGCCTTGATCCTCAGCTCGCGAATATCGTCCGGCGTCGTCACCCCGCCTTCGACGGAGATCCGCACGGAACGGTCGGCCGTCTGCACGCTGCCCGAGGCATCGATGTCGTTCTGGCCGGCAAGTGCTGTCTGGATATCGGTGACCGTCAGGCCGCGTTCGGCCAGCGCCTTGGAGGAAACATCGATGAAGATCTTCTGCGGCTGGTCACCAAGAATGGTGGCCTTTTCGACACCGGGCACAGTGAGAAGCATGTCGCGCGCCTGGATGGCGAACTGCTTCAGCTCCGGATAACCGTAACCGTCGCCCGTAATCGCGTGCAGCGTGATATAGGTATCGCCGAATTCGTCGTTGAAATAGGGGCCGCGCAGACCGCTCGGCAGGTCCTGCTTGATGTCACCGATCTTCTTGCGCACCTGATAGAATGCGTCGGCCACTTCCTCCGCATTCGTGTCGCCCTTGACCTGGATGGTCGAGATCGAGAAGCCGGCCCGCGTATCGGACTTGATCCAGTCGAGATGCGGGGTTTCCTGCAGCTTGCGCTCGATCTTGTTGACCACCTGGTTCTGCATCTCGTCGACCGAGGCGCCTGGCCAGGCGCTCTGCACGACCATGACACGGAAGGTGAAATCCGGGTCTTCCTTCTGCCCCATGTTCATGACGCCGAGCCCGCCCATGACGATGATGAGGCCGAACAGGAAGCGCGCGATGCTCGGATGGCCGATTGCCCAGCGCGAGAGGTTGAAGCCGCCCTTTGGCTGCGGATTTGCCTGATGGGAGGAACTCATAGGGGTATCCTTTTCAGCGCAGGAGCGGTTAGGGCTGGATCGAAGCGGTGGACTGGCTGGACGTGCGGCCGAAACGCGAGGAGACCGCCTCCGCCAGCTTGACCTTCAGACCGTCGCGCATGAACTGCGTGCCGGCGGAAACCACCAGATCGCCCTTGGCAAGCCCTTCGGAAACGCGGGCGACACTGTCGCCATAACCGGCAACCGTCACCGCTCGCGAACTGACCTCGCCCTTGTCGCGCGCGACGATCCAGACGACCGGCTTGCCGTCCTTCTGCGCAAGGGCCGCAAGCGGCACGCCGAAGGTCGGCAGCACATTGTCCTCGACGGCATCGATCGTTGCCGTCATGCCGATCAGCACGCGGTCGTCGGCGGGCAGGCTGACACGAACGGCAAAGGTGCGCGACTGGGCATCGGCGCTGCCGGCCACTTCGCGAACCTTGCCGTCAAGCACCAGATCCCTGGCCGACCAGAAGCTGGCCTTGACCGACTTGCCCGGCTTGAAATGGGAAATATCCGTTTCCGGCACCGCGATCTGAACTTCCTTTTCACCATCGACCGCGACGGCGACAACGGTAGTCCCGGCACTGACGACCTGGCCGATATCGGCGCTGACGGTCGTCACGATACCGTTCTGCGTGGCCTTCAATTCCGTATAGGCGACCTGGTTCTGCGCTTCTTCGAGCGCGGATTCAGCGGACTGGAGCTGCGATTGCGCCTGATCGGCGGCAAGCTGTGCCTGTTCGAGCTGCGACTGCGAGGTGACGCTCTTTTCCGCCAGCGTTTCGGCACGCTTGCGGGCAAGCCCGGTAATCTCCACCTGCTTCTGGGCAGAGGTCAGATCGGCATCCGCACGGCGAACCGACAACTGGTAGTCGACCGCATCAAGCCTTGCGAGAATGGTGCCGGGTTCGACCCTGTCACCCACATCGACGAGGCGGTCGGTGATCTTGCCGGCAACGCGGAACCCGAGGTTCATTTCGGTGCGGGCGCGAACGGAGCCGGAATAGACGAGGCTGCGGCCGATCTCCGGTCCGCCAATCTCCACGACCTTGACCGGCCGCACGGGATCCGGCGCCTCGACCTTTTTCTCTTCCGAGCAGGCCGTCAGAGCACCGAGGGCAACTGCCAGAAGCAGTCCTTTTGCAAAAACGCAAGAACGTCGAATTTGGATCACGGACATGGCCCCCACTCCCGGTGGCGATTGATTAAGGTGCCCTGCGACACCGGCTTTTCATTTTAGATCTTCTATTTCAGCGCCCTGATAGCGAAATCGACCAGATCGGCCGGCGTCGTGCGACGGTTCTCGATCAGGCATTCGGCGATGATTTGCGGGTGACAGAGGGTCACCGTACTATCACAAAGACACTCGGCCGCGACGTCTGCATCTTGTGCGCGAAACTCACCGGCGGCAATACCTTCGCGCACGACGCCCGCCACGATCTCCCGCATCCGGATGATGTGGTCTTCGATGACCGACCACTGTTCCTCGATGGCTACGACTACCATCTCATGCACCTTGTTTTCATGCAGCAGGGTCTCGACCGTAATCGCGTGCTGCTGCAGGAAATGATCGCGCACCCGCTCCGTGGCGCTGACCGGCCGCTTGGCATTCTCGAGCGCGACCGTAAGGCTCGAATCCAGCATCCGCCTGGCGAGCCCCTTGTGGATCTCCGCTTTCGACGAGAAGAACCGGTAGATATTGGCCGGCGACATGCCGAGATCCTTGGCGATATCGGCCACATTAGTCTTGGCATACCCGTAATGCTTGAACAGGCGCTCGGCGGCATCGAGGATCCGCTGCATGTTCTCCCGACGGACCGTATCCTGATGGGGATCTTCGATGTCCATAAAGCCTCACGAATTACGACTGACGAATTTCTACTTTCGTCAGTCGTAATTCGAAATCACGCTCCTGTCAATGCTCAGGCGGTCCGCCCTGACATAGACAGAAGGAAGTCGCCCGCAATCCTGAGATAGGCAAAATTCATGACGCCAACCGCAGGTAAGGACTTGTTGGATTTAACCGGGCCTTTTTCTGGCTCGCCCGGGGAGATCGTGTTATCACCGACGAAACTGCCGAAAATATCACGAAGGGCAGGAACCAAATTCCGGACCGAGCGTTCGATGGCGCCGGACCGTTGAATGCCGTGGTTCGGGGGGAACATGCATGCAATGATGGAAAGTCACGACGTTTCACTGCTCGACCAGGAGCGCTATCGCCTGCTGGTGGATGCAATCTCGGACTATGCCATCTATATGCTCGACCCGTCGGGCCATGTCGTCAGCTGGAATGCCGGCGCGCAGCGCTTCAAGGGCTATGAGGCCGCTGAAATTCTCGGCCACCATTTTTCCCGCTTTTATACCAATGAAGACCGCCTCGCCCGGATGCCGGAACAGGCCATAGAAATCGCCATGGAGCAAGGCAGGTTTGAAAGCGAGGGCTGGCGCATCCGCAAGGACGGCACCCGCTTCTGGGCCCATGCGATCATCGATCCGATCTGGGACCGCAACGGCCATCTCCTCGGTTTCGCCAAGGTGACGCGCGACCTGACGGAGCGAAAGAAGGCGGAAGCCGAATTGCGGCTCAGCGAGGAGAAATTCCAGCTGCTCGTCAACGGCGTCAGCGATTATGCGCTTTACATGCTCGATCCCGATGGTTTCGTCAGCAACTGGAATGCCGGCGCTGCGCGCATCAAGGGTTATACCGCCGAAGAGGCGATCGGCAGGCATTTTTCCACCTTCTATACCGACGAAGACCAGAAGAAAGGCGAGCCGGAACGCAATCTCGACATCGCCCGCCGCGTCGGCAGGGTCGAACGCGAGGGCCTGCGCCAGCGCAAGGACGGCACCACGTTCTGGGCCCATGTCGTCATCGACGCCATCCGTGACGACAGCGGAAATCTGCTCGGCTTCGCCAAGATCACCCGCGACGTGACGGAAAAGGTCGAGGCGCAAAAGGCGCTGACCAAGACCCGCGAAGAACTCTTCCAGGCACAGAAGATGGAGGCGATCGGCCAGCTGACCGGCGGCATCGCCCACGACTTCAACAACCTTTTGATGGCGATCATGGGCAGCCTCGAAATCCTGCGCAAGCGCATGCCGGACGACCCGTCGCTTCGCCCGCTCATCGACAACGCCTTGCAGGGTGCCGAGCGCGGTGCGGCGCTGACCCAGCGGATGCTGGCTTTTTCCCGCCGGCAGGAACTGAACATGCGGCCGGTCGACGTGCCGTCGCTGGTCGCCGGAATGATGGATTTTCTCGAGCGTTCGCTGCGCTCCACGATGCGGATCGAAACGCGCTTCCCGTCGGACCTGCCGCATGTCCTGACCGATGCCGTGCAGCTCGAAACCGCCCTTCTCAATCTCGTCGTCAACGCCCGCGACGCAATGAACGAAGGCGGCACCGTGACGATCGGCGCGAAGCGCCACGAAGTCGAGGACGAGGGTGGAAAACTCGGCTGCGGTACCTATCTGCGTATTTTCGTGAGCGATACCGGCGAAGGCATGGATCCCGAAACGGTCGCGCGCGCAACGACTCCCTTTTTCACCACCAAGGGCGTCGGCAAGGGAACAGGATTGGGGTTGTCGATGGTACAGGGACTGACGGAACAATCGGGCGGCATGCTCTCGATCGATAGCGTCAGGCACGAAGGCACCACCGTGTCGCTCTTCCTGCCGACGGTCGATGAAGACGATTGCCCGAATGAAAAGGTCCAGTCCGCCAATACCGGCGAAAAGATCGGCGACCGTCCGTTGACCGTGCTTGCAGTGGATGACGACGCACTGGTGCTGATGAACACGACGCTGATGCTGGAGGATCTCGGCCATCAGGTGATCGAAGCCTATAGCGGCGCGGAAGCGCTGGCCGCCCTCAGGCAGGACAACAATCGCATCGATCTCGTCATTACCGACCATTCCATGCCGAAAATGACCGGCGCCGAACTGGCCGCTGAAATCGCCACCGAATGGCCCGGCCTGCCGGTCGTGCTGGCGACCGGATACGCCGAGCTGCCGGACGGCGGCGGCAACCATCTGCCTCGCCTGCCGAAGCCCTTCAGCCAGCAGCAACTGAGCGAAATGATCGGCACCGTCACGGGAACCGGCGCCTGAACCATTACGATTGCCATGCGTTGTCTTCCGTCGAAACACGGGAGGTACCGACATGGTCTTCAAGCATCAGCAGTTTTATGAAGCACCGCCGAAAATCGAAGTCGAATTCCCGCCCCGCGCAACGTTGGAAGCAGCCGTTTCCGACGCCATCGCTTCCTCCGGCGGCATTGATGGCAGCGACGTCACGGTAACCGCGAGTGGATCGACCATCACACTTTCCGGCGCAGTCCTCAGACAGGAAGAAGTCACCCGCGCCGAAGAAATCGCCCGCAGCGTCGAAGGTGTGACCGACGTCAGGAATGAAATCGCCGTGACCGGCCTGGATCAGATCCCGCGCGGCATTTGAGGCTGTCGAACGCCATTTGCCGTTCGCGCGATCCACGTATCGTGAAACGGAGATACGGGAAAAACGAGAAAGAGCCTCCGTGGAGGCTCTCACTTATTCACAAAATGTTATCAACCAGTCCACTCCCGAGAAGTGACTGATCCTCAAGCCACCGCGCGGTTGGCTGCAACCGAACCGTCGGCGTCTGTATGCGAGGCGTTCAGGCGGCGGGCGACGATATCGTGGTTGAGCCACTGGACTGGGCCGGTCGGCTCAGACGATTCGGCGAAGATGAGCTTGCCGGTCGCTTCCACCACGAACACGCTCAGGAGATCGCTGATCAGCGCCTTGCCGTCACGGTGCATCTGCGAGATCGCATTCGACGTGCCGATGGTGAGGTCGGCCTGATCCTGGCTGTTTGCCATCGGCCATGCCGAGAAATCATAGAACGGGCGCATGACGGCGCTGCCCTGCATGTCGGTGATCTTCTGCAGAACGTCCTTCATCGAGAACTCGTCCTTCAGAAGCTTTTCGCAGGCCTGCCACTGGGCTTCGGCCCATGCACCGCCATTTTCCTTCTTCAGCGCGAGCAGAAGCGGGATCAGCGGAAGCTCGATGCCGGTGAACACGTCCGAGGAATTGGTGCGGATTTCCGGGCAATTGTAGACGGAAGCCTTGATGCCTGCGCCCCAGGCCTTTTCCGCGATGCCTTCGAGGCGCATCTTGGCATAACCCTGGGTGTAGTTCGTATAGGTCTGCCAACGGTAATCACCGTCGATCAGAACGGCGGTGCCGTGATAACCGTAAGCCGTATAACGGACCTGGTTGCCGGCCGCTTCCACGCGTTCGCGGATCGAGGCGCTGGCATCGATCAGATGCTGGAAGGTGATCGCCGAGACTTCGTCGAAATTCTGCAGGATCAGCTTGCCCAGATCACTGTCGACCAGAGCCTGGGACGACATGTGACGGCCCGAAGTGCCCTTGTAGATGCGGTTGGCGATGACGAGGAAGACCTTCGCCTTCGGAATGCCACCGGCCATCGTATGGGCGAAGAAGACATTGCGGCCTTCGCCGATCATGCCGTCGAGAACGGACATGACTTCGGAAACAGCCTTCTTGAACCGTGCGGTTCCGGCTTCCCGACACTTTTCGATATAATCCCAGTCGAGCTTTTCGTCCTGCCAGTTATCGAGCGTCAGCTTGGTCAGAAGCTCGGTCGGCGTCGGACCGCCTTCAGGCGCGTCGAGATCGAAACCCGCCATGACCGGGATATTGATGATCTTGCCGCCGAGGCGGGCTTCGGCATCCGCGAGCTCTTCGGCGTTGAGCGGGCGAAGCGCATTGTTCTCGTCGCGGCGTCCGACCGTGACGCCGACGATCTGCATACCGGCACGTTTGGCTTCATCGAGCAGGCCCGTTGCATATCCGCGACCGAACAATTCGCCGAAGAGAACGAAAACGTCGCCTTTGCGGAAGACGGTGTTTTCGGCAAGGCGATTTACTGCAACTGGTTTTTTCATGCGATCAGCTCTTTAGTCAATTGGTCGTCGAGTCGTCACTCGGACGGGGTGTCGATAGTCTCATGACCGGAATGGCACGGAATAGGAAGTCATATTAAGTGACTGTACATTTCAAAGCGTGAACAGCGCGTAATTGAATTCACCTCAAAGAGCGATGGCTGCGGCAAATTTCACCGCAGCCAGTTTTCATTATCGCGGCAGCGCGTAGGCGATCACATAATCGCCGGGCTTTGTGCCGACCGAGCCATGACCACCGGCAACCATGACGACGAACTGCCGGCCGTCCTCGACTGCATAGGTCATCGGCGTTGCCTGACCGCCTGCCGGCAGCCGGGCTTCCCACAACTGCTTGCCATTGGTCAGATTGTAGGCGCGCAGATAGTCGTCGACCGCAGCACCGAGGAAGGCGACGCCGCCCTTGGTGATCATCGGACCGCCGATGCCGGGCACGCCCACTTTGAATGGCAGCGGCAGGGGCGTCATGTCACGCACGGTGCCGTTGCGGTGCTTGTAGGCGATCTCCCCGGTTCTCAGATCCGCACCGGAGACGTAACCCCATGGCGGCGCCTGGCAGGGGATCTGCAGCGGCCCGAGGAAAGGCCCCATGAACACGCCATAGGGCGCGCCGTCATTGCGGTTAAGCCCCTGTTCCGATCCCTTTTCGTCCTGGCCCTTCGGCGGAATGTCGGCGCGCGGCACGAGCTTGGAGGTAAACGCGAGATAGGTCGGCATGCCGAACATCACCATCCGTTCCGGATCGACCGCGACCGAACCCCAGTTGAACGTGCCGAAATTACCGGGATAGACGATCGTGCCGTTGAGCGATGGCGGCGTGTACTGCCCCTCGTAATTCATCTCTTCCAGCCAGATGCGGCATACCATCTGGTCGAACATGGAGACGCCCCACATGTCCCTACCCTCGAGTTTGCGCGGGCGGAAGTTGAGCGCCGAGATCGGCTGCGTCGGCGAAGCGTGATCCTCGGGGATCGTGCCACCCGGCGCCGGCTGTTCGGTCACCGGAATGATCGGCTCGCCGGTGCGCCGGTCGAGAACATAGATATCGCCCTGCTTGGTCGGCCCGACCAGAGCCGGCACGACGGAATTGTCCGATTTGGTGATATCGAGCAGCACCGGCTGTGCCGGAACGTCCATATCCCACAGGTCGTGATGCACGGTCTGGCGCACCCAGCGATCGGCACCGGTATTGATGTCGAGCGCCACGATGGAGGACGAGTATTTCTCGACATTTTCCGAACGCCCCATGCCGAGCTGGTCGGGCACCTGGTTGCCGAGCGGGATATAGACGAGGCCGAGTTCTTCATCGACCGAGAAGACGGACCAGCTGTTCGGCGAATTGGTCGTGTATTTCTGGCCTTCCGCCAGCGGCTGGGTCTGGCTCGGATTTCCCGAATCCCAGTTCCAGATCAGTTCGCCGGAATTGACATCGAAGGCGCGGATGACGCCGGACTGTTCCTGCGTCGAATAGTTGTCGTTGACCGCACCGCCTATGATGATCTTGTTGCCGACGATCGCCGGCGGCGAGGTCGAGTAATAATAACCTGCCGGATTATAGGCCATGCCCTTTTCCAGATGCAGCGTGCCGTTTTCGGCAAAGGACGGGCAGACTTCTCCGTTTTTGGCATCGAGCGCGATGAGGCGTGCATCGGATGTCGGCAGATAAACGCGTTCGGCGCAGGGCTGGTCCGCACCGGCCGCCGGATCCCTGTAATAGCTGACGCCACGGCAGGTCTGGTGCTGCCGGTCCGGGTTCATGCCCGAGTTGCTGTCATATTTCCAGATTTGCTTACCGGTGGTCGCATCGAGCGCGATCGCCCAGTTATGCGGTGTGCAGAGATAGAGATTGTTGCCGATCTTCAGCGGCGTCACCTGATAGGTGGTCTCGCCGACATCGTCGGGCAGCTTCACGTCGCCGGTCTGGTAACGCCAGACTTCCTGAAGATTGGCGACATTGTCGACATTGATCTGGTCGAGCGGCGAATAACGCTGGCCATAGGGCGTGCGACCATACTGATGCCACTCGCCATCAGGCACGTTGCCACCGAGCGCCGGTGCTGCCGCAACTTTCTCTTCCGGCAGATTGCCGCTCTGGTCGAGCGGATCGAAGAACATCGAGGTAACGGCGATGACGACCGCGAAAGCCACCGCAACGGCAAGCGGCCTTGCGGTTGCGCCATACCGCGCACCCGTCGGGCTGATGAAACCGAGCGGCCTGCGGATCCAAGGCGTCAGCAGCCACATGCCGATGAGGATGATCACCCCGCCACGCGGCCCGAGTTGCCACCAGTCGAGCCCGACCTCCCAGATCGCCCAGACAAGCGAGGCGACCACGATCACCGCATAGACATGCAATGCGAGCAGCTTGCGGGCGATGAGAAGTGCCGCGGTGATGAGGAAACCCAACCCGCAAAGCAGGTAATAGGCGCTTCCTCCGAGTGAAAGCAGATAGGCGCCGCCGCCCGCAAGGACGAGCCCCATCAGCGCGATGATGATTGCCGTGATCCGAATAGCCATGAGCACCCTCGTCATGTCTTGAGAAAGCGGCAGAAGAGCATCTGCTCGCCCGCGCCATTCGATCTGGCGATCCGGTGAAAATCCGAACCATCCGGCGCAAGGCGTAAATTAGGCGGAACAGATGGAAAGAATAGAGGTTCGGGCGTTGAAAGCAGCAGGATTGTCCCAGTCCGTCACATCACGATCCGGGCCACGGCCTTGAAAAGAGCCGCTCGTCCCTATCTGTCTCAGAATAACCGAGGAGCCTTCAGCCAAATGCCTTACGAACTCTATTATTGGGACGGCATTCAGGGCCGTGGAGAATTTGTGCGTCTGGCATTGGAAGAAGCCGGTGCCAAATATGTCGACAAGTGCCGCAGTTCGACCGGCACGCAGGCCATGATGGAATTCCTGAAGGGAAGCCATGGTCACGATCAGACACCGTTCGCCCCGCCTTTCCTGAAGGACGGTGAACTGGTGGTTTCTCACGTCGCCAATATCCTGCTCTATCTAGGTCCGAAGCTTGGTCTCGCTCCCGATGACGAAAAGAGCCGCCTGATCGCCAATGGTCTGCAACTGACGATCGCCGATTTCGTCTCCGAGGTTCACGACACACACCACCCGATCAACTCGGGCGATTATTACGAGGACCAGAAAACGGAAGCGAAGGCACGCTCGGCAGCCTTCATCAAGGATCGTATCCCGAAATTTCTCGGCTATTTCGAGCGGCTGCTCTCCGCCAACCCGTCAAATGACAGCTTCATCGTCGGCAACGGCCTCACCTATGTCGACCTGTCGCTGTTCCAGGTAATGGAAGGCCTTCATTATGCCTTTCCGAATGCGATGAAGGCCGCAGAAGGTGATTACCCGCTGCTTTCCTCCCTGCGCGAAAACATAGCGAAACGCCCGACCATCGCCGCCTATCTGAAATCCGATCGCCGTCTGCCCTTCAGCGAGTCCGGGATCTTTCGTCACTATCCAGAACTCGATCTGAATGGCTGACCTTATTCGATGACGGCGCAGGCGAGCCGCTTGCCCGCATTGCCGGAAGGCTGGCCGGAATAATCATCGGGATCGGCATGGATCATCAGCGCCTTGCCCTTGATGGCGGTATCGCCACCTTCCAGCGTAACCGCGGTATTGAACACATGCGCCTTCAGCGTGCCGTCGGCCGGCACATACTGGTTCGGCATATCGCCCGCATGCGGGCCGTTCTCTGCAAGATAACCATGCTCCGCACCGGTGGGATTGAAGTGACCGCCGGCCGATTCATGGCCGGTCGTATGATCGCAGGTCCCCGTCTGATGGACATGAAAAGCGACCCACTGACCGGCCGGCAGCCCGTTCACGTCGAGAGCGATAAGAACGCCGGACTTGGTTGCGGTCAGTTCTGCCGTTCCGGTCTCCTTGCCATCGGCGCCGATGAAATTCGCCTTTGCCATTGGAGCATTCTGGCTCATCGCCATGCTCGGCGCGGCGATGGCAGCAGCAACGACGGCTGCGGTCAGCAGATATTTCATGGCTTCCTCCTGGTTTGTTCAACGGGCCGTCAGCCCTTATTCTTCCCCCAGTTCCTGGAGGATCTGGTGACGCGCGCGGTTCAGCCGGCTTTTCACCGTGCCGACGGCGCAATCGCAGATCACGGCGGTCGCCTCGTAACTTTCGCCGAGGATCGCCACCAGCGTCAGCACTTCCCGGTAATGTGGCGGAAGTTTCTGCAGCGCGCGCTGCACTTCCCTCGCGCGGGCGGCAGACTCCTGCGAGGCAGCGATCGGGGTATCGCCCGAGACATTTTCCTCAAGCCCCGGCGCTTCGCGTCCAAGGATTTTCGATCGCGTGTAGAACGTGTTGCGCATGATCGTGAAAAGCCACGATTTGAGCTTCGTTCCGCGCTCGAACTTGTCGAGATTTGCAAGCGCCTTCATGAGCGTTTCCTGCACCAGATCATCCGCATCCGATGGATTGCGGCAGAAGGTACGGGCAAATGCGCGAAGAGCCGGTATCAGCCTGACTATATCTTGACGAGCAGGATCACCGTTCAACTGTGAGTCAGACACCGTTGCCTACCTCTCCTTACTCTTCATGGCTGAATTGACGGGTGGCAAACGCATGCATTCGCGATTTGGTTCCGAAAACTTGAGGCCAGTTTTTGCGCAGTGGAACAAAGGCCGATAGCCACCCGTTTTTAAGCGAGGCCACGCGAACATGAGGAGACGAAGCCATGGGCGTGAATAACAGTTCGCCGAACACGGCGCACACGGGCAAGGACCACAAGCAGACGGAGGAATCCGCACGTAGCAAGGGAAACAGGCAGGATCTGGAAGAACAGCTGAACGAGGGGCTGGAGGACACGTTTCCCGCAAGCGACCCCGTCGCAACCAGCACGACCGCCATTCCCGCCGGCACGCCCAAGCCGCCGAAACACTGAAATCAGCCATCCCGCGGACAGACGGCCCAGCTTGTGGGCCGTCTTTATTTTTGTTTGTATTCATCTGTGACATTTTCGGGATTTCCGAAAACCATGATCTTGCTGTATGGAAATCTAATGTAAGCTCAGGGAACGGTTGCCGGATTTGGTTTCGGCTTCCGCGTGACAGAAGGTCGGCATCAGAGGTCGGGATGACGAAGGAAAATGCTCAGCTCGATGAGCGGGAGGCAAGGATGGGGCGCCGCGTCAATGGCAAAGTCTCGGTTCTGCTGACGGAGATCGAAAAGGAAGACGTTCCCGATCGCCTTCTCGAACTCGCACGCAAGCTTCAGACCGCCCTCAACGAAAAGCTCGAGCGCTGATTTAAGCCTCGCTTCTGTTTAATCGATCTCATCGCTGCATCGGCACGATCGTGTCGATCCTGACGCGCCCGCCGACCACGCCTCGCTCTCCATCACTTGAGAACCGTCCGCTCGTATCCGCAACCACGCTATAGAGCTTGTCGTTGCGAAAGGCGCTCGCTTCCTTGGTGGAATTTCCTTCCGCCGGCGCCGCATCTATCTCGGTAAAATCCAGTTCGGCCTCGCTTGCAACGATACGCGCATCGCCGGCCGTCAGCGCCCGCACGATCACCTCGCCATGCGACGGCGAGTTCTGCCAGTTCGGATCGTCACTTGCCGCCGTTGGCACGAGACGAAAGATTTTCAGGCCCTCGGTCATGTCGTTTTCCTCCGGTGTGCTGAGACAACTTCCGCGCGTCTCTTCCGTTCCGTCGGATGAAATGCACGGCCAAGGAACTTTCGCCACCGACCTCGGTTAGACGACGGCAACCTCCACAACAGATCGACAGGGAGAAGACACGATGGCGACAACGAAGACGCTGGATGATCTCTTTTATGAAACGCTGAAGGACATCTATTACGCCGAAAGGCAGATCGTGAAGGCCTTGCCCAAGATGGCGCGAGGCGCGCAGGATCCGAAGCTGAAAGCCGCCTTCGAGACCCACAAGGAAGAAACCGAGGGCCAGATCGAACGCCTGAAACAGGTGTTCGAAATCCTCGGCAAACGCGCCCAGGGCAAGACCTGTGACGCGATCGAAGGAATTCTGTCCGAAGGCGAGGAAATTCTCGACGAATTCAAGGGCACGCCGGCTCTCGACGCCGGTCTTCTCGCCGCCGCGCAGGCCGTCGAGCATTACGAGATCAGCCGATATGGCACACTTCATGCCTGGGCTGTAGAGCTCGGCATGAAGGACGCCGCGAAGCTGCTGGCCGAGACGCTGAAGGAAGAATCCAAGACCGACGACATGTTGACCGGCCTTGCCGAAACCGCCGTCAACACGGCCGCGAAAAAGGCCGCCTGAGGCGGTAACCCTTTGAAACAATAAAGCCCGGATCGCTCCGGGCTTTATATTGTCGTCAGCGATAGGAAACCGGTCCTATCCCTGTTCCGGGTGGCTGCATCACAGCGGCGATTTCAATCGGCAACATATTGCCGTTGAGGCTCTGGCATCTGAAGATGCGGCTGTCGCGCCCGCCGCGGACTGCGAGGCAGGTTCGGGCCGCATCGAGAGCCAATTCGTAACTGTGATAGAATGACGCGGATTGAACGCCATCGATGACATAGACCCATCCGGTCGCGTGAGGTATTATATCGCAGTAGTTGTGCATGACGAATGTCTCCTTCCCGAAACCGGAACAGAGCAAGCGCATAAAAGTTCCAGTCTTTCGGGAAGATTTCTGACACTGAATTGCAAAGTCCTCACGTGACATTGCAGTTTTTAATATTTCCTCGGAACTTTTCTGCAGTGCATGAGTTTGGCGATTTGGGCAATGGAGACGATGATGGCGGCTTCTCAGGAAAACTGGATCAAGCACAGAGCGTACGAATTGTGGGAGCAGGAAGGTTATCCTTCCGGCAAGGACATCGAGCATTGGGAACGGGCAAAGCTGGAATACGCGACGCTGAAGCCCACGGCCGCGGAGACTGACACGCCAAAGCGTGGTTCCTTGGCAAAGGCTGCAAAGCCGGCAGCAGCAAAACCTGCTAAGAACGGTGCGGCAAAAACAACGACAGCATCGAAGGCAACCAAGACGGCCGCTCCCAAGGCGGCCAAGAAGGCCGACAAGCCTGCATCGGCAGCCAAGGCCGATTTGAAAGCGAAACTGCCCGCTGCCGCAGCTGCGGTAAAGCCGGAGCAAACCAAGAAGCAGCCCAAGAAAGCGGCCGCCGAATAGGCTCTCACATCTGAGCCGACCTTTTAGCACGAACGATACAGTAACCGGCGACCCTGTCGCCGGGTAATCCTCTTTGTATGTTTGTATTGGATAAAAACATGGGCTCGACGACCGGTATCAGCACTATCCCCCAACAGCCATCCGACCGGTATAACCGCCAGCGCCCACACACGACCTCCCCTCTTTGGCGATCCTGCAGCCACAAGGCGATTTGCGACGACATCGCATCCGGCAATCACGCGATCTTGCGGGGCAAAAGCCGATGAGCGCTTACGTTTCCATCGAACCCCACAATAATCACTTTGCCAGACGGCGGAATCGCGTAGGCTCGGGTTCTGTCACGGCAAAGGGGGAATATGCCAGGATGAAGATATTGTCCGTTACGTCGGAGATCTACCCGCTGATCAAGACCGGCGGGCTGGCGGACGTAACCGGTTCTCTTCCCAAGGCGCTGGCGCCGCTCGGCATCGAGACGACATCGCTCGTGCCGGGCTATCCCAAGGTGATGCAGCAGCTCGGACAGGCAACGACGCTGATGGAGTTCGAGGATCTTCTCGGCGAAAAGGCGACGCTTCGCCATGGCCATGTCGAAGGCCTCGATCTTCTCGTGCTGGACGCTCCCGCTCTCTACAACCGACCGGGCGGCCCCTATGTCGACCAGCACGGCATGGACCACCCGGACAACTGGAAAAGGTTTGCCGTCCTCTCGCTTGCCGCAGCCGAGATCGCCGCCGGCGCCCTGCCCGGCTGGGTGCCGGATCTCGTCCACACCCATGACTGGCAGTCGGCGATGACATCGGTCTATATGCGCCAGAACGGCTGCATGACCCCGGTTGTCATCACCATTCACAACATCGCCTTCCAGGGCCAGTATTCCGCCGACCTGCTGCCATGGCTCGGACTTCCCGCGGAGGCCTATTCCATCGACCAGCTGGAATATTTCGGCGACATCAGCTTCCTCAAAGGGGGGCTGCAGACGGCCGACGTGATCACCACGGTGAGCCCCACCTATGCCCGCGAAATCCTCACACCGCGTTTCGGCATGGGCCTGAACGGCGTCCTCAACGAGAGGGTGGAAGTGCTGCGCGGCATCGTCAATGGCATCGATCTCGATGTCTGGGACCCGGCAACAGACGAATTCCTGCCCCAGACCTTCGACATAACCACGCTGCGCCGCAAGCGCGACAACCGGCAGCCGCTGCTCGACCGTTTCGGCCTCGATCCCGATGACAAGGGCCCGATCTTTGCCGCCATCAGCCGCATCACCTGGCAAAAGGGCATCGACATGCTGGCGGATACCGCCGACGAAGTGATCCATAACGGCGGCAGGATCATCATCGTCGGCCAGGGCGACCATGCGATCGAGCAGTCACTGCTGGAAACCGCGTCGCGTTATCCCGGCCGCATGGCGGTCCATATCGGTTACGACGAGCCGACCGCCCATCTCGTCCAGGGCGGCGCGGATGCGATCGTCCAGCCGTCACGTTTCGAACCCTGCGGCCTCACCCAGCTCTATGCGCTGCGCTATGGTTGCGTGCCGGTCGTCTCGCGCACGGGCGGGCTTTCGGAAACCATCATCGATGCCAATGACGCGGCCATGTCCGCCCGCGTTGCAACCGGCTTCCAGTTCCATCCCGTGACGACAAACGGCCTGCGTCTGGCATTGCGACGGGCTCTCCATGCCTATGAGCAGCCGAAGATGTGGGCGCGGCTGCAGAACCAGGGCATGAAGACGAAGTTTTCATGGGAACGCAGCGGCCAGCAATATGCCGCCGTCTACCGAAGCCTGGTCCAGAAGGCATCCCCCACCACCACCGGCCTGCGACGGCTGAAATTCTGGTAGGCAAGGCGCCGACCTCCCCTGCCTGAATGGCCGGTGACGTCAGTGCGTCTTCCGGGTGACGAAGAAGCTCATCGCGACCTTTTCATCACCCGCCGGCATCGAAGCGAAGGGAGCCTGAAAATCCTGTCGCTGCAGTCCATCGGCACGGATATGCTGCAGTTCCGCCAGGATTTCGAACCCCCGCGCCTGCATCAGCTCGATATGATAGCTGCGCCATTTCCGATTTATCAGGTAGGGCCGTCGCCCGCGCATCATTGTCCAGATGGGGGCGCTCAAACTCCAATGACCATTCCAGTCGCTCGCCAGGCCATGAGACTGGAAATCGATCAGATGCGTCGCAAAACCACCGGGTTTCAGCCAGCGGGCAATGGCACTGTAGGTCGCGGCGAGATCGTCCACATGCTCCATGACCGAATGGGTCATGAGCCAATCTGCCGTTCCCGCCTCCAGCACGTTATAGTCGGTCCACGGAGCCACGAATTTCAGGCGCTCGCTGCCATTCGACAACTCTCCTTTCAGCGCATCGATCGTTTCTGCATCGAGCTTTAGTCGGGCGGTCTTTTCCAGCCGCTCCCATGCGGCGTTTGTCGGCGGCGGAGGAAAAAAGATGGCGCCCGATGCAATCGTTTCCGAAAACCCCGCACGGTCGCCAAACAGCCGGATCAGGCCATCCAGAACCTCCAGATCGTGAGCGACGCTTCGGTGATCCTGCAGATCGAGCGCGATATAATTGCCAACGCCGCCAATCAGCGCCGCAAGGCCAACCCCCAGTGAATTTCCGGGACCGATCTCGACCAGAACCTCGGGCGCCTTACCATCGAGCCAAGGCTCCAGATGACCGTAGTGACGAAAGAACAGGTTGTAACAATGATTGGCGGAAACCGTCCCTCCCTCCACATGCGTACTGCGCAATTGCGGAAGGACGACGGAACCCAGACCTTTGGCAAGAGATCGAAGCTTTACTCGAGTCATGGAAACAGATCTCTCGTTCGGCCGGTGCCCGGTGGGCCCTATCGCAGGCACAGCCCGCAATCTCGGCGGCGGGAGCTGCAGGTGAGGCTATAAGCATATCGAAATCGAGACTTACGGATCACCATCATGCTGTAGAATCCGAGGAGAGGAAAGCTATCCATCGGACGTACATCCACACCCAGCCGGCGCACGAACCTGTCCGGCCATGACCACGGAAGCGGTGTCGGAGAACTACGTTTCCGCTCCAACCTGCCCGGTCACGCCTGGATTTTGCCCGCTCGTTGCGAAACGGTCCACCGAAGAGACAAGAAAAGGCGGCGCTTCAGCGCCGCCGAGGCGTCGATCAAGGCCGCCTGAACAGTGCCAGGCTTCGGCCTTCGAGCTCAAAATCCTTTTCCTTGGTGATCACAAGCCCGCGCTTGGCGCTGTCGGATGTGGTGAGTTCCAAGACCCAGCCGCCCTCGCCGAATTGCGGGATGCGGAAAGGTACGTTGCCTTCGAACGGATTGCACAAGAGCAGCACGTCGTGCCAGACGCCCTCTTCCTCCTGCAGGTCGCCGCGGCCGATATAGACGCCGAGTGTCGTGCCCTCGTCCCACTGGTCGGGCTGCTGGAAACCGCCGCCGGCATTGAACCACTTGATGTCCATGCCGTCGCGCCAGTTTTCGCGACGCAGAAGCGGTTGTTCGGCTCTGAGCTTGATCACATGGCGGGTGAATTCGCGCAATTCCTCGCAGGTTTCCGGCAGATTATCCCAGTGAACCCAGGAGATTTCGCTGTCCTGCGCGTAACCATTGTTGTTGCCCATCTGGCTACGGCCGAACTCGTCGCCGGCAAGCAGCATCGGCGTACCGTGGGAGAAGAACAGCGTCGCAAGCAGATTGCGCTTCTGCCGATCGCGCACGGCATTGATGCCCTCGTCTTCCGTTGGCCCCTCGGCGCCGTAATTATACGACCGGTTGTCGTTATGGCCGTCGTTATTGTCCTCGCCATTGGCCTCGTTGTGCTTCTCGTTATAGGAAACGAGGTCGTTCAGCGTGAACCCGTCATGGGCAGTGATGAAGTTGACCGACGCCCAGGGCCGACGGCCGCGCTGATCGTAGAGATCGCCGGAGCCTAGCAGGCGGGCGGCGAAATCGGTCGAGACATTATCGCCCTTCCAGTATTCGCGCACCGTATCGCGGTACTTGTCGTTCCATTCCGCCCAGCCCGGCGGAAAACCGCCGACCTGATAACCACCCGGACCGATATCCCACGGCTCGCCGATCAGCTTCAGCTTGGATAAAACCGGATCCTGCGTCATCGCATCGAAAAAGCCGCCGCGCTGGTCGAACCCTTCCGGCTCGCGGCCTAAAATGGTGCCGAGATCGAAGCGGAACCCGTCTACATGCATGTGTTCGGCCCAGTAACGCAGGCTGTCCATCACCATCTGCAGCACCCGCGGATGCGAGGTGTTGACCGTGTTTCCGGTGCCGGTGTCGTTGATGTAATAGCGATGGTTATCCGGCAGGGTGCGGTAATAGGAGAAATTGTCGATGCCCTTGAAGGACAGCGTCGGCCCCAACTCGTTGCCTTCCGCGGTATGGTTGTAAACCACGTCGAGAATGACCTCTATCCCGGCATCGTGGAAGGACCGCACCATGTCGCGGAAACCCTGGATACCATTCGGACCGTAATAACGTGAGGCCGGCGCGAAGAAACCGAGGGAATTGTAACCCCAGAAATTCTTCAGCCCCTTGTCGAGCAGATGCTGATCGTCGGGGAACCAGTGAACCGGCAGAAGCTCGACCGAGGTGATGCCGAGGCTTTTGATATAATCGACGCTCGTCTTGTGCCCCATGCCCTCGAACGTGCCGCGCAACTCTTTCGGCAGCGCGGAATTGAGTTGGGTGAACCCCTTCACGTGGGTCTCATAGACCACCGCCTTCGGCCAGGGCACGATCGGGCGGTTCTGGTCCTGCCAGTCGAAAGCATAGGGGTCGATCACCCTGGCCTTCGGCGTGAACGGCGCGCTGTCCCGTGTATCGAAGGTAAGATCCTTGTCCTCGTGCAGGAGATCATAGGCGAAATGCGCCTCGTTCCATTCGATATCGCCAGCAAGCTCCCGGGCGTAAGGGTCGATCAGCAATTTGCTCGGATTGAAGCGATGGCCGTTTTCCGGCTCGAACGGGCCGTGCACGCGATAACCATAAAGCGCGCCGGGCTTTAGCCCCGGCACATAACCATGCCAGATCTCGTGCGTATATTCCGGCAGATCGAACTTGGCGATTTCGACCTTTCCGCTCGGATCATAGAGGCACAGTTCGACGCGCTCGGCATGGGCCGAAAAGATCGCGAAATTGACGCCCTCACCATCGAAATTGGCGCCGAGTCGTGTCCAGTCACCTGCTTCAATCGAAAACTGATTGCTCTTCATGTCCATGCAGCGCCCCATTTGCCGGAAGATCAAGGTTCAAGGAAAATCTGCCCTACAATGGTGCAGCGCCACATTTTGTTCCGTCCTCGTGCGGCGCGGAACGAGATCGGCGAAATGATCGTTCTCTGCCTCGTCCCGCCTCTCTTTTTTACTCTGGCGACAGGAGGAAGAACGATGACATCTTTGACACCCCAGGAACTCGAAGGACGGCTGAACGCCCATCGCGAACTGATGATCGACATGCTGGCCGCCATGATCGGCGGCGAAGTGACCATCACGGCATTCCTCCAGAAGCTTCGAGACGATGCGACCTTCAAGGATAACGAGGAAGACCCCGGCGTGATGCCGGAAAGCGCGTTCGCAATCGAGAATGCCTCCGCGCGGGAAATCCGCACCATTCTGGAAGCTGCACGGGCGCGAGCTTCGGCCAGCTAGTCGGCGCCTTATTTCAACAGTTTTTAATATTTGTGGCGGCCCTGCCATGTTTATGGCGATTTCATGGAACTACAATGGCACCAGCAACGTTCTTGGATCCAGAGTTCGATGGAGACGACAATGGTCAGGGAATGGTTTGAGGTAGCAGGTTTCGCGCTGGTTATCGCAGCCTGCTACATGTTCGTTATTCCGGTTTGAATTGGTTTCCCGAGGAGGGGAATGAGGCCTCGGCAAACGAGGCCCCAAGCTCTCGTGGCCTTATGGCCGCGGGAGCATCGCATTTGAGGCGAGACGTGATCGACACCGGCCTCACGATCCATTTCACCGCGTAAAATATGGGAACGTTCTCCTCCCCGGCTGGTTAGCCCATCATGACAGGTCGCCGCCTTTCGTCAGCGACCGACACGGGAGACTGCCATGCAGCACTTTTTCACAATGCTCAGGAATCGTTTTCTGACACGCCGGGAACAGCCGACATTCCAGGCGGCCAACCCCAAAGAGCTTCAGGTCGTGGTTCCGGACGCCGTCGTGCTTCCGCTTCCCAAGACGCCGCGCGATGAGATCAGCGTGCCCGCGTCGATCAACGGACGCGACCTGTCTACCGGCCGGCTCTGAACACCCGGGAGCCGGCAAAACCCTCAACAAGAACAATCCAAAAGGAGCCCATTATGGCGAATATCGATTCCGCCAATATCCTCATTCTGGCCACCGATGGCTATGAGCGGTCGGAACTGCGCGTTCCACTCGACGAACTGAAAAGCCGTGGCGCCACCGTCAAGATCGCATCGATCAAATCCGGCGAGATCAAGAGCTGGGACGAAAAGGATTGGGGCGACAGCGTCAAGGTCGATCTGGATGTGAAACAGGTGAAGGTCGAAGAGTTCGACGCGCTCGTTCTGCCGGGTGGCCAGATCAATCCCGACGTCCTGCGCAGCGATGAAAACGCGGTACAGCTGGTTCGGGAATTCGTCAGCAGCGGAAAGCCGGTTGCCGCCATCTGCCACGGCCCGTGGCTGCTGGTTGAGGCGGATGCCCTGCGCGGTCGGAACGCGACCTCCTACGCCTCGATCCGCACCGACCTGCGCAATGCCGGCGCCAGCTGGAAGGACGAGGCGGTTGTTGTCGATAACGGCATCATCACCTCGCGCTCGCCAAAGGATCTCGCCCAGTTTGTCGACAAGATCGTCGAGGAAGTGGAAGAAGGTATTCATCAGCGCCACGCGGCGTGATCAGATCAACGGCAATTGCGCCAGCGCGAGCCCCTCATCCGCCTGCCGGTATCTTCTCCCCGTAAAAACGGGGAGAAGGACGCAAGCTGCGCCCTTCCGGTTTAATTCGGGCACGTCCCCTCTCCCCGCCTGCGGGACAATAACCTCGGCCCGCAATCTAACTTTCTTCACCGATCTTGAGAAACTGCACCAGCCGCGCCTCGTTCATCCGCAATCCACGTTGTGGCTTGGAAGCCTTGCCGCTCTCCATGATCCGGCGAAGCGGCGTATCATCCTCTGCAAGTTCCAGAATACTGGGATGGATATAGCTAGACCGGCAGACCGCCGGCGTGTTCTGCAGCACATCCGAAGCAGCTTTGGTCAGCGCTTTTATCTTCGGTCTCTTGCCCTCTTCCTCCACGATCGTCCATGCCGTCATGAAAGCCGCTAGGCTGCCGCCCCAGGTGCGGAATGTCTTGGCGGATACGGGAAAACCGGCTGCCTTGGCGAGATAGGCGTTGAGCCGTCCGGAATCGACCGGCCGGGCCGCGCCATGTTCATCGGGAAATGAAAACAGCTGGCGGCCGGGAAGATCGGCGATCTCTTCCAGAATGCGCTGCAGGCGTGGATGTTTGAGCGTGTGCTGTACCCGCTTGCCGCCCTTGGCGGTAAATTTCAACAGCACCCCGTCGCCGGACAAGACCATGTGACGCTTCAGAAGCGTCGTTGCGCCATAGGTCCGGTTTTCCTTCGCATAAGCGCGATTGCCGACCCGCAGATGCGTGACATCCATCAGCGCCACAAGCGCTGCAAGCACGCAGTCCGACTGGTCGAGCCCGAGCGCCAGATCCCGCTTCACCTTGCGCCGGATGCGCGGCAATGCCTGGCCGAAACGCAAGAGCTGGTCGAACTTCTGTTCGCTGCGAAAACTCTGCCATTCGGTGTGGTAGCGATATTGCTTGCGCCCCCGCGCATCATAACCCGTCGCCTGAAGATGGCCGCGCGCATCCATGCAGATCCAGACGTTCTCATAGGCGGGAGGAAGTCCTAGCGCGGCGATGCGCAGACGATCCGTTTCGCTGGAAAGCAGCGCGCCATCCGGCAACTTGTAGGAAAATCCCTTGCCGCGCCTCAGCCGCCGGATACCCGGCTCCATATCGTTGACATAGGTAAGGCCGATGGTTTCGAGAGAAACCGCATCGATTTCGATGGTTTTGAGCGACAGGTCCATGAGCCCTAGAACGGCGCGCATTGCGCTTCGTTCCTGCGCCGCCCGATCAAATCACCACCAGCTACATCGCCAGGCTGCGGCGCTCGTCACTCGCCTCGTCACGCTCCAGATTGGCACGGGGCGCGACAAGCCGCCAGACCAGCCCTTCGGGGCGGAATTCGACATCCACCTGTCCGCCGAAGGCCGCCACCGCATGACGCTGGATGATCGTCGTCCCGAACCCCCTGCGGGACGGCTCCGTCACCAGCGGCCCGCCGCTTTCCTCCCAGACGAGCGTGATCCTCGGCGCGCCGTCCTCGCCGGGTTCGATATCGTCCCAGCGGATCCGCACGCGCCCATGCGCCACCGAAAGCGCGCCGTATTTCACAGAATTGGTCGCCAGTTCGTGCAGCACGAGGCCAAGATTCTGCACCGCCTCGGCCTTGAGCATGAAATCTTCGCCCGTCACCAGAAGCCGGTCTCCAGCCTCGAAGGTCGACATGTGGATTTCGATCACGCGTCTCAGGCGCACACCGGCCCATTGTTCCTTGGCAAGCGCCTCGATCGATTTTCCCAGCCCCTGAAGGCGGGTGCTGATCGCCTTTTGAAATTCGGGCATGGTCGTATCCTGACGACCGAGCTGCCGCATCATCGCCTGAACCAGTGTCAGGATATTCTTCGTCCGATGCACCAGCTCATGCAGGATGAGGTGAATGCGATCTTCGGCCTCGCTTCGATCGAAGGATGCGTTGGAAAGTGCCATCGCCACCTGGTTCGCCTCGATGATGCGTGTTTCGACTGGAGATACGATCTCGCCCTTGCCGATCCTGTCGGCCATATCGGCGATCTGCCGGATCGGCGTGCGAAGCTGGCGGGCAATCGTGTAGGCAAACAGGATCGCCAGCGTCAGGAAGATCACGCCGCCCGCGACCAGCTGCTTGAACGTGGTGATGATGCCTTCCTGCGCAGACGCGATCGGCCCCCACACGACGGCTTTCCATGTCCAGCCGGTGATCTGGGCATAACCGTACATCTGCTTTTCGGAACCTTCGACATCTTCGATCGTGCCCTTGAACCCGGTCATGAGACGCAAGGTCTCAGCGTCGAAAGCCTGGCCGGAAGGAATTTTTTCCGCGCCACCCGACGCCACGACCTGCCCTTGCCCGTCAATGACCGCCGCCGACCAGCCGGCAGGAAGCCCTTCGACGGATACCAGTTTCTCCATATCCTCGGCGTTCTGCGTCATGATGATCGCGGACCCGGAATGGGAAAGCTCGTCCGGCAGCGGCATGGCGACGTTGAACACCCACTTGCCGCTGGTCTTGCCGAAAAACGTGCTGGAAACTTCGGTAATGCCGGATTTCAGCACCGATTCAAGCGCCGGCATGTTCGATGTCTTGCCAAGCGTTTCGCCAAACGGAGAGCGGGTGTTCAGCCGCTGTTGACCGTCCTTGTCGACGACGATGACATAGAGCGAATTGGACCGCAGGCTGCGCTGCGTCCTGTCATGGAAGGCTCTGAGATCACCGGCCTCGATCTCCGGCGAGGTGATCAGCAGGCGAAGCGTCGTCGCCATGTCCTGCAATTCGCGATCGACCGACCGCGCAATCAGCTGCGCATCCTCGGCCGTTTCGTTGGCAAGCCCCTCGCGCTCTTGGCCTTCCAGCTGCAGGACGAGGAAACCGACAAAGGCAAGCAATGGCAAGGCGACGACAATTACCAGCGCCATCAGGTAGGCGCCGATCGAAGCTGTGGGAAAAAGACGCGAAAACCTAAACATTCCGCTATCTTAACCCAATAACATAGCGTCAGGCAGAAACTGCCCGCTGATACCGATCATCAGTTCGTCCCGCCCTGAGCTAATACATCTTAGCAGGAGGGTTCTAACCGCTTTTGCCGATAACGCCAAGAATTGTTTGGCACAATCCGAACCACTGATGAATGGCAGTATTGCGAAACCGTGTCTGACCCGTATCGTTATGGCACAGGCCGCATTGCCGCCTAATCGATCAGCTTACCTGTTTCAGGGTCGAAGACCACCGCCTTGTCGAGATTGAAGACG
Organism: Hyphomicrobiales bacterium; assembly: GCA_900469445.1. Classification (GTDB taxonomy): domain Bacteria; phylum Pseudomonadota; class Alphaproteobacteria; order Rhizobiales; family Rhizobiaceae; genus Neorhizobium. The sequence continues at coordinate 50,717 of UBXM01000034.1, forward strand.
AAACGGAAGGTCTGGCCGGGCTCAACCATGGTTTCAGCGCGGGCACGGCCGGTAAACGTCGTACCGTCGAGTTTTCCGGTAACGAACGTGTCAGATCCCGTCGGTTCGACGATCGTGACCTCCGCATCGATCCGGGCGCTGGCCGCAGCATTCGCATCCGCCGAGCCTTCGTCGGAGATCGCTTCCGGACGCAGGCCGAGGATGACCTGCTTGCCTTCGGGGATGGCCGAAGTGACCGATGGCGGAACCCTGACCGTGACGCCCTGCCCGCCCGTGCCGAACAGTGCGATACCGCCGGCAACCGCCTTGCCCTTCAGCATGTTCATTGCCGGCGAGCCCATGAAATCGGCAACGAAAAGATTGGCCGGGCGATTGTAGATTTCCGCAGGCGTGCCAACCTGCTGGACGATGCCCTCCTTCAACACAACGATCTTGGTGGCGAGCGTCATCGCCTCGATCTGGTCATGGGTGACATAGACGATCGTGGCATGGGTATTCTGGTGCAGCGCCTTGATTTCGGCACGTACCTCGACACGCAGCTTGGCATCGAGATTGGAGAGCGGCTCGTCGAACAGGAAGACGCGCGGCTTCCTGACCAATGCACGGCCCATGGCGACACGCTGGCGCTGGCCGCCGGAAAGCTGGCTCGGGCGGCGCGTCAGGAGATGTTCGATCTGCAGGGTCTTTGCCACCTGGGCGACAGCCTTGGCGCGCTCGGCCTTGTCGACGCCGCGCATTTCCAGCGCAAAGGCGATGTTCTCTTCCACCGTCATGTTCGGATAAAGCGCATAGGACTGGAAGACCATGGCGATATCGCGCTTCGACGGATGCAGGTCGGTGACCACCTGACCATCGATGACGATGTCACCCGAGGATGGCGGCAGAAGACCGGCGATCGCGTTGAGAAGCGTGGACTTGCCGCAGCCGGACGGGCCGACCAGCACGAGAAAGCCGCCCTTTTCCAGCTCGATATCGATGCCCTTGAGGATCTCGACACTGCCGATCTTCTTGCGGATTTGTTTAATCTGGAGAAAGCTCATTGCGGTTATCCCTTGACTGCGCCGGCCATCAGGCCGCGCACGAAATAGCGTCCGGCGACGACATAAACGATGAGTGTCGGCAGCGCGGCAAAGGCGGCCGCCGCCATATCGACATTGTATTCTTTCACGCCGGTGGACGACGAAACGAGGTTGTTGAGCGCCACCGTCATCGGCGAGGCTTCGCCGGACGAGAAGGAGACGCCAAACAGAAAGTCGTTCCAGATATTGGTGAACTGGTAGATGACGGTGACGACGATGATCGGCCCCGAGCTTGGCAGCAGGATGCGCCAGAAGATCTTGAAGAAACCGGCACCATCGATCATCGCGGCCTTCACCAGCTCATCCGGGAACGCTTCGTAATAATTACGGAAGAACAGCGTGGTGAAGCCGAGACCATAGATGACATGCACCATGACGAGGCCGGTGGTCGAATTCGACAGGCCCATCAGGCCCAAGAGCCGCGCCATCGGGATCAGCACCGCCTGGAACGGGATGAAGCAGGCAAACAGCATCATGCCGAAAACGATCTTGTGGCCCGGAAACCGCCACTTGGTCAGCACATAACCGTTGAGCGCCCCGAGCAAAGTCGAGATGATGACGGCGGGCACCACCATCTTGATCGAGTTCCAGAAATACCCCTTGATGCCGACGCAGGAGACGCCGATGCAGGCCTCACCCCAGGCTTTCAACCAGGCCGCGATCGACGGATCGGTCGGCAGCGCCAGCATGTCGCCGCCGCGAATCTCATCCAGTGATTTGAACGATGTCGACAACATAACATAGAGCGGCAGCAGATAGACCACCGCAAGGATGATCAGCGCGCCATAGATGAAATAACGGGTGAAGCGCGCCGAGCCGGCGCTCACGGTTTCGGGCGAAGCGCTCATTGTTTCTTCTCCCGCAGTTCCGAATAGAGATAGGGCACGATGATCGCGGTAATGCCCATCAGCATCATCACGGCGCTGGCCGAACCGACATTCATCTGGTTGCGGTTGAACGTGTAGGAATACATGAAGGTGGACGGCAGCTCCGTCGCATTGCCCGGTCCGCCGCCGGTCAGCGCGATCACAAGGTCGTAGGACTTGATCGCCATATGCGCGAGCACGATGAAGGCCGAGAGGAATACCGGCCGCAGCAGCGGAATGATGATGCGGCGGTAGATATTGACCGTCGAGGCCCCGTCGATCTGCGCCGCCTTGATGATCTCGCCGTCGATGCCGCGAAGGCCGGCCAAAAACATCGCCATGATGAAGCCCGACGCCTGCCAGACCCCGGCGATGACGACGGTGTAGATCGCCATGTTCGGGTTTACCAGCCAGTCGAAGGTAAAGCTCTCCCAGCCGAGATTGCGCATCGTGTGTTCCAGCCCAAGGCCGGGATTGAGGAACCATTTCCACGCCGTACCGGTAACGACGAAGGAGAGCGCCATCGGATAGAGAAAGATCGGCCGAAGAACACCTTCGGCGCGGATCCGCTGGTCCATCAGGATGGCGATGAACAGCCCGATCGCGGTGCAGAGCGCGATGTAGAGAATGCCGAAAATGGCAAGGTTCTGCATCGCCACATACCAGTTGGGCTGCGACCAGAGCCGGAAATAGGCATCGAACCCGCCCCATTTATAGACCGGCAGGATGCGCGATGTGGTGAAGGACAGCGTGATCGTCCAGAGGATGAAGCCGTAGACGAAAATCAGGATGACGGCGAAGGACGGCGCCAGAACAAGTTTCGGCAGGCCGTTGCGCAACGTGTCGGCGAAGGATTTTCGCGGCCGTTCCGGGGTAACCACCGGCATCGGTTCGATTGTCGTCATGGGGGTCTCCGGTCGGGCGGGCTGTATCAAATGACCCAAAGCAGAGCGGCATGATCCCCTCACTTGCGATTTCTAACACTTAGCCTTTGGCTAAGATGTTGAAATCGCTTTCTCTCCCACAAGGGGAGAGATAGGGGTGCCGCATCGCCGCGGGTTTACCTCTCCCCTTGTGGGAGAGGTTACAAAATCAAGATCTTAGCCCAAGGCTAAGTCTTAGATTTTGTTGGTGAGGGGGTAGCGAGATTTCACTACCCCAACGACTTTATCACTTCGCCGCAGCAACAGCTTCCGGCAGACGCTTCAGTGCGGCGTCGGTCGTCAGCTGGCCGTTGAGATGCTGGGTGATGACGTCGAGCATGGCTTCCTTGATGGCGGCCGGCTGAGCGTAACCGTGGGCCAGCGAGCCCATCAGCGTGCCCTTGGACGAGGCTTCGGCCAGATCCTTCATGCCCTTCTTGGCGCAATCGTCGAATTCCGTATCCGGAATGTCGGTACGGGCCGGAACCGAACCCTTCACCTTGTTGAAGGCGATCTGGAAGGCCGGGTTTTCGACGGCGGATGCCATCTTCATCTGCGCGTCGGCGGCATCGCCACCCACGTCGAACATCATGAACTGGTCGGCGTTGAAGAGAACCGAGCCCTGCGTGCCGGGGAAGCGGATGCAGACAAAATCCTTGCCTGGCTCCTTCTTGGCGCGCAGCCATTCGCCCTTCGACCAGTCGCCCATTTCCTGCGCGCCGGCCTTGCCTTCAATCACCAGTGCCGTGGAAAGATTCCACTCGCGGCCGGAGAAGTTCGGGTCGAAATAGGTGCGCAGCTTCGACATGTCGTCGAAGACCTGCTTCATCGTATCGCTGGACAATGCTTCCGCGTCGGCTTCGAGCACGGCCTTCTTGTAGAAGTCCGGACCGCCGCGCGACAGAACCACGGCTTCCCAAAGCGTGCCGTCCTGCCACGGAACGCCACCATGGGCGAGACCGATGATGCCCTGTTCCTTGAACTTGTCGAGCAGCGCAAACAGCTCGTCCATATTGGTCGGCTCCTTGGCGCCGGCCTTGTCGAGCGCGGCCTTGTTCAGCCACAGCCAATTGGTCGAGTGGATGTTGACCGGTGCGGCAACCCAGTGACCGTCATATTTGGAGAATTCCTGCAGAGCCGGCGGGATGACCTTGTCCCAGCCTTCCTTGGCGGCCAGATCATCGAGGTTTGCAGCAACGCCCATCTCGGACCAGTCGCGCAGGTCGAAACCGAGCAGCTGGACAGCGGTCGGCGGATCGCCGGCGGTGACGCGGGCGCGAAGTGCGGTCATGGCGGCCGAACCGGCGCCACCGGCAACCGGCATGTCCTTCCAGGTGACGCCTTCCTTGGCGAGGTTTTCCTTAAGCACGTTAAGCGCTGCAGCTTCACCGCCCGAGGTCCACCAGTGCAGGACTTCGACTTCAGCGGCCTTGGCGGCACCGGCTGTCATCGCGATCAACGCGGCACCGGCGGCCAGTTTTGTAATGGCACGAATATTCATTGATGATCTCCTCCAAATCCGGGCTCCTCTCCGGATAGGGGAATTTATAACGTTATAACCCGAGCAGGTGTCAACCCACGAGTGAAGGTTTTCGAATTGCTCGCGATCAATTTTTTAAAGCATTGATCCCAATCGACAAATCTCGATGTTCAGAAGAAAATTTCGCCGCTTTGAAGAAAATTCTGGAAATCGGTGCGGAATTTGTAACGATATATATGGAGGTTCCGGCGGCGATCAGCGGCCGGATGGAGGATCAGACATGTCGCTGGACGATGCGGAAGACGGACGCCCACAGAATACGGCGGGGCCTTCGACTTCAAATCCCGGCTCCCACCGCAAGCCGACGTTAAAAACGATTGCCGAATTGACCGGGCTTGCCGTCACCACGGTTTCGCGCGCGCTCGGCGACGATCCGTTGATCGCCCGGGAAACCCGCCAACGTGTTCAGGCAGCAGCGGCGCAAGTCGGCTACCTGCCCGATCGGGCGGCGCAGCGCCTGAGAACCGGCCGCACCAACGTCATCAGCCTGATCCTCGATCCCCATGAGGAAATTCTCGGTTACGGCACATCGATGATACGAGGGATGACGGCGACACTGCGCGGCACGCCCTATCACCTCGTCATCACCCCGCATTTTTCCGATACGCCGCAGATCGATCCCGTCCGGCATATCGTGCACAACAGGATGGCTGACGGTATATTGTTCAGCCGCACCGAACCGTCCGACGAACGGGTGAAATTCCTGCTGGAAGCGGGTTTTCCTTTCGTCTGCCACGGCCGCACGGAACTCGCGACGCCGCATCCTTACGTCGATTACGACAATTACACCTTCACCTATCAGGCCGCAAAAAAGCTCATCGCCTCGGGCTGTCGGCGTCTGTTCATCATCCTGCCGCCCGAACGCTTCACCTTCCATCATCACATGCGCCATGGCTTCATGACGGCGGTGCGCGAGGAAGGTGTCGGTTTCGAAATCGCCGTCGACATCACCCTCGACAGCAAGGCGGATGCGGTTCGCGATCATGTCGCGGCAAGGCTGGCGGAGCCCGATCCTCCGGATGGCTTCATCTGCGGCGGCGAGGTCTCGGCCATGGCCGTGATGTCCGCGATCCACGATCTCGGGCTTACAATCGGGCAGGATGTCCGGCTGGTGGCCAAGCAGACATCAGGCCTCTTCGACCAGGTGCGGCCGCGGATCGAGACGATCTACGAGGATCTGTCGGAAGCCGGAAGGCTGATGGCGGGGTTGCTGTTGAAACGGATGGCCGGGGCGACGCCGGTGGATGAGTTGCAGGCGGTGCTGGAGGTTTGAGGCTCGCCTGCGCGCGGGATTGCCCCCTCTGGTCTGCCGGCCATCTCCCCCACAAGGGGGGGAGAAAATCTGCGGCACCCGACTGCCTTAATCGGAGCTCGGCGGCGCGACTAGGTTAAGCCCTCCCCCT
>UBXM01000067.1 GCA_900469445.1 Hyphomicrobiales bacterium
TTTTTGCACCGCCGCTCTCAACCGGCGCGATCCCAGTACGGGTTTGCATCCCGCGGCATACCAATGCAGGCCGCTCTTCTACCTTCGTTAAAGCATTGTGAATGCAACACATCGTCGGCCGTCATGAATAATATCCCGGTTTCGCCGACTAAACCGAATGTTACTCATAAAGTTCTTATCGGCACGAAAGTTTCTATTATGCCATCCTCTTGCGGCGGTCGTGCCGCAACCTTAGGAATAATCCAGCTCATCAGTTTCTGACTTATGACTCGACATTCCTCGATAAAGGCCTACCCTACAACTGTCGTCAGCAACGGAAACCACAGGCGCTGACGGCTGAGAGCGTTGCTCCCGCCTGCAGAAGCACGGCGGTTGACTTGAAAACGAAAACGGCTCTCCAGCATCATATGTCAGAGTTATTGGTAATCAAGTCCGCACAAAAACCGGTCACGTGCCTAACTTTCCTGCCAAACCGCCGTTGAATGCGTCGTTTCGCCCTTGAGGAGGCCCCAGGTTATCACCCTCCGCGACCGAGCAGCCGAAGCCGAGGATCTTCGGTTGCTCGGTTTATTCCAATACATCCTGTGAAAGTAATTACGTGTGGCTGTCAGAGGATGATTATTTCGATTTCATCGATCACAGCAACCTTCCATTTCGCCTAATCCAAATACTGAAAAAGAACGGGCTGCAGCGCATCTCGCAACTGAATGCGATGAGCGATGGAGAGATACTTCTGCTCCGCAATATCGGGCCGTATTCTTTGCACAAAATCAGGGCACATAAGCACTGACCGATGCCAGGGCGGGGAGCTACACCCTCGGCGGAGCCAGCCAAACTGAGAATTGTTCATTATGCTCCTTCCCCGGACCAAGTTTGTGAGCACTTGCGCCGGCCGAGCGCCTTGGTCACGTCCAAAAATTTGATCATTCGCTAACCTCCTCCATAGCGACGGAAGATCGTATGGAGCAATAATGCACGATCGTAGAAGCTCGACTGACATTCATTGGGAAGTATGCCTGCGGCGAAGTGTAGTGGCCCCCTAAATCCCCGGACACGATCTCCCACTTGTTAAGTGTTAGGAGTAATGTGCCCATTATGACCAGTCGTATGCCTACTCCGCTGTCGACCAGCGACGGCGGCGCTCAGGGCCGGACAACACTTCTATCTTCTTGCGATAGTCCAGGAGACCTACGAGCCTGACGTCACAGTCAGCATCGTTGCGCGACGGCATGGCATTCAGCCAAACCAGTTGTTCGCCTGGCGCAAACTAGCCGCGCAGGGTGCACTGACAGCGACGGCATCGCAGGGAGAGGTCGTCCCGGCATCCGAATACAGGGCACTTCAGAACCAGGTGAAAGAGCTTCAGCGCCTCCTCGGCAAAAAGACGATGGAAGGCGAAATCCTCAAGGAAGCGCTTGAGATAGCATCAGGGTCAAAAAAACACCTGTTGCGCTCGCTCTCGCTGCCGAAGGACAGTTCGCGGTGACGGCGTTGTGCGAGACCTTGGGTGTCGCCCGATCCAACAACACGGAACGTGTGAAGCAACTTCCTTCCAGAGCCTGAGGGCGGCCCCCGCCCGCCGATATAGCGCGGCAATCAGGATGAGACGCCGTATTGCCTCATCGAAGAA
>UBXM01000022.1 GCA_900469445.1 Hyphomicrobiales bacterium
TGTCAACGGCGGAGTAAAAACAGGCCACGGGGCGGAGCAAAAGTCGGCCACTGTGGCGCGCACATGAGACCCCCGGGAGGGCGTAGCCCGAGCGGGGGTCTCATGTGCGCGCGGCGCTTTCTGGAGAGGGGTTTCAGCCAGCCTTGCGGGCGCGGCTTTGAGCGAGACGATAGCTGTCGCCGTTCATCTCGAGGATACTGACGTGGTGGGTGATACGATCGAGCAAAGCGCCGGTCAGGCGCTCGGATCCCAGAGTTTCCGTCCATTCGTCGAAAGGCAGATTACTGGTGATCAGGGTGGCACCCCGCTCGTAGCGTTGCGAGATCAGTTCGAACAGCAATTCCGCGCCGGTCTTTGACAGCGGCACAAAGCCCAGTTCGTCAATGATCAGGAGCTTGTAGGCTGCCATCTGCTTCTGGAACCGAAGTAGACGCCGCTCGTCACGCGCCTCCATCATCTCGCTGACCAGGGCAGCCGCCGTGGTGAAGCCGACGGACAGACCCTTCTGGCAGGCGGCCAGTCCGAGGCCGAGCGCTACATGCGTCTTGCCCGTTCCGCTGGGACCGAGAGCAATGACGTTCTCGCGTCGCTCGATCCACTCGCATCGGGCCAACTCCAGCACCTGCATCTTGTTGAGCTTGGGGATGGCTGTGAAGTCGAAGCTGTCGAGGCTTTTGACGACCGGGAATTTGGCCGCCTTGATCCGACGTTCGACCTTGCGGCGGTCCCGTTCGATCATCTCCCGTTCGGCAAGCCGGAACAGGTAGCCGACATGATCGACGCCTTCGGTGGCGCATAGCCGGGCCAGCTTTTGGTGCTCGCGCTGGAAGGTCGGCAGCTTCAGGGTCTTGAGATAGTGGGCAAGCAGGATCTCTGGTGCTTCGGTGCTCATGCCGCTTCTCCCGCGTCAGACGACAGGAGGCGCATGTACGCCTTCGCCGAGGTCTTCTCGACCGTCGCCCGTGGTAGGTAGGGATAGATCGCCAGGTCCAACCGCGGCGGCCGGCGCTCGACCCGGCACAGGATCAGATGCTTGACGGCGTCGAAGCCGATCGCGCCGAGCTGAATGGCCTGCTTCACCGCCGCATGCAGGTCGGCAAGGTCGAAGCTTTCCAGCAGGCGCAGAACCTGCACGTATTCTCGCCGCCCATGCTTGGCCATGCGGCCTTCCATCAGCCGGCGCAGCGTCGCGAACTCGTCTGGCAGATCCCAGCCCTGCAATGGAGCCGCCTGATCCAGAGAATTGATCTTCCGCTCGATCAGCGGCAGGTAATGGACGGGATCGAAGACGACGTCTTCCCGTTCCCAGCATCGCGGATGACGCGCGATGATCTCGCCGCGGCAGCCGATCACCACTTGATCGACATAGCCCCGGACCCAGACGTCCTGATGGCCGTAGGCGACCGGTACGGAATAGTCGTTCGTTTTGTAGCGCACCAGCGACTGGGCTGTCACAACAGCGCTGGCCTGGTCGCAGGCATCAAACGGCGACGCCGGCAAGGGACGCATGGCCGCAAGATCGCGCTGTAGCCGTTCGCCAATCGTCTCGCTCTCGCCCCGCAGCTTGTCGCGCTGGCGTTTGCGGCACTGCTCTTCCAGAAAAGCATTGAACGCATCCCATGTCGGGAACTGTGGGATCGGTACCATGAAGTTGCGACGGGCATAGCCCACGAGACCCTCGACATTCCCTTTATCGTTGCCCTTTCCCGGACGGCCATAGCGATCCCGGATCAGGTAATGGGACAGGAAACCGCTGAACAGCGCCGCTCGCTTGCGCGTGCCATCGGACAGGATCTTGGCCACAAGGCACCGGTCGTTGTCATAGACGATCGACTGCGGTACGGCCCCGAAGAATGAGAACGCATGGATGTGGCCGTCGACCCAGGCCTCAGCCACTGCAGCCGGATAGGCCCGCACATAGCAGCCGTCGCTGTGCGGAAGATCGAGCACGAAGAAACGCGCCTTCTGCTCGACGCCGCCGATCATCACCATCGCCTCACCGAAGTCGGCCTGCGCATGGCCGGGCGGATGCGACAGCGGCACGAACACTTCCTGCCGGCGCTGATCCCGCTCGCGCATGTAATCCTTGATGATCGTATAACCGCCGGTGAACCCGCATTCGTCGCGCAGGCGGTCGAACACACGCTTGGCCGTATGCCGCTGCTTGCGCGGCACCTTGAGGTCTTCCTCCAGCCAATACTCGATCGTCGAAACAAACGCATCCAGCTTCGGTCGCCGGATCGGTGATCGCCGCTGATAGCCGGGTGGGGTCGAATACGACACCATCTTGGCAACGCTGTCGCGCGATATGTTGAAATGCTTTGCTGCCTGACGCCGGCTCATCCCTTCCGAAACAGCCAGCCGCACCTTCAGATAAAGTTCCACGGTGTATATCCCCTGTCCCTCCTGCCTTCATTGCAGAAAGGAAATAGGTGGTCGGATTTTACTCCGCCCGCGGCCGGATTATTCCGCCGCTACCCTGGCAGGTTTTTGCACCGCCGCTCTCA
>UBXM01000007.1 GCA_900469445.1 Hyphomicrobiales bacterium
GTTTTGAGGGCGGGGATGAAAAAAGATGTAAGTGGTTGAGATTGCTTGTGGGGGATGCTGAAACGTCCCCGGGTTGCAGCCATTTGCGGGCGCGGTTTGCCCCTCATCCGCCTGCCGGCATCTTCTCCCCGCTCGCGGGGAGAAGGACGCAAGTCGCACGGTTTTCATCCCTCGCCAACGTTGAGCGTGGCAAGTCCCCTCGCCCCGTTTACGGGGAGAGATGGAGTGCAGCAAGCTGCACTCTGGGTGAGGGGCCATCTGTAGTCAGCCTAATCAGGTCGGGGGTGTACCGTTATCGGCCAGGACGTTGCCGGCGAAATAGAGGGAGCCGCCGATGAGGATGCGGGGTGGGGCGCGATCGGGGATCTGGCGAAGGGTGATTTCCTTCAAGGCTTCGGTGACCGAGGCGGATGGTTCCGCGACCAGACCGGCATCGAAGGCGGAATGGGCGAGAACAACCGGATCGAGACCGGCTTCGCTATCGCGGATGCGCACGGTGAACACGTGCTCCGCCAGATCGGCGAAGGCGTGGAAATAACCGACCGGATCCTTGGTGTTGATCATGCCCGTGATCAGATAAAGCGGCCGCGGATTGCGTTCCTCGAAGGCCGCCATGGCTTCGGCGATGACTTCACCGCCGGCGGGATTATGGCCGCCATCCAGCCAGATTTCCGAACCCTTGGGGGCGACGTCCAGGAGCTTGCCTTCGGTGAGCCTCTGCAGGCGCGCCGGCCATTCGACCGAGGTCATCGCCTTTTCCATCATCTGATCGGTGACGGCAAAACCTGCTGCCTTGACGGCCCGGATTGCAGCTGCGGCATTGGCGAGCTGATGGCGACCCGGGAGCCGCGGCAAGGGCAGATCATGCAGGCCGTCTTCATCCTGATAGATCAGCCGGCCGAATTCTTCATGGGCGGAAAAATCCTGACCATAAACGGTAAGCGGAGAGCCGAGGCGATCGGCGGTCGAGATCAACACGTCGCGGGCTGCCTCGAACTCCTGCTGCCCGACAACGACCGGGCGTCGGCGTTTCATGATGCCTGCCTTTTCGGCCGCGATCAGCTCGACCTTGTCGCCAAGATAGGCCTGATGATCAAGCGCGATCGGCATGATGACGGAAACGGCGGGATCGGCAATGACATTGGTGGCATCAAACCGGCCGCCCAAACCGACTTCCAGTATAACCGCGTCCGCCGGTTGTTCCGAAAAGAGGAGGAAGGTGGCTGCCGTGAGGATCTCGAATACGGTGATCGTCTGGCCGTCATTGGCTGCCGCAACCCGGCGCAAGGCATCGGCCAGAAGCGCATCGTCAACCAGCTGCCCGCGGCCACCCTTCACACCGATACGGAAACGCTCGTGCCAATGCACCAGATGCGGTGATGTGTGGACATGCACCGCCTGGCCACCAGCTTCGAGCAGGGCGCGACAGAAGGCCGTGCAGGATCCCTTGCCGTTGGTGCCGGCCACATGAATGACCGGCGGCAGTTTCAGATGCGGATTGCCGAGAGCTTCGAGGAGACGGGTGATGCGTCCCAGCGAGAGATCGAAGCCCTTCGGGTGAAGGGTCATCAATTTCTCGATTTCCTGCTCGGCCGCGCTCACGACGGGCTGGTTCATGATCGTCATCCCGAAACTCTGGCCGAAGCTCTGCTTTTTCGTATCCGGATCAGGCGCTTTCAGCCACCGGCGCCGGAAGGGCTTCCTGGACCGGCTGCTTCATCAGCATGCGCAGGATGCTGGCGAGCGTCGACGGGATATCGTGACGCTTGACCACCATATCGACCATGCCGTGCTCCAGCAGGTATTCCGAGGTCTGGAAACCTTCAGGCAGCTTTTCGCGCAGGGTCTGTTCGATGACGCGCTTGCCGGCAAAGCCGATTTCGGCACCAGGCTCGGCAATGTGGACATCGCCCAGCATGGCATAGGATGCCGTCACGCCGCCCGTGGTCGGGTTGGTGAGGACGCAGATGTAAGGCAGGCCGGCTTCCTTCAGCATGTCGACGGCAACCGTGGTGCGCGGCAGCTGCATCAGCGACAGGATACCTTCCTGCATACGGGCGCCGCCCGAAGCCGGGAAGATGATCAGAGCGCATTTTTCGGTGAGCGCGCGCTCGGCCGCTTTCACGATCGCTTCGCCGGCGGCCATGCCGAGCGAACCGCCGATGAAGTTGAACTCGTGCACGACGGCCACGAGCTTGACGCCCTGAACCATGCCGAGGCCCGACAGGATCGTATCTTCCTGCTCGGTCTTAAGGCGGCTGTCCTTGAGGCGGTCAGCGTATTTCTTGCTGTCACGGAACTTCAGCGGATCCTGAGCGACCTTCGGCTGCGGCAGAGCTTCAAACTCGCCACCATCGAAAAGGTCCTTCAGTCGTGCCTTGGCCGGCATCTTCATATGGAAGCCGGATGCAGGGATAACCCACTTGTTCTCTTCCAGGTCCTTGTGGAAGACCATTTCGCCGGTTTCAGGGCACTTGATCCAGAGGTTTTCCGGAACTTCGCGACGACCCAGCATGGAATTGATGCGCGGTCGAACGTAATTGGTGATCCAGTTCACTTGGGGTACTCCGATAAAACAGTGTCGGGCCTTATTTGGGCCAGTTATTCGGCGGCAACAAGGCGGGCGGAACGCACGCCGGTCGCCAAGCCGCGAACGAAGGTGGAAACGGCAGAAACCGTGTCGGGGGTGGCGGCGCCATCCCTGGTGAGGCTGCCGGCAACCTGAGCAACGATCGCCGTGCCGACGACAACGCCATCGGCTGCGGCACCGATCGCCTTGGCATGGTCAGCCGTCTTGACGCCGAAACCGACGCAGACCGGCAGATCGGTGTGACCCTTGATACGGGCGACCGCGCCGGAGATCAGCGACGGATCCGGCAGGGCCGAACCGGTAATGCCGTTCATCGAGACGTAATAGACAAAGCCGGACGTGTTGTTGAGCACGGTCGGAAGACGCTTTTCGTCGGTCGTCGGCGTCGTCAGGCGGATGAAGTTGATGCCCTTGGCGAGCGCCGGGATGCAGAGCTCGTCATCCATTTCCGGCGGCAGGTCGACGATGATCAAACCGTCGATGCCGGCTTCGATCGCATCATCGAGGAACTTTTCGACGCCATAGATATAGATCGGGTTGTAATAACCCATCATGACGATCGGGGTGTCGCTGTCGCTCTTGCGGAAATCGCGGGCGAGATCCAGCGTCTTGGCGAGCGTCTGGCCGCCTTTCAGCGCGCGCTGGCCGGCGAGCTGGATGGTCGGGCCATCCGCCATCGGATCGGAAAAGGGCATGCCCAGCTCGATCACGTCGGCACCGGCTTCCGGCAGCGCCTTCATGATGCCGAGCGAGGTCTGGTAATCCGGATCGCCGCCCATGAAATAGGTGACGAGAGCGGGGCGGCCTTCAGCCTTCAGCTTGGCGAAGCGTGCGTCCATTCTGGAAGTCATGATTACAGCCCCATTCCGAGGATTTTGCCGACGGTGAAGATGTCCTTGTCGCCGCGGCCGGACAGGTTCATCAGGATGATCTGGTCCTTGCCCATTTTTGGCGCGCGCTTGATCACTTCAGCGATGGCGTGGCTGGGCTCCAGTGCCGGAATGATGCCTTCGAGCTTCGTCAGGAGCTGGAAGGCTTCGAGCGCCTCGTCATCCATGATCGGCACATATTCGGCGCGGCCGATATCGTTCAGCCAGCTATGCTCGGGACCGATGCCCGGATAATCGAGGCCGGCGGAAATCGAATGGCCTTCGAGGATCTGGCCGTCCTGATCCTGCAAGAGATAGGTGCGGTTGCCATGCAGCACGCCGGGCGAACCAGCGGTGATCGAAGCGCAGTGCTCGTTGCCGTCGAGGCCGTGGCCGCCGGCTTCGACGCCGACGATCTGGACGCCTTCGTCATCGAGGAAGGGATGGAAGATGCCGATCGCATTCGAACCACCGCCGACGGCAGCGATGACGACATCCGGCAGCCTGCCTTCGGCTTCCAAAATCTGCTCACGGGCTTCCTGGCCAATGACGGCCTGGAAGTCACGGACCATTTCCGGATAGGGATGCGGGCCGGCCGCGGTGCCGATCAGGTAATAGGTGTCTTCGACATTGGTGACCCAGTCACGCAGCGCCTCGTTCATGGCGTCCTTCAGCGTGCCGGAGCCTGCCGTGACGGCCTTGACCTCGGCACCGAGGAGCTTCATGCGGAAAACGTTGGGCGCCTGACGCTCGACATCGGTCGCGCCCATGTAGACGACGCAAGGAAGGCCGAAGCGGGCAGCCACCGTGGCAGAGGCCACACCGTGCTGGCCGGCGCCGGTTTCGGCGATGATGCGGGTCTTGCCCATGCGCTTGGCAAGCAGGATCTGGCCGATGCAATTGTTGATCTTGTGCGAGCCGGTATGGTTCAGCTCTTCACGCTTGAAATAGATTTTTGCGCCGCCGAGATGTTCGGTCAGGCGCTCGGCGTAATAGAGCGGGCTCGGGCGGCCGATGTAATGGGTGCCGAGATCGGCCAGTTCCTTCTGGAAGGCCGGGTCGTTTTTCGCCTTTTCCCATTCACCCTGCAGATCCAGGATCAGCGGCATCAGGGTTTCAGCGACAAAGCGGCCGCCGAAAATGCCGAAACGGCCGTCCTCATCGGGGCCGGAGCGGAAGGAATTTGGTTTTGGCGTCTCGTTCACTCTCTGCTCCTTCAGCGCTTCATGGCCTTCGCTTCAGCGACAGCCTCAAAAAACGCATCAATCATTGCAAGATCTTTTACGCCCGGTGCGCTTTCCACTCCGGACGACACATCGATACCCGTTGCGCGCGTGGAGGCGATCGCAGACGCGACATTATCCTTGTTCAGCCCTCCGGAAAGCATGTAATCCACGCCTTCGTCAAGCGAGGCCATCAGGTTCCAGTCGAAGGAAACGCCGTTGCCGCCCGGCAGATCCGAGCCCTTCGGCGCCTTTGCATCGAAGAGGAAGCGGTCTGCGACGCCGATAAAGGGATCGACACGATCGAGATCGGCCTCATCCCTGATCGAAAACACCTTCATCACCGGCAGGCCGTAAAGCGCCTTGATATGAAGAATACGTTCCGGGCTCTCGTGTCCGTGAAGCTGGAGAATGTCCGGGCGCAACAGGGAGACGATATCGTCGAGCTCCTCGTCATCAGCATCCACGGTGACGGCGACGATCCTGACGCGGCCGCGAACCCTGTCCGCCAGCTCTCCGGCGATCTCGGGCGCGATGTGGCGCGGGCTTTTTTCAAAGAAGATGAAGCCGATATGGGTAGCCCCGCGCTCAACAGCACGATCCACGGCATCCGCCGTCGACAACCCACAAATCTTGACGTCGATTTTCATGACGGCGGAGTGACACGAAATGCCCGCGGAGTCGAGAATCTTTTGCATGGTCAGAAGGATAGGGCTTCAACAAATCAAGCTCGAATGGCAGTTTCACAGACACGAATCGTGACCTGCTCACGCTTCATGAAAGCGTGATATATCAGTTTTCACTTATGAACATTTGGTGACATCAAAACGGTAAAAGGAATGGAATTTCCGTGCCTTGGGCTGTCATGAAAGATAATTGATAAAGGAAGCGAATTGAGGTAGGTTATTCCTCAACCAGATGATTTTTGAAATTTTTTGGCGGGGTACCATGACGAGGATTACGACAGCTGCCTGGCGGGCGGCTTTATGTCTGGCTGCTGGCGGCATGCTCACGGCATGCAACAGTACACAGGGGGTCTCGTCGGTGGACGCCAAGGACAAGACGACCAAGTTGGCGGCCGTGCAAAACGGCCCCAAAAAGGAAGTCTACAGCTACACGAACAAAGATCGCGAGTGCCTGAAGCGCGCGATGTATTTCGAATCCAAGCGGACGAGCGAAAAAGGCTTTATCGCCGTCGGCAGCGTGATCATGAACCGGCTGACTTCGGGCATATACCCCGAGACGATCTGCGGCGTGGTTGCGCAGAAGAACCAGTTCGCTCCCGGCGTCATGACCCGCAAGATGGATGAGGATACCGCGCCTGATCTCAACAATGCAGCGGACGCCGTTCTGAAGGGCGCACGTCATCCTGACGTGAAGAACGCAATGTTCTTCCACACGCAGGGATACTCGTTCCCTTACAAC
Organism: Hyphomicrobiales bacterium; assembly: GCA_900469445.1. Taxonomy (GTDB): domain Bacteria; phylum Pseudomonadota; class Alphaproteobacteria; order Rhizobiales; family Rhizobiaceae; genus Neorhizobium. The sequence continues at coordinate 6,108 of UBXM01000007.1, forward strand.
AACATGCATTATGTCGCCGCTGCCGGTGGAAATGTCTTCTACGAAAAGCGCGACGAGGACGGCAATCTGCAGACGGCGGCTCCAAAGCCCGCCAACAGCTACATCCTTGCCTATGCATCCGATGATCCGGAGCAGAACCCGGCGCTGTCGTCATCGGTCATCGCCGAGGCTGCGAGCGCTGCGGCAGCTGCAAATACTCAGGTAGCCATGGCATCGACGCCAGCCGCAGCTGCAACCGCTGCCGCCCAGACGCAAAAGACTGCGCATAGCGTTTCCGAACAACCGGCTGCGGCCAGCACCAATCCGCCGCTTGCGCCGGTGATCACGGCGGCTATTGCACGTTCCAGCATGGAAGAGGCATTCGACACCGCATATGCCGTGCCGCAGAATGCTTCATACACTCCGGCCCGCATGCAGCAGGCAAGCCTTGGCAGCGACGCGAAGGTTCCGGTTCCGGCAGCACGGCCGAATGTGCAGAAACGTCCCGGTGCAGGCATGGCAATGGCGGAGCCGGTATCCGGTCTGAGCCAGGAAAACTGGACGATGCGGACCGGCAACTGGCGCTAGGCCCCAAGGGCCTTATCAGACCATCCCGGATTTTCGGACTGCTGTGGTTCAGCTGAAATCGATCGCGTGAAGCTGCGAGCCGTGCAGCTTCAACCAGCGGCGTGCTTCTTCCATTCTCGGGCATAGATCCTTGCAGAGCGCCCAGAATTTCGGGCCGTGGTTCATCTCGCTCAGATGCGCGACCTCGTGGGCGGCGAGATAATCGATGACCAGCGGCGGCGCCATGACGATGCGCCAGGAGAAGCTGAGATTACCGTCCCAGGAGCATGAGCCCCAGCGGCTGCGGGTATCCTTCATCGACACCGATGCGATTGGCTTGCGGATGGATGCCGCATGGCGCCGGGCGAGCGCTTCGAGATCGTGCCGCGCTTCCTTCTTGAGGAAGGTCGAAATCCTGCGGCCCATATGATCTTCCAGACCGCTGACCTTCAGGACCGGTTCGCCATCGATGATAACGGCTTCGGTTACCCCACGCAGGGATCCGGTATGTTCGATACGATGCTCGACGCCGCGAATGGAAAGGCTTCCACCCGGCCGGATCGGATTGTCGAGTGAAAACTTGGCAAGCTTGGTTCTCAGCCAGCCTTCGTGGCGAAGAAGAAAATCGTCCACCTCATAGTGTTTCAGCCCGACCGGGATGGTGAGGTTGAGCGCCCTGCCGCCCGGCTCGATCCTGAGGGTGATGCGGGTGGCGCGGCTGTTTTCCTTGATGGTCAGGGGCATTGCCCGATCGCCCACAGCCAAGGTGCGTTTGACCGTCTGAAGCGGCTTGGGGGAACGGCGAACTGGCTTCTTGAGGAGCGCGAACATGATCTCTACTTACCCGATTCATCAGGATTTTTCCCATCAAAAAAGCCGGCGCCAATCAGGCACCGGCCTTCAATCAGGCACAGCCCGCCGCGATGTCAGACATCGACAACCGGCTGATCACCGGCAGGGCGGTTCTTGCGTTCGCGCATGAAACGATCGAACTCTTCCTGGTCCTTGGCGCGGCGAAGTTCGCGGGCATAGGCATCGAAGTCTTCCCGCATCTCGTCAAGCTTGCGGCGTTCTTCATCCAGACGGTCGAGTTCGGCCTTGCGCCAGTCGTCGAAGGCGACATTGCCGGTCGAGAAATGCGTATTGTAACGACGGCTCGCCTTGCGGCAGCCGGCAAACCACTTATCAGCGCGATCGTTGGCGTCGCGCTTGAAGCCGCGAAGCCGATCCCCGAAAATGATATAGGCGAGCATAGCAAGGCCAAGCGGCCAGAAAACTATGAAACCGAGCACCATGAGAGCAATGGTGGCCGGCGTCCACTCCGGACGTATCAATGCAGACTGGTTCATAGGTCACACTCTTAGGGTTAGAGCGGGTGGCCGTATGCCAGCCCGACGGGAATCGATTTGGTGAGCCCCGGATCGCGCTTCAAGAAGATCGAAGATTAATTTCGCTAAACCACGGAAATCGCGCCCAGAATTCGATCTAGCTGAGTTTGGGTCCGCTCTTGCGGCTGCGTTTTGGCTTGGGCGCGGCAGTATCCGGTTGATGATCCCTGGCGTTCAGTCTGGTGAACTCGACGATCCGCGGGACAATTTCCTTACGGAAGCGGGATCCGTTGAAAACGCCATAATGCCCGACATCCGGCTGCATGTAATGAAGGCGCATCGCGTCCGGGATGTTGGGGCAGATCGTGTGGGCGGCATTGGTCTGTCCGACGCCGGAGATATCGTCGTTTTCGCCCTCGACCGTCATCAGGGCAACGTTACGGATGGCCTTGGTATCGACCGGCACATCGCGATGCATCATCTCGCCCTTGGGCAGAGAATGGCGGATGAAAACGTTGTCTACAGTCTGGAGATAGAACTCCTCCGTCAGGTCCATCACGGCGAGATATTCGTCATAGAAGTCGCGGTGTCTTTCCGCCGACTCGCCGTCATTCTTGACGAGATGATCGAAAAACTCCCGGTGTGCCATGACGTGACGATCGAGGTTCATCGACATGAAACCCGAAAGCTGGAGGAAACCGGGATAGACCGGACGCATGAAGCCGGGTTGCGGAAAAGGCACCGTCATGATGACGTTGTCCTTGAACCACTCAAGCGGGTGCTCGTTGGCGAGCTTGTTGACCGCTGTCGGGTTGATCCGTGTGTCGATCGGGCCGCCCATGAGGATCATCGAGGCGGGCAGCATCGGATCCCCTCTCGTCTCCATGATGGCGATGGCGGCAAGCACCGGGACGGAAGGCTGACAGACACCCGCGACATGTGCGCCGGGACCGAGTTGGTGCAGCATTTCAATGATATAATCGATGTAATCATCGAGGTCGAAATTGCCGTCTGTTACCGGCACGGTGCGGGCGTCGACCCAATCGGTGATGTAGATATCGGCGTGGGGCAGAAGCGCTTCCACCGTTCCACGCAGCAATGTCGCGTAATGCCCGGACATGGGGGCGACAAGGAGAATCTTCCGATCGGGGCCATGTGCGGCGGGAAGATTTCGCTTGAAATGGAGAAGGTTGCAGAAGGGTTTCGACCAGACGATCTCTTCCGTCACCGCGACTGTTTCGCCATTGACGATGGTCTCGTCGAGCCCGAAAGCGGGCTTGGCGTAACGCCGGGTCGCGCGTTCGAAAACTTCGAGACTGGCAGTGAGAGTTCTGCCAAGTACGGTCTGGGAAAGAGGGTTGAGCGGGTTGCTCGACACATAGCGAAGCGCTTCGGCACCGGCGCGGAAAGGCGCAAGCGCCGCGTGATTCAACTCATACAGCTGATAAAACATGATCGCGCTGCCTTTCATGGCCGTGCACTCCTCCCCTCAAAACTCCTCATGCCCCTTCGGGCATCCCCCTGCCCTTTCCCCATCTATGACCGATGCGCACCGGCTTGTCACCTGCGCAGGCGGCTCATGCAATTGCCAATGGCTCAGCGAAGCTTATGTTCCCGACAGCAAATAAAAGGAGGCTCCCGGTGACCAGCAGCAATTCCCGCATATCCGAATTTCCGATCGACGCCTATTTCCTCGACCGCTGGTCGCCGCGCGCATTCACAGACGAGACGATGGATCGCGACACGATGCTGACCATTCTCGATGCCGCGCATTGGGCGCCGTCTTCCGGCAACAACCAGCCCTGGCGGTTCATCTATGGCCTGCGCGGTACGCCCGCTTTCGAGACGATTCTTGATCTTCTCGTTCCCGGCAACCAGCGCTGGGCCAAGAATGCGGCAGCCTTGATCATCGTCGTTTCCAAGAGTTACCGGGTGTCTTCCGACGGAGAACGGAAGTTGGCATATACCCATTCATACGATACGGGCGCCGCGTGGTTCTCCGTGATCTGCCAGGCGATGAAGCTCGGTTACCATTCACATGGGATGGAGGGTTTCGACAAGGAAAAGGCGTTCGAAGTGCTTGAACTTCCCGAAGGTTTCCGGGTGGAAGCAGCTGCCGCAATCGGCCGGATGGCAGCGAAGGAAACGCTGCCGGAGGATCTGCGGGAGCGGGAGGTTCCAAGCGGCCGCAAGCCGGTTTCGGAGATTGCCTTCGAAGGGAAATTCAGTGGCGATCCCTGAGAAATTGAACCACCGGGAAGTGGTTTAACGTCAATCCCTAGCCGGATGTGAAAACGGGGCCGAAAAGGCCCCGTTTTAAATTCAAGATGACGGCCTGACCTCAGATGTCGAGGTTGGCGACGCTCAAAGCGTTATCCTGGATGAACTCGCGGCGCGGCTCGACTTCGTCACCCATCAGGCGGGAGAAGAGGCCGTCGGCATCCGTCGCATCGTTCACCTTGACCTGCAGCAGCGAACGAACATTCGGGTCGAGCGTGGTTTCCCACAGCTGCTCGGCGTTCATTTCACCAAGACCCTTATAGCGCTGCATGGACAGGCCCTTGCGTCCGGCGGCGAAGATCGCATCCAGAAGCGCGCGCGGGCCAGAGATTTCCAGCTGGCCATCCTTGCGAGCAAGGACCGGAGGCGTCCGGTAGATATCCTGCAGACGGCTCGACAACTGGTCGATATAACGGGCATCGGCAGAACCGATGAGCGCGTTATCGATGGAAGCCACTTCGCGGACACCGCGCACCATCCGCTCGAAACGAAGACCACCCTCGTTCGTCACATGTCCGCTCCAACCGCGCTCGGTTTCTTCGGCAATCATGTCGAGACGCTTGGCAACCTCGTCAGCGGTCTGCTGGGCACGTTCGCGGTTATCCGTCAGTTCCGGATTGAGAGCGCCGGCGATGGCAGCCTGTTCGATGATCGCGCGGTTATAACGGGAATGCAGTCCATCGATCAGCGAACGAACACGCTGCGCATCGTGGATGACTTCGCGCATGTCCTGTCCGGCACGTACCTCACCGGAGCCCAGCGTCAGCGTTGCCTCTTCAAGACCCATGGTGATCAGGTATTCTTCAAGAGCGGCTTCGTTCTTCAGGTACTGAACCGACTTGCCACGGGCGACCTTATAGAGCGGCGGCTGGGCGATATAGATATGGCCACGCTCGATCAGTTCCGGCATCTGGCGGAAGAAGAAGGTCAGAAGCAGCGTGCGAATATGCGCGCCGTCGACGTCAGCGTCCGTCATGATGATGATCTTGTGGTAACGCAGTTTGTCCGCGTTGAACTCGTCCTTGCCGATCGAGGTGCCGAGCGCGGTAATCAGCGTGCCGATTTCCTGGCTGGACAGCATCTTGTCGAAGCGAGCGCGTTCGACGTTCAGGATCTTGCCGCGCAGAGGAAGGATCGCCTGGTTTTCACGCGAACGGCCCTGCTTGGCGGAACCACCTGCACTATCACCCTCGACGAGGAAGACTTCGGATTTGGACGGGTCACGCTCGGAGCAATCCGCCAGCTTGCCCGGCAGCGAGGCGATATCGAGCACGCCCTTACGACGGGTCAGTTCACGTGCCTTGCGGGCGGCTTCGCGGGCGATCGCCGCTTCGACGACCTTGCCGACCAGGACCTTGGCTTCAACAGGATGTTCTTCCAGCCAGTTGCTGAGCGCCTCGTTGACGAGGTTTTCGACGACCGGGCGAACTTCGGAGGAAACCAGCTTGTCCTTCGTCTGCGACGAGAATTTCGGATCCGGCACCTTGACCGACAGAACCGCCGTCAGGCCTTCACGGCAGTCATCGCCGGTGAGCGAGACCTTTTCCTTTTTCATGATGCCGGACGTATCGGCATAGGAGGTGATCTGGCGGGTCAGCGCGCCGCGGAAGCCGGCCATATGGGTGCCGCCATCGCGCTGCGGGATGTTGTTGGTGAAGCAGAGGACATTTTCGTGGTAGCTGTCGTTCCACCACATCGCCACTTCCACCGTCATGCCGTCCTTTTCGCCCTTGATGGCGACGGGACGTTCAACCAGCGGCTTCTTGGAACGGTCGAGATAACCGACGAAGGCTTCGAGGCCGCCGTCATAGACCATCTCTTCTTCCCTGACGTCCGGCTTGCGGCGATCGGTTAGCCGGATTCTAACACCGGAATTCAGAAAGGCCAGTTCGCGCAGACGGTGCTCGAGCGTGTTGTAATCGAACTCGGTCATGGTGAAGGTTTCGGGGCTGGCGAGGAAGGTGACTTCCGTGCCCGAACGACCTTCGTATTCGCCGATAACCTTGAGCGGTGCATCGGCAACGCCATGGGTGAAGGCGATCTCATGGACCTTGCCGTTACGGCGGATCTTGAGCTTCAGCCAGACCGACAGCGCGTTGACGACGGAGACGCCGACGCCGTGCAGACCACCGGATACCTTGTAGGAATTCTGGTCGAACTTACCGCCGGCATGGAGCTGGGTCATGATGACCTCGGCTGCGGACACGCCTTCTTCCTTATGGATATCCGTCGGGATGCCACGGCCGTTATCGGTCACGGATACCGATCCGTCGGCGTTCAACGTGACAGTCACGATATCGGCGTGGCCGGCCAGCGCCTCATCGATCGCGTTGTCGACGACTTCGTAGACCATGTGGTGAAGGCCGGAACCATCATCCGTATCACCGATATACATGCCGGGGCGCTTGCGAACGGCATCCAGGCCCTTCAGCACCTTGATCGAATCGGCACCATATTCTGCACTCGCACCATTTTCGCTGGCGGGTAGATCGGTCATTCAGCTTCTTCCAGGTTGGTTCTTCTCGGTGACGCGCGAATCACCGCTTTTTCCGTTTTCAATATAGGAAATCGCGGGCGGCTTCTAAAGGTTGAGCACACCATTATGGCAGGAAAGCCGTGGTTCTTCCCGAGAAAAATGGCTATTGAGGGCTCTTCAGGAGCCTGTTGATCTCTTCTACCATCTCCGGCGTCAAAATCCTAATCCGTTTCGACAGCTGGTTGGCGAGAAGCGTATATTCGGGCGGCAGGCCCGACGTGTCGATCACCACCCTCGGATCGGACGTATCGGCCAGCCGGAAAAGATCATCCGCCTCATCCCAGATGATGTTGAAATAGCCGGCAATCCTTTGCAAAAGCTCAAAGGTCGGCCGGCCGCGATGGCCGTGTTCCAGGGCGGAAAGATAGGCCGGCGTGACGCCGATCGCCTGCGCCAGGGCACGCTGGGTGACGCCCTTGCGCTGACGCAGTTCACGCATGGCCTCGCCAAACGGGGTCACCGTTCCACCCTCTCGCTGCGCGCCAGCCGGACATAAAGCGCGCCTTCGCCGCCATGATGGCGGGCGGCCCATTCATAAGAGGAGATCAGGAAGCGGAACTCGGCCTTGGAGAACCAGAGCGGGACCGCGCGCCGAAGAGCGCCTTCACTGCCCATGGAACTGCCCTTGCCGGTAATCACGAGGACGTGGCGCAGGCCTCGCTCGTGAGCGCGGTAAATGAAATCGAGCAGCAGGTCATGGGCTTCACCCTGAAACATGCCGTGAAGATCGAGGCGGGCTTCGATCGCCAGCCTGCCCTTGGCGAGCTTCTTTTTCGTCGGCTTTTCCAACGGATAGTGGTAACCGGCCGGCTTTTTCGGTGTATTTATCGGCTCGGCCGATTTTTCCGGAACTTCTCTGGGCAGTGATGGCGCCGATCTTTCGGCTTCTGTTGCGCGGGCGAGCTCTTCCGCCTCGAAGGCGAGAATATCGTTTCGGCGCTCCGCAAAGGCGCGGGTAGACTTGGCTACCCTGCCCCAAAGAATCCGTTCCTCGGAATTGAGTTTACGTCCGCCGCTCATGCTCCAAACCTGCCTGCCGCCACCTTGGGGATCAGGATGTAGAAATCGGCTTCATTCCTGACCGTTCCGGCGCGTTCGCCCGCTTCATATCCGGAACCGGTAAAAATATCGCCGCGGCTTGGACCGACAATAGCCGATCCGGTGTCCAGCGCCAGCATAAGACGGGCGAAGGGCTGGCCATCATCGAGGTGACGTAGCGTGGGAGCGTGGATGAAGAACGGGTAGCCGAATGTGTGGATCATCCGATCGACGGCAAGCGACCGCCCGGCAATCAGCGGCACCTTGGCCGCAGCTACGGGACCGAGCGCATCATCGGAGACATCGGCATCACGGAAGAAAATATAGGAACGGTTATGCCAGAGGATTTCATCAACCTTAGCCGGATTCTCGGCCAGCCATTTTCTGATGCTCTGCATCGAAATCCGTTCGCGATCGATCTCGCCGAGATCGATCAGCAGTTTTCCGATCGGTGAAAATGGATGGCCGGCCTTTGCCGCATAGGTGATCCTGCGAATGTTGCCATCGGGATAACGAAGCCGGGCCGCTCCCTGGATATGGGCAAAAAAGACGTCGACCTTCGATCGAGCCCAGGCGATTTCCAGGTTACGGCCTTTGAGAAACCCCTGATCGATCGCCTTGCGATCCGGATATTCGGTCACGCCGGAAGACGTCATTCGGCCGAACATGTAGCCGGAGTCCATATCCGCTGGCCGATTGTTCTCGTCCAGGTCGATCAGATCGTCAGGACGGAGATAAAAGGGGTGTGCGAATGTCGCGTCCGGCTGCGCCGAGACATCAACTTCCGGCTCGTAGAAGGCGGTGACCAGACCCGGCTGCGTATCATCACGTTCGATGCGGAAGGGGCTGCAATTGTCTTCGAAAAAGACGCGCGCCTCGGCAGCACTCATATCTGCCGATCTGTCATCGGCTGCAGCCAGAAGGGGCAAGAGATCATCGGCGGTGAGGCCGAGAGAGCCCATACGATAGGGCTTAACGTTACGGATGTGGGACAGACACCGCGCCATTGTTTCGAACAAGGCGCGGGGATCGTCCTTTTCCCAACCCGGCAGGTCGCCGAAGGATACGGGGGATAGGCGGTATCCTGGCGATGTCAGGCTCATTGTTCGGATTCGGTCGCTATCAGTTTCCAGTTCGGATCCTTAGAGCGAACATCCCTTGCAAAAGTCCAGATATCGGTGACTTCGGCAACGGTTTCCTGATCGCCGTCGATCAGCTTGCCTTCCTTGTCGAAGGTGGCGGAGATCAGCTGGCTGACGATACGAACCGTGACCTGGGCTTCCGACTGCTTGAGCGCGGCCTGGGTGAAAGCCGCCTTGTCGATGCCGACAAAGGTGGATTTCACCACCTCACCGCGTGATTCACGATCGCGGATGGCAGCGTCGAAACCATCGAAGACTTCCTTGGAAAGAAGGCCCTTCAGGGTCTTCCGGTCGCCATCGGCAAATGCCATGACGATCATCTCGTAAGCCATCTTGGCGCCGTTCAGGAATTCCTTCGGCTGGAAGGATGCGTCGGCCTTGATCAGCGACTTGAGGGATTCGTTCAGTTCGCTGCCGGGCTGAGATACCGTATCGACATCGGTCAGGCGCTGATCTTCCTCGCCTGCTTCACGACGCGGCAAGGTCACGACCTTTCCATCATCGGCAGCAGCCGGAGTTTTCAGCGCGTCCCGCGAGACATAGGTCTCCGGTGGCTTCTCATTTCCTGTCCGTCGACCGAGCACACTGCGCAGTTGCAGAAAAATGAGGACGGCCGCAACAAGGAAAAAGAGTGTAATGAAGTCGTTGGAGCCCATAATAACCCGCGATTACCGTTTAAAAGTTGAATTCACATCATCATATAGTCTGCATTAAGTCATCTTCAAATAGCGAAGGTGTGAGCCCTCGAAACGACCTCGTACAACACATATCGGATCATGCGCCCATTTATTGCTCTTAGCGTACTGCTTGCCTGGCCTTTGGCCGAAATCGCCGGATTTGTCGTAGTCGGGCGCGCGCTCGGGCTATGGTGGACCCTTGGCCTTGTCATCATGACCGGATTGCTCGGCGCCTTCCTGATGCGGCAGCAGGGTTTGCACCTTCTGAAAAAACTCTCCCAGGAGAGCCAGCAGGGGCAGGTTCCGGCAAGTTCCGTCATCGACGGGGCGATGATCGTCGTTGCCGGTATTCTTCTGCTTCTGCCGGGCTTCGTCACCGACATCGTCGGTATCGCCCTTTTCATTCCCTTGGTGAGACGCTTCCTCTGGTCGATGATCGGCAAACGCGTCGTGGTGGTCGGACCGCGGGGCAAAAGCGGTTTCAGCCGTCCCTCCGGAGGCCCGCGAGAAACGCCGAATACGGCCGGCAAGGTTGTCGATCTCGATGAAGAGGATTTTCACCGAAACTCCGACCCAAACCCATCTTCGCCGTGGTCAAAGGGCATAGATCGCGATCCGTGACCATAAGCCGGGGCCGCAACGGGTTGTAAGCGAAAAGCCTAAATGTTATGCGGCCTCAACACATCAGTCCTGAGGATATCCCATGGCAGACGAAAACACGCAGTCGGCGAGCCCTTCGCTCAACATTCTTGCCCAGTACACCAAGGATCTTTCCTTCGAGAACCCGGGTGCGCCGCGGTCGCTTCAGGCACGTGACAACGCCCCGAACATCAATATCGGTGTGAACGTCAACGCCAATCCGCTGTCGGAAACCGATTTCGATGTCGTTCTCTCGCTGAACGCTGAAGCCAAGGAAGGCGACAAGGTCGTTTTTGCAGCCGAGCTGGTTTACGGCGGCGTTTTCCGCATTACCGGTTTCCCGCAGGAACACATGCTGCCGGTTCTGTTCATCGAATGCCCGCGCCTGCTGTTCCCGTTTGCGCGTCAGATCATCGCAGACGTGACCCGCAACGGCGGTTTCCCGCCGCTGATGATCGACCCTATCGATTTTGCCCAGATGTTCACGCAGCGCATGGCCGAAGAACAGGCCCGCGCCAAGGTTCAGCCGCTCAACAGCTGATCCAATTCAGACAGCAAAAAGCCCGGGTAATCCGGGCTTTTTTTGTTCTTGCTGCAATTCCAGACGCAAAACCGGTACCCACTTCTGCGGGAATTGCTCTATTCCTGCCGGTATTTCTGCCAGATGGCCTTGGCTTTCATGGATGCGATCATCGACGCATGGGTCTCGATATCCTGCGCCGTCAACCGGCTTGCCAGCGCGCGCGGACGCACCTGATCGGTGATGATCACGGCCTCTTCCGTCTCGACGACTTCCGCCACCTGGTCCGAGCCGACCAGCCCGAGAGCCGCCTGCCGGCCGCCATTCATTTCGATATAGACTTCGGCCAGTAGTTCGGAGTCGAGCAATGCGCCGTGCTTGGTACGATGCGTATTGTCGATCCCGTAGCGTCGGCAAAGCGCATCGAGTGAGTTGGGACCCATCGGATGCTTGCGGCGCGCCATGGCCAGCGTGTCGACAACCTGATCGCCCGGAACCGGCGGAAGGCCTATCCGTTCGAACTCGGCATTGATGAAGCCCATATCGAAGTTCGCATTATGGGCGATCCACCTTGCGCCGTCGAAAAACTCGATAATCTTCGGGGCAACTTCTGCAAAGCTCGGCTTATCCTTGAGGAACTCGTCCGTGATGCCGTGGACAGCCAAGGCGTCCGGATGCACTTTGCGATCACCCGGATTGATGAAGATGTGGAGCGTCTTTCCACTCGGGAAATTGTTGATCAGCTCGACGCCGCCGATTTCGATGATGCGGTCCTGCTTCGATTCAAGCCCGGTCGTTTCCGTATCGAAGATGATGTCACGCATTTTTTTCGCTCCGTGTACCCGACCGCAAAAGGGCAATGATCTGCTGTACGCGCTGTCTTGCCTGGGACAGGCCGCCGCCTGTATCGACGAGAAAATCTGCGCCTTCGCGCTTTTTCGAATCAGGCAACTGACGGTCCAGGATCAATCTGAACTTTTCCTCCGTCATGCCCGGCCTGGCAAGAACGCGCTGCCGCTGTATCTGTGGATCGCAGGTCGCAACCACAATCACATCGACACGCTTTTCTGCGCCGGTTTCGAAAAGCAAAGGGATATCCAGAAGAACAAGGTCCATTCCCCGCGATTGCTGGGTTTCGAGAAATTGTCTCTCTCTCTCCCTCACCAGCGGATGCACGATCGCTTCCAGCCGCTTGAAGCCCTCGGGGTCTAACGACAGCTGCCGGGCCAGCTCCGCCCTGTCGACGACACCATCACGGATGGAACCCGGAAAGGATTTACCGACAGGTTCAACCGCGTCCGTCTTGTAGAGATCGTGCACGACTGCATCGGAATCGTTGATCGGGATACCTTCATCTTTGAACATGCCGGCAGTGGTCGTCTTGCCCATGCCGATCGATCCGGTCAGTCCGATAACAATCATCACGCTGCCTGAATATCCTGGATGATGAGTTGCCTTAGCGCAGCGTCAACGACGGGACGATGGCCGAACCACTTTTCGAAGCCCGGGACAGCCTGATGCAGAAGCATGCCCAATCCGTCGGCAGTCGCATATCCCTGTTCGCCAGCCTGTTTCAGAATAGGGGTTTCGAGCGGCACGTAAACGATATCCGTAACCAGCGCACCGGCCTTCATGCTGGAAAAATCGATAATGGCAGACTCTTGGCCATCCATGCCAAGCGATGTCGTGTTCACGAACAATCCCGCACCGGCCATAACCTCCGCAAGCGCAGGCAATCCATGGGCATGGATTTTTTGACCGAAACGGTCGGCGAGTTCCTCTGCGCGCGAGACGGTGCGATTGACGACGTGGATTTCATTGACGCCGCGATCCCGGACAGCCTGGATGACCGCGCGGCTTGCACCGCCGGCTCCCAGAATGACGGCCCGATCGACCTTATCCCAACCAGCATGACAGGCATCGAGATTGGCTGCGAAACCATAGCCATCCGTGTTGGTCGCATGAAGCTCACCATCCTGCAGCCAGAGCGTATTGGCTGCGCCCAGTTCCTGCGCCAGATCATCCGGCCGGTCGCTGAGGCGGAACGCGATCTCCTTATGCGGAATGGTGACATTGCCGCCGCAGAAGCCCCGGCTGCCATCCTTCAATCCCGCGATGAAGGATGCAAACTCATCTTCGGAAACTGCCACGGCGTCGTAAGTGCCTGCCAGGCCATTTTGCTTCAGCCAATGCCGATGAATGATCGGCGAGCGAGAGTGTTTGATCGGCCAGCCGGTGACGAATGCCGCAGGCACCGTGTTTTCGCGTTTATCAACCATCGATCGCTCCCAGGCGGCGCAGCTCTTCCAGAAGCGGAAGCATGGGCAGGCCCAGAATGGTGAAATAGTCACCCTCGATGGCGGAAAAGAGATGAATGCCCTCTCCCTCCAGCTGATAACCACCGACACTGGAAAAAGCCTTGTCGCCAATCCTGTCGAGATATCGATCGACGAAACTTTCCGTCAGGTTGCGGACTGTCAGTTCGGCATAAGCAACATGCTCCCAGACCAGATTGCCATCTTTCACGATGGCAATGGCGCTGTTCAACCGATGGGTCCTGCCGGACAGCGACATCAGGTTCTCGCGCGCTTCCGCTCGTGTCTTTGCCTTGTGATAGACGCGATCGCCGAGCGACATCGTCTGGTCGGAGCCGATCACGAGGGCGCCGGGAAAATGGCGCGATATATCCTCAGCCTTTGCTCTTGCCAGAATGCCGGCCACGGCTTCAGGACCTGCATGGTCTTCGGACGCCTCGATTTGCCTTTCATCGATATCTGCTGCCCTGGACTCGAAGGTCAGACCGGCATTTTCCAACAGCATGCGACGGAAGGGACTTGAAGAGGCAAGGACGAGGGTCACTTCGGGTATCATCTCCAACGAAAAACAGTTCGGAATTATCTGAGCCTCGGGCGCAGAGCAAGAATTGCCGCAGCAGTCTCCTCGATCGAACGCCGGGAAACATCGATGATCGGCCAGTTGTTGCGCGCGCAAAGCGCCCGGGCATATTTGAGCTCTTCGTTGATGCTGGCGCGATCCGTATAGGTATTTCGATCGAGACCCTGCGAACTGCCGAGTTCGCGATTTTCCCGCACCTGGGAGATACGGTCGGTGGTTGCGATCAGGCCGACAATCAATGGCCGCTTGGCGTTATAAAGAGCGCTCGGGAGTTCGGCTCCCGGCACGATCGGAATATTGGCCGTCTTGATGCCCCTGTTTGCCAGGTAGATGCTGGTCGGCGTCTTGGAGGTGCGGCTGATGCCGATCAGAACGACATCCGCCTCATCATAGGTTTCCGGCATCTGGCCATCGTCATGATCCATCGCGAAATTCAGCGCTTCGATCCTGGCGAAATAGTCTTCGTTCAGGGCATGTTGTGCACCGACACGGCGGCGCGAGGGTGCGCCCAGATAGGTCTGGAAGACTGCAAGAACAGGCTCCAGCACATTGACGCTGGGCACACCCATTTCACGGCATCGAAGATCGATCAGAGACGCGAGATCCTGGTCGACGATCGTATAAAGAACGATGCCGGGTTCCGCATCCACCGCATCCAGAACAGCTGCGAGCTGCTTCCTGTTTCTGATCAGCGGGTAGACATGTTCAAGCGCATAGCTGTTCTGGAACTGGGCCGCTGCGGCCCGGCCGGCAGAGATCAATGTCTCGCCGGTGGAGTCAGAAACGAGATGCAAGTGGAAGAAGTTTTTCCGGTTCTCCACGTTATTCTCTACCGTTTGTTGATAACTCGGGACAGGCGAGCCCGCTCATCCAGAGGATGGTCGGGGCTTGGGAAAACCGCCTCGTTTTCCACAATCAGCGATCGTTGGGATTGATGGAACGCGAGGATGTGATTTGCGTGGACAAATGTCATCTCTGCCAAACTTATCCACATGTTGTCTACAGGCAGCGACTTCCTATGACTTCATTCATATCATTGAATCTCTTGAGTAATCTGAATTTTATCACAGAATTCAGGAAATTCCTGCCGTCGCTTTCCTCGTGAACCACAGATCACGGAGGAATTCTGGTTAATCTGGGGTTTGACTTTAATCCTTGATACACACCGACTCTAAGAAATAGAAACCAATTGAAATTGGATTCTTTTATTAGGGGATAGATGCCAGTGCCTGTGAAAAGGAAGATCGTCGAGGTGCTGGAGGGGAAGACAGTGACCCCTCCTCCGCTCTGGCTCATGAGACAGGCAGGACGGTATCTTCCTGAGTACCGTGCAACGCGCCAGGAGGCGGGTGGGTTCCTTGATCTCTGTTACACGCCTGATCTGGCAGTCGAGGTCACTCTTCAGCCGATCAGGCGTTATTCCTTCGACGCGGCCATTCTGTTCTCCGATATCCTGGTCATTCCGGATGCCTTGGACAGGAAAGTTCGCTTCACGCCCGGTGAAGGGCCGCAGATGGATCCGATCGATGAGACCGGCATCTATTCTCTGAAAGAGGAAGGCACGCTTGCGCATCTCTCCTCTGTGCTGGAGACGGTGAAGCGCCTGAGGCAGGAGTTGCCTGCGGAGACCGCGCTGCTCGGCTTCTGTGGGGCTCCCTGGACGGTTGCGACCTATATGATTGCCGGGCATGGAACGCCGGATCAGGCCCCTGCCCGTCTTTTCGGTTATCGTAACCGTCAGGCGCTCGAGCATCTGCTGGCGTTTCTGGCGGAGATTTCAGCCGAATATCTGATTGCGCAGATCGATGCGGGCGCTGATGCGGTGCAGATCTTCGATTCCTGGGCCGGTGTTCTCGGTGAAAAGGAATTTGAGGATTTTGCAATCAAACCGGTTGCGCGGATGATCGAGATCGTTCGCAGCAAACGGCCGAATGCACGCATCATCGCCTTTGCCAAGGGTGCGGGCATGAACCTGCGCCACTACCGGCAGAAAACCGGAGCTGACGCGATCGGTCTGGACTGGAGCGTGCCACTGTCCTTTGCCGCTGAACTGCAGAAGGACGGGCCGGTACAAGGCAATCTCGATCCGATGCGGGTCGTGGCCGGTGGTCAATCGCTCTTTGACGGGATCGATGCGATCCTGCAGGCTCTTGGAAATGGACCGCTGATCTTCAACCTCGGACACGGGATTACGCCGGAGGCGGATCCGGAGAATGTTGCCAGGCTGGTGAAGCGCGTCAGAGGGCTGAGCTGATGGTTTCGCCTGAGGAACCCGGTAACGAGGGCGCCGGCGGAAAAGCCAAGACACGCGCCTTCATTGCGCTTGGGATTTTTCTGCTCATCCTGGCTCTGACCTATGTTCTGCGACCGGACGATTTCATCCTGTATGTGAAAGCGTTTCACGTCATTGCCGTGATGTCGTGGATGGCGGGACTTCTCTATCTGCCGCGGCTTTTCATCTATCACACGGAAGCACCGATCGGTTCCGATCGATCGGAAACGTTCAAGATGATGGAAAGGCGGCTGCTCAAGGTCATCATGAACCCGGCGATGATGGTCAGCTGGGTGCTGGGACTTTACCTAGCCTGGGATGTCTACGGATTTCAGGGCGGCTGGCTTCACGGCAAAATCGCCATGGTCGCAGCCCTCACCGGGGTTCATGTGCTTTTTAGTCGCGCAGTTCGCGATTTTGCCGCAGACAAGCCCAGACGACCTGCAAGGCATTGGCGCATATGGAATGAAGTGCCGACCGTTCTGATGATTGCCATCGTAATTCTGGTCATCGTGAAGCCCTTTTGAGAAAGGGCTTGCCTTTTTCTGAATAAGCCTCTTGCGGCGCAGGGAGGGAATCGCTATTTTTGCGACACCTCCATCTCGTGGCATGCGTGTAACCGACGTTGTCCCCGGATTTCATCCGCGGAAGCGAATTCCACCGACACGCCCAATTCCCTTATATTTTCTCAAGTGGTCTCCTCTTCATGGCTGAAATGAAGCTTCAAGAACTTAAGAGCAAATCTCCGACTGATTTGCTGACCTTCGCAGAGTCGCTGGAGGTCGAAAACGCCAGCACCATGCGCAAGCAGGAGTTGATGTTTGCAATTCTGAAGGTTCTTGCCAGCCAGGATGTCGAAATCATCGGCGAGGGTGTGGTCGAGGTTCTTCAGGACGGTTTCGGCTTCCTGCGTTCCGCCAATGCGAACTACCTGCCGGGTCCGGACGATATCTATATCTCGCCATCGCAGATCCGCCGCTTTTCGCTGAAGACCGGTGATACGGTCGAAGGCCCGATCCGCGGACCGAAGGAAGGCGAGCGGTATTTCGCACTTCTGAAGGTCAACACGATCAATTTCGACGATCCTGAAAAGATCCGTCACAAGGTTCACTTCGACAACCTGACGCCGCTCTATCCGAACGAGCGGTTCAAGATGGAACTCGATATCCCGACGTCGAAGGATAATTCCGCCCGCGTCATCGATCTCGTCGCACCACTCGGCAAGGGCCAGCGTGGTCTCATCGTTGCCCCGCCGCGTACCGGTAAAACGGTTCTCCTGCAGAATATCGCGCATTCGATCACGGCCAATCATCCGGAATGCTACCTGATCGTTCTTCTGATCGACGAACGTCCGGAAGAAGTGACCGACATGCAGCGCTCGGTGAAGGGCGAAGTTGTTTCTTCGACCTTCGATGAGCCTGCGGTTCGCCACGTGCAGGTGGCTGAAATGGTCATCGAAAAGGCCAAGCGTCTCGTGGAACATGGCCGTGACGTGGTTATCCTGCTCGATTCGATCACGCGTCTCGGACGCGCCTACAACACCGTGGTTCCGTCCTCCGGCAAGGTTCTGACCGGTGGTGTCGATGCAAATGCACTGCAGCGTCCGAAGCGGTTCTTCGGTGCAGCACGTAACATCGAGGAAGGCGGTTCGCTGACCATTATCGCGACGGCGCTGATTGATACCGGCAGCCGTATGGACGAAGTCATCTTCGAAGAATTCAAGGGTACGGGTAACTCCGAAATCGTGCTCGACCGCAAGGTTGCCGACAAGCGTATCTTCCCGGCAATGGATATTCTCAAGTCCGGCACGCGTAAGGAAGATCTGCTGGTTCCGCGCCAGGATCTGCAGAAGATATTCGTTCTTCGCCGTATCCTTGCGCCGATGGGCACGACCGATGCGATCGAATTCCTGATCGACAAGCTGAAGCAGACGAAGAACAACGCTGATTTCTTCGACTCGATGAATACGTAATCCTTAGCCGGATTCTTTGACGATCTTTCAGGCGCCCGATATTCGGGCGCCTTTGTCTTTTGTGGATGTGGAACGAAAGCATGACACAGGCAACGATCTTTGCGCTTTCGAGCGGACAGCCTCCAGCTGGTGTCGCAGTCATGCGCATAAGCGGTCCTTCAACACGAATGGCGCTTGAATGCATGATCGGGTCACTGCCGCTGCCGCGGCAGGCGAGCTTGAGAACGATTCGTAACCGAAACGGTGAGCTGCTTGATCAGGGGCTTGTCCTCTATTTTGCGGGTCCTCATTCTTTTACCGGTGAGGATTGTGCCGAGTTACAGGTCCATGGCAGCCGCGCGGTGGTCAATGCCGTCGCGGAAACGCTACGGGATCTAGGTTT
The DNA here is from genome assembly GCA_900469445.1 of Hyphomicrobiales bacterium. GTDB lineage: Bacteria > Pseudomonadota > Alphaproteobacteria > Rhizobiales > Rhizobiaceae > Neorhizobium. The sequence continues at coordinate 24,335 of UBXM01000007.1, forward strand.
ACGGCAGGCCGAAGCCGGCGAATTTGCGCGCCGTGCCTTTGAGCACGGCCGACTTGATCTCGTGGAGGTCGAAGGTCTGTCCGATCTGGTATCAGCAGAAACCGAGATGCAGCGAAAACTGGCTCTCCAAACCGGTATGGGGGCGCTATCGGCTCAATATGCCGGATGGGCAGATCGGCTGACCTATGCGCGGGCGATGATCGAGGCCGAGCTGGACTTCGCCGATGAAGAAGACGCGCCGGATTCGGCTGCTGATCTGATTGGTGCCGATCTCTCTGCGCTGATGGCGGAAATGTCTGCGGCATCCGCTTCCACCAAGTCGGCCGAGATTATTCGCAATGGCTTCAAGGTTGCCATTATCGGCGCGCCCAATGCAGGCAAATCCAGCCTGTTGAACGCCATGGCCAAACGCGAGGTGGCAATTGTTACCGATATTGCCGGGACCACGCGCGATGTTCTGACTGTAGAGCTGGATATGGAAGGTTATCTGGTTCGACTATACGATACGGCCGGTATTCGTGACGCCGATGATATCGTCGAGCGAGAGGGTATCCAGCGGGCGAAAGCGGCTGCTCGATCCGCGGATATGGTGCTTTATCTCAAGGAAGCAGGATCCAGCTCGGATGCTTATGAGGACTACAGCGTTCCCTATCTGAAGGTGGAGACCAAGGCTGATCTCTATCCGGATGATGGCTCTGATGTCGTGCGTATCTCTTCCGTGACCGGAGAAGGTTTGGACAGAATCCATCAAGCTATCGTCGATCTGGCACGCGAGACCTGGAATGCAGGTTCACTGGTCAGTCATGACAGACATCGGGAGCATATCGCTCTGGCTTCCAAATTCATTCAAAATGCAGTAGATGAACCGCGACTTGAGTTGAAGGCCGATGCCCTGAGGGCGGCCGGAGACGAGCTCGGCAGGATTACCGGTCGCGTGGATGTCGAAGATCTTCTCGACGTCATCTTTTCGAAATTCTGCATCGGCAAATGATTCACGTGAAACACAGAGGCTTCGATGGCTGAAATGACCTTTGATGTGGTCGTCGTTGGCGGCGGGCATGCCGGATGTGAAGCGGCAAGTGCTGCCGCGCGCGTCGGAGCATCCGTTGCTCTGGTGACGCATAAGCGCGAAACGATCGGCGTCATGTCCTGTAATCCTGCAATTGGCGGATTGGGCAAGGGCCATCTGGTGCGCGAGATCGATGCGCTGGACGGATTGATGGGCCGCGTCGCCGATGCGGCGGGTATTCAGTTTCGGCTTCTCAATCGCAAAAAAGGTCCGGCTGTCCGTGGCCCTCGTACGCAGGCGGACCGTCGGCTTTATCGCGAGGCAATGCAGCGCGAGATCGAAAACCACGCCAATCTGACGGTTCTGGAGGGTGATGCCTTCGATATCGAGCTCGGCCAGGACAGTACGGTGACGGCGCTTCTGCTTTCGGATGGGCGTCGTATCTGCTGCAGCTCGGTGATTTTGGCGACGGGCACTTTTTTGCGCGGCCTTATTCACATCGGACAGAAGAAGATACCGGCAGGCCGAACCGGCGAAGCACCGTCATTGGGTCTCTCGGAAACGTTGAGACGCCATGGGTTTGCGCTGGGTCGACTGAAGACGGGGACGCCAGCCCGGCTGGATGGAAGAACGATCGATTGGGCTTCCATCGGTCGTCAGGAGGCGGACGATGTTCCGACTCCGTTCTCCTTCATGACCGATAAGATTACCAATCCTCAGATTGATTGCGGCGTTACACGAACGACGGCTGAGACGCATAAGATCATTGCGGATAATATCCATCTTTCAGCGATGTATTCGGGGCAGATAGAGGGCGTAGGTCCCCGTTATTGCCCGTCGATTGAGGACAAGATCGTTCGCTTTGGCGAACGGGACGGCCATCAAATCTTTCTCGAGCCTGAAGGCCTGGATGACTTTACCGTTTATCCGAACGGGATTTCTACATCTCTGCCGGAAGATGTTCAGGCGGCTTTCATCAAAACGATTCCCGGTCTGGAGAAGGTGACGATCCTGCATCCGGCTTATGCAATCGAATATGATCACGTCGATCCCAGAGAGCTACAGCCCTCTTTGGAAGCCAAGTCGGTGAAGGGCCTGTTTCTTGTCGGCCAGATCAATGGCACAACAGGGTATGAGGAAGCCGGTGCTCAGGGTCTTGTCGGTGGATTGAATGCCGCACGGCGAGCGCAGGGTTTGCAACCTTACAGCTTCAGCCGTACCGAATCCTATATCGGCGTGATGATCGACGACCTTATCAATCGGGGTGTGACCGAGCCTTACCGCATGTTTACCTCGCGGGCTGAGTTCAGGCTCTCGCTGCGGGCAGACAATGCGGATATGCGTCTGACAGGGTTGGGTATCGAACTTGGTTTGGTCGGACCTGCGCGGTCGGCGAAATTTTCGACCTATGTCGATGCTCTCGATGCGGGGCGGCATCAGCTTCGCGGATATACGCTGACGCCCAATGAGGCGGCACAGCACGGCTTGCATCTGAACAAGGACGGTCAGCGCCGGAGCGCCTACGAGATACTCTCCTATCCTGATATCGATATTGCTCGTCTTACCGGGATATGGGGCGAGCTTGCCACGCTATCGCCCAAGGTTTCCGAAGCTCTTGAAATTGAAGCCAGTTATGCGGTTTATATGGAGCGGCAAGCTAACGATATAAGGTCGGCACGGCGCGATGAGGCACTGGAGATACCGGATTCATTCGATTTCGATAGTCTGTCAGGTTTGTCCAATGAGCTGAAACAGAAGCTGAAGCGTGCTCAACCGCGGACGATTGCACAGGCTGCCAAGATTGAGGGTATGACGCCGGCGGCCGTTACACTTCTGTTGGCGCTGGTAAGAAAGGCAGAGAGAAATATGAGGCAGGCATCTTGATTCCCGGTGTTTCACGTGAAACGCAAAATCGGCTCCAGCAATTCGCCGATCTGTTTCAAAAGTGGGCCAAGACAATCAATCTTGTCGCCCCTTCTACACAAGAGGATATGTGGCAACGCCATATCGCCGATAGTGCGCAAATCTTCAAACTCTCGAATAAAGTCGGCACCTGGGTTGACCTCGGTTCGGGCGGTGGATTTCCAGGCGTCATTACTGCCATCCTCCTGTCTGAGCATCAGGATGGCTGGGTGCATCTGGTCGAAAGCAATCAGAAGAAGGCCGCATTTTTACGGGTTGCGCTAGCTTCAACCGGCGCCAGGGGCACAATCCATGCGGTTCGTATAGAGGAAGCTCCGAAGCTTATTCCCGAATGCGACTTCGTTTCCGCCCGTGCTCTTGCTGATCTCGATAAGCTTTTGGGGTATGCTTCGCCTTGGTTGCTAGGCAAGCCATCAACAGCTTTCTTCCATAAAGGTCGGGATTATGAATCCGAATTGAAGAAAGCACATGGTAGCTGGCGCTTTGATTTGGTAAAACACCAAAGTTCAATCCAAGCGGATTCGGTTATCCTAGAGATCGGCAATCTGCAGCGGACATAACCGTAAAGCGGGTGCTAGATGTTTGAGAAGCGTCGGATCATCACAATTGCAAATCAAAAAGGTGGCGTCGGCAAAACAACGACCGCCATCAATCTTGCGACTGCGCTGGCCGCAATCGGCCAGAGCGTGTTGATTGTCGATTTGGATCCCCAGGGCAATGCGAGTACCGGCCTCGGGATCGACCGCCGTGATCGCAAGGTGTCATCCTACGACATTCTCGTTGGCGAAGCTAACGTTGGTGAAGCGGCGGTGGAAACCGCTGTGCCGAACCTTTCTATCGTTCCTTCGACAATGGATCTTCTTGGCTTCGAGATGGAAATTTCTCAGGCTCAGGACCGAGCATTCCGGCTCAAAAAGGCTTTGGTTTCTGCCGGCGCCGAAAAGTTCAACTACATTCTGCTCGATTGCCCTCCTTCGTTCAACTTGTTGACGATGAACGCGATGGCGGCCGCGGATTCGGTTCTCGTTCCCCTGCAATGTGAGTTCTTTGCTCTCGAAGGGTTGAGCCAACTGCTTGAAACGGTTGACCAAGTGCGTCGCACCGTCAATCCGAGCCTCGACATTCAGGGCATCGTGCTGACCATGTTCGATGCGCGGAATAATCTGGCCCAGCAGGTTGTCAACGACGTGCGCACATATCTCGGAGAGAAGGTTTATCAAACACTTATCCCGCGTAACGTTCGCGTTTCCGAGGCGCCGTCATATGGTAAGCCGGCTATCCTTTATGACCTGAAGTGCGCAGGCAGTCAGGCTTATCTGCAGCTGGCATCGGAAGTCATTCAGCGCGAGAGAATGCGCAAGGTCGCAGCATAAGAGACGGAACCAGGGTAGAGCGTATGAACGACGATGTTTCAAAGCGGCGCCTAGGCCGCGGATTGGCCGCGCTGATCGGTGAGATGGACCAGCCCATGCCGGCCGGCAATGCGCCTGCCAATGTCAATCCTGACCGTATGGTTCCGATTGAAAACATCACGCGCAACCCACGCAACCCCCGTCGTCATTTCGACGAAAGCGAGTTGCAGGATCTGGCGAGTTCCATCCGCCAGCATGGTATCGTTCAACCGGTCGTCACGCGGACCCTTCCAGACGGTCAGTTCGAAATCATTGCCGGCGAACGCCGCTGGCGTGCTGCCCAGCTTGCCGGCCTGGTGGAAGTTCCGGTTATCGTGCGCAATGTCGATGACAGGACTGCGCTTGAAATCGCGATCGTGGAAAATGTCCAGCGCTCTGATCTCAATCCGTTGGAAGAGGCGTTGGGCTACGAGCAGCTTATCGCCGAACACGGATATACGCAAAACGATCTCGGCGACATTATCGGCAAGAGCCGCAGCCATGTCGCAAATAGCCTGCGTCTGCTCAAGCTCCCCTCCCCGGTCCGCGACATGCTATCTTCGGGTACGCTTTCAGCGGGTCATGCACGCGCTCTGATCCCAACCTCTGATCCGACGGCACTTGCCAAGGCGGTGGTCGCGAAGGGCATGTCGGTTCGGGATGCAGAGCGTCTTGCGCAGAACGATATCCGTTCGCAATCCGAACCGCAGGCTGTTGCCAAGCCCGAGAAGGATTCCGATACCGTTGCGCTGGAGCGCACCCTGACGGATTCGCTGGGTCTTGAGGTGAAGATCAGCCACAAGGGCGGCCCTGGCCAGATCAAGATTTCCTACAAGACACTTGAGCAGCTTGAAGAGATCTGCCGACTGCTGGAGCGTCGTTGACGCAAATCGCATTTCCTGAAATTCGGGATGTCAGATGTCGCGTGAAACCTCTTTGAGGTTTGGCGCGACATCATTTTATTGTTTCGATGCCTGAAGTGCTGCACCCAGCAAGGCATGGAATACAATGCTCGGTTCAAGGCTCTGTCTCTGGCGCGACATGAGCACCGCGGACTGGATCCGTGCGGCCTCTCGGCTGACTGCCTCAGGCCGCCATACCCTAAGGGCCTTCTCGAATACGGGTTTGCGTTTGAAGTGGATATGTCGGCCAAGCGTCATCATGACCTGGTTGGCCGGGGTTCGCTTTTCTTCCATTTCGATTTTCATCGCGTCGAGCAGCTGAAACTGCTTCAGACAGGATTGCAGAATGAGGAAGAGCGGCGTTTTCGACGTCAGAACCTTCTGGAATGCACGATGAAAGGCCGGCAGGTCTCCGGTCAATATGGCATCGACAGCGTCATCGGCGGACACGCTGCTTGCGTCTCCGATGATCTCATCGACATGGTGCTCTTCGATCCTGCCCTGCCCCCGGCAATAAAGAGCAAGCTTGCGGATCTCGTTGCGAGATGCCACCCGGTCACCGCCCAGCTGGTCGATGAGATGGCGTCTTGCTTCACTGGTAATGGTCAGTGCTTCGCTTGCCAGTTCGGTATCGATGAGAGCGTTGAGCGCGCGAACATCGTCGGCATAACAGGGGATCACGGCGACAGCTCTGGAAGGCTCGACGATCTTTCTAAGACCGCTTCCCTTCTTCAGGTCACCGGCTTCGATCAGGAGCGTATTGGCTGGGGATCCCTGCCCCAGGATCGTCTGGACGGCATCAAGGACAGGCTTCTCGTTATTGACGCCGCGCAACCATATGAGCTTGTCGCCACCGAAAAGCCCGAGCGCGTTCACCTCATCAAGAAGCCGTCCCGGATCGCCCTGGAGGTCTGAGACGTCAAGCTTGAGAAGCGAAAAGGGGTCGTCCAGCGAAACGCCACTGCGCTTGGCAATGAGGTTCGCCCGTTCCGAGACGAGGCCGCGATCAGGCCCATAGACAACGTAGAAGCGATAGAGCTCGGCGCCCTTTTCAAGGAAGCGCTCGAACTCATGCGACTTTATTTCTGCCATACGGGTTGCTGCAGAGGAGGTTCTTTGGTGAGTGCGATCGCGATATCCGCACGGATGAACTCAGCCAGCTCCCGTGCTGCACGATTTTCGCCATCCCTGATGGTACGCAACTTGGCAAAACTCTGGCTGGACACATCAATGAGAGCAACGCTCGAATGTTCGCTGCGCTTGAGAACCTGTCCATCGGCGGTACGTGTAAGCGTATATGAGCCGGTGACCTGTACGCGTCCAGGCACTGGAGCGGTGACCTCGGAAAGACCGTCATCGTCAAGCACGTTGGATGCCGTGCTGGAAACATGAAGCTTGAGATCATAAGCCGGATTCAGAGGCTCGCCGGCGCCACCGGCGGCCAGGAATACCAGCTCGTTGCGAACGACCTGCTCGACACGGTTCTTCGGCTCGGAAAAGCCTACAGAGGCCAGTTTGGGACCCGTGCCACCGGCTTGCGAATACAGCGGCCGAGCCTGGCAACCGGCCAGGCCAACGCAGAGCGCCAAGCCTAGCATGAGAGCGCTACGGCGCGGCAGTGATGAGCGGTCAGGCAACAATGTTCACGATCCTCTGTGGGACAACGATGATCTTCTTCGGCGCGCGGCCTTCAAGGGCAGCCTTCACCACGTCGAGAGCCAAAACTGCAGCTTCAACAGCAGTTTGATCCGCGTCGCGCGAGATTGTCAATTCGGCGCGCTTCTTGCCGTTGATCTGGACCGGGAGTGTGACGTCATTCTCGACGACCAGCGCTTCATCGAATTTCGGCCAAACCGTTTTCGATACCATCTCGCTATTGCCAAGCACCGTCCAGCATTCTTCCGCCAGATGCGGCGTCATAGGGGCGACGATCTGCACCAGGATTTCGGCGGCGTTGCGAACGGCGGCGCGATAGGCTTCGTCACCCTTGCCGGCCGCGACGTCGGTCAGCGGAGCTGCAAGGGCGTTTACCAGCTCATAGATGCGCGCGACGGCCTTGTTGAAGGAAAGCTTGTCCAGATCACCCTGAACCGCCTGCAGCGTCTTGTGGGCGAGCTGTGAGATCGCCAGAGCGTCGCCATCCTTTGCGGGGGCGGGGGAAACCGTCTTGAGGTTGTCTGCGGCTTCCGAAATCAGACGCCAGAGGCGCTGGGTGAAGCGGTGTGCGCCTTCGACGCCGGCTTCCGACCAGATGACATCACGATCCGGCGGGCTGTCGGAGAGGACGAAGAAACGGGCGGTATCGGCACCGTAGGAGGCGATGATATCGTCCGGATCGACAACGTTCTTTTTCGACTTCGACATCTTTTCGATCGAGCCGATGGTGACTTCTTCGCCGCTTTTCAACAGGGTCGCGGTGCGCTTGCCGTCGATCTCCTCGATCCTGATGTCAGCCGGAGCGACCCATTCGCCCTTCTGCCCTTCCGAGCCGAGACGGTAGGTTTCATGCACGACCATGCCCTGCGTGAAGAGGCCCTTGAAGGGTTCCTTGACGCTGACATGGCCGGTCTCGCGCATGGCGCGGGTGAAGAAGCGGGAATAGAGCAGGTGCAGGATCGCGTGCTCAATACCGCCGATATACTGGTCGACCGGCAGCCAGTGATTGGCAACGGCGGGATCGGTCGGTTCGTTCAGCCAAGGCGCGGTAAAGCGGGTGAAATACCAGCTGGAATCGACGAACGTATCCATCGTGTCCGTCTCGCGACGGGCATCGTGGCCGCATTGCGGGCAGGAGACATGGCGCCAGGTGGCGTGACGGTCGAGCGGGTTGCCCGGCAGGTCGAAGGTGACGTCGTCGGGCAGCTGGACCGGCAGATCCTTCTTCGGCACCGGAACGACGCCGCAGACTTCGCAATGGATGACCGGTATCGGGCAGCCCCAGTAACGCTGGCGGGAGATACCCCAGTCGCGCAGGCGGAAATTGACCTTGCGCTCGCCCTGCGGAGCGTCTGCCAGCACCTGCTGCGACAGCTTGTCTGCGATGATCTGGAAGGCTTCTTCCGTCGACTTGCCGTCGAGGAAGCGTGAATTGATCATCACGCCGTCATCAACATAAGCGGTTTCACCGACTTCGAACGTGGCGGCATCGCCATCGGCCGGCATGACGACCGGGACGACCGGGAGATCGTATTTGCGGGCGAAATCCAGGTCGCGCTGGTCGCCGGACGGGCAGCCGAAAATGGCGCCCGTGCCGTATTCCATCAGGACGAAGTTGGCGACATAGACCGGCAGTTCCCAGGAGGGATCGAGCGGGTGTTTGACGCGGATGCCGGTGTCTATGCCCTTCTTCTCGGCGGTTTCGAGCGCTGCGAGCGAAGTGCCCTGACGGCGGCATTCCTCGGCAAAGGATTCGATAGCCGGATTCTTCGCCGCTGCAGCCTTGGCCAGCGGATGGTCGGCGGCGATTGCCAGGAAGGATGCGCCGAACAGCGTGTCCGGGCGAGTCGTGTAGACGGTGACTTCGGTCTCGCCGGCCGGGGCTGTCGAGGACACGATTTCCCAGCGCACCGCCATGCCTTCGGAGCGGCCGATCCAGTTCTTCTGCATCAGGCGGACCTTTTCAGGCCACTGATCCAGATGATCCAGCTCGTCCAGCAGATCCTGGCTGAAATCGGTGATCTTGAAAAACCACTGGGTGAGTTCGCGCTGTTCCACCAGCGCGCCGGAACGCCAGCCGCGGCCGTCGATCACCTGTTCGTTGGCAAGAACCGTCTGGTCGATCGGGTCCCAGTTGACCTTGGACTGCTTGCGGTAGACCAGGCCCTTTTCCATCATGTCGATGAAGAGGTGCTGCTGCTGCTGGTAATATTCGACATCGCAGGTGGCGAATTCACGCGACCAGTCCAGCGACAGGCCCATGGCCTTCAGCTGCTTCTTCATGGATTCGATGTTCTGGTAGGTCCAGGACTTCGGATGGGTCTTGTTGTCACGCGCCGCATTTTCCGCCGGCATGCCGAAGGCGTCCCAGCCCATTGGGTGGAGGACGTTGAAACCACGGGCGCGCTTGTAGCGGGCAACCACGTCGCCCATCGCATAATTGCGCACATGGCCCATGTGGATGCGGCCGGACGGATAGGGGAACATCTCTAGGACGTAATATTTTTCCCGCGGGTCGGCGTTGTCGGTTTCGAAAACCTTCGCCTCGTTCCATTTCTGCTGCCAACGGGGTTCAGCATCGCGCGGGTTGTAACGTTCAGTCGCCATCTGGATGATATTCCGGGAAATCAGGATAAAGTTTCGGGCAGACCTTCACCATGAATGGCCGCAAGCGTCAAGTTTTTGAGGCTTGCGGGGTGTCAAACTTTGATGCGGAATGCCCTTGGCAGAGCCTCATATGGGCTTTAATCGCTGATCTCACAAGAAATGCGGAAAAGGATGCGGGCAATGGACATCGAAGAACGGCTTCAGGACGTGAAAGGCAAAATTGCCAAGTCAGAAAAATATGCCAAACGTCCGGCGGGTTCCACGACGCTGGTTGCCGTTTCCAAAACCTTCGATGCCGATGCGATCCATCCCGTGATTGCTGCCGGCCAGCGTGTTTTCGGCGAAAACCGGGTGCAGGAGAGCCAGGGAAAATGGCCGGAACTGAAGGCCGAGACTGCCGGTATCGAACTGCACCTGATCGGGCCGCTGCAATCCAACAAGGCCGGCGATGCTGTTGCGCTGTTCGACGTGATCGAGACGGTCGATCGTGAAAAGATCGCCAGAGCGCTTGCCGAAGAGATGAAGAAACAGGGTAAGTCGCCGAAGCTTTATGTGCAGGTGAATACGGGGCTTGAGCCGCAAAAGGCCGGCATAGAGCCGAAGCAGACTGCGGCTTTCGTCGAGCTTTGCCGGGATGAGCTGGGGCTTTCGATCGAGGGGCTGATGTGCATTCCGCCGGCGGACGAAAATCCGGGTCCGCATTTCGCCCTGCTCGCGAAACTCGCCAAGGAATGCGGCGTTGAAAAGCTCTCCATGGGCATGTCCGGCGATTTCGAAACGGCGGTCGAATTCGGCGCGACCAGCGTCCGTGTCGGTTCGGCCATTTTCGGCGCGCGCTGAGATCTAACTCCTTCGTCGGGCTTTCCGCACCTCTCTCCCCGGCCTAGATTGCCTTTATCAGGCTAGGCTCATGTAACGGGAGGTGCATATGCAAAGCCGCTATTTCGACGTTTATGGCGCGTGGCAGCGGGATCCGGAGAGTTTCTGGATGGAGGCTGCCAAGGCGATCGACTGGTTCAAACCGCCGACCAAGGCGTATGATCCCGATCAGGGTGTCTATGGCCGCTGGTTTGTCGGAGGTGAGACCAATACCTGCTACAACTGCCTTGATCGGCATGTCGAAGCGGGGCGGGGTGACCAGAACGCTTTCATCTATGACAGCGTGATGAGCGGCACAAAGAAGTCATTCACCTATTCCGAAGTTCTTTCCGAGGTGAAGGCGATTGCAGCCGTGCTGGGTGATCTCGGTATCGGCAAGGGTGATAGGGTCGTCATCTATATGCCGATGGTGCCTGAGGCGGTATTTTCCATGCTGGCATGCGCTCGGCTGGGTGCCGTCCATTCCGTCGTTTTCGGTGGGTTTGCGGCGCAAGAACTGGCGGCACGGCTAAACGATTCGCAAGCGAAATTAGTTATCTCGGCAAGTTGCGGGCTGGAGCCCGGTCGGGTGGTTGCCTACAAGCCGCTGATCGACAAGGCGATCGAACTGGCAGCGGTGAAGCCCGAAAATTGCCTCATACTGCAGCGTCCCCAACTCGTTGTTCCGCTCGATGCTAAACGGAAAGAATTCGATTTAGCCGAAATGGTTGAAGCTGCGCGAGGGCGTGACGTTGACTGTGTGCCGGTAAAGGCGACGGACCCGCTTTACATTCTCTACACGTCCGGCACGACGGGGCAGCCAAAGGGTGTGGTGCGCGACAATGGCGGGCATATGGTGGCGCTGTTATGGACGATGCCGAATGTCTTCGGTGTCTCACCGGGTGAGGTGTTCTGGGCAGCATCCGATATCGGTTGGGTCGTCGGTCATTCCTACATCGTTTACGCGCCGCTTCTGAACGGCAATACGAGCGTCATCTTCGAAGGAAAGCCGGTTGGCACACCGGATGCCGGGACATTCTGGCGCGTCATCGCTGAGCATGATGTCAAAGTTTTTTTCACCGCGCCAACGGCATTTCGGGCGATCCGGCGTGATGATCCCGAAGGCGAACTGGTCGAAAACCATGATCTCTTGGGACTGCGGGCTCTGTTTCTTGCCGGCGAGCGTCTGGACCCGGAGACGCTCAAATGGGCTGAGCAAAAGCTGAAGGTACCGGTGATCGATCACTGGTGGCAGACGGAAACCGGCTGGCCTGTCGTCGCAAACCCGGTGGGGCTTGGCCTAATGCCGTTCAAGCCCGGCTCGCCGACGCGGGTTCTGCCGGGATATGAAATCGATGTGGTCGATGATGCCGGTATGCCCGTGCCGAAGGGTGTACTCGGCAATATTGTCATCAAACTACCCCTGCCCCCGGGTTGCCTGCCGACATTTTGGAATGCCGACGAGCGGTTCCGCGAGAGCTGCCTCGAAGAGTTTCCCGGTTATTACAAGACGGCGGACGCCGGTATCAGCGATAACGACGGCTATATCTTCGTGATGGCACGCACGGACGATATCATCAATTGCGCTGGCCACCGGCTGTCCACGGGCTCCATGGAGGAGGTCTGCGCCAAACATCCGGATGTGGCCGAATGTGCGGTCATCGGTGTCAAGGACAAGGTAAAGGGCCAGATCCCCTGCGGTTTTCTGGTGTTGAAGAACCATGTTTCACGGGAAACCTCGGAAATAGCTGCGGAGGTAGCCGGCATGGTCCGCAACGAGATCGGGCCGGTTGCCGCGTTCAAGACCGTGATGGTGGTTCCAAAACTTCCCAAGACGCGGTCGGGCAAGATACTTCGCGGCACGATGCAGAAGATTGCCGATGACATGCCATGGACCATGCCGGCGACGATCGAGGATCCAGGGACGCTCGATGTGGTTCGGGAAACTCTATGGAAAAACGGCTTTGCTCATGAAGAGGCAAGCGCGGCGGCCCCGATTGGATGAGCCAAAAAAAAAGCCCCGGAGACTATCCGGGGCTTTTTGAATTCTCTGTGACGGGCGACGCTTAGAAGCGGTCGTCCTCGTCTTCTTCCTCGGTACGGGTCGACTTGAGCGAAGAGAGCTTGGCGAAGACGGCGTCTGCGTCGATTTCCTTCTCTTCCTCGCGTTCGCTGCGGTAATCGCCGAAGCCGAGGTTTTCGGTTTCCGATGCCGGCTGCAGGGAAGCGCCGAGTTCGGCAGCGGTCGGCAGCGGACGGTTCTTGGAAGCCTTTTCGACTTCAAGGTCGAGGTCGATCTGCGAGCAGAGGCCAAGCGTTACCGGGTCCATAGGCGCCAGGTTTGCGGCGTTCCAGTGGGTGCGCTCGCGGATCTGTTCGATGGTGGACTTGGTGGTGCCGACGAGACGCGAGATCTGGGCGTCTTTCAGTTCTGGATGGTTGCGAACCAGCCAGAGGATGGCGTTCGGGCGATCCTGCCGCTTGGAAACCGGCGTGTAACGCGGGCCACGGCGCTTGGATTCCGGAACGCGAACCTTCGGCTCGGAAAGCTTCAGCTTGTGATTGATGTCCTTTTCGCCGCGCTCGATTTCATCGCGGGAAAGCTGGCCGGTGGCGATTGGGTCGAGGCCCTTGATACCCTGGGCGGCTTCACCATCGGCGATTGCCTTGACCTCGAGCGGATGCAGTTTGCAGAACTGCGCGATCTGGTCGAAGGAGAGGGCCGTATTGTCGACAAGCCAGACTGCGGTGGCCTTCGGCATAAGCAATTGTTGAGCCATGGATATAGTTCCTCTGTCCGTCCGCGCCGGTGTCGCGGGCCGTGGGTATCAACCACAATTTCCGGGAATTCATCGCCGTATAATCGAATTAGGACAGAATTGCAATTCTCTGAAACAGGATCGTTGTCGATCGCATTTCAGACCCTCACAGCCATTTGTCTAATTGCCGCTTCCGCCCCAATTGCTATGAATGCCAAAATGTCGCACCGATGACGAATGTCAGGTCGATGGTGCAAGTGAGGGAGGAATCACATGTCCGAGAAAGTCTATCCGGTTCTCAAGTCCACCAAGGCTAAGGCGCTCATCGACAAGGACAAATACGAAAAGTGGTACGAGGAGAGCATCGAGGATCCGGACAAGTTCTGGGGCAAGCACGGCCGCCGGATCAACTGGTTCAAGCCCTACACGAAGGTAAAGAACACGTCCTTCAAGGGCCGGGTCTCGATCAAGTGGTTCGAGGACGGGCTGACGAACGTCTCCTATAATTGCGTCGACCGACATCTGAAGACCCATGGTGAGCGTACCGCGATCATCTGGGAGGGCGACAACCCTTATATCGACAAGAAGATCACCTATAATCAGCTCTATGATCAGGTCTGCCGCATGGCAAATGTGCTGAAGAAGCACGGGGTCAAGAAGGGCGATCGCGTTACCATCTACATGCCGATGATCCCGGAAGCAGCCTATGCGATGCTGGCTTGCGCGCGCATCGGTGCGGTGCATTCGGTGGTGTTCGGCGGATTTTCTCCGGAAGCGCTGGCGGGCCGTATCGTCGATTGCCAGTCGACTTTCGTGATCACCTGTGACGAGGGCGTGCGTGGCGGAAAGCCGGTGCCGCTGAAAGAAAATACCGACAAGGCGATCCACATCGCTGCCCGTCAGTATGTGACGGTGAACAAGGTCCTGGTCGTGCGCCGCACCGGCGGCAAGACCAATTGGGCGCCGGGTCGCGATATCTGGTATCATCAGGAAATCGCGACGGTGAAGGGCCACTGCGAGCCGGTGAAGATGAAGGCGGAAGATCCGCTGTTCATCCTCTACACGTCAGGTTCGACCGGCAAGCCGAAAGGCGTGCTGCATACGACGGGTGGTTACCTCGTTTACGCGGCGATGACGCATGAATATACGTTCGACTATCAGGACGGCGATATCTATTGGTGTACGGCGGATGTGGGATGGGTTACAGGCCATTCCTATCTCGTCTACGGACCGCTGGCCAATTGCGCGACGACGCTGATGTTCGAAGGCGTGCCGAATTTCCCCGATCAGGGTAGGTTCTGGGAAATCGTCGATAAGCACAAGGTCAATATCTTCTACACGGCGCCGACCGCGATCCGTTCGTTGATCGGGGCGGGTGATGAATTCGTCAAGCGGTCTTCGCGGGAAAGCCTGCGTCTGCTCGGCACTGTCGGAGAGCCGATCAATCCGGAAGCCTGGGAATGGTATTACAACGTGGTCGGCGAAAAACGCTGCCCGGTGGTCGATACCTGGTGGCAGACGGAAACCGGCGGCCACATGATCACGCCGCTGCCGGGCGCCACCGACCTGAAGCCCGGATCGGCCACCAAGCCGTTCTTCGGCGTGAAGCCGCAGCTGGTCGATAACGAGGGCAATGTGCTTGAGGGAGCCGCCGACGGAAATCTCTGCATCACCGATTCATGGCCGGGACAGATGCGCACCGTTTATGGCGATCACGAGCGTTTCATTCAGACCTATTTCTCCACCTACAAGGGGAAATATTTCACCGGTGACGGCTGCCGGCGTGACGAGGACGGATATTACTGGATCACCGGCCGCGTCGACGACGTGCTCAATGTTTCCGGTCACCGTCTCGGCACGGCGGAAGTGGAATCGGCGCTCGTCTCGCATCATCTCGTGTCGGAGGCGGCCGTGGTCGGGTATCCGCATGGCATCAAGGGCCAGGGCATCTATTGCTATGTGACGCTGATGGCAGGGAATGCCGGCACAGACGAGTTGCGGCAGGAGCTTACCAAGCATGTGCGCAACGAGATCGGGCCGATTGCAGCGCCCGACAAGATCCAGTTCTCGCCGGGCTTGCCGAAGACCCGTTCCGGCAAGATCATGCGCCGCATCCTGCGCAAGATCGCCGAGGATGATTTCGGAGCGCTCGGGGATACATCGACGCTCGCTGATCCAGCGGTCGTGGATGATCTGATCGCCAACCGCCAGAACAAGGTTGACGCCTGACGTCCGTCGCAAATCAGCTGCCGCAAGCCGAGGGAGACTTGCGGCCGCCATCATAGGTGCGGACAAGGCCGGCGAGTAGCAAACCGTCCGCGACGCTATGGCCATCCGACAGGATCACGTCGGCAACGATGCGGCCGAAATATTTGTCACCGGAAATTCGCATGAGCTGGATACGGGTCGACTGCGCTGCCATGAGTTCCAGCGCATGGCGGGCATCGTGTCCCGCCGTCCTTGTCGCTTCGCATTTTGACTTGAGCTCCGGCGCATCAATGCCGCGGATGCGGACATAAACTTCCATTTTCTGCTGCGGCCAGGGCTGAGCTTCCACCAGCAGCGTGTCTCCATCGACGACGCGAAGAATTTCAGCGGCAACCGGGCCGGAAATTTCATCGCGTGCCATGGCTTCGGCCTTGAAGACCGACAGAATGACCGCGATGGAAAACAGGGCTCGAATCATAAAAGGAATAAATTCCGATCATGATTCGAAGTCAATAGGAATTTTATCTTATGTCTTGAGCGGAAGCTCAGAAGTCGATGGCGCGGCCGTTAATTTCCCAATCGCCAAAACGAGCCGGGTCGGCGCCACCGCGGCCACCGAATTCTTCCGGCATCCTGGCCTTGATCTCGGCCTGGCGACGTTCCTCTGCTTCCTGCAGGGCGCGTTGTGCCGCGGGGGTAAGCGGCTTTTTCACCGCGCCTTCTTCTGAAACGTTTTCCATGTTGTCGTTATCCGCGCTTTGCATATCTCGCATCACCGCAAGGTTTATTGAAAAATCAGGTCGAATTGACCACATGATAGGGCGTTCACAACCGCTAGAAAACCCATGGGCGATTTTTCAGGTCGCCGGTGGATGAAATCGGCAATGGAGAGATGACGATGAATGTGATGCGCACCGCCATGCTTCTGGCCTTTATGACTGCCCTGTTCATGGGAGTCGGATTTCTGATCGGCGGTAAGGGCGGCATGATGATCGCCTTGGTGATCGCAGCCGGCATGAACCTGTTTTCCTACTGGAATTCGGACAAGATGGTGCTTCGCGCCTATCACGCCCAGGAGGTGGATGAGCAGACGGCACCGGAATTCTACCGGATGATGCGCGATCTTTCGTCCAATGCGGGCCTGCCGATGCCGAAAGTCTATATCTACGACAATCCGCAGCCCAACGCATTTGCGACGGGCCGCAATCCGGAAAATGCCGCCGTCGCTGCTTCTACCGGCCTTCTGCAGCGGCTGACGCATGAGGAAGTGGCGGGCGTCATGGCGCATGAGCTTGCGCATGTGCAGAACCGCGATACGCTGATCATGACGATCACGGCGACGCTTGCCGGTGCGATCTCGATGCTAGGCAATTTTGCTTTCTTCCTGGGCGGCAATCGCGAGAACAACAGCAATCCGCTCGGTTTCATCGGCGTGCTGGCGGCGATGATCGTGGCGCCTTTCGCTGCCATGCTGGTGCAGATGGCGATCAGCCGTACCCGCGAATATTCGGCCGACCGTCGAGGTGCTGAAATTTGCGGAAATCCGATGTGGCTTGCCTCGGCGCTTGCCAAGATCGCCGGTTCCGCCCATTCGATCCCGAATTACGAGGCCGAGCGCAATCCGGCGACGGCGCATATGTTCATCATCAACCCGCTTTCCGGCGAGCGGATGGACAACCTGTTCTCGACGCATCCGAATACCGAAAATCGCATCGCGGCTCTTCAGCAAATGGCGAATGAGTTCGGCGGTGGTGGGTCGACGGGATCGTTTTCGGCTGGTAGACCCCAGCGCACCGCGCGCTCCGTGCCGAATTCAGGCGCAAACAACCCCTGGGGCCGCGGATCGGATGAACCGCGCAAAGGTCCCTGGTCTTGAACGAGCCAAAAAACAAGAAGCCTCACAAGCACTCGCCCAAGAGGTCCGCACCTGATCGTGCAGGTAGCGAGCCGAGAAAGCCCGGCTTCGAAGTCCGGGCAACGGCCGCCAAGCTGCTTGCGGCTGCGGTCGATCGCAAGACGTCGCTCGACGGCATGCTGGACCTGACCCACGGCAATCCCGCCTACAAGGCATTGAACGATGCCGACCGCGCGTTGACGCGCGCCATCCTGACGACTGCTCTTCGCCATTTGCCGCGGCTTGAGGCAGCGATTGCCTCGATGATCGAAACGCCTCTGCCGGAAGGTGCGCGTGCGCTTCAGCACGTGTTGATCGTTGCGGCGGCGCAAATCCTGCATCTCGATATACCATCGCATGCTGCCGTCGATCTGGCTGTCGAGCAGGCTAATCGTGATCCGCGCAACCGTCGCTTCGCCAAGCTCGTCAATGCGGTCCTGCGCCGGCTTGTGCGCGAGAAGGACGAGGTTCTGGCGGCAACCGCATCCATTTCACCGGTGCCGGACTGGTTCCGTGCGCGTCTCGTTGCGGCCTATGGCGAAGCGGAGGCTATCCGGATTGCCGAGGCCCAGCTTACGCCGCCAGCTATTGATCTGACGGTCAAGGAGAACCCGCAGGCATGGGCTGAAAAGCTTGGTGGCAAGGTTTTGCCGACCGGAAGCGTCCGTCTTGGAGAGTTCGAAGGATCGGTCACGGGGCTCGAAGGTTTCGACCGGGGCGAGTGGTGGGTACAGGATGTTGCGGCCAGTATTCCGGCAAAACTGTTCGGTGACCTGAAGGGTAAGCATGTAGCCGACCTTTGTGCCGCGCCGGGTGGCAAGACCGCTCAGCTGATCGCGGCAGGTGCCGTGGTGACAGCCGTGGAGCAGTCGTCCAACCGTCTCGCACGACTGAAGGAAAACCTTGCGCGCCTCGGCATGACCGCCGAGCTGGTGGGTGGCGACCTTTTCAAATATTCACCCGAGGAAAAGCTCGAGGGCGTGCTTCTCGATGCGCCCTGCTCGTCCACCGGCACGACACGCCGGCATCCGGACGTACTCTGGACCAAGGGGCTGCAGGATATCGAGAAGCTGGCCGCACTGCAGGAGAAGATGCTGCGCCATGCGGTGACGCTGGTGAAAAGCGGTGGGGTGATCGTTTTCTCCAACTGCTCGCTGGATCCGCTGGAAGGCGAGGAGCTGATCGAGAGGGTTCTTGCCAATACGCCGTCCGTCAAACGTGTTCCGGTCGATCCGGCGAACTGGCCCGGGCTCGAAGATGCGATCACTGCTCAAGGGGATTTCAGGACGACTCCGGCAATGATCCCGCCTTCGGACGGTTTTGCCGGTGGCATGGATGGTTTCTTTGCCAGCGTGCTGCGCGTCGGGTAAGGTTTTGTTCATCATAACGGCCGCATAGTTCTCATCCATCTAAAATTGATTCAGCTGATCTAGCGACAACCATTCCGGCGGGGAAACCAGAGTGACCATGCGGCTTGCCGATCGCCGAAGGCTTCTGGCTTCCGGTATGAAGGAAATGCGGCGGCGTTTGCGCCTCCGCATCGCGCCTTATCGTGTCGCTTTGTCTGCTCCCCTGTCTTCCGTGCCCGAACGTTTGATCGTTGCTCCCACGGATTTGCGTCCCGTCGATCCCTTCATCGCCCATGAGATCTTCGATGGCCGTTTTCCTCTGGCAGGCCGGGTTCTCGAAACGCTCGGAGATTCGCCATTCGAGCTGGAATTGCCGTCGCGCGCCTTTGCAGAGCGTCTTCATGGTTTCGGATGGCTCCGGCATATCCGGGCGGAGAAGACCGAAGCCGGTTGCGCCCATGCCCGGCACATCGTATCGGATTGGATCAATATTCATGGGCGCAGGCGCCGTGGTATCGCATGGGAACCGAATGTCGTTGCCACACGGGTGATTACGTGGCTTTCCCACTCGACGATCATTCTGCATGCGGCGGAAGCAGGTTTCTATCGCCGTTTCATGAAGAACCTCGCCTATCAGATCAGCTATCTGAGAAAGATCGCCGGAAGCTGCCCGGATGCCGAAAGCCGGCTGAGGGTGAGGACGGCATTGGCCATGGCATCCCTGTCGTTGCCGGTGCGGGCGGCGACGATCAAAAGAGAGGCCGCGCTTCTGGATCGGGAGCTCGATCGCCAGGTCCTGGCGGATGGCGGGCATATTTCCCGCAATCCACGCGCCATACTCGATATCCTCATCGATCTTCTGCCGCTGCGGCAGACCTATATCAACCTCGGTTACGATCTGCCGCCGAAACTCATTCCTGCGGTCGATCGCATGTATCCGGCCCTGCGCTTCTTCCGTCATCAGGACGGCGATCTGGCGCTGTTCAATGGTGCGGGTGCAACGTCTGCCAGTGAGTTGATGTCCGTGCTGCGTTACGACGAATCTGCCGGCAAGCCTTTCAAGGCCCTGCCGCAGATGGAGTACCAGCGGCTTTCTGCCGGCAATACCGTCATGATCGTCGATACGGGATGCCCGACTTCGATCAATTCATCACAAGGCGCACATGCGGGTTGCCTGTCGTTCGAGATGTCTTCGGGTCGCCACCGCTTCATCGTCAATTCCGGTTCACCGAAGTTTGCCAACCGTTTCTACAAGCATCTCGCGCGCTCCACGGCAGCCCATTCGACCGTCATCATCGAGGAAACCTCGTCCAGCCGGGTGATCAGCTCGGCTTTTGCGGGATCTCTGCTGATGCCTGGCGTTTCGCAGATCGATGTCGAACGATGGGATGACAAACACGGTAACGACTGGCTGCGCGCCCGGCATGACGGTTATGTCGAGGCTTTCGGCTATACCCATGAGCGTGAGATCGCGCTCAGCACCGCGGGTGACAAGATCAAGGCATGTGATCGCCTCATCCCTGAAGAAGGCCATGACAAGCAGAACCTGACAGCCGTCGTGCGTTTTCACATTCATCCGGCGATCAAGCTATCGCGCCGGGATGGCGAGAGCACGGTCCTGCGTGCGCCTGATGGCGAGACGTGGATCTTTGCAGCCCCCGGGCTCGATGTGCTGATCGATGAGGACATCTATTTCGCCGATGTATCCGGCATGCGACCGAGCCAGCAATTGGCAATCGAGGTGCCAGTTTCAGGGTTACGTGAAGTCCGCTGGATGTTACGGCGGAGCGAATAGGCGTTTCTTCTTCGCGCCAGCTGTGCTAACCGCGGCCCATCCCCTTCCCGCCCCTTTGTGGCAAGCTCTTTCAGGAGAGACCGATGGCCGTTGCTTCCAAAAAAATCCCCGCCCCCGACCGCGTGAAAATCCGCACCGCGCTGCTTTCCGTGTCGGACAAGGCCGGTATCATCGAGCTGGCGAAAGCGCTCACCGAGCAGGGCGTCAAACTCCTCTCCACCGGTGGTACGCATAAAGCAATCGCTGCCGCAGGTCTTGCCGTGACCGATGTTTCCGAAGTGACGGGGTTTCCGGAAATCATGGATGGCCGGGTGAAGACGCTGCATCCGAACGTTCATGGTGGTCTGCTTTCGATCCGTGACGACGAGGACCATATCGCTGCGATGAAGCAGCACGGTATCGAAGGCATCGATCTTGCCGTCATCAACCTCTATCCGTTCGAGGAAGTGCGCGCGGCAGGCGGTGATTATCCGACGACAGTTGAAAATATCGACATCGGTGGCCCGGCAATGATCCGCGCTTCGGCCAAGAACCACGCTTATGTGGCGATCGTCACCGATCCGGCCGATTACGCGCCGTTGATCGAGGCGCTGAAGGCCAATGGCGGCGAGACGGAATATGCTTTCCGCCAGAAGCTGGCTGCCAAGGCCTATGCCCGCACAGCCGCCTATGACACGGCGATCTCCAACTGGTTTGCCGAAGCGCTCGAAATCGAGACGCCGGCTTACCGGACGATCGGCGGCGTCTTGAAAGAAGCCATGCGGTATGGCGAAAACCCGCACCAGAGCGCCGGTTTCTATGTCACCGGCGAAAACCGTCCGGGCGTTGCAACGGCCACGCTTTTGCAGGGCAAGCAGCTTTCCTACAACAACATCAACGATACTGACGGTGCTTTCGAACTGATCGGCGAGTTTGCAGCCGAACAGGGCCCCGCCTGCGCGATTATCAAGCACGCCAATCCGTGCGGTGTTGCGACCGGCTCGACGCTGAAGGATGCCTATCTGCGGGCACTCGCCTGCGACAGCACCTCGGCGTTTGGCGGCATCATCGCGCTCAACCAGCTTCTCGACGGCGAGACGGCGGAAGAAATCGTCAAGCTGTTCACCGAGGTCATCATCGCACCGGAAGTGTCGGAAGAGGCAAAGGCGATCATTGCCAAGAAGCCGAACCTGCGCCTGCTCGTCACCGGCGGCCTGCCTGACCCGCGGTCGCGCGGCATTACCGCAAAGACGGTTGCCGGTGGCCTGCTCGTCCAGAGCCGCGACAGCGGCGTGATCGAGGATGTCGATCTCAAGGTCGTCACCAAGCGCGCGCCGACGGCGACCGAGATGGAAGACCTGAAGTTCGCCTACAAGGTTGCGAAGCATGTGAAGTCGAACGCCATCGTTTACGCCAAGGAAGGTCAGACGGCGGGTATCGGCGCCGGCCAGATGAGCCGTATCGATTCCGCCCGTATCGCTGGTCTCAAGGCACTGGATGCCGCCAATGCCATGGGTTGGGCAGAGCCGATGACCAAGGGTTCGGCGGTTGCCTCCGAAGCCTTCTTCCCGTTTGCGGACGGTCTTCTATCGGCGATTTCGGCCGGTGCGACCGCTGTCATCCAGCCGGGTGGTTCCATGCGTGATGCCGAAGTGATCGCCGCTGCCGACGAGCACAACGTCGCCATGGTCTTCACCGGCATGCGTCACTTCCGGCACTAATTCGCAGGATTGGCATTATTTCGTGGCCGGATAGGGTGTCCTGATCAACAGCACCAGTCCGGCCGCCAGAAAGATGATCAGCATGGCCATGCCGAGATGGGCCGAGCCGCTCGCATAAGTGACGATCGAAAAGGACAGGGTGGCGAGAAAACTCGTCGCCCGTCCCGACAGCGCATAAAGGCCGAAATAACGGCCGGTTTCCGAAAGACTGATGGAACGCGCAAGATAGGACCGCGACGAGGCCTGAACCGGGCCGAAGGCGATGCCGATCAGCAGGCCGAACAGGATATAGGCCTTTTCCGCCGCCGTGCCGAACCATCCGCCGCTATCTATTTCCGAAAGCGGCATCAGGCCGAAAAATACCGAATCCGGTCGAGTGGAGACTATTCCGACCGTTGCGATGAGCAGCAACATCAGGCTGATCATGATAACGGTTTTGGAGCCGAGTGCGCGATCGAGGAGACCGGCGGCAATGCAGCCGAAGATCGCGACGACGTTGAGGATGATGCCGTATATCCCAATTTCGATCGTCGCCCAGCCGAACATGCCGGCTGCGAAGGTGCCGCCAAGGATCAGCAGGCCGTTGACACCATCCTGATAAAGCATGCGAGCTATCAGGAATTTTGTTATGCCAGCGCGCTGTCTCAGCTCCTGCAAGGTACTGCCGATTTCCTTCAGCCCGGAGCGGATCGCAGCCGCAAGCGGTAGCCCCTTTTTGGCATCGGGCGTGAAGAGAAACATCGGCAGGATGAAGATCAGATACCAGATCGCCGCGATCGGGCCGGTAATGCGCGCATCCTCGCCGAGTGCAGGATCGAGGCCGAACAGCGGTGGGATGCCGATCAGGGTCAAGCCCGTGTCCGGACTTGCTGCGAGGAGTGTGACGACGGCGATCAACACGAGCATGCCGCCGAGATAACCGAGACCCCATGCAATGTTTGAAATTCTGCCCACCTCGCCCTGGGAGACGAGGCGCGGCATCATGGAATCGTTGAAAACGACGGAAAATTCTGCCGCGATCGAGGCAAGAATCATGAAGGTGATCGGCAGGATCAGCGGCGAACCGGGTGCTGCGAACCACAACATCATCAGACTTGCGATCTTCAAGATGGCAAAGCTGGCGATCCAGGGTTTGCGGGCGCCGGACTGATCGGCAATCGACCCCAAGACAGGCGACAGGATGGCGATGACGATCGACGAGATCGTCGCCATGTTGCTCCATGCCGCCTGAGCCGAGACCGGGTCTTCTGTCAGCCGTGCGACGAAATAGGGGCCGAAGATGAAGGTCGTGACAACGGTGAAGAAGGGTTGCGCTGCCCAGTCGAACAACATCCAGCCCCAGATACCGCGCCGGCTCGTCTTTGCCGGCGCTTCACCGCTGTCGCGAACACTCATTCGGTCCCTTTCCCGCTAGATCAGACGCCCATGCGCCAGATCGCCAAGCAGACCCGCTGCGACGGAGATCTTCGGCAAGGTCAGGTCTCCGCTTTCGCTGAGCGCCATGAGTTCGCTGCCGATACGGTTCACACGCAGGCGATCGGCGGCGATCCAGGCCTGGACCGGCTTCTTGTCCTTGCGGTGCTCGGTCAGCGCCGTGATGACGATATCGCGGCGGGCAGAGGCAAGCTGCTGCAGGCTGCGGGACAACGCTAGGCTCTCGTAATGATCGGAGGTGCTGATCCGTTCGCCGGCAACGATTAGACGGTTGACGCGGAAAGTTTCCGTCACGCTGAAATAGCTTTCGGTGGCGCGGGCCATGCTTTCACCTGTCCGGTCGGCGATCAGCATGATTTCCGGCACGATGACGAGTGCCGAGAGCATGCGGATTTCGCCGATGAGAGAGGCGGGTGCGCCCTGAGCCTCGAGCTCCGCTGCAAGAGGTGCAGTCTCGGCAATCACGTCGTCCGTCACGGTGGCGCGCAATCCCTTGATCGCGGTCTTGAGCCGGGCAACGGCCTCGATCATCGGAGCGGCGCTGATCTGGGTCTGAAGAGCCAGATAAGTGCCGATGATGATGATGCGGTTGATCTGCGCATGGAGGTCGTTCTGAACCTTGCCGGAAATGCGGTTGTCCAGAGCGTCGATTTCGGCCCATAGCTGCGGCAGGTCAAAGCCGTCGCGGATGAGGAAAGTTGCTTTCACGACATTGGCCGCAGTCGCACCGGTCATGTCGCTCATCATCTGCACGAAGCCGGGGCCTCCGCGGTTTACCGCTTCGTTTGCCAGTGCCGTGGCAACGATTTCACGATGCAGGCGGTGGTTTTCGATATCTCCCGCATAGGGCTTCTGCATCTTGGCCGGGAAATAGGCTTTCAGGATGGCTGCGAAATACGGGTCATCCGGAATGGCGCTTTCCAGCAGGGCATCGAAAAGAACGATCTTGGAATAGGAGAGCAGCACGCCGATCTCCGGGCGCGTCAATGGCCGGCCGGCCGCATAACGCTCGGCAAGCTCCGCATCATCGGGCAGGGTCTCGACCTTGCGGTTGAGCTTGCCCTGGCTTTCCAGAACCGACATCAGGCGTGCCAGCTGCTCGCGGTTGGAGACGCCCCTGCGTTCGATCAGCGAGACGGACAAAGGCTGCAGGTAGTTGTTGCGCAGAACCAGTTCCGCCACCTCGTCGGTCATTGAGGCAAGAAGCTGATTGCGCTTGTTGCGGCTCAGGCGTCCATCCTGCATCGCGGCATTGAGCGCGATCTTGATATTGACCTCGACGTCGGAGGAGTTGACGCCGGCGGAATTATCGATCGCATCGGAATTGCAGCGTCCGCCGGCAAGCGAATAGGCGATACGCCCCTTCTGGGTAACGCCGAGATTGGCGCCCTCGCCGATGACCTTTGCCCGCACCTCACCCGCGATCACGCGGATCGGATCATTGGCGCGATCACCGACTTCCGCGTCGGTCTCGGAGGTTGCGCGGATATAGGTGCCGATGCCGCCGAACCAGAGCAGATCGGCTTCGCTCTTCAGGATCGCCGTCATGATCTCGAACGGCGTGGCCGTGGTCTTGTCTATCCCGATCGCGGCTGCCGCTTCCTTGGTCAGCTTCACGGATTTCTCCGAGCGGGAGATGATCATTGCGCCATCGGACAAGGTACTACGATCGTAATCCTGCCAGCTCGAGCGTGGCAGGGCGAACATGCGGCTGCGCTCGGCGAAGGACTTTTCGGTATCCGGGTTAGGATCGATAAAGATATCGCGGTGATCGAAGGCTGCGATCAGGCGGATTTTCGGCGACAGGAGCATGCCGTTGCCGAAGACGTCGCCGGACATGTCGCCGACGCCGACAACGTTGAACGGCGTGGTCTGGATGTCGGTATCCATTTCACGGAAATGCCGCTTCACGGCCTCCCATGCGCCGCGGGCGGTAATGCCCATCTTCTTGTGGTCGTAACCCGCAGAGCCACCGGATGCGAAGGCATCGTCCAGCCAGAAGCCGGCTTCCTGCGCCAGGCCATTGGCGGTGTCGGAGAAAGTCGCGGTGCCCTTGTCGGCGGCGACGACGAAATAGGGATCGTCACCATCGATGCGGATCGTCTTGTCCGGTCCGACGATCTCGCCTTCAAGAATGTTGTCGGTGATCGACAGGAGCGTGCGGATATAGGTCTTGTAGGCTTCCTTGCCGGCGTTGAAGATCTCGTCGCGGGAGCCGCCTGCGGGCAGCATTTTCGGGAAGAAACCGCCCTTTGCACCAACGGGCACGATGACGGCGTTCTTGACCTGCTGGGCTTTGACGAGGCCAAGCACTTCGGTGCGGTAATCCTCACCGCGGTCCGACCAGCGCAGGCCGCCGCGCGCAACCTTGCCGAAACGCAGGTGCACACCTTCGACCTCGGTGCCGTAAACGAACATTTCGCGGAAGGGCCGGGGCTGCGGCAGTCCGTCGAGCAGTTCCGGGTCGAACTTGAAGGCCAGCATTCTTCTGGGCGCGCCGTTTTCATCACGCTGGAAATAATTGGTGCGCAGCGTCGAATCGATTGCGTTGACGAAACGCCGCAGCGTCCGGTCCTCATCGAGGCTGGGGACGGCGGAGAGGCCTATCTCAATGGCTCCATGAAGCTGCACCAGCTTTTTCGTTCTTGCCTTTTCTGCAAGATCCGGATCGAAACTGGCCTGGAAAAGCTTGAAGATGGTAGCCGACGCTTCCGGGTATTTGACCAGCGTGTCGGCGATATAAGCCTGGGAATAGACGATGCCCGTCTGACGCAGATAGCGGGCATAGGCACGCAGGACAGTGGTTTCCCGGGCCGACAGGCCGGCGAGAAGCACGAGACGGTTGAAGCCGTCATTGTCGACCAGACCTTCGAAGGCAAGAAGGAACGCCTCTTCGAGAAGCGGGCCTTCCTTCGACAGATCGACCTCGCGGCTATCGCGGAGCTGCAATTCCATATCGTGCAGAACGATCAGTTCCGCATTCGGACCTGCGTGGATTTCAAAGGTCTGCTCGCTGACGACGCGGAAACCGAGATTTTCCAGCAGCGGCACCCGTCGCGAAAGCGAGAGGTGGTGGTGGCGATGGAAAATCTTGAGCGAGACGCTGTTGGCGTCGTCCGTCGGGCGCTTGTAGAATTCGATACGGATGGTTTCACCGGCAACGCAGGCGGCAATGTCCGGCAGGTCGGCAAAGGTTTCTTCCGGTGAGAACGCTTCCTGGAAGGCGTTGGTGACCGAAAGACGCGGACCGTTTTCCGCCAGAAGCGCAAAACGCTCTTCCCATGGGGTGGCGATCAGGCGAATTGCGTCCTCTAGCTTTGCCTGGGGGATGCGAGGGGTCTTGCCGCCGCGGCGCCCGATGATGAAATGGACGCGAGCCACGCCACCTTCCGGGAAGGCCGGATAATAGGCCGAGACATGGCCCTCGAATACCTGTGAGAGATAGGCGCCTACCTTCTCGCGAACCAGCGAATTGTAGTCTTCGCGTGGTACATAAACGATCGTCGAGACGAAACGGTCGAAATGGTCGATACGCGCAAGAACGCGAACACGCGGTCTTTCGCTCAGTTCCATGATCTGTTCGCAGAACTTCGCCAGAAGTTCGGCGTCGATCTGGAAGAGATCGTCACGCGGATAGGATTCGAGCGTGTTTTCGAGCATTCGGCCGGAATGGCTGTAGGGATCGAAACCGAAATGCTGATCGATACCTTCGACCTTGGCACGCAGAAGCGGGATCTCGCGGACCGACTGTGTGTAGGCAGTCGCCGTGAAAAGGCCGACAATCCGCAATTCGCCGACGACATTACCGCGCTCGTCGAAACGCTTCACCCCAATGTAATCCATATAGGCGCGGCGATGGACAACGGATTTTACATTGGCCTTGGCGACGATCAGGAATTGCGGGCCATCCAGAAACTCGAGAATTTCCGGCGTGGTGGTCACCTGGTCCTTGCCCTGGCGCAGAACCAGGACATCCGGGTCGGAGAGGGTGCCGAGACCCCTGCCCTTGCCGCGTTCCACCGTGGCGTTTGATCCCTTGCCGGAATAAACGTATTCGCGCATGCCGAGGAAGGTGAAGTTGTCGTCCCGCAGCCAGTCAAGAAAGGCGAGTGCCTCTTCGCGATCTGCGCCCTTGCGAGGCTTAGCGTTCAGCAACTGCTTGGCG
This sequence comes from Hyphomicrobiales bacterium, assembly GCA_900469445.1. Taxonomy (GTDB): domain Bacteria; phylum Pseudomonadota; class Alphaproteobacteria; order Rhizobiales; family Rhizobiaceae; genus Neorhizobium. The sequence continues at coordinate 51,985 of UBXM01000007.1, forward strand.
GCGCTATCGAGCGTGTCCAGCATCGCAGACCAATCGGTGATCGCCAGATGCACCTGATCCAGAATGAACCTGATACGCTCGATGAGATGGTTGGCCTGCTCTTCGTTCAGCTGAGAGATATGAATCTGGATGAGGCTGACCTGGTTGGCCGGATCGGTCGGCTCTTCATTGCTGCGCAATACCGGTTCCTTGCCCGGCTCGATCGTCAGGATCGGGTGCACTGCCATGGAAAGGCTGCGATGACTGGCGGTAATTTCGCCCATGACGGAATCAAACAGGAAAGGCATGTTCCGGTCGATCACGGTCAGAACCCAGACCGGTATGCCCGCGGGCTCGACGCCCGGTATCTGCGTGACTGTGATATCCGCGCGGAGACGATTCCAGTTTTTCAGGCGGGTCGCTGAATGGGCAGCCGCGATGCCGAGCATTTCCGGCGTATATGCTGCAAGATCGTCGTCGCTGGCGCGGCCGAAGAGAATGGCTGGATCGAGAAAGTCCTTGCCGACCTTGCTCGCGAATGACCGCGCCCCGTCCATCTGCTTGCTGCGCTTGGGGCTATTCTTCCAGACCATGATCTCTCCCTTTTCTGGCTGAATACTGCGGTGAACGGCTCGAATCCGTCCCTACCGAAGCAGTTAGCACTGTTTTGCAGAGCAATGTTGACAGGATTTGGCAAAATAACCCTCAACAAGCCGATAAAATCGAGATTTTCAGCATATGATAACAAACGACGTCCGGCACTCTCCATGATATGCAAAACGGGGGCAACTCAAGGGCTATGCGGCACAGAGTTACGCGTAGCGGACCGTTGATCTTGGCACGAAGGCGTAATATTCGTAGCCCTCATGACCTATTTTCCAGCCAAACTGCTTGCGGGCTACCGCAACTTCATGAGCGGACGCTACGTCGACGAGCGCGAGCGTTACCGTGTTCTTGCCGAAAACGGGCAGAAGCCGCACACATTGCTGATTGCCTGTTGCGATTCCCGTGCCGCGCCCGAGACAATTTTCGATTGCGGACCGGGTGAGCTTTTCGTGGTTCGCAACATCGCCGCCATGGTCCCGCCATATGAGCCGGACAGCCAATTTCACGGTACGTCGGCTGCTCTGGAATATGCTATTCAGGTGTTGAAGATCCGGGACATCGTGGTCATGGGGCACGGGCGCTGCGGTGGCATCCAGGCGGCATTGGATCCATCGCTTGAACCGCTTTCGCCGGGTGACTTCATCGGTAAGTGGATCGGGCTGGTCAAGCCAGCAGCTTCACAGATCCAGAGTAATGACCTGATGACGGCAACGGAGCGCCAGACCGCTCTCGAGCGTGTCTCCATCCGCAATTCCATTGCCAATCTGGCAAGTTTTCCGTTCATCGAGGCGCTGACGGAAAAGGATGAGCTATCTGTTCATGGCGCCTGGTTCGATATTTCCAGCGGTGAGCTTTGGGTCATGAACCAGAAGGGTGATTTCATTCGCCCCGATCTGGAAGTCGAAGTGGCGCCCGCCCAAGAGGATCAGGCGCCAGCCTCCTGATATTACTTGCCGTCTATCTGCGCGCCCATATAGGCGATGGCGCGCTGGTAGACCGTTGCGGCATTCCAGCCCTGGATGGCCACGAAGCTCGGTTCGCCCGGCTGATAGCCGGCACCGGTGACCCAGCCGTGGCCCTTCAGGAAGTTGGCGGTCGAAGCGAGCGCATCGGCACGTGAGCCAACCATGTCGATATGACCGTCGCCATCGCCGTCAGCGCCGTAGCGGATGACGTTCAGCGGAAGGAACTGGGTCTGGCCAATTTCGCCATGGGCGGCGCCCTTGGCGGTCGTGCTCAGGTCGCCACGGGCGACAAGCTTCAATGCGGCATAGAGCTGTTCGGTGAAATAGTCCGAACGGCGGCAGTCATAGGCGAGCGTCGCGACGGCCGACAGAGTGTGCTGGTTGCCCAGGAAGCGGCCGAAGCCCGTTTCCATGCCCCAGATCGCGATGATCGGGCCGGCAGGCACGCCATAACGGCGCTCAAGACGGTCGAAAAGCGATGCGTTGGCGGACTTCATCTTCTTGCCCTGCGAGATGATGGTCGTCGCGCCGCGCTTTTTCAGGAATTCTTCGAAAGAAAGCTTGAAGCTCTTCTGGCCACGGTCCGCGCTGATCGTGGCGCGGTTGTAGTTCACGTTGGCGAAGGCGCGTTCGACCACTGCCGGGCTGATGCCATTGGACGGCGCAACCTGCTTGAAGTCCTGTACCCAGCGGCTAAAGCCGGATGAATCGTTGCCGCATTGCTGCGCAGCGGCTGGGCCTGCGATGGTGATTGCGGTGAATGCCAGTCCTGCCAATAGAAGCTTGTTCATGCTTTAATCCGTATTTGCCGGTCAACGCCGGTGCATCCCTGCCTCACTATTCGTTGCAAACGAGATGGCTTGCAAGCAAACACCATTCGAACATGCATGAATAGTTCGTGAGGACATTCTCACAAAAAGAAAATCCCGCCTCATGGCGGGATTTTCTAGATCGATATGCTTAACAATTTCTAATCGTTAGGCGGCTGCCTGGCGCGGCTTGATGAGGCCACGATTGACCAGCAGCTCGGCAATCTGAATGGCGTTCAGTGCGGCACCCTTGCGCAGGTTGTCGGAAACGACCCAGATGTTGAGACCGTTTTCGACCGTTGCATCCTCGCGGATACGGGAGATGTAGGTCGCATCTTCGCCGGCGGATTCGATCGGGGTGACGTAGCCACCGTTCTCATGCTTGTCGATGACGAGGCAGCCCGGCGCTTCGCGCAGGATGTCACGTGCCTGATCGGCGGTGATCTCGTTTTCGAACTCGATGTTGACCGATTCGGAATGGCCGATGAAGACAGGCACGCGCACGGCGGTGCAGGTGACCTTGATTTTCGGATCGAGCATCTTCTTGGTTTCGGCGAGAACCTTCCATTCTTCCTTCGTATATCCGTCTTCCATGAAGACATCGATATGCGGGATGACGTTGAAGGCGATGCGCTTGGTGAACTTCTTCGATTCGATCGGATCGGCAACGAAGACGGCGCGGGTCTGGGTGAAGAGCTCGTCCATGCCTTCCTTGCCGGCGCCGGAGACCGACTGATAGGTCGAGACGACGACGCGCTTGATCTTGGCAAAATCATGCAGCGGCTTCAGCGCCACGACGAGCTGGGCGGTCGAGCAATTCGGGTTGGCGATGATGTTCTTCTTGGTGAAGCCTGCAATCGCATCCGGGTTCACTTCCGGAACGATGAGCGGCACTTCGGAATCATAACGCCATGCGGACGAGTTATCGATGACGACGCAGCCCTGAGCACCGATCTTCGGCGACCACTTCTTGGAAATGTCGCCGCCGGCGGACATCAGGCAGATGTCGGTCGTCGAGAAATCGTAGTTTTCCAGATTGGAAACCTTGAGCGTCTTGTCGCCGTAGGAGACTTCGGTGCCCTGGCTGCGGGCGGAAGCCAGTGCCACGACTTCATCAGCCGGAAAACCGCGCTCTGCCAGGATGTTCAGCATTTCCCGGCCGACATTGCCGGTAGCGCCGGCGACTGCAATCTTGAAACCCATGTCTATGCTCTCTTTCTGTCTCTCCTCGGTCGGTGAGGGGGAAGCCGTATCTTAAGCGATACGGTGTTCCTTGTCCCCGGCCTTGCCGGGGAGAGAGCGGCGGGCCAGAGACGTCAGACGGTTTTCGTCGTCGTTTTGGCCATGGTTTTGGAGGAAGCGACAAAACGCTGTCCGGCTTGTTCGGCCGGCAGGCAAGATGCAGCGATGTCAAAGTCGCAGGCGATCATATGGGCGTTTTCCCGTTCGCGCATGTGTTTAGAACATTTTGCAATGGAGTCAAGGCGAGTTGAGGCCAGGGCAGCCCCGAAGCCAAAGGCGTTTTAGACGAAAGTCATAATCCCAAAGCATCACTCACCGGATGTCCTGATTTCTGTCAATCTGAGCTCATCGCGTTTCGGTTGTTTTGGCAAAGGAGGAAATGCCAAGACAACTCTCGTGAGTTTCACCTTGTTGGGAGGACGACAATGGCAAACGTCACAACGGCGGCCGGTACAAAGGCCGGCCCCATGACACGGGAGGAGAAGAAGGTCATCTTCGCTTCTTCCCTCGGTACCGTGTTCGAATGGTATGACTTCTATCTCTACGGTTCGCTCGCCACTTATATCGGTGCGACCTATTTTACCCAATATCCCGAGGCCACCCGCAACATCTTCACCCTGCTCGCCTTCGCCGCCGGCTTTCTCGTTCGCCCCTTTGGCGCGCTCGTGTTCGGCCGTCTGGGGGATCTCGTCGGTCGCAAATATACGTTTCTCGTCACCATCCTGATCATGGGCTTCTCGACCTTCCTGGTCGGTATTCTGCCGGGAGCGGCGACGATCGGTATCGCTGCGCCGATCATTCTCATCATCCTTCGCCTGTTGCAGGGCCTCGCGCTCGGCGGCGAATATGGCGGTGCTGCGACTTACGTGGCGGAACATGCGCCGCATGGGCGGCGTGGTTACTTCACGTCCTGGATCCAGACCACTGCAACGCTCGGTCTGTTCCTCTCGCTCATCGTCATCGTCACGGTGCAGTCGATCCTCGGAAACGAGGCCTTTGCCGCCTGGGGATGGCGTATTCCCTTCCTGCTTTCCGTCGTTCTTCTTGGCGTGTCCGTCTGGATCCGCGTGAAAATGAACGAGTCGCCTGCCTTCCAGAAGATGAAGGCTGAGGGCAAGGGCTCCAAGGCTCCGCTGACGGAAGCTTTCGGCACCTGGAAAAATGCGAAGATCGCGCTCATCGCTCTTCTGGGCGCCACGATGGGTCAGGCGGTCGTCTGGTATGGCGGTCAGTTCTACGCACTCTTCTTCCTGCAGAACGTCTTGAAGGTCGATCTGCAGTCCGCAAACATCATGGTCGCGATTGCACTTCTTCTGGCAACGCCATTCTTCGTGATTTTCGGCGCGCTTTCCGACAAGATCGGCCGCAAGCCGATCATCATGGCGGGTCTGCTGATCGCGGCAGTCACCTATATGCCGCTGTTCAAGGCGCTCACCCATATGGCAAACCCGGCGCTTGCCGAGGCCCAGGCTTCGATCCGCGCGACGGTGACGTCGGATCCGGCGGACTGCAAGTTCCAGTTCAACCCGACGGGTACGGCAAAGTTCACCAGCTCATGCGATATCGCCACCGCATTCCTGACCAAGAACTCGGTGCCGTATGAAGTGGTGCCCGGTCCTGCCGGACAGCCTGCAACGGTCAAGATCGGCGATAATACCGTAACCAGCTATGATGCGATTGCGGCCGGCGCCGATGGCAAGGCGAAGCAGACCGCGCTGGAAAAGGGCATCAACGTAGCCCTGCATGATGCCGGTTATCCGCTCACCCGCGGTGCTGTGAAGGTGCCGGATTCCAAGCTTGACGGCTTCATTGCCGCCAACCCGGAACTCGGGCTGAATGCGGACGCCGTTCGCGCCGGAGACAAGGCAACCGTCAGTTCCGCAGATCTCGTGTCGCAGAAGCTTTTGACCACCGAGGAAGCAAATGGTGTGACCGATATGCCGGTCTATACCGTTGCAAACGGTGGCGCTTTCACGATGAAAGCCGATCCGGCGCGGGTGAACTGGGTCGGTACGATCGCCGTTCTCTTCGTTCTCGTTCTCTACGTGACGATGGTCTACGGTCCGATCGCTGCCCTTCTGGTCGAGCTTTTCCCGACCCGCATCCGCTATACCGGCATGTCGCTGCCCTACCATATCGGTAACGGTTGGTTTGGCGGCCTGCTTCCGGCAACAGCCTTCGCGATGAGCGCCGCAGCCGGCAATATCTATTACGGCCTGTGGTACCCGATCGTATTCGCTGCGATCACGCTGGTCGTCGGTGTGCTGTTCCTGCCGGAAACCAAGGACCGTGATATTCACGCGGAGTGATATCGCAAGTCTTTGAAGGCTTGAAACGAGAAAGCCCGGCACATGTGCCGGGCTTTTTTTATTCATTGCGCAACCGGTCGTTATGCCGAAAGGGCCTGGAATTCGTCGAGAATGGCATCGCCCATTTCGGACGTGCCGACCTGGCGGCAACCTTCGGCCATGATGTCGCCGGTGCGGATGCCCTTGTCGAGCACCGTGGCAATCGCTTTTTCAAGGTGATCGGCTTGCGCAATCATGTTGAAGGAATAGCGCAGGCACATGGCGAAGGAGGCAATCATTGCGATCGGGTTGGCGATGCCCTTGCCGGCGATGTCCGGTGCCGAGCCATGTACGGGCTCATACATAGCCTTGCGCTGGCCGGTCTTGGCATCTGCGGCGCCCAGCGACGCGGAAGGCAGCATGCCGAGCGAACCTGTCAGCATGGCGGCGACATCGGACAGCATGTCGCCGAAAAGATTGTCGGTGACGATAACGTCGAACTGTTTTGGCGCACGGACGAGCTGCATGCCGCCGGCATCGGCCAGCATGTGCTCCAGCTTGACGTCGGCATAGGAGCGTTTGTGGGTTTCAGTCACGACCTGGTTCCACAGGACACCGGACTTCATGACATTGCGCTTTTCCATCGAGCAGACGGTATTCTTGCGGGTGCGGGCAAGCTCGAAGGCGACACCTGCAATCCGTTCGATCTCATAGGTATCGTAGATCTGGGTGTCGATGCCGCGCTTCTGGCCATTGCCGAGATCGATGATCTCCTTCGGTTCGCCAAAATAGACGCCACCGGTCAGCTCGCGAACGATCAGAATATCGAGGCCTTCGACGAGTTCCGGCTTCAGCGACGAGGCCGAAGCGAGCGCCGGATAGCAGATTGCCGGACGCAGGTTGGCGAAGAGTTCCATATCCTTGCGCAGGCGCAGGAGGCCGGCTTCGGGGCGGACGTCATAAGGAACCGTATCCCATTTCGGACCGCCGACGGCGCCAAACAGAACGGCATCCGCCGCCATTGCCTTGGCCATATCCTCTTCGGAAATCGCAACGCCATGCGCATCATAAGCGCTACCGCCGACAAGGCCTTCGTCAAGCGAGAAATCGGCTTTCATCGCATCGTTCATATAGGCGATGATCTTGCGAACTTCGCCCATGGCTTCGGGGCCGATACCGTCACCGGGAAGAAGGAAGAGGTTTTTTGCCATTCGTCTGCTGTCCTTGCAGTTCTGCAGGCCCATAATACCCCGCGCGGCCTGACCGCACTTGGAACACCTCATCCGAGCCTGCCGCAGGACGAGGTGCCTTGTCCGTCAGAGCCAGGGACGATCGCTGCGGTTCTTTGTCTCGAAGCTCGCAATTGCGGCATCGCTTTTCAGCGTCGAGGCAATATCGTCCAGTCCTTCCAGCAGGATCTGGCGACGGCCGGCATCGATTTCGAAATGCAGACGGCCGCCATCGGGACCGGTGATTTCCTGAGCTTCGAGATCGACCGTCAGGATGGCGTTCGAGCCGCGCTCTGCATCATCCATCAGCTTTTCCAGATCTTCCGGGCTGACGACAATCGGCAGAATGCCGTTCTTGAAACAGTTATTGTAGAAGATGTCCGCGAAGCTGGTGGAAATCACGCAGCGGATGCCGAAATCCAGCAAGGCCCAGGGGGCGTGTTCGCGGGACGAACCGCAGCCGAAATTGTCGCCGGCAACAATGATCTTCGCCTCGCGATAGGCTGGCTTGTTCAAGACGAAATCGGGGTTCTCGGAGCCATCCTCGCGATAACGCGCTTCGGCAAAAAGACCTTTTCCAAGGCCCGTCCGCTTGATGGTCTTGAGATAGTCCTTCGGAATGATCATGTCGGTGTCGACATTGACAACCGGAAGGGGGGCGGCAACGCCCGTCAGCTTTTCGAATTTTTCCATGATCGGCCTCCACGAAGACTTTATAGCGCTGCCATAAAGTATTTTCGGGAGAATTTGAAGTCCGATTCAGTACCAATCGGTACGCCACTGGATGGCGGCGTGAACCGGGCTGATTTCAGGGCTTACATGTCGATGATGGTGCCGCGACCGTCATTCCAGACGCGCATATCGCTCTGCTTGCTTTTTGCACGAACCGGCGCAGGTTTCAGCCGGCTCGAAAGCAGTTTGCCGATGGAAAGAACGGCAAGCGTACCCATGAATGCAATCGTCAGCGATGCCGTCAGCAGCGCTGCTACGGCGAGCAGGGCAATGGCCGTAACAACAACGAAGAAGGACCGAATGTTTTGCATGTCCAAACCTTTCTACATGTGAAAATGTGGGCCTTGTCATGCCGGCTTGCAAGGGGTTCCATTGTCGGGGCTTGAAAATATTGGCAGAAGAGAGTGATGGAATTCTTGAAAGATCGCATTCCGCCTGTTCGCCGCTCGCTTCTGAGTGTCCCGGCAGATAATAGCCGGGCACTGGAAAAGGCACCGATCCTCGATTGCGACGGCATCATCTACGACCTGGAAGATTCTGTCGCATTGCAGAAAAAGGCAGAGGCGCGGAGCAATCTTGCCGAGGCGTTCGCCCTTTTTCCTCGATCACGACAGGAACGGATCATCCGCATCAATTCCCTGGAGAGCGAATTCGGCAGGGATGATCTGGCTCTGGTCGCGCAATTGCTGCCGGATGCAGTGCTTCTTCCCAAGGTCGAGCAGGTCTCGGACATTGCCGACGTGGCTGAAATTCTCGCGCAAAATGCTCCGGCGAAACCGATTGCCCTTTGGGCGATGGTCGAGACGCCGAAAGGCGTCTTGAATGCCGCTTGCATTGCCGCCGACGCCAGAACTCGCTGCCTGATCGTCGGGCTCAACGATCTGCGCAAGGAGACCGGGGTTCTGCCGCAGCCGGGCCGCGCCTATCTCGTGCCCTGGCTGATGCAGGTCGTGCTTGCAGGACGCGCCCATGGCGTGGATGTGGTCGACAGCGTGTTCAACGATTTCAGGAACGAAGCCGGGTTTGATGCCGAATGTGCGCAAGGGCGCGCCATGGGCTTTTCCGGCAAGATGTTGATCCATCCATCTCAAATCGAGCCTGCAAACCGTCACTTCGGCCCCGATCCCGCCAGTATTGCAGAGGCAGAGGCCATTGTTGCCGCATTTCAAGATCCTGAAGCCAGGGATCGAAATGTCATCGACATCGACGGAAAAATGGTCGAGCGTCTTCACCTTGTCGAGGCCGAAAAGCTTTTGGCCAAAGTCGCATTCATCACTGAAAGAAAGACAGGTTCATGAAACTCTATCGACTGCTCACCGCTCCGGACGACGCCACATTCTGCCACAAGGTAACGGCGGCGCTGAACAAGGGCTGGGAGCTTTACGGTTCGCCGACCTATGCCTTCAATTCCGCAACCGGCATCCTGCAGTGCGGCCAGGCGGTCACCAAAACCGTGCATGACAAGGAATATACGCCAGATACGAAACTTGGCGAACAGTAAGAAGCCGATCAGTCAGCGCTGGGTGGCATTCTCGGCGCTGGCTTCGATCCGTTCCATGTCCTCGTCGCTCAGGCCGAAATGGTGGCCGATCTCATGGATGAGGACATGGGTGATGATATCGCCCAGGGTTTCATCGTTTTCGGCCCAATAGTCGAGGATAGGGCGGCGATAGAGCCGTATACGATTGGGAAGTTCCCCGGTTTCCACGGTGAAACGCTCCGAAATCCCCCGCCCCTCAAACAGGCCAAGAAGATCGAAAGGCGTTTCCAGCGCCATGTCTTCGAACACGTCATCATCCGGGAAATCTTCGATCTCGATGGTGAGATTGGTCGTCAGGGCTCTAAATTCCTGCGGAAGATGTCCATAGGCTTCGATCGCCAGCGATTCAAACGTGCTTATCGTTGGCGCATGGCGATCCTGCCAGTCGTCGGTTTGGTCAATGCGAGCCATAGGTTCTCCCTCTATCGAAGACATATAAGGCTACTGCCATTTTTTTTCGAGATAAGAATCATTGCTATACCAAATCAGGAAAAGATTCCTGTTCAACCTCGGTTGACTCTTTTTTGAAGCTCTGGAATCTATAGGAACATAAAGTGAACATTTTAGATTGAGCTGACGCCATGGCCCATAAAGCTGCGGCGCAGGAGACGGTTTTTGCCCTGCGTCAACAGATCGCCAAAATGGAAGGCAGGCCCTTGCCTGCAGCTGCTGCCAAGGAACAGGCGGAGCTGGCGGCGCGTCTGGCCGACTGCGATGCCGAGGATGGGCGTATCCGGCTGCCATTCGACATTCCGTTGCTGGATGAGGCACTGGATGGAGGCCTGCTTCTTGATGCCATCACCGAGATCCGTTCTCTTTCCTTCCATGATGCGGGAGCAGCCTGCGGGTTTACCTTGTCGCTTGCCGCGCAGGTGAAGGTCGAAAAAAACGCTGCCGGTGGTGCCGTGCTCTGGATTGCCGATGCATTCTGCGGCCATGAGGCCGGTGCGCTTCATGCCGGAGGGTTTCGTCAATTCGGTATCGATCCCCATCAGTTCTTTTATGCCTCTCCACGCAGGCTGGATGAGGCCTTGTGGTTGGCCGAAACCGCTCTGACGAGCGGAGCCTTTGTCGCGACTATTCTGGAGGTTCGTGGCAATCCCAAATCTTTCGGCCTGACGGAAAGCCGCAGGCTCAGTCTGCGGGCAAAGGCGGCGGGGCGGCCGCTTTTCCTGGTGCGGCATACGGGAGACGAGGAGGCAAGCAGCGCCTCCTCCCGCATGCTTGTCAAACCGGCGCCAGCCCTTGAGCGGCGTCTTGCGGATGGCTCCATGCTTGGCGGCAGCATAGGTCATCCGGTTTTCCAGCTCACCCTGGAGAAGAGCCGCAATCCGGCTCCTCTCTCCTTCCTTCTGGAGTGGAACCCTCGTGACCGTCAATTTCACCTCGCCCGCGATCCAAAGAGATCTTCTTACCCCGAACTGCAGCCAACGCATTCTGGCGCTTCACTTTCCGTATCTGGCGACCGACAGGATCGCCCGGAAGCTCTGGGGCGTATCCTGGCGCTTGAAAGGGCGTCCTGATCACCCTCCGATCCTGTGTGCCGGGCGGCGCGACAATGCCTTGCGGCTGAGTGCGCTGGATGAAGTTGCCGGCTCTCTTGGCCTCAAGCTCGGTCAAGCGCTTGCTGAAGCACGGGCAATGTATCCGTCGATCGACCTGTTCGACGAGAATGTGATGGCCGATCAGGCATTGCTGGATGCGATTGCGGATTGGTGCGATCGGTACACGCCCCTGGTGGCGATGGATGGCAAGAATGGCATCTTTCTCGACATAACCGGATGTTCCCACCTCTTCGGCGGAGAGGTGGCGATGCTTCGGAATGTACTGGGAAGGCTCAGGCAGATGGGTTTTGCCGTCTCCGGGGCAATTACCTCTTCTCCTGGTCTTTCATGGGCCGTGAGCCGGTTTGCCGGGGGTGGCGTTGTCGCAAAAGAAGAGACGGAGGCAGTTTTGGCCGCTTTGCCGGTTCATGCGTTGCGTGTCGATAAAATAGTGATCGATGCTCTCTGCAAGCTTGGCCTGAAGCGTATTGCCGATCTCCTTGTCCTGCCGAGAGCATCTCTTGTCCGACGGTTTGGCGCAAATCTTCTCGTCAGGCTTGATCAGGCGCTTGGACATAACGAAGAGCCCATTTCACCGCGGCGACCGGTTGCATCTCTCTCGGCAGAGAGGCAGCTTGCGGAACCCATTCAGGCGGAAGAGGATATTCTTGCCGCCACATGCGAGATCGCGTCCTCACTCAAGCCGAGCATGGAAGCGCGGGGCGTGGGTGGAAGGATTTTCGAACTTGTCCTCTTTCGTGTCGATGGCAAGGTGTTCCGTATTCGCGCCGGCACTTCACGGCCGGTTCGGGATGCAAAACGGATTGCAGCTCTGTTTTCGGAGCGTCTCAATTCCATTCATGATGATCTCGATGCCGGTTTTGGGTTTGAGCTGCTGCGGCTCAACGTGCTGCAGCACGATGTGCTGAATGCGCTTCAGAATGATTTTTCCGGCGATGCCCTGAAGGAAACATCCCTTGCGGACTTCGTCGATAAGGTATCGGCGCGGCTTGGCCCAGATTGCCTGCAGGTCTTTCACCTACGGCAGAGCCATATTCCCGAACGTGCCGAAACACTCGTTCCGGCGATTGCCGCAATCGATGATCAGGTGGAAGTTCCAGAATTGCAATTCAAGCCTCATACCGATCGTCCCTTGCGGCTCCTTCGCCATCCTGAACCGATCGAGGCTTTTGCAGCCATAGTGCCGGACGGGCCGCCGCAGAGGTTCCGTTGGCGATATGTGATGCACAAGGTTACGCGTGCCGAGGGACCGGAGAGGATCGCGCCGGAATGGTGGCTGGATGACGAAAAGTCGGAGGAACGTGACTATTATCGTCTGGAAAGTGACAGTGGCCGACTTTTCTGGATCTTCCGGCTGGGACCATACGATGGTGCGACCCCTCCTGTCTGGCGCATGCATGGGGTTTTTGCGTGATGGAAGCTCCAGCTTTTTTCGACATCGGCGCCAAGACGAACTTTTCCTTTCTTGAAGGTGCTTCACGGCCGGAGGAAATGGTTTTTTCCGCCAGTGTTCTGGGCCTTTCCGGCTTGGGCATTGCAGACCGGAATTCGGTTGCCGGTGTCGTGCGTGCCTATAATCAGATTTGCGAGATGAGGGCGCTTTTCGAGCGACAAAAGACGAGTGACAAAGAAGAGGGAGATGAGGACGCGATAGAGCCTTGTCGCTTTCATCCCGGTGCCCGGCTCGTCTTCTCCGACAAGACCCCGGATGTGCTGGCCTATCCGATGAACCGCAGAGGCTGGGCCAATCTCTGTCGGCTCCTCAGTCGAGGCAATCTGAGAACGGAAAAGGGATCCTGTATTCTGGAAGAGTGGGATTTTCTGGAATGGTGCCACGAGATGATGCTCGCGGTCGTGCCTGATTTTTCCCGTGCCGAGGATGAGATCTATCTCGCCGATCTTGCCGATAAGCTTTGCGAGTACCGGAAGAAATTCGGCAAGAACATCTATCTGGCCATGTCGCCGACCTATGACGGGCGCGATCCCTTCGTTTTTGCTACGTTTGCACGGATAGCAAAGCAGAATCGCATGCCTTTGCTTGCGACAAACCTGCCGCTTTTCAGCCTGCCTTATCGACGGTCCCTTGCGGATGTCGTCACAGCCATCCGCAATCATGTGACTGTTCAGGAGGCCGGTTTTCGGCTGGCGCCGCATGGAGACAGATATCTCAAGCCGGCATCGGAGATGGCCCGCCTCTTTCATGCCTATCCGGATGCGATAGAAAACACGGGGCGTTTCTGCGCCAGGCTCAAGTTCTCGCTGGGTGAACTCAAGCACAATTATCCCGACGAAAGCATTCCGGGCGAAACCGTATCGGAAACTTTGGAGAGGCTGACCTGGGAGGGGGTGAAGACACGCTTTCCAAAAGGCGCCACGCCTGAGATTTCAAAGCAGATCCGTTACGAACTCGATCTCATCAAGGAGATGGAATACGAACCCTATTTTCTCACCGTACGTCACATCGTGTGGCATGCGCGACATGAGCTGAAAATTCTCTGTCAGGGTCGCGGTTCTGCGGCTAATTCAACGGTTTGCTACTGTCTGGGGATCACTGAGGTGGACCCTACTTTTACGACCTTGCTTTTCGAGCGTTTCATTTCGACGGAGCGTAACGAACCACCGGATATCGATGTCGATTTCGAACATGGCCGGCGTGAGGAGGTCATCCAGTATATCTACAGACATTACGGTTATCGTCATGCCGGGCTGACCGCAGCGGTGACGAGTTACCGTACCCGAATGGCCGGTCGTGAAGTGGCCAAGGCTTTTGGATTGTCTGAGGATGTTCAGGCGGCACTTTCAAGTACGGTATGGGGTTGGTCTGAGGATGGGCTTTCGGATCGCGATGCCAAGGTCGCCGGTCTCGATGTCAGCGATACCCTGACGCAAAAGGTCATTGCCCATGCACGGGAACTGATGGGGTTTCCACGGCACCTGACCCAGCATGTCGGCGGTTTTCTCATTACCCGTGACAGGCTCGACGAGGTCGTTCCGATCATGAAAACGGCGATGCCGGGTCGCTATATGATCGAATGGGACAAGGACGATCTCGATACCTTGCAGCTTTTGAAAATCGACGTTCTGGCGCTCGGCATGCTGACCTGTTTGAAAAAAGCGTTCGAACTCTTGCGGCATCATTATGATCGTGAAGAAACCCTGGCGGGACTTCTGGAGAAGGACGAAGATCCCAATGTCTACGGAATGATCTGCAGGGCAGACACGATCGGGGTTTTTCAAATCGAAAGCCGGGCGCAGATGAGCATGTTGCCCAGGCTCAGGCCCGAAAAATTCTACGATCTCGTCGTTGAAGTAGCGATCGTCCGGCCCGGTCCCATTCAGGGCAACATGGTTCATCCCTATCTCAAGCGCCGGGAGGATCGCCGCCATGGGCGTCCCATAGAATATCCGAACCCTGAGCTTGAGAATGTCCTGAAGAGAACGCTGGGCGTTCCGCTGTTTCAGGAACAGGCGATGCAGATTGCGATTACTGCTGCCGGATTTTCGCCAGCGAAAGCGGACAAGCTGCGCCGGTCGATGGCGACCTTCAAGCGCTCCGGCCGGGTGAAGGAATTTGAGCGCGACTTTATCAAGGGAATGCGTGAGCGAAATTACACCGAAGAATTCGCGAAACAATGTTTCAGCCAGATCGAAGGTTTTGCCGAATACGGTTTTCCGGAAAGCCATGCGGCGTCCTTTGCTCTGCTTGTCTATGCTTCCTGCTGGATCAAGACCTATTATCCGGATGTCTTCTGTGCGGCCTTGCTGAACTCCCAGCCCATGGGCTTTTATGCACCGGCACAGCTTATCCGCGATGCGCGCGAACACGGCGTGAGCGTGCTGCCGGTCGATATCAATCGCTCACAATGGGATTGCACTCTGGAGGAAATTCCGTTCGATCCGGGCAGGATCGATCGGCGCCATGAGAGCATGCGGGACGTCATCAAAACCCGCTATGGAATAAGGCTCGGCTTCCGTCAGGTGAAAGGCCTGAATGAAAAGGACATGAGAGACAAGCTGACGGCCAATCGGAGCGAGCGCTATCAGAGCGTCCATGACCTGTGGCTGAGATCCGGATTGGATAAGGCCAGTCTCGAGCGGCTTGCCGACGCAGATGGTTTCGGTTCGATCGGTTTGTCTCGAAGACAGGCATTATGGTCGGTCAGGGGCATTGATGTGAAAAACGCTCTGAACCGCGCTCCCTTGTTCGAGATTGCAGAGCGTACGGATCTTCGACCGGAGCCTCAGGCCCAGTTGCCCCGGATGTTGCCGGGAGAGGAAGTCATCGAAGTTTACCGTCATCTTTCCCTTTCCCTCAAAGCCCATCCGGTTTCCTTCCTGCGCAAGGAGTTTCAGTCGATGGGCATTACCCGGAGCGTTGATCTTCTTCATATCGGCAATGGCCAAAGGGTGACGATCGGTGGCATCGTACTGGTGAGACAGCGCCCGGGATCGGCGAGGGGCGTGATCTTCATCACGCTTGAAGACGAAACGGGCGTTGCCAATGCTATCGTCTGGCCGAAGATTTTTGAAAAATACCGTTCCGTGGTGATGGGAGCCCGGCTGGTGAGGATCCGGGGAAGGTTGCAAAGCCAGAGCGGGGTCATTCATACGGTTGTTGACCATATCGAGGATATGACGCCGATGCTGGGCCTGCTGCAGAAGGAAGCCAAGTGTTTGGGTGCCTCAGTATCCGGCGAAGGGTGCAAGCCTGATGATGAGGCATGGGGATCAAAAGCATATTCCTCCTTTCCGCCACTTACCGACCCTCGTGATGGTGATCATTTACAAAATCCTGATCCGTCAGACGTCATGCCTAAGGGGCGAAATTTCCACTAAGTACCTGATATAAATGATCTTTCACTGGAAGGTGCCAAGCTACACTAGGCTGATCCTGATCTTCTGAAGAAATCTCAGAACAGGCTAAATGCATTCTGTTTTATTGGATCCATATGCCGATGTGCTGATTTATGTCCGTGTTTTGTGCCTGGGTGCATCGAGGCGTGAACCGGCTATGCAGAAATCCGACACATCGGTTGGCCGCCTTGCCGGTGATGTCGGTGCGGCCGTCACAGGAGCCTTGGTCGTGCTCGCAATCAGGGCGGTATTTTCGAGGCAATGGAAAATGGCGAGACGGTCACGGTAACCGAACTGGCGGCCAAGGCAGAGGTACAAAAGCGATGCCGGAGAGAATGGCTAAACGCCCAGCTGCCGCCGATTATATGAGCTATGATGAGCGAACTGACCGATTTAGCTTTCGCCGGAGCAGATCATGGTCTTTGCAGAAGAAAACAGCTGGCCAAATATGCTCTTGCTGGCACAGATTCAGCTATCGAGCCAAAAACATGACAGTGAGCGAAAGTCCCGTCCAGACAAGGGTACGGTGAATATGGCGGAGAGGGTGGGATTCGAACCCACGATACGGTTGCCCGTATGCCGCATTTCGAGTGCGGTGCTTTCGACCACTCAGCCACCTCTCCGCTTGAGCATGATGACGCGTTGGTCAGCGCGGGGTGTCTCATACATACCGAGACAACAGATAAGCCACTCCGATTGTGGCAAGACCGTGCCGCGGCTGAAGAGGTGTATTCAACTTGTGCAACGGCTGATGGCTTAATCTCACGCCGTCACGAATCGAACCGCGACGTAAAAAACTGTGGGGTTCGACTTACACTGAATCCTCCGCGGTCGACGCACTTCATTCAGGTTCAAGACATCATCCAGCGGTATTTTGTAAGGAGTAATTTCATTCCCGCACACTCCCCCAGGTGTGGGAGCACCACTGAAATACAGACTGTAACTGCTTTCCAGAATAGAATCGGTGAATGCGTAAACGGTTCTTTCGCCGACCAATGGCCCAAGGTCAGGAGCTGTGCTGATCGCGTCTAGCTTGACCGCTTCCGCATCCTCAATTTTTCGACTTTCGCCCGGTAGGTTCTCATTGTCACATACGCCGATAGTTCGCCACCGTCCGTCGACGCACTCTTTGAGAGTTCCATTCTGGCAAGTCTCCGCGCCCTCGGAGTATTCTTGCCCTTCCCAGATGCAGATGCTGCTAGTCATTTCCAGCTTCTCCTTACCCAAAAGAAGTTTGCCATACCTCAACGACAGATCAATGCGTCCCCAAATCGAAGTCGCCACACCACTATATGCTGAATTCATGTGGCACGACACTGGGCGGTGAGCACCTACATCTCTACTAACCTTGATCTAATCTCACCACGGTGTTCCGAAGTTCAGTTACCTCTCAGCATCCAAACTAACACCACCTCCTCTGTCAACCCCAAGGACCGCGCCAAGAGTCTGGTTGTCGCCTTCCCTAAGCCAATCGTGGTAACCGGTGGAGCTGCGGCCTTTAACGAGCGCAGATGCGGGCGACGGCTTCGAGAAATAGATGTCTTTCATAAGCTCGAGGTAATCGCCCCGCGAGATAAGGCTTCCCTCTTTGATCATGTCCTCTCGGAGCTTTCGCACATTCGCCGGTAGACTGTCCGTGACCCTCGCGCTGATCTTGGAACCGACGAGGAGGATATAGGCACCATTTGCATACTTAAGGCGTGCAAGATCGTCCGGGCGCTTAGACAACGATGTGTAGAGGTCCAGTGATAGTGTAAGCGGCTCTGGCACTGCTGGATCCGTCTGTGGGGCTGGAGAAGCCGAAGTTCGCTCCTGCACAGAGAATAAATCATAGCCCAGCGCTTCCAATACATAGATCATGTTACTCAGATAGGTCCGCATCGTGGCGATGTCTGCACGAGGCAGGTTTGAGCCAGTCGGCTTGTTGGTGTTTGCGACCAGAACCTTGCCACTGTTACCCTTCAGAATCG
Source organism: Hyphomicrobiales bacterium (assembly GCA_900469445.1). Taxonomy (GTDB): domain Bacteria; phylum Pseudomonadota; class Alphaproteobacteria; order Rhizobiales; family Rhizobiaceae; genus Neorhizobium. Next base: position 69,764 of record UBXM01000007.1, read on the forward strand.
ACCACAGTTCGCGCTCAAGCCACTTGACGTGGGCTCGTGTCAAATTGTCGTCCTTGCTTGTGAATATGAGGAAGGTATCGAATTCGATTGGAAATTTGCCGCTCGTGTAGCGTTGCGAAAAGTCATCGCTTTCTCCGACGTAGATTTCCGGCAGGTCGTCGTCTGCGCTCGACCGGATCAGCAGATAGACGCAAGATCGGCTCAGAACTTCGTCCTCGAGCGCCTTTTTAAAAAACTCAGGCTGCCCGGTGATGGCAACGCCGGTCCAGTTGTCGAGCTCGACCGTTCGAAGACTACGCGGATCCTGACCCGTGATGAAGATCTTTACGACGCGGCCAACGAGCTCACTTAAAACCATGCATCACCAAGCATTCAACTTCCCGATGCATCTTCAGTAACACGGCTTGATGCCGTAGTGTCAAACGTGATTCGGATGATGGCAGGGACTACGCATGCTCGCAGGTGAAATTCGCTCAAAGGTCGATCAGGTCTGGAATGCCTTCTGGGCCGGCGGGATTGCCAATCCGTTGGAGGTGATCGAACAGATCACCTATCTGCTCTTCATGCGCGGCCTCGACGATATCCAGACGCGTGAAGAGGCCAAGGCCAACATGCTGGGCCGGCCGATCGAGCGGGTGATCTTTCCCCAGGGTGTCTACCGGCAGGATCGCGACGGCAATGACGTCACCTATGACGAGTTGCGCTGGGGCAAGCTGAAGAATGCCGATCCGAACCGCATGTTCCTGCTGGTGTCGGACTTCGTCTTCCCCTTCCTGCGGGAAATGGCAGAAGAAGGCACGGCGCATTCCGAACATATGAAGGGTGCGCGCTTTACCATTCCGACCCCAGGCCTCCTGGCCAGGGTGGTCGACATGCTGGCCGACATTCCGCTGGAGGACCGTGATACCAAGGGCGACCTCTACGAATACATGCTCGGCAAGATCGCCAGCGCCGGCCAGAACGGCCAGTTCCGCACGCCGCGCCACATCATCAAGCTTATGGTGGAACTGATGGCGCCAACGCCGAAGGACGTGATCTGCGATCCGGCCAGCGGCACCTGCGGCTTCTTGGTCGCCACGGGCGAATATCTGCGCGGCCATCACCCAAAGCTCTTCACCGACAAGACGGATCGTGAGCATTTTCACAACAGCATGTTCCACGGCTATGATTTCGACAGCACCATGCTGCGCATCGGCTCGATGAACATGCAGTTGCACGGGGTCGAGGGCGCCGATATCCGCTATCGGGATTCACTGTCTTCCGGTCATGCCGACGATGCCGACAAATATTCGCTGATCCTCGCCAATCCGCCCTTTGCCGGCTCGCTGGATTACGAGACCACGGCTGCCGACCTGCTTTCTATCGTCAAGACTAAGAAGACAGAGCTCCTGTTTATGGCGCTGTTCCTGAAATTGTTGAAGCCGGGCGGCCGCGCGGCGGTCATCGTGCCGGACAGCGTGCTGTTTGGCTCCTCCAAGGCCCACAGGGAAATCCGCAAGATGCTGGTCGACGATCACAAGCTCGACGCCATCGTCAAGCTGCCATCGGGCGTGTTCAAACCCTATGCCGGCGTCTCCACCGCGATCGTCTTCTTCACCAAGACTAATTCCGGCGGCACGGACCATGTCTGGTTCTATGATGTCCAGGCCGACGGCATGAGCCTGGACGACAAGCGCCAAATGCTGGTGTCGCAGGAAAAGTTCGGCCCGGTGCCGAAAGTGGCGCTTAGCGCCGAGGAACACGCGAAAAACAATCTGCCGGATGTGCTGGCGCGTTGGGCCGAGCGCACCGGCACCGAGCGCGACAACCCGCGCACAGGACAAAGCTTTACCGTCTCGCGCGACGAGATCGTTGGAGAGGACTACGACCTCTCGCTCAACCGCTACAAGGAAGTGACGCACGAAGCCGCCAACCATCGCCCGCCGAGGGAGATTATTGCGGAGCTTCTGGAGCTTGAGGATGATATCGCCGAGGGGCTGAAAGAGCTGGAGGCGATGCTGTGAACGTGCTTCCGTTTGAGGAGGTAATTCAAGACGCCTCTGGTGGAAATATCAAGGTGCAAAAAGGCGACTACCTCACCTCTGGCAAATATCCGATTGTCGACCAGGGTCAGCAGTTCATTGGAGGCTTCTCCAACGATCGTAGTGACCTCGTAAAGGGCGAAGGCCCTTGGATAGTGTTCGGAGACCATACGAGAGCGCTGAAGTTCATTGAGACGCCTTTCTGTATGGGAGCTGATGGCGTCAAGGTGCTTCGATTGAAGCGAGAAGGATCAGCGGACCTCAAATACATCTTTCACTTCCTCCAGCATTCAAACATCCCAAGCGCTGGCTATAGCCGACACTATAAGTTCCTCAAGCGCCTGGAAATCCCCCTTCCACCCCTCGATAAGCAGAAGCGGATTGCGACGATCCTAGACAAGGCCGATCAGCTGCGCCAAAAGCGTCGCCAGGCCATCGCCCTGCTCGACAGCCTTACCCGGTCGATATTTCTGGAGATGTTCGGGGACCCGGTGAGCAATCCGAAGGGGTTGCAAATGAAGTCACTTGGCGAGTTGATCAAAGTCAGCAGTGGCAACGGCCTTACATCTGCGCAGATGGATGCCACCGGAATCTATTCCGTATATGGCGGCAACGGCATAAATGGGCATCATTCAGCTTATATGTTCGAAGAACCACAAATCGCGATTGGTCGGGTAGGCGTCTACTGCGGAGCTGTGCACGTCACCAAGCCAAAGTCATGGATTACAGACAACGCGCTCTTTGTATCGAAGAGTGCTGCGAATTTACGGCTGCGGTATCTAGCAGAAGCGCTTCGTATGGCAGACTTGAACCAGTATGCAGGTCGCGCTGCACAACCCCTTATTTCTGGCAGCCGCATATATCCCGTCGAAATCTTAGTGCCTTCGGTAGATCAACAGTTGCATTTTGAAGGCGCACTGCTTGCGGTGGATAGCCTGCTCGAGCAAATCTATAGCTCACAACACTATATGGACGCCAATATTTCTGCCCTCCAACACCGCTCCTTTAGCGGACAGCTCTGAGGCACCATGTCCAATTTCGCCTTCCTCGCCAACGAATTTCCAGAGATCTTTGACAGCGCGAAGCGGGCGGAAGCCTATGTGGGGACCGATGCGCGCTCGGCCGCCTTCTACGCCCGGCGCACGGTCGAGCTCGCCGTGCAATGGGCCTATAAGAACGACAGCGGCCTCCACTTTCCCTATGATGACAAGATCTCGGCGCTGATCCATGAACCTAGTTTCGTTAGCCGGGCCGGACAGGCGATCTTCACCAAGGCCAAGTTGATCATCCGCATCGGTAACCGCGCCGTGCACGAGGTCAGGGAAACCTCGGCGAAGGACGCAGCCGATGCCGTGCATGAACTCTTCCACCTCACCTTCTGGCTGGCCCGCACCTATGCCAAGGCGCCGCCGACAGACAGACTGGCCTTTAACCCTGCGCAGCTCACCCGCAAGGACGATCTAGTCAAAAAGGCCTTTGCCGAACTGACGCGTCTCAAAGGCGAGATGGAGGCCAAAGACAAGGCCTTTGCCGATCTGCTACGCGACAAAGGCAATCTCGACGACGAACTGAAGGCGGCACGCAGCGAGCGCGACAAAATCCGCCGCGACAACGCCGCCCGGCCCGATACCCACGATTATTCGGAAGCCCAGACCCGCGACCTCTATATCGATCTTCTGCTGAAAGAAGCCGGCTGGCCGCTCGACCAAGCGCGCGATCGCGAATACCCCGTTGCTGGCATGCCGAATGGCGAGGAAAAAGGTTTTGTCGACTATGTGCTCTGGGGCGACGACGGCAAGCCGCTGGCGCTGATTGAGGCCAAGCGCACAAGACGGGATCCGCGGGTCGGCCAGCAGCAGGCAAAGCTCTATGCCGATTGCCTGGAGGCCGCATTCGGCCAGCGCCCGGTGATCTTCTTTTCCAATGGCTATGATCACTGGATCTGGGATGACACAGCCTATCCGCCACGCGAAGTGTCAGGGTTCTACAAGAAAGACGAGTTGCAGCTTCTGATCCAGCGACGAAGCACGGCTAGGCCTCTGGCCGCCTTTCCGGTCGATCGGACGATCGTGGAACGCTACTATCAGGATCGCGCCATTGCTCGGGTAAAGGAGAGTTTCGAGACGCGACGCCAGCGCAAGGCGCTGCTGGTCATGGCGACAGGCTCCGGTAAGACGCGCACGGTGATTGCGCTTGTCGATGTGTTGATGCGCGCTGGCTGGGTGAAACGCGTGCTCTTCCTTGCCGATCGCGTCGCACTGGTCAATCAGGCGGCGAGAGCCTTCAAGGCGCACCTGCCGGCAACCTCGCCCGTCAATCTGGTTACGGAAAAAAACGCCGAAGGCCGTGTCTTTCTCTCCACCTATCCGACGATGATGAACCTGATCGACGAGCGCAGAAGTGGTGCCATGCGCTTCGGCCCCGGTCATTTCGATCTCGTCATCATCGACGAGGCGCACCGTTCCGTCTATCAGCGCTATGGCGCGATCTTCGACTATTTCGACAGTCTTCTGGTCGGCCTGACCGCGACGCCGAAGGACGAGATCGACCACAATACCTACGGCCTGTTCGACCTCGAGGACGGCGTGCCGACGGATGCCTATTCGCTCGACAAAGCCGTCGAGGACGAATATCTCGTGCCGCCGGCCTCCGTCTCCGTGCCGCTCAAATTCGTCCGCCAGGGCATCCGCTATGATGACCTGAGCGACGAAGAAAAAGAGCAGTGGGACATGCTCGAATGGGACGAGGAGGATGGCGATCCGCCCGATAGCGTCGACGCGGAGGCCGTCAACAAATGGCTGTTCAATGCCGACACCGTCGACAAAGTGCTGGCCCATGTAATGACCGAGGGGCTAAAGGTCGCCGGTGGTGATCGCATCGGCAAGACCATCATTTTTGCCAAGAATCAGGCCCATGCCGAATTCATCGAGCAACGTTTCAATCTCGCCTACCCGCATCTTGCCGGCCATTTCGCCCGTATCATCACCTTCAAAACCGAATACGCCCAAAGCCTGATCGACGATTTCTCCAGGAAGGATGGCGAGCCTCATATCGCGATTTCGGTCGACATGCTCGACACCGGCATCGATGTGCCCGAGGTGGTGAACCTCGTTCTATTCAAGCTAATCCGGTCCAAGACGAAGTTCTGGCAGATCATCGGCCGCGGCACACGGCTCTGCCCTGATCTCTTCGGCCCTGGTAAGGACAAGCAGTTCTTCCGCGTCTTCGACTACTGCCAGAACCTCGAATTCTTCCGTCAGAATCCGAAGCCGGACGAAGGCACGAATGCAAAATCGCTCAGTGAACGGCTGTTTGCTGCCCGGTTCGATCTCGTGCGGGCGCTGGACGAAAAGCATGCAACGGAAAAGCCGCCCAGTGTTGCCGAGCAGGGTGAGGACTATGATCCCGGCCCGGACGCCGCGCCAAGCGAGCCAAAGGTCCGCGATAGCGCGCTCGATTTCCTCAAGACCTATGTCTCCAGCATGAACACCGACAACTTCATCGTGCGCGGCAAGCGCAAGCTGGTGGAGAAGTATCAGGCGGCGGACGCCTGGGCGAGTTTGTCGGACGCCACACGAGACGAGCTGATTGACGAGGTCGCCCCGCTACCGAACCAGATGAAGAGCGAGCCGGAAGAAGCCAAGCGCTTCGATCTTCTGCTCTTCAATCTGGAAATTGGTCTGCTGAAGGGCTCCAAGCGCTTCGACAAGCTGAAAAAGCAACTGATCGAGATCGCATCGGCACTTGACGAACAGACCTCGATCCCGACGATCGCGGCACAGCATGCACTGATTCTCGACATCCTCTCCGACCACTGGTGGGAAGGGATAACCGTGCCGCTGCTCGAACTGGTGCGGCTCCGGCTGCGCGGTATCGTGCACCATATCGAGAAGCGCAAGAAGGCGATCGTCTACACGAACTTCATCGACGAGCTCGGTGAGATGCTTGAACTCGACCTGCCACAGGTCGGTGAGGTGGATTTCGCCCGCTTCAAGCGCAAGGCGCGCCATTTCCTGCGCGAGCACGAAGACCACATAGCCATCGCCAAACTGCGTCACGGCAAGCCTCTGACTGCAACGGACATCGAGGAGTTGCGGCAGATGCTGCGTTCCGAGGGTATCGGTGATGCCGAGCACTTCGAGAAGGCAACTGAGCTCGCACACAGCTTCGGTGCCTTCATCCGCTCGCTGGTCGGTCTCGATCGCGGCGCCGTGGCCGAAGCATTCAGCGAATTCCTTGGCGACGGCGCGGCAACCGCCGAACAGATCGAGTTCATTGAGATGGTAATCGAGCACCTTACCGAGAAAGGCGCGATGGATCCGGGCCTGCTTTACGGAAGCCCGTTCATCGACAAGGCGCCAGAAGGGCCACAACAGGTATTTGACTTCGAGAGGACGAAGAAGCTGATCGCTGTCATTCAAGGGCTGAACGACAGCGCGGCAGGATAGGCTGGGACATGGATAACGGATTGTTTGATGCAGTATCTTCGATAGAGGTTTTGGATCTCAAGCTCACCATGCGTGACTATCTCGAATGGACGGAGCAAGAAGACGCCGAGATTCTTCCGCGTGACAAGGTGGGAAAATTAGAGATTACCGCAACCGAAATACGTTGGATAATGCTCGATGCCATTTATCGACAGCTCAATAATGACACACCTGACCAAATACACCCAGCTTTCGTCTCTGACGAAGCCATAATTGAAGCGCTTGCGGATAGTGGATTCTGCCCTGCATTTCTCAATCAAATCCATCACCTCTGCCTCGAAGCAGTTAAAGGCTGGCTGAGTTCGTCGCCCAACTACGCTTGACCGTGTGCGAATTGAGCGAGAAGTTGCTAGACAAACCAATGAAACCGGCCAGGGGACAATTGGAAATGCCGAATGAAACTCGCTCTCCTCGTCTGGCCGTGCTCATCGATGCCGACAACGCATCCGCCAAGATCGCAGATGGCCTGTTCGAGGAGATTGCCAAGATCGGAGAGGCGAGCGTTCGCCGTATCTATGGTGATTTCGCGAATGCGCGCTCGAAGGCTTGGACCGACGTTCTTGCCAGGCATGCTATTATCCCACAGCAGCAGTTTGCCTACACAACCGGCAAGAACGCGTCCGACATCACCCTCGTTATCGATGCCATGGATCTTCTGCACAGTGGCCGCTTCGATGGCTTTTGCCTAGTTTCGTCAGACAGCGACTTCACTCGCCTGGCTGCGAGGATCCGCGAACAAGGTGTTGATGTTTTCGGCTTTGGTGAACAAAAGACGCCGGAGAGCTTTCGCCAAGCGTGCCGTAGATTTATCTACACAGAAAACTTATTGCCGTCTGTCGTGTCAAACGGGATCGAGCCTGTCCAAGCACCAACATCGCTTCAGCCACCGACAGCCGCAACACCTATCATCAAACGCGTTATTGCGCAGATGGAGAGCGAGGACGGATGGGTGCCCCTCGGTGCCGTAGGTAATCAGCTTGCAAACCTCGCCTCGGACTTCGATCCGCGAACATACGGTTTCCGCAAGCTCAGCGATCTCGTTCGAAAAACCGGTGCCTTTGACGTTGATCAGCTTGAGAGTAAGCCACTCCGGATCCGTGTGAAGCTGACGGGGAACAAGAAGAAAGGTTGATTGCTGAGCTGACTACGTCTGGTCTGTTGACTCTAGGACACTTTCGGGCGAGCTCAACCTGTGCCGACGTTGCGTCAAAGCTCTCGACGTGCCAAACGCGCCTATGAGTCTTCCTGGCCGATTGGCCAGCTACGCATGTGGAAGTCCAGATGGTAAAAAAGCAGGTTCGAGATAACGCGTATCTCGAAGAACGCTTACGTAACGAGCATCCTTCGGTTTACGCTGATCTGCTCGCGGGCAAATATCGGACGGTGAGCGCAGCTGCGATCGCCGTCGGCCTGAAGCACGTCAGAACGCGACTTCATGAACTTAAGAACGCTTGGTCGAAGGCGACAAGTGCCGAGCAGGTTGAATTTTTGCGGCATCTGGTGAGATCCGGAGTGACGTTACCGTCCTCGCCCCCACCTCCGAGTGCCGGTATTGCTATCGACCGTAAGCTAACTCCAGCAGCATGCCGGCGAATCCAGGACATCATGTCAAAACGCGCCCTCGAGCCCGGCGATGTTATGTCTGAGATGGGCTACAAACCATTGAATGCTTCACTCGGCAGGGCCCTGGCAAGAGGGACCACGCTTCAACCTGATATGATCAAGTCGTTGGAACAATGGTTGGCGAAGAACTCGTCGGTATGATCGGCTGCCGGAGCACCCGAGCCAAGGTTTTCGGATGAACGCTGAACTCTGCGGCGACCTCGGAGAAATCCTTGAGCTCGACGTCGACCGCATGACGCGCAGCGATCACCTGGTCAGGCGTCATTGACGGACGCCGACCAATCCGAGTCCCCCGCGCTCGTGCAGCTTCCATGCCGGCCTTTGTCCTCTCGCTAATGATCGATCTTTCGAACTCGGCCATTGCGCCCATGACATGGAAGAGCAGTCGGCCTCCTGACGACGAGGTATCGATACGCTCGTTCAGCGAGCGAAAGTCGCATCCCCTCCGCGATAAACTATTCACGGTCTGAATAAGGTCGACGAGAGAACGACCTAGACGATCAAGTCGCCAGACAACCAGCATGTCTCCGGCACCCATGCGCCGAAGCGCCTTTCGCAAACCTGGTCGACGGAAGTCGGCACCGGACACACCGTGATCGGAAAATAGTTCGCAACATCCGGCGGCTTGGAGTGCAGAGATTTGCAAGTCCAGGCTTTGCTCCACCGTGGAAACCCGCGCATATCCGATCATGTTCATGGCTTACCTCTTCGATCCTAAGCCATTGACGTAAAGGAACCTTTTCGCTCTGTCGGGTTTAAAATGGCACTGACACGGAAACCCCTGAAAACACAGAAGGCGACCGGATGAGCGGTTACAGCTTCCATGTATCGGACAAAGGTTCCCTTTCGCTCTTTAAGGGATGTATGCGAAAGGATTAGAATGGACTTGCTTATAGTCGGTGCTTTGGCTGGCGTGGTGTTCGGTGGTGGCTGTGCGATCATCGCGTCAAACAAGAAACGGGATCCGGTTGGATGGTTCCTTCTTGGTTTCTTCTTTAGTTTCGTCGCGCTCATCGTGGTGGCGGTTTTGACGCCGGGTGATAAGAAGAGCGAGACCGAGCAGCCGAGGCCCAACGCTGGGTTGGGTGATCCAGATGAGCACGAAGTTCTCCGGAAGAAGGCAGCTGAGCTTAAAGCGTCGCTGGCGTCATCGAGAGCAAAGTTGTCGGACTAGCTGCGGCAGTGCCGGAGAGGCCCCGCCGCAGCGTTGACTGTCATTTGATCGTGATGGTGATCTCGCGGCCGATGGAACCCTCAACGGTAAAACGTAATGTTTCTGGAGTTGGCTTTGGCGCTTGAGATTCAAGGGACTCGAGAAAGTCGAGGTCATCGTCGAACCTCGTTCTTTGGGCGAGCTGTTCTGGTGTAAAATACCGCAGCGCGCCGTCTGTTACACGTTTCTGAAGTTCTTCGCTAAGCATCTCATTCTCACATTCATGTTTCGAATTAGTCCGGAAGTTAGAGCTTACCGATCAAAAATTCTTGAGAGCCGCTTTCGCGGCGGCTGCTTTTCGCTGAACGGCACGATCTCGTCGCCGAATATCAGCACGGCGCATCTTCTTCTGCGCCTCGGTCAGATGATCCAAGCACTCGTAGGAACGAACGTTTTCCGGAGTTTTGCCGCGTCTTGTCCGCATTGCCTCGCGATTGTAGCGTCTTCTGACGTCATCTCGACATTCACCGACCTGGGAAACGCGCGAACTATATGAGCGTAGCTCTTTTCCTTCCAAACGGCGATTAAATGCGCGGTCCGCTTTTTGCTTCTTGCGAAGTTCGCTGCGTGCTTTCTCGCGCCTATCACGTTGATACTGTTCGATCATCGCTGTTCGTCTTTCAAGGCGCTGCTTGATTTCAGAGGCGGCGATCCGATCATCGTGGCCTTCGAAAGATTGAGTGGTATGGGGGTAACTGGCCATTTGCGTCCTCTTTTCAGAAAGCGGCGACATTGCCGCGCGGACTAAATAGTCAGCTTTTGAACCGCATTAATAAAAATTCTGAGAAAAAAATGAGCGGCGTAGATGAATCTACTCGAGTCGGAAGCGTGTCCACTTTGTGTGATTCGCCCTTATTATAGTTATTTTACTCTTGTAATGACTCTATTGAGGGACAAAAGCACACAAATGCGTCACAACACCGACAACTCGCTTCGCTCGCCTCCGCGCCCTACGGGCTTGGTGGACGCCTGCGGCGTCCAACACGTTCCCTCATGCATTCCGGCGATGATCTTGAATTTCCATCTCAGCGCTTCCGGCACACACTACGTCCCGTAACTTGAAATACGATCGGGCTGGACTGGTCTTCAGAATGACTGTGATTGACACGAGGATCGTCACCGGCGCGCTTCAGAGGGTCGGGACGATAAGTTGCAGCTCCAACGACGCCGACGCAGCCAGTGACTCGCTATGACGCTTTCAAAGTCGCCGGTCCTAAGTTGCCTCCTACAGCAACCAACAAGGCAACAGGTAGTTACAAGCCTGCACTCACAGAAAGCACAGATTGAGCGCGGCTGCGGCACTAAGTCAGAAGATCTAGCCTATCGACTTCTGCCGCTTGACGGCGAGCTCTAACACGGTTCTGGTCACGCTTGCGAATGACGATGTCCCGCTCAATGATCCGGCAGACTGACTCGCCACGACGTTCGGCGCTGACGCTCCCGCAACACGGTTGCACTATGTTTTCTGCGCTGGGAAACAAGGCATCTGACTTGAAGTCGCATACAGAGACGTAGCGCGTCGCGGTCGATGATTGTTCTTTCTTACAATATGACGATTTTCTCAAGACGGCGTTCGCGTCGAGGAATTGTGCGCCCTGCTCAGGCGCCATCTCCATGTTGACAGCTTCAGGAAAACGCTGAAATCGGAAATTTCTTGTCAACGTAGCGTTAAGCTACGTCAACACAAAGGCGTTGCGCTATCGCCTTTAGACAGCAAATTTCTCGCTTATTAGACCACTTCGTCAACAAAGGCAGCCGCTATGTTGACAGATGTTGACGCTATGTTGACAGGATTTCGTTCGGTGGTGTGGAGGATGGGTAGTCGGAAAAGCCGACTGCTCAGGCAGCAGGCACCAGCATGATCGAGATGATGCCCTTTCTCTAGGACTTCGATCGACGCCAAGCCGGCGTCGATCTGGATGCTACAGGTGTTCAGGCTAGACGTGTGACAAGGTCATCGGCGGACAGGTGCGTGTATCGCTTCAGCATTCGTAGCTCCTTGTGTCCAGATATGCTGCTGACCTCGATCATGTTCAGCCCACGCTCGAACAAGCGGCTCACGCCTTCATGGCGAAGATCGTGAAAACGAAGGTTCTTGATGCCAGAGCGGACCAGGAGACGACGCCAAGTCTGCTCCAACGCCCCAGGACTCATCGGAAAGACGGTAGATGCATCTACGCCGGCTCGGGCTTTCCAAGACGTTAGCGCATCGAATGCTCTTTGCGAGAGCGGCACCTCTCTTCCGGATCCATTCTTGGTCATCGTCAAAGTAACAACCCGGCGATTGTGCGAGATGTCTGTCCACTCCAATCCGAGGATCTCTCCACGGCGCATCCCGGTCTCGATCGCGACAATCAACAGCGTCCGGAGAAAAGGGATCTTACCGGCATCACAACCATCAAGCAGCCTCTGTTCTTCATCACCCATCAGGCGTCGGCTGCGCTCGTTTCGGATAACCGGGCGGCGCACCAGTTTAACGACGTTCCTCGCGAGCGGCATACCCCAATCTCGGATCGCGACTTCAAGCGTGTGGCTGAGGATCGCCATTTCGCGCACCGCCGTAGATGGAGCTACGCTCTGAAGCCGTTCGTCACGGAATTTCGCCACGTCTTGCTGGCTGAGGCCAATCAACGTTCGGTGCGCGAGGTCGTGACGCCGGAGAACATCGATGCGCTGCCCCTCTTGAACCGCACCTCGCTTGAGGGGCGTGACTTCGTTCTGGTAACGCTCAAGTAGCTCTCCCAGCGTCGTAGTCTCGAGGATCTTTGTATCCGGAGCCATGCCGAAGCGGTCGACCTGGGTCTCCAGGTCTCGCGCCCACTTTTCCGCATCGGCTTTGCTGTCGAAGCTCTTTGCTCGCGGTTTCATGCCACGACGGCGCACCTGGGCCTGCCATCTTCCTCTGAGTTTTCTGATCGTCGCCATTTCAATCTCCGTTTGTGATCGAAACGATGCGTAGGATGCCCCGTTGAGGGGGCCAAGGATAATTCCGGCACCCAGTTGGGGAAGATTAACGTAGATCGAAAATAGCTGGCCGAGCCGCCGGGAGCTCCTTGCTCCCTGAGTGCCGATGTAGTTTGATGGCCGCGGGTAAGGGTTTGTTCTATGCGTAATCGACTTGGAGTTGCGTTCGCTGGCGTTGTGCTGTCGCTTCTATCAGTTTCCGGTGCGTCTGCTGCAGCAAAGATATTTGGTCCGTTTTCCGTTGATGACGCAAATCCCGGAGTCATCGCGCTCAACGGCGACATTGACGTCAACTCAGGCTTGAACTTCCGGCGGGCACTTCAAGCGGCACCGAACGCGAAGCTTGTCACGCTCAACAGCCCAGGCGGCAGTGTCCAAATGGGCCTGCTGATCGCCGACGATATCCATCAGCGGAAGCTGGCGACCTACATACCGAAGGAGAGCAAATGCTTCTCGGCGTGCTCGTTCGTGTTTCTCGCCGGCGAAGAGCGGAAAGTCGACGGCGCACTTGGCGTCCATCAGATTTCATCTGACTCATCCGACCTAGTCGGCGCTCAGCTCGCCATCTCGGACATCATCGAGGTGCTGAACCGGTTCGGAACACCGATGGATGTGATGCACATCATGTTCAAGACGCCACCGGACGACATGCATGTCTTCAGTCAGGATGAGGTGGCGCAATACAAGCTCAACCGCGCGGCTGGCTCTGGAGCTTCAACAGAGGGTGCTGTAGATGCACCCTCTTCAATCGCAAGCGTGGACGGGAAGATCGACGGGCGGAGCGCGAGCGACGACGTCCCGACTGACGCGGCAGTCGCCTCTTTAGCAACAGAGGCTAACCAGCAGGCAAAGCTGTCACCCCTGGAAGAGTTCACGCGCCGCCCAAACCGTATAGCAGTCTACACCGGCCTGGACCTCTTCGGCGACGATATCTCATCCATACGTGTGACGGACGCAGGGGAGTGCGCGAAGAGCTGTCTCGTCATGGATGGCCAATGCAAGGCGTTTACGTTCAATGCCAATCCAAAGATCAAGCGCGGACCGAATTGCTTCCTCAAGGCCAGTGCAGGCCGAGCCGACGGCAACAGCGTCGCATTCTCTGGCCGCTTCTTGAGTGGAGCTGAGTCAGATCCTGGTGCCTTGACCTTGGGAACGATCGATCCCACGACCGCCCTTTATGACGATATCGATCTGCCTGGTGGAGATCTTTCTCGCCGACCAGAACGCACAGCGAAGACACCGCTCGATTGCCGATTGGCTTGCATAGACGAGAAGCGGTGCGTGGCATTCACATACATCAGGCCGAAGAAGGAATGCTGGCTGAAAGGAGCGATCGGCAGTCCGACGTTTGGCAAGGGAATGGTGTCAGGGCTCAAGAAGTTAGAGACTTTTGCGCCGGCTAAGATCATAAGCTTGAACGAATGAAACCACGATTTACCGAAGAAGTATGTGAGCGCCTAGGCAACTACGTCTACCGACTGATCGATCCGCGTAACGGCGAGACCTTCTACGTCGGTAAAGGGCGAAATAACCGAGTGTTCGATCACGCGGCTGGTGTTTCGGACATTGCTGAGGATGACAGCCAGACACTCGGGTCAAAGCTCGATCGCATCCGCGCTATAATGAGCGCTGGTCTAGAAGTCCTGCACGTCATCCATCGTCACGAAATACCCGACTCTGCAATATTCGAGGTTGAAGCCGCGCTGATCGACGCTTATCCGGGTCTCACCAACATTCAGGGTGGTCATGCCAGCAGCGATCGCGGGCCGATGAACCATGTGGAGATCCTGGATAAATATAGCCTGCCAGAGTTTCCTCAAAAGCCCGATCACAAGCTGGTCCTGATCAACATCAACAAGCTGGATGACCGGTTCGATCGCCGAGCCATATACAATCTCGCTCGTTACTGCTGGCGCGTGTCAAAGTCCCGTGCTGAGAATGCTCAATATGCGCTTGCCGTTGTGCGAGGCGTTGTGGTGGGCGCATTCGAGCCACAGCGCTGGATGGCTGCGACGAGGGAGAACTTTCCAGACATTCCATATGCGGACGGGTCGGAGGCTCATAGGCTGGGATTTATTGGGCGGGACGCACCGGCCGATATATGGGACCTCTACGTTGGGGCGAGAGGCAAAAGAATTGTTGCGCCGGAACTCAAGCACATCCAAAATCCGATCCGGTTCTGGGGTTGCTGAAAGTTCGCGCGAAGAGCTCCCTTGACTCGATTTGACCAAAAATTAACCATCCGTGCTTTCAGAATCAGAAAGTGCCAAATCGCTTGACATTTGGAACGATATTGCTAGCGCGTCATTTCAATATGTGCGACTCTATCGGTCGCGGTCCTGATTTGTTCTCATTGGAGGAGACAAGATGTTTCCTGCTGCTGTAACCATAGAAGCTGACGATCTTGCGAAGCGTGCGCTGAAGGCAGCTACGCAACTCGATCGCATGGAGCGGCATAAGCCAGCGAACGTTGAAGCGATCAATGAATTCATTGAGGCGTTGGTCTGTTTATCAGATGACGCTCCTGGAGCGGTTGGCTTCAGCATGTCCTTGGGACCGATGAGTTCTGAGATGCTGAGTGCTGCAGTCCAGACAGCTACAAGCAATCCGGTCACGACGACTGAGATGCTGTCAAAAGAGCTTCAGCGGATTACTGCTGAGATGCGGCAATCTACAGAAATTGGCGCTCCGGGGGCGGCTCTGAAGCATCTGAAATCTTTCAGCTTGTTTATACATGACTTCGTTCAGAGGAATAAGATGTCTGGCGGAGTAGCTGAGCGTGGCGTGTTCGACTATGACTACAGCTTCGCTGGCTAAGGAATTATCACAGCAGAGACTTGATTCAGCAATAAATCTCGTCACGGGATTGCTCGATACAGATTGGGCATACGGTGACGCGAGCGACGCGCTTGGAAAGATCTGTGGCGCGTTGAAAGAAACACGTGACGATTTAGCTGATCTCGATGATGAGGCTGATCCAAATCTATTGCACCAATATCGCCTGGCTGCCCTGAGAACGGTAGCTGAGCTAACGGGCTTTGTTGGTTTCATCCTACGATCCTCCGATGTCAGAAATAGCTTCGAGATTTACCATCCGATTAAAGAAATCGGTGCGGCCTTATTAGGCGACAACATCAAGCTAATAATCGGTTCGGAATGGAATTATAATCCGTTCATCTATCCTCTGCCATCGACCGTTTTGTCCGACTTCATATTGGTTGGATTGCCCGCTTCTGAGGCCCAAAACGTTCTACTCTTACCGGTGGCCGGTCATGAGCTCGGCCATGCTGTGTGGCGACGAACTCCAATTTTACGGCAGATCAGACCCATCATTGGTAAGCAGGTCATATCTGAATTCTCCAGTCGTTGGGATGAAGTGAAGGAGCACTTTCCACCCGGAATGACGCCAGAGAACATCGAGACGGATCTTCTCTCCCTCGAGGTAGTCGGAAAGACAAGTGAGATCGCACTACGTCAATGCGAAGAGGTTTTCTGTGATCTCCTGGGGTTCTGGATATTCGGCGACGCATTTCTGCACGCATTCGAATACCTTCTTTCACCTGACACAGGACGTAGAGTATCTGAGTTTTACCCGCCAAACAAAATAAGGGCCCAACATCTCGCGAAAGCAGGAGTTTCTTGGGGAAGTAAATACGCCTCACAGTTACACAAAGGGTTTGTGGAACCCGACTCACCCAAAGACTACTCCAGCCGAATAGCTCAAAACGTCACGCGCGACATGATTTCGAGGCTCGCAACAGACATCGAGAAATTATGCTCGGACAAAGGCATAAAGCGGGCGAGCGAGCTAGGCATCGAAACCGCCGAGGGGCAACTTCGCGAAGTTTCACCGGCGCATTCCGGTCAGACGACAGCGGAAACACTAATAGCAGCATGGAATATTCGTCGTCGATTCGATAGCTGGCATGTGCCCGGTGTATCTGGCGACCGCAAGCTCGCAATACTAAACGATCTAGTGTTGAAAAGCTTTGAAGTAGGAGAATGGGTCACTAGAACAGAAAAGCTTAAGCATGCTTAATTGCAGCGAATTAGCTGACAGAATGTTTGATAATAACGAGAAGCATCCGCTCTCGATAATTCCTCCTCCCGACGAACTGGAGTTCAGGCAGAGCGCTGGCGCATCTGTGGATCTCCGCCTTGGCCGATGGTTTCGGTCGATGAAGCAATCAAATCTGCACATCCTAGATCTGGCTAAATCTGAGGAAGATACACGATTTACGAAGGAACACTTTGTTCCTTTCGATCAGCCTTTTGTCCTTCATCCTGGAAAATTCGTGCTGGGGATAACTCTTGAGTGGATTAGGTTGCCCGGCGATCTAGCGGGATATGTCACTGGCAAGTCATCGCTTGGCAGGAGGGGCCTGATAATCGAGACAGCTGCAGGGGTTCAGCCAGGGTTTGCCGGTTGCCTGACGCTCGAACTAGCGAACGTTGGCGAGATACCGGTAAAGCTGGTTCCTGGCATGAAAATATGCCAGGTATTCCTCCATAAAACGAATACGATTAACCCAAATGCTTCAAGTCAGTTCAAAGGATCAAGGAAACCAAGTCTCGGATTTATTAAGTAACTATGCGATTTGTTTAGCCCAATGAGAGCAAAGTTCTTCAGTCGTCGGGATAATAACGCGCTTTACGATTAGGACAGCCACCAAAGAAGCGATCGGCAAAGAGACCGCAAAATAATAGATAAGAACACTAGTAAGCGCAGCGCTCAAAGCAGGTGCATCTAACGACAGCATTTTCTTTAATTTTGTTCTCTCATCTTTGCTTTCAGCGCCATCTCCACAAATCAGTTCGTGCGCCTCCCGATTAAGTCTCTTAAAAATTGCCGATCCTAGATCACCGAGCGACCCAGCCCCCAGGCCCAGCGCTTCCAAGGATGAGTCGTCTCGACAACTATCTGCGGTAAGTTGCCCAACTTCATTGAGGAGGTCGTCATCGGACCTCTTGAGCAACGCCTCGAAATCAACCGTTTTGCCCGCCATCTCATCACTCCCCGACTCGCCAACAATTCGCGAACCGGAGGCTACTCAGGTCCATAACTCAACTCAAGGAGCTACTTCGCGGAATTGGAAAACTCAGTTTTCAGCTAGGCTTACTCTCTACCTGCGCCTTGAGTGTGGCGCTAAACTAATTTCTGCGCCTGTGTCGGCGGCTGGAGCAAGTCGGTATATCTGGATAAGCCTTACGGCCGAAGCTCAGCCATGGCGGAGAGGGTGGGATTCGAACCCACGGTGCCCTCGCAGGCACGCCGCATTTCGAGTGCGGTGCTTTCGACCACTCAGCCACCTCTCCGCTTTGCTGGTCGGCGCATGATAGCGCGGGCTGTCTCATAGCGGCGAAAAATCGGGCTGGCAAGGGGCGAAATGAAAGTCTTCATATCCTTTCGCCTTGACAGTTTTTTGTCACTCGCGTAAGCCCGCGAGCGTTCAGGTTGTGGAAAAGCTTCCGCTCCTGTCGATTGCGGGGAGTTGATATCAATTCCTGCGCAGTTTCACCGGCAGATCCGTTTTGAAAAGATTTCTCTTTCCTGACCTCCTGCTAAAGACCGACTGATAAAAAGACGGCCCTTCCGTTGGAAGAGAGCCGGAACGAACATGAAAGGATATAAAATGTTCGCAGTCATCAAGACCGGCGGTAAGCAGTACCGCGTGGCCGCCAACGACGTGCTGACCATCGAAAAGCTGGAAGCCGAAGCTGGTGCAGTAGTTGAATTCAACGAAGTCCTGGTCGTCGGCGTTGGCGCCGATGCCAAGATCGGCGCGCCGTTTGTTTCGGGCGCAACGGTCAAGGCCGAAGTTGTCGAGCATAACCGTGGCAAGAAGGTTCTGTCCTTCAAGAAGCGTCGCCGCCAGAATTCCAAGCGAATTCGCGGTCATCGCCAGCATCACACGGTCGTCCGCATCACCGACATTCTCGGCTAATCAGGTTTCGAAGGTAAAGGAGAACTCCCATGGCACATAAAAAAGCTGGCGGTTCGTCGCGTAACGGTCGCGATTCTCAGTCCAAGCGCCTCGGCGTGAAGAAGTTCGGTGGCGAATCCGTCGTTGCCGGCAACATTCTCGTTCGTCAGCGCGGCACGCAGTGGCATCCGGGCGCCAATGTTGGCCTCGGCAAGGACCACACGATTTTTGCGCTCACCGAAGGCAACGTGAATTTCCGCACGAAGGCGAACGGCCGCGTTTACGTGTCCGTCATGCCGAAAGCGGAAGCCGCAGAATAAAGCCGGCAAGCGTTATGCAACCGGCGTCTCATCGACCCGGTTGAACGTTAAAGGTTCAGTCAAAGAAAAGGGAAGATGGGGCGCTACCCCATCTTCCCTTTTTCTTTTTACCCCCAGAGGAGACTGAACCATGCAAGTCGAATTGTTGAGGGCGAGCCAATCCCGGCCGCCGGAAGAACGGCTGCGGCCGGACCGGTCGCAAGACCTGTCGAGAAGCGAGTGCCCCGTCTTACTGTCGCCGAGACTGGTTCTCCGCGCCCCCCACAAGGAAGACATCGACGCACTTGCCCATCTCGCCAACAATGCCGCCATCGCGACCATGGTGTCGCGCATGCCGCATCCCTACACGGCGACAGACGCAGCCGATTTCGTGCGACGCACGAATACCGGCGAGATTGGCAAATGCGTCTATGCCATTACCCGAGGAAACGACGGCGCCTTTGTCGGTTGCTGCGCATTGGAGCCGCAAGAGGACGAGCGCACGCTCGAAATCGGCTATTGGCTTGGTGAGCCCTATTGGAACAAGGGCTATGGCACCGAAGCCGCCCATGCGCTCATCGATATGGCTTTCCGCACCAGAAGCGAAATCGACCAGATCGATGCGCGCTGCCGGGTTACCAACATTGCGTCCAAGCGCGTGATCCAGAAATGCGGTTTCCAGTTTCAGGGATCCGGCATGATCGATTGCCTGGCGGAAGGCGCCATGGTGCCGGTCGAATGGTTCCGGCTGGATCGGAAGACCTGGATATCATTGAGAAGCTGGGGAGAGCTGAGATGAACGCCGCAGTCGTTGAAAGACCCGTCGAAACCAGGCTTTCGCCCGGCCCGTGCCCGGTCATCCAGTCTCGTCGGCTTACCTTGCGGCCTCATCGGCTCGCGGATGCGGATGCGATTGCCGCGTCGCTTGCCGATTTCAAGGTTGCCCGCATGCTCTCCCGGGTTCCGCAGCCCTACCACCGGGATGATGCGCTCGATTGGCTGGTGCGCCAGACTTCGGGCCTGATGTCGGACTGGTATCTTGCCGTTACCACCGGCGATGACGTCCATATCGGCGTTGTCGGCATGGAATTGCGCAGCAACGGTTGGCACCTGGGCTACTGGCTGAACCGGTATTACTGGGATCATGGTTACATGACGGAAGCTGTTGGTGCCGTGCTGGAGCGTTTCTTCCGGCGGATGCCGGACGCTCGGGTCCATTCCGGCGCTTTCGCCGATAACCTTGCTTCGCTCAATGTGCAGAGGAAGCTTGGTTTCAGGATTGTCGATGCCGGAGAGGTTTTCTCCACCGCCCGCAACCGCATGGCGCCGCATATCGACACGATCCTGGATGCCAGTGATCTGGTACGGCCAGAAGCGAGATGACAATATTGACGGCCCCGGCGCCTGCCGGTGGCCGTCAATCTATCCCAGGTCAGACCGGAAAATGGTCCGATCATGGTGGTTCGCCGCGATTTTCGGCAATTCGCTGCGGATCGAACCTTTCATTCGTACCGAAGCCCTATTGCGCGGTATGGCTGACGAACTTCATGATAATCTTTGACCTTAAAGGCAACGAACGGTATCGAAACGCACCAGTAGGCGTCCAGAAACCCCTGATGACGTTGCGTAACACAAGACTGACGGCAGCAAGATGAAATTTCTCGACGAAGCAAAAGTCTATATTCGTTCCGGCGACGGCGGCGCGGGCGCAGTTTCGTTCCGGCGGGAAAAGTTCGTCGAGTTCGGCGGACCGGATGGTGGCGATGGCGGACGCGGCGGCGACGTCTGGGTCGAAGCCGTCAACGGTCTCAACACGCTGATCGATTTCCGCTTTCAGCAGCATTTCAAGGCCAAGATCGGTACTCATGGCATGGGCCGCAACCGCACCGGCGCCAATGGCGAAAGCGTGACGTTGAAAGTGCCGGTCGGCACGCAGATCTTCGAGGAAGACAACGAAACGCTGATCATGGACATGATCAAGGAAGGGCAGAAGTTCCGGCTGGCCAAGGGCGGCAATGGCGGCTTCGGCAACACGCATTTCAAGAGCCCTACCAACCAGGCGCCAAACTGGGCAAATCCTGGCCTTGAAGGCGAGGAAAAGACCGTCTGGCTGCGGCTGAAGCTGATTGCCGATGCCGGTCTCGTCGGTCTGCCGAATGCCGGCAAGTCCACCTTCCTTGCGTCGGTCACCCGTGCCCGGCCGAAGATCGCCAATTATCCGTTCACGACGCTTCACCCCAATCTCGGTGTTGCCGCGATCGACGGGCGCGAATTCGTGCTGGCCGATATTCCGGGCCTGATCGAGGGTGCCCATGAGGGGATCGGCCTCGGCGACCGTTTCCTCGGCCATGTGGAGCGCACCCGGGTGTTGCTGCATCTCGTCTCGTCGATGGAAGAGAAGGTCGGTCAATCCTACAAGACGGTGAAGGCTGAACTGGAAGCCTATGGCGGCGGTCTGACCGACAAGCAGGAAATCGTTGCCTTGTCGCAAATCGATATTCTCGACGACAAGGAACTGAAGAAAAAAGCGAAGGAGCTGGAGAAGGCCTGCGGCCAGACGCCATTCCTCATTTCCGCAGCGACCGGAAAGGGCATGACGGAAGTTTTGCGCGCCCTTCGTGACGTCATCATCGAAGCCAGCGAAGGTGACGAGACGGCTCTGCCAGACCGGTCGGCATCGGTGCAGGACTATGACGAGGACGATGAGCAATGACCGGCGGGACTACGAATGCCCGCAAGGGGCTTTCCAGCTATCGCCGGGTTGTCATCAAAATCGGTTCGGCGCTTCTGGTCGATCGCAAGACCGGCCTCAAATCCGAATGGCTCGATTCCATCTGCAGCGATATCGCAGCGCTGAAATCCGCAGGTGTCGATGTCCTCGTGGTCTCATCGGGCGCAATTGCCCTGGGGCGAACAGTCCTCGGTTTTCCGACCGGGGCCCTGAAGCTGGAAGAAAGCCAGGCCGCCGCTGCAGTCGGCCAGATCGCGCTAGCGCGTGCATGGTCGGAAAGCCTGTCGCGTGACGGGATCGTCGCCGGACAGATCCTGCTGACGCTTGGCGATACGGAAGAACGTCGCCGCTATCTCAATGCCCGT
Source organism: Hyphomicrobiales bacterium (assembly GCA_900469445.1). Lineage (GTDB taxonomy): Bacteria > Pseudomonadota > Alphaproteobacteria > Rhizobiales > Rhizobiaceae > Neorhizobium. The sequence goes on from UBXM01000007.1 coordinate 91,391, forward strand.
GCAACCATCAAGCAGCTGCTGAAGATCGGTGCCGTGCCGATCATCAACGAAAACGACACCGTCGCGACATCGGAAATTCGCTATGGTGACAATGACCGGCTTGCCGCACGCGTCGCGACGATGACAGGGGCCGACTTGCTAGTGCTTCTGTCGGATATTGACGGGCTTTACACCGCCCCGCCCCATCTTGATCCCGATGCAGAATTTCTGGACATCATTCCCGCGATCACGCCGGAGATCGAGGCGATGGCCGGTGGTGCGGCCTCCGAACTGTCCCGCGGTGGCATGCGCACCAAGATCGATGCCGGCAAGATTGCAACCGCTGCCGGTTGCGCCATGATCATTGCATCGGGCAAAACCGATCACCCCCTGCAGGCGATCGAACAGGGAACGCGTTCCTCGTGGTTTGCGCCTTCAGATGCGCCGGTTACTGCGCGCAAGACCTGGATTGCCGGACAGTTACAGCCGGCGGGCGAGCTTCATGTCGATAACGGTGCGGAAAAGGCGCTCGGCCTGGGCAAAAGTCTGCTGCCTGCCGGTGTGCGCCGCGTCGAAGGCCATTTTCACCGTGGCGACACGGTCGCCATCATCGGCACCGATGGGCATGAAATTGCACGCGGTCTCGTCAGTTACGATGTCGATGAAGCACGTCAGATCACAGGCCGGAAATCGGCCGAGATCGAAGCGATATTGGGTTATGCCGGGCGTGCTGCCATGGTTCATCGTGGCGATCTGGTGATGACCGGTGCGTTTCGCTCCAAGGCGAGCCGCAAGGAGGAGGTTGTCCATGCTGGATAAGGTTTCAATGAGCGATGTCGCTGCCGTGATGGCTGAGATCGGTCGTAACGCCAAGGCTGCGGCACGCCAGCTCGCGGTCGCTTCGACAGAGGCGAAAAACAGGGCGCTTCATGCGATGGCAGACGCGATTGTCGCCAATGTGGCAAATATCCTTGCTGCCAATGCCGAAGATCTGAAGCAGGTCGAAGGCAAGGGCCTCCTGCCGTCTTTCCTCGATCGTCTGACGCTGACGGAAAAGGGTATTGCCGGCATGGCGCAGGCTCTGCGCGAGATTGCCGATTTCAAGGATCCGGTGGGCGAGGTGATCGCGGCATGGGAGCGCCCCAACGGGCTCCAGATCGAGCGCGTTCGCACGCCGCTCGGTGTCATCGGGGTGATCTACGAAAGCCGTCCCAATGTGACGGCGGATGCCGGTGCGCTGTGCCTGAAGGCCGGCAATGCCGTGATCCTGCGCGGTGGCTCGGACTCGGCGTATTCATCGCAGGCTATCCATGAATGCCTGGTTGCCGGTTTGAAGTCTGCCGGTCTTCCAGAGCATGCTATCCAGATCGTGCCGACGACCGATCGCGCCGCTGTCGGCGCCATGCTGTCCGGTCTTGATGGCGCGATCGACGTCATCGTTCCGCGTGGTGGCAAAAGCCTGGTTGCCCGTGTTCAGAGCGAAGCCCGAGTGCCTGTCTTTGCGCATCTGGAAGGCCTTTGCCATATCTATGTCGATGCTTCGGCGGATCTCGGCATGGCAGAGAAGATTGTCGTGAATGCCAAGATGCGGCGAACGGGGGTTTGCGGGGCAGCTGAAACGCTGCTGGTGGACAAGGCTGCTGCCGACACCCATCTCGCGCCGCTGCTGCAAGCGCTGAAAGGCGCCGGCTGCGAAATTCGCGGATCGGCTGAGGTGCTTCTGGCCTGCCCGACCGCCACAGCTGCAACGGAAGAAGACTGGCACACCGAATATCTGGATGCGGTGATCTCTGTGGCCGTCGTCGATGGCATCGATGGCGCGATCCGTCATATCAACACCTATTCTTCCAGCCACACGGAAGCGGTGATTGCCGAAGATCCCGCCGTCGTGGCGCGCTTCTTCAACGAGATCGATTCTGCAATTCTGTTGCACAATGCTTCCACGCAGTTCGCCGATGGCGGCGAATTCGGCATGGGCGGGGAGATCGGCATTTCGACCGGCAAGATGCATGCCCGCGGTCCTGTCGGCGTCGAGCAGCTGACTTCGTTCAAGTACCGGGTGCACGGCACCGGCCAGATCCGTCCATAGAGCTTCGGCCCGACGTGGAGGAACAAAGGATCGATCGCCGATATTTGACCATGCCGCATATCGAACGCGGCATGGCCGTCGGCCTGTTCGGCGGGTCTTTCAATCCGCCGCATGAAGGCCATCTGCTGGTCGCCGAGATCGCGCTCCGTCGTCTCGGCCTTGACCAGTTGTGGTGGATGGTGACGCCCGGAAATCCGCTGAAGAGCCGCAGCGAGCTTGCGCCTCTCGCTGAGCGGATCTCCCTGAGCGAGAGCCTTGCCCATGATCCGCGTATCAAGGTCACTGCATTCGAAAAGACGCTCGGCGGCTCCTATACGGCTGATACGCTTGCTCATGTGAAGGCGAGAAATCCGTTAGCTCATTTCGTCTGGATCATGGGGGCCGATAGCCTGCAATCCTTCCATCTCTGGCAGAAATGGCGCGAGATCGTTTCGATGTTCCCGATCGCGGTTGTCGACCGGCCTGGTGCAACCCTGTCATTCCTGTCGTCGAAAATGGCCCGCACCTTCGACTACGCCCGCGTGGATGAGGACGATATCGGTACGCTGTGGAAACGGCAGGCGCCCGCCTGGACCTTCATTCACGGCCCGCGCTCAACACTGAGCTCAACTGCGCTTCGGGCGAATGGCCGCAAGAATGCGCCTTGAAGCCGGCGGGTCGTTTGTTCATGACAGTTTCGCGTCATGCGTTCACTTCTGATGGTTCTCCCTTGAAAGATTAACCATTCGGTGCCACCTTCAACGAAGCGGCCGACCTTGATCGGATTCGCTGAAAGTGCTTGTTGCTGTTACTTGGTAAGAAAGGAAAAACCCTGACAACAGTACACGCCAAGGGAAAGATGGTTTCCATCCTCCCGCAGAGTTCCGAACGTGGCGCCGATGCCGCAGCTCGTGCTCTCGAACTGATCCTCACCAGCCTTGAGGATTCAAAAGCAGAAGACATCGTCACCATCAACATTGCCGGCAAATCGGCGCTGGGCGACTACATGGTTGTGGTCACCGGGCGATCGAGCCGTCATGTCATGGCGATCTGCGACCATCTTGTCACCGACCTCAAGGACGAGGGGCTTGGATCCCCGCGCGTTGAAGGCCAGGAAAGCGGTGACTGGGTTCTGATCGACACGGGTGATGTTATCGTTCACGTGTTCCGTCCCGAAATCCGCGAGTTCTATAACATCGAAAAGATGTGGGCAGCTCCGGAGATCGAAGAAGGACCGCTGCTGCACTAAGCGGTTTTGGCTTGGCCTGAACCGTCGAAAGCCGCTAAAGCAACGCTGGCGCTCTGCGCCGGTGCAGCATCATTCGGCTGTTCGAAATTAGGCGGACCAGGACATGCGTATTACCCTCTTTGCCGTTGGACGGCTCAAGGCCGGCCCGGAGAAGGACCTTGCGTCCCGTTATCTCGACCGTTTCGCAAAGGCCGGACCGGCTATCGGCTTGGAACTGGCGAAGCTGGTGGAGGTGCAGGAAAGCCGCGCGTCAAATGCCGACACCCGCAAGCGCGAGGAGGCAAGCGCGCTGGAAAAGGCCTTGCCAGAAGGTGCCCTCCTCGTTCTGTTGGACGAACGCGGCAAGACACTCGACAGCCAGGCTTTTTCCGATGCGATCGGCCGTTATCGCGACAACGGTAAGCGCGACATGATGCTGGCGATCGGCGGCGCCGACGGTCTTGATCCCGAGCTTCGCGCCAAGGCAGACCTCGTTCTCAACCTCGGTACCATGACCTGGCCGCACCAACTGGTCCGCATTCTCATTGCCGAGCAGCTCTATCGGGCCGTGACCATTCTTTCCGGCCACCCTTATCACCGCGTTTAACCTTTCGTTCAGGCGCAGACACGATGTTGTTTGTGGCGCAGCCGGGCAAATCAGCCTAGCCTTCGCATTCTTTCACTTGGAGCGGAAATGGGCGCTAGTCGGAAAAGACCTGCCAAATATGGATCAGGCTTGGCCAGCAGTTTGGCTGTCGCCGGATTTCTGCTGGTCGTTCCGCAGTCTTTGTCTGCGCAGGATGCTGTTCCACCAGGCGACAGCACGGTGAATGCGGCGCCTGCAGAGGCATCCGGCCCCACCGGCGAGTTAAGGCAGAAGCAGGAAGAGACACGCAAGGAACTCGAAACGCTCGGCAAGACGATAAAGCTGTCGGAAGACAAGATAGCCGACATCGAACGGAGCATCGCGCAGACCAACAAGGACAGCGCCGATATTCGCCAGGCCCTGATCGATTCGGCCAAAAAGCGACAGGATCTCGAAAGGAAGATCCAGGAAAGCGAGAAAAAGATCGCGGCCCTGGGGGTTCAGGAAGACGGTATCCGTGCGTCGCTTCGCAGCCGAAGGGGCGTTCTTGCAGAAGTGCTCGGCGCACTTGAGCGCATGGGACGCAATCCGCCGCCGGCGTTGCTGGTGAAGCCGGAAGATGCGCTTGCTTCCGTGCGCAGCGCCATTCTTCTGGGCGCAGTCGTGCCGGGAATGCGCAGTGAGGCCGAACGCCTTGTCGCGGATCTCAAGGCGCTGAGCGAGACGCGCAGCGCCGCGGCCAGCGAGAAGCAATCCGTGGCGGACACGATCACCGCCAGCCTCGAAGAAGACAAGCGCATGGATCTTCTTCTGGCTGAAAACGAAAAGTTGAATGGAAAGAATACGGCTGAGCTGGAGGCCGAAAGACGGCGCTCCGAGGAGCTCGCGGGCCGCGCAACTTCGCTTGAAGGGCTTATTTCTTCTCTGGAGAGCGAAATATCTTCGGTGAGAGAGGCAATGGAGGCTGCCCGGGCGGAAGAAGAGCGCCAAAAACGCCTCACGCAGGCCGAGCGGGAAAAGGCCCGGCAGCTTGCCGAGGACGGTGTGCCTGACAAAAACCGCATTGCGCCAGCATATGCGTTTTCAAGCCTGAGGCAGAAGCTGGAATTCCCGGTTGCCGGCGATGTCGTACGTTGGTTCGGTGATCCTGACGGGACCGGACATACGGCGCGGGGCATCACAATTGCATCCAATGCCGGGGCCATCGTGACCGCACCGGCGGATGGTTCGATCGTGTTTGCAGGAGCGTTCAGAAGCTACGGGCAAACGATCATCCTCAACGTCGGTGACGGATATTACGTGGTCTTCACAGGCATGAAGGATGTGAACGTTCGCCAGGGACGATTTGTCTTCAGCGGCGAGCCGATCGCCGTGATGGGTGAGAAAAGAGTGGCGAGTGCAACTGCGTTGGCGCTGGAAACGGATCGCCCAACGCTTTACATTGAATTTAGAAACGGCAACACCACGGTTGATTCCAAGCCTTGGTGGTTAGCGAAAGAAACTGGAAGGGCGCGAAATGATTCGTAGGGCTTCGCTTGTCATCGTCGGTGCACTCATGGGTGCGACAGCGATGAGTGTCATCTATTCGGCCGGCGTGCCGGCCCAGGCAGCCGGAGCGTCGACCTATAAGGAATTGTCCATTTTCGGTGACGTCTTCGAACGTGTCCGTGCGCAGTATGTGACGGCGCCGGATGAGGAAAAGCTGGTCGAGAATGCGATCAACGGCATGCTGACCTCGCTCGATCCCCATTCGAGCTTCATGAATGCCCAGGATGCCGATGACATGCGGACCCAGACCCGCGGTGAATTCGGCGGCCTCGGTATCGAAGTGACGATGGAGAACGAGCTCGTCAAGGTTATCGCGCCGATCGACGATACGCCCGCTTCCAAGGCTGGTATTCTGGCCGGCGACTTCATCTCTGAAATCGATGGTCAGGCCATTCGCGGCCTGAAGCTTGAAGAAGCGGTCGAAAAGATGCGCGGCGCGGTCAATACGCCGATCAAGCTGACGGTTATCCGCCAGGGTGCCGACAAGCCGCTCGAGATCACCGTCGTTCGCGACATCATCGCCGTGCGCGCCGTCAAATCGCGCGTCGAGAATGGCGATGTCGGTTATGTTCGGGTCATCTCGTTCACCGAGAAGACCTATGACGACCTGGAAAAGGCGATTCAGAAGATCAAGGCCGATGTGCCGGCAGACAAGCTGAAAGGCTATGTTCTCGACCTGCGCCTCAACCCGGGCGGTCTTCTCGATCAGGCGATCAACGTCTCGGACGCCTTCCTGGAGCGTGGCGAAGTTGTCTCGACCCGCGGTCGTAACGCGGATGAAACCCGTCGCTTCAACGCTGGTCCGGGCGACCTGACCGACGGCAAGCCGGTTATCGTGCTGATCAACGGCGGTTCGGCTTCCGCCTCGGAAATCGTCGCTGGCGCATTGCAGGATCTGAAGCGGGCAACCGTGGTCGGTACGCGCTCGTTCGGCAAGGGCTCGGTGCAGACGATCATTCCGCTGGGTGATGCCGGCGCACTGCGTCTGACGACGGCGCTCTATTACACGCCATCCGGCAAGTCGATCCAGGGAACGGGCATCAATCCGGACATCAAGGTCGAGCAGCCGCTGCCGCCTGAACTCCAGGGCAAGCTGAAGGCCGAGGGCGAATCCAGCCTCAAGGGTCATATTCAGGGCAATGCGGAGACGGAAGAGGGGTCCGGTTCTGCGGCTTATGTGCCGCCGGAAGCCAAGGACGATATCCAGCTCAATTACGCTTTGGATCTTCTCAATGGAACCAAGACGGATCCGAGCTTCCCGGCGAGCCCGGACAAGGCTGCTGCGGCCGTCAAGAAGTAAGAATAGTTGCCGCGGGAGCTGTGAGACCAGCTCCCGCGGCTTCTTTGACCGCGGGATAGCACGGATATTAGCGTGGGTACTGATCTCCATGCACCCTTGGGACAAGGGCGGCCACCAAAGACAAGACGCTCTTGGCGTAGCTACAAGGTCGCTTTATGCGGCGGCGTGGCCCTTATCGGCATTGTCGCTCTTTCAATCTATGTGTTTCAGGAAGACGACGGGCTCAAGCGGGTTGCCGCCAATGCTGAGCCGGCCTCGTCCGAGGCCAGATCCAACGCTTCTGCTGAAGCGGGCGGGAGCGATCGCTCCACGCAGTCGGCAACATCGTCCGACCGTACTCCTTCCGGTGCCAATATCGAGCGCACGCCCACCGGCGATGGCGGTTATGTGACCAAATACACGCCGCGGGACAGGACAGGACCGCTTGTCATCGATGCCCAGCGGATGGGACAGGATCCGCGGGTTGCGGGCCAGCCAAATCCCGACCTAATTGAACAGACCGATGCCGGACAGCTACCGATCATCGGTGCTGACGGACTGCGGCCCATGGACCAGTATGCGAGACCCTGGTCAGGTGAGAGGGGAGCAAGGATCGCCATCGTCATCAGCGGCCTTGGTCTGAGCCAGACCGGCAGCCAGAAGGCGGTCCAGCAACTGCCTTCGGGGGTGACGCTTGCATTCGCGGCGAGGGGCAACAGTCTCCAGCGATGGATGCAGGAAGCGCGCCGCAAAGGCCACGAGATATTGCTGCAGGTTCCCTTCGAACCTTTCGATTATCCGGCGAACGATCCTGGCCCAGGTACACTTCTGACCGCAGGTTCCGCCAAGGAAAACCTGTCGCGCCTGCATCAGGCGATGGCGAGGGTCACCAACTATACCGGCATCGTGAACTATCAGGGTGCGCGCTACCTGTCCGATGAAAAGGCTCTTCGGCCGGTGCTGCAGGACGTGGCAAAACGCGGACTGCTGTTTCTCGACGATGGGACGTCCTCTCTTTCCAAGACGAACGCTGTTTCCGATGCCGTCGAGCTGCCCCATGCTTTCGCCGATGTCGTGCTGGACGGGCAGGTACAGACCCAGGCCATCCTTCGCAAGCTCGATGAACTCGGACGCATTGCGGAGCGGCAGGGGACGGCGATCGGTATTGCCGCAGCTTACGATGAAAGCATCGAAGCTGTAAGGCAGTGGAGCGAAGAAGCAACGCAGCGCGGTATCGAGATCGTCGGCGTTTCGGCGATCGTGCGCGACAAAAGCCAACCCTGATGGAGAGTGAATGATGTCCAAGAAGGACGGAGCCAGACAAGGCGGAACTGTGAAGGCGGAAGACCTGCCATATCGGCCTTGCGTCGGTGTCATGGTGCTCAACCGTGACGGGCTTGTCTGGGCCGGTCGACGGATTTCCGAAGGAAACAGCGAGTATGACGGCTCACCTCAGCTGTGGCAGATGCCGCAGGGAGGGATCGACAAGGGCGAAGATGCGCTTCCGGCCGCCTATCGCGAGCTCTACGAGGAGACGGGCATGAAGACCGTTACTCTACTCGCTCAATCCAAGGACTGGATCAATTACGATCTGCCGCCGCATCTCATCGGCATCGGGCTCAAGGGAAAATATCGCGGCCAGACACAGCGCTGGTTCGCGTTTCGCTTCGAAGGCGATGAAAGCGAGATTGCGATCAACCCGCCTCCGGGTGGTCACGCGCCCGAATTCGACGCTTGGGAATGGAAGCCGATGGCCGATCTTCCCGGTTTGATCGTCCCGTTCAAACGAGCGGTCTACGATCAGGTCGTCGCGGAGTTTTCGCATCTGGCTGCGGCCGCAGCCTGAACCTTGCCCTTGCGATAAACGTCAAAAAAAGACCCGGCTCGAAAGCCGGGTCTTTTCGTATTCATTCTGCAGCGTCGGCCGATTCCGCGTTGAGCTGGCCGTAGCGTTCCTCACCGATCTTGTTCAGCAGGTCGAGCTGGGTTTCGAGGAAATCGATATGACCTTCCTCATCCATCAGCAGCTCTTCGAACAGCTTCATGGAAACGTAGTCGCCTGCCTCATGACAGAGATCACGGGATGCCTTGTAGGCCGTGCGTGCGTCGTATTCGCCGGCAAGATCGGCCTCCAGCACTTCCTTGACATTCTGGCCGATACGCAGCGGCGCGACTGTCTGGAGATTGGGATGGCCTTCGAGGAAGATGATGCGATCGATCAGACGATCGGCATGCTGCATCTCTTCGATGGATTCGGCGCGCTCCTTCTTGGCGAGTTTGGTAAACCCCCAATCGTCGAGAAGACGGTAGTGCAGCCAGTACTGATTAACGGCCCCAAGTTCGAGGAACAAAGCCTCGTTAAGCCGCTCTATGACCCTTTTGTCGCCTTTCAATGTCCGCTCTCCTGTTTTCCTCATGGAACTGCTTCAAGCGAGACAAATATATAACGACTTCGTCCTGCGTCGAGTGACGCTGGGCATGATATTCTTCCGTCGTGCGGATAATCAGATCAACGACGTTGGGGAAACAGCCGCAACAGCGGCCGCGCTTGCTCATGGCATGATAGACTTTCGCCGGAACGATGAGCTGCCAACAGTCTTCGTCAAGAAGCTGGACGATGACGTCCTTGATTTCCTTGTCCGTTATGTAATTGCAGCTGCAGACGAGCATTTCCGGTAGACCTGTCAAACATGACCAACGCTATCTTCTTTTGAGAAAGAAGACCCTCGATGTCAAGAAAAATCCGGTTCTGCTTAATCACGAGATTCTAAATTGCCGAGCATCGTTGCCATGGGAAATTGCCGGAAGCGCCTTGGCGGCCGAATACGGCTCAAAGCGGTTTTGAAATCCCACCGCTTGCACCAACCTTCGCTGGCACGGTCGGCCGTTTGATCATCACTGATGCCTCTATCACAAGCGGCAACAGGTCACTTGCGCCTTCATCCAGGCAGTCGAACAGATGCGTGCGCATCCGTGGCTCCCAGAACTTATTGATATGCGTGGCAACGCCTTTCGCTCTGTCGGCTTCCGGTTGTGACATGAAGAATGTGGCGATCTGATTTGCCATTCTGATCAGTTTTTCCCGACCCTGATCATGCGACATTGATAGGCTCCTATTGCGTTGGGATACGGAGATTTCGGGGCTGAAAACGATCCGGTGCGGTTCCTGAGCGGCCCTATTCCGCTGCCTCCATCTTGCCTGCTATGCGGCGTGAGCGGCGAGACAGATCATTGTAATCCTCCTGCCATTCGGTAGGCCCGTTGGAGGGCGAGACCTGGACTGCAGTCACCTTGTATTCCGGGCAGTTCGTCGCCCAATCGGAAAAGTCCGTGGTGATGACATTGGCCTGCGTGTCCGGGTGGTGGAAGGTCGTGTAGACCACGCCCGGCGATACCCGATCGGTTATCAAGGCCCTCAGCGTCGTATCACCCGAGCGGCTTGCGAGCTTGATCCAGTCGCCGTCCTTGATGCCGCGCTGTTCCGCATCATGGGGATGGATTTCCAGCCGATCCTCCTCATGCCAAGCGACATTTTCGGTACGCCGCGTCTGGGCGCCGACATTGTATTGCGAGAGAATGCGGCCGGTGGTGAGCAGGAGGGGAAAGCGCGGTCCGGTGCGCTCGTCGGTTGCCACATATTCGGTGCGGATGAACTTGCCCTTGCCGCGCACGAAACCATCGACATGCATGATCGGCGACCCTTGCGGATGCGCTTCATCGCACGGCCACTGAACGGAGCCCATCCTGTCCAGATAGTCGTAGGAAACCAGTGCGAAGCTGGGTGTCGTCGCGGCGATTTCGTCCATGATTTCGGACGGGTGGGTGTAGTTCCAGTTGAGGCCCATTGCCTGCGCGAGCTTCTGCGTCACCTCCCAGTCGGCATAACCGTTTTTCGGTGTCATCACCTTGCGCACGCGGTTGATGCGGCGCTCGGCATTGGTGAAGGTTCCGTCTTTTTCGAGGAAGGTCGAGCCGGGCAGAAAGACATGGGCGTAATTGGCCGTTTCGTTCAAAAACAGGTCGTGCACGACGACACATTCCATTGCGGCCAGACCTGCCGAGACGTGCTTTGTATCCGGGTCGGACTGCAGGATATCCTCACCCTGAATGTAGATGCCCCTGAACGTGCCTTCGACGGCGGCATCCAGCATGTTGGGAATGCGTAGGCCCGGCTCATTGTTCAGTGTCACGCCCCAGAGCTTTTCGAAGGTTTCGCGGGTGGCATCGTCGGAGATGTGGCGATAGCCCGGCAGTTCGTGCGGGAACGACCCCATGTCGCAGGAGCCCTGCACATTGTTCTGGCCGCGCAGCGGGTTTACGCCGACGCCGGGCCGGCCGATATTGCCGGTGACCATGGCGAGATTGGCGATCGCCATGACCGTCGTCGATCCCTGGCTGTGTTCGGTGACGCCGAGGCCGTAATAGATCGCGCCGTTGCCACCGGTGGCAAACAGCCGGGCAGCACCGCGCAGGAGATCAGCGGGAACGCCGGTGAAGCTTTCCGTCGCTTCCGGGCTGTGTGCTTCTTGCGAAACGAAGGCTGCCCAATCCTCGAACTCGGACCAGTCGCAACGCTCGCGGATAAACTGTTCGGCACCCAGGCCCTCGGTGACGATGACATGTGCCAGCGCAGTCATGACTGCGACATTGGTTCCAGGCTTAAGAGGCAAGTGATAGGCCGCTTCCACATGCGGCGTCCGGACCAGATCGATGCGGCGCGGATCGATGACGATCAGCTTTGCTCCCTGCCTCAGGCGCTTTTTCAGCCGCGAGCCGAAGACCGGATGGCCGTCGGTCGGATTTGCGCCGATGACGATCACCACATCGGAGTGCTCGACGCTGTCGAAATTCTGCGTGCCGGCCGAGGTGCCGAAGGCCTGCCCGAGACCATAACCGGTGGGGGAATGACAGACGCGGGCGCATGTATCGACATTGTTGTTGCCGAAACCGGCGCGGACCAGCTTCTGCACCAGGAATGTTTCCTCGTTGGTGCAACGCGACGAGGTGATGCCGCCGATTGCGTCGCGTCCATATTGGTACTGGATGCGGCGGAATTCCGTGGCGACATGCGAAAACGCCTCTTCCCAGGTCACTTCACGCCAGGGATCGGAGATCTTTTCGCGGATCATCGGATTGAGGATGCGATCCTTGTGGCTGGCATAACCATAGGCGAAGCGTCCCTTGACGCAGGAATGCCCACGGTTGGCCTGCCCATCCTTCCAAGGCACCATGCGGACGAGCTCTTCGCCGCGCATCTCCGCCTTGAACGAACAGCCGACGCCACAATAGGCGCAGGTCGTTACCGCCGAATGTTCCGGCTGGCCGATCGCGATCACCGACTTTTCCGTGAGCGTCGCGGTCGGGCAGGCCTGTACGCAGGCGCCGCAGGACACGCATTCGGATTCCAGAAAATGTTCATGCGCTCCGGGCGAGACGCGGCTTTCGAAACCGCGTCCTTCGATCGTCAGCGCGAATGTTCCCTGCACCTCCTCACAGGCGCGCACGCAACGGGAGCAGACGATGCATTTCGACGGATCATAGGTGAAATAGGGATTGGTTTCGTCCTTCGGCATCCACCTGGCATTGATCTCGCCATCGTTGCGGCTGCGGACGTGGTTGCCGCCCTCATATCCGTAGCGTACGTCGCGAAGCCCCACTGCGCCTGCCATATCCTGCAATTCGCAATCGCCATTGGCCGCACAGGTGAGGCAGTCGAGCGGATGATCGGAGATGTAAAGCTCCATCACGCCGCGGCGGATATCCTTCAGCCGGCTCGTCTGGGTGTGGACGACCATGTTGGGTGCGACCGGTGTCGTGCAGGAGGATGGCGTGCCATTGCGGCCTTCGACCTCGACCAGACAGAGGCGGCAGGAACCGAAGGCATCGACCATGTCGGTGGCACAGAGTTTTGGCACCTGAATGCCGGCTTCCATCGAGGCGCGCATGATCGAGGTGCCCTCGGGCACGGTGATGCTGCGACCGTCTATCGTCAGTGTCACCTGTTTTTCAGAGCGGGAGACCGGGGTGCCGTAGTCGGTTTCATGGATCAGGGTCATGATATTACTCCGCCGCTTCGATAAGAGGCGCCGACACAAAATCCTTCGGGAAATGCGTCATTGCGCTCATCACGGGATAGGGTGTGAAGCCGCCGAGCGCACAAAGCGAACCGAACTTCATCGTATTGCAGAGATCGGCCAGCAGCGCCTTGTTCTTCTCGGGCTCGATGCCGGCCATGATCTTGTCGACGGTCTCGACGCCACGGGTCGAGCCGATACGGCAGGGCGTGCATTTGCCGCAGCTTTCGATGGCGCAGAACTCCATGGCAAAACGCGCCTGCTTCATCAGGTTGGCCGTGTCATCGAAAACGGCGATACCGGCATGGCCGATCAGCCCGTCTCTGGCGGCAAAGGCCTCGTAGTCGAAAGGTGTGTCGAAGAGTTCACGCGGGAAATAGGCGCCGAGCGGGCCGCCTACCTGCACTGCCTTGACCGGTCTCCCCGTTGCCGTGCCGCCGCCGATATGATCGACGATCTCGCCAAGCGACAGGCCGAAGGCGGTCTCGAACAGGCCGCCATATTTGACGTTGCCGGCAATCTGGATCGGGATCGTACCGCGTGAGCGCCCCATGCCGAAATCACGGTAGAAGGCGGCTCCGCGGTGCATGATGACCGGGATCGAAGCAAGCGAGATGACATTGTTGACCACGGTCGGGCGACCGAGAAAGCCCTGCAGCGCCGGTAGCGGCGGCTTGGCGCGGACGATGCCGCGTTTGCCTTCCAGTGAATTGAGAAGCGAGGTTTCCTCGCCGCAGACATAGGCGCCGGCTCCCGAACGTATTTCCATGTCGAAGGCGTGATCCGAGCCGAGCACCGAAGGGCCTAAAATGCCCGCAGCCCGCGCGATCTTGATCGCACGACCCATCGTGGCGATGGCATGCGGATATTCGGAACGGGTATAGATATATCCCCTGGTCGCGCCGGTCGCGATGCCGGCGATCACCATGCCCTCGATCAGCACGAAGGGATCGCCCTCCATGATCATCCGGTCGGCAAAGGTGGCGCTGTCGCCTTCATCAGCATTGCAGACGATGTATTTCTGCGGGCCGGCGGCCTCCATCACCGTCTTCCACTTGATGCCGGTCGGAAAACCCGCGCCACCACGACCGCGCAGCCCGCTGTCGGTCACTTCCTGAACGATCTCTGCAGGCGCCATCGCGACGGCCTTTTCCAGGCCTTTCAGCCCTTGATAATGGCGATAGTCGTCAATCGATAGCGGATCGGTTACGCCGCAGCGGGAGAAGGTCAACCTAGTCTGCTGACGAAGGAAAGGGATCTCCTTCGTCAGCCCAAGACAGAGGGGATGGTCATTGCCGGACAAGAAGCCGGCATTAAAGAGGCTCGGCACATCCCGGGGCTTAACCGGCCCATAAGCCATACGACCGTGGTCGGTGCGCACCTCGACCAATGGTTCAAGCCAGAACATGCCACGCGAACCGTTGCGCACGATTTTGACATCGAGGCCACGAGCAGCGATCTCGCCGGCAATCGCGGTCGCCACCTTCTCGGCACCAAGCGCCAGCGATGCGGCATCACGGGGAACAAAAACCGTTACCGTCATCGGCCAATCTCCCCGACAATTTCGGAAAGACAGTGTTCGTCCACTCGACCATACACTTCGCCATCCAGCATGGCTGCGGGTGCACAGGCACAGAGGCCCAGACAGTAGACCGGTTCCAGCGTCACGGCATCGTCAGCCGTCGTCTGATGGAAATCGATCCCGAGCAATTGGCGAACGCGATCCGCGAGAGTATCGCCACCCATCGACTGGCAGGCTTCGGCGCGGCAGATTTTCAGAACATGCCTGCCGCCCCGATGATCGCGGAAATCCGGGTAGAAGGTAACGACGCCATGCACCTCGGCACGGGAGAGATTGAGTTCGTCGGCGATAATCCGTTTTGCCTCGTTCGGCACGTGGCCGAATTCTGCCTGAAGCGCGTGCAGGATGGGCAGCATGGGCCCTTCCAGATGTTTCAGGTCACGAATGATATCGTGCGACCGCTGGGTGATCTCATCAGCGGAAATCCGCATAGTCATAGACATAGCCTCCCGGCAGATGCTTCGAGACAGCCCTCCTTGACTGTCTCGGGCATTCAATTCGTCCAGAGATCGGATTCATCTCCGGCGATGCGAGAAAATGTCGCAATGCAAGGAGGGGCAGTCAATAAATGAGATCAGTTACGCGATAGCGAAAACCTATCGTTAGGATTTTGAGACTTGTGGAAGAGAGTTCTTCCTTCATCCCGAAATTGACGCTGTAACACGCAAAGATTGCATCTTCGCCATTCAATGATTTCGTCGTCAATGGTCACTTTTCACACTAATGAGCAATAAAATTGCGCCAACGCACTTAAAGCGAGAGAATAGCTGCCCTCGGCATTTCTTCCTTATACGTAAGATGTCGCTAATGATCTGGATGGTTGCCTGAGCTTCGGCGGCGCTGAGGCGTAAATTCCATCAGGATCACATTTTCCTTATGCAACCTTGACGTTTTTCCGGCATGCAGCAGTTGTCCTTTTCGGCTGATCTGTCGCGAGAAAAGCCTTGCAGTCCATGTTTTTCTGGCATTCATTCCCGCAACTGAACCGAATAAACTGGGAAAGGATAACGGTTATGTCTTCTCGTCTTCTCAAACTCTCTGCGGCTGCATTGCTGGGCTCGGTACTTTTTGCCAGCGCTCCGGCCTTCGCGGAAGCTGTTCTCCATCGCGGCAATGCCGGTGAACCTCAGACGCTCGATCAGGCGCAGACCTCGATCAATATCGAAGCTTTCATCCTCAAGGATCTCTATGAAGGTCTGACGATTTATGATGCCGCCGGCAAGATTATTCCGGGTGCAGCCGAAAGCTGGACACTATCCGATGATGGCGTAACCTACACGTTTAAGCTGCGCGAGAATGCAAAATGGTCGGACGGCTCTCCCGTTACTGCGCAGGACTTCGAGTTTTCCTTCAAGCGCGTAGAAGATCCGAAAACGGCGGCGAAATACGCCAATATCCTTTATCCGATCAAGAACGCTGAAGCGATCAACAACGGCAAGGCAGACGTCGCAACGCTCGGCGTCAAGGCCGTCGATGAAAAGACGTTTGAAATCACTCTGGAGCGTCCGACCCCCTTCTTCCTCGAACTGCTTTCCCACCAGACGGCTCTTCCCGTCTCCAAGGCAAGCGTCGAAAAGAACGGTGCCGATTTCGTCAAGCCGGGTGTGATGGTCTCCAACGGTGCCTTCAAGCTCGTCAGCCACGTGCCGAACGACAGTCTCGTTGTCGAAAAGAACGAACATCACTGGGATGCGGCCAATACCAAGCTCGACAAGGTGATTTTCTATCCGATCGATGACCAGGCCGCCTCGGTCCGTCGTTTCGAAGCCAAGGAAATGGATCTCGTCTATAACTTCTCTGCCGACCAGATCGAGCGCCTGCGCGGCACCTACAAGGATCAGGTCCACGTTTCCCCGACGTTGGCGACCTACTATTACGCATTCGATAGCAGCCAAGCGCCCTATGACGACGTACGTGTCCGTCAGGCGCTGTCGATGGCCGTTGACCGTGACTTCCTTGCCAAGGAAATTTACAGCGGTTCACAGATCCCGGCCTACTCTCTCGTGCCGCCGGGCATGGCAAGCTATGGCGAACCTTCCAAGGCCGATTTCGCCGAGCTTTCGCAGCTCGACCGCGAGGACAAGGCGCTCGAATTGATGAAGGAAGCCGGTTATGGCGAGGGCGGCAAGCCGCTCGAAATCGAGATCCGCTACAACACCAATCCGAACCATGAACGCGTCGCTACAGCTGTCGCCGACATGTGGAAGAACACCTTCAACGCCAAGGTGACGATGACCAATCTCGACGTCTCGTCGCACTACGCCTATCTGCAGGAAGGCGGCAAGTTCAACGTTGCCCGCGCCGGCTGGGTTGCCGACTATGCAGATGCCGAAAACTTCCTGGCGCTGAACCTGTCGACCAACAAGACGTTCAACTACGGCAAGTACAACAACCCGGAATTCGACGCTCTGATGCAGAAGTCCTATGCGGAAGAGAATCCCGAAGCCCGTTCCAAGCTGCTGCACGAAGCCGAAGCGCTTCTGTCGCGCGATCAGCCGGTAGCGCCGTTCCTCACCCAGGCCGACCTGTGGCTGGTTTCCGACCGTGTAAAGGGCTGGCAGGACAATGCCGTCAACGGTCACCTCAGCCGCTTCCTGAGCGTTTCCGAATAATCCGACCATCCGAGACGGCGCCTGCCTAACCGTGGGCGCCGTTTTGCAGGAGACCCCGCATGCTGGCTTTTGTCCTGCGCCGCCTCGCGAGCGCTGTACCGACGCTGTTTATCGTCGTCACCATTTCCTTCTTCCTGATGCGTTTTGCGCCAGGTGGTCCTTTCAATCTGGAACGTCCGCTTCCGCCCGCTACGATGGAAAACATCATGCGGACCTATCAGCTGGACCAGCCGCTCTGGCGGCAATATGTGACCTACATATCCAATGCCGTTCAGGGCGATTTCGGCCCGAGCTATATCTACAAGGACAACACGGTCGCCGAACTGATCGGCAAGGGCCTGCCCTATTCGATGGAACTCGGTCTTTATGCATTGCTCTTGGCGCTGATCGGCGGCGTAACGCTCGGCACGATTGCTGCGCTCAGGCAAAACAGCGTGCTCGATTTCTCCATCATGTCGCTTGCGACCGTCGGCACCACCATTCCGAATTTCGTCGTCGGTCCCGTTCTGACACTGATCTTCGCGATCGTCCTGTCGCTGCTGCCCGCCGGCGGCTGGGGTGATGGTTCGTTCCGCTATCTCATTTTGCCGATGATTGCGCTGGCCTTGCCGCAGCTCGCCGTGTTTGCCCGCCTCACGCGTGGTTCGATGATCGAGGCGCTGCATGCCGACCATATCCGCACCGCGCGAGCCTATGGCCTGCCGCCGCGCATCGTCGTCGTCACCCATGCCATGCGCGGCGCGCTTTTGCCGGTCGTATCCTATCTTGCCCCTTGCGCGGCAGCGCTGATGACCGGCTCGGCCGTCGTCGAGACGATCTTCACCATTCCCGGGATCGGTCGTTATTTCGTGCTCGGCGCGCTGAACCGTGACTATACGCTGGTCATGGGCACGGTCGTGCTGATCGCCATCTTCGTTATCGTCTTCAATCTCGTGGTCGATCTTATCTACGGCCTGCTCGATCCGAGGGTCCGCCATGACTGATATCATGACAAATCCGACACCGGCGCTGCCGGAAAACCCGGACACCAAGAGCCGCAGCCTTTTCCAGCTTGCCGCCTTGCGCTTCCGCCGCAACAAGGCCGCCATGGCCGGCTGCGTGATGATGGTGCTGATCGCGCTGTTTTCCTATATCGGCCCGTTCTTCGTGCCGCACAGCTATGATCAGGTCTATTCGTCCTATGTGACGGTCGGTCCGAGCCTTGAGCCGCGACCGGACGAGGCCTCGCTGGAAGATGCGATGCGTGGTGTCGCGACCCGCGCCCGCGTCAATCTCGATGAGTTCAACGTCGAGGGCCAGACCTTTACCGCGACGCTGAGTGCCGAAAATCCGATCGATCCGCGCGCAACCCGCTATTTCGACCGTGCCAACGAATTCAACAATACGAAGGTAGTTGCGACGGAAAACGATGGCCGTGTGCTGAAGGTCGAGGGCAATGTCAGCCGCGAATATTTCTTCTTCGGTACCGATCCGAACGGTCGCGACATGGTGGCGCGCGTCATGCTCGGCGGGCAGATCTCGATCGCCGTCGGTCTGCTTGCGAGCCTCGTCTCGCTGGGCATCGGCGTCCTTTATGGTGCGACATCGGGCTATCTCGGAGGGCGCATCGACAACGTCATGATGCGTTTTGTCGAGATCCTCTATTCGTTGCCCTTCGTCTTCCTGGTTGTCGTGCTCGTCGTCTTCTTCGGGCGCTCGTTCATCCTGATCTTCCTCGTCATCGGCGCGGTGGAATGGCTGGACATGGCGCGTATCGTTCGCGGCCAGACGCTGGCGCTGAAACGCCGGGAATTTGTCGGTGCCGCACAGGCGCTTGGGTTGAGTGACTGGCAGATCATCCGCCGCCATATCATCCCGAACACGATCGGTCCGGTCATCGTCTTCGTTACCGTCGTTGTGCCGAAGGTGATCCTGCTCGAAAGCTTCCTCTCCTTCCTCGGCCTCGGCGTTCAGGCGCCGCTGACGAGCTGGGGCGCGCTGATTTCGGAAGGGGCGAGCAACATTCAGTCGGCCCCGTGGCTGCTGATCTTCCCGTCCATCTTCTTCGTGGCAACGCTGTTCTCGCTGAACTTCATCGGCGATGGCCTGCGCGACGCACTCGACCCGAAGGATCGCTGACATGACCGGGACATCAGAAAACATCCTCTCCATCCGCGATCTCAAGGTCGATTTCTCGACGCCGGACGGCACCATCAATGCGGTCAAGGGCATCGGCTTCGATATCAAGGCGGGCGAAACGCTTGCCGTGGTCGGCGAATCCGGTTCCGGCAAGAGCCAGACCATGATGGGTATCATGGGCCTGCTTGCCAAGAACGGCACGGTGACGGGATCGGCCAAGTACCGTGGCAAGGAGCTTGTCGGCCTGCCCAAGTCGGAGCTCAACAAGGTGCGCGGCGCCAAGATCACCATGATCTTCCAGGAGCCGATGACCTCGCTCGATCCGCTCTATACGATCGGCCGACAGATTGCCGAGCCGATCCTTTATCACCGTGGCGGCTCGAGAGCGGAGGCTCGCAAGCGGGTTCTGGAACTGCTGGAACTCGTCGGTATTCCCGATCCGGCGCGGCGTATCGACAGTTATCCGCACGAGCTTTCCGGCGGCCAGCGCCAGCGCGTGATGATCGCCATGGCGCTTGCCAATGAGCCGGATGTGCTGATCGCAGACGAGCCGACCACTGCGCTCGACGTGACGATCCAGGCGCAGATCCTCAAGCTCTTGCGATCGCTGCAGGAACGCTTCGGCATGGCGATCGTGCTGATCACCCACGATCTGGGCATCGTGCGCCATTTTGCCGAGCGCGTCGTCGTGATGCGCCGTGGCGAGGTGGTGGAGCAGGGGCCGACCGAGCAAATCTTCGAACGCCCGACCTCGTCCTATACCCGTATGCTGATCGATGCCGAGCCGCATGGCCGCAAGGCGCCGCCGGCGGACGATGCCCCGATCATTCTCGAAGGCCGGGACGTGGTTGTCGATTTCGATATCGGCAAGGGTTTTCTGTCCAAGGGGCCGCGTACATTCCGCGCCGTCAATGGCGTGACAGTGAAGCTGCAGGAAGGCCAGACGATCGGTGTGGTCGGCGAGTCCGGTTCCGGCAAGTCGACGCTCGGACGCGCTCTTTTGAGGCTCCTGCCGAGCGACGGCGCATATCGGTTCGGCAAACAGGACATCTCACGGCACGACCGCAAGCAGATGCGTTCGCTGCGCAAGGAGATGCAGCTCGTCTTCCAGGATCCCTACGGTTCGCTTTCGCCGCGCCAGACGGTCGGCGAGGTCATCACCGAAGGACTGCTTGTGCACGAGCCGGGCCTCAGCAAGGCGGACCGTGATCGGCGCGCCATTGCAGCGCTGGAGGAAGTTGGCCTCGATCCGAAGGCTCGCAATCGCTATCCGCACGAGTTTTCCGGCGGCCAGCGCCAGCGTATCGCAATTGCCCGTGCAATGATCCTCAAGCCCCAGGTCGTTATTCTGGATGAGCCGACCTCGGCTCTCGACCGATCGGTTCAGGGGCAGGTGATCGACCTGCTGCGAAAGCTGCAGGCTGACCATAATCTCTCCTATGTCTTCATCAGTCACGATCTCTCGGTGGTCAAAGCCATCTCGGACTATGTG
This sequence comes from Hyphomicrobiales bacterium, assembly GCA_900469445.1. Classification (GTDB taxonomy): domain Bacteria; phylum Pseudomonadota; class Alphaproteobacteria; order Rhizobiales; family Rhizobiaceae; genus Neorhizobium. Next base: position 111,957 of record UBXM01000007.1, read on the forward strand.
ATCGTGATGAAAAACGGCGAGATCGTCGAGCAGGGCGAGACGGATGCCATCTTCGAAGCACCCAAGGCTGATTATACGAAGGCGCTGATCGGCGCTGCCTTCAGCGTGTGAGGCCTTTTAGTCTTCAAATATCGGAGGAGGGCGCGTCGTTGCGCCCTTTTTCACGCCTGCACGTCGCTGTTGTGACGGAGCGTATGATCCTGCGATGACTGCGAACGCGGGGTCTGAAAGTTGATGAAGGAGATATACAGGCTGCCGCATTTGTAAGCATTGCGATGCCGTCATGTATTTAGCTAAGCGTTCAATGCATGGCTCTGCTGCAGCAATATCGCTTCTAAAGAACCAAGCTACCTGTATGATGACCCCATCAGAGCGATGCACCTCCTCCCGCAGAGCTCTGAATTTCAGGCGACCTACTCCTCCTCCCAAGGGCGCCTGAGCGAACAGCGGCACTCCTCCTCCCAGTCGCTGTTCAACACTTTTCGAAAAGCCTGCCGCACCTCCTCCCGCGGCAGGCTTTTTCGTTTAGTCCGTCAGGATAAGATCCGCCTTTCGGCAATGCTCGCGGATCAAGGCACCGTTCTTCAGGTCGTTTTCTTCGGTTTTTGCTCTCGCTGCTTCTTCGGTAAAGCCGTAGCCGCGCCATCGATCCATGAGTCGCTCTTCGAGTGTGTCCACCGGCGGGGAGATCAGGATCGAATAATCGAATTCCCCTGCCAATGCGGACCAGGGTTTCCGGTCGAGAAGCAGGTAGTTTCCTTCAGTCAGAACGAACCGGGTGGAGGCATCGATAATGCGTGCCGCGGCGATGGCGAGCTCCCTGGACCGGTCGAACACCGGCACGAGCACGTCTCCTTCGGCCGTCCTCACCGCACGGATAATGTCGAGAAGGCCACGGACATCGAATGTCTCAGGAGCGCCTTTGCGGGGCAGCAGGCCTTTTGCCCGCAACACGCCGTCATCCATGTGAAAGCCGTCCATCGGCAGGACTTCAGCGGACTGGCCAAGCATCTTTAATGCAGCTGATAGGTCGTCGGCGAGTGTCGATTTGCCGGCACCGGGGGGGCCGGCAATCGCGACCAGAAAGCGATTTCTGTCGCCCGCACGTTCGAGAATTGTGCGGGCGATATCTCCGGTCGTCAATGTCATGCGGCGATCGGCTCCGGTGCCTTGGCGCCGGTCATGAAAGCGACCGCATCCGACATCGTATAGTCCTTCGGATTGATGACCGTCAGGCGTTTGCCGAGACGATGGATGTGGATGCGATCGGCGATCTCGAAGACATGCGGCATGTTGTGAGAAATCAGCACGATCGGGATGCCGCGTGAGCGTACATCGAGGATCAGTTCCAGCACGCGCCGGCTTTCCTTGACGCCGAGTGCTGCGGTCGGTTCATCGAGAATGATGACCTTCGAGCCGAAAGCCGCAGCCCGCGCCACCGCCACGCCCTGACGCTGACCACCCGACAGTGTTTCCACCGCCTGATTGATGTTCTGGATGGTCATCAGGCCAAGCTCGGAGAGCTTTTCACGCGCCATCTTTTCCATCGCACCATGGTCGAGCTTGCGCAGAACCTTGCCCATGAAGCCCGGCTTGCGGATCTCGCGGCCGAGAAACATATTGTCGGCGATCGAAAGGGCCGGGGACAGTGCGAGGTTTTGGTAGACGGTTTCGATACCGGCCTTGCGTGCCTCGATCGGGGAGGCGAAATGAACGACTTCGCCATCCATGCGGATTTCGCCCTCGTCGGGCCGGATGGCGCCGGAAATCGCCTTGATCAGCGAGGATTTCCCGGCACCGTTGTCGCCGATCACAGCGAGGATTTCGCCGGGATAGAGGTCGAAGTCGGCATTGTCGATGGCGGTCACGCGGCCGTAACGTTTGACGAGATTGCGGCCGGTAAGGATGGGTTTTCTTGCGTCGGTCATCAGCGTGAAGCCTTTCTGATCCATTGGTCGGCTGCGACGGCGACAATGATGAGAACGCCGATCAGGAGGTAGGTCCATTGCACGTCGGTACCCAGAAGCCTCAAGCCGAGTGAAAAGACGCCGACGATCAGGGCGCCGAACATCATTCCGAGAATAGAGCCGCGGCCGCCGAAGAGCGAAATGCCGCCGATTACCACTGCGGTGATCGATTCGATATTGGCAAACTGCCCGGCGGTCGGCGAGACGGAACCGATGCGGCCGATCAGCGCCCAGCCTGCCAGCGCGCAGATGACGCCGGAAAGCACATAAACGGAGATCAGCATGCGCTGAACATTGACGCCCGAAAGGTCGGCTGCTTCGGGATCGTCACCGACTGCGTAGAGATGTCGTCCCCAAGCAGTATGGTTGAGCACGTACCAAAGCACGCCAACCAGCAGGATCATGGCGATGACGCCATAGGTGAATACTGCGCCGCCGATGCGGAATGTTTCACCGAAGAACTGCAGGATCGGTGCCGTTGTCTCGATTTCCTGCGCGCGAATGGTCTCGTTGGCGGAATAGAGGAAGTTGCTGGCGAGAACGATCTGCCACATGCCGAGCGTGACGATGAAGGGCGGCAGTTTTACCCTGGCGATCAGCACGCCGTTGATGAAGCCGCAAAGCGCGCCGGTGGCAAAACCGCAGAGAATGGCGAGTTCCGGGGGCAGGCCATAACGGAAGGTGAACTGGCCCATCACCACCGAGGACAGAACCATGATGGCGCCGACCGACAGATCGATGCCGGCGGTCATGATGACCAGCGACTGGGCAGCCCCGACGATGCCGGTGATGGCCACCTGCTGCAGGATCAGCGTCAGCGAGAAGGCCGAGAAAAACTTGCCGCCAAGCGTCAGGCCGAAAACGATCAACGACACGACCAGCACGATCAGCGACACGGCGGACGGGTTGGAATGCAGGAAGTGGCGGAATTTGTGAAGGGCGGACGGCGTGTCGTGATCAAAGGACGCCACGTCCTTGGAACTGTCCTTCAGCACTTTTTCGTAGTCGTTATGCGGTGCGCTTGCCACTGGCTCGCTCATGAAATCCTCCCGCTTTATCGTGTGTCCGGTTCAGGCCGGTTGCCGTGGCGGGCCGATGGCGCTCGCCACCGGCCTGCGAGATCTGGCTAGAGGATCAGCCCCAGCACTTGTTCAGGCCTTCCTTGGTGTCGATCGACTTGATCGACGGGACAGGCTTGTCGGTAACCAGCGTCACGCCGGTATCGAAGAAGTTCTTGCCTTCGGTCGGCTTCGGCTTTTCGCCGGTATCGGCGAATTTCTTGATCGCCTCGATGCCAAGTGCTGCCATCTGCAGCGGATATTGCTGAGAGGTGGCGCCGATCGCGCCTTCGGCAACGTTCTTGACGCCCGGGCAACCGCCGTCGATCGAGACGATCAACACGTCCTTTTCGCGGCCAACGGCCTTCAGCGCTTCATAGGCGCCGGCGGCTGCCGGTTCGTTGATCGTGTGGACGACATTGATGGTGGGGTCCTTCTGCAGAAGGTTCTCCATCGCCGTGCGGCCGCCTTCCTCGTTGCCGTTGGTGATGTCGTGGCCGACGACACGCGGATCATCCTCGTCGCCGATCTTGTTCGGGTCCTTCGGGTCGATGCCGAAGCCCATCATGAAGCCCTGGTCGCGGAGAATATCGACGGAAGGCTGCGAGGGGGTGAGGTCGAGGAAGGCCACTTTGGCATCCTTGGCGGCGTCGCCCAGCGTATCCTTCGCCCATTGGCCGATCAGCTTGCCGGCGAGCAGATTGTCTGTGGCAAATGTCATGTCGGCGGCGTCGATCGGCTCCAGCGGCGTATCCAGCGCGATCACGAGAAGCCCGGCATCGCGGGCCTTCTTGAGGTTCGGCACGATGCCCTTGGTGTCGGATGCGGTAATCAGGATACCCTTGGCGCCATCGGCGATGCAGGTCTCGATTGCCGCCACCTGGCTCTCACTGTCGCCGTCGATCTTGCCGGCATAGGATTTCAGCGAGACGCCAAGTTCCTTTGCCTTGGCGGTCGCGCCTTCCTTCATTTTCACGAAGAAGGGGTTGGTGTCCGTCTTGGTGATCAGGCAGGCGGAAACATCGGCAGCCTGAGCTGGTGCCGAAAATACGACGCCAAGCGCCAGCGCCCCGAACGACAGGGACAATACGGATTTTTTCATGATCTCCTCCCAGAGACGAAGTCCGCTCGCTGCGGACGGGTTCGCTGAGAATGCAGGCCGGATCGTGCCCTAGTGCCTCCTCCGGGCATTCCTGCATCCTTACAATCGTCAATAATCGCGAAAGAAAATCGTCTGTCAATAATTAATTCCGATTGAATTATTTATTCTGGCTTGTCATGCTGGGCCCGACGTGAGAGAGCGAAGGCAAGGGAGGTGCTGGATGTCGATCACCGATGGCCCGCTTTCCGCGGCTGTTTCTTCTGCCGGTTTTTCCGGAGGTTCCAATCAGACGCGCGTGCGCGCCTATAACGAGCGGCTTGTCCTGTCGCTGGTGCGGCTGCATGGTGCGCTGTCGAAAGCGGACATTACGCGACTGAGCGGTCTTTCCGCGCAGACGGCTTCGGTCATCATGCGGGCGCTGGAGAAGGATGGTCTGTTGCTGCGCGGCGAGCCGGTGCGGGGTCGCGTCGGCCAGCCATCCGTCCCGATGCGTCTCAACCCGGATGCCGTCCTGTCCTTTGGTGTGAAGATAGGTCGTCGCAGCGCCGATCTGGTGCTGATGGATTTTGTCGGCAATATCCGCAAGCGTTATCACGAGACCTATGCCTATCCGCTGCCGCAGGAAATCCTTCGGATCATCACGTCGGGTATCGCAGATATCGAAGCGCAGATGAGTGCGGAAGATCAGGCCCGTATCGCCGGTATCGGTATCGCGGCCCCTTTCGAATTGTGGAACTGGGCCGACGAGATCGGTGCCCCAACGGGTGCCATGGAAGTGTGGCGCGGCTTCGATCTTAATGCCGAAGTGACGGCGCGGGTCGCCCATCCCGTCTATCTGCAGAACGATGCGACCAGCGCCTGTGGTGCGGAACTGGTGTTCGGCGTCGGGTCTACCTACCCGGATTTCATCTATCTGTTCATCGGTTCGTTTATCGGCGGCGGTATCGTGTTGAATTCGAGCATTTTTTCGGGTCGCACGGGCACTGCCGGCGCGGTTGGCCCGCTTCCGGTACGGGGAAAGAACGGCGAGAACCGCCAGCTTCTCGATATCGCCTCGATCTTCGTTCTGGAAAACATGCTGCGCGAGCGCGGCATCGATCCACAGCCGCTCTGGTATTCGGCAGATGACTGGGTCGATTTCGGCGAACCGCTGGAACTCTGGATCCAGGCGACCGCCGCCGCTTTGGCGCAGGCCATCGTTGCTGCAGCGTCGATCATCGACTTCGGCGCAGCCGTCATCGATGGAGGTTTTCCGGACTGGGTGAGGAAACGTATCGTCGATGCGACGATCGAGGCCGTCGCCCGGCTCGACCTGCGCGGCGTCGTCATTCCCGATATCATCGCGGGAAAGGTGGGGTCGCAAGCGCGTGCCGTTGGTGGTGCAAGCTTGCCGATATTCGCCCGTTACCTAACAGACCAGTCGGTGCTGCTCAAGGATTTCAGCGGAGAATAAGCGCCACGTATTGCCCTTGCGGCCGGCCATCATCTTGCCTAGCCTCGGTTCTTGAGGAAACCGGATGGACGCCATGGAAACCAGCGAGACACATTCGCCGATGCCGAGCGAGCCGGGCATTCTCGAGTTTCTCGATATCTGCGACAGCTTCTATCGCGCAGACGCGGTGGATGCGTTGATTGCGCAGCAACGCGCCTGGTATGATGCGCTTTGCGCTCGCTTCGACCGACCGTTACCCGAAGGCATGGTCTTTCAGGACGAAGTGCTGTTTGCGCCGATCCGCCGGTATCGGCCGGCGCGCACCACAACGGAAACCGTTCTGCTTTACCTTCATGGCGGCGGCTTTGTCGTCGGCTCGCTGGAAAGCCATCATGCCATCTGTGCGGAGATCGCGGAATTTGCCCAAGCTGAACTCGTCTCCGTCGATTATCGCCTTGCGCCCGAACATGTCTGGCCTGCCCAGACGGATGATTGTTACGGCGTGCTGAAGCAGCTTATCGGGCAGGGCAGGAAGGTCGTGGTGATCGGCGACAGTGCCGGCGGCAATCTGGCGGCAGGGCTTGCGTTGCGGGCACGAGATGAAAAACTCTCCGGCATCGTCGGTCAGGCGCTTATCTATCCCGCACTCGGTGGCGATCTCGTGTCGGGGTCGTATCGCGAGATGGCGAATGCGCCGGGGCTGACGACCGCCGATGTCGCCTATTACCGGGCGGTGCTGAAGGCTCCGGATGACGAACCCGTGGCGCATCCCTTACTGTCACGCGATCTCTCGGATCTGCCGCCCGCCTATATCACCGTGGCGCATTTCGACCCGCTCAGAGACGATGGGAAGCTTTACGCGGAACGACTAAGCCAGTCGGGTGTCGCCGCAACCTTTCGCGACGAGCCGCAGATGGTGCATGCATGGCTTCGCGCCCGCCATATGAGCGAGGGCGCACAAGACGGTTTCAAGGCGCTTTGCGAAGCGATCACGCGGTTTGCCGGTTAGCTTTTCGCCTTCGAGACCAGCACCGGATTGGCCCTAAAGGATGCCGGGAAGATGGCTTTCAGATTATCGATCTTCGGCATGTCGTTATAGACGATATAGGGATGGCCCGGGTTGAGCGTCAGGAAATCCTGGTGGTACTTTTCAGCCGGATAAAAGCCTTGCAGCTTCGACAGTTTGGTGACGATCGGCGCGTGGAATAGTCCGGTCTTGTCAAGTTGGGCGATATAGGCTGCAGCAACCTTTTGCTGTTCATCGCTGGTGGTGAAGATCGCAGAGCGATATTGCGTGCCCTGATCGGGACCCTGATAGTTGAGCTGGGTCGGGTTGTGGGCGACGGAGAAAAAGACCTGCAACAGCTTACCGTAGCTGACCTGATGCGGATCGAAGGTTACTTCCACGGATTCGGCGTGACCCGTTTTGCCGAGGCTGACGGTTTCGTAGCTTGCGGTTTCCTTCGCACCGCCGGAATATCCGGAAACGGCGTTCTTCACGCCGTTGACGTGCTGGAATACGGCTTGAACACCCCAGAAACATCCCCCGGCAAAAACGGCTGTCTCGCTGCTGCCTTTCATGGCCTCGTCGACAGCCGGGGCAGGGATGACGACCGCCGCTTCCGCGGCTAGCGAAGCTGTTGCCGGGGCGACAAACAACAACAAGGCGACTGTCATTCCACGGTTTCGGCGTGCAAATGTCGTCATGACAACTCCTCCGGTTGTCATGACTGTGTTCCTCACGGATGTTTCGGTCAACTCACATCGGCGTGGCGAGGCCGTGGTCACATGAGATCGCGTGCTATCGTCTTCTCGAACACCTTTTCGAAGATTTGCTTCTCACCGTCATAAGCCAGAACGGAAGCGCTGATCAGCCAGTCCTTCGCCGTGCAGGCGATGCTTGCGGTCGAGACTGTGCGGACCGACCAGCGAGCGCGGCTCATGTCGCAGGTCCAGATGCAGGTCCCGGTCATCGACAAAGGATCGTCCGGGCTGATCGACCAGGTTTCCTCGCGGCGCTGGCGGGTGGCAAGGCCGGTGCCGGGATGTTCGAAAAGGCCGGTATCTTCGGTTACCTCGTAGCGTGTTCGACCTGCCGCAAGATCGCGGGTGACACTGCGGCGTGTTTCGGCCGGCGCATGTTCGATATATTTAGGCAGCGGATCCGGATTATCCGGCTGCTTCATCTCGAAGGTCTGGTGGTCGCCGAGAAGCGGCATGGCGAGGCCGAGCGAGGCAATATCGATCGTCACACCGGGATCGACTGGTGGCGGCAGAACCATCGGCCAGTAGGCGGTGGAAATTGATAGCCGGATTCTATGGCCCTCGCCGAAGCGGTAACCGCAGGCATCAAGCTCAAGCCGGATCGTTACCGGTTCACCGGGTATAAGCGGCTTCGGTTCCTCATTGCCGTCCCGATGGGCAAGATTGATGACACCGAAGGAAACGCGGGTCGCCGTACCATCGGGATGGATATCGACGATGCGGGCGCAGAGATTGGCAAGTTCGGCATCGGCGCTGAGCGTCAGCGTGATGACCGGTCGGCCGAGATAGGTTTTCTCAACTGTGAGAGGCGCCGTCTCGAAGGTCAGTGAGCCGGCATCGTCGCCCCGCTGGTCGCCGGCCAGTTCCGCATCCGGCTTTAGCGTGAACCATTCACCGGCAGCCGTTCCCATGTCGAGCGGGGATTTCAGATAGGCGTCATGTTTCGGCGCATGAGGGATGGGCATGCCTTCGAGCAGCGTGCCGAACTGATCGACATAGAAGCACTCGGCCTCCGGTGCGCTCCAGCGGTCTTTCGAGACCCAGAAACCCGGATCGGCATCGCGTCTGACAGCCGGCTTCGGGCCGTCGAGAATATAGGCGCGTATCTGCGGTAGCCGGTCGATGCCGTTGTTTTCGCCGCGCAGCCAGCGGTTCCAGAAGGCGATCGCTTCGCCATGGAAATCGGCGCGTGGCTTCGGCCATGCGAAATGCGGATATTTGTGGACCCATGGACCGACAAGCGCCTTGGCCTTGTCGCCCAATCCCTCGACCGCCAGAAACGGCGTGTTGCGATAACCATCGGCCCAGCCGGCAATCACCAAAGCGGGAATTTCGAAAGCAGAATAGTCCTCACAGATCGAGCCGTGTTTCCAGAATGCATCGCGGCGCTGGTGCGACAGCCATTCCTCCATGAAGAAAGGTTCGTTTTCCAGCCGCTCCATCCACATGTCGAGCCAGCGGTCGCCGACGATGTCAGGGTCGGGCGAGCGGGACTGATAGGCAAGCATGGTCGCCGCCCAGGAGAGCTGCGCCGAGAGATGGCAGCCGTTCTTGTAATGGATGTCGTCATTGTAGCGGTCGGTGGTCGAGGCAATCGAGATCACTGCCTTCAAGGCCGGGGGACGAAGGGCCGCGACCTGCAGGCTGTTGAAGCCGCCCCAGGAAATGCCCATCATGCCGACCGAGCCGTTCGACCAGGGCTGTTCGGCAATCCAGGCGATCAGCTCGCAGGCGTTAGTGAGTTCGAGTTCGGTATATTCGCCGTCGATGACGCCGTCGGATTCGCCCGAACCGCGGATATCGACGCGCACGCCGGCAATACCGGCTGCGGCAAAGACCGGATAGGTGGACTCGTCACGCGGGCTCGTTCCGTCGCGTTTTCGATAGGGCAGGAATTCGAATACGGTCGGCACCGGATCGGCATCGGCACCATCCGGCATCCAGATGCGTGCGGCAAGCCGCGTCCCGTCCTTCAGCCTGATCCACTGGTTTTCGATGAGGGTGAAGGAACGGTCGTTCATATGTTCAGATCCTAAAAGCAAACTCTGTGCGGGATTTGCCCTCACCCTAACCCTCTCCCCGCGTGCGGGGAGAGGG
>UBXM01000009.1 GCA_900469445.1 Hyphomicrobiales bacterium
GCGGTCAACACGATGGACCAGGACACGCAGAAGAACGCTGCCATGGTCGAGGAGCAGACGGCGGCAAGCCATGGCCTTGCCCGCGACGCCGCCTCGCTCAACGCGCTTCTTGCCCAGTTCAAGCTGTCGGTTCAGACCTACAAGTCGACCGTCCGCGCAGTAAAGGCCAACGAGACCCCCACGGCGTCACCGGCCCGCGCTCTCGGTCGCAAGCTGGCAACCGCCTTCTCCGGCAATGCCGCCGTTGCCGTCAAGAACGACAGCTGGGAAGAGTTTTAAGCCACGCTCGTTCCGCCGCCTCCGGCTTGATCCGAGGCGGACGAGACGGTGTGATTTCCGAAATTCAGGGACGGCCGCAGCAACATCGCTGCGGCCGTTTCTTTTTGATCGCAAGATGCGACATTTTGTCAGAAAATGCGCAAAATGCGACACAACGTAAGATTTTATTATGATGCCCGGTTCTACGATCGAGGCAGGACATTCGAGATATACCCCGATCCGACGCGCGCATGATGTGCGCCGTCCGGCCTTGCGACTGGTCGGATGGTTCTGCCTGGCACAGTCCTTTCGTCGTGGACTGTTTCCTCGCATCGAGACCCAAGCCTGAACGAGCTTCGGAAGGCACGATGTGCAGGTTCCAAATGCTGCAGCCCATCCGGCGCGCCATAAGGCGTCCGGTGCTGTGGCCTCATCGTGTTTCGGAGGGTATTCGGTGCTCAAGAATTTAAAGATCAAGACCAAGTTCCTGATGGCGATCGTCATCCTGAACCTTATCTCGCTGGCGGGCGTGGCTTTCGTGGTCGAACGTTTCTACGCCGCCAACAACACCTATTTCAGCTTCCTCCAGAACGAAAGCAACGCCGCGACCTTCGGCCCGCGCGGCGCCGCCGGCATGTGGACGGCGATCAACTGGCTGAACCGCACGGTCAATCAGGATCCGCATTCCGACAAATTTACGGAATTTGCCGCCCGTTTCAGCAACGAGATGACCGGTGCGCGCGCCCGGCTGGCGCAGATCCCGGCCATGGTGCCAAGCCGCACCGCAGCGATCGAGGAACTTCTCACCGGCTTTGACGCCGTCAAATCCGTCGGCGGCGAGATGATCACCGCGCATGTCACGGGCGACAAGACCCGGTTCGACGCCATGGCCGAACGCATGGAACAGTTGACCATCGATCTGTCCGCCAAATCCGGCGCCAACAACGCCGCCATGGCCGATCTCATCAAGAATGGCGCCGATGCGCTCTCTGCCGAAGTCACAACCACCATTCTCGTTGCCGTTGTCGGCATGCTTGTCGGAAACCTGATCGCCATCGCGATCGCGCTTCTCATCGCCCAGAAGGGTGTCACGACGCCGATGGAACGCCTGCGGCAACGCATGGCCCTGCTGGCTGCCGGTGAACATGAGGCCGAAATCGACGGCCTCGACCGCAAGGACGAGATCGGCCAGATGGCGCAGACCGTTGCCGTCTTCCGCACAAATGCCGCCGACCGTCAGCGGTTGCAGAAGGAAGCCGAAGACAGCCGGGCGCTCTCGGAAGAAGAGCGGATCGCGCGCGACGAAGCCAAGGCACGTGAGGCCGCAGACGTACCTTTGCCGTCGAAAATCTCGCCCAGGGCCTCAGCCAGTTGTCCGAAGGCAATGTCTCCTACCGCATAGAACAGAACTTCGTCGCGACGCTCGATGGCGTCCGCAACGACTTCAACACATCCGCTTCCAGGCTTCAGGCCGCCCTTGAGCAGGTTGCCGAAAACGCCCGCAGCATCGAGGCCGGTTCGGCCGAGATCAGGTCCGCCGCCGATGACCTCGCCAAGCGCACCGAACAGCAGGCCGCTTCCGTCGAGGAAACCGCCGCCGCCCTGGAAGAAATCACCACCACGGTAAAGGATGCCGCCCGCCGCGCCACAGAGGCAGGTGCGCTCGTCACACGCACACGCGAGGGTGCGGAAAAGTCGGGTGAGGTGGTCCACAACGCCGTCAAGGCGATGGAGGAGATCGAAAAATCCTCCGGCGAGATCGGCAACATCATCGGTGTCATCGACGATATCGCCTTCCAGACGAACCTTCTCGCCTTGAATGCCGGTGTCGAAGCGGCCCGCGCCGGTGACGCCGGCAAGGGTTTTGCCGTCGTCGCCCAGGAAGTGCGCGAACTCGCCCAGCGGTCGGCAAACGCCGCCAAGGAGATCAAGACGCTGATCACCGCGTCCAATCATCAGGTCCAGAACGGCGTGCATCTGGTCGGCGAAACCGGCAAGGCGCTGGAAATTATCGTTTCGGAAGTTCAGGAGATCAACCGGCACGTCACCGCCATCGTCGAGAGCGCGCAGGAACAGTCGTCTGGCCTGCAGCAGATCAACACCGCGGTCAACACGATGGACCAGGACACGCAGAAGAACGCCGCCATGGTCGAGGAACAGACGGCGGCAAGCCATGGCCTTGCCCGAGACGCCGCCTCGCTCAACGCCCTGCTTGGCCAGTTCAAGCTTGCAAACGCTGCGACCGATACCGCGTCAAGCCAGCCACAAAGGTTCATGCGATCCGCTCAGGCGGATGAAGCACCCGCAGCATCACCAGCCCGCGCGCTCGGCCGCAAGCTGGCCGGAGCCTTTTCCGGCAATGCGGCGCTCAAGAACGATAGCTGGGAAGAGTTCTGACGCTCCGGCGTAAGATGAGCTGAAGGGAAACCTTCAGCCTGCGACGATATGTCCAGCCGCGGGAGCTTGCCGGCTTCCGCGGCTCTTTTTGTGAGCATTCCCGCCGTCAGCGCGTATTTTTGTCGCTTCCTTCGCCATTTTGACAACCATCAATGCTGCTGCCATGCGCTGGGAGCAAGTCTGTATCGCTACGCTGGCGTTGGTAAAAGCGGCCGGGAGATCGTATTTTAGCAACAACACAGTAACTAGAACGAAAGACAAGACCATGTTTGACACAGTACGCAAGTTTGCACGCGCTCTGCGCGTTCCGTCGACCCAGGATCGGGAAATGGCATATCTCAATGAATCCCGTGACCGCATCGATCTCGAATACCGCATGCGTCAGGTCGACCGCGGCATGTTCCGCAAGTCCGGCTTCTGAACGTCCCGTTTAACGATTGAATGCTGAAGTGCCATCGGCGATCCGCCTTTGGCACCCGGGAAGGCGAGGGCAAGCCCCTTGCGCCGAAGTGGACCTGTCGATGTCCATGACGAGGATCGTCCCTGCGACGCCATCCCAAAAATCGACACGATTATCGGCTTCCGCTATCGCAACGTTCAACAATATAGCCAATTGAGGCCGGTCCTGTCTGGATCGACTGACAGGTTCGCCACCGATGCCGTTTCGCCGTCGTACTCCTCTTTCACTTCGTCAGAGGCTTTTCGGGATGTTTGTCCCGAAAAAAGGGTTTCGGCGTGCGCTTGCCTATTATCGCCTCAGGATCATGCGGATCGGTGGTTCGCCCCACGCGGTCGCCGGCGGTGTTGCGGTTGGCGTCCTCAGCGCATGGACACCCTTTCTCGGCTTCCATGTCCTGTTCGCGATCCCGATTGCGTGGCTTTTCGGAGGCAGCATGATTGCGGCGGCCATAGGCACGACATTCGCCAATCCCCTGACCTGTCCGATCATCTGGCCGCTCACCTGGGAAGTCGGACAGTTCATGCTCGGCGGCGAGCCCGGATCGGGCCATATCGATTTCGACGCACTGTTTTCCCATCTGGATGTCTCGCAGCTCTGGCGTCCGGTGCTGGAACCCATGCTGCTCGGTTCCCTGCCGCTCGGGCTTTTCTGTGCTCTTTTATTCTATGCCGTGACCTATCTTGCCGTGCGCGGTTTCCGCAATCGTCGCATCAGCCGCTTGACGGAACGGGCAAGACACCTCAAGTCAGCCGAAACCGGATCGGCAATTTAGGCGACAGGATTGGCTTGATGATTATCGGCATGGGCAGCGACCTCATAGACATAAGGCGCGTGGAGAAATCAATCGAACGGTTCGGCGAACGTTTCACCCATCGCTGTTTCACCGAAATCGAGCGGGCCAAGTCCGAGCGCCGCAAGAACCGGGCGGAATCCTACGCAAAGCGATTTGCCGCCAAGGAAGCCTGTTCCAAGGCGCTCGGCACGGGTCTTGCCAACGGCGTGTTCTGGAAAGACATGGGCGTCGTCAATCTGCCGGGCGGCAAGCCGACAATGGTGTTGACCGGAGGTGCCGGCGAACGGCTGGCGGAACTCATGCCGGCCGGCCACGAACCCGTCATCCACATCACCATTACCGACGAATATCCCTACGCCCAGGCCTTCGTGATCATCGAGGCGCGCCCGGTATCCACCTGATGCACAAACCGAAAAGATCGTTTGGGGCGATCGATGAAGGTTTAGTAATCCCACCACCATTGCCGAGGCTTGGCTAAGCGTTTAGACAGTTCAGCCACTCGCCCCGAGATAGAAAGATTTTTGACGTGTCCGATAAAGCCGAGACGAAGCAGCCGAATGCCCTTTGGGAGAACATCAAGGTCATCATTCAGGCCCTGCTGCTTGCCATGGTCATCCGTACGGTTCTGTTCCAGCCCTTCACCATTCCGTCCGGCTCGATGATGCCGACCCTGCTCGTCGGCGACTACATCTTCGTCAACAAGTTCGCTTACGGCTATTCGAAATATTCGCTGCCCTTTTCGCCGGATCTGTTCGATGGCCGCGTTCTGGAGTTCAGCGAGCCGAAGCGTGGCGACGTCATCGTCTTCCGCCTGCCGCAGCAGCCGGAAATCGACTATATCAAGCGTCTGATCGGCCTGCCGGGCGACAAGGTCCAGATGCGCGAAGGCATTCTCTATATCAACGGCCAGCCGGTGCCGAAGCAGGCCGATGGCAGCTTCACCTCGGATTACCGTCTCGACCCGGGTGCCAACGTTCCGGTCTTCCGCGAAACGCTCGACACCGGCAAGACCTACGATACGCTCGACCAGATCCCGAATTCCCGTGGCGACAACACGCCTGAATTCACCGTGCCGGAAGGCCACTATTTCTTCATGGGCGACAACCGCGACAACTCGCTCGACAGCCGCTTCGACGTCGGTTTCGTTCCGGCTGAGAACCTCGTCGGTCGTGCCAGCGTCATCTTCTTCTCGCTCGGCAACGACACCTCGTTCCGCGAGATCTGGAAATGGCCGTCCAACATGCGTTGGGACCGTCTGTTCAAGGGCGTCAACTGATGAAGATGAGACCTTTGTCGGCAGAGGAACGGGGCCAGCTGGAAACGGCGATCGGTCATGTCTTTGCCGACAAGCAGTGGCTTGACCGGGCACTGACCCATGCCAGCACCGGCACCGCCAAGAATGCAAATTACGAACGTCTGGAGTTTTTAGGCGACCGCGTGCTTGGTCTGTGCGTCGCCGAACTTCTCTTCACCACCTTCCGCGCGGCGGAAGAAGGGGAGTTGTCGGTTCGTCTCAACCAGCTGGTCAGCGCCGAAAGCTGCGCCATCGTGGCCGACCAGCTGGAATTGCACCGTTTCATCCGCACGGGAGCCGACGTCAAGAAACTGACCGGCAAGCGCATGCTCAATGTTCGCGCCGATGTGGTGGAAAGCCTGATCGCTGCGCTCTATCTTGATGGTGGGCTCGAAGTTGCCCGTGCGTTCATCCTGCGTTACTGGCAGGATAGGGCGGAAAAGCCCGATGCGGCGCGGCGGGACGCCAAGACCGAGCTGCAGGAATGGGCGCATGCGAAGTTCAACACCACCCCGTCCTACAGGGTGGACGACCGTTCCGGACCGGATCATGATCCGCGTTTCACGGTAACGGTGGAAATAAAGGGCGTCGCGCCCGAAACCGGCACCGACCGGTCGAAACGGGCAGCCGAGCAGGTTGCCGCAACGAAGCTCCTCGAGCGCGAGGGCATCTGGCAGAAAAGCCAGGATTGATTGGACCGATATGACCGAAGACCACAACATTGCCGGCGAAGAAAATGAAGCTCCTGCCGGCCCGACCCATTCCGGCTTCGTCGCCCTGATCGGCGCCACCAATGCCGGCAAGTCGACGCTGGTCAACCGCCTCGTCGGTGCCAAGGTCTCGATCGTCAGCCACAAGGTCCAGACGACGCGCGCCATCGTGCGTGGCATCGCCATCCATGACAATGCCCAGATCGTCTTCATGGATACGCCCGGTATCTTCAAGCCGCGCCGCAGGCTCGACCGCGCCATGGTGACCACCGCCTGGGGCGGTGCCAAGGACGCCGACGTGATCGCGCTGCTGATCGACAGTGAACGCGGCATCCGCGGCGACGCCGAGACGATCCTCGAAGGCCTGAAGGAAGTCCGTCAGCCGAAGATCCTGCTTTTGAACAAGATCGACCAGGTCAAGCGCGAGGATTTGCTGGCGCTCGCCGCAGCCGCAAACGAGCGGGTCGAGTTCGAGCGCACCTTCATGATTTCGGCCACCACCGGTTCCGGCTGTGACGACCTGATGAATTACTTCGCCACGACCCTGCCGGAAGGTCCTTGGTATTATCCGGAAGACCAGATTTCCGATCTGCCCATGCGCCAGCTTGCGGCTGAAATCACCCGCGAAAAGCTCTTCCTTCGCCTGCACCAGGAACTTCCCTACGCCTCTCACGTTGAGACGGAAAAGTGGGAAGAGCGCAAGGACGGCTCGGTTCGCATCGAACAGGTCATCTACGTCGAACGCGAGAGCCAGAAGAAGATCGCGCTCGGCAAGGGCGGAGAGGCGATTAAGGCGATCTCGACGGCATCCCGCAAGGAGCTGTCGGAAATCCTCGAACAGCCGGTGCATCTCTTCCTGTTCGTCAAGGTACGCGAAAACTGGGGCGACGACCCGGAACGCTTCCGCGAAATGGGACTGGAATTCCCCAGGGGATGATTCGGCTGCTTCGGTACGGTGGCGTACATAAGTAGCCCTTCTTCTTGATTTTCCTTGGGTGGCGGCCGATTTGAGCGGGATCGCTCGCGGCGGAAAGTGATATATTGTTGGGAAACTGCGCAACTTGGCGCGGTGAACTTGACATGGCGCAACTGTCGAACTTTGATTTCGCTCGGAACAGCGCAATCAAAGCTGTTTGCAACAGAGATGGAATAGAACCCCACAAGGATTGCGAGCTGCATGGGCACCAGCAAATATATGGGACGAGACAAGGGCGTGGATCTGAAGGACGCTGTTGGGTTCTTCAGCTGGGATCTCAACGAGAACAAGGTCTTTGCCGACAGTGTTTTCGCCTACATCTATGGCATCCCGCCTCATGAACTGGAGGTCGGGGCGCCGATCGAGCAGGTCATCAAGCATGTTGCGGAAGACGACATGCCGCGGGTGGCCAAGGCGTTGCACGAGACGATCGTATCCGGCAAAACCTGTTATCAGACCTACCACATTGCGCATCCGAGTGGCCGCAGCATCGTGGTTACGGGGCAGGGCCGCTGCCTGCGTAACGGCGATGGCATGCCGTCGATCTATACGGGTCTGGTGACCGCCGAGGAAAAGGGCGCGATGGTGAGCGAACCGGATCCCCTGGCTTCGCATTGCATGGAAGCGCTGAAGCTTGCCAAACATCGCCGGCATGCCTTGGCAGAACGTTACCTGACTTCCGCCTTGGGAGCGCTCGGCCGCCGGGGTGACAACTGATCCTGCAACGAGAAATACCGGCGGCATCCGCGTCGGTCTGCCGCCGGTTTTCCCATCACTTCTGACGATCCATCAGCGCCTTGACTTCCTGGAAGCGGCGGCGGTTTTCCGGTTCCTGTTCGCCCGGACCGTAGCAGGTCTTGGAAATGCAGAAGCGGACGAGACCGAAAGGCGGCGTCGCCTTGTCGAATTCACAGTCGATCTCGTTGTTGTAATCGGTCGGCTTGGCATCCTCGCGGGTCGAATAGGTCAGCCGGGCGCCGGGTGGATCGAGCTCGGGAAAGGATTGCACGATCCCGGTCTTCAGCGTCTGCACCAGCAGGAAGTTCTTTGCCACCGCGACACAGGCCTGTTCCAGCTGCGGTGACTGCGCCGCCGCCGACTGAGGCTGAATAAACCCGACAAGGGCGGCGGATGCCGCAGCAACCGCGAAAACGACGTGTCTCATGGGAACTCCCTGAACCTGTTCTATGCTGGCGAATGAATTCCGCTGAGGGGCAATTTGTTCCACGCAAGATGACGCACTATCGCAGTTTTCCGCCGGCTGTTGCAGATCGCGAAACCGATTCAATCTGAACGACTTATGGGGTAGAACTGAATCAGTTCGGAAAGGTCTTCAAGTATCGATGCAGTGGCAGGACGAGGCGATCATTATCGGCGTCAAGCGGCATGGCGAAACCAGCGTCATCGCCGAGCTGATGACGCGTGAGCGCGGTCGCCATCTCGGCCTTGTCCGGTCCGGTCGCTCGCGCTCCATGCAGCCGGTGCTGCAGCCGGGAAACCGGGTGGAAGCCGTCTGGCGCGCAAGGCTCGACGAGCATTTAGGCGAGCTGAAACTCGAGCCGGTGAGGCTGAGAGCCGCCAAGCTGATGGAGACCGCCACCGCCGTTTACGGCGTGCAGGCCATGGGCGCTCTGCTGCGCCTTCTTCCCGAACGTGATCCGCATCCGCATCTCTTCGATGCGCTTGACGTCATTCTCGATACGATGGACGACCCGGCGGATGCCGGCGAACTTTTCGTCCGGTTCGAACTCGCCGTCCTGAACGATCTCGGTTACGGCCTCGACCTTACCGAATGCGCGGCAACCGGCGTGCGGCAGAACCTGCTCTATGTCTCGCCGAAAAGCGGCCGTGCCGTCTGCGGCGAGGCGGGTGCGCCCTATGCCGACCGCATGCTGACGCTGCCGGCATTCCTCGGGGAGGGGCCGAAGCCGGCGGCCGACCGCGAAAGCATGCTTGAAGCCTTCAGGCTTACGCAGTTCTTTCTGCACCGACACGTCTACGAGCCGCGCGGCATCACCGCCAACGATGCCCGTGAGGGCTTTGTTCAGGCAGCATTAAAGGCGCTCTCGGCGCCCCGCACAGACCGTCAGGCCGGCTGAAGCTTACTCCGCCGGCTGGATGACCAGCGACCGGTCGACCGGCTTTTCCTGGATCGGCCAGTGGACGATGGCCGCAAAGATGCCGAGCGCCACGCCGAACCACCAGACCATGTTGTAGGAACCGAGCTGGTCGTAAAGATAGCCGCCCATCCACACACCAAGGAACGAACCCACCTGGTGTGACAGGAAGACCACTCCGCCCAGCATGCCGAGATGCCGCGTGCCGAACATGATGGCGACCAGCCCGTTCGTCGGCGGCACGGTGGAAAGCCAGAGAAGTCCCATGACGATGGCGAAGATGATGACGGAAAGCGGCGACTGGGGCAGAAGCAGGAAGGCCGTCACCGCCACCGAGCGGGCGATATAGATATAGGCGAGAAAATAGGGTTTCGAGTAACGTTGTCCGATGACACCCGCCGACAGCGAGCCGATGACGTTGAAGAAGCCGATCAGCGCCATGGCGATCACCGCATAACGGGCATCGATGCCGATATCACGCAGATAGGCCGGAAAATGCGCAGTAATGAAGGCGACCTGAAAACCGCAGACGAAGAAGCCGCTGGTCAGCAGCAGATATCCCCTGTGGCCGAAGGCCTCCTTCAGCGCTTCGCCGGCCGTCTGCTTGAAGGTCGCCTGCGCTTGCGTTCCCGAGCTTGAATTGCCGCGCAGCGGAATGGCAAGCAGCGGGATGGCCAGCATCATCACCGCCATGATGACGAGACTGTCGGACCAGCCATAAGTGCTGATCAGCGCCTGGCTGAGCGGCGCAAACAGGAACATCCCGGCAGAACCTGCCGCGGTACCGATGCCGAAGGCGAACGAACGCTGTTCCGGCGTGACATTGCGGGCGAAGGCCGACAGGATGATGCCGAAAGAGCCCGCGCCGACCGCAAGCCCCACCATCACGCCGCCGGAAAGATGCAGGATGCTTTCCGAATGCGCCGTCGACATCAGCGCCAGGCCCGCCGCGTAAAGCAGGCCCGAGAAGGTCAGGACACGGCCAGTGCCCCATTTGTCGGCAATCGCGCCGAAAATCGGCTGACCGAGACCCCAAGCGAGATTCTGGATCGCCATGGCAAGCCCGAAGGTCGAGCGGTCCCAGCCTGTATCGGCAAGCATCGGCAGCTGGAAGAACCCCATGGCCGAACGCGGCCCGAAGGTCAAAAGAGCGACCAGCGCGCCAGCCGAAATGATCAGCCAGGGCATTGGCGCTCGCGGCGGGGTGGGCGCGACATGAGACATGGGGTGTCCTCCGAAGATCAGAAGCAGTTCTTATACCGTCATCACGCATTGGTGAAACGACTTTTGCGAAGGCGACCCATCAGCGCAATTGATGAATCTTCTTCCTTGTCCGGCGAAAGTGGAAGCGATTTTTTCTGCTCTGTACGGTTGTGTACGAAGACCTATTCTTGCCATTTGGTAATAAACTGTTAGCCATACTTGGCAAAATTCAAATCTAGCAGGTTTGTGATTCGGGTCATGACGACGCCAATATTTCAATCGATTTCTCTGGCAGGTCATGACAAGTATTTTGACGAATATTTCCGCTATGGCGGCGCTTCAGTCGCTGCGGGCGGTGTCTTTCGGACTGGACAATACTCAAAAAGAAGTGTCTTCCGGCCTGCGTGTGGCTTCAGCTTCCGATAACGTTGCCTATTGGTCAATCTCGACCACCATGCGCTCGGACAACAAGGCGATCTCCGCCGCCAATGACGCGCTCGGCGTAGGCGCGGCCAAGGTCGATACGGCCTATGCCGGAACCGAGGCGATCGTCGATATCCTGACCGACGTGAAGGCAACGCTCGTCACCGCAAGGGAGGACAGCGTCGACAAGCGCCAGATCCAGGGCCAGATCTCGCAGTTGGCCAAGCAGGCAGAGAGCATCGTCCGCTCCGCAAGCTTCAGCGGCATCAACTACCTGCAGACGGACGGCGGCGATCACATCAACAATGTCGATGCCTTCGACGATCTCGTCGTCGATTCCTTCACCCGCGACAGTTCCGGCGCAACCAGCATCAACACGACCAGGATCGACATGCGCAATACCAGCATGTTGAACGTCCAGGGTGGCGGTATCCTGCAGAAGGATGATCTCGACTACTACATGCCCATGGGCACCATGTATTCGAGCAATACCTATCACGAAGGCCACGAGGACCATTATTTCAGCGGACCGATCACCTTTTCCGCGACGGATTCCGTGCAGTTCAATCTTCTGGTCGATGACAGCGAGGATGCGGTCGGACTGCCGTTCCACATCACCATCGACAAGGATCTGGTCGACGATGTGCTCGGCGTGACCGATGGCAGGATCGGCAATGTCGCTCAGCTGCGCACGGTAATGCAGAAGGCCTTCGAAAATGCCGGTGCCGATGCCTATGCCGATGTCTACGGCACCCAGGCGATCGGCTCGAACCATCCGAACCGCTACGAGATCCGCACGCTCGAAACCTCGGGCCATCTCGCATCGAGCGTCTATGTCTCAGGCGTCACAACCACCTTCAATCCCGATGCGGATGACAAGGATGACATCACCTGGAGCAACTACAAGCTCGGGCTCGACAGCAGCAAGATCCTCGACCACGACAACCTTCTCCCCTATGGGCAGATGGCCTTTGTCGCGCCTTTCAAGGTGATGGTGGATGCGACGATCTCCTTCGACCTCAGCATCGACAACCAGGATCTGCAGACCTTTGTCATCGACCGTCCCTCTGTCGATGCGGCGCTCGGGACGACTGACGGCAAGATCAACAGCGCCGAGGATTTCAAGGCGGTTGTCGATCACGTCGTGACGATCGGCGAGGGCCTGGATGTGAGGACGCAGGGCAACACGATCACCTTCAAGGCCGAGCAGGACAAGTTTCCGGGTTACGGCACCTATGCCGTTCCCTTCTACATCAGCCAGTTCCGCCCGGATCCGCCCTTCACCCTGCGTTTCGATCTTTCGGAAATCGACGTGACCAGCAATCAGTTCAGCATCGACGATTATATCGAAGGCGTGGAATTCATGCTGCAGCAGTCGATCGACAGCGCCGCAAGGCTTGGCGCGATCCAGCAGCGTATCGAATTGGCGACGGATTTTTCACACAGGATGATGGACGAGGTCGAAAGCGGCGTGAGCCGACTTGTCGATGCAGACATGGAAGAGGCGTCGATGCGGCTGCAGGCATTCCAGACGCAAAAGCAGCTCGCGCTGCAAAGTCTGCAGATCGCCAATTCCCAGCCGCAGAATATCCTCAGCCTGTTCAACTGAAGCCGCGGCTGACCGGCTATACTCGCCTTACAGTGAACCCGGCGGCTGGACGGGTGGGCGGCGCTTGCCGAGTTGCGCCTCGCGCAGGATGGTGAACAGGCCTGCACCAATGACGACCACGCCGCCGGCGATCATGTTCCAGCTCATCAGCTCGCCGAAGAGGACGGTTCCGATGATGCAGACAAGCACCGTCTGCAGATAGAAGATCGGCTGCACGACGACGGCATCGAGCACATCGAAGGCGCGGATGAGAAGATAGTGACCGCTCATTCCGGTGACGCAGAGCGCCAGCATCCAGAACCAGTAGTCGGGCGTGATCGTCGTCCAGTAGAACGGCCCGACCAGCGTGATCGCGACAGCGCCCGCGATGCCGGTATAGAAGAAACTGGTATGCGATGTGTCCGTTCTGCTCACCATGCGGGTCAGCACCGAATAGAGCGCGAACATCACGGTGCAGGCGACAGGCACGAGGATGCTGCTGTTGAAGGTCGCATGGGTCGGGTCGATAATCATCAGGATGCCGAGGAACCCGATGCCGATGGCGGTCCAGCGGCGCCAGCCCACAGTCTCGCCGAGCAATGGCACGGAAAGACAGGCGACGACCAGCGGTCCTGCAGCGAAAATCGTGTGCGTCTGGGCAAGCCCGACATTGGCGAAGGAATAGATCGACACGACGATCTGGAAGACGAGGAGCGAACCCCGGATGATCTGCAGGAAAAGCCTGTTGCTCTTGGCCGTTTCCTTGATGCCGCCCGGATTGCGGGTCGCAAGCGCCAGCACGAAGGCGGCGAAAAACCAGTAGCGGATCATCGCGACGAAGACCGGTGGATAGGCCTGGCCAAGATGTTTCGAAATGCCGTCCTGAACGGCGAAGATCGAAACCGCCATGAGCGCGAAGATGAGGCCTTGGGTGCGTGGTGTCATGAACAAATGCTCTTAAGCGTTTTCTGGCCAGAAAGCGCCCAGGAAGCATAATGCAACTCAAGGCCCGAATCTTGATATCTATGTATGAAATCGTTTTGGCTGCCAGCTTGCTATGCCGACAACAGAGCATTGCGCATGGCAGCCATGCGTCAAGGGCCGGAGACCGACCCTTGGTACGCTTATTCGCGGAATTTGCTGTTTATAGGGATCAGGCCCGTCGCTTGATCGCCCAGGCATCGCGCGTGCCGGTGATTGTCGCGGTGTCGCCGAGCCGGATCGTGCCTTCGCTGCGCGGCACCGCATTCCAGCCGAACAGCGGGCCGGGGACGCGGCGGTCGCCCGACATGCGGATGCGGCCCATGGCCGGGATCGGGCTTGGCCCTTCGCGCGAACCGGTCTGCTGGTCCTGCGTGGTCATGATGCAGCGGGCGCAGGGTTTGACGAAATCGAAGCGGATGCCGGAAATCTCGATACCGTCCCAGTTGTCCTCGTCCCAGGCTCCGTCATGGTCGAGCACGATATTCGGTCGGAACCGGTCCATGCCGACAAAACCTTCGCCATGCTTGTCCATGTCGGCATTGAGCGCGGCCAGTGATCCGGTCGTGGTGACGAGCACCTGATAACCGTCGGCAAAGGTGACCGGCGTATCCGGCCCCGCCCATTCCGCGCTTGCAATGCGCTCGGCCTGCTCGTCGAAAAACACCAGCTTCACCTCGCGGCCAAGCCATGTGGAAAGGATCGCATTGGCACCGTCATCGGCGACGGAGGCGCTGACGGGCGATTTCCACACCACGACATCCATGCGCCGGTCCGCTGGAGGCACGGCGACCAGGATCTCCCCCTTGCCCTCGACCGCAAAACGATATCCGACATCGCGCGGCTCGACTGCCACCTGCGCCAGGTCCTGAAGTTCGCGCTGGGTGATGAACTGGCCGGACGGATCGACCACCATCATCTGCCGGTCGCCGGGAATGCCGGCTGCGGTGATCACCGCTTCATCGAGCGAGATGCGGCGGCCGCTCTTCAACGGGTAGAAATTCAGTTCCGCGACCTTCATCGTATCGTCCTCAAATCCTGTCCCCGGACTTTATCCCTGGATCTCGTCCAGGAACATGTCCCTTATCTGTTTCAACCGCTCGTGCCGTTCGCCGGCCAGCGCCCGTCCGGCCTCGGTCTGGAAACCATCGGCGAGCTTGAACAGCTTGACCTCGAAATGGTCGATGGCAAAGCTTTTGTCGTCCAGCGCGCGCTCTTTGGCAAGCGGATCTACAGGGTCGTAGAGGCCCGACGCCATGCGGCCGGCAATGTAGAAACAGCGGGCAGCGCCCACCATGCCGATCGCATCCAGCCGGTCGGCATCCTGCAGGATTTCCGCCTCCAGCGTTTCAGGCGGGATATTGGCGGAAAAACTGTGGGTCGTGATTGCATGGGCGACAGCCTCGACGTCTGCCGTCTTCCAGCCCATCTCCGCCAGAATGCCGCTGGCTTTCTCTGCTGCAAGCCGCGAAGCCTGCGCTCTCAAGGGCGAGTTCTTCTCCACCGAAACGCAATCATGCAAAAGCACGGCTGCAGCGACAACATTGCCGTCACCGCCCTCCGTCGCATGGATGCGCATGGCGTTCTTGAACACCCGCAGGATATGCGCGATGTCGTGGCTTCCGTCATCGCCTTCGGTCGCGTGTGGAATAAGCTGCCCGGCAAGCGCCTCATAAGGGGCGAAGGCTGCGGCGAGGGACAGGGTCATGCGGTGCTTTCCTCAGAATCGGCATTAGGCTCACCGCTCTTCTTCACCAATATCCGCTGGTAGAAAAGCCCGATCCCGATCAGCACCGCGCCAAGCCCGATGAAGGACAGCGCCCGAAGGATGCCTTCGAGGTTCGACATGTCGATGAGGAACACTTTCAGCACCGCGATCAGCACCAGACCGGCTGAGGCAAGCCGGACGCTCTTGGCATTGAGCCGCGATCCGAGCACCAGAAGCCCGACGCCGATGATCAGCCAGACGACCGAATAGGTATAGGTCTCGCCGGGAATGAACCCTTTCCAATCGGCGATATTGGTTCCCTGCCAGAAGCGTCGCACCGAAAGCGTCGCCCAGAGAAAACCGAGCACGGCGCCTGACACTGCAAGCATCGCCACATAAGGCACCGGCCGCCGCCCGCGCGCCAGATAGGCGACGAGCGCATAGGCGAACGCCGGCAGGAGATAACCGAGCAGCAGCAGGTTGACGAAGGGCCACGGCCCGGTGTCCTCGCCGGAGAAGAACGGGTTGAGCGCAAAGACATGCAGCGACAGCACATTCGCCGTCGCCACCACGCCGGCGATCATCGAGCCGAAGCGGAAGACCGGCGAGGGCGACTTCAGATCGAGCGTCATCAGGATGCCGGAGAAGCCGATGGTGATCAGCGTGTAGATCGACTGTTCGCCGAGCGTGGGCACATCGCCGGATAGCTTTCCGCCGTTCATCGCGTGATGCACGAGGACCGCGATGGTGATCAGCGCCGAAAGCGATGCCAGCGCCTGCATGATGTTGCGCACGCGGAAATCGGAAGAACCGCGCAACAGCCACGCGGACACGATGGCAAGCAGTGTCGGAATACCGTAGCCGACGAGAAGCGCGTTGAAGAATGGTGTCGTGCCGAGGCTGTTGGCGCCGATCAGCGTCGGTTCCCAGGCGATGCGGCCGAAGACGACGATGATCGCCGCCGCCATCATCCAGTGCAGCGCCGGCCAAGTGCGGATGCGGCTCGCCAACAGATAGGCAAAACCAAGCACCGAGACGAGGATCGTCGTTGTGATGCCGTTGGTCAGCGCATGCAGCGCCAGCGTGAAACCCGCAAAGGATCCGGCAACGACGAGATTGGCCGGCCAGTCGATCCGGTTCTCTTCCCTGTCTGCGTTCTTGCCGAACAGCCATTCGGCAACGCAAAGCAGAACTGCGCCGATCGCCAGACCGTAAAGCCCATGCGTCCAGTCGCGGAAGAAATTGCCGAAGTTGAGGAAGGAGATGAAGCCGAGCGTCACCGGCATGGCGCCCATCAGCAACGCCCAGACGATCGAGAATTCCGTCTCCCGAGCGCGGAAGCGTCTGAGGAAGGTGCTGCCAAGCAGGGTGAAGACCGTGCCGAGCAGCAGGAAGCTGGTGATTTCCGTCGTGAACGAAAGCGGGGCGGGCGAAACCTGTCCGTCCACCGGGACCGGCATCGAATAATTCGCCCAGGTGAGTGCCGAGGCGGCGATCGACAGGATAGCCGTGCCCGCGGCGATCAGCGCCGGCCAGACGGCATAGACGCGGGCGGCACCGAAGGCGGCCAACGCCGCAATCAGCGCCGCGCTGCAAAACACCATCATCGCGCCGTCATCCGCCTGCCGCGCCGCCAGCATCAGCGCCGGCAGCGCCGTCACCAGCGAGACGGAAAGCGTGATCTGCAGGGGAGGACGCCTGAGCAAGGCGAGGAAACCGGGTTTCGACGGGCCGATGATCCCGCCATAGTTTCCGCCCGGCCAGAAAAAGGCCGAACCGGCGATCATCACCAGGAGCGCCAGCACCGCCGGCATCGGATCGAACCCTTCCGGCGCGCTTGTCGCAAAGAGCAGCGCCCAGACCCCGAGGCCGATATTGGCAAGCGTCGGAACAACCGTCCAGCGGCGCAGCCGCGAAGCGGCCGTCGAGGCGGCCCAGGTCAGGGCGAGAAAGGCGAAAAGCGCGTTGGGGTTAGGCTCCGGCGTGACGATTAGCGCCGGCGTGACGAGCGAACCGAGCAGGCCGAGCCCCGCCAGCGCCTGGCCATGCAGCAGCGACAGCGCCACCGTGGAAAGCGAAACGAGCGCCATCAGCGCGAAAGCCGTGCCCGGGCCGATGAACGCGTAAAAGGCATGGGCCGCAAACACCGTGCCGAGCAGCGTCACCGTACCGGCCGCCGTCAGCGCGCCGGGGATCATCGCATTGGCATAAAGCTCCGAAATCTTCGGCAAGGCCCGGCGACGGACGATCTCGCCGGCACACATCAGCAGCAGGCCGAAAATCGATGCCAGCGTCAGCCGAGCAGCGGGTCCGAGCAGCCCGGCCTCGATCGAATAGCGCACCAGAAAAATGCCGCCGAAGGCGAGCGCCACGCCGCCGACCCAGACCGGCCAGCGGGCGCCGAGATAACTTTCGAGATTTTCCCGCGACGGTCTTTGTTTGGCCGGGCGAGACGGTTCCGGGACGGCCTCCTCGTCATTGACGTCGGGATCGAGCGGCCCGGCAGCTTCCGCGCCTGCATGGCGTCCGTCGGCCCCATCCACCGGCTCCGCGACGCGCATGTCTTCGAGAACTGTTTCGGCTGTTTCTTCGGGCTCAGGCCGCAGCGCGGGAGCTGGGTCGAAACCTCCCTCTGCGATCATCTGCTTCAGCGCCGCAAGTTCCCGCTCCACGCCGTCGACGCGGGCGGAGACCTTCCGGTTCTGTGACACCAGAAAGAACACAAGGATGACCAGCAGGATATCGATCAGGAACACGTTCACTCCCCTCAAGCCGGCGCGAAAATGTCGCAGAGGCCGGCCAGCTCAATGTAGAGGAACAACCCGGGGAAAAAAGGGGCGTAACTCGCCTTCCACAGGCCATGACAGAAGGCAGGAGATCTGAAATGCGGCTGTCTGGGGAATGACGGTTGTCAAACGGTGTTTATCGGGATCGGATCGATCCAAATGGTATCGGGTCCGGTCCTCGTAACCGGACCCGATACATCCTTGCCATCGTTTGTGCCTGGCTCCGGCTCGTCCGCGCCCTTAAGGCAGCGGAGGTCCGCTCGGCCGGTACTCTGCCACGCAACAACGATGGATAGGGATCTCTGTTAGACCGTGGCCTCCTCGGTTTCGGGCTCACCGGTTTCCGGTTCCTTGTCGAAGGCGAGCTTGACCGCCTTGGTCATGTCACGGCTCACCTCCCACCACTGCTTGCTGGCGATCCAGTATCGCAGGGTGATCTTGGCGCTGCCCGCGTCGAAGTCGGAAATGAATGCAGTGGGGGCAGGAGATTTCAGCACCCGCTTATCGGCGGTGGCCAGACTGATGAGCTTGCTTTCGGTCACATCGACATTCTCATCCGCGCCGATCGAAATGGTGATCTCGTGGCGACGGCTGGCAAGGCGGCTGTAATTGGTGATCGGCACGTTCCAGAGCGTCGAATTGGGCGCCAGGCGGTAAACGCCCTCGGCGGTTTTCAGCTCGGTGGCGAACAGGCCCACATCGACGATCGTACCGGTAACCGATCCGGTTTCGATGCTTTCACCGACCCGGAACGGGCGCAGCACCAGAAGCATGATGCCGGCGGCAATGTTCTGCAGCGTTCCCTGCAATGCCAGACCGACGGCAAGGCCGATCGCACCGAGTGCCGCGAGGATCGAGGCCGTCTGCACGCCGAACTGGCCGAGCACCATGACGACGACGAGGATCAGCGCCGCATAACGCACGATATTGGAAAAGAACTGCGACAGCGTCGCATCGATGCCGTTGATATGCGACAGGCCGTTATAGACCCAGCGGCTGAGCAGCCCCGCGACCAGCCAGCCGAGGATCAGAAGAATGATCGCACCAATAACGGAGAAGGAATATTGAACGGCGAGAGCCGTCAGCTGAGCAAGCGCCGTTCGTGTCGCGACGACAAAATCGGATGCCTGATCCATACTTGAAATAACTCCTGCTTTTCACTTTGGCCGGTAATTGGCGCAAAGCTCAAGGAGGTCAAGGAAAACCCGGAATGTTTTCTGTGTTTCTTTGAAGATAATAGTATTTTCAACTATTTGGAGAATTTACTTATCTAATTCTATCCGGTCATTTCTATCGAGAACGACGCGCGACCGTCGGTTTCAGCGCCGCGTCCTATCGATTTCACGGCAGCGATCAACCGCCCTTCACGCTGGAGCATCCGGTCGCCGATTTCGATCAGCCTCGTATTCGGCGTTGCGTGAGGCGCGACCTTGCGCAGACGCCGTGCCAGCTCCAAATCGTCCTCTTCCGGATTGAGCGCCAGAATGGCGATAACGGCCGCTGCCGGCGAGCGGGAAACGCCCATCCAGCAATGCACGATAAGCGGCGCCGACTGGTCCCAGTCGCGGACGAACTCGATCAGCTGCGCGACATGCGCTTCGCTCGGCGCGATCAGCCCGCCGGTGCCGGCAAAGCCGATATCGTTCATCGCAAGTTTCAGATGCCGCTCGGCGCGGATCACGCCGGGGCGGTGAAAATCCTGTTTCTCGGCGATCAGGCTCACCATCTCCTTCGCGCCGTGGCGAACGGCGGTCTCGGCTATGCTGGCAAGCGGGCAGACGACGATATAGCTCATGGAACCAATGCCTTTGCCCGCTCCGCTTCGATCGCTTCGAACCGGGCGATGAACATCGCCTGCGCCTCGACGGCGGAAAGAGGCGAAAGCGGCAGCATCTCGCGGGTGATGCCGCGCGGCTGGCCGAAGAATTTGCGCGCCTCCGCGGCCGTAAAACCGGCAAGCTCGGTCGCTTCGAAATAGGCGGCGATCGTATCGGCCTTCTTGATCAGAACCTTCAGGTCCTTGGCCGGATGAGGGGCGAGACCGAAGCGGATATGGATGGCCGCCTCCAGCCGCGCCTCGACCGTCTTGTAGCCGCCGCCGACCACGGACTTGAACGGCGAGATCATGTCGCCGATCACATATTCCGGCGCATCATGCAGAAGCGTCATCTGCAATGCATCCAAAGACGCAGCCTCGTTGCAGCGACGAAAAATCTCTTCGACGACAAGACAATGCTGGGCGACGGAAAAGGCATGGTTGCCACGCGTCTGGCCGTTCCAGCGGGCAACACGGGCAAGCCCGTGGGCGATATCGGAAATCTCGACATCGAGCGGCGAGGGATCGAGCAGATCGAGCCGCCGGCCCGACAGCATGCGTTGCCAGGCGCGCGCGCTGGTCGTGGCGCTCAACTCTCCGCTCCTTCGGTCCCGCTGGCGGCTTCCGCAGGAAAGGTAAGGCCCGTCCATGCGGGAAGCGTGATCGCAACCGGCACGTCGCCGGCCAGAAGCGGCACGCCACTGGCAACGGCATCGCCGACACGGTCGATCCGCACGATGGCAAGCGCCTGTGCGCCGGAGACGGAGCCGAGTGTGCCGACCGGCTTGCCACCGGCGGTGATATCGGTGCCGGTCGCGGGAAGGGGGGCCTGCGCCGTCACCTGCGCGACACGCCGGCGGGCGGTGCCGCGATGCTGCATGCGCGAGACGACCTCCTGGCCGACATAACAACCCTTCTTGAACGACAGCCCGCCATTCTTGTCGAGCAATATGTCATGCGGAAACGCATCCTGCAGCGCATAGTCCTCGCCGGAGACGACGAGACCAGCCGTGATCCTCAGCGCCTGATACGCCTCGGCCTGGCCCTCTGCATGCTGTCCGGCTGTGCGCGAAACCGGGATGCCCGCCTTGGCGAATGCGCCATCGACAACCGCTCCCTTGTCTGCCTCGTCATCCCAGAACACGGTGACGCCATTTTCGGGGAGGGCGGCAAGGTCGACCGCGGCGCGCAGCTTGTACATCGTCAGCCGTTTCGTCAGCGCATCACGTTGGGCCGTCTCGGTTTCAAGGATGAAACCCTCGCCATCCCGCCAGATCAGGAAGTCGAACAGGATCTTGCCCTGTGGTGTCAAAAGTGCGCCGGGGCGCGCCTCGTTTTCCGGCAGTCCCTCGATATCGGTGGTGATCAGCGAATGCAGGAAATCCTGGGCGTCCTTGCCGGAGATACGGATCAGGCTGCGTGTCGGAAGATAGGCTTTGGTCATGGAACGGGAATCCCTCTACTCACCACGGAGATAAGTCTTCGCGGTGGACGGGGCAAGCCGAATGCGAAACGGTCAATCCGTATGGCCACGCCGCCAATAGGTGATCGAGGTCATCCGTGTCCGGTCGAGCCCGTTATCCTTCAACCGGGCGCGGATCGCCTGCGCCTCGGTCTTTTCGCAGGCTGCCCACACGAACGTCTCCGAACCGAGCCTGTCGAGCCTTGCTGCAATCGCCGCTTCCAGCAATCCGGCAGTACCGGGCTCTGCGCCATTGCGATGCAGCCATTCGATAGAAAAGTCGCGGGCGGTACAGGAAAGCGCCTGTTCCTCCGCCTTGTCCGCCACCTCGATGATCGCATGCACCGTCATCTCAGGTTCAGCGAGTTCGATCATCCGCGCGATGGCCGGGAGCGCCGTCTCGTCACCGGCAAGCAGCAGGTCCTTCGCCTGCGGCATGCCACCCGCACCGGGACCGAGCAGGGCGGCGCGGTCGCCCGGCTGTGCGGTAAGGCCGAATTCGGCCCCCGGCATGCGCCTGCCGCAATCGTCATGCACGACGAAATCGATCACCATCTCGCAGCGTTCGCGGTCGATGCTGCGGATCGTGTAATAACGCACGGCGATCTCGTCCTCGCCTTCCGGCCAGCCGATACGTCCATCGGCAAGCGTTACCGGCCAGATCGGCTCACGCCCTTTCGGCGGCATCAGCAGGCGCACATGCAGGCCCTCGGTCGTGTCGAAACGGGCGGTATCGGCGCAGGAAACGGTGAGGCGGCGCATCCGGGGCGTGATGTTTTCGGCCGAGACGACGGTAATTTCACTGAGATTGGCAAGCTTTGCCGGCTTCGGCTGATCGGCCCATTCGAGCGTCAGCGGATCGTCGCCGGCAAACATGAAGAGATGTTCGGCGATGATGCCGCGTGTCATCGACAGCATGTCTTCAGTCGAGCAGGCAAGCCTGATGTCGAGCTGTTCGCTGACCCGCGAAATATAGGCCTCGCCGATCTCGCTTGAGAGCGTCACATGATCGCCATCACGAAACACCTCTGCATGATCGACAAAATGCTCGCAGATTTCCGCCAGCATGTCATCGGCATCGACCGGAATGGCCGTCCCGGTCAGAACGAATTCCCGATGCGGAAATGTAGCTGCGTTCACGATCATTCCTCCGAGTGGCTGGGCCGGCAAAACGAAAAGGAAGGCCCGCATGGGCCTTCCTGATTAACTTCACTTCGATTGTCAACTTAACGTCTGGCTTACCAGGTCTTTGCAAGCTTGACGGTGAAGGTCCGGGCGTCGCCGTAACCGCAGGCTCCGATACCGCCGCAGCTTTCGACATAGGTCTTGTCGAAGACGTTGGTGACATTGAGCGATGCCGTCCAGTCGTCCTTCTTGTAGCGGATGGCAGCATCGACGACGGTGGATGACGGAACCTCCAGCGTGTTCAGCTCATCCGCCCAGGATTCGCCCTTGTAGCGCAGGCCGGCACCAAGGCTCAGGCCTTCGAGTGCGCCGGTGGTGACTGTGTAGTCTGCCCACAGAGAAGCGGTCCAGTCCGGAATGATATAGGGCGATTTTCCGATGAGCGCCGGGTTCGGATCGTTCTTCGTCACCTCCATATCGGTATAGGCGACCGAGGCGAGAAGCTTCCAGTTCTCGTCAATATTGATCTTTCCTTCCAGTTCTACACCCTTGGATTCCACTTCGCCCAGCTGATCGACCCAGGGAGCGAATGCGACGGCAACGGTGTTGTTGCGCTTCTTGATGTGGAAAACAGATGCAGTGAAGGTGGCGTCCATGAAGGTTGGATCATACTTGATGCCTGCCTCGTATTGCTGGCCTTCCTCCGGCTTGAGAGCACCGGAAGCACCCATTCCGATCTGAGGATTGAAGAAGGTTGCAGCGCTGACATAGGGCGTTACGCCATTGTCGAATTCGTAGGCGAGGCCGGCACGACCACTCCAGGCTTGATCGGTATCCTTGTAGCTGTCATCGGCATCAAAGGCTGTAACCGGCAGTTTGTCCTTGAAGTCGCTGTCGATATAGTCGAAGCGGCCATTGAGCGTGACCAGCCAGCCGCCGCCGAAACGGATCTGATCCTGAGCGTAGATACCCACCTGATGCATCGTGGCATCCTGATTGTAGAGTGCGCCGGGAGCTAGCTGCGGAAGGCCGTAAACTGGATCAGTCGGATCGATCGTGCTCGCGCCGAAGGTCGAGTTCTGGATGTTCTTGATGTGATAGTAGCGGTAATCGACGCCGACCATGACCTTGTGGTTCGTGCCGGCAACATCGAAATCGTTCTCAATACGATTGTCCCATGCCACGTTGTTGACACTCGTATCGCCCGAGAAGTTAATCCGGTTGAGGTCTCCGGTCGCGGTGTAGAGATACGGGTAAACGAAGTGCTCCCACTTATCGAGATGGCTGTAACGGAAGTTCGAAGTCGCCTTCCAGCCGCCTTCGAATTCATGTTCCAGTTCATAGCCGACCATCTGCTGGTCATAATGGCCATTATCGATATCCGGCTCACCGGGGAAGAAACGACGAGAAATCTTGCCACCGAACGGGCCGTCGACGACCGTACCCTCGTAGGGAAGGAAGCCGTTACCCGTGTGCCGCTGGTTGAGACCTGCCGCATAGGCAAAGACGGTAAGCTTGGTGGCGTCGTCCGGTGAAATCGTCAGCTGCGGCATGATGAAGCCGCGGATGTCGTTGGTATAATCCGTATAACCTTCGCCGCCCGCAATTTTGCCGGTCAGGCGATAGCTGTAGATGCCGCTGTCACCCAGCTTGTCGGAAAAGTCGAAGCCGGTGAATGCGTTGCCGTTACTGTTGATGCCGATCTCGGTGTAATAATAGGGAGCATCGGTCGGCTGCTTGCGCACCAGATTGATCACGCCGCCAGCATTTGCGCCACCGTAGAGAACCGAAGCCGGCCCCTTGAGTACTTCGACGCGCTCAAGCATGAAAGGGTCAATCTGGAAGTTACCGAAGGCGTAACCAAAGAGGTTGAGGCCATCCATGTAGAGACCGGTCTGGCTGGCATCGAAGCCGCGGACGTAAAACCAGTCCGTATCCGGGTCGGTACCGTATGGCTGTGCGACGACGCCGGGCGTGTAGCGAAGCGCTTCGTCGACCTTGTTCACCACAGCGCGGTCATTCAGCTCTTCGCGCCCGACGACGGAAACGGCCTGGGGCACTTCATTCAGCGGCGTATCCGTCTTCGAGCCGGTCGTCGTCTGTTTGGCGACATAACCCCTGACCGGGCCGGTGCCGCCCTGTTCGCCTTCGCCCTGAAGAACGATGGGTGCGAGCGTCGAGCCGCTCTCATTCTGCGCCTCTTGCGCCTGCGCGGCCCAGGCTGCCACCAGCCCGATTACCGCAACGCCTGCCCGCAGACCTGCCTTCTTTACGCCCGCTCTCATTGCGGAAGACTTGACCGATTTCTTCATTCTTTGCCCCACTCGCGCCGCTTTGCCTGCGGTAATCTGATAAGCTGAGTGGTTAACTCAGATTTGTTTTATGCGCTTGTTATGATTTTCGGGACTTGAACGATCTTGGGCAAAGTTCTTTGCTTTGCGCGTTTGCCCGCATGTTTTATTCCGACTGTGACTTTTTCCACTGCGATGGCGCGAGGCCCACATGTTTGCGGAACACGCGGGAAAAATGCGCGTGGTCGGAAAAGCCTGTTTCCGCGGCTATTTCCGTCAGGGGCTGATCACCGGATTTCAGCATTTGCTTGGCGCGCAATAGCCGGGCATTCATCTGCCATTCGTGCGGCGCCATTCCGGTCGAGGCCTTGAAGGAATGAGAGAAATGCGATTGCGACAGGCCCGTCAGCACCGCAAGTTCCTCCAGCCGGATATTGCGCAGGCAATGCTGTTCGATGAACTCGGTCGCCCGCTTCAATTGCCAGGGCGCTAGCGCGCCGCGCTTGCGCGGCTCGGATTTCGCCAGTTTCAGAACGTCGATCAGAAGCGCCAGCGCCAGTCCGTCGCCGTAAAGATCGTGCAGCGGGTCTGGATTGGCGATTTCCGCGGCGATCAGTTCGGCAAGCGCCATCACGCGTTGGTCGGCAAAGACGAGCTGCGGATCCTTCAGCCGACGCGGATCGAGATTGTCGCCGAGCCTGCGGCTCATCGTGTCTTCTTCGAAATGGATGTCGAGGTGGCGGACATATTGCACGTCCTTGATATCGATCCACAGGTCCATTTCGGCGGGGATGTAGGAGATCGGGCTGGAGCTGGCATCCTGCAGCAGGCCCGCCTCGCGTGGGCTGCGCTTCAATGCCGGCCGGCCCTGACCGCGCTGGTCGAGAAGAATGAA
The DNA here is from genome assembly GCA_900469445.1 of Hyphomicrobiales bacterium. Taxonomy (GTDB): domain Bacteria; phylum Pseudomonadota; class Alphaproteobacteria; order Rhizobiales; family Rhizobiaceae; genus Neorhizobium. The sequence goes on from UBXM01000009.1 coordinate 25,284, forward strand.
CAGCCGCGGATCGCGCGCCACGTAATAACCGCCCGCGTAAGCGGCGCATTCGACATCCCAGAGATCGGCGGTAATTCCGTTCCAGTATCGCCGGCGCAGTCCCCCGAGAACCGAAAACCCCTCGATCTGGTTGCGCATTCTCGGCTGAAACGTCATGCCCCGACCCCGCGGCTCCATCCTCGTGCAAAAGGCCACGAGCAAAACTATCCTTCTTTTATCAAGTTTCATGGCGACCTTCAACCGTAGCGAATCGGCTGGCAGATCGCTTCATGGGTTGCTGTTGTCAGGCGCCGTGCTGGGCCGCATGCAGGCGGTTATAGGCGCCGCGTCGGGCAATCAGTTCCTGATGCGTGCCCTGTTCCAGAATGCCGCTGCCATCGATCACCACGATACGGTCGGCGCCCTGAATGGTCGCAAGCCGATGCGCGATGATCAGCGTCGTACGGCCGACGGCAAGTTCCGAAAGCGAGCGCTGGATTGCCCGTTCGGTTTCCGTGTCGAGCGCCGAGGTCGCCTCGTCGAGGATCAGGATCGGCGGGTTTTTCAGGAACATCCGGGCGATCGCCACGCGCTGCTTCTGGCCGCCCGAAAGCTTTACGCCACGTTCGCCGACAACGGTATCCAGCCCGTCCGGCAGATCCGCGATCATCTCTTCCAGCCGTGCCCGGCGGGCCGCCTGCATGATCTCCGCATCGCTGGCGCCGAGCCGTCCATAGGCGATGTTTTCGCGCATCGTGCCGCCGAACAGGAACACGTCCTGCTGCACGATGCCGATCTGCTGGCGCAGCGAAGCCTTGGTCATGCCGCGGATATCCATGCCGTCGATCGTGATGCTGCCGCCGGTAACATCGTAGAAACGCGGAAGAAGCGAACACATCGTCGTCTTGCCGGCACCGGATGGACCGACGAAGGCGACCGTCTCTCCGGGTCGGATCGACAGGCTGACATCCTTGAGGATCGGTTTTTCCGCACTATAGCCGAAAGAAATGCCGTTGTAGTCGATCGCCCCCTTGAGCGTGCTGACCGCGACGGCATTCGCAGCATCGGCAATATCCGGCTCGGTATCGACAAGCTCCGTGAAGCGGCGGAAACCGGCAATGCCCTTGGGATAGGTTTCGATGACCGAATTGATCTTTTCGACCGGGCGGAAGAACACCGCGACCAGAAGCAGGAAACCGATGAAGCCACCGGCCGTCAGCTCGCCCTGCAGCACGAACCATGCACCGGCGATCATCACGATCATCTGCGTCAGGCGCATGCTCATGTAGCTGAGCGAGGTGCTGGCGGCCATGATCTTGTAGGCTTCGAGCTTCACGCGGCGATAATTCTGGTTGTCGCGCTCGAACAGCGCCCGTTCATGCGGCTCGTTGGCGAAAGCCTGCACCACCCGCATGCCGCCGACATTTTCCTCGATGCGGGCGTTGAAATCGCCCACCCGCTCGAACAGGCGGCGGAAATTGGCGCTCATTCGTGCGCCGTAACGGCTCGTCACCCAGGCGGTCAGCGGCACGACAAGCGCCGTGATCAGGGCAAGCTTCCAGTTGACCGAGAGCATCAGCGCCAGCGCGCCGATAAAGGTCATGATCGCAATGAACAGGTCTTCCGGCCCGTGATGGGCAACTTCGCCGATCTCTTCGAGATCCTTGGTCAGCCGGCCGACGAGATGGCCGGTCTTGTGATTGTCGTAATAACGGAAGGAGAGCTTCTGCATATGGTTGAAGGCTTCCCGGCGCATATCGGTCTCGATATTGATGCCGAGCATGTGGCCCCAATAGGTAACCACCACCATCAGACCGGTATTCACCACATAGCAGATGAGAAGCGCGATCGAGGCGAGCACGATCAGCAACCATTCCTGCGTCACCAGCAGCCGGTCGACGAACAGCTTGACCGCCATCGGAAAGCCAAGCTCCAGCAGGCCGGAAAACACGGCACAGCTGAAGTCGAGGATGAACAGGCCGCGATAAGGGCGGTAATAGGCGAAGAAACGGGAAAGCATTACGACATCTCTGGAATGTGGTGCGGCGATGGATCGCCCGAAAGAAGGCAGCCAAACTTGAGCCGCATCCTCCATATTCGAAAATGATCGGGTTCGGAAAGGCCAAATGTGCCGGCGCGGTCGATAAAGGGCATTGTGGACCTTGCTGCGCCATCCATCAGGTCGCCGTTTTCAACGGTTGTGAAGCACGCTCGATCTTGCGATGCGTGAAGGCGAGGCCGAGAAAAGCGCAGAATGCCAGAATTGACAGCGCAAAGGCCAGCCATAACGCTGCATGTGGACCGGCGGAGGTCATGACTGCGGCAAAGACCGGCGGCGCAGCGGCAAAAGACAGGTTGAGGGGGACTGCGAGCTGAGCCGAGGCGCGCGCATAGGCTCCGATGGGGAAAATCTGCAGCGGCAGCGTCGCACGGGTGACCGCGGTGATGCCGCCGGCAATGCCGTAGAGCGTGGCGAAAAGGACGGCCCCGACGAAGTCGCTGACGGTGAGAAGAATGATGAAGCTCAGCGGAAACAGGGCGGAAGCAGCAATTCCGGAAGCGAAACCCGACCAGCGCCAGCCTCCGACAAAATCGACCATGCGCCCGGCCCATTGGGCAATGCCGATAAAGGCCGCAGCCGCCAGCGCCGTGACGTGATCGAGGCCGCCTGCTTCGAAAAGGATGATGATCGTGAGAGCAAATCCCCAAGTCACGAAGCCATTGGCGGCAAAACTTATGGCAAGCAGCGTAAAGCGCGGCCAGTCGACGGGAGCGGGGCCTGACGAACTCTTTGCAGCGGCATTTTTTCCGGCGTGAACCTCGGTATGTCGGGCCAGTGTCGCCCAGTGCAAGGGCATGCAGACGAGCAACATGAGGGCGGCGAAGGTAAATGTCACCAGGCGCCAGCCCGATTCGGCCTGAAGCAGGCTCGTCAGAGGCCAGATTATCGTCGATGTGAGCCCTCCTGCGAGCAGCAGCACGCCGATAGCCGGGCGCGCCTTTTCCCCGGCGATCTCGGTCAGCGCGATTTGCGCAGGGGTCGTCAGCATCCCGGCTCCGGCAAGTCCGAGGATGACCCATGATACGAAATAGGATTGGGCTCCGGTGGAAAGGCCCATGACGATAAGGCCTGCTGCGCCGAGCAATGATCCCAGGACCATCACCGGGCGTGTGCCATGGCGCTCGAAAAGCGTAGCCAGAGGCCAGGATACGATAGCCATCACGACAAGCATGGTTGTCGGCCCCATCATGACCATGGGGAGAGGCATGCCGAGGTCATCGGCCATTGCCGGCCCCGTGACGGCTGGCATCCAGAAAGTTGCACCCCAGCCTATCATCTGCGTCAGCGTGAGGGCGGCAACGGCGCGGGCGGTAGGCGAGTTATATCGCATTTGAAAACGCGGCGAGAGAGTTAAGATATCGGTCGGGCGTGCATCTGCAGGTTGAGTTCCTGCGGCATGTTGCGCAAAACTATGTAACGGTTTGAAGACGGCGGCAGGTGATAGAACGCCCGCCATCCGTCATCAGCTTCCGCCGCACAAATTGATTTCGCTTGAGAATGCCGTTTTCGCCGCCGCCGGAGCCTCAGTCGCCGCCGGCCATGAATTTCCACTGTCCGTCGGGCGAGATGCCGAGCCGGTAGAAATTGTAGGTGCCGGTTTCTTCCATGCCCATCAGGTCACCCGCGGTCACGATGCGAAGCAGTTCGACCCGTTCCGGCGGGCTGAGCTCGGAAAGCGGTTTGCCGGTGAAATACGGCCAGACATAGGCTTCCTCCGGTGTGCCGGCATCGATCCGAGCCGCACCTGTCGCCAGAAGATCGAGCATGATCGCGAGAATTTCCTGCGCGTCCGGATCGCCTGAAAAATTCTTCAGCGTGTCGATCGGATCTTCGCTTTCGTTGTTCATGATCTGCGGCGGCTTGGGCGTGCCTTCGATCAACGGCCGCAGCCGTTCGATATCGCCGGACGCGGCAGCCTCGACGAGCTTTTCGCGCATCGCCTTCACCGGCGCGGGCAGGGTGGAGAGATCGCGGATGATCTCGGCCGGTTCCGCATCAGCGGCAGAAACCGAACCGGAGCCGCCCGGATTGGCATCCGTTCCGTCCGTCCTGGGTGCCGGTTGGGCAGGGTTTTTGTCGTCTGCCGCGGGCGCCGTGTTTTCGGCCTCGTCCTGGCTTGCTTCGCTCTCCGCCGATGGGACGGGGCTAGTCTGAGCTGCACCTTCGAAAGCCTGTCGGAGCGGCATTTCTTCGGAGAGGTTATCTTCGACGACCGGCGCCATGCTGCCGTCCGAAAGCGCGCGCGCGTTCGGAGCAATTGAAACTGTGGCCGCTGTTGCCAGCAGCCAGATCGCGACGGATGTGGAAGGGGCGTTCCGCATGGGAAGCTCCGGTATTACTGAATGTTGCGTTCAGGAGAAAACTCGCCGGCAAGCATCCGCTCGCGCAGTGATTCGAGCAGCGCTTCCGCGCCTTCTTCGCCGCGCAGGCGAATCGTCTCGCGCATGGCGAAGGCGATTGCGGCATCAGCGATGATTTCCGGCTCGATACCGTCTGCGCGTCCGTCTGCCCAGGCATCGTTCTGATATTCGAGCGCGACCTGCATCTTCTCGTGGACGATCATGTCATCGATTTCGTTGAGGCCTGACTGCATATTGAACTTTCCTCGGTGCCGGCCATGAGGCCGATTTGATTACTGCGCCGTTAACAACTTTATCAGCCTTTTATCGAAACGACACGCCTTCCCGACGAAAGAGGTAAATAATCCGCTAATTTCCGAAGCGCGAGGCTATTTCGGTCGCAAGTGTTGCGCCTTCGTTACGGTATCGCTCTTCCGCGGTGCGGGCCGCAAGCGTGCAGGATGTATGGACGGCAGCAAACGTGCGGTATCCGCGATTATAGGCCGCCGTCAACCTTTCACGCCGAGCCGGCTCGTTTGCCGCATCCGAATCGAGCAGCTGCCGCATCGTCCGGCGCCAGTCTTCCTGCGGCGCGCCGCACAATTCTCTTAAGTAACTGATGGAGCCGAGAACCTCCGCGAGCCGCAGAAGCTGGCCGTCATAGGGCGCGGGCTTTGCCGTGTCTGCCGGTGCTGTCTGCTGTACCGGAGCCTTGGTCTCTGCCGCAGGTTTCTTCTGCGTCTGAGCGGCAAGCGGGCTGGCCGTGGCAAGAAGAAGCGGCAGGATGAGGCAGGCAACGGGTTTCAAACGGAATTCCTTGTTTAGGCGGCCAGATCGGAAGACGCGATTCGGGCGCGGATGATTCGGCCTTGTTCCGACGCGCTGATCTTATCGGCCGGTTGCAAGCGCCGCCAGCTTTTCGGCGCAATCGCGAACGCTGGGTGGGCAGGGCAGGCGGCGGATCTCTTCGACCGTGTACCAGCCCGGATCGGCCGCATCGTCGGCGGCGACCGCCTCGATATCCGGGTCCGCCTCGATCCGAAAGACGGAGAGGAAGAAATGCCGCCCGTCATCCTTGGCACCTTTAAGATCATAGTTGGCAAAGAGGACCGGGTTGTGCGCTCGAATGCCGGTTTCCTCAAGAAACTCCCGCAACGCCGTCTCTGCCGGCGTCTCGCCCGGCTCCGCCCGTCCGCCGGGAAAGGCGAAGAGATCGGCCATCGGCGGGTTCTTCCGCCGGATCAAAAGGAAACGACCATCGCGTTCGAGGATCGCGGAGGAGGCGGCTTGGGGGGACGTAGCTATAGGCATTGTCTTGAGGGTCAAGCTGCTGTCAGGGTTGGAATCTGGCTCACATCCACGTCTCTTTCCGCATGCCAGGCATCATAACTTGCCTGCATTCGCAGCCAGATTGCCGCGCCATCACCAAACATCTTCCCGAGCCTTGCCGCAACATTCGGCGAGATCGACTTGCGTTCCCTCAGGATGTCATAAAGCTGCTGCCGTGAAATGCCGAGCAACTCGGCAATCTCAACCTTCGTTTTTCCGGTCGCCGCAATGACTTCATCGAGCAGTGCTCCCGGATGAGACGGGCTTCGCCCGATAGGTCGCTTCACTTCGTAATCGGTCATTGTCGTCGTTTCCTGATTGCCATCAATGGTACTGTTCGAAATCGACGCGAACTGCATCCTTGCCATCGAACTCAAACGTTACGCACCAGGGGCCGTTCACATGAACAGTGTAGCGCGTCGGATCGAAACCATGCAGAACATGAAAATCGAAACCCGGCAGGTTCATGTCTTGCGGTGCTTCCGCTGCGTCCAGACGGTCAAGTCGCACCAGAATGCGCTTGTGCATCTTGGCGTCGATCTTGCTGGCCTTGCCTGTTGCAAACAAGCTTGCCAGTGCTTTGCTCCTGAAAGACCGGATCATACTGAATGTAAGCATCGAGCTTACATATCGTCAAGAGCGGGGATAAGCAGGATTGCGTTGCTAGGCTTAGCCGTTGGTTGTCGCCCATTTGCGTCAGTGTTATGCGGAATGACGTCTAAGATAAGCAAGGCCCCGCATGAAAACCTATCTCCTTTACGCCTTTGCCGCACTTGCCGAAATCGCCGGTTGCTTTGCCTTCTGGGCCTGGCTGAAGCTTGACAGATCGCCGCTCTGGCTGGCGCCGGGAATGGTTTCTCTTGCAGCCTTCGCCTGGGCGCTGGCGCTGGTTCCGGCGGAAGCGGCGGGACGTGCTTATGCCGCCTATGGCGCCATCTATATCGTTGCCTCGGTTTTATGGCTCTGGGGCGTCGAAGGCCGGTCGCCCGACCGCTGGGATCTGACCGGCGCCGTCGTCTGCCTTGTCGGCGGGGCGATCATCCTCTTCGGTCCGCGCAGCGCCTGATCTGGCGCGATTGCACTGCTTGACCGTTTTCAAACCCGGTGCCATCTAAAAGCGATGTGTGGACGTTATGCCCTGACCCACAAGCCGGACGAGGTTCTCGGCTCGCTTGGTGTCGCCGATTTCGAGGATGATTTTCCGCCGCGGTTCAATATCGCGCCGACGCAGCCCATCCTCGTGGTCACGCCGGCCGACCGCCAGCCGGGCAGCAACCTGCCGGACCGCAAGGCCTCTCTGGCGCGCTGGGGACTGATACCCGGCTGGGTGAAGGACATGCGGGAGTTTCCGCTGCTGATCAACGCCCGGTCGGAGACGGCAATCGACAAGGCTTCTTTTCGCGCTGCCATGCGCCATCGCCGTATCCTCATTCCGGCCTCCGGCTTTTACGAATGGAAACGTCCGCCAAAGGAAAGCGGAGTGAAATCGCAGGCCTACTGGATCAGGCCGAAGAACGGCGGCGTCATCGCCTTTGCCGGACTGATGGAAACCTGGGCGTCGGCCGACGGATCCGAAGTCGATACCGCGGCGATCATGACGACAAAGGCCAATCGGGCGATCCGTGGCATTCACGACCGGATGCCGGTTGTGATCGGACCGGAGAATTTCGAGCGCTGGCTCGAATGCAAGAATCAGGAGCCGCGTCAGGTCGCCGATCTCCTGAAGCCTGCCGAAGATGATTTCTTCGAGGCGATCCCGGTTTCGGATCTGGTCAACAAGGTCTCCAACATGGGGCCTGACACCCAGAAACCCGTGGCCGTCGCCGAGCTCGAGGACAAACCTCCGAAAGCCGGCAAGGACACGTCCCAGATGTCGCTCTTCTAGACCATTCTCCTTTGCCTCTTTTGCGGAATTCCCCTCGATGAATATTTTGTCCGCCGGCCTGTCCGGCTTTGCCCTTGGTGGCTCGCTGATCATCGCGATCGGCGCCCAGAATGCCTTCATTCTGCGCCAGGGCCTGTTGCGCCGGCATGTCTTCGTGCTTTGCCTCATCTGCGCGCTGTCCGATGCGCTGTTGATCGCTGCCGGCGTCGGCGGCATGGGCGCGATCGTATCGCAGTCGAAAACGCTGATCCTGCTGGTCACGCTCGGTGGCGCAGTCTTTTTGGGAAGTTATGCGGCGCTTGCCTTCAGGCGCGCAGTAAAGCCCGCGGCCATGGTGGCGGGGGCGCCAGAAAGCCTGTCGCTGAAGGCGGCGGTCTTGACCTGCCTTGCCTTCACTTTCCTCAATCCGCATGTCTATCTCGATACCGTCCTGCTCCTCGGCAGCCTTTCGGCCAAATTCGAGGGAAATGAACGTATCGCTTATGGCGCCGGTGCTGCGATCGCCTCGTTCGTCTGGTTCTTCGGGCTCGGTTACGGCGCCCGTCTTCTGGCACCGGTCTTTGCCCGACCCGCCGCGTGGCGGGTGCTCGATGGCCTGATCGGCCTCGTCATGAGCGCTTTGGCGCTGGGGCTCTTGTGGAGTGCCTTGAGCGAGATCTGAGCCAGTTACCGGACCGGTGTCAGCTTCGGCTTGCGCTTCAGCATCATGGCTGCGGCGGCGACGGCCTTGATGCCCAGCGGGCGGAAATGAGCGGTGAAATCAGGCTTCGGTTCCGGCTTGTCGGTCTTGGTCGTATTGCTCACGTCTTTGTCCTCATCATCTCACCCGCGTGATTCTCTGATGTCGCGGGGCGCCGGGAATTCACCGGCAATAGGGGCGGAATAAAGGCTTATCCGCCCCTTTTCGATGAGGTGAGTCTACGCGTGGCAACTTGCCGCAGATCGGAACTGCAGTGCAGCAATTTCAGTGCATTGCAGCATGATCAGGGGGCGGCCCGCAGCTTACACGTGCGTTCCTTCGTCTTCGATCGTGATCGTGCCGTAGCGTCGTTTCCATGCCCTCGCGCTGAATGGCAGGACGCAGAGATAGGCGATGACGGTGACCGACAGAACTTCCCAGGTGTAGCTCATCAGAAGCGCGACATAGAGAACGACGAGAAGCAGGATCGGGAACATCATGTCCCGGCGGATGTGGCTGGATTTGCCCGACCAGACCGGCAGGCGGCTGACCAGCAGATAGCCGATGCCGACCGTATAGGCGACACTGCCATAGATGAAGAAGGGCGTGCGCTCGACGCCGAGAAAGCCGAGATAGACCGGCAGCAGCATCAGCATGGCGCCCATCGGAGCAGGAACGCCGACGAAAAATTCCGATTGCCACGGTGCCTTGATGCCCCGGTCTTCCATGACGTTGAAGCGCGCCAGCCTCAGGCCAGCGGCAATCGTGTAAAGTAGGGCCGCGATCCAGCCGAGCGACCGCGCGCCGTCGAGCAGGAATGCGTAGGAGACAAGGGCAGGGGCAACGCCGAAATTGATGATGTCGGCGAGCGAATCCATCTGCACGCCGAATTTCGAAGTCGCCTTGAGAAGACGGGCGATCCGCCCGTCAATGCCATCGAGGAAGGCTGCAAGCAGGACCATGGCGACCGCAAGCTCGTAGCGACCTTCGAAAGCGAGCCTTATGCCGGTCAGACCTGCACAGATGGCCAGAACCGTAATGAGGTTCGGCACCATCAGCCGGATGGGGATTTCCCTCAGGCGCGGGCCGCGAGCCTCGTCGGTCGAGCGGTTCGGCTCTGCTGGGGGCATATCCATCATCGGTTCCTCCTGTCTGGCGTATCAGCTGCGGCGGCCGAGCGAAGCGGCCTTGGTCGAGCCGAATTCAGCAAGCACCGTTTCACCGGCGATTGCCAGCTGGCCGATCGACACACGTGCGGCGCCACCGGCCGGCACGAACACGTCGAGGCGCGAGCCGAAACGGATGAGGCCGAAGCGCTCGCCGGCATTGAGCGGCTCGCCGGGCTTGACCCAGCAGACGATCCGGCGTGCCACGAGGCCGGCGATCTGGACGACACCAACCTTGCCATGGCGGCTTTCGATAACGAGGCCGTTGCGCTCGTTGTCGGAGCTTGCCTTGTCCAGCTCGGCGTTGACGAATTGTCCGGCGCGATACTCGATGACCTTGACTTCACCGCGCACCGGCGAGCGGTTCACGTGGCAGTTGAATACGTTCATGAATACGGAGATGCGCAGCATCGGCTCGGCGCCCAGGCCCAGTTCCGCCGGCGGAACGACCATGGCGACATGGCTGACACGGCCATCGGCAGGGCTGAGGATAAGATCGTCATCCTGCGGTACGACGCGCTCGGGATCGCGGAAGAAATAGGCACACCACAGGGTCAGAACGAGGCCGATCCAGAATAACGGTTCGGCAAAGTAACCCAGGATCAGCGACACGACGAAAAAGATCGCGACGAAGACGTAGCCTTCCTTGTGGATCGGCACGAGTGTGTTGCGGATGGTGTCGAAGAGGTTGATCAACTGTTTCTCCCGAGGGGCGTAATGTCCATTTAAGCCGCACTGACTACCGAAAAACGGTATTCGCGGCAATGCGGTTCCGTCCCGCTTTGCGAACTACATGGGGATTGCAACCATCACGGGCCCGATGCGTTGAATTTCCGACATGTGCTCAAGTAAATGCTGCATTGCGGTAATTCGGCACGGTTCTTGCGTTTATTTTCATGTGACTGTCATAAAACTCCGGCAGGACACGCTGACTTACATCAAGGTCAAATGCCTTGAATATGCTTAAGCCAATGTTGGAAGCACTTCTGGTAGTCCAGCATCGGCCAAGAACGGAAGAGTTTGAAATGAGCCTTACATGGTGCCTGATAGCAGCGGCGGATATCGCGATCGTGATCGCCGCAGTGGCCTATACGGTGTGGAGCCAGCGTCGCTACCGCGAACGCACGCGTTACGGCTCGTCGCGCAGATAGCATAAAGGCCGTGTACTGACCTTTGCCGCGTCCCGGCTTCGACCATCCAATAGCGGATCGGACTTCCGCAGCCAGCACTTACGCCGCTTTTTTAACCAGATTGCCCGCTTGGCGGTCTTGTGCGCTGGATTGCCTGTCTTTGGCACTGATGATCGAGGTCATGTCTCGGTTCTGGTGGCGAACCGGAAACGCGCGCGAATTTCGGGTGCAATTTCTCGCATAGGGAGAATTTGCCACATCGCATATGCCCCTTTTTGGTCGTAATTTTGCAATGTGACTGTAGCGCACCCCGTGTACAGGTTTTGACAGAGGAACAAAACCATGCAACGCGACCTGACTATTGAAGACGTATTATCCGACCCGCTGATCGCCCAACTTCGTCGGGCTGACGGTATTTCCACGCCTGAATTCGTTTCGTTGCTGCGCAACGCGGCAGAGCTATATGGCGCCGGCAGGCCTTCACCGCGTCGTTCGGACAGGACGACATTCGTGCTTTGCGAGACGGCGGAATTCACGACTGAGCGACGCGAAAGCATCACGGCGGACAAAGTTTTGCCGAAGGCGGGTATGCCATGTCTCGGTTGGTAAGCTGCCACCCAGTGGATAGTCTGCACAGCATCGGCCCGGTGGCCCGACGCGCGCCCCTCGGAACCTTGGGCTTTCAGATTTTCGCGGGATCGACGAGACCGAGCCAGGTCGTCAATGCCAGAAGCGGCGAGCCCCAGAAGGTCAGCACCAGAAGGTAGGCGAGCACCAGGCTGCCCGCGACCAGCATCCGTTTGGCTGAATAGTTCATCCGGCGTTTCATTTTATCCTCTGATTCCCTTGTTTCTACCTGGTTATTCCGCCGCCGGCGTGCCGCGGGTAACGACGCCGAGATCGTCGCTCTCGCGCACCTGGCGCAGATGTTCTTCCGCCTGTGTTGCTTCCCGCTGACGGTTCCACATCGAGGCGTAGAGCCCGTCCTGCGCCAGCAGACCCGCGTGGGTGCCGCGCTCCGCGATCTCGCCGGCTCTGAGCACGATGATCTCGTCCGCGCCGATCACGGTGGAAAGCCGGTGGGCAATCACCAGTGTCGTGCGGTTTTCCGAAACCCTGTCGAGCGCCGACTGGATCTCGTGTTCCGTCGTCGTGTCGAGCGCGGACGTCGCCTCGTCGAGGATCAGGATCGGCGGGGCCTTCAGGATCGTGCGGGCGATCGCCACGCGCTGTTTCTCGCCGCCTGAGAGTTTCAGGCCCCGTTCCCCGACCTTGGTTTCGTAGCCGTCCGGAAGCTGCTTGATGAACGTGTCGATCTGGGCGATCTCGGCAGCGCTCTGCACGTCCGTGTCACCAGCGCCGGGCCGACCATAGCGGATATTGTAGGCGACCGTATCGTTAAACAGCACCGTGTCCTGCGGAACCATGCCGATCGCCGCGCGCAGGGACTTCTGCGTCACGTCACGCACGTCCTGGCCGTCGATGGTGATCGACCCGTCCTGGATGTCGTAGAAGCGATAGAGCAGGCGGGAGATGGTCGATTTGCCCGCACCCGACGGGCCGACGATCGCCACCGTCTTGCCGGCCGGCACCTCGAACGAGATCCCCTTGAGGATCGGCCGCTCCGGATCATAGGAGAAGCGGACATCCTTGAAGGCGATCGCGCCCTTTTCCACGCCCGACGAATTGAGCGCCAGCGGCTTTGCATCCGGCCGGTCGGTCACTTCTGCCTCGACCTCCAGAAGTTCGAACATCTGCTCGATATCTGTCAGGCCCTGGCGGATTTCGCGATAGACGAAGCCGATGAAATTGAGCGGCACCGAAAGCTGCATCAAAAGCGCATTGACGAAGACGAAATCGCCGATCGTCTGTTCGCCGCGCTGCACGGCCAGTGCCGACATGATCATGATGACCGCCTGGCCAAGGCCGAAAATCACGCCCTGTCCGAAGTTCAGCCAACCGAGCGAGGTCCAGACCTGGGTGGCGGCCTTCTCGTAACGCGCCATCGACACGTCGAAGCGCCTGGCTTCCATTTCCTCGTTGCCGAAATACTTGACCGTCTCGAAGTTCAGAAGCGAGTCGATCGCCTTGGTATTGGCGTCGGTATCGCTGTCGTTCATCGTCCGGCGGATGGCGATGCGCCAGTCGCTGGCCTTGATGGTGAACCAGATATAGGCGGCAACCGTGATCGCGGTAACGGCGAGATAGGCAAAACCATAGGCCGCCCAGAAAATGATGGCGGTCAAGACGAATTCGATCAGCGTCGGCACCGAATTCAGGATGGTGAAGCGGACGATCGTCTCTATGCCCTTGGTGCCGCGCTCGATGATGCGCGACAGCCCGCCCGTCTTGCGCTCCAGATGGAAGCGCAGGGAAAGCTGGTGCATGTGGATGAAGGTCTTGTTGGCGAGCTGGCGCACAGCATGCTGTCCGACCGAGGCGAACAGCGCGTCACGCAGCTGGTTCAGCCCCACCTGCAGGATACGGGTGAAATTATAGGCGATGACCAGAACCACGGCGCCGAGCAGGAAGGCGGGCAGTAGGCCTGCCATGTCCAGCTTGCCGTTCAGCGCATCGGTTGCCCATTTGAAGAAATAGGGAACCGACAGCAGCACCAGCTTGGCCAGAATCAGGAAGAAGGTTGCCCACAGCACCCGCGCCTTGAGGTCAGCACGACCCGTCGGCCACATGTAGGGCCAAAGGTTCACCAGAGTTCCAAGCGGATTGCCGTCATCCGCGGAAACGATCTTCTTCTTGTTGGACATGCAGGTCTCCGGGACGCGCGAAAAGGCGCCCACCGGCAAATAGGCGGCAAAGAGCGTGGATGCAATGCGGAGCCGGACGTTTCCGCGGGAAATAGGTCGGGTGTGGCTCAGGGGAGGGTGTCGAGGCACAAACATGCCGCAAGCTGGTCAGGCCCCACAGGTTTCAATGGCGAAACAGCCAGACGTGTGAAGGATGACGGCGTTCCAATCTGGACTGTCGCTGCGTTGTAGCAACAGGCTGTTTCATCGGATTGCACCAAAAGCTGACGCCGATTGCGACGAGCCCTTCAGGAGCGCCCTCAACCCCTTGGGATAAAGGCCGGGCAAGCCGGGCCGATCAAGCTCGTCCAGGGCGTACCATCGCGCAATACCGGATGTTCCGTCACTCTCGTTGAAGCTGATCGTTTCGTGATTTCGATAGTCATCGGAAACAAACCCGATTTCGAAAATGAACATTATCTCGTGGCCGTTCTCGCCTTCGAAGACGTAGATATTCTCGATGACCTGTGGGCCAGACAGAACCTCTATCTCGGCTCCGAGCTCCTCAAGGAATTCGCGTCTCAGAGCCGATTGGGAGCTTTCGCCAAACTCCACCGTTCCCCCGAGCGGACGCACGCCGACAACGCGCCCGTGACTGTCTCGGACTTCAGCAGCCAGGAGGCGGCCATCTCGCCAATGAAGGCCGAGAGCCTTCACATTGATATTCGAACGCAAGCTGCTCATGGGTGAGGGATATTATAGCCAGTCGAGGACCGCAACGGGCCGAAAGCTCACGCCGTATAAGCGGTCATGCGACCTGGCTGATGTTCGCCTGCGAGCCGTAATGCCGACGAGACGCCTGTGATGCGTCGGCAGGATTGCGCGCGCTATCGCTCTCCTGCTCGGTCTCCGCGCCGCAAAAAAATCTCGCACGTAATGTTGTCGCAACGTGAGCCCCCGACTTTGGGCGCGGCGCCGAGGCTGAATGGGCCACGCCGCACGGGAGAACAACATGAACGCAGTCAAGAAATCACTCGCTACGCCGGCCCTTGCCATCGCGCTGGCTCTGTCGCTTCTCGCCCCAGGCGTTGCAGAGGCTGGAAAAAAGGAGCGAGCCATCGCCCTCGGGATCGGGATTGGCATGCTTGGAGGCGCGCTTGCCTCCAATGGCGATCCTCGCGCCGTCCTTGGCGGAGCCGTCGCTGGCGGCCTTATCGGAAGTGTGGCCGACAAGGATCGAAGAGATCGACGCGAGGACCGCAGATCCTGGCGCAACGACAGGCGTTGGGATGATCGATACCGGCATGACCGACACCGGCATGACCGCAGACACGGTCACCGCGACTGGCGCTGACCCTCTGCGAGCCAACTCAAATACAAGGAATGAAGACTATGATGAAGACACTCGCGGCAGCAGTGGCTGTGATGACCCTCGCCACCTTTCCCGCCTTCGCTCAGGAAAAGCCGGCCGACAAGGAAATGATCGACAAGGCTTTTGACGGCATGGACACGAACAAGGACGGCAAGATCGACCGCGCCGAACTCGGCGTCTACATGCAGGCGATCGTGGACAAGCAGCGGGCGGAGTTCGATGCGGGTTTCGTCGAGGTTGACGTCAACAAGGATGGCAAGATCGACAAGGAAGAAGCCAAGGCAAACACCATCCTCGTCACCTATTTCGATGCGCTCGACACCGACAAGGACGGCTTCCTCTCCAAGGCGGAGATGGACCATGCACTGGCCGAAGCCGCAAAGTTGAAAAACTGACATCCGATACCATCACCCGGTCAGCCGCCACGCAGTCTTACGGCGTGGCGGCTCCCCCTGGCCGGCATCCTGTTCTGACGCGAACACGCAGGCCCGCGGACATGCGGCTCGTTCCGTCTTCCGGCTGAATTGCCGATGAACCTCTCGAAAGAAGATCAAAGATGATAGTGACGCCCAATCTTGCGCCGAAAACCCTGATGTCGATCTGCGGAGGGACCTTGCTCGTCCTGACATTGGCCAGTTGCACCTCTGCTGGAGCAGACGATTTCGACGACAGACGGCGCTGTGCCGGATATCGGAGCTACAGTGACTGTATGGACAGGCATCAGTACCGGCGCGACCGCGAGCAGCTGATCAATCAGGAAAAGGCCCTGATCAACGCGCAACAGGCCCGCGAAAATATGCGGATGCTGAGGGAGATCAGAAGGAAGCGTGGAGAATACTGATTTCCCGGCTTGCGACCGTGATACCCGACCGGATCTGCCGGTTTGCATCACCATCGAGACGACCGGCTTTCCGTCGGAAACCAGATAGCCACGCGAGATTTGGTGGCGGCGCAGTGGGAGCGTGAAGCGCTGCGCCTGCGTCCCGCAAAGCCGTCCCGGTGGTACAAATGTCTTTGGGAGATTTGCATGTCTGAAAAAAGTTGCCGTGTACCGACCCCTGAACAGCGCCAGTTCATGGAGTTCAGGGATGCCGCCGAAAAGGCGATGCTCGACACGATCTACAAGGCGATCGACGATGCCGCCTTCGGGATGGCGGAAAATCTCAAGTCCGCCGGGATAGACATTCCGCCGACCGGCACGGACTATTTCACCTTCGCCGCTCAGCAGGTTCTGTTCGTGCGGCTGTGCGGAGGCGATCCCGACACGTTCAAAGGCGGTGATCCTGAAATCGGCGCAAAGATCGCCCGTAATTGGCAGTATATCATAGACCACCATTGGCGCCGCGGTGAGGAGACTTGAGGAGTGTGCGGCTAAATGCATTTCTGAAGCGATGACGCGGTGGATTTTCCCGCATAAGCCAAGCACCGATATCCGCACCGGCAAAACCGGTTCGGAGGAAAAGGGAAGGGCAGGCGGTGGTATCGTGGGCTTGGTAGTTCAGGCTTTCCGCCTGCCCCGGCCGTTTCGTTCGATCGTCAGGGACTTGTCAGTTCCCGTCCGATCGCACTGGCGACCATCACCGGATACCGAGCCGCAACCCGATGATCGAGGAGGCCGGCTCGCGAACCCGGTTCCCATCCGATGACGCCGACATTATCCGTATCACTGTCGGGGCGGGGATGATCACGTGCGGCCGGAACGGCCAAGTGCTTGAGATTACGCGTTAGATTTTTTCGATGGTCGTCCCGGCATCCCCGTTTTCAGCCGGAGCCACGGTTCAAGGCGCGCCGAATGTCGATGGCGCAAACGTTACGACACCCCGGTAGCTTGCCCCAAAAACACCTCGGCCGGCGATCCTGTTGGAACCGCCGGCCGAGCTCAATTCGATCATGGAAGCCTGATCAACCCTTGTGATGCTGCAGCCGCTCGCGATGCAGTTCTTCGGAATCGGGGCGATACTGCTCCGGCACACCGAAGATCTGGCCCGGCTGGATGACATCCGGATTGGCAATCTGTTCCTCGTTGGCAAGGTAGATCGTCGTGTAGCGCACGCCCTGGCCATAGGCGCGCCGTGCGATCTGCCAAAGCGTGTCGCCGCGGCGGATGATGACCGAACTGCGGTCGCTCTGGGTGAGCGGCGCCTGTTCGATCGTGCGCATACCCTCGGCCGAAGCCATGGTCTGCGGTGCGCCGCCGAACTGCTGTGCCAGTGCCGGCCCGACAGTCTCCGCAATCAGCTTCGTCAAATCGTCCAAGGCAGCGCCGACCGCCGCCACGTCACGGGGCAGGGCGTCCAGCGACTGGCGGGCCACATTGGCTTGGTTGGCGGTAATGCCGACAGCCTCGGTCGCGTTGATCGAGGCGCCTGCCGGCAGCCTGTATTCGGCAAGCGACTGCAGCGCGATCGACGTTGCCGAACGGGCCGCGATCATGTTTTCCAGCGTCGGAACCTTGCCGGCGTCATAAAGGCCCTTGAGCAGTGAGAAGGCCTTGGCCACCTGGCCACGCAGATTGTCGAACGCACCGCCATCGGCAATCGTGACGGGGCTTGCCGGGGCAGGCGATGCGACGGCAGCGACCTGATCGCCTGCCGGCCGGTTGAACGGCACTTCGACACGGACCAGAACCTGGCCATTGCTGCCCAGCGCCTCGACCGCGATGCGGTGATCGCCGACCGTCAGATTGGCGCTTCCGTCGATGACGAAATGTCCGTTGCCGCCCGCCTGTGCCTGGCCAACGACCGAGCCGTCGGCCGAGCCGCGAACCTGCCGGCCCGACCGGGTGACGCCGGCGATGAAGATTTTCGAGCCTTCGATCTCGACGGCCGTGATCTGCAATTCGCTCGACATTGCGGGGGCCGTTGCCAGGGCACTCGTGCCGGAAGCCGGAGCAGAGGCGACATCGGAGGACTGGGGAACCGCAGGGGGCGCCGAAGCCTCTGCGCCCGTTGCAGGCGCCGCAGACTGGTTTGCAGGGGCGGAGGCGACCTTGCCGGCGTCTTCCGGAACCGCGATCAGGCGGCTGGCCTTGCCGGGCTTGGTCACCATGGCAAGAAGCTTGCCGCTCTTGTCGGCGGGCACGGAAACCGTTGCGATCTCTTCCGAGGTGACGACCTTGCCGTCCTTGCCGGTCGCCTTCAGCACGATCTGGTGGTCGCCGGGCGGCAGCGGCTTGTCGAGCACGGCAGCGAAATCACCGCTCGGACCGACCTCGACCTTGGCGATGACGGAAGTGCCGTTGGTGATCTCGAGGGTCGAATTGGGGGCCGCATGGCCGGCAATGACCGCAGAGCCATCGGGCTCGACGCGAAGGACGTCAAATGTCGGTATGCCGTTTGCGGCCGCTTCCGGCGCAGGTGTGGCGGCAGTAGCGTTTTCCGGGGCAGGCGAGGTCGAGGAAGGGGATGACGGAGCGGTCGCCTGTGGCTCGAGCTTTGCGGTCTCGGCAGGCTTGTTGCCATCCTTGACGGCATCCTTCACCGTGTCGCCGGCAGCATTGATCGCAGCTGCCACCGGCTCGGCATCCTGATTGATCCTTGGCATGACAACGAAGATCATCAGCAGCGAAGCAATTGCAAGTACAATCAGGGCGAGCCAGCCGGCACGGTTCTTCATAGTCTGTTGCCTCATAGGGCCTGTGTTTCCGCTACTTTACCGATTAGCTCTTTCCACTCTTCTTAACAAGCTTTTCACGTCATAAAGCCTTGCTCTAAAGGGATTTTCCCGTCAATTCTGCTCAGGCGGCCACAACTGTCGCACCCTTTGAATGCCCAATGGAGAAAACTGTGCCAATACGATCCATCTGCGTCTACTGCGGTTCCCAGCCCGGCCGTGACCCTGCTTACATCGCCGCCGGCCGCGCACTTGGAAAATCGATTGCCGCTCATGGCCTGCGGCTGGTCTATGGCGGCGGCACCAAGGGCATCATGGGCGCGGTTGCAGCGGGTGTTTTGGCGAACGGCGGCGAAGTGACCGGCATCATCCCCGAGTTCCTCGTCGACATGGAGGCGACGCGCCATTCGCTCGGTCAGCTCAACGAACTGATCGTGACCAGGGACATGCACGAGCGCAAGCACAAGATGTTCGAACGGTCGGACGCCTTCGTCACGCTTCCCGGCGGTATCGGCACATTGGAAGAGATCGTCGAGATCATGACCTGGGGCCAGCTCGGCCGTCACGAAAAGCCGATGGTCTTCGCCAATATCGGCGGCTTCTGGGACCCGATGCTGTCGCTGGTCAACCACATGCGCGCCGAGGGGTTCATCCACCGCGCCAATCTCGTGCAGCCGATGGTTATTTCCGAGGTTGACGACATCGTTCCGGCAATCCTCGAACGCGACGAGCTGCGCGCCTCGTCGGATGGCGAGGAAGCCGTTATCTCGAAGCTGTAGGCACAGGCGGGTTTACCGTCATTCCGCTCGTCCTCGGGCTTGGCCCGAGGACTTGTTTCTGTCCCTGAAACCGGACGTCAGCGGCCGCGCAATTGCCGCAGCATGGCGATGGTATAGAGCGCCAGCGCCGCCCAGATCAGCACGAAGCTCGTGAGCTTTGTCGTGCTCAGGGGCTCACCGAAGGCGAAGATGGCGATCAGGAAGATCATTGTCGGCGCGATATATTGCATGATGCCGATGGTCGACAGCTTGAGCAGTTTTGCCGCATTGGCATAGATCATCAGCGGTCCGGCGGTGACGATGCCCGAAAGCGCCAGCATGCCCATGTCGAAACCGGTTCCGCCGAGAAAATGCCCCTGTCCGGTGGCTTCCAGCCAGATCACATAGGGCAGCATGGGGATGCTGATCAGAAGCACTTCGAGAAAGAATCCCTGGTTGGGACCGATCGGCAGCGTCTTGCGCAAAAGCGCGTAAATACCCCAGGTGACGGTCAGCGCCATAGACACCCATGGAAGCCCGCCCGCACCCCAGGCAAGGATGGCGACGGCCACGACCGCAAGCCCGATTGCCGCCATCTGCAGCGGCGCCAGCTTTTCCTTCAGGATGACGGCGGCGAGAAGGATGCTGAACAGCGGATTGATGAAATAACCGAGAGCGGCATCGAGTGCATGTCCGGCGGCAACCGCCCAGACATAGACGCCCCAGTTGAGGGTGATGAGCGCTGCGGTGGCGCAGGCCATGCCGAGCATGCGCGGGTTTTGCAGCGCTGCCCGAACATCCTTCAATCGCCCGAGAATGACAAGCACGATACCTGCCACCGGCACGGACCAGATCGCCCGGTGCGCCAGCACCTCCATCGCCGGAAGATGGCCGACCGCCTTCAGGTAGAAGGGTAGAAAACCCCAGAGTAGATAGGCCGTCAGGCCGAAGGCGAAACCGCGCGGCGTGTCTTCATTGAGGGCAGCCGGAGGATTGGCGGGGGACGCAGCGTTTTGTGTGGCCATGGGGTGTTTCCGGCATTCTGTTGTAATTGTCCAAGCGCAATTACAGGATCGTGCCTTCGGCTACCAATTCATTTCTTTGAACCTTGCATTGAGACAAGTCATTCATCCTGCCACTATGGCGGGAATATGCGACGGATCCTCACCGCGAGAAGGGAGACGCTCCAGTGAATGGCAGCCTGAAGGATGACAGAGTGAATTTCGAAAGCGAACCAACTCATCGCCGCCTTTATGCGCTTCAACTGCTCGCCAAGGCCGGTATCGATAGCAATGACAGGCTGTTGGCGGCTTTTGCCCGCGTGGCACGCGAGGATTATGTCGGCCCGCCGCCGTGGTTATTCGACGACGTCTTCGGCGGTGGATACCGCCCCGTCGCCTCAACCGATCCCATCGTGCTCTATCAGGATGTGCTTGTCGGCCTCCTGACGGAAAAGGGCATCAACAACGGATCGCCCTCGCTGCATGCGGCTGCATTCGACGCCTTGAAGATCCGCGAGGGCGAGACAGTCGTGCATATGGGGGCCGGTGCCGGTTATTATACGGCGATCATCGCGGAACTCGTCGGCCCGTCCGGCCGCGTCGTCGCGGTGGAATACGATGCTTCGCTTGCGCAAAGGGCAAAGGCCAATCTCGCCTCATACGGCAATGTCGAGGTGGTCAATGGCGATGCCTTCGACTGGCCGAGAGAAGAGGCCGATGTCATCTACGCCAATTTCGCTCTCGACCATCCGCCGGAAACCTGGATCGAAAGACTGGCGCCCCATGGTCGCCTGATCTTTCCTCTCGGCATTCCGGCGCTGGAAGACAGCGGCCGCTACGGTTTTACCCGCCATGCAGGCTACCTGATGATCGACCTTCGGGCTCAAGGTTTCGGTGCCCGTTTCCTGCAGATCGTTTCCTTCATCTGGGGCGAGAGCGGCAAGCCGGTGCCGGCCGGGCGGCATGCCGGGCTGGAGGCCGCCTTTAGGGCACGCGGCCTGCGCAAAGTGAGAAGCCTGCGCTGGAAGACGGAAGCGGCAGGCAAGGAATGGTATGGTGAGGAGGACTGGGGCCTCTCCTTCGAAGAGCCTTGATCGGCCGCATCCTCCTAGTCTCTCAGTTTGCCATGACGGCACGAAATTCATCTCTCCATTTTTCGGGGAGATGATCGCCAAAATAACCCGATTATGGCGATCAATGAAAGAAGGCATAGTCCTCCCAACAAGCCGGACGGGATCTCGATGATCGCCGACCGGGGTTCAAGGGAGAACGCCATGTCCTACGGATTTCTGGATATCGCCTCGACGCCGAGCGTACGGGCCGCCCAAGCCGAAATGGGCGTCGATCAATTCTGGTCCGATTTCGGCGGCGACCGCAAGATGGATCGCTTCACCGAAAGCGAACGGGCCTTCATCGGTGAACGCGACAGCTTTTACATGGCTTCGGTCTCCGAGACAGGCTGGCCCTATATCCAGCATCGCGGAGGTCCCGCAGGCTTTGTCAAATTCGTCGATGACCGGACGCTTGCCTTTGCCGATTACCGCGGCAATCGCCAGTATATCTCGACGGGCAACCTGGCCGCCAGCGACAAGGCCTGCCTTTTCCTGATGGATTATCCGCGCCGTGCCCGGCTGAAGATCTACGCACATGTCGAAAAGCTGGCGCTGGACGAGGACCCGGCCATCACCGCCCTCGTCACCGACGCCGGCTACCGGGGCAGGGCCGAGCGCATCTTCAAGATGCGTCTCGAAGCCTTCGACTGGAACTGCCCGCAACACATCACGCCGCGCTTCACCGAACAGGAGGTTGCCGCCGCAGTGCGCCCGATGCAGCAGCGCCTCGCCGAACTTGAAAAGGAAAATGCCGATCTGCGGGCCAGGGCGGGGATGGGGGTAGCGGAGGCCTAACCGCCGATCGGGAAGACCGCGCGCAATCTCGGAACCGCAAAGTCGAGAAAACTGCGCATCTTGAGCGGCATCTGCCCGCGCGACGCGTGGATCAGATGCACCGGCACGGGATCCGTCTCGTAGTCTTCCAGAATGATCCTCAGGTCGCCGGCCTTCACCGCATCGGCGACCTGATAATGGAACTGACGGATGACACCGGCATCGCTGGTTGCCGCCCGCAGCGCCGCTTCGACCGTGGTGACCGACAGGCGAGGGGTGGGGGAGATGGAGAGCGGTGAGCGGTCACGCGGGTCGCGAAATTGCCAGCCGGGTTGCGACAGCGGGGTCTCGATCGTGACCGAGGGAAAACGGCCAAGATCCTGCGGGGTTCGAGGCATGCCGAACGTCTCGATCAGTCGCGGGCTGGCGCAGACGACCATGCGGACCGATCCGACGGCCGTCGCGATCATCGAACTGTCCGGCAATCGGCCGATGCGCACGGCCATGTCGATATGGTCTTCGACAAGCTGCAGGTTTCGGTCCTGCAGGAGAAGGCTGACGTCGATCTGCGGGAAACGGGCAAGGAAGTCGGTGACGACCGGAAGCACATGCAACTGGCCGAACTGGATCGGCGCGGTGATGGTGAGCCTGCCTTTCGGCACGGTGAACTCGCCCGCAGCCTCTCGTTCGGCTTCCTCGACCTGCTCGATGATGCGCCGGGCGGCGGCAAGGTAACTGCCGCCGGCATCGGTGAGGTTGATCCTGCGGGTGCTGCGCATCAGGAGCTTTGCTCCCAGCGCCGCTTCGAGATCCGAGATTTTGCGCGAAAGCGTGGTGACCGGGACGTTGAGCGACCTGGCGGCGGCCGAAAAGCTGCCCGTGTCGGCAACCTTAATCAGCATCGACATGGCTTCTATGCGGTCCATCGTCTCCCTTGCCCCGTCTTCTCGCCCGCCGGCTTCGCCGGACACTCATGTCGCCGGTCCAAGGACCCGCGTCAACGTCGAAAGTTTCGATTGTAATGTCAACAACTTGGAGAACTGAAATGAATCAATTCAAGAAGACTGCTTCTGTACCTGTCACCGTGCATTACCGCACCGCCACCGTCGATGGCGTCAACATGTTCTATCGCGAGGCCGGTCCCAAGGATGCTCCCGTCGTGCTCCTGCTGCACGGTTTCCCGACCTCTTCGCACATGTTCCGCAACCTGATCCCGCTGCTTGCCGACCGCTACCGCGTGATTGCGCCCGACTATCCGGGTTTCGGTTACAGCGACGCGCCGGATCACAAGACATTCGCCTACAGCTTCGCCCATTATGCCGACATGGTCGATGACCTGCTTGGTCAGATCGGCGCCAGAAGCTACGCCATGTATGTGATGGATTACGGCGCACCGGTCGGTTACCGGCTGGCGCTGAAGCATCCCGAACGGGTGACTGGGCTGATCGTCCAGAACGGCAATGCCTATGAAGAGGGCCTGAAGGCGTTCTGGGATCCGATCAAGACCTATTGGGTAAGCGGCTCCGAAAAGGATCGCCAGGTTCAGGCCGGGCTGCTGACACTGGACGCCACCAAATTCCAGTACACCGACGGCGTGAAGGATGTTTCCCGCATCAGCCCCGACAACTGGCTGCAGGACCAGGCGCTGCTTGACCGTCCCGGCAACAACGATATCCAGCTCGACCTGTTCTACGACTACCGCACCAATGTGCCGCTCTATCCACAGTTCCAAAAATTCTTCCGCGACCGCCAGCCGCCGACCCTGATCGTCTGGGGCAAGAACGACTTCATCTTCCCGGAAGAGGGCGCGCATCCCTATCTGAAGGATCTACCGGGTGCCGAGCTGCATCTCCTCGACACCGGCCATTTCGCGCTCGAAGACAAGCTCGACGAGATCGCACCGCTGATGAACGATTTTCTCGATCGGAACCTGCTCAAATAGGGTGCCCATGTTTGCGGGCGGCTCTGACGAGTCGCCCGCAAACCGCTATAGACTGGTAAAATCGCGCCGCTGTCTCCAGCGTATCTTTTACAGCTGTCGGGTTTATGCTGCGGCTGTCCGGTTTGACGATGAAGCCCGGCTGACCTTTACCGTGACACGCCGGTCGAGCGCGTTCAGAACCCTGACGAGCCGATCGATGGTGAAGCGGCTAAGATCTGCGTTTCTGATGCGGGACAGGTCTGCCGCAGTAACGCCTATCAGCTTTTCCCCTTCACGTACCGTAAGTTTGCGGCGATCCAATGCGGCGATGATTTCAGCGGCAAGCTGGGCTTTCATCAGCTTGGTATCTGCGTCGGGATCAGCAAGGTCCGTGTAGATATTGCCACTACCTTTGACAGTTTCGATATCGTCGTCGGTCATCCGAGCATCTCCTTCAGTCGCTTGAGCCGGGCATTGATCAGGTCGATTTCTTTCTGCGGCGTCGCAATGCCCTTGGTCGATTTCTTCTGGAACGCGTGAATGACCCAAATCGCATCACCCAATTGCACCGCATAGATCGCCCGATAAGCATCTGAGCGGTAGGGGAGCGCAATCTCGAACACGCCCGAGCCCATGCCCTTCATCGGCTTGGCTATATCGGCCTTCTGCCCGAAGCTGGCGATTGCCAGTGCATCTTTCATGCGGTCCTGAACGGCTTCGGGAAATGTCCCGAAGTCCTTCAGCGCCGCCTTGATCCACGCGATCTCTCTCATAGGGAAATGTTGTCATATCTGACAACGAAATCGCAAGCGGAATGTTCCTCTTTTCACCTCACTCCGCCGCAATCCTGCCCGCCAGTTCGCGGTTCTTCATCAGCTTGTAGATGACCGAGTCCATCAGTGCCTGAAACGAGGCGTCGATGATGTTTTCGGATACGCCGACCGTCCACCAGCGCACGCCGCTGCCGTCGGTGGATTCGATCAGGACGCGGGTGATGGCCTCGGTGCCGCCGTTGAGGATACGCACCTTGAAGTCCGCCAGAACAAGGTCGTCGATCTCGTGCTGGTATTTTCCAAAATCCTTGCGCAACGCAAGGTCGAGCGCGTTGACGGGGCCGTCACCTTCCGCCACCGACATATGTGACGCGCCGTCGATGACGAGCTTCACCACCGCCTCGGAGACGATCTTGATGCGTCCGAGACTGTCGAAGCGGCGCTCGACCATCACGCGAAAACCGTCGATCGAAAAGAATTCCGGGATCGTGCCGAGCGTGCGACGGGCCAGCAGTTCGAAACTCGCGTCGGCGCCCTCATAGGCATAACCGGAGGCCTCGCGTTCCTTGACGATGGAAATCAGGTGGTCGAGTTTCGGATCGTCCTTGGCAACCTCGATGCCCCGGCGTTTCAGTGCGTTGATGAAGTTGGACTTGCCGCCCTGATCCGACACCATGACCTTGCGCAGGTTGCCGACGCTGTCGGGCGTCACGTGTTCGTAGGTGCGCGGATCTTTGAGCAGTGCGGAGGCATGGATGCCTGCCTTGGTGGCGAAAGCCGATGCCCCGACGTAAGGGCTCTGGTGGTTCGGCGAGCGGTTGAGCAACTCGTCGAAGGCGTGGGAGAGGCGCGTCAGCCCCGACAGACGCTCCGGGTCGATCGCGGTCTCGTAGCGGGAGGCATAGGCCTCCTTCAGACAGAGCGTGCCGATCAGCGTGATCAGATTGGCATTGCCGCAACGTTCGCCGATGCCGTTCAGCGTGCCCTGCACCTGGCGACAGCCGGCCTCGATGGCGGCCAGCGAATTGGCGACCGCCTGGCCGGTATCGTCATGCGCATGGATGCCGAGCGACGCGCCCGGGATGCCGGCCGCGATGACGGTGGAAACGATATCGCGCACCTCGTTCGGCTGGGTGCCGCCATTGGTGTCGCACAGCACGATCCAGCGGGCGCCGGCATCATGGGCGGTGCGCGCGCAGGCAAGCGCATAGTCCGGATTGGCCTTGTAGCCGTCGAAGAAATGCTCGCAATCGACCAGCGGCTCCTTGCCCGCGGCCTTGGCAGCCTCGACGCTATCGCGAATGGAGGCAAGGTTCTCATCGTTCGTGCAGCCGAGTGCGACCTTGACGTGATAATCCCAGCTTTTGGCAACGAAGCATACGGCATCGCTTTTCGCCTGCAGGAGCGTCGCCAGACCCGGATCGTTGGAGGTGGAAATGCCTGCCCGTTTGGTCATGCCAAAGGCAACGAATTTTGCCTTCACCGTGCGCTTTTCGGTGAAGAAGGCGGTGTCGGTCGGATTGGCGCCGGGATAACCGCCCTCGATATAATCGAAGCCGAATTCGTCCAGCATGGCCGAAATCGCGATCTTGTCCTCGACGGAGAAATCGACACCGGGCGTCTGCTGCCCGTCGCGAAGGGTCGTGTCGAAGAGATGGATGCGGTCTCGGGTCATGGATGCTCCTCCCAGAGCGAGATGCTTGTTTTGGCGGCGGTGTCACCCCCCTCTGGCCTGCCGGCCATCTCCCCCTCAAGGGGGGAGATTACAAGCGGCACGACCGTCGCTTCTTTCGCAATCCCGCTACTTGCGGAGGCGTAATTTTGGCTCGGAGAGCAAGCGCCCAGCTGATCTCCCCCCTTGAGGGGGAGATGCCCGGCAGGGCAGAGGGGGGTAGCGACCGGATGCATTGGTTCAATCCTTCCCCGCAAACCTGTCCGTCGCGCGGATCAGCTGATCGGTAATCCCCGGTTCGGAAACGGCATGGCCCGCACCTTCGACGATGTGAAAATCCGCGTCGCGCCAGACCTTCGACAATTGCCAGGCATATTTCAGCGGGCAGGGCATGTCGTAACGGCCATGCACGATGACGCCGGGAATGCCTTTCAGCTTTGTGGCATCGCGCAGCAGCTGACCTTCTTCGAACCATCCGGCATTGATGAAGAAGTGGTTTTCGATCCGCGCGAAGGCCAGCGCAAACAGGTCCTCGTCATGTTTCGACGAAAGCTGCGGATCGGGAAGAAGCGTGATCGTCGATCCTTCCCACACGCTCCATGCCTTGGCGCAGGCGATTTGTTCGGCGCGATCGGTGCCAGTCAGGCGGCGATGATAGGCGGCCATCATCTCGTGGCGTTCGTTTTCGGGGATGGGGGCAATAAAAGCCTCCCACTTGTCCGGAAACATTTCCGAGACGCCGAACTGATAATACCAGTCGAGCTCCGCCTTGGTCAGCGTGTAGACGCCGCGTAAAAGCAGCTCGCTCACCCGGTCGGGATGCGTTTCGGCATAGGCAAGCGCCAGCGTCGATCCCCATGAGCCGCCGAATACCTGCCATTTGTCGACACCCACCATCTCGCGCAGGTGCTCGATATCGGCAACCAGATGCCATGTCGTGTTGGCGTCGAGGCTCGCATGCGGTGTCGAGCGACCACAGCCGCGCTGGTCGAACAGGAGGATGTCGTAAAGTGCTGGATCGAACAGGCGGCGCTGTGCAGGCGTACAACCGCCGCCGGGCCCGCCATGCAGGAAAACGACCGGCTTGGCGCCTTTGGTGCCGACACGCTCCCAATAGATCACATGGCCGTCACCGACATCCAGATGACCGCTCTCATAGGGTTCGATTTCGGGGTAGAACGTGCGCAGGACTTCGGTCACAGGTGCAAGCCTTTCTCGGGCCAGTTCTCGGTATCGTGGTCGGGATGCTGGAACGAGATGATCTGTTCCTGCCGGTCGTAATAATCGACATCCTTGTGCACCGGCGCATCGAAGATCTTTTCGATCCAGGGCAGCCGAAAGTTGTGGTTGACCTGGACTTGCGGCGCCAGATCATCGCGTTCGTCGAAGGCGCCGATGGCAATCTCGATCCCCTGCGGGTGGCGATAGGTAAGCGGTGTGCCGCAACGTTTGCAGAAGCCCCGGTCGATATTGACAGACGACTGGAAATAGGTCGGCTCGCCGCGTGTCCATTCGAGGCTGTCGGTCGGGGCTCCGACCAGCGGGCCGAAAAAGCCGCCGAACGCCTTCTGGCACATGCGGCAATGGCAGATCGAGGCGCGGCCGAGCTCGCCATGGATCCTGAAGCGTACGGCGCCGCATTGGCAGCCGCCGGCTCGCGAAGCATCTGATCTCGTCGTCTCGTTCATGCATCATCCTCCTTGATGGTTTCGCCGATGGCTGGAACCGGCTGCCAGGTTTCCGTGTCGTGGTCGGGATGCTGGTTGGACACGATATCGGCAAGGAAGGGCGCTTCCGCGATATCGTCCATTGTGTGATGTGCCGGAAGCGCGCCGAGATGATCGACGAACGGCACTTTCGCCTCGACGCCGTATTGGATCGATGGCGGCAGCGCCGAGGGATCGTCAAGAGCGCCGGCAGAAACGGCAAGCCCGTCCGAGGCCTCGTAGGTCAGTGGCGTGCCGCAATTGCCGCAGAAACCACGCTGTACATGGTTCGATGACTGGAAGTGTCTTGGTGTCCCACGGGTCCAGCGAAAGCTTGCGCCGCGTGTGGAGATCAGCGGCGCGTAATAGGCGCCGAAAGCCTTCTGGCACATGCGACAGTGGCAGATCGACGACTGGCCGGGCTTGCCTTCGATGACGAAGCGCACCGCACCGCATTGGCAGCCGCCGCTATGAACGTGATGGGTCAAATCCACAGCTCCGATCTCTTTTTCGGCCAATCTCCGGTATCGTGGTCGGGATGCTGCCGGCTGCCGGCGGCGATCTGAGCGCCCTGTTCCTGCGTCGTATCCATGCCGGCATCATGATGAAGCCCGTCGAGATCTCCGAACCAGGGCATCTTGCGGGCAAGGTTGGTCTGCAGTTCAGGCTTGACGCTTTGCGGATCGTCGAGTGAGCCGAGCGTTATGCTGATATGATCGTGTCCGCCATCATAGAACAGCGGCGTGCCGCAGTCGCGACAGAAGCCGCGCCGTACGGTTTCGGAGGACTGGAACCACGCGGGTTCGCCGCGGGTGAGCGTGAAGTTCTCGTGCATCACGCCGCCAAAGGGCATGAAGTAACTCCCCGCCGCCTTCTGGCACATGCGGCAATGGCAGACATGCGGAAAACCGATCTCGCCTGTCGCCCGATAACGGATCGCGCCGCACTGGCAGCCGCCGGTATGGATCTGGGTCATGGTGAAGTCTCCTCCAGCCAGTTTTCGATCTTCAGGTCGTCGACACGGGAAAACTCACGAACATTGTTGGTGACGAGCGTGAGATCAAGTGATCGCGCATGGGCGGCAATGAAAAGGTCTGTCGTACCTATAGGCGTGCCACGTGTTTCAAGCGTGCTGCGGATATCTGCGAAATGGTGGGATGCCTGACCATCGTAAGCAAGGATAGTGATACGAGCCAGTGAGTTTTCAACGAGATAGGTTAGCCGCGCCGACTTTCGACGCAGCGCCCCGAAACGTAGCTCAGATGCCACTATGGCGCTCACGCAAAGGCTATCGCTGTCTGCCCTATCGATAAGTTCGGCGACCACGCCGAAAGGATTGCGGATCGCATCCGAAAGAATGTTCGTGTCGAGCATTCGAACATAATCGCTCATAGATTGACATCGCGCGGCGGTGGCTCGTCGATATCCAGTTCGGGAAAATCTCCCTCCCATGGTGGCTGTGAGCGCAGCCACTGGATAAGGCTCTGCTTAGGTTCTCCGACCGGCTCGATCACGAGCCGATCGCCTTCCTTGCGCATGATGGCTTCTTCGCCAGCCATCTCGAATTCAGCCGGGATCACCACCGCCTGGGCGTCTCCGTTGCGGAAGAATTTTACGTGACGTTCTGCCCCCATGTCTTCCTCCTTGACGTTTCGGTTGCAGCATAGGGCCGCTCGCCCGAAAGCTGCAAGCCTACCGTTTGACCTCCCAGGTCGTTACCCGCTCGCCGGTCGTAGCGTCCTTGCCATCCTTCAGCTGGATACCCTTGGCCGACAGTTCGTCGCGGATCTTGTCGGCTTCGGCGAAATTCTTCACCTTCAGCATTTCAAGCCGCATCTCAACCAGCGCATCGACGGCATCTGCAAGCGCCTCGTCGACTTCCGCCTTTTTCGGCAAGACACCGAGTAGGGCGGCGCTTGCTGCGAACATCGGCAACAGCGTCCTGTCGGCATTGGCTTCCTGCGCCAGCGCGTGGATGCGCTGCACGGCGGCGACGGTGTTCAGATCGTCGGACAGGGCATCGAGAACGATCGGGCAGGGGGCGGCGTCTGCCGGGATTTCGGACGGGTCGACTGCGGGCCACTTGGCGAAAAGCCGCTCGGCTTCTTCAAGCCGCTTGATCGAAAAATCGATTGGCTCGCGGTAATGCGTCATCAGCATCGCCAACCGCAAAACGTCACCCGGCCATTGGCGGCCGCCGAACGTATCGGTCTCCAGCAACTGGTTGATGGTGATGAAATTGCCTTCCGACTTCGACATCTTGCGGCCTTCGACCTGCACGAAGCCATTATGCATCCACACATTGGCCATCACCTGCGTACCATGGGCGCAGCGAGACTGGGCGATCTCGTTTTCATGGTGCGGGAAGATCAGGTCCAGCCCGCCGCCGTGAATGTCGAAGACTTCGCCGAGATACCGGCCGCTCATCGCCGAGCACTCGATATGCCAGCCAGGACGGCCGCGGCCCCAGGGGCTCTCCCAGCCGGGTTCGTTGTGGGAAGAGAGCTTCCACAGAACGAAATCGCCGGGGTGCTTCTTGTGCGCATCGACGGCAACGCGGGCGCCGGCCTGCTGCTCGTCAAGCGGGCGCTTGGACAGCTGGCCGTAATCCGCCATCGACTTGGTGTCGAACAACACTTCGCCTTCCGCCACATAGGCATGGCCCCGGGCAATCAGCTTTTCGATGATCTCGATCATCTGCGCAATGTTGTCGGTGGCGCGCGGCTCGATCGTCGGCTCAAGGCAGCCGAGAGCGGCCACATCGGCATGGAACTGCTTTGCCGTCTTTTCCGTCACCGCATGGATGGCGTCGTTGAGGGCCAGATGCGGGAAGTCGCGTAGCGCCCGCGCGTTGATCTTGTCGTCGACGTCGGTGATGTTGCGGGCATAGGTGATATGGGCATCGCCGTAGACATGCTTCAACAGCCGGAACAGCACGTCGAAAACGATGACCGGGCGGGCATTGCCGATATGGGCAAAATCATAGACCGTCGGGCCGCAGACATACATGCGTACGTTGTCGGCATCGATCGGCTGAAAGGCCGATTTCTCGCGGATCAAGGTATTGTATAGCTTGAGCGTGGCGCTCATCGAAAAATTCTCCCAAGGTCAGCAAGGCATGCCGCGACCGGTACCGGACCGGGGCGTTTGTCTTCAAGGCTTTTCGAGAGACGAAAACGGCCGGACCAGCGCGAACGCTAGCGGATAATCTTCCCACAAATGGAAATCGTCGTTTTCATGGGCTCGGTTATGGCGCGGGTGGTGGATTTGGTCAAGGGGAGAGGCGGCTTCGGTGGCATCGGCCAGCCGGTTTTCGCTTTATTCTTCCGAGCTTGCCTGATCATCCCACAGACCGATCGCCAGATATTTCCTGGAGACCCAAAGCAAGGCAGCCACGATGAGGGCAATGACAACCAGCGCGATGATGAGATGCAGGTGTAATCTCAAGCGTCCGAACAGCGCCTCGACCGCATTGCCGAACAGATATCCGATCGTGGTGATGACCGTGGCCCAGACGATAGCGGCGATGAAATTGAGAAAGACGAAGCGGTGCGCCGGCACTGATGTGAGGCCGATCGCTATGGGGCTTACCGTGCGCATCCCATAGATGAAGCGAAAGGCCAGGATGAAGCCGGTCGGATGGGCCTCCAGAAGATGATTGACCCTCTGCGCCGCATCGGTCTTCAGGAACCTCTGCACGATGGCTAGCCGGTTTGCATAACGCCCTGCGAAGAACCAGGCCTGATCGGCGGCGAAAGAACCGAGGGCAGCGGCCGTCGCAGCTTCCCACCACGTCAGGAAATGCCGGTGCGCGAACACTCCTCCCAGGAAGACGGCCGTCTCCCCCTCGAATGCGGCGCCCAGGAAAACCGCCAGCACGCCATATTGGGAAATCAGATGTTCGAGTGACAAGGACGGGTCTCCGGCATGGCATGATGTTTTGAGCCTGCGCCATCAATTAGCGGAGCCGCAGCCAAAGTCATGCCGGATGTTGTTGCTGTCTTGTCCGCGTTTATTCCGGCAGCCGGTAATCCACGAACCGATTTTCGCGGACGACGAACAGCCTGCCGCTGTCGGTCATCTCCGACGAGGCGAGGGGAATGATATGTGCGGCGACCTCTGAAGGATGCGGCAGCGTTTCCGGGTCTTCACCGGGCATGGCCTGCGCGCGCATGGCGGTGCGGGTGGCGCCTGGATTGACCAGATTGATCTTGAGCGGTGTATGCGCCATTTCCTCGGCCCAGATCCTGCCCATCGTCTCGACAGCCGCCTTCGACATCGCATAGGCGCCCCAGAAGGCGCGCGGGTTGGTGGCAACGCCGGATGACAGAAGGATCGCACGGCCGGCGTCGGACTTGACGAGCAACGGTTCCAGCGAGCGGACGAGCCGCCACATCGCCGTGACATTGGTCGTCATCACCCGTTCGAAGACCTTGGCCTCGACATGGGCGATCGGCGCAATGACGCCGAGAATGCCGGCATTGGCGACGAGGATATCGAGCTTGCCCCAACGCTCGAAGATCGAGGCGCCGAGCCTGTCGATCGCTTCCATGTCGGAGAGATCGAAGGGAACGAGCGTTGCCGAACCGCCGACCGCCTTGATCGCATCATCGAGTTCCTCAAGGCCGCCCACGGTGCGGGCGCAGGCGATGACATGCGCGCCGGCCCTGGCAAGCTCCAGCGCCGTGTAATACCCGATGCCGCGCGAGGCGCCGGTTACCAGCGCTATCCTGCCCTTGAGGTCAATCGTCATGTCTCGCTCCCGTTTTCCTGTCATTGCGGCAAAAAAAGAAGGCCGCGTTTCCGCAGCCTTCTAAAGCGTTTATCCGATATTGGAAACGGGTGCGGCACCGTGCCTCACCTGTTCCTCAAGTCTTACCCGTTGCTGGCCAGCAGCGAGACCTTGCGGCCAACGGCCTCGCCGTCCTTGTCGAGAAGGCGGGTCGGGTAGTCACCGGTGAAATAGTGGTCGGTGAACTGCGGGCGGGCATCGTTGCGATCCTCGCCGCCGACGGCGCGGTAAAGGCCGTTGATCGACAGGAATTCGAGACTGTCACAGCCGATATATTTGCACATCGCCGCCAGGTCTTCGTACTGGTTGGCGAGCAGCTTTTCCCGGTCCGGCGTGTCGATGCCGTAGAAATCGGGGTAATAGATCATCGGGCTGGCAACACGCAGATGCACTTCCTTTGCACCTGCTTCGCGCATCATCTGCACGATCTTGACCGAAGTGGTGCCGCGCACGACCGAATCGTCGACGAGAATGACACGCTTGCCTTCGATCATCGCCCGGTTGGCCGAGTGCTTCAGCTTTACGCCGAAGGCGCGGATCTGCTGCGTCGGCTCGATGAAGGTACGACCGACATAATGGTTGCGGATGATGCCGTATTCGAACGGAATGCCGCTCTCTTGTGCATAACCGAGAGCTGCCGGCGTGCCGCCATCGGGAACCGGAACGACGACATCCGCCTCGACCGGAGCTTCCTTGGCAAGGTTGATGCCCATGTTCTTGCGCGCCACGTAAACCGAGCGGCCGCCAACGACCGAATCCGGACGGGCGAAATAGACATATTCGAACAGGCAAAGACGTTCGGGCTGACCGTTTCCGGCCTTGCGGGCGTCGATCGAGATCGAACCGTCTGCCTGGATTTCGCAGATGATGACTTCGCCGTTTTCGACATCACGGACGAACTTGGCGCCGATGATATCGAGTGCGCAGCTTTCCGACGCGAAGATCGGCTTGCCGTCGAGTTCACCCATGACCAGCGGACGGATGCCGGTGGGGTCGCGGGCGGCGATCAGCTTGGTGCGGGTGATCGCCACCATCGAATAACCGCCTTCCATCTGGCGGATCGCGTCGATGAAGCGGTCGGCCGTCGATGTATAGCGGGAGCGGGCGATGAGGTGAAGGACGACTTCGGTATCGGAGGTCGACTGACAGATTGCACCACCGGCGATCAGCTGGCGGCGAAGCGTCAGCCCGTTGGTGAAGTTGCCGTTATGGGCAATGGCGATGCCGCCGACTTCGAGTTCGGCAAACAGCGGCTGAACGTTTCTGAGCGCCACTTCACCGGTTGTCGAATAACGAACGTGGCCGATCGAGATGTTGCCGGGCAGTTTGGCAAGCGTTGCCGGGTCCGTGTAGTGGTCGCCGACGAGACCCATGCGACGTTCCGAATGGAAGCGCAGGCCATCGAAGGAAACGATGCCGGCCGCTTCCTGGCCGCGATGCTGGAGGGCATGAAGCCCGAGCGCGGTCAGCGTCGCTGCGTCCGGATGGCCGAGGATGCCGAACACGCCGCACTCTTCGTGCAGGGTGTCATCCTCCCATTCGTTGGAGAGATTGACATCGAAAGTTTGCGAAGCCGACTGGTCCATCGTGAGCCTGTGCCCTTGATCTAAAATGGAAAGGCCGGCCGGGGATCTGTTCATCCCCGGTGCCAGCCCGCTCTCTACCTGAATTCAAGTCATACCACAAATGGTGACGAATTGCGCTGCATCAAGCGCAACGCTGTGTCAATTATTTGGCTGAGGTGCGTCGCCCACCGGCGGCAGTTCCTGGCCGGGCTGCACATCTGCCGGCGCCTCTTCCTTGCCGGTAATGCGCGCGCGGATCTGCGGCTCGATATCTTCCGGCAGCACGGCTTCCAGACGGCCGACCAGCGTATCGAGAAATGGCTTCGATTTCGCCTGGATAACCCAGGCCGGCTGCGCCTGAACCGGGACAAGCCAGTTCCAGAAGGCGGTGGCGATGACGAGCAGCAGGATGCCGCGGGCCGCGCCGAACAGGAAGCCGAGTGTGCGATCGAGCGCGCCGATGCGGCTGTCGATGATGAAGTCGGCGATCCGGCTGGTGATGAACGAGATGACGATCAGCGCCACGAGAAAGATGATGCCGGCCGAAGCGGCGATCGCGATCCGGTGATCGGACGTGTATTTTTCCGCATAAGGCACAGCCAGCGGATAAAGATAATAGGCAGCGGCAACCGAACCGGCCCAGCTGGCAATCGACAGCACTTCGCGGGAAAAGCCGCGAACCATGGCGAGCACTGCAGAAAACAGGGTGACGCCGATGACAACACCGTCGAAGATCGTAATGGGCATGTAAACTCTACTCCAGAACCTGCCGTTCCACACCTGCCGGCGGCAACCGGCATTTTCGCCCGGCATTCCAGCATTGGGCGCAGTGTCTTACATCAGCCAAGTCATTAACGGAAGATCAATCATCTTCCCCGGTATTTTCATGGCCTTTCCCCAGTTTCTTCGCAGATCCGGCAATGCGGGCGACGAGATCGGGAAGATCCTCGACCATCGTCCAGCGCGCGCTGCCGTTTTTGGGGAGCTCAGCCGAAGTGGCCGGCAGCATGGCGCCGGCAAAGCCGAGCTTCTCCGCTTCCTTCAGCCGTTGCGAGGTCTGCGATACCGGCCGCACCGCACCAGAAAGGCTGATTTCACCGAAATAGACGCAGTCGGAGGGAAGAGCCGCGCCCGCCAGCGACGAGACAAGCGCCGATGCAATCGCCATGTCGGCGGCAGGCTCAGAGATACGATAACCGCCGGCGATATTCAGGTAGACGTCGTGGCTCCCGAGCCTGACCCCGCAATGCGCTTCAAGCACGGCAAGGATCATGGCGAGACGCGAACTGTCCCATCCGACGACAGCGCGCCGCGGCGTGCCGAGCGAGGTGGGGGCCACAAGGGCTTGCACTTCGACCAGAACCGGGCGGGTGCCTTCCATCCCGGCAAAGACGGCCGCTCCCGGAGACTTGGCATTGCGTTCGCCGAGAAACAGTTCGGACGGATTGGAGACATCGCGCAGGCCATTGTCGGACATTTCGAACACGCCGATCTCGTCGGTCGGCCCGAAACGGTTTTTGACGGTGCGCAGGATGCGGTAATGATGGCCGCGGTCGCCTTCGAAATAAAGCACCGCATCGACCATGTGTTCGACGACGCGCGGTCCGGCGATCTGGCCTTCCTTCGTCACATGGCCGACAAGCACCATCGCCGCTCCCGTCTGCTTGGCAAACCGGATCATCGCCTGAACGCCGGTCCGCACCTGGGTGACGGTACCGGGGGCCGAATCGGCCGTATCGCTCCACAGCGTCTGGATGGAATCGATGATCACGAGATCGGGGCGCTTGCTTTCCGAAATCGTTGCAAGGATGTCTTCGACATTGGTCTCGGCGGCAAGCAGCACGTCGCTGTCGGCCGCACCAAGGCGCTGCGCGCGCAGGCGCACCTGCGCCACCGCCTCTTCGCCCGAGACATAGATGATCCGGTGCCCGCGGCGGGAAAGGGCGGCTGCCGCCTGCATGAGAAGCGTCGATTTGCCGATACCGGGATCGCCGCCGATCAGAACGGCGGAGCCGCGCACGAAACCGCCGCCTGTGGCGCGGTCCAGTTCGGAAATCCCCGTAAAGATGCGCGGCGCCTGCTCGGTTTCGCCCGAAAGCGTGGTGAGCGCCACGGCGCGGCCCTTCTTCGGCGCCTTGCCGGGACCACCGCCGATGCCGCCCATCGGGTCTTCCTCGACGATCGTGTTCCACTCGCCGCAGCCATCACACTTGCCCGCCCAGCGGTTATGCACCGTGCCGCAGTTCTGGCACACGAATTGGGTCTTGGTTTTTGCCATGGGGAAGGGTCAGTCTTTAAATAAATCAGGTGAGAGATTTTGGTGGCCGTGAAGCACACGCACAATGCGAACGGTCGTTTCCAGTCTGCGGAAATAAATGCAGCGCCTCCTGTAGGGCAGCGCCTTCAGCCCAGGCGATAGGTTGTCGCGAGGAGAGCCTGGAAAGCCGGTGAGCGCGATCCATTCTATCTTCCGCGTGAGATCCCGTACAAAGTGAGAGGCTACAAACGGGTCATCGACGGCGATGTAGAGGAATATATCGAGGAGGTCCTGATCAGCGAGCGGAGCGTAAATCAGCTTTTTCGGTACAATATCCGCATCCCCCGTTCGATGATCGAGTCAGCGTGCGCCTCTGCGCTTTCGAAACTCACGAACTCGCCTCTGTCCAACTGGGCATCGGCCTCGGCAATCATGGCTCGCAGATGCTCATCCTCGCTTCCGAGACGACTTAGCCCTGCAGCGACGACGTCCTCCGCAGTATCGTAGGCACCGGACTTCACCTGTTCCTCGATGAAAGCCCGGTCTTTGTCACTGAGATGGATCTCGGTCATTTCGATCTCCTTTTGTTCTCTTTTAGCACGAAGATTTTCTGCTTCCAAGAGGGGTGTCAAAAGAAGGGCCGGAGCCGGACGAACTCAATCGTCCGGATAAATGTAGCGCCGCTCGTAGCGCAGTCCGAGCCCGGTCAGCACTTCGTATCCGATCGTGCCGCCTGCGCGTGCGACGTCGTCCACGGCAATGTTCGGGCCGAACAGTTCGATATAGTCGCCTGTGCGGATTTCGTTCTCGGGTACGTCGGTCACGTCGAAGATCGTCAGGTCCATCGTGACACGGCCGATGACCGGCACGCGCCTGTTGGCGATGAAGCCGAATGCACCCGGTGCGCCGCCAGCCCGCAGCGGCACGCCGGAGCCGGACAGCGAACGCAGGTAGCCGTCGGCATAACCGGCCGACACGATAGCAAGGCGGCTGTTGCGCGAAAGCTGATGGGTGGCGCCATAGCTGACGGTCGAGCCGGACGGCGCATCGCGGATCTGGATGATGCGGGCTTCCGCCTTTGCCACCGGCTTCAAGGCCTGCATGCCATTGACCGCTTCGCCGCCGTAAGCCGCAATGCCGGGACGGGTGAGATCAAAGTGATATTCGGGGCTGAGGAAAATACCGGCAGAGGCCGAGAGACTTGCCGGGACGCCTTCGAAAGCGGCTGCAACCCGTTGGAAAGTTTCAAGCTGTGATCGGTTGAGCGGCGAGGCCGGTGAATCGCCGCTGTGAAGATGCGACATGACGAGGACGGGTGAAAAGCTTGCCGGCCGCGAGACGTCCTCGGCAAAGGCGATCGCTTCTTCCGCCGGAAGGCCGAGCCGGTTGAAGCCGGTATCGATATGCAGTGCACAGGGATGGTCGCCATGTTCGGCCGTGACCGACATCCAGAAGGCCAGCTGTTCCTCCGAGATGATCACCGGAACCAGATCGTTCTCGTAAAACATCCGCTCCTGGCCCGGCCAGATACCGGAAAGGACATAGATGCGAGCATCCGGCGCATAGGTGCGCAAGGTCACGCCTTCCTGCACGGCGGCAACGAAAAAGTCGCGAGCACCGGCTTCATACAGCGCGGTCCCGCAGTCTTCGAGCCCGAGACCATAGGCATCCGCCTTGACGACGGCGGCGGTCGTGGCCGAACCCGAGCGGCGGGCCATTTCCTTCCAGTTGTCGACGAGTGCGCCGAGATCGACAGTCAATCGAACGGGGGCAATGTCGAAATCATCCAGATAGGTGTCGTCGCTGTCGAAATCGGTCTGTTCTGTCATGAGGGTCTCTATCGAATATGCGTCCGGAGGGCGGGGTAGCCGATCCTAACCTTTTTGACAGCGGGAAAAAGACCGAAGGCGAAGATTCGGGTTCTCCGCACAGGGTTTTCGGCGCGCAACTGTTAGCATTCGGTCGAGAGTGACTGCGACAGCAGGACGGCTTCATCACGGGGGGACAGAAGGGTAACCTCAATCCTGTGTTGCAACAGCACTGCAGGCGCATTGATGGCCGTCCCAGGTTCAAAAGACGAACTCCTCGACGCGATTACCAAAACCTTTGATAGACTTAGGGAGGATTTCACCCGTGTTCCCAAGGAGCGGGCGAGGGAGGCTACCATGCAAGGTCACGTTGCCGGAGAGATGATGAGCCCGGCAGACCTCGCAGCTTACCTGATCGGCTGGAACGAACTTGTGCTGAAATGGATCGATCGGGATGACCGAGGCGAAGCGGTCGATTTTCCCGAGACGGGATTTCGATGGAATGAGTTGGGCCTGCTCGCCGAAAAATTCTACGCGGACTATGAAGCGTTCGACTGGCCGAAACGACTGGAGCTTTTGGAAGCTGCAAAGGAGAAACTGGTTTCGACAATCTCCATGCGATCAAACGACGAGCTTTATGGCAAGGGCTGGTACGGAAAATGGACCAAGGGGCGTATGATCCAGTTCAACACCTCGTCTCCCTATGCAAATGCAAGGGCGCGTATCCGTAAATGGTTGAAGGCGAACAGCTAGGCTCTTCGCCGGTAGGAACTAACGCCGTGCGACCCTATGGCGGCCGTATGGTGCGGTCAGCATTCGTTGACCGTATGGGAACAGAGGCAGCTTTTGGCTGAGCCCAACCGCCCCCGCGACTGTGAGCGGCGAGCTTTTCGTTCTTCGAACTCCTGCCGCATTACGCGGTCGGTGTCTCCGAAGTGCATTTCATTCTCGGGTCGACGCTGTTTTTGCTCTTCGGGGGGGCTCCGGCGGCCATAGGGCTCGCACTCGGTCTCGCGATAAAGGGCCTGTTCTTTGCACCGGCAGACCTTCCGCAATATGGAATGAATGTCACCACGCTGCTGGTGCCATTGTTTTGCGGTGAAGGCTTTGGTGGATCGCATCATCGCGCCGGAGACCGCTTACGTCGATCTTACCTAACTGCAGGCGTTCAAGCTTTCGACCGCTTATCAGGCCGGTGTTGTTACATGGGTTGCGTTCTGGGCCTTCTATGGCGCCGGTATCGCCACGGACAATCTCATGGCGATCGGAGCATTTGGCACCGCCTATATGTTCGCTGTTCTGGTCGAGCCTCTCGCCAATCTCGTGGTTCTAGCCCCAGCCAAGACGTTGAGCGCTCCCAACGGCTCCGGCTTTGCGACACGGCGGTTGCATAACGCGGCTTGAACAGCCTGAAACTTTTCCCTCGCCGGGTTCTCCCGGCGAGGGCGCCAGATCAGGGTTCCTCGTATTGGACGAAGCTCGGTTCTGCCAGATCGGCGAAGCGGGTGAATTCGGACTGGAAGGCGAGCTTGACGGTACCGGTTGGTCCGTGACGCTGCTTGGCGATGATGACGTCCGCCGTGCCCTTGACCTTGTCCATATGCGCTTCCCATTCTGGATATTTCGGATCCGAAAGGTCGCGTGGCTCCATGTTCTTCACGTAATATTCTTCACGGAACACGAAGAGCACCACGTCGGCGTCCTGCTCGATCGAGCCGGATTCACGAAGGTCGGAAAGCTGCGGACGCTTGTCTTCGCGACTTTCGACACCACGCGACAGCTGCGACAGCGCGATGATCGGCACGTTGAGTTCCTTGCCGAGCGCCTTGAGGCCGGTGGTGATCTGGGTGATTTCCTGCACGCGGTTTTCACCCGACTTGCCGGAACCCGTCATCAGCTGGATATAGTCCACCACCAGGCAGTCGAGGCCGCGCTGGCGCTTCAGGCGACGGGCGCGGGCCGATAGCTGGGCGATCGAGATACCACCGGTCTGGTCGATGAACAGCGGCACTTTCTGCATCATCTGGGAGCAGGCGACGAGCTTTTCGAAATCGGCCTCGGTAATGTCACCTCGGCGGATCTTGGAGGACGACACTTCCGTCTGCTCGGAGATGATACGGGTGGCGAGCTGTTCGGACGACATTTCGAGCGAGTAGAAACCGACGACACCGCCATTCTTGGCCTTGTATGACCCGTCCGGCGCGATTTCCTGCTCGTAGGCAGCGGCGATATTGTAGGCGATGTTGGTGGCAAGCGAGGTCTTGCCCATGCCGGGGCGTCCTGCAAGCACGATCAAGTCGGAACGCTGCAACCCGCCCATCTTGCCGTCGAGCGACATGATGCCGGTGGAAATACCGGAAAGCTGGCCGTCGCGCTCGAAAGCTTCGCCCGCCATGCTGATTGCGATCGCAACGGCATCGTTGAATGACTGAAAACCGCCATCGTAGCGGCCGGTCTCGGCCAGCTCGAACAGGCGACGTTCGGTATCTTCGATCTGGCTCTGCGGCGGCATGTCGAGCGGCGCGTCATAGGCGATGTTGACGACATCCTCGCCGATGGTGATCAGCGCCCGGCGAAGCGCCAGGTCATAGATTGCCCGGCCATAATCTTCCGTGTTGATGATCGATACGGCGTCGGCGGCCAGACGCGCGAGATATTGCGCCACGGTCAGGTCGCCCACCTTGTCGTCCGCCGGCAGGAAGGTTTTCAGCGTGATCGGATTGGCGGTCTTGCCCATGCGGATGATGTCGCCGGCGACCTCGTAGATCTTGCGATGCAGCGGCTCATAGAGATGCGGCGGCTTCAAAAAGTCCGAGACGCGGTAATAGGCGTCGTTGTTGACGAGGATCGCACCGAGCAGCGCCTGCTCGGCCTCGATATTGTTCGGCGCCTCGCGATAGTGCGGAGCGGCATCCTTGTTGCTGAGTGACGCCATGTTGCGCGGAACTTCGTTCATGATCCTACCGTCCGTCCTGTCAGTTCAAGATGCCGGTTTAGAGCTTCGTCGTCCGCTCTGAAACCATGCTTTTGCCCAAGCGCGGATTCCCACAGGTTTCCACAGCGCATGTCATTTACGCGAAACAAAAAACCTAATGAAGCGACAAATCCGGTTGACTGTGATCGGCCGAACATCGGCCGCGACTCACTCGGAACTGACGCCATCATACGCCCGGAAAAAGACAAAAAAACGCCCGGCCTTGAGAGCCGGGCGCCAACGCAGATGGATCTGCGAAACGTCTATTATTCTTCGTCGCCGTCGCGGTCTGCTTCCGGATCGAAGAAGTCTTCCGGACGCAGTGCGTCTTCGTCAACGCCGTAGATGGCGTCAGCGGAGGTGAGGCTTTCGCCCTGGGCCTGACGTTCTGCTTCTTCAGCCGAACGGGCAACGTTGACCGAGATCTGGATCTCGACTTCCGAATGCAGGTGCAGGGTGACTTCGTGCAGGCCGATGGCCTTGATCGGGTGGTTCAGGTCGACCTGGTTACGGCCGACGTTGAAGCCTTCGGCAGCCAGAGCTTCCAGGATGTCGCGGGCAGCAACGGAACCGTAGAGCTGGCCGGTTTCGCCAGCCGAACGGACGATGACGAAAGTCTTGCCGGCCAGGGCGTCGGCAACCGTCTGGGCTTCGCCCTTGCGCTCGAGGTTACGAGCTTCGAGCGTGGAGCGCTCGGCTTCGAAACGCTTCTTGTTGGCGTCGTTGGCGCGCAGCGCCTTGCCCTGCGGCAGCAGGAAGTTACGAGCGTAACCGTCGCGAACCTTTACGGTTTCGCCCATCTGGCCGAGCTTCGGCACGCGTTCAAGCAGAATGACTTGCATGTTGGAGTTCCTTTCTAGTTCTCAATTTTCTGGATTGGGTGTGTTCTGATCCGTGCTGCCCTTTGCCGGCGTCAGCGCAATGGTCCGGCGGGTGTCCGTAAGACCGAATGCGAGGATCGCGAAGGCAGGAATGACAAGCATGGAGGAGAGGTATGAGAGCACGAGGACCGGCAGGCGCCAGTCCTTGCCCTGACTGCGAAAGTGGATGGCGGCAAAGCCCGACATCAAGAAACCTGCGCCGAACGTGCCGCAGATCGTTGCGCCGATCATCGCCGGTACGCCGCCCATGAAGGTCATGACGATGCCGGCAAGAAAAACGTAGATCGCGTGACGGTTCATCCGCAGCGCCGACGGCATGTCTTCGCGCGGACGCAATGCGCGGCCCGAGCGCGAGACGATGCGCATGGCGATGTAAAAGGCTGCAAACAGCAGGATGACCCAGATGCCGCCCTGAACCATGGGCAGCATGAGCAGCATCGTGCCCTTGAGCTGGGTAACGCCGGCGGCATCGAGCGCCATGGCCGGTTCCTGGCTCTGCAGCGCGGAACTCAGCGCATCGACGATCTGGCCGACAAGCTCCGGTCCGTAGCCGATGGCAATGCCGAGCGCGATGACGGCAAGCGTCACGAGACCGCACAGATGCAGGAGGATGTCAGAGATCGGGTACCATGCGAGCAGGTTGTCGGGACCACCGAGTTCGGAGGCCGGGCGCGCCAGATTGGCGAGATGCGACAGCCAGCCGGCCGGGATCAGCGTGAAGATCGCCATGGTGACGGCAAAGATCGGCGAGATCAGGATGGCGCCGAGAATGCCCGACGTGACGATGCCGGTGATTGCCGCGCGGTTACCCCAGCCGAGGCCGGCGATGAAGATCGGAAGAGCGGAGGCTGCATAAAGGACGGCAGCAAAAGACGACTGCGTGTTCGCGCCCATCACGAGGACGGTGGCGACGACGCCGGCCAGAATGCCGGTGGGCAGTACTGTCTGTGTCTTGTTCATTACGCTCTCGCTGTCCTGCCATATCAAGCAGTTAGGGGACGGGCCTGAATCAATCTGACAGGCGCTTCATCCCCAACATGGGGTTTGCAGTTCGTTTCCGATCCGCGCCCAACGCGGAAGGGAGAATGGATCCGCCGAAAATCGGCGGATCCGGTATCAATTACGATACGACGTACGGCAGCAGGCCGAGGAAACGGGCGCGCTTGATGGCCTGGGCCAGCTCGCGCTGCTTCTTCTGGGAAACTGCGGTGATACGCGAAGGTACGATCTTGCCGCGCTCGGAAATGTAGCGCTGCAGGAGACGAACGTCCTTGTAGTCGATCTTCGGTGCATTCGCGCCCGAGAAGGGGCACGTCTTGCGACGACGATGGAAAGGACGGCGAGCCGGGGACGAGGATACGTCAGCCATTGTGTTTTCTCCTTAGACCCAGAATTAGGATTCGCGCGGAGCGGACGGGCGCGGTGCGCGCTCGAAGCCGCCTTCACGCGGAGGACGGTCGCCGAATTCGCGGCGCGGGCCACGATCGCCGAAGTCACGGCGCGGGCCACGATCGTCACGCGGACGGTCATCGCGGTCGCGCTTCTGCATCATGGCAGACGGGCCTTCTTCGTGCTTCTCGACGGAAAGCGTCATGTAGCGAAGAACGTCTTCGTTGATGCGCATCTGACGTTCCATTTCGTGCACGGCAGCAGCCGGAGCATCGATGTCCATCAGAGCGTAGTGAGCCTTGCGGTTCTTC
Organism: Hyphomicrobiales bacterium; assembly: GCA_900469445.1. Taxonomy (GTDB): domain Bacteria; phylum Pseudomonadota; class Alphaproteobacteria; order Rhizobiales; family Rhizobiaceae; genus Neorhizobium. The sequence continues at coordinate 69,275 of UBXM01000009.1, forward strand.
TTCATGCGATACGTCAGGGACTTCAGACCCCAATGTTCGACGCGCCCGACCTTGCCGCCATTAGCTTCGATGACGCCCTTGTACTGTTCGACGAGGGCTTCAACCTGCTGAGCGGACATATCCTGCCGGGCAAGGAATACGTGTTCGTAAAGAGCCATGTAAGCTTTGCCTTTTCTTGCGGTTGTTGTGTCACCCGGTTTCGGCGGCTAAGCCTCAACGACTGCTCCTGATGGCCTTTTGGGCCGGCAAGAAAAGCTGTTGTTTCGAGACGGTCGAGAGCGGAGACACGGGAGGCCGGAACGCTTGTGGTTCCTGCGATCCGCGCCGGGAAACCCGGTGCCGATCGGCCCTCCGTTCAGCCACCAGCCAGAAGACCGGGTGTTTCGAACACGGCGGCTTATACGGATTTTTGGCGGAAAGGCAAGGGGGAGACTGAATATCGTTAAAATAGTTTATTGGACGAAATGACACTAAGGGTTGTATTTGTGTGATTGGTCTAATTTTTTAGACTATGACCACAAGGAGGAGTTGGGGCATGACGAACTTACAAACGCTGTTGGATAAGCCTATTGCCTGGAAGGAATGGACGACCGACGGCGACTTGCTGTCGCTTCTGGCCGATTTGCAGGCCAATATTTTCAAAGGGCATGGGCGAGATCACACGCAGAACATCTTTTTGAGTTTCGAGGGGATGGGAACCCAGCAAATATCCGATCTTCTGCGCGATCTTTCCTTCGTCACAACGTCGGCGCTGGAGCAGTTGCGGGAAGCCGCTGCATTCAGTGCGGCAAAGGTCAGCGGCGGAACGGTGATCTGCGTCATGTTGAGTGTCGGAGGCTATGGGAAGCTCGGAATTCCGAGTGCCAACGTTCCCGGCGACCTTGCCTTTCGCGCCGGTATGAGGACGCGTGGACGGCTTAATCCCATGACGTTTACCTCTATTCCGGGCTTTAACGCACCATCGATCAATGATCCGGACAAAGCGAAATGGGAGTTCGGCGGCGCTTGGGATCCGGGCAAGGATGCGCCGGATGCCATGGTGCTTGTGGCAGATGATGACGCGGCACTGGTCGGCAACAGTGCCGGTGCCTTGAGGCGGGTCTTTGCCAAGCATGGTGCAACGGTGCTGGGCTTCGATACCGGCCTGGCGCAAAGACGCAATCAGCCGGCCGGTAGTCCGAAAGGCGAGGGGATCGAGCATTTCGGTTATGTCGATGGCGTCAGTCAGCCCTTGTTCCTGGCCGAGGACCTGCCGCATCCGCTGGGTGCGTGGGACGAGACTTTTAAGCCGTCGCAGTTCATCGTGCCTGATCCGGGCAATCCGACGACCTTTTCCTGCGGCAGTTATTTTGTCTATCGCAAGCTTGAGCAGAATGTGAAGAAATTCAAGCATCAGGAGGATCAGCTGGCAAATGCTCTCGGGCTTGCAGGGCCGGAGCAGGAACGTGCCGGCGCTCTTGTGGTCGGTCGTTTCGAGGATGGCACGCCCATAGCCTTGTCACAGGCGCCATTGGCAGGTGTTCCGACGAACGACTTCGACTATACGGGCAGTCATGGTTCGAAGTGTCCGTTTCGTGCCCATGTCAGGAAAACCAATCCGCGTACGCCGGGCGATATGTCGGAGCGGTCACGCATCATGGCTCGCCGTGGAATTACCTATGGCGAACGTAAGTCCGATTTTTCGGACGAGCCGGAAAAGAATGTCGGCCTGCTTTTCATGGCCTACATGTCCGACATCAACGAACAGTTCGAGTTCACCCAAAGCGCCTGGGCCAATAATCCGAACTTTCCGGATGCCGATATCGGAATAGATGTGGTCATCGGGCAGCCGAAAAACCCGCCGCCTGCTGCTCACAATGCATGGGAGGATGCCTGGTCCAATCCCTCCAGAATGGCGACCTTCGACTTCCAGCAGAGCGTGACGCTGATGGGAGGTGACTATTTCTTCGCACCGTCGATCAGCTTTCTGCAATCATCAGGAAAGTTCGTGGCTCCGGCCATGGTGGCCTGACGCGCTGTGATCAGCAAAGCGGAACGCCTTGGACAAGACCAAGGCGTTCTGCTGCAAGCATCAATCAGATAGGCATCGGGTAATGCCGGTGAACCTCGGCGATATCGGCTGTCACCTCGTCCGAGAGCGTCAGGCTGGCGGCGCCGATATCCGTCTTCAACTGTTCCATCGACGTGGCGCCGATGATGACGGAGGCCATGAAGGGGCGTGCAAGGCAGAAGGCGAGCGCCATCTGTGCGAGGTCGAGCCCGTGTTTTGCGGCAACCTCGAGATAGGATTTCACCGCCGGTTCCTGCTTGGGCTGCAGGCGGCCGCCGAGATCCTCGTTGATTGTCGCACGCGAACCGGCAGGCCTTGCGCCATTCAGGTATTTGCCGGTGAGCAAGCCCGCCGCCAACGGCGAATAGGCCATCAGGCCGACATCGCCGTGATGGGCGACTTCGGCGAGATCGAGATCGAACGTGCGATAAAGAAGATTGTATTCGTTTTGGATCGAGGCGACGCGCGGCAGCGCCTTCTCCTCGGCCAGGCGAAGATATTGCATCGTGCCCCAGGCGGTCTCGTTGGACAGCCCGATGGCGCGGATCTTCCCGGCCTTCACCAGATCGTCCAGCGTCTGCAGCTTTTCCAGAATGTCGGCGACGGACTTTTCGCGGTCCTGCGTCGTGGCGTCGAAATCCCAGGAATTGCGGAAATGGTAATGGCTGCGGTTCGGCCAGTGGATCTGATAGAGATCGATATGGTCGGTCTGCAGCCGCTTCAGGCTGGCATCGACCGCCTCGCGAATGGTGGCCGCCTCGATCGGCCGGCCTTGGCGGATATGCGGGCGGCCCGCACCGGCGATCTTGGTGGCAAGCACGATATCGTCGCGTCTGCCGCTCTTCTTCAGCCATGTGCCGATATACTCTTCCGTGCGGCCGTAGGTCTCGGCGCTCACAGGCGTGGTCGGATAAAGCTCTGCCGTGTCGAAAAAGTTGACGCCGTTCTCGACGGCATAATCCATTTGCGCGTGTGCTTCTGCTTCACTGTTCTGGGTGCCCCAGGTCATCGTGCCGAGGCAGATTTCCGAAACGGAGAGGTCCGTCCGGCCGAGTCTGTTGAATTTCATGGAAAAATCGTCCCGTCTTTGAAGACTGCGAACTTAAGCGGGATTTGCTGTTTCGCAAGTGAGGAATGAAGCCGTTTGACGGCCACTTCGCGAAAACTTTATGTCGGCGGGGTCGAAAATGCGGAAAAAGTTCTAATTCATCCTGAAGTGGCGCGTCTCGGCTTGGAAAACCGAGCGTGAATAGAATAAATTTTCGGAGGACTGGATGGCCGACAACGCTGCGCAATTTGATGAACGTGGTTTTTCCGATGCCGGCGACCCGCCGAAGACGGGACGCTGGAAACTCATCGGCCCCGGCATCGTGGTGGCCGTCACTGGCGTCGGTGCCGGTGATCTGGTTGCCACGCTGATTGCCGGTTCCCGTTTCGGCTACGCATTGTTGTGGGCGGCGGTGATCGGCTGCATCGTCAAGATCGCACTCGCTGAAGGTTCCGCCCGCTATCATCTGGCCACTGGCTCAACCATGCTCGACGGCTGGAAGTCGCTCGGCAAGTGGACGAGCTGGTATTTCGGCATCTACATCATGATCTGGGGTTTTGTGTATGGCGCGACCGCGATGAGCGCGACGGCGCTGCCGCTTGCAGCCCTCTTTCCCTTCCTGCCGCTCTGGGCGTGGGCGATGCTGTCCGGTCTGATCTGCGCCGCCTTCGTCGCCTTCAACCGGTATGAAGTCTTCGAGAACGTCATGAAGATCTTCATTGCCATCATGTTCGTCATCGTCGTCGGCATCGCCATCCTCGTCGTGCCGGATGTCGGTGCGGCGCTTACCGGCCTTGTCCCCACCATCCCCGAAGGATCGGCCATCTACACGCTTGGCCTGATCGGCGGCGTCGGCGGCACCATCACCATGGCCTCCTACGGCTATTGGGTGAACGCCAAGGGCTGGCGCACCCCCGCCTGGATGGGCGTTATGCGCCTCGATAACCGGGTCGCCTACATCATGACCGGCATTTTCGTCATCGCCATGCTGATTGTCGGCGCAGAGCTGCTTTATACCGCGCAGATCGCTCTTTCGACTGGTGATCGCGGCCTGCTCGATCTCGACAAGGTTCTGCAGGATCGTTTCGGCCCGTTCGTTGCCAAAGCCTTCCTGGTCGGCTTTTTCGCCACCACCATTTCCTCGATCCTCGGTGTCTGGCATGGCGTTTCGCTGCTGTTCGCCGATTTCGTCCGCACGGTGCGGGGCGGCACGAGCGGTTCGCGCGAAGGTTTGGAAAAGACGCCGGCCTTCAAGTTCTACCTCTTCTGGCTCACCATTCCGCCGATGGCGCTTTTGTGGTTCGGCCGCCCGTTCACGCTGGTCATCATCTATGGCGCGCTCGGGGCATTCTTCATGCCCTTCCTGGCGATCACACTCATCTGGCTTCTGAATTCCTCGCGCGTGCCGAAGGAATGGCGCAATGGCTGGCTGTCCAATGGTCTGCTCGGCGCATCTGCCCTTCTCTTCGTCGTGCTCTGCGTCAACGAGGTGATCGGGCTTGTTTCGGGTGGCTGAATGATCCGTTAGCAGGGGGTAAAGCGGGCGCGAAACCCCGAAACCCTTGACTTGCAAGGCCGGAATGTGAATGGAGAGGCAAAATCAGGGAAAGGAAACGACCCCCATGAGCAACATCGCATTCACATTTCCCGGCCAGGGCAGCCAGGCTGTCGGCATGGGCAAGGACCTTGCCGACGCTTTTCCGGAAGCCCGTGCGGTCTTCGAGGAAGTCGACGAGGCGCTCGGCCAGAAACTCTCCGACATCATGTGGAACGGGCCGGAAGACACGCTGACGCTGACGGCCAACGCCCAGCCGGCGCTGATGGCCGTTTCGATCGCCACGATGCGTGTTCTCGAAGCGCGCGGTCTGAACCTTGCCGAAAAGGTCGCCTATGTCGCCGGCCATTCGCTCGGCGAATATTCCGCTCTCTGCGCCGCCGGCACCTTCTCGCTGTCGGATACGGCAAAGCTTCTGCGCATCCGTGGCGACGCCATGCAGTCGGCGGTTCCGGTCGGCCAGGGTGCCATGGCGGCGATCATCGGCCTGGAGCACGGTGACGTCGACGCCATCTGCACTGAGGCAAAGGCTGAGGGCGTCTGCCAGATCGCCAACGACAATGGTGGCGGCCAGCTGGTCATCTCCGGTTCCAAGGCTGCCGTTGAAAAGGCTGCGGCGCTCGCCACCGAAAAGGGCGCCAAGCGCGCCATCATGCTGCCGGTCTCCGCGCCCTTCCACTCCGACCTGATGGCGCCTGCCGCCGACGCCATGCGTCATGCGCTGGCCAAGGTGGAAAAGAACAGCCCGGTCGTGCCGGTCGTCGCCAATGTGCGTGCAGCCCCGGTTACCGATGCCGACGAAATCGCCCAGCTGCTGGTCACCCAGGTCACCGGTCAGGTCCGCTGGCGCGAAACAGTCGAATGGTTCGGCGCAAACGGCGTGACCACGCTTTATGAAATCGGCTCAGGCAAGGTGCTGACAGGGCTTGCCCGCCGCATCGACAAGAATATTTCCGGCGTAGCCGTCAACACCCCGGCCGATATCGACGCGGCAATCGCTGCCATTCTCGGCTGAAGAAAAGGATTTTAACATGTTCGATCTGACCGGCCGTAAGGCTCTCGTTACCGGCGCAACCGGTGGTCTCGGCGAAGAAATCGCCCGCCTTCTCCATAAGCAGGGCGCCATTGTCGGCCTGCACGGCACGCGTGTCGAAAAGCTCGAAGCGCTGGCCGCCGAACTCGGCGAACGCGTCCACATTTTCCCGGCAAACCTCTCCGACCGCGCCGAAGTCAAGGCGCTCGGCGAAAAGGCAGAAGCCGAACTCGGCGGTATCGACATTCTCGTCAACAATGCCGGCATCACCAAGGACGGTCTTTTCGTGCGCATGTCGGACGAAGACTGGGATGCGGTTCTGGAAGTCAACCTGACCTCCGTTTTCCGCCTGACCCGCGAGCTGACCCATCCGATGATGCGCCGCCGCCATGGCCGCATCATCAACATCACCTCGATCGTCGGCGTCACCGGCAATCCGGGCCAGGCCAACTATTGCGCTTCCAAGGCCGGCATGATCGGCTTCTCCAAGTCGCTCGCCCAAGAGATCGCGACGCGTAACGTCACGGTCAACTGCGTGGCTCCGGGCTTCATCGAAAGCGCCATGACCGGCAAGCTGAACGACAAGCAGAAGGAAGCCATCATGGGTGCGATCCCGATGAAGCGCATGGGCGCCGGATCGGACATCGCAGCCGCCGTTCTTTACCTCGCTTCGGACGAGGCAGGCTACGTCACCGGGCAGACGCTGCACGTTAATGGTGGCATGGCAATGATCTGATTGCCGGGCTTTGTTCGTAAAACCAGTGGAGAACAAGGGTTCTGCGCTGTGGGATGGAACAAATTCTGGCTTTTCGGAACAGTCAAACCGTGTTAATCGGGCCATGACTGTGAAAAAGTCACCCTGAAATTCAGGTCGTCACATTGCGTGAGCAATGCGTTACGGAACCGGAAAAGGGGTGGCGGGGTTTGCCGACATCGGCACCCGAAAGGTGCAGTTGAAGGTTTAACAGGACGAGGATGCCAGATCGGCATCCGGTGAAAGATAAAGGTCGAGGAAACCGACATGAGCGATATCGCAGAACGCGTTAAGAAAATTGTTATTGATCACCTCGGCGTTGATGCCGACAAGGTTGTCGAAGGCGCAAGCTTCATCGACGATCTGGGTGCGGATTCGCTCGACACCGTCGAACTGGTCATGGCGTTCGAAGAAGAATTCGGCGTTGAAATCCCGGACGACGCTGCTGACTCGATCCTGACCGTCGGCGACGCTGTCAAGTTCATCGAAAAGGCCCAGGCCTAATCGACGCATATTCGGGACGATCGCCTGCGTTTTCGCAGGCGTCGATCTCTCACGACGGCCCGCTAGTTCGGGCCGTTTCAGCAAATGGATCATGAAATACGGGGTGGGGCGCTGGCGATGAGGCGTGTCGTTATCACCGGTACCGGCATGGTATCACCGCTTGGATGCGGAACGGAAGTTACCTGGCAGCGTATTCTCGCCGGCCAGAGCGGTGCAAGACTGGTCACCGAATTCGAAGTCGACGATCTACCGGCAAAGATTGCCTGCCGTATCCCGGTCGGCGATGGTTCCGACGGCACATTCAATGCCGATCAATGGATGGAACCGAAAGAACAGCGCAAGGTCGATCCCTACATTCTTTACGGCATGGCCGCCGCCGACATGGCACTGGCAGATGCCGGCTGGCACCCTGAGACCGATGAAGACCAGATCATGACCGGCGTGCTGATCGGCTCCGGCATTGGCGGTCTCGAAGGCATTGTCGAGGCGGGCCACACGCTCCGCGACAAAGGACCGCGCCGTATTTCTCCCTTCTTCATTCCCGGCCGTCTAATCAACCTCGTTTCCGGACAGGTGTCGATCAAGCACAAGCTGCGCGGCCCCAACCATGCCGTCGTCACGGCTTGTTCCACCGGCGCGCACGCGATTGGCGATGCAGCCCGGCTGATCATGTTCGGCGATGCCGACGTCATGGTTGCCGGTGGTGCCGAATCGCCGGTCAGCCGCATCGGTCTCGCCGGCTTTGCCGCCTGCAAGGCGCTGTCCACCCAGCATAACGACGATCCGCAGAAGGCATCGCGTCCTTATGATCGCGACCGCGACGGTTTCGTCATGGGCGAGGGCGCCGGCGTCGTGGTTCTGGAAGAGCTGGAACACGCCAAGGCGCGCGGCGCCAAGATCTATGCCGAAGTCGTCGGTTACGGTCTGTCGGGCGACGCCTATCACATCACCGCACCGTCGGAAGATGGCGATGGCGCCTTCCGCTGCATGACCATGGCGCTGAAGCGCGCCGGTCTGTCGGCATCCGACATCGACTACATCAACGCCCATGGCACCTCGACCATGGCCGACACGATCGAACTCGGCGCCGTCGAGCGTCTGGTCGGCAATGCGGCCTCGAAGGTCTCCATGTCGTCGACCAAGTCGGCGATCGGTCACCTTCTCGGTGCCGCCGGTGCCGTCGAAGCGATCTTCGCGACGCTTGCGATCCGCGACAATATCGTGCCGCCGACCCTCAATCTCGACAATCCAGACGTCGAGACCGCGATCGATCTCGTGCCGCATCAGGCACGCAAGCGCGACGTCAATGTTGCCCTGTCGAACTCCTTCGGCTTCGGCGGCACCAATGCGTCGCTGGTCCTGAAGCGTTACGACGCGTAATTGTGATCGCCTCCATCGTCGGCTGGGCGTTTCTGTCCGGCCGACACCATATTCTGAACCTGCTTTTTGCCGTATTGCTTGGCCAAACAGCGGGCAATGATTCCATCTAGTGCAAATGTGGGGGTGCGGTTGAGCAATTCCGATAATGGTAGCGAGCTTCCCCCCGGCGGTGGCAATGCTGGTGGCAACGCAGCCAACAACGGCAGCAGCCGCGGCCCGATCATTCCGAAATCACCGAACGAAGCCCTGAAGCCGGAACGCGTGCCGGATCCGCCGCGCCGCTCCAAGAAGGCGCGCAGCCAGGTCATCATCTTCTTCAATTTCGTGATGACGATGCTCGTGCTCGTGTGCCTCGCCGGCGCTGCGATCTTCTATTATGCGCTGTCGGCCTATCACGGCCAGGGCCCGCTTCAGGCCAACACCAATTTCGTCGTGCGCGAAGGTGCGGGTATCGCCGAGATCGCATCCAGCCTCGAGCGCAACGAGATCATCGAGGATGCGCGGGTCTTCCGTTATGTCACCTCGGTCAATCTCGGTTATGCCGGTTCTGCCGAAAATCGCCGCAGCCTCAAGGCCGGCGAATACGAGATCAAGGCGCATGCCACGATGCAGGAGATCGCCGATCTGCTGGAATCCGGCAAGTCCATCCTTTATTCGATCTCCATGCCGGAAGGCCTGACCGTCCGCCAGATGGCGCTGCGGTTGAGGGAAGACACGATCCTGGAAGGCGACCTGCCGACCGATCTGCCGGGCGAGGGCAGCCTGCGTCCGGATACCTACAAGTTCTCGCGCGGCACCAACCGTGCCGAAATCCTGTCGCAGATGCATGCGGCCCAGCAGAAGCTGATCGATCAGATCTGGGAGCGCCGCGACCCCGACCTGCCGATCAAGACCAAGGAAGAATTTGTCGTTCTGGCCTCGATCGTCGAGCGCGAGACAGGCAAGGACGACGAGCGCGCCCATGTCGCCTCGGTCTTCTACAACCGTCTGCAGAAGGGCATGCGCCTGCAGTCCGACCCGACGATCATCTATGGCATCTTCGGTGGTGACGGTAAGCCGTCGGACCGCCCGATCTACAGGTCCGACCTGCAGAAGGAAACGCCCTACAACACCTACAAGATCAAGGGCCTGCCGCCGACGCCGATTTCCAATCCGGGCCGTGCGGCGCTGGAAGCGGTCGCCAATCCGTGGCGCACCAAGGACCTCTATTTCGTCGCCGACGGCACCGGCGGCCACGTCTTTGCGCCGACGCTCGAGGACCATAACGCCAATGTCCGTCGCTGGCGCAGGATCGAAGCCGAACGCAAGGCCGGAACCGCTGCCGCAAACGCGGCGGAAGAAGTTGTCGATGGCCAGCCGGATGGCGCAGACGCCGAGAGGCCTGCGAATTGACGTGGTTGCCGCCGGCCCTCAAGGCCGGTGGCCCGCATTTGGAGTGAATTGAATGACATTGCAGTCGATGACCGGTTTTGCGCGCAGCGAAGGGGTCAGCGGGCGTAGCCGCTTCGTTTGGGAACTACGCTCCGTCAACGGCAAGGGTCTCGACGCCAGGCTTCGCCTGCCGCCGGGGCTGGAGCGACTGGAACCCGATACGCGCCGTATGATGGGCGAGGCTTTTTCCCGCGGTAATATCCAGGCATCCCTGTCGATCTCTGTCGATGAGACCCGCATGGAAGCGGTGGTCAATCGTGACGCGCTGTCCGCCGTGCTCGCCCTGCGCGAGGAACTGAAGGACGTCATCGACCCGTCGCCGCTGCGCCTCGACACGCTGATCTCGATCCGCGGCCTCGTCGATATCCGCGAGCAGGAGGATGGCGAGGATGCGCTTCTCGCCCGCGACGCAGCAATCCTCTCCGGCCTCACCACGGCTCTTGCCAACCTGAAACGCATGCGTGAGACGGAAGGTGCGGCACTCCGTGGAGTATTGGCCGCCCATGTCGCCCGTATCGCGGAACTGACGCATATCGTCGAGACCGATCCGTCCCGTTCGCCGGAAGAAATTTCACGTCGGCTGAACCAGCAGCTCGACCAGCTCATGCAGGACAAGGCGGGGCTGGAGCGTGACCGGCTTTATGCCGAAGTCGCCCTGCTTGCGACCAAGGCTGACCTGCGCGAAGAGATCGACCGGCTCAAGGGCCATGTGGCTGCGGTCGGCGAGCTTCTGGAAAAAGGCGGGCCGATTGGTCGCAAGCTCGACTTCCTTGCACAGGAATTTAACCGGGAATCGAATACCATCTGTTCCAAATCCAATTCCGCTGCTGTAACGGCTGCAGGCATCGAACTGAAAGTCGTGATCGACCAGTTCCGCGAACAGGTCCAGAATCTGGAGTAGAAGATGAGCCCGGTACCATCCAACCAGCCCGCCAAGACGCAAAGCAGCATTGCCCGTCGCGGGTTGATGCTGGTGCTCTCGTCTCCTTCCGGTGCCGGCAAGTCCACGATTGCCCGCAATCTTCTGGAAAACGACGCCAATCTGGAAATCTCCGTCAGCGTGACGACACGCCAGCGGCGTCCGAGCGAAATTGCCGGAAAACATTACCACTTCATCACCATTTCCCAGTTCGAGCGTATGCGCGACAGCGGCGAGCTTCTGGAATGGGCGGAAGTCCACGGCAATTTCTACGGCACGCCGCGCGACCCGGTCGAGGCGGCTATGGCCGACGGTCGCGACATGCTGTTCGACATCGACTGGCAGGGAGCCTTGCAGCTCCAGGAGAAGATGAAGGCCGACATCGTCTCGATCTTCGTCCTGCCGCCGACCATGACCGAGCTTCAGTCCCGCCTGCATCGGCGCGCGGAAGACAGTGAAGAGGTAATCCGCACCAGGCTGCTCAATTCACGTTCGGAGATCGAGCACTGGCGCGAATATGACTATGTCATCGTCAACGACGACCTTGACGAGGCCTTCCGCAACGTCAATTGCATCGTCAATGCCGAGCGTGTCCGCCGCGACCGCCGACATGGCTTGTTCGACTTTATCGGTACGCTTCTGACCGAAGAACCGCAGCTCTGATCCGCTTACGGTTTACTGCCTGAAATCGCAAAACGGTGCTGAAGCGTCGAGGTAAGGCCTTTACGCGAAAGCAGCCGGATATCACGCGCCTTGCGGATGTCTTCCAGCTGCGTATCGATCTTCAGCGCGCCAAAGCCTGCACCTTCGAAAAACCTCACGGTCTCTTCCGCCCGGATGCCATTCTTGAAATGCACCTGGCTGATGATCCGCTCGTGATGCTGCCACTGTTCCGGCGTCAACAGGCTGTGACCATCCTGCTGTTTGCCGAGCAGACGGTCGAGCAGGGGCAGCAATTTCTCCAGCCAGTGCTTGCGGACGAAATCACCGTCGATGATCAGCAGGCGGCCGCCGGGCTTGAGAATCCGCAGCCAGTCGGCGAATGCCTTGTCGGGATCGGTGAGTGTCCAGACGAGATGGCGGGCGATGATGACGTCGTATGTCTCGTCGGGTTCCATCGTTTCTTCCGCATCACGGGTCAGGAATCGGATCGAGGCCTTTGCCTCGTCTGACTTGCGTCTGGCGCGGGCCATCATCGGCTCGGTAAAATCCAGTCCTGTCACTTCGAAGCCGAGGCCATGCATGAGCATCGTCATCACCCCAGTGCCGCAGGCCAGGTCGAGGGCCTTCCGGCCCTCGCCAGCACCGAGATGGCGACGGATCAGGCGACCCCAGGCTTCGATCTCCGCATGTCTGGCGATGCCATGGCCAGGGCTTGCGTCATAGGTCTGCGCCCGTGCGCTCCAGTAATCGCGGATATCGTCCTTGAGGGACCAGTTCTGCATCAGTCGTGCCTCACATCAGGAATTGGATATGGAGACGGCCGTGATGGGCCGAGGTGGAGACATGCGCCTCGACCCCGAACACCTCGGCGATCATTTCTTCGGTGAGGATTTCCGCGGGCGTGCCGCAGGTCACGAGTTTGCCTTGCGAGAGCACGGCGATGCGGTCGCAGAAACGGGCCGCAAGGTTGAGATCATGGATGGCCACCACCGTCGTCACTGACAGATCCTCGACCAGCCGCAGGATGTCGATCTGGTGCTGGATGTCGAGATGATTGGTCGGCTCATCGAGGATAAGGACGGAAGGCGATTGCGCCAGCGCCCGGGCAAGCTGAACCCGCTGCCGCTCGCCACCCGACAGCGTATGCCAGAATTGGTCGCGACGATCGGTGAGGCCTACGCGGACAAGTGCATCCTCGACGATCTCGTCGTCGGCGCTGGTCCAGGGAGAAAGGGCGGAACGATGTGGCGTGCGCCCGAGCTTTACCACGTCGAGCACCGTGACATTCGCCTCGGTCATCGAATGCTGTTCGACGACGGCAACGCGGCGGGCGAGTTCGCGGCGGCCGAAACCGGAGATTTTGCGGCTGTCGAGCAGGACATCACCTTCGGCGGGTGCTCTGAGGCCGGCCAGCAGGCGAATGAGTGACGATTTGCCCGATCCGTTCGGGCCGATCAGTCCGAGCGTCTGGCCCGGCTCCACCGACACGGAAACGCCATCGACGATGACCTTGCGGCCGGCGAACCAGCGGACGGCATTTGCAGAAAGCGTCATGCGGCCCTCCTTGCCCGGTAGAGTATCACCGAGAAGAACGGCACGCCGACCAGCGCCGTAACGACGCCGATGGGAAGCACCTGCGGCGCGATGATGATGCGCGAGACGATATCGGCAACCACCATGAACAGCGCACCGACGAGTGCACAGGCGGGCAGCAACCGCATATGTCCCGGCCCGACGATGAAGCGCGCGGCATGCGGGATGACCAGGCCGACGAAACCGATCGCGCCGACCATGCTGACCATGGTGGCGGTCATCAGCGCCGTGACGAGAAGCAATACGACGCGCACGCGCTGCACGGCGATGCCGAGAGAACGGGCCGCGTCCTCGCCGAAGGTAAAGGCGTCGAGTGCGCGCGAATGCCAGATGCAGACGATGAGGCCTATGCTGACGACGGAGGCGGAAAGCGCCACATCCGGCCAGCGCACACCGGCGAAACTGCCAAGCAGCCAGAACATCACGCTGCGCGCCTGCTCGGCATTGGCTGAGGTCGAGACAATATAGGATGTCAGCGCATTGAAAAGCTGCGAGGCGGCGACACCGGCAAGGATCGTGCGATCCGCCGTCTGCCGCCCGCTGGCGAGCATCACGACGAAGGCGAAGGCGAGAAGCGCACCGGCGAAAGCTCCGGCCGACAGCGAGATCGCGCCGGCACCAAAACCGAGCAGCATGACCGAGACGGCACCTGTCGAGGCGCCTGCCGATATGCCGAGCACGTAAGGTTCAGCCAGCGGATTGCGCAGTAGCGACTGCAGGATCGCGCCGGAAAGCGCCAGTCCTGCACCGCAGAAGGCGGCAACCAGCGAGCGCGACAGGCGATAATCCCAGATCACTGCTTCCTGAATGCGCGGCACCGGGATGGCGGTGAGGCCGAGACGGTTGGTGACAGCCGCAACCGTCGTTTCCATCGGAATGGTCATCTCACCGATCGCTACACCCGCCGTCATGGCGACGAGGAGTGCGACAAGCACGAGAAGGACGCCGGCACTGCCGGCGGCCCAGAGCCTGATGCGGGATGGGGTCACTTCAACAATCCAAAACGTTCGAGGGACGCGGCAACGGTCTCCAAGCCGGTGATCGTGCGGATTGTCGGGTTCATTGCCTGTGCGTCCATTTCGACGATATGGCCTTTTTCGACGGCTTCGAGCTTGCTGACGACGGGATCAGTGGCAAGGAATTTCTTCTTCACCGCCGGATCGTCTGCACCTTGTGTGCGCCGGTCCATCGTGCCGATGACGATGACTGTCGGATCGTCCGCCGCAATCGCTTCCCAGCCGACCAGCGGCCATTCCTGTTCGGAAGCGATGATGTTCTTGGCGCCAAGCACTTGCGTGATGTAACCGGAAGCGCCGTTCTTGCCGGCCATCCAGGCATCGCCTGCCACCTCCGGCGACGAGAACCAGTAGGCGAGGCTGACATTTTTCGCCTTGTCGGCGACACGGGTGCGCACAGCCGCTTCGCGGGCCTTGATCTCCGCGATCAGCTTTTCGCCGCGCTCCGCCACGTCGAAGACGCGCGAAAGTTCGTCGATCTCCTGATAGAGAAGGTCCATCGAGAACATCTTCTTTCGGCTGCCGTCGGAAACGCTGTTGTCGGTTACAACGCAATCGGTCGGCGAGACATAGCTCGGCACACCGAGATCGGAAAACTGCTGGCGTGTTCCAACACGTCCCTGCGGTCCGACAGAAGTGAGGAACTGAGCCGCGATGAAATCCGGTTCGCGTGCCACGACAGCCTCGAAATTCGGCGTGTTGGCGGCGATGCGATGCACCTTTTCATTGTCGCCGGCAAGCTCCGGCAGAACCGGCGACACCCAGATGGCGCTGCCGGCCATGCGGTCGGCAAGACCCAGCATCAGCAGGATCTCGCTGCTGTTCTGGCCGAGACCTACGGCACGTTGCGGGGCTTTTTCGATGACGACATTCGAACCACAATTTTCGATCGTCAGCGGGTAGCTGGTCGGGGCGGCGAGCGCGATGGATGGCAAGGCGGTGAGGGGAAGCGCAAGAAGAGCGGCGATCAGGCCGTATTTCATGTCCTGTCCTTTCGGATGATGGATGAGATGCCGGAGAGACACCGCCCGGCCATGTGGCGGGCGGTGCAGGCGGCACGACCTAGTTCGCAAGTCCGAAGGAGCGGATGCCCTCAGCCAGTGTCTCGATGCCGTCGATCGTGCGGATCGTCGGGTTCATCGACTGCGCGTCCATCATCACGAAGCGCTTGTTCTTGACCGCGTCGAGCTGGCTGACGACCGGATCATTTTCGAGGAAGGAGGTTTTGACCGCCGGATCGTCGGCGGCATAACGGCGACGGTCCATGGTGGCGATGACGATTACGGCTGGGTTGGCCTGCGCAATCGTTTCCCAGCCGACCAGCGGCCATTCCTCTTCCGTCGTCACGACATTCGTCGCGCCGAGTGTCTTCAGGATATAGGCCGGTGCGCTGTTCTTGCCGGCAATGAAGGCATCGCCCTTGGTTTCCTTGCTGGAGAACCAGAAGACGATCGGCATGTTCTTCGCTTCCGCGCCCTTGATCGAGGCGACGGCGGCGGCTTCACGCGCCTTGATGTCGGCGATCAGCTTGGTCCCGCGATCCTGGATGTCGAAGATTTCGGCAAGCTCGGCGATCTCCTGATAGATCAGGTCCATCGTGAACAGTTCCTTGCGCACGCCATCGCCGCCATCGACATTGGTCTTGGCGACGCAATCGGCCGGCGAGATATAGGTGTTGACGCCGATATCCGAGAACTGTTCGCGCTTGGCGACGGAGCCCATCTCGCCGACATGCCACTCGAATTCGGCGGCAACCAGGTCCGGCTCGAGCCCGACGATCGACTCGAAACTCGGATCATTGTCGGCAAGCCGTTTGATCTTCGCATTCGCCTCGGCATATTGCGGCAGCACGGGGCCGACCCAGACGGCCGTGCCGGCGACCTTGTCCGCCAGTCCGAGCGAATAGAGCACCTCGGTCATGCCCTGACCGATGGAGGCGATCTTCGCCGGCGCCTTGTCGAAGGTCACCTTCTGTCCGCAGTTTTCAACCGTCAGCGGATAGCTGGTCGAGGCTGCGAATGCCGTTGCGGGAAGTGCGGCGGTGGAGACCGCAAGAAGTGCGGCGATCAAGCCGAGTTTCATGTCCTGTCCTTTCGAAAGAAATGGCTTTGCCGGGATGAAAGGCAGGACGATGCAGGACCGCGATTGCAGCCTGTATCAAAATGGCGGGCGACGGGGTCGCTTGCGTCATAACAGTCTCCCTGCCGGAACACCTCGTCCGGTATTGGTTAGGCCTCAAGCTGACGGCAGGTCTCCTGACTCGCGGCTCCAACGCCCTTGCGTCTCCTTCCCGGTCCAATGACCAGTGGCTGTGACGAAAGGCTCACCGCTTACAGTTGCGAGGGCAGTCGCGGGCTCGGTCCAAAGACTTCACCGCGTTCCCTTTTCATCTGCGAATGCAGAACCGTAGCGTGTCCTTGATAGGAGACGCGCCAAAGCTTGTCCAGTGAACTTGCGTGATGAGGCCGCCTCCACCGCGACGGCTTGACAGCGCCTCAATCACATGTTGACGTAATAGTATAACGTTACGACTATCGCAATGGACCTGTGTAATGAAAAACAAGCTTCCCGTAACCGTGCTTTCCGGCTTTCTCGGAGCCGGCAAAACCACCATGCTCAACCATATTCTCGCCAACAGGCAAGGGCTGCGCGTCGCCCTGATCGTCAACGACATGAGCGAGGTGAATATCGACGCGGCCCTCGTGCGTGATGGGGGCGCCAATCTGTCGCGCACCGAGGAACAGCTGGTGGAGATGACCAATGGCTGCATCTGCTGCACTTTGCGCGACGATCTCCTGAAAGAGGTGCGCGCGCTCGCGGAACAGGGCCGTTTCGATTACCTCCTGATCGAATCGACCGGCATTGCCGAGCCGCTACCCGTCGCCACGACCTTCGATTTTCGCGACGAGGACGGCCACAGCCTGTCGGACATATCGAGGCTGGACACGATGGTGACCGTCGTCGATGCCGCCAATCTTCTGAATGATTACGGTTCAGCCGACTTTCTTGCCGATCGCGGCGAGACCGCAGGCGAGGGGGATGATCGCACGATCGTCGATCTGCTGGTCGAGCAGATCGAATTCGCCGATGTGGTGGTCTTGAACAAGATCGCAACGGCGACACCCGAGGAGCGCGACGCCGCGCGAAAAATCATCGTGGCGCTCAACCCGGATGCGAAGCTGATCGAAACGGATTTCGGCCAGGTCGATTTGAAGCAAGTGCTGGGGACCGGCCGTTTCGATATCGAAAAGGCGGAACAGCATCCGCTCTGGTTCAAGGAACTGCACGGCTTCAAGGATCATGTGCCGGAAACGGAGGAATACGGTATCCGCTCCTTCGTCTACCGCGCCCGCCAGCCCTTCGATCCGGCAAAATTCCAGCATTTCATCGACAGGTCATGGCCGGGTGTGGTGCGTGCCAAGGGCTTTTTCTGGCTCGCGACGCGGCCGCATTTCGTTGGCGAGATCAGCCAGGCGGGGGCGTTGGTGCGCACGGGCCGGATGGGGCTGTGGTGGTCGGCCGTGCCAAAGCAACGCTGGCCGCAGACACCGGAATTTGCCCAGATGATGAAACCCTATCTGGATCCCGTCTGGGGTGATCGGCGGCAGGAAATCGTTTTCATCGGTGCCGATCCGATGGACGAGCAAAGAATCCGGGCGGAACTGGATAGCTGTCTGGTCGATACGCCGGCTTTCACGCCCGAACGCTGGACGAACCTGCCAGATCCCTTCGTCAGCTGGGAACGCAAGGCATCATGAGCTGACGAGGCGATGAGCGTCCCGGCCGACGCGCCTTAAAGCGCGTTGGCCAGAGCCACGAATTCCGCGACCGAAAGCGTCTCGGCGCGGC
Source organism: Hyphomicrobiales bacterium (assembly GCA_900469445.1). Lineage (GTDB taxonomy): Bacteria > Pseudomonadota > Alphaproteobacteria > Rhizobiales > Rhizobiaceae > Neorhizobium. Next base: position 87,070 of record UBXM01000009.1, read on the forward strand.
GTTGCGGATCGATGCCCACCTTGTTGAGCAGGACTTCACCGCCGACCGGCTTGAGGCTCTGTCGCAGCATCTTGCGGCGCTGGCCGAAGGCGGCCTGGGTGATGCGTTCGAGTTTGTTGACGTCACAGGGCAGGGGATTGGCCTTTGGCGTCAGGTGGACGACGGTGGACGTCACCTTCGGCGGTGGCGAAAAGGCCTGCGGCGGTACGTCGAACACCATATGGGAATCGGTCCTCCAGCCGCAGATGACGCCGAGCCGGCCGTAATGATCGTCCTCTTCGTCGGCGACGATCCGCAATCCCACTTCCTTCTGGAACATCAGCGTCAGGCTTTCCCAGAAGGGAGGCCATTTTCCATCTGCCGGAAGCAGCCAGTTGAGCAGCAGTTGCGTGCCGACATTATAGGGCAGGTTGGCGATGATCTTCACCGGCCCGCCCTCGGCTTTTTCCGCAGCGAGAGCAGCGAAATCGGTCTGCAGCGCGTCGCCCTCGATGACTTCCAGCCGGCCGGGATAATAATCCGACACTTCGGCAAGCACCGGCAGTGCCCGCGCATCGCGCTCGACAGCAATCACCTTCTTGGCGCCGAGTGCCAGGATGGAGCGTGTGAGACCGCCCGGACCCGGGCCGACTTCGAACACGGTCACGCCTTCGAGCGAACCTGCCGAACGGGCGATCTTCTGGGTGAGGTTCAGGTCGAAGAGAAAGTTCTGGCCGAGCGACTTCTTTGCATCCAGGCCATGGCGCTGGATGACGTCGCGAAGCGGAGGAAGACCGTCGAGCGTTGCCATCAGACGGTTACACCGAATGCTGGGGTGGCTGCTTCCTTGTTCGCCGCCAGTTGTGCTGCAAGCTTCAGCGCTTCGACAAGGCTCGTCTCGCGTGCCACGCCCTGACCGGCAATGCCGAAGGCGGTGCCGTGATCGGGCGATGTGCGGATGAAGGGCAGGCCAAGCGTGACATTGACGGATGTGTCAAAGCCGAGCGCCTTGGCCGGGATCAGCGCCTGATCGTGATACATGCAGATCGCGACGTCATAACGGGCGCGCGCTTCATCATGGAACATCGTGTCTGCCGGCAGCGGCCCGAACACATGCAGGCCCTCTTCGCGCAGCCTGACGATGGCGGGATGGATGATCTCCTGATCCTCGCGGCCGATCGCGCCGTCTTCGCCCGCATGCGGGTTGATGCCTGCCACCGCAATGCGCGGCTTGGCTATGCCGAAGCGGTTCCTGAGATCGTCATTGGTGACGCGGCAGGTCTCGACGATCAGATCTTCCGTCAGCGCCGCCGGGACGTCCTTGAGCGGAATATGGATGGTCACAGGGATGGCGCGCAGTTTCGGGCCCGCAAGCATCATCACCGGAAGGAAGGAGCGCTTCGTTGCCTTCGCCGCAAGATCGGCAAGAAATTCCGTATGGCCGGGAAACTTGAAGCCGGATTGATAGAGCACCGATTTCGCGATCGGATTGGTCACGACTGCCGAGGCACGGCCTGAAAAGCAGAGGTCGACTGCGGTTTCGATCGCCGAAATCGTGCCGCGCGCCGTTGCCACATGCGGCTCGCCTGCGGCCACTTCGACACCCGAGGAAATGGCAAGCACGGGAATGGCGTGATCGAAGACCGATGCCGCCGTCTCCGGACTTGCTTCCCGCACGGGTACGTCAAGCTCGAGCAAGGCTGCGCGAGATTTCAGGACGTCCGGATCGCCAATGAAAAGGAAAGGCGGCAAGCCGCTCTCCCGCCGCGCCGCCCATGCAGCCAAGGTGATGTCCGGGCCGATCCCTGCGGGATCGCCCTGGGTCAGTGCAAGCGGGCGATCGGGCGCCATGAAAACTCCGGAATGCTTTGATCAGCGAAGATCGATCTGCGCTTTCGAGCGCAATTCGTCGAGATATTTCTTGTCGTTGGGGTTCTCGCCGCTCTTTTCCGCCTTGCCGAGGTCTTCGGCACGGAAGACGGCTTCAGCCGCGAGGTCGTCGGAAACCTGGCGCTGGTTGCAGATGGCGAGGAATTCGACGCCACGTTCGGTAATCAACGTCGAGGTGGTGCCGTTCTTGGCCTTCTCGATCAGCGGCTTCCAGTTTTCGGGAAGATTGGGCGTCATCACCCGGCCGAGATCACGAACGGATACGTCCATCATCGTTGCCGCAAAATCCTTGGCCTGTTCGCAACCCGGGAACTTCGAGCGCGAGGCTTCGGCCTGCGCCTTACGCTTGTTGAGGATCGCGTTGCGCTTGGCCGCCGGCACCACGAAGATGATCTGCTGGAGGAAATATTCGGTCGTGACCGGCTTTTCCTTGTTTTCCATCATCCGGGTAACGAGTTCCTGGCTCGACATGCGGCTGCCACCGCCGCCGAAGCGGGCGTTGAGCAGGCGCGGCCAGCTCATCTGCACGGCAATGAAGCTCTTGAAATGCTCCGCCGTGACGCCGGCCTGATCGAGGATCTTGGTCATCTGGGCAGGCGTCATCTTGTTGCTGGCAGCAAAGCGCGCGAAAGATGCATCGACGTCGTCGGTGCTGACCGACATCTTGACGCGGGCGATCTCCTGACGCTTCAGCGTCTCGGTGATCAGCTGCTCGCGGGCCGTCTTGTTGTCGGCCTTCTGGCGCTGCAGGCGCAGGAAGGCCACGCGGCGCGAAACGTCTGCGGTGGTGATCGGCGTGCGGTTGACCACCGCGGCCACGCCGCTGGTCTGGGCACCCGCCACAACGGGATTGATGACGAGCGACGCCGCCAGTGCGGTCATTGCGATCGCCAGCCTGCGCGTTCCGATCACTCTAAACATCAGTCCACTCCTCTTGCGCTTGGACATGTCATGCGACTTGCGGCCGCCTTTTACTATAAGCGTGCCCGCATGCGCAATCGTTGCGGCAAAACCATGACGGCGCCAGAGGGGCGCCGTCAATTTTGCGCGATCAATAACGGAAAGTCTGTTGTTGGTCGTAATCGTTTGTCGAACCGATATTGACGTCGCCGAGCGTCCTGAAGCTCAGGCGGGCGCCGATGCTCCAGTCGTTCGCCTTGCTCGAGTCCGTCTTCTCTGTATAGGCGATCGTGAAGATCGTGCATTCGTCAGCATAGCTGAAGCCGAGGCCGCGACGTGTAACTTCGTTTTCGTCGAGGTCCCAGGTCGCCTTGCCGGCAATCGACCAGTTCTCGTTGATCCGGAAACTCATCGACTTTTCCAGGATATTGGTCGAGCTGGTGGATCCGTAATCCGGCTGCGCCTCGACCTTGGTGTAGACGAGCTTGCCGGTGACGCGCGGTGTCTTGTAGTCGAGACCGACATCGGTGCGGCGGATATCGAACGTATCCTTGTCGAACCGCGTGTTGGTCGACAGGCTGAAGCCCTGCGGCAGGTCGATCGCCGCCATCGCGACAAAGTCCGACACGTCGTTTTCGAGACCGGAATTGGCACCGGCATTGACCAGATCGGCGCTGGCGAAGGAGTTCTCGCCGGCGATCTGATAGGACTGGCCGAAGATACCGCGCAGGCCGACACCATTGTCGAACGATCCGGAATACCGGATGCCGACATTGGCGCGTGTGCCGCCTTCGATCCGGTCGTAACCGGAAAACTTGTCGCGCTCAAACAGGCTGGTCGCATCGAAGACGAAGCTCTGCGCGTCCTCGTTCGGCAGGCCGCCGGCCATCTGTTCGTCGGGACGTGCATAGATCTGCGCGATCGGCTCGATGATATGGCTGCTGCTGCCGGCCGTGATCAGGAACGGATAGCGCGCCTCAAGGCCGGCGGTCGCCATATAGCGTCCGCTCGGATCGTCTTCCAGCGAACCGGAATAATTGTCTCCGACACTGGACGAGGTGCTGCGCAATCCATCGCCACGCAACGCCAGCAATGGCGTCAACTGAAGCCCTTCATCCGTCGTGAAGGTGCGCTTCCATTCCGCTTCGGCTGTGAAGCGCGTATAGCTGCCCTCCAGGCCCGGGAAGCGGTAGCTATCACCGACGAGATAGTTGTCTTCGGCCCGGCGGGAAAGGTTGGTCAGGTTGGCATTGATCGAGAGCTGGCCACCGAACACCGGTTCAGGTGCAAACCAGCTATAGTCGATAACCGGATAAACGATGGCCTGCTGACGTTCCAGCAAACTGGTTTCCGCATCGTCCTGCTCGTCGAAATAATAGGCATGCAGGTCGAAGTAATTCCGCGTCCCGAGACCGGTCAGATAGACGTCGTTCGTGAACGTTTCGGTATCGAATTCTTCGAGATTGTAGGTGCGCGAGAAATTGTTGTCGCTCTGCACCATGACATCCCAGCCGAAGGTCCAGCGCGGGTTGATATTGAATTCACCCTTGGAAGCCGCCATCACGCGGGTATTGGCTTCCCGGTCGGCCGTTCCGTTTTCGAACGAGTCGGAATTCCGCTGGTCGATACCGGCAAACCTGAATTTGTGCTCGCCGTTTTCGAACTTGTTGCGGATCTCGCCTTCAACCAGCAGGCCCTGATTGCTGTAATAGGTCGGCGTCAGCGTGGCGTCCATGCTCGGCGAGAAGACATGGTAATAAGGTACGCTGATCCCGAAGCCGAGATTGTCGTCGGCGCTGAACCGCGGGAACAGCAGGCCGGATTTCCGCTCTACCGTTTCGTCGGGAACCGTGATCGGGAAAGGCAGACGGCCGAGCGACATGCCGAAAAGCTCGAACTGCGCATTCTCAAGCCGGATCGTGTGGGCTTGGCCGTCGCGGATCACGCGCTGTGCCTTGACCTGCCAAAGAGGGGCCTTGCCCGGGGTCTGGGCGCAGGGAAGGCAGGCCGTATAGACGGTATTGTTGAGCACCATCCGGTCGCCGGTCTGGCGTTCGGCGCTTTCTGCGGCAAGCCGTGTATTATCGGTCGTTTCGACGCGCAGCGAATTGAGGAAGCCCTGGCCGAAATCGTCGGTAACATCCAGCTCATCGGCATAGACGCGCGTACCACCGGGCTCGATGAGCTCGATATTGCCGGACGCCATGACGCGTCCGCTCTTTTGATCATATTCGACCCGCTGGGCGACCATGCGGTAACGATTGTAATAAATCTGCACACCGCCACGGGCGGTCACACGCTGAACATCCTGATCGTAGGTGAGCTCATTGGCGCGCAAAAGCATCTTCGCCTCGTCCGATTGGGCGGGCACAAGACCTTGCGCATGCACGACATCCGTCGTGATACCACATACGAACGCAGACACACCTGTCAGCAGAGCGGCGGCAAGCCGTCTTATATTTCTGCGGTTACTGACCGCCACTAGCCGTCCTCCTGATGAAGCAAGATCGTAGCCCCCACTGCCGTTGCGACGACGACTGGTATCCAGACCGCCACGAACGGAGGAATCGCTCCGCTGCTTCCGAACGCTTTTACAAGCACGCTGACGACATAAAGCACGAAGCCGGAAACTATGCCACCCAGAATCATGGATCGGGACTGGGCGAAGCGACTGAATTTTAACGAGACTGTTGCAGCAATGAGTGTCATGGCCACAAGCAGGATGGGCAGCGACAGAAGCGAGTGGAATTGCGTTTCCAGCGCCTTGGTTGAGATGCCGAACGAGCGGCTGATCTCGATTTTTCGCGAAAGGTCAAGGAATGCAACATTTTCGGGCAGCTCAAGGCTTTCCTGAAGATATTCCTGTTTCAGGTTGGTACGCACCTGTTCCGTCGGTTTACGAGCGGGAATTTCGCCGGGGCGATTCTCCAGAACGTCGGTAAGAAGCCAGTAACCATCTTCGAGTTTTGCTGTGCGCGCATCCTGTCGCATCAGCACCGAACCGCCTTTGTCGAAGTGGAAAACCACCACGTCGATAAGCTCGGCTCCCTGGTCCCTGTAGCTCTTGGCGCCGATGATGACGTCCTCGCCGTCGCTGATCTGACGGATCCACGGCACGAACTTGCTGGCCTTGGCGCGATTGCTCGCCTGTCGCCAGCTGGCCTCCATGGAAACCGATTCGCGCTGGCCCCAGGCGCCGACCGGGTTGATCACCAGGATCGTGAAGAGACCGAGCAGGAAGGAGCCGACGATGAACGGGAAGATGAACTGCCAGACGGAAATACCCGCCGCTCGCGTGACCACAAGTTCATAGCGCCGGTTGAGCGCGATCAGCACCGTCATGCCGATGAACAGGCTGAGCGTTGGTATCGTCTGCTGCAGAATGAGCGGCAGGCGCATGAGCGTCATCGCCAGGGCTCCAAGGACGTTATATTCCGTCAGGCCTGAAAGCTTGCGCGTCGTCTCGCTGAAATCGGCGAGGATGATGATCGCGCTCACCCCCAGAAGAAACCAGAAGGCGGTCACGAGATAACGCTGGAAAAAATACCGCCCGAGCGTCGAGAAGATCATGATGCACTCCCGCCGGAATTGGACGATATCTTCAGGCGGCGCAGCAGCATGCCGTTTATTCGACCGATGCTACGGGTGATCATGCGCGGCATGTAGAGCTGACGATTGGTTGCCAGCATGTAGGTGGAAACCGCAATGGTGACGAGCGGGACTGCATATACCAAGGGCACGTAGGATGTATTGCGCTCCGTCAGGTTGGTCACCGAGAAACCCGCCCAGCGCAGGCCGAAGGCAATGATCAGCGCGTATATCATCGGATGAACGCGTGCCTGTCGATGCGAACGGCTGCTGCCGGCGACGACCAGCGACACGAGCGCGAAGGAAATCGGATAAAGCCAGTCGGAAAGCCTGCGATGCAGCTCCGCGTAAAACTTGTCGGGCGATCGTTTGTAGGATGGATCATTCGTGTCCGGATCAAGCAGGAAGCCGAGGCTGCGGTCGCCCGAAGACATCGGCAGGGCTTCGCCGTCCGACTTGGTCATCGCCGAGAGATCGAAAGCATAGGAATCGAAGCGGACAATCGAAATGCGGCCATCCGGCGATTTGCGATGAACCTCGCCGTCGCGCATCGTCAGCGACGTGCCGCCCGGATCGACCGAACCTTCCTTCGCATAATAGATCAGGTCGAAATTCGGGTCGCGATAGTCGACGACGAACAGGCCCTTCAACAGGCGACCGGAATGACGTTCGGAAATCTGGACGTAAAGACCGTCTTCGATGCTGCGGAACGTCTTTTCCTCGATGACCGAAGACAGCAGGTCGGCATAGGCTGCAGCGATCATCTGGCGCACGCCGAGTCGCGACGCCGGTTCGAGAAAATTCGTCACCGAGAAGGAGACGATGCTCAGCACGATGGCGAGCCCGATAACCGGCTTGTAGATGATGCTGCGGCTGGCGCCTGCCGCGTCGATGACCGGCAGTTCCGAATCGTTGTTCATCGCGGTCAGCGTCTGGGTGATGCCGATGACGAAGGCGAACGGCATGACCACCGGCAGGATCGTCGGCAGAATGTAACTTGCGAGCAGCATGAACGAGCCGATCGACTGCCCACTATCCGTGACCAGGTTGATGCGCCCCAGCACCTGGATGGTCCAGATGATGGTGAGCACCGGAACGAGTGCCACCAGAAACATCTGGAATATCCGGCGCAATATGTAACTCTCGAGAAGCTTCATTCCCGTCCGACATTTCGCTGCCTCGCCATCCCATGATGACGCCGAGCCTATCTATGTGATCGAAGTGATCTTTGCGACAGATGCCACGTCACAAAAATGTTGGCTACACGACTTTTATTTTATGTTGTGACATTTCAAAACGGGTGACATCCGCCTGCAGGAGGTCACGCCATGGCCTCTCGGGGTTGCCTTCGTGGCCGAAAGGGTGAAGATCGAGCCACGTTCCAAATAAAAAGACGTGGAGTGCCGATGTCCGTCCAACTGAATATCTCTTTTGCCAAATCCTCTTCCGTGGCTGCTTCTTTGGCCATTCAGCTCAAGCTTTCCGGTGATCAGCCCGCTTCCGGTTCTACCGAGGCCGATCCGCAGGGCGTCGGGGCGCGTGCGGCCGGGATTGCCAAGTTCTCCGCAAAGGCGATGACTGTGCTCGACGTGATCGCACCACACGGATCCGACGCGGATCGGCTGGCGGTCATCGGCCTTGGAAAGGCGGATGCGCTGGTCGCCTATGACTGGTTGCGCGCCGGTGGCATCGCCGCCGCAAATCTCAAGACCGCCAGGAAGGCCGTCGTCTTTCTCGATGTGCCGGGCCTCGATGTGACTGCGGCCCAGGCTGCGGATTTCGCGCTCGGCATGCTGCTGCGTTCCTATGCGTTCGACACGTACAAGACGAGCAAGAAGGACGAGGACAAGCCGGCATCCGTTGACGTGAAAATCGTGATGGCCGGGCATGCCGCAGCCAAAAAGGCGTTTGCGGCGGCCGAGGCGATCGCCGGGGGCGTGATTCTCGCCCGCGATCTCGTCAACCTGCCGCCGAACGTGCTCGGTCCGGTGGAATTCGCCGACAAGGCGAAGGAACTTGCGGCACTTGGTGTCGAGGTCGAAGTCCTGACCGAGAAGGAAATGAAGAAGCTCGGCATGGGCGCGCTGCTTGGCGTCGCGCAGGGCTCCGTTCGTCCGCCGCGTCTGGCCGTCATGCACTGGAACGGCGGCAAGGCGAAGGACAAGCCCGTTGCCTTCGTCGGCAAGGGCGTCGTCTTCGATACGGGTGGTATCTCGATCAAGCCGGGTGCCGGCATGGAGGACATGAAGGGCGACATGGGCGGCGCCGCGGCCGTCATCGGCCTCATGCATGCGCTTGCTGCCCGCAAGGCGAAGGTCAATGCGGTCGGTATTCTCGGCCTTGTGGAAAACATGCCGGATGGCAACGCCCAGCGCCCGGGCGACATCGTCACCTCCATGTCCGGGCAGACGATCGAGATCATCAACACCGACGCCGAAGGCCGCCTCGTGCTGGCCGATGCCCTGTTTTACACCAAGGAACGCTTCAAGCCGAAATTCATGGTCAATCTCGCGACCCTGACCGGCGCAATCGTCGTGGCGCTGGGCAACGTGCATGCCGGCCTGTTTTCCAATGACGACACGCTGGCGGGCCAGTTGACGGCGGCCGGCGAGCTGACCTCGGAAAAACTGTGGCGTATGCCGCTGGCAAAGGAATACGACAAGATCATCGACTCGCGTTTTGCCGACATGAAGAACAGCGGCGGTCGTCCGGCTGGTTCGATCACCGCCGCGCAGTTCCTCAAGCGCTATGTCGGTGACACGCCCTGGGCGCATCTCGACATTGCCGCCACCGCGATGAACTCGCCGGCGACCGAGATCAACCAGTCCTGGGCGTCCGGTTATGGCGTACGCCTGCTGGACGAACTCGTCCGGGCGAATTACGAGGACTGATGACCGAAGTTCTCTTCTACCACCTGACCGAATCGAAGCTCGAGGATGCGCTGCCGGCGCTCCTCGAAAAAAGCGTCGAACGCGGCTGGAAGGTGGTCGTCCAGACCAATGACGAAGCGCGCCGGGACATGCTCGACGCGCATCTATGGACCTTTCGCGACGAGAGTTTCCTGCCGCATGGCACGGATGCCGCGCCGATGCCCGAAGCGCAGCCGGTGCTTCTGACGACTGCCGCCGAAAATGCCAACGCTGCGACAGTCCGCTTCATGGTGGATGGGGCGGTGCCGCCGCCACTCGACCCATACGAGCGCGTCGTCTTCATGTTCGATGGTTACGATCAGCAACAGCTCGAAGGCGCCCGCGCCGAATGGAAGCGGCTGAAGGGTGAGGGACATGCACTCACCTACTGGCAGCAATCGCCGGAAGGTCGCTGGGTGAAGAAGGCCTGAGGCCCGCCCTCACCATGAAATGGTTCCCGACCAGAAATGGCGCATCAAGGGGTGATGCGCGATCTTTGGCCTATCAGGCATGATCGCCGGTTAGGGCCTGCTCGTCTGCCTCGCGGAGTGTGTCAGGCCAGATCCGTCTGCGCGAAATCTTGCCCAACATAGAGCAGGGGCAGTTGAGCACTCTTTGCTCCCGCGTAGGAAAAACAATCGCCGAAATTGAGTCTCGCCGGATGCCGTCCCTTGCCGTAACGGGAAAAGGCATCGACCGCTGCAAATGCGATATCTTCCGAAGCCGGCAATACGTTAATTCCAAAACGGCTGAAGAATTTCTGGATCAATAGCCGCATTTCCTCTGGCTCTCTTCCCAGTCGCGTTGTTAACACGACGGCAGCTTCATAAATAACTGTAGGCCCCGTGCAGACCAGTGGAGCTTCCGCCATCTTGCCGAGGAGGAGCTGCGCTTCGTCTCCATCGATCAGTATCTCGACGATAGCCGAGCTATCGATGAACATCGTTTTCGCCCCACATTTCGTCCAGGAACGCTTTTTCGTCGAATGGCTTCAGTGTCTCGTATGCTGGGAGCTTGAACTCACGTCTCAATTGGTCGAGACGCTCTCTCAGCGAGGTTTCGGAGGTTGCTTCCGAAGTTTCCAACACCTCTTCCCCCACCACACGCTCCAAAGCCTGCCGGACGGCATCCTTTTTGGTCGGGGCGTTCAGCACCCTCTGTGCCCTTTCGGCAAGGGCGTCGAGTTCCTCGTCTGTCAAAAAAAGCGCCATGGCAGCACCTCGCGGAAATACACGTTCAAGATAGTGTATCGCCGCAAGGCCGACAACCGCAGTGTTTTGGGGGGCGGGGGAGCCTGATCTCAATCCTTCATGATTGTCTGGCGCAGGAAGCTGTAGCCCATGGCGTGGCGTTCGGCCATTTCCAGCGTGTCGCCAGCGCCGCCATGACCGCCGGAGCCGTATTCCCGGAAGAACGGCGTGTGGCCCGCATCGATCAGCCGCTTGGCGAAACGTCGCGCATGGGAAGGATGCACGCGGTCGTCATTGGTCGAGCTGTCGACATAGATTGGCGGATAGGTGATTTCGCTTTTCGGCTTTACCTGATGCAGTGGTGAATAGGTGAGCATGGAATTCAGTTCTTCCGGCACATCCGGATTGCCGTATTCGTCCATCCAGGCGCGGCCGGACGGGAAAAGATGGAAGCGGGACATGTCGATCACCGGCACGGAGGTCCACACAGCGCCGAAATCATCCGGGTACCGGGTCGCCATGACGGCGGTCAGCAGTCCGCCATTGCTGCCGCCATTGCAGGCGATGCGCGACGGCTTGGTATAGCCGCGCTTGACGAGATCGCGGGCGACGGCGACGAAATCCTCGAACGCCTTGTGGCGGCCCTTGCCCTTGGCGACCGTGTGCCAGTCGGGCCCAAGCTCTCCGCCGCCGCGGATATAGGCCTGTACGACAGCGCCCCCCTGTTCGAGCAACATGCCGTAGGCGCCGGAATAAACTGGCGACAGCGACACGCCGAAACCGCCATAACCATACATCAGCACCGGCAGTTCGCCCTTGGTCCAGCTTTTGGGCAGGGTGATGTGGTAAGGCACTTTCGTGCCGTCTTCCGATATGGCCTCGAGAAGTTCCGAGATCATGCCCTCCGCATCGAAATAGGCGGGCGAGGTGCCGGTCTGCACGAGGTCGCGTTTTGCTCCGTGATCGGTGAGATCAAGTCGGAAACTGCTGGCTGGCAAGAGGTAGCCTTGGCCGACGACCGTCAGGATTTCCTCGCCAAGCGTCAGGTCGGCATCGAACATGCGGAAGCTGACCGTCTGCAGCTCTTCCGGCAAGGGCAGCTCTTCCGGTGCCGGATCGGGCTTCGTCAGATCGACCAGATAGAGTTTCGGCACCATGCGATCGGCGACGATAAACACCGCCCAGGTCTTCATCAGCACGAACTGCGACACCGACTGCCCGTCCTTCGGCGAGAACAGAACCCGCGGATTGCTCAGCGGTTCGGCCCCGAACGGCTGGAAATCCTCAAGGATGAGCGTGCCGGTCGGATAGCGCTCATTGGTCTTTGCTCGCCAGATGGCATGCGTGTGGTTGAAATCGCTGTCGCTTTCGACCGGCAGATCGAGGCGCAGGATTTCGCCCGCTGCATTGCGGATGTGGACGCTGGCCTTGCCGATCTCATGACCGACAGTGAAGAATTCGATCTTTCGCTCATCCGGCTTGCCACCCCAGAAGAGCGGATCGATGACGCTTGCTGCACCATAGACATCGTCATTGCCGGCTTCAAAGAGGATCGGCGCATCTTTGGGCTCGACACCGCGCGTCAGTACGCGGCCGACGCGCGGCCAGCCGGAGCGGGTCGCGGAAAATTCGTCGATCGAGCCGAAATAGGCGATCTCGTCTGGGCCGAGCCATGCTGCGTGGGCGCGTGCCGGTGGCGTGTCGAAACCGCCTTCGACGATCGTCTTCGTTTCGGTGTCGAATTCAAGCAGGCGCAACTGGTCGGAACCGCCATCCGACAGGTTCAGCAAAACGCGCGTGGGTTCGTAAGGACTGGTGATCGCGCCGTTATAGATCCAGCGCTTGCCTTCCTTCTGACAGAAGGCGTCGAAGTCGAAAACCGTTTCCCAGGGAGCATCGTGACGCGGTTCCTGATTTGCCGGAAGCCGGCGCCAGAGCCCAAGCGGATTATCCTTGGAGCGGTGAAAATCAAACAGCCATTTTCCGCGCCGCACAGGCACGATCAGCCGGTCCTCGCGCTCGATCATCGCCTTCAGCGCGTCGCGATCCTTCTCGAATTCCGCCGTTCTGAACTGGTGGTCCGACTTGCCGTTCTGCTCGGTAACGAAAGCGATCGTGTTCTGGTCGTTATCTGTTTCGAGAAACAGGTTCATCGTGGCCTCCTCATGCATTCGGGAAGCCTTTACCTATGCATCGGGAAGGGTGCTGGCAACCGGCTGGGAGGCAAAACCACGATGCCGTCATGCTCGGGCTCGTCTCAAGCATCTGCTGCCGTTTCGATTAACCGCGACGGGCAAATCCTCGGGACGAGCCCGAGGATGATGTCTGTGATTGGGGTTATCCCGCCATCGCCTCTTCGTATTCGGAGGAAAGCATCAGCCATTCCTCTTCGGCGGCGGAAAGTTTTGCGGCGGCCTCGCCACGCTCCTTGGCCTTGCTCGCGGCCTTGGCAGGTGCCTTTTCGTAGAGGGCAGGGTCCGCAAGTTCTTTATCAAGCGCCTGAATCAGCTTCTCAAGCTTGCCCGTCAAGGATTCGATTTCGTTGATCTTTTTCTTCAGCGGAGCGAGCGACGCGCGCTTGTCGGCATTCGCCTTGCGCTGGTCCGCCTTCGACGCCGGCTCGTCCGAAGATGCCTGTATCTTGTCATCCTTCTTGCGGCCGGATGCGACGATCAGGTCACGATATTCCTCCAGGTCGCCTTCGAACGGCTTGACGGTTCCCTCGTTGACCAGCCACAGCCGGTCGACGGTTGCCTCGATCAGGTGGCGATCGTGCGAGATCAGGATGACCGCGCCATCATAGTCGTTGAGTGCTTCGATCAGCGCGCGGCGGCTGTCGATGTCGAGATGGTTGGTCGGTTCGTCGAGAATGAGCAGGTTCGGCGCGTGGAAGGCGGCAAGGCCCATCAGCAGGCGGGCCTTTTCACCACCCGACAGATCCTTGGCGGCGGTCGCCATCTTTTCCGTTGCGAGACCCATCTGCGCCACGCGGGCACGCACTTTGGCTTCCGGCGCATCCGGCATCAGTCGGCGCACGTGGTCGACGGGCGACTCGTTGGGGATCAGGTCATCCAGCTGGTGCTGGGCGAAGAAGCCGATGGAAAGCGATGGCGCGAGCTTCATCTCTCCGCCATCGATCGACAGGCGGCCGGAAATCAGCTTGGCGAAGGTCGACTTGCCGTTGCCGTTGGAGCCGAGCAGGGCGATGCGGTCGTCATTGTCGATGCGCAGCGAAATGTTCTTCAGGATCGGCTGGCCCGGTGTGTAACCGACGCCGCCCTTGGAAATTGCCACGATCGGCGAGGCGGGCTGCTTTTCCGGCGCGGGAAAGGTGATCTGCTGCACATGGTCCTCGACCACGGCGGAAACCGTGCCCATGCGTTCCAGCGCCTTGATGCGGCTCTGTGCCTGACGCGCTTTTGAGGCCTTGTAGCGGAACCGGTCGATATAGCTCTGGATATGCTTGCGCGCGGCGTCGCTTTTCGCCTTCGCCTTCATCTGCAATTCGTCGGCTTCTGCCTTCTGGCGTTCGAACTGGTCGTAGCCGCCGCGGTAGAAGGTCAGCTTCTGCTGGTCGAGATGCACGATCGAATTGACCGCGTTGTTCAGCATGTCGCGGTCGTGAGAGATGACGATGACCGTGTGCGGATAACGCCGCACATAATCTTCCAGCCACATCGTGCCTTCGAGATCGAGATAGTTGGTCGGTTCGTCGAGCAGCAAAAGGTCCGGCTGGGCAAACAGCACGGCCGCAAGCGCCACGCGCATGCGCCAGCCGCCGGAGAAGGAAGAGGCAGGGCGCAGCTGCGCTGCCGCATCGAAGCCAAGGCCGGCAAGAATGCTGGCCGCGCGCGCTTCCGCCGAATGGGCGTCGATATCCACAAGCCGCACCTGGATTTCCGCGATGCGGTTCGGATCCGTTGCCGTTTCAGCTTCCGCCAGAAGCGCCGAGCGCTCCTTGTCTGCGGCCATGACGATGGTGATGAGCGATTCTTCCGTGCCGGGCGCTTCCTGAGCCACCTGGCCGATGCGGGCGTTCTTCGGGATCGAGACCGATCCGCTTTCCGAAGCCATGTCGCCGGTAATGATGCGAAACAGCGTGGACTTGCCGGCGCCGTTGCGGCCGACAAGGCCCGCCTTCGTGCCCGCCGGAAGCGTCACGCTGGCATGGTCGAGGAGAAGGCGTCCGGCGATGCGGGCGGAAAGGTCTGTGATCGTGATCATGCCGGCGGTTTTGGCCGAAACACGCTGCCAAAGCAAGACGGCTGGTTTGCTCCGGAAGGCCACAAGCGCGCGAAATCGCACCTCTTAGCTGGCAATTGCAATTTATCGCGCATTAGTTGTGTTTGTCTAAGGTGCTCCCGGAACGGCGCGCTCCTCTGCAGGCCTGCGGCATGGTGGTAGGCGACGCGTTCGAGTGGGCATCCACTGAATGCTGGGGAATGGCATGAAGACAAGTCACGCTGTCATCGGATTGAATTTCGTCATCTATCTGGCGCTCGTTCTGGCCGTGTGGGCAGCGCCATCCGGGAATTTTGTCCTGGTCCTGACAGATCCCGCAAAGGAAACCGGCTACGGGATGTCGGTGATAGGTCGGGCGGGTGGATCGTTCGTGGCAACCGGGCGCTACGACTGGATGACTGTCGGTTATTCGCAAGACAGAGATTTCCCGACAAAACTCATGAGAGCAGGCGCGTTGCTCGTTCTCAATCATCAATTGGCTCTCGGCTGTCTTAAAGGAAATGGGGAATGAACTCGCTCGCGCAACTTCGCAGCACTGCCTCGATCGGAATTGTCGGCCTGCTCTGGGGCAATCTGATTTTTATCGTTGTCCGCAATTGGCTCTCTGCAGGGGAGTTTCATGTCCTTTCGGTTGCAGCTGGCCTGCTCATCGTCGCATCGGCTACGGGGCTCTGGTGGCGGGAACGCACGGGAGCCACGACCAGAATAGTGACCTCCATGGCCCAGGCGGCAACCGTTGCAATCCTGGTTTATGATTTCTCCGGCTCGCCGCTACAGATCGATCTGCATATGTATTTCTTCGCGTCCCTGGCGATCTGTGCCGCCTGGATCGATTGGCGCGCAATTGCCGGTTACGCGGCGCTGGTGGCAGCCCATCACCTGCTGCTTTTCCTGATCATGCCGCTTGCTGCCTTTCCCGGCGAGACGGATTTGCTGCGGGTCGGCTTGCATGCGGCCATTCTCGTCGTTCAGTCCTGCGTTCTGGTGGCGCTCACCCGGGCAGTCGTCAACGCCTTTGAGGCATCGGATGCAGCCGTACTCGCCGCCAACAAGGCCGAGCGCAACGCGATCGAAATGTCCGAGCGCGCAATCGCTTCCGACCGCCAGGCCGCGGATGAACGGCTGAGGCACGAAGACGAGAAGGCGCTTGAGGCAGAGGCTGTGCGCAACGCGGTAGATCGTTTGGGTGAGGCACTTGAACAGCTGTCATCCGGCAATATTGCCCACCGTATCAACCAGCCTTTTAATGGCACGCTCGACACGCTCAGGGCCTCTTACAATGCTTCCGTCGAAAATCTGGACACAGTGATTTCTCAGGTGGGTCACGTCGTCCAGACCGTCCGCGGGGGAACGGCGGAAATCAACAGCGCAACCCTTGATCTTTCGACCCGGACCGAACGCCAGGCGGTTTCCGTGACGCAGACAGCAAGCGCTCTCGGCGTGCTGGCCGGCACCGTGAAGCAGACGGCGCAGGTGGCCGACCTGGTCGGCCGCATGGTCGATCAGGCGCGTGCCGGCGCCGAGCGCTCGGGAGGCATTGTCACGGATGCGGTCGATGCGATGAGCCGTATTGAAACCTCCTCGCGCGAGATCGGCCAGATCATCGGCGTGATCGACGAAATCGCCTTCCAGACCAACCTCCTGGCCTTGAACGCCGGGGTGGAAGCCGCACGCGCCGGAGAGGCTGGCAAGGGATTTGCCGTCGTTGCCCAGGAAGTACGGGAACTTGCACAACGTTCGGCCAGCGCGGCGAAGGATATCAAGACGCTGATCACGTCGTCCGGGCAGCAGGTTTCGACCGGCGTCGCCCTGGTCGGGCAGGCAGGCGATGCACTGCGCGTCATTGCCAGCGAAGTGACCGAGATCAGCCGCGAGATCGAGAAGATTGTCGCCGGCGCCCGGGAGCAGGCGAGCGGTCTGGCCGAGATAGAGGGCGCGATTTCCGAAATTGATCGAGGCACCCAGCAGAACGCCGCAATGGTCGAGGAAAGTTCGGCCTCAATCCAGCAATTGGCCAGTCAGGCGAATGCATTGGAGGGATTGATGATCCGCTTCCGCATTGCCGGGAAAATGCAAGCTCGTGAGGCAAACGTTGAGCATGCCGTCCGCCGTGTAGCCTGACGGAGCGGTATCCGGACATCCACAAAAGCGGGCGGGGCAACGAAAGCCCCGTCGCCTGCCGGTCGTCAGTTGCCCGGGCGCCCCGCGTCTCCGTGAATGATGACATTCGTGCGCGGATTGGAGCGTGATGCCTCGGCCGCGAGCACCGCCTGCTGGCGCAGTTGCTGCGGCGAAAACGCCTCGGTCGCCATGGCGGCGCCCATGGAAAGCCGGATCGGCGCTGTGCCTTCGGACGTCGCGAAGACGAGATTGTCGTTGATCGAAGCCGTCAGACGGGTTGCGATCGGCTTGATCGCATCGCGACCGACATGCCGGAACAGGAACGCAAACTCGGCCTTGCCGATACGGGCGAGAAAATCGTCCTTCTTGATCGTCTTGCGGAAGATCGCCGCAGCCTTCTTGACGATGCGGGTGGCCGCCGCTTCTCCGTAGGTGTCGGCCAGTTCGGAAATGTCGCTGACGGCAACGAGGAAAAGCGCGGTGTCGCGGCTTTCCGTGTCATCGGCGTAAAGCGCCTCCAGCTTTTCGGTAAAGGCGGCATGGTTTGGCAGGCCGGTCATCCGGTCCCGCAAAATCACGGCGCGGGCGACCGATACGTCCTGTTCGGCAACGGTCAGAAGATTTGCGCCGGAACGCAGGGCGGCTTCCAGCTCGGTTTCCGCAACGACGGCATCGGAAAGCGAGACGCTGAGATATTCGATCTCGGCCAGGATATCGCCGGGGCCGGCGCCATTGTCCTCACGCAGGCTTTTGGCCACGGCTTCGAGCGCGCGGCTGAAGCCGCGCTTCTGTTCCGCGCCGCACGCCATCTTTTCGCGCAAGCTGGAAAGCAGACGGATATCCGGATCGCGGGATTTCGGCAGGCCGCTGGCAACGAAACCCGGCAATTGGTAGCGGATGCCGATTTCGTCCAGCATCGTCTGGTTCGGCGCGACCGGCAGTGCCATGACTTCACGGGACAGGGCGACATCGGTGCTGCAATGTGCTTCGTAAAAAAGCTCGTAATTGCGTGGCAGGCCGCTGACCTCGATGCGGGCCATATGTTGGCTGACCGCCTGCAATGTCCTGTCCTGAGCTGTCTTGCGGGCCTGGGTCGGCATCCGTCGTCTCCCGATCGTTCGTGCGTGAAGACGATTGATTGCGGGCGCGCGTTAACATCCGCTGAAATACGGCCATGGATTGCATTGAAGGATGGAATTCGTGCGAAAGAGGGTTAAGGCGTGGTTCACGCCATCCACTGTTTTCCCTCTTTGCGCAGAAACGCGATCATGTCGAGAACGACGGATTGCTGGCCGAGCGAGGTCAGGATCGCATGCACCTGTCCGCGATGATGGGTCTGGTGATTGAAGACATGTGCCAGCATGACACCGAGCGGTTCGCTGACCGGGGTAGGCACGGTGACTGGCGTGTAACTGACAATTCGCGAAAAGGCGTCACGCTCGAGCGAAGAGGTGAGCTGGATGAACCGCTCGTCTTCCGCCTCGCGCGCCGCCCTCAGCCCGGCAAAATCCTCGTAGAGAATGACGTTAAGCTCCGTCGGGGCCGTGCCGATGCCGGTAATGCGCCTCAGCCAGATCCGGTCGGCGACGACAAGATGATTGAGCGTGCGATGCGCCGAGCCGAAGAAGGCGCCGCGGTCGGCGCGATAATCCTCGTCGGAGAGAGTGGAACAGGCATCGTAGATGCGCCCGTTGGCCCAGCGGTTGTAATCGGCAAGCATCTGGAAATAGCGCTGCATCAGCATGTCCCGCGGTTCTGTTTCGAGATTTGATCCTACAGCAAACTGCATCACGCGGCTCTTATGCAATGCATGAAATTTCCTGATTGGATTGCAGCCAAATTCCTGATCATCGTTACGGCAATGTGAAATTCAGGCTCATGACGTGACAATAGCCAAGACAATGGCCTGGCCCCCCTTGTTTCCGGCGCTTCAGGCAGGTAAACACCGCCAACTTTCCCCTGGCAAAGTGCCCCTGGAAACAAAGGATAGAAACATGGCGATTGAACGCACCTTCTCGATGATCAAGCCGGATGCCACCAAGCGCAACCTGACCGGCGCTATCACCAAGGTATTCGAAGACAACGGCCTGCGCATCATCGCGTCCAAGCGCGTCTGGATGTCGAAGCGCGAAGCCGAAGGTTTCTACGCCGTTCACAAGGAACGTCCTTTCTTTGGCGAACTGGTTGAAGGCATGACCTCCGGCCCGACCATCGTTCAGGTTCTCGAAGGCGAAAACGCCATCCTGAAGAACCGCGAAATCATGGGCGCCACCAACCCGGCAAACGCTGACGAAGGCACGATCCGCAAGCAGTTCGCCCTGTCGATCGGCGAAAACTCGGTTCACGGTTCGGACGCTCCGGAAACCGCCGTTCAGGAAATCGCCTACTGGTTCGCAGAAACCGAAATCGTCGGCTAATTGCCGGATACGATTGTTGATTGAAGAAGCCGGGGCTGACGCTCCGGCTTTTTTATTTGGGACAGTCGCTATCCGCCGACATGTCCCGGCTTCCATCAGCGTGGAAGACGTCTGGATTGGGCGTATAACCCGGCCCGACGACAAGCGGCTTGGCGGGCAGCACGCTCTGGTCGACATCCGAGGTGATGCTCGTCTCGATCTCCTGCAGGACATCGCCGGACGCCGACAGGATGCGGATAATCACGGTATAGGAATGATCCTTGCGGACGCATTGCACATGCGGGCTCTGGATGACGATCTTCTCATCGACGGCAAAGATCGTTTCCCGGGCTGTCAGGATATCGCCGCCCTTCGGATTTTCGAATTCTGCCGAAGCGATACTCCCTTCAGGCAAGGGACGAAGCTTTTTCAGCGTGACGAGATAGTTGGCGGTGGCCACGCGATAGTTGAACACGAAAAGGCGCCCTGAAAGCTCGACCAGCTTGCCTTCGGTCTCCCGTTGGCAGGAGGCGAGCAGAAGGATTGCAAGGGAAGCCGCGAGCGCCTTGCATGTCATGGCGATCTGTCCCTTTTGGCGCTGTAGTGGCGTGCGGCCTTCACCCGGTTGCCGCAAACGGTCATGTCGCACCAGACGCGGCTGCGGTTCTTGCTGCGGTCGATGAACAACCAGCCGCAATTGCCGCAGATCCTGATCCTCTTCACTTCGCTTTCCGACAGCAGTCTCAGAGCCGAGTATGCCGTCTCTGCCTCGAGTGATCCCCTGACACCGAGCCGCAGCATGGCAGCTGTTGCTTCCAGAAGCTCGGCGAGAGCTATCGGTTTTTTCTCATCGTTCACGCAAGCCCGGAAATGGCGGTCGATCGTCTCGCGCAGGGTGATGAAGGGAGCGTGGTTCTCGCCCGACAAAGGAGAGAGCGTACCGAACAAGGCGCGCTCGGCCGAGAATTCCCCAGCCGCTTTCGGAAATGCATCCAGTTGCTCCGGTTCGGCGAAACGGTCGATGCTGCGGGCGGGATCGAAGCGCAGGATGACGCTGTTGGCGACGTCCAGCGCCAGCGCGCCTCCGGAAAAACGATGTCGGGTCCATGAAAAGGTCATACCCGATTATAACTTTCAAAAGCTTTTTTACCAGTTATATTCATATTCTGGATCGGAGGTCCGGATGGCCTATTTCCTGCAGCAGATCGCCAATGCCCTGCCGATCGCATCGCTCTATGCGGCGCTGGCCTTCGGTTACGCGATTGCTTTCGCAGTCACCCGGCGCGCCGATATCACCTACGGCGCGATCTTCGCCTTTTCCGGCCACATCTATCTTCTCTTCGCCCATTTGGGCTGGGATCGATTGTGGCTTGTCCTGCCGGCTTCCCTGGCACTTGGAGCAGCAGCAGGATTGATTGGCGGGGTAGGGGCTGGCGTGGTGATCGGACAATTCGTCATGAGGCCGCTTTCCGCGGTATCTCCGAATGCCATGATCGTTGCCTCGCTCGGCCTAGTGATGGTGCTGATGGAGGGCGCGCGGCTTGCCTCCAATACGCGGGAACTCTGGCTGCCGCCTTTCCTCGATGACGGCATCGTCTTCTGGCAGGGCGCAGGTTTTGCGGTGACGCTGACATTGCTGCAACTCATCAATACAGCGCTGATGCTGCTTATGGTCCTAGCCGGCCATCTCATCCTGAGCCGCAGTCATTTCGGGCGCAGATGGCGTGCCGTTTCCGACGATTCTCTCGCGGCGGAATTGTCCGGCGTCAGCGCGGCCCGGATCTTCGTTTCGGCCTACGCTCTGGCGGCATTCTATGCCTCGGCCTGCGGCGTGTTGGCGACATCCTATTACGGTACGATGGATTTCGGTGCCGGATTGCTGTTCGGTCTGAAAGTCGTGCTGCTCGCGGCCGCGGGCGGACATTCGCAACCACTCAAGTCGGCGGCGGGAGCGGCGGTTGTTGGAGTGGCTGAAACCTTATGGGCGGGCTATGGCCCGATCTTCTGGCGTGATCTGGTGGTGATCTCGGGGCTGGTGCTGTTGCTGGTTCTCAGCCGGCGGGAGAGGGTGGCACTTTAGTCAGCGCCACTTGTCCTTCGCCGTGTCGTCGGCATCCTTGGCTTCGACCCAGTTTCCGGCGGTCCCGTCGGCTGCGTGTTCCTTCTTCCAGAAGGGGGCCGAGGTCTTCAGGTAATCCATGATGAAATTTGCGCCGTCGAATGCGGCTTGCCGATGTGGGGCGGTCGCGATGACCAGCACGATATTCTCGCCCGGTTCGATGCGGCCATGACGATGGATGGCGGTGGCGCCGATCAGCGAAAAGCGCTCGATCGCGAGATCGGCGATCCGCCTCATCTCGGTTTCCGCCATGCCGGGATAATGTTCCAGTTCCAGCGCCGAGAGCTTGCCCTGTTCGCCCCGGCAGAGCCCGACGAAAGAGACGACGGCGCCGATATCCGTCCTGCCGCCGGTCAGCGCATCGACTTCCACCTGGAGGTCGAAATCATGCGCCTGAACGCGGATGGTCGGGGAGGGAGTGCTCACCGGATCAGCCACCCGTCATCGGTGGAAATATGCCGATCTCGCGGGCGCCGGCGATTTTTTCGTCATGCTCCACATGTTCCTGATTGATCGCCACGCGGATCACGTCGGGATATTGAAGCGCGGTCTCGTATTCCTCGCCCAAGCCCCTCAAATGAATCAGCAAATCGCCAACGGTGACGACGGCTTCGGGAAGCTCGATTTCTTCTTCCGTCTTGCCGATGCGTTCGCGAACCCAGGCGAAATAGACGAGGTTGGTTTTCATGCCTAAATCCTCAGTCCGCATCCACCAGATGCTTCACGCCGGCCTTGAAATAGTCGTAGCCGGTATAGAACGTCAGGATCGCCGCGACCCACAGAAGCGCGATGCCCATTTCGGTAATGTAAGGGATAACCTTGTCACCGGCAGGACCCGCGAGCAGGAAGGCTATCGACACCATCTGGATCGTCGTCTTCCATTTGGCGACCCGCGTGACCGGTACGGAAACCTTGAGCGCGGCGAGATATTCGCGCAGGCCCGAGACAAGGATTTCACGGCATAAAATGGTGATCGCCGCCCACACCGACCAGCCGGCGATCGTGCCGTCTGCCGCCATCAAGAGCAGCACGGAGGCGACCAGAAGCTTATCTGCAATCGGATCGAGCATCCGGCCGATATTGGAGGTCTGGTTCCAGATGCGGGCCAGATAGCCATCGAGATAATCGGTGAGCGAGGCGATGATGAAAAGCCACAGCGCCGTCCAACGGGCCGTATCCGAGCTTTCCAGCTTACCCTCGACGAAAAAACAGAGCACAATCACCGGCACGGCGACGATGCGCGCATAGGTGAGAAGGTTAGGGATATTGTATGCGCGGGAAGCCATATCGGACCTATGCTTGCAGTTTGTCCCTAGTTGATGTTTCTGAGGCGAAGCGTCAACCGGTTTCGCGGCTTTTTTACAGACGATTGTGACAGCCGATCCGATGCGGGTCGCCAAAGGCCCGATTGAACCTCTGGAGGGCGCTCAATTGGCTCTGGTTTCATGAAAATGATTATAGACCTGCTTGGCCACCGCTTCCGATATCCCCTCGACAGCCATCAGGTCGTTGAGGCCTGCGCGCGACACCGCCTTTGCCGTGCCGAAATGCTGCAGAAGCTTGCGCTTGCGGCCCGGGCCGATGCCGGAAATCTCGTCCAGCGGGTTCTTGATCATTTCCTTCTTGCGGCGTGCCCGGTGTGAGCCGATGGCGAAGCGATGCGCCTCGTCGCGCATGCGCTGGATGAAGTAGAGAACCGGATCGCGCGGCGGCAGCGAAAAATCGCTTTTGCCATCGGCAAAGAAGCGTTCGCGGCCAGCATCACGGTCGACGCCCTTGGCGACGCCGATGGCGGTCACGACATCGCGGATGCCGAGCTCATCGAGAATGGCGCGCACCGCCGTCATCTGTCCCTGGCCGCCGTCGATCAGGATCACGTCCGGCCAGGCGGGGAATGCGGCATCGTTGATATCGTCGCTGCCTGCCTTAGTTGACGCTTCGGCAACCGTTCCCGCTGAAATGCTGCGGTTCGGAATGCCTTCCTCCTTGATCAGACGGGAAAACCGCCGCGTCATCACTTCCTTCATCATGCCGAAATCGTCTCCGGGCGTGATGTCGGTCGATTTGATGTTGAACTTTCGGTACTGGCCTTTGACGAAGCCTTCCGGTCCCGCCACCACCATACCGCCCACAGCATTGGTGCCCATGATGTGGGAATTGTCGTAGATCTCGATGCGGCGCGGCTGGTAGGGCAGCTTGAAGGTTTCCGCGAGACCGGCCAGAAGCCTGGCCTGCGAGGAGGTTTCGGCCAGTTTGCGCCCATGTGCCTCACGCGCGTTGGCGGCGACATGATCGACGAGATCGCGCTTTTCGCCGCGCTGGGGCACGGAGATCGCCACCTTGTGTCCGGCCTTTTCGGAAAAGGCGAGAGCAAGCAGTTCCTGTTCCTCGACTGTTTCCGACAGCAGGATCTGTTTCGGCACCGGCTTGTCGTCATAGAACTGCGCAAGAAATGCGTTGAGCACCTCCGCCGCCGGCATCTGCGGATCGGCTTTCGGGAAATAGGCGCGATTGCCCCAGTTCTGCCCGGTGCGGAAGAAGAATACCTGGATGCAGGTCAGTCCACCCTCGTGGTGGATGGCGAATATATCCGCTTCCTCCACACCGGCCGGATTGATGCCCTGGTGGCTCTGGACATGGCTAAGCGCCGCCAGTCGGTCGCGATAGATCGCGGCGCGCTCGAAATCGAGATCTTCCGAAGCCTCCTGCATCTGGGTGGCGATGGTGTTCTTCACGTTCTGGCTGCGGCCGGAGAGAAAGTCGGAAGCCTCCTTCACCAGATCCGCATAGCCCGCATCGCTGATCTCATGCGTGCAGGGGCCGGAACAGCGCTTGATTTGATAGAGAAGACAGGGCCGCGTGCGCGTTTCGAACACGCTGTCGGTACAGGTGCGCAACAGAAAGGCCCGTTGCAGCGAATTGATCGTTCGGCCCACCGCACTTGCCGATGCGAAGGGGCCGAAATATTGCCCCTTTCGCGCCCGCGCGCCGCGATGCTTCATCAGGGCAGGGGCGCGGTGGTCGCCGCTGATCAGGATATAGGGAAACGACTTGTCGTCGCGCAGAAGCACGTTGAAGCGCGGCCGCAGCCGCTTGATCAGGTTTGCTTCGAGCAGCAGCGCCTCGGTTTCCGTCCGCGTCGTGACGAATTCCATATGCGTGGTTTCGCGCACCATGCGGGTGAGACGGTTGGAATGAAGCCGTCCTTGCGCATAATTGCCGACGCGTTTCTTCAGGCTGCGCGCCTTGCCGACATACATGACGTCGCCGGCCTCGTTGAACATGCGATAGACGCCCGGCGCATTCGGCAGGTGTTTGACGAACTCGGCGATCAGGTCGGCACCCTTGAGGCCGCTTTCGTTCTTTACAGCCTCGTTCCAGTCGATGGACGCGGTAATGGTGTCGGCAGCCGTATCCGGCGCCGTGACATCATCCTCGTCATCATCGATGTCGTCATAGAGAACGCCGCCATCCGGCAGCTTCTTGTCGTTCATTCCATATCTCCGCCGGCACATGCACGGGTGCCGGGCTCGCCCTATCTCGAATCGAAGCCGATTGCTGCCTTCACAGATAGTGTCCGGCGGTGCGGTTTGGAAGCAGGCGCTGCTGCTGCGCCTCAATCACATTCGATGATGAAATGCGGCGGCATTCGGATGGTCACGCTGGCGTGAGGCCGGGATTGGCGGTCACAGACAGGTATTTCGAAGCATAAGTTGCGAGGGAAGCGTATCGGTCTTCTTGGCCTGAACTCGAACAGTAAGTGTATCCGCGAGGGCGATTGATAATCGTCATCGAATTTTGCGTGTATTGACTTAGAATTTCGGGCCTGTTAAGAAATAAGAAAGAAATGTAAAACAGTTAATGAATGAATTATTATTTTGGTAAGGTTAATGAAATACATGTTGCGGCGATGCAACATCAAGATTTAGCCTTCTGTCTGCCGCAAACAATTCACAATTCGGCTCTTTCATCTCCTCAATTGCATTCCAAATTCCTCCTCAGCGAGCAGGGAACAAAGCTGTCGCCAACAATGTTGATGTGACGCCTTCCCGGCAGCATTAAAAGGAGAAAAATGTATGCGTATTCTCATCGCAACTATGATGGCCTCGGCTGCCAGCTTCATCGCAATTTCCGCGGCCAATGCTGCTGACGCTGTAGACCAGATCCCGCAGGCACCGATTGCTGTTGAAGAGCCGGCTCCGGCCGTCGGCAACTGGCAGGGTTACTACCTCGGCGCCACCGGCGCTTACGACTGGGGTCGTTTCGGTGAAGGTGACCGCGACGGCAAGCTCGGTGGCGGTCTCTACACCGGTTACAACTGGCAGAGCGGCCAGATGGTTTACGGTGTTGAAGCCGATGTCGCCTACAATGGCGAAAAGGCCGACACCTATCCGGATCTCGAAGGCAAGGCTGGCTGGAACGGCTCGCTTCGTGGCCGCGTCGGTTACGACATGAACCCCTTCCTGATCTACGGTACGGCTGGTGTTGCCATCCAGGACAACAAGCTGTCTGACGCGACGTCTTCCGAGAGCAAGACGGCTGTCGGTTACACGGTCGGTGCCGGTGCGGAAGCTTTCGTCACCAGCAACATCACCGCCCGCCTCGAATATCGTTACACCGATTTCGGTTCCAAGGACTACAATCTCGACAGCGGCTCCTTCTCCAAGGGCTACGACGATCACAGCGTCAAGGTCGGTATCGGCGTCAAGTTCTAATACGACTTATAGCCCTAACAGGCTGGGGAAGCCCGCGGCGTGAATGCCGCGGGCTTTTTTGCGTCAGTCCATCTGGATGTTTGCCGCCTTGACGACCGGGCTCCATTTGGCGAGCTCGGCGGTCACGTGCTTGCCGAGTTCTTCGGGTGTCGAGCCGACGACCGTTGCGGAAAAATCCTTCATCCGATCGGCGACGGCTGGATCTTTCAGCGCGGCATTCGCTGCTTCGTTGAGCTTGGCGACCACGTCCGCCGGCGTGCCTGCGGGCGCAAACAGCGCATTCCAGGTATAGGTCTCGTAGCCCGGCACAGTTTCGGCGACCGTCGGCACGTCCGGGAAGGAGGGGGCCCGTTCCTTCGTGGTTATGCCCAGAGCCTTGAGCGTGCCGCCCTTGATATGGCTGGAAGACGAGGGGAGGTTGTCGAACATGATCGAGATCTGGTTGCCCAGGAGATCGTTGAGGGCGGGCCCTGCACCCTTGTAGGGGACATGCTGCATCTTGACGCCCGCCATGCTGTTGAACAGCTCGCCGGAAAGATGCAGAGGCGTACCGTTGCCGGACGATGCATAGGAATATTTGTCAGGGTCCTTTTTCAAAAGTTCGATCAGTTCCGCGACGGAATTGACTTCGAGCTTCGGATTGACCACCAGCACGTTCGGCACGATGACGAGCAGCGAAACCGGCGAGAAATCCTTTTCCGGATCATATGGTTTCTGCTTCAGGATCAACGGGTTGAGCGCATGTGTTGCGACGGTTCCCATAAGGATCGTGTAGCCGTCCGGATCCGAGCGGGCCACGCGGTCGGCGCCGAGATTGCCGCCTGCACCGGCGACGTTTTCAACCACCACCTGCTGACCGAGGATATCGCCCATCTTCTGCGCCACGACGCGGCCGACCACGTCCGTCGAGCCCCCGGCGGCGAAAGGTACGACCAGCGTGATTGTCCGGTCAGGAAATGCCTGCGCCGCTGCCGGTTGGCCAAGAGACAGTGCCGACAGGGCGGAACCGGCAAGAACAAGCGCGGCACGCCGCGTCAATCGAGTGATCTTCATATGATTTGCTCCATCACGGCCTCCCGCCGCTCGTCTCATAGTAGCGGAGGAAGGGGGCAGGGCAAGCAATTCGGGTGCTTGGGCGTATAGGAGGAAAGTCTAAGTGTATTGGCGGTTGAGCTGCAGTCGCAGTGCCCCTCATCCGCCTGCC
>UBXM01000029.1 GCA_900469445.1 Hyphomicrobiales bacterium
GGTTGGGAGGGGTCTTTTTCGTCACAAACCGACCCCAGCATTACAAAGAATTCATCCACATTACGGGAGTTTAAGTGGTCGCCGGGCCTTGGCGGTCATAGCTTGAGGTCATCGAAATGAAAGGGAAGGAACCCGCCGATGACCGCCAAGAAGATCGTTCTCACGACCCTCGCAGCCGTACTGGTCGCAGGAGCCGCAATCCCGGCATTCGCCGCACCGGAACGCCCCGATCGCGGCCCCGGCGGACCGCATGGCCATCACGGCATGATGCGCGGCGCGATGATGAAGGACATGACCTTCGTCCGTCTTCTGAAGACTGCCGATACCAACAAGGACGGCAAGATCTCCAAGGAAGAGATTGCTGCGCGTCAGGATGCGCTGTTTACCGAGATCGACGCCAACAAGGATGGCAACATCACCCGTGGCGAGCTACTCGACTACCGGATCGCCAAGCGCGAAGAATTCCGCAAGAACAACCCGCGCCCGGAAATGGCGGAAAACGATGAAGCTCGTCCGGAGCGTGCCGAGCGCAAGGATGGCGATGGTCCGCGCCATGAACGCGCCGATCGCGACGACCGACGTCATGACGGCAGACACGGAGAATTCCGCAAGGCCCGCTTCGAACGCCATGGCGGCATGGGCGGCGGCAGGTTCTTCCGAATGATCGACGAAGACCGCGACAACAAGATCACCAAGACCGAGGCATCCGCCGCAGGCGACAAGCTGTTTGCCCGCATGGATACCAACAAGGACGGCGTTATTTCCATCGACGACCTGCCGGACCGCCCCCTCTAGTTCCCCGCCCCCTTACGGAACTAGCCCGGCAGTTGTCGACAAAGGCCCGCCTCTCGCCCGAGAGGCGGGCTTTCTATTTTATTCCTCGTAGAAATTCTGGATGACCTTCCAGGCTTCGTCGGCGGTCTCGACGAAATTGATCAGCTCGATATCTTCGGGCGCGATCGTGCCGAAATCCGCCAGCGCCTCGAAATTGATGATGCTGCGCCAGAATTTTTCGGCAAACAGGATGAGCGGAATGCGCTCCATCCGCTTGGTCTGGATCAGTGTCAGCGCCTCGAACATTTCGTCCAGCGTGCCGAAGCCGCCGGGGAAGACCGCCACTGCCTTCGCCCGCATCATGAAATGCATCTTGCGGATGGCGAAATAGTGGAAGTTGAAGGAGAGTTCCGGCGTCACATAGGGGTTCGGCGCCTGCTCGTGCGGCAGCATGATGTTGAGACCGATCGTCGGTGCACCCGCCTCCGTCGCACCACGATTGCCGGCTTCCATGACGCCGGGACCACCACCGGTGACGACGACGAATTCCTTGTGATCGAACTTCGCCGAATATTCCCCGCACAGCGCGGCAAATTTTCGCGCTTCCTCATAATAGACCGAGGCCGCCTGGAGGTTGTTGCGCTGGGTCTCGTTCTTGGCGGCCCATGGCGCCTGGCCGGGGGCCGGAATGCGGGCGCCACCGAACAGGACAACGGTCGATGCGATACCCATTTCGCTGAGGATCATTTCCGTCTTGGCAAGTTCGAGCTGCAGCCGGACCGGGCGCAATTCCTTGCTGCAAAGGAATTCTTCGTCGGCAAAAGCGAGACGATAGGAGGGCGACTGCGTCTGCGGCGTCTTGGGCTGGGCGGCGGCCGCATGTTTGTCGGCCTTGCTGTCCTTCAGCGGCTCCCAGACCTTGTCCTCGGCCCCGCGCGCTTGCGACCTTCTCTTTGTCATGCTGATGCTTCCTTCCCGCGCCAACCTTGGTTGACGCCAATTCACATTGACGCTTGAGTGGCGGTCGCTTAGAGCAAATGGGACCAAATGACCACCTTCCCAGCCATCACGATACCGCGTGACGTTTAAGGATCTTCCATGAGCAACTTCGACCTCGCCGCCCTCGAAAAGACAATCGAGACCGCTTTCGACAACCGCGACAGCGTGACCATCTCGACCAAAGGCGAAGTCCGCGATGCCGTCGAAACCTCGCTCAACCTACTCGATGCCGGCAAGGCCCGTGTTGCAGTTCGCGGCGAAGATGGAAACTGGACCGTCAACCAGTGGCTCAAGAAGGCCGTTCTTCTCTCCTTCCGTCTGAACGACATGGACGTCGTCAAGGGCGGTCCGGGCAATTCCACCTGGTGGGACAAGGTTCCTTCCAAGTTCGAAGGCTGGGGCGAAAACGAGTTCCGTTCCGCCGGTTTCCGCGCTGTGCCGAACGCCGTCGTGCGCCGCTCGGCCTATATCGCCAAGAACGTCGTGCTGATGCCGTCCTTCGTCAATCTCGGCGCCTTTGTCGATGAAGGCACGATGGTCGATACCTGGGCCACCGTCGGCTCCTGCGCGCAGATCGGCAAGCATGTGCACCTCTCGGGTGGCGTCGGCATTGGCGGCGTGCTTGAGCCGATGCAGGCCGGCCCAACGATCATCGAAGACAATTGCTTCATCGGCGCCCGCTCAGAGGTCGTCGAAGGCTGCATCATCCGCGAAGGCTCGGTGCTGGGCATGGGCGTCTACATCGGCAAGTCGACCAAGATCGTCAACCGCGCCACCGGCGAAGTGACTTACGGCGAAGTACCGCCCTATTCCGTCGTTGTCGCCGGCTCGATGCCTTCGGGTAATGCCACGATGCCGAACGGTGCTCCCGCCCCGCATCTCTACTGCGCCGTCATCGTCAAGACCGTCGATGAGAAGACCCGTTCCAAGACGGGTATCAACGAGCTTCTGCGCGACTAAGCCAGGATATAGGTTCGATGTCTGTTTCCGATCCGATTGCAAACCTGCAAACGCTGATCCGTTGCCCTTCCGTCACTCCGGCGGAAGGCGGCGCGCTTTCGGCACTCGAAGCGATGCTTGCTCCCCTCGGCTTTACGGTCGAGCGGATGATCGCAACGGAGCCGGGCCTGCCCGACGTCGAAAACCTCTATGCCCGTCTGGGAACGGCCGAGCCGCATCTGATGTTCGCCGGCCATACGGATGTCGTTCCGGTCGGCGACGAGGCGTCCTGGAGCCATCCGCCCTTTGGTGCGGAGATCGCCGATGGCGAGATGTTCGGCCGTGGCGCGGTCGACATGAAGGGCGGCATTGCCTGCTTCATCGCAGCCGTCGCCCGCCATATCGAAAAGCATGGTGCACCGAAGGGATCGATCTCCTTCCTGATTACCGGCGACGAGGAAGGCCCATCCGTCAACGGCACGGAAAAGCTGTTGAAATGGGCTGCCGAAAAAGGCGAGCGCTGGGACGCCTGCCTGGTCGGCGAGCCGACCAATCCGGACGCGCTCGGCGACATGATCAAGATCGGCCGCCGTGGGTCCGTTTCCGGCAAGGTCACGGTTTTCGGCGTGCAGGGCCATGCGGCCTATCCGCATCTGGCGGACAATGCGGTTCGTGGCCTGCTGCCGCTTGCAGCGGCATTGATGGACCCGCCTTTCGATGCGGGCACGGCAGAATTCCCGGCTTCCAATCTGGAAGTCACGACAGTGGATGTAGGCAATCCTGCGACCAATGTCGTACCGGCCAAGGCGACATTCGCCTTCAACATCCGCTTCAACGACACATGGACCGCCGATACGGTAAAGGCCGAGATCATCCGCAGGCTTGACGAGGCTGCAGCCGACCAGACGCTGCGCCCGGACCGCCAGCCGACCAGGTACGAGATCATCTGGGCGGAGCGCCCGAGCCATGTCTTCCTCACCCGCAACAATGCGCTGATCGGCTCGCTTTCGGCTGCCGTCGAAGCCGTGACCGGCAAGCAGCCGGCCCTGTCGACCACCGGCGGCACATCGGATGCACGGTTCATCAAGGATTATTGCCCGGTCGTCGAATTCGGCCTTGTCGGACAGACCATGCATATGGTGGACGAGCGCGTGGCCCTTGCCGATCTGGAGACCCTGACCCAGATCTACGGAACCTTTCTCACCCGCTGGTTCGGCGATGCCTCCCTTTCCTGAAGTCAAATATTACGTCAGCGGTCTCTGGCTGCTCTTCAAGGGCGATGCGCAGGGGCTGAGCAGGCTCGACATGACCGATCGCGGCATGATGCGGTCGTTCTGGGCCTTCGTCTGGTGCCTTCCTGCAATGTTCGTCTACTGGGCCGGAATGCGCTTCGCCTTCCTCTCCGCCAGTCAGGAGGGAACCAGGGCGGGTCTCGGTTTCTTTCTCAGGCTCTTCATGGTCGAGGCGATCAACTGGATTCTGCCGCTGGTGCTGCTCGGCGTTCTCTGCCTTCTGCTGAAGACCGAACGCCAGTTCACCGCCATCGTGGTAGCGACCAACTGGTTGTCCGTGCCGATCTCCTACGCCTATGCGGTTCTGACGCTGCTGCTGTTTCTCGCACCCTTTGCCGCTGGCCTCATCGCGCTCGTGCAGCTCGTCTTGCTGATAGCAACCATCTTCGCCATATCGCGCTTCGTGCGGCAGATCTGCGGGCCCGAGCCGCTTGTCGTCGCGACAACCATGCTTGTGCTGCTGGTACCGGGTCTCATCATTGCAGACCTGCTGCAATCCTATCTCGGCGTGTCGCCCTACTGATTTGTGTCGACGCAATTCCGGACGCAAAACCGGTTCCCACTTTTGCTGGAATTGCTTCAAGTATCGCCCGGATAATCGACCTTCATGAAATACAGGCCTTCCGGTGGCGCAACCGGGCCGCATTCCTTGCGGTCCCGCGCTTCGAGTGCTGCGCGCACATCTTCGGGCGACATCTTGGCTTCACCGGCGAGCTTCAACGTTCCGGCAAACGAGCGGATCTGGTTGTGCAGAAAGCTCTGGGCACTCGCACGGATCTCGATCAGGTCGCCTGAGCGTGTCACGTCCAGCCGATCCAGCGTCCTGACCGGGCTTTTCGCCTGGCAATGGGCGGAGCGGAAGGTGGTGAAGTCATGATGGCCGACGAGCATCTGGGCGGCCGCGTGCATCGCCTCGTGGTCAAGATCCTTTGGCACCCACCAGGCGTGGCCCGCCTCGACTGCAAGCGGCGACGGGCGGTTGATGATGCGATAGAGATAATGCCGTTTTACCGCCGAAAAACGCGCATCGAAATCCTCCGGGACCTGCTGCACGTCGATGATCGAGACGCGCTCCTTCGCCATCATCAGATGAGCGTTCAGCGCGTTGCGCAGCTTGAACGGTTGCCACTCGCGAGAAAGATCGGCGTGAACCACCTGCCCCATCGCATGGACGCCGGAATCCGTGCGACCGGCACCACGGATCGAAACCGTTTCGCCGGTCAGCGACAGGATACCGTTCTGCAAGGCCGCCTGCACCGAATGGCCGTTTTCCTGCATTTGCCAGCCGACATAGGCCGTGCCGTCATATTCGACGCTCATACGGAAACGTGGCATCAGGCAGCCCCGACCGGAAGTATGGTGCCCTTCGGCAGATGCGTACCGCGCAGGAAATCACCGGCATCCAGCGGCTTTCCGCCCGCTTTCTGCAGGCGCGTGAGCTGCACGGCACCTTCGCCGCAAGCAACGGTCAGTTCGTTGTCGAGAAGCTGGCCGGCAGCGCCATTCCCCTCCCCGAGCGCGGAAGCCAGAACCTTGATACGCTCCGGCTTGCCATTGATCTCGGCTTCGAACCACGCACCAGGGAACGGCGAGAGACCACGAATGTGGTTATGTACGTCACGCGCTGGCCTCGAGAAATCGATACGGGTTTCGCCCTTGTCGATCTTGGCGGCGTAGAGCACGCCCTCTTCCGGCTGCGGCGTCAGCGGCAGATCGTCGGCTTCGAGCTTCTCCATCGCCTCGACCATGGCGCGGGCACCGACGAGCATCAGCTTGTCGTGCAGCTCGCCTGCCGTCATCTCTTGCGTGATCTCGACTTCTCTCGTCAGTGCCATGGGGCCGGTATCGAGGCCCTTTTCCATCTTCATGACGATCATGCCGGTCTTTTCGTCACCGGCCATGATGGCGCGCTGGATCGGCGCTGCGCCACGCCAGCGCGGCAGCAGCGAGGCGTGCCCGTTATAACAACCGAGTTTCGTGCCTTCGAGGATCGCGACCGGCAGAAGCAGGCCATAGGCCACGACGACCGCAACATCCGCGTTGAAATCGCTAAATGTCTGGCGATCTTCTTCCGCCTTGAAGTTCAAGGGTGTGAGAACCGGAATCCCGAGCAGTTCGGCTGCCTGGTGAACCGGCGACTTGGTCAGATCCAGCCCGCGGCGACCCGCCGGCCGCGGCGGCTGGGTATAGACCGCAACGATCTCATGACCGGCCTGCTTGAGGTTCTGCAATGTCGGCACGGAAAAATCCGGCGTGCCCATGAAGATGATGCGAAGAGACATGTGCCTGACCTCAATACTGTTCAGGCGCCTTCAAACGGGTTTACCAGCCGAAGATCAAGCCCCTCGAAGTCTTTTAGGTTGCGGGTGGCAAGCGTTGCGCCATGAGCGAGGCAGGTTGCGGCGATCATGGCGTCCTTGGTTTCGATGGGATGCCCACGGCTGCGGCGCTCCGCTGCGAGTTTCCCATATCTATGCGCGGCATCAACCGAGAAGACCAGAATGCGATCTTTGAATTCGGTCTCCATCTGACGATAGAAGTCGGCAAGGTCGGCCTTGCGGCGCCCATCGGGCAGACAACCGATGCCGAAGTGGATCTCGGCAAGGCTCACCGTCGTCAGAAAAGCCTCATCCTGTGCAATCCCATCCAGCCAAGCCAGCAAGTGATCGCTATATCGGCGATTACGCAATTCAGAGATGACATTCGTATCCAGGACGATCATTCATCGAACCTGGGCGGTTGCCTATCGGGTCCACGACGGGAGGCCTCAATCGCGGCCAGTTCCTCTTCCGTCCAATAGGCATCAGAGCTTTCCACGATTGCTCTCAGGATCTCGCCCGCCGACTTCTCCCCGCCCTTATCCCCGGAGATCAAAGACCGTCGCAGGCGCACGCTTGCTTCTTCGGACAAGCTACGGCCATTCTGCCTCGCCTCATCGCGAAGCCGGTTCTTGAGGGCTTCATCCAGATTACGGATCAGCAGGTCACCCATCAGCACCTCCCTTTGATATCACTGATATCATAGTGCCGATCGGGTTCTTTTTCAACGAAACTCAGACCACCTTGCCCTTGGCAAGCTTGGTGAACTTCTTGATCACCATTTCCCGCTTCAGCCGCGAGATATGGTCGATGAAGAGCACGCCGTTGAGGTGGTCGATCTCGTGCTGCAGGCAGGTGGCGAGCAGGCCGTCGGCTTCGAGCATATGTTCCTTGCCGTCGCGTCCGACATATTTCACGCCGATCGTGGCCGGTCGTTCGACTTCGGCGTAATAGTCCGGGATCGAAAGGCAGCCTTCTTCGTAG
Organism: Hyphomicrobiales bacterium; assembly: GCA_900469445.1. Taxonomy (GTDB): domain Bacteria; phylum Pseudomonadota; class Alphaproteobacteria; order Rhizobiales; family Rhizobiaceae; genus Neorhizobium. Next base: position 7,307 of record UBXM01000029.1, read on the forward strand.
ACCGAAAGCTCATCGGAGGACTTGACGATCTGTGGGTTGATGAAGACCTGCGGGTTCTTTTCCTCGTCCTCGCGCGACACGTCGATGACGAGCATCTGCTTCGGCACGCCGATCTGGATCGCGGCAAGGCCGATGCCCGGTGCGTCATACATGGTTTCGAGCATGTCGTCGGCGAGCTTGAGAAGCTCGGCGTTTACGGTTTCGATCGGCGCTGAGACCTGCCGGAGAAGCGGATCGGGAAGGATGATGAGCGGCTTGATTGTCATGTCGCCCCCATAGCGCATCTTTTGCGCGGATGGAACAGGTAAGACATCGTAGTGTCGACAAATGTTCACGTTTTGATCTTTCCACGGCGATGCAATCTGCTAGAGTGGCGCCATGAGAGAGATCCTTGCCGACATCCTGCCGCCTGATTTTGTGCTGCCAATCCTGCTCATCGGAGCAGTCCTCGCCGTTCTGGCGGTGGTGATCGCGCTTTTCGCGATCCTTCGTGGCGGACGCCAGCGCGAAGAGATGACGCAGCGGACGATGGATGCGGAAGCGCGTTTGGCCGAACTGGTACGGATGCAGGGTGAGATGCATGGTCGCGTTGCCGCCATGGCCGAGACGATCACCAGCCGTCAGGCCGAACTCAACCATGCCGTCAACCAGCGACTTGACGGCATGACCCACCGGCTGGGCTCGACGATTACTGAACAGACCAAATCGACGCATGAAAACCTGCGCAAGTTACAGGAGCGGCTCGCCGTCATCGATGCGGCGCAGAACAATATCCAGACACTCGCCAAGGACGTCGTCGGATTGCAGGCGATCCTCTCCAACAAACAGACGCGCGGCGCTTTCGGCCAGGGCCGCATGGAAACGATCGTCGCCGACGGTCTTCCTCAGGGCGCCTATTCCTTCCAATCGCCGCTTTCCAACGGGACGCGACCGGATTGCGTGATCCGCATGCCGAACGGCGCGCCGCCGCTTGTCATCGATGCCAAATTCCCGCTCGAAGCCTGGACCGCTTTTCGCGAGGCCGCCTCTCCGGATGCGCGGCGGGCGGCTGGCCAGCAATTCCGGCGCGACATGGACGTCCATATCAGGGACGTGTCGGAAAAATACCTGATTGCCGGCGAAACGCAGGACACCGTGCTTCTCTTCGTTCCGTCTGAATCGATCTTCGCCGAGATCCACGAACATTTCGATGCGGTGGTGCAGAAGGCGCAGCGCTCCCGCGTGGTGATCGTCTCGCCGTCGCTGCTGCTTTTGTCCATCCAGGTCATCCAGGCGGTTCTCCGCGATCAGCGGATGCGCGAACAGGCGCATCTGATCCAGGGCGAAGTCGGTCTTCTGATGGAGGATCTCACGCGGCTGGACGACCGGACCCGCAAGCTGCAATCGCATTTCCTCGCCGCGGAAAAGGATGTCGAGCAGATCCTGACTTCCACTGAAAAACTGACCAGACGCGGCAATCGGATCACCTCGCTGGAACTGGAAACGCCCGCGAGCGCCGAAATACCGACGGAAACGCCTGCGCAAAAATCGGTCGAGAGCCGCACCGGGCTTCTGCGGCTGAGAGTGGTTGACGAAGACTAGCGCTGTCGGGCAGTGTCCGACCATATTAACACGGCAGGCAGGGCATTTCATGATTACCGTCTTCGGCTCCATCAACATGGATCTCATCGCGACCACGACGGAACTGCCGAAACCGGGCGAGACGGTTCCCGGCCAGACGTTTTCCACCGCCGCCGGCGGCAAGGGCGCCAATCAGGCGCTTGCGGCGCGCCGTGGCGGCAGCCGCGTGAAAATGTCCGGCGCGGTCGGAAGCGATACGTTTGCCCAGCCGGCGCTTGCGCTCCTCGATGACGCGGGCACGGATCTCTCCTCGGTTCTCAAGGCAAGCGAGCCGACCGGGACTGCCCTCATTCTGGTCGGCAGCAATGGCGAGAACATGATCGCCGTCATTCCCGGCGCCAACGGCACGATCACCGCCGATGAAGCCGTGAAGACGATCGGTGCAATGTCGGCCGGCGATATCCTGATGCTGCAGCTCGAAATTCCGGCGATCGCCGTCGAAGCGGCCCTGAAGGCTGCGCGGGAAAAAGGCGTCACCACCATTTTCAACACCGCACCGTTCACGCAGGATGCAGTGCGGCTTTCCACCTTGGCCGATATCGTGGTCGCCAACGAAACCGAGTTCGACCTGGTCTCCGGCGAACCCGCATCCAGCGCTGAAGCACGCATTGCAGCGCTGAGGAAACTGCATTCGCAAAGCGGCCAGACATTCGTCGTGACGCTCGGCGGCGATGGCGTCGTGGCCATTCGTGACGGCGAAATCCTGAAGACCAAGGGCCTTACTATCGAACCGGTCGATACGGTGGGAGCCGGCGACACATTCTGCGGTTATCTCGCCGCCAGCCTCGACCAGGGCCTGACCTTTGCGCAGGCGCTTCGCCGGGCGGCCGTGGCCGGATCACTCGCCTGCCTGGCGCGCGGCGCGCAGCCATCCATTCCGCTGGCAGAAGCCGTCGATCAGGCGATCTGACGGCAGCCGATCCAGCGAAGGATATGGGTCGCGGCGAGGCGGCCTATAGCCGCCCGACGCGCTCCGTCAAAAGCGCGAAGAAGCCGTCGGCATCGACACTGCGCATGAAGGTGGCGTTACGCCTCCGGTCGGTCACGTGCCACCAGTCGACCACGGTCATGCCGACCGTCAGTTCGGACTGGACCTCGATCTCGACATTGCAGAGACGGCCGGAGAAGAGTTCCGGCTTCAAGAGGTAGGCAATGACGCTCGGGTCATGCAGCGGCCCGCCGTCGGAACCGTATTTCTCGATGTCGAAACGCTCGAAGAAGGCCAGCCACTGAACGAGCACCTGCGCGGGGCGCGTATCGATCGCCGCGATCTTTGCGACGCGTTCCTTGGTCGTCATGAGCTGGTGAGTTACGTCCAGCGGCAGGATGACGGTCGGGATGCCGGCGTCGAAAACGATCTTGGCGGCTTCCGGATCGACATAGATGTTGAATTCGGCCGCCGGCGTGATGTTACCGCCCTCGAAGCAGCCCCCACCCATCATCACCAGTTCCTGGATACGGCCGGCGATGTCCGGCGCCTTCTGAAGCGCAAGCGCCAGATTGGTCAGTGGTCCCAGCGTGCAGATCGTGACGGTGCCTTCGGGTTCGCGGCGCAGCGTTTCGATGATGAAATCGACGGCATGCGTTGGCTGTGCGGCCATCGTCGGTTCCGGCAGTTCGGCGCCATCCATGCCGGTGCGGCCATGGACGTGTTCCGCCGTCACCTGCGGCCGGTTCAGCGGCTTTAACGCGCCCTCATAGACCTTGGCATCCGGCTTGCCGCAAAGCTCGCAGACGATGCGCAGATTGCGGCTGGTAAATGAAAGGGGGACATTTCCCGCGACGGCGCAGAGGCCGAGAATTTCCAGCTCCTGCGGGCTTGCAAAGGCCAGCATGAGGGCTGCGGCGTCATCCTGCCCCGGGTCAGTATCGATAATGATCTTGCGTGGCGACATTGTTTCATCCCCTCAATTCCTAGGGGATTGGTGGAGGGACACGTTTGGTTTGTCAAGGATCGTCACGCCGGCTTTCGCGCGCTTCGTCCCGTGTCACAGCTTGCGATCCTCATCCCGGCAACCCATATGAACAGGAGTTCCGGCGTGCCTTCTGGGCGCCGGCATGGTCGCTTGATGCAAGGACTGAACGATGACCCGGATGACACCCTTCGCAAGCCCGCTGCTTCTGGGCTTCGATGCGATGGAAAAAACGCTGGAGCGCCTGGCAAAGGCGAATGAGGGCTACCCGCCTTATAATATCGAGCGAATCAGATCGAATTCTCCGGACGGAAACGAGAAACTGCGGATCACGCTGGCCGTCGCCGGCTTTTCCGAGGATGAGCTCGACGTGACGACCGAAGAAAATCAGCTGGTGATCCGCGGACGCCAGATCGAGCAGGGCGAGCGCGATTATCTTCACAGAGGCATTGCCGCACGCCAGTTTCAAAGGGTTTTCGTGCTCGCCGATGGGATGGAAGTCTCCGCCGCTTCACTGAAGAATGGCCTTCTCTCGGTCGATCTCGTGCGCCCTGAACCCCAGCGCGTGGTGAGAAAAATTAACATTTCCGTCTCAGACTAGGACGGTCGGCATCAAGGCCGACGCCCTCAAGTGGAGGCTGGAATGCTCTTGAAAGAAGCGAATACGCATTTGTCGCAATCCGAATTGGCCCATCTCGGTGCCGGCGAAGTCGGATATATTCGCAAGATGCGGTCTGAAGAGGTTTCCCGCTGTTTTCCCGAGGCTGCCGATATCGATCCGAGCCTCGACCTTTGGGCGCTGTTCGGCGCCGATGGCACGCCGATCCTGTTGACCGACAATCGGTCCAGCACCTTTTTCAAGGCAGCAGAAGACGATCTGAAGACGGTCAGCCTGCACTGACCGTCTTCCTGCCTGACGCCTGCGGTTACACCGTCAGGAAGGTCAGATAGGCGGATGAGCGCCCTTCCCTTCGGGCCTTGTTCTCGTAACGCGTCCCCGGCCAGCCGGCATATGGCGTCAGCCAGTCGGAAGACTGCTCGGCCTGCCAGGCAAAACCGCCGTGGTCACGGCAATGCATCAGCGTGTGATTGATATAGGTATCGATATCCGAGGCGAAGCAGAAGGTGCCGCCGGGTTTCAGCACGCGATGGAAACGCTCCAGATTGACCTGTGAAACGAAGCGACGTTTCCAGTGTTTCCGCTTCGGCCATGGATCGGCATAAAGAAGGTCGATCTGATCGATCGAGCCTGCCGGCAGCCAATCCAGCACCTGCGTTGCATCATCATCGTAGACGCGGACATTCTTCAGATCGTGGATTTCCACCTGGGAAAGCAGCTTTGCCATCGAGTTGACGAAAGGCTCGACGCCGATGAAACCCGTCTTTTCGCTTTCCCTGGCGCGATGAACCAGATGTTCACCACCGCCGAAACCGATTTCAAGCCGCAAGCGCTCGACCGGAACGGAATAGAGCGTGCGCAGATCGTCCGGCGCCGGTGACGCGAGATCAAGCTTGAGGGTCGGCAACAATGTCGCCATGCCTTCGGCCTGCCGCTCGCGAAGAGGCTTGCCCTTGCGGCGGCCATAAAAAGCTTCCGTTGCACGGGTCGGGTGCTGCTGCTCGTCACTCATGATCAAGTCGTCCAAAAACAAAGAAGCGGATGCCCGCAGAAGGCACCCGCTTTAGCGTGTGATTACCGGATCGGTAAAGCCCCGATCGGAAAAGCCTTATTCGGCTGCGACCAGAAGATCTTCCTTCAGCGCGTCCTTGAGCGGCTTCACGAGATCGGTCTTCTCCCAGGAGAAGGAGCCGTCGCGGCCGGACTTGCGGCCGAAGTGACCATAGGCCGAGGTTTTTGCATAGATCGGCTTGTTGAGGTCGAGATGGCGGCGGATACCGGTCGGCGACAGGTCCATCACCTTGCGGATCGCGTTCTCGATCTGGTCTTCCGTGACGTTCTTGCCGGTCTGGTGCAGGTCGACATAGATCGACAGCGGCTGGGCAATACCGATCGCGTAGGAGATCTGGATCGTGCAGCGATCGGCGAAACCTGCGGCAACCACGTTCTTGGCGAGGTAACGTGCAGCGTAAGCCGCCGAACGGTCGACCTTGGTCGTGTCCTTGCCGGAGAATGCGCCACCGCCATGGGGGGCTGCGCCACCATAGGTGTCGACGATGATCTTGCGGCCGGTCAGGCCCGCGTCACCATCCGGACCGCCGATGACGAACTTGCCGGTCGGGTTGATGTACCACTTGCAATCGGCAGCGATCGGAAGCTCGCCGAGCGCTTCGCGGATGTAAGGCTCGACGACCTGACGAACCTTCTTACTGTCCCAGCTGGCATCGATATGCTGGGTGGAAAGAACGATCGAGTCGACTTCGGTCGGCTTGCCGTTTTCGTAACGTACAGTCACCTGGCTCTTGGCATCGGGGCCAAGCTTGCCGGCATCGCCCTCACCCTTCTTACGGGCGGTGGCGAGCAGCTGCAGGATCTTGTGGGAATAATAGATCGGCGCCGGCATGAGGTCCGGGGTTTCCTTGCAGGCATAACCGAACATGATGCCCTGGTCGCCGGCACCTTCGTCACCCTGCTTGTCGGCCGCGCTGTCGACGCCCTGGGCGATATCGGCAGACTGGGAGTGCAACAGCACGTCGATCTTCGCCGTCTTCCAGTGGAAACCGTCCTGCTCATAGCCGATGTCGCGGATCGCCTTGCGCGCCGCGGACTTGAACTTCGACGGGTTGATCACGTCGTTGCCGTTCTTGTCCTTCTTCATCAGGCTCGGCGGCAGGCGCACTTCACCGGCGATCACGACGCGGTTGGTGGTTGCCAGGGTCTCGCATGCAATACGAACTTTCCAGGGATCGACGCCGGTCTTGGCGGCTTCGCGGTAAACCAGATCGACGATCTCATCGGAAATACGGTCACAAACCTTGTCCGGATGGCCTTCTGCCACGGACTCGCTGGTGAACAGATAATTGGCGTGCATACGGGGAACCCCTCAAAGAATGGACGTCAAAATGTTTAGTGAGTTCGACTGACAAAAACAAGAACACAACGACATAAATATATCTTTATGCGTAAAATTGATGTTCCATCCGAGCGGTAGGCAAAAAAAAGCGGCTATAAAAGCCGCTTTCTCCTCCCCGCCTCAAGAGAACGCCTATTCTTCCGCTTCGGCAGCGAGTGCCTTGACGAGGTCGACCAACCTGCGGCGAACCTTGGGATCGGCGATCTTCACGAATGCGCGGTTAAGCTGAAGACCTTCAGAGGACGACAGAAAGTCGACGACATAGTTGGAGCTCGATGCTTCGGCCATGCCGGTTGCACCGCCGGCCTGATCGCCCGGCGCATCCTCGAAAAAGAAGGACACCGGTACGTTGAGGATGCTCGAGATGTTCTGCAGACGGCTTGCGCCGACGCGGTTCGTGCCCTTCTCGTATTTCTGGATCTGCTGAAAAGTAATGCCGAGGCTTTCGCCCAGCTTTTCCTGACTCATGCCCAGCATAGTTCTGCGCAGACGAATCCGTGACCCGACGTGAATGTCGATCGGGTTCGGCTTTTTCTTGTTTTCAATCATAATGGGGGGTCCTGGTGAAGTTGCAGTTAGGTTTCAACCCGGTCCGCGTATGGAGAATACACTTCAAGCGATTGGGACGACAGAACCAACACATGAAGCATATGGCGAGACGGTAGGCATTCTCACTATGCAATTTTAGGGGTTTTTGGTCAATTCTTGTGCGAATTAAAACCTAGGCGCGAAGCCGCTGCAATCACAGACATTATTGTTACAACCAACCAGAAGTACCACTGCCGGCTGTTATTACTCCAGTTCGCAATTTTTGTGCTACCTATGGTGGCGTCAATCACACCCTTTTGATTGTATCCCAGGCCCTGAATTACACGGCCAAATGGGTCAACGACCGCCGAAATACCGGTATTTGCGCCACGAATCAGGAATGAACCGGTCTCGACGGCTCGCAGACGGGCCTGCTGGAAATGCTGATAGGGACCGGGTGTGGCGCCAAACCAACCGTCATTCGTGACGTTCAAAATGGCAGATGTCCGCTCGACATCCTGACCGATCTCGTCGGGGAAGATCGCTTCGTAGCAGATCAGCGGATAAAGAAGCGCACCGCCCGGCAGGGTCAGAAGCGAGCGGGTGGAGGCTGCCGTGAACCCGCCCGGCATGGCGATCGCCTCGGTAATGCCGAGCGAGGCGAGAAGGCTTTCATAGGGCACGTATTCGCCATAGGGAACAAGGTGAACCTTATCCGCGGCCGATATGATTTGCCCATCACTATCAATGACATAGATCGAATTATAAAAACGTGGCGCAACTCCTGCGCCGGCATTTTCGGAGCGAACGACACCCGTGACAAGCACCTGACCGTCCTCAAGAACCTCGGCGATACGGGCCAGTGCATCCGGGTTTTCCGTCAGAATGAACGGCACCGAAGTCTCCGGCCAGACGACGATATCGGCGCGCGCTTCACCACTCTCTTGCGGCAAGGCCGTCAGGCGCAAATGCTCCTCGAAGATTTCGGCACGATTTCCATCGTCCAGCTTTTGCGCCTGATCGATCATCGGCTGAACGATACGTATGGTTGTTTTTTTGCCCTCATCGGCCGCCAGCAGATCGTCTGCGGCATTTAGTCGCCATGCGCCAAATCCCACATGCGCGACCACAAGAAGCGCCGCTGCGGCAAGACCGATGACCCTGCCTTTCACCGTGCCGAGCAAGGCCGGAGCGGAAAAAACGAAGACGGCAAGCGTGGTGACGCCGAAAAGGCCGATTACCGCATCCGACTGCATCATCAGCGGAATAGGCATCGCGCCATAACCGATGGCGTTCCAGGGAAAACCGGTCAGCACGAAGCTGCGCAGCCATTCGGCAATTCCGAAGGCTGCGGCAAGCGCCGCCAGCCGTCCGACACCATCAGACCAGAAGAGGCGCGCGACCGCCGTCGCCAGACCGTAAAAGAGCGCAAGGTAGGCGGGCAGCCCGAACACGGCGAGAGGCAGCGCCCAGGCGAATTCCTCCGCATCCACCAGAAGCGCATTGCCCAGCCACCAGAGATTGGCGACGAAATAACCGAAGCCGAACAGCCAGCCGATCGCGAAGGCGGAGCGCAGGCGGCTGGCGATGCCGCCACCGGGATTGCCGGTCGATCCGTCGATCAGCCAGACAAGCAGCGTAAACGAGAGGAAAAGGGTTGCGAAAATGCCGAAGGGCGGAAGCGCCAACGCACCAATGGCACCTGCAAATATCGCAAGTGCTATCCGGGGCCATCCCGAAAGAAGCATGACCTTGCCCGCCAGCCGCTCCATTAAAGTCCCCTTTTTTCCCGAATCAGGGGCGCAGTGTTTCAAAAAAACTGCGCCCTGTCGCGGGGCGGGCTTTGGGCGATCAGGCGTCCGTGCGTGCGGAGCCGCTTTCGGGCGGCGGCGGCAAAAGGGCCGCAGGTTGAGCGGGGGCAGGGATCAGAGCGGTCTCGCCTTCTCCCTTGACGACGCGGCGGCGGGCCAGCGCGCGCTTGCGCAGGATCTTGACCCGCTTGATGCGGCGCGGATCTGCATCGAGGATCTGGAATTCGAAGCCAGGAACCGCCTGGACGACTTCGCCTCGCACCGGAATGCGGCCGAGCGCGGAGAAGATCAGACCGCCAAGCGTATCGACATCCTCGATCCGGTCACGGACATCGAAATCCGGGCCGATCGCCTGAGCGATCTCTTCCAGCTCGACACGGGCATCCGCGACAAAGACATCGTCACCGGCGCGGGAGAACATGACCTCGTCGTCATCGTGCTCGTCCTCGACATCGCCGATGACCATTTCGACGATGTCCTCGTGGGATACGAGACCATCCGTGCCACCGTATTCGTCGATGACCAGCGCTATCTGGGTGCGGGCAGCCTGCATGGAACGCAGGAGATCGGAGGCGAGCATGGACGGCGGCACAAACAGCAGTTTTCGCACGAGGCCAGCTTCCGCCACGGTCTGCTCGAGATTGACCCGACCGAGATCGAAGGCCGCTTTCGGCGTGCGAACCGGCTTTTCCGTACCATTGACGGCGGCGGAAATCTGCACCGTCGAAGCCTTGGCGCCGACGCGGCGTTTGTTGCGCGCCTGCTTGGCGAGATAGGAAAGAAGATCGCGGATATGGACGAAGCCGCGGGCGTCATCGAGATTGTCGCTATAGACCGGCATGCGCGAGCGCCCGGTCTCCTCGAAATGGATCATCAGCTCGCCGACGGTCATGTTCATGTCCACCGCCTCGATATCGGCGCGCGGAACCATGATGTCCTCGACGCGGACTTCGCGGAAACGAAGGATGTTGTGCAGCATGGCGCGCTCGTCAGCCGAGAAAGCGTTGCTGACATTGGTATCCGTCATCAACGCGTCGGCGAGATCTTCGCGGAGCTGCTCACCTTGCGACGGCCTGAGCAGGCGCACGGCCCTCGACCAGAAGGAATTGTGGGATTTTGGGTGATGTTCGGACCTCGCCGAACTACTGCCCTCGTCCGACGAGGGTGAGTCCGAACTGTCCTTGCCCTCTCGGGCGACATTGCTCGAATAATCGTTCATTGTTCCAAACTTATATCAACGGGTCCTGCCCCGCATAGGGGTCAGATAGGCCGAGACCGGCCAAAATGCGAGTCTCAAGTGCTTCCATTTCTTCCGCCTCGTCCTTCTCCAGATGGTCGTAACCGAACAAATGGAGGAAACCGTGGACGAGCAGATGGGTCAGATGATCGTCGAAAGTCTTGTCGAGATCAACCGCCTCGCGCTCAACTGTTTCCCTTGCAACCACGATATCGCCCAGCATCGGGCCGGGAATACCGCCGGGTTGAAGCGGAAAAGCAGGGAAAGACAAGACGTTGGTCGGCTTGTCCTTGCCCCGCCATTCGGCGTTAATTTCCTGAATGGAATCGTCATTGGTGAAGACCAAAGACAGTTCCGGCGCCATTTGCGGGAATGGTTGATCTTCTTCGCGGGCCAGATAGTCGGCAGCCGCGCCAAGCACGCGCTGGCTAAGAGCGGCCAATACGGCCTCATCCGGCCAGCCGCCGTCTTCCACGCTGATCTGTATGTCTAGTTCGGGCATGAATGGTGAGCCCGACCGGTTTTACCGGTCGAGAGCTTCCTCGCTTTCCTCATGGACGGCATATTGCGCGTCATAGGCCCTGACGATGCGGCCGACCAGCGGATGGCGGACGACATCGGTATCCTTGAACCGGACGACCGAGATGCCTTCGACACCTTTGAGGATCTGCAGAGCCTCGACCAGACCGGATTTGACACCGCGCGGCAAATCGACCTGGCTCGGGTCGCCGGTGATGATCATCCGGCCGTTTTCGCCAAGACGGGTCAGGAACATCTTCATCTGCATCGATGTCGTGTTCTGCGCTTCATCGAGAATGATCGCGGCGTTCTGCAGCGTGCGGCCGCGCATGAAGGCAAGCGGTGCAATTTCGATAACGCCAGCGGTGATGGCGCGATCGACCTTGTCGGCCGGGATCATGTCATAAAGCGCGTCATAAAGCGGCCGAAGATAGGGATCGACCTTTTCCTTCATGTCGCCCGGCAGAAATCCGAGACGCTCGCCGGCTTCGACGGCCGGACGCGTCAGGATGATCTTGTCGACCGCACCCCGCTCCAGAAGCTGGGCTGCGTGGGCGCATGCGAGATAGGTCTTGCCGGTACCGGCCGGCCCGACACCAAAGACGAGCTCGGCGCGTTCCAGAGCACGCATATAGGCGTCCTGGGTGGGCGTGCGGGCCTGAATGGTCTTCTTGCGGGTGGAAATCTGCGCCATGGAGAGCTTTGCCTTGCGTTCCAGCGTCGGCAGCGACAACTGGTCGTCGGCGGCCTGCGCCATGCGGATCGCACCTTCGACGTCGGAAGCTTCCACGGAACCGCCTTTCTGCAGACGTTCATAGAGGAAATCGAGGGCGCGGCGCGCCTGATTTGTCGCGATCACATCGCCGGAAATGGAGACCGAATTGCCGCGCGGACGGGCATCGATATTGAGGCGCTGTTCGAGAAGCTTGAGGTTCTGGTCGAACTGACCGAAAAGTTCGCTTGCTAATCGGTTATTCTCGAACGTCAGAACAAAGTGGTTGGCGTCGGTCGCTGCGGATCGGGGTTGGCGCGCTGTCGAAGAAACCAATTCTGATGCGTTCAAGTAAGCAAGCTCCTCAACTTGAATTAGACCTCGATTAAACTCTCAACCGGCTCGGCAAACAAGCTGTTCGGACCGGTGCCGATGATTCGTACACTGATAATCTCACCGATTTGCGATGTTTTTGCATCAACATTCACAGACTGCAGCCAAGGCGAGCGTCCGATCACCTGTCCGGGCATGCGGCCCGGCTTTTCCAAGAGCAGATCGATGGTCTTTCCGACACAGGATGTGGCGAAGTCGGCCTGCTGTTTCAAGAGCAGGGCCTGAAGCCGCTCCAGCCGTTCGGTCTTGACATCTTCGGCGACATGATCGGGCAGATCAGCGCCCGGTGTGCCCGGACGGCTCGAATATTTGAACGAGAAGGCAGAGGCGTAATTGACCTCTTCCACGATCTTCAGCGTGTCCTCGAAATCCTGATCCGTCTCGCCGGGGAAACCGACGATGAAATCGCCCGACATGGCGATATCGGGACGGGCGGCACGGATCCGTTCGATCAGCGCCAAATATTCCGCGCCCGTATGACGGCGGTTCATCGCCTTCAGGATACGGTCGGAACCAGCCTGAACCGGAAGATGCAGATAGGGCATGAGGATGCGCAGGTCGCGATGCGCCTCGATCAGCCGGTCGTCCATGTCGCGCGGATGGCTGGTCGTATAGCGCAGGCGGGCGAGACCGGGGACGTCGGCCAGCCGATAGAGAAGATCGGCAAGACCGAGTGCCCTGCCCTTTTCATCCTGCGACTGCCAGGCATTGACGTTCTGGCCGAGCAGCGTGATCTCGCGCACGCCGGCATCGACCAGCCGTTTTGCCTCGTCGATGATCTGGCTTACGGGACGAGAGACTTCCGAACCACGCGTGTAAGGCACAACGCAGAAGGTGCAGAACTTGTCGCAGCCTTCCTGCACGGTCAGGAACGAGGTGACGCCGCGCGAGCGGATAACCTTCTTTTCCGTTGCCGGCAGATGCGCGAACTTGTCCTCGACCGCATATTCGGTATCGACAACCCGCTCCCCGCCGCGCGCCTTCTTCAAGGCATCGGGAAGCCGGTGATAGGTTTGCGGGCCGATGACCACGTCGACGGCCGGTGCGCGACGGATGATCTCCTCGCCTTCCGCCTGGGCGACGCAGCCGGCAACGCCGATCATGAATTCGCGGCCTTCGGCGGCGCGTTCCTTCTTCATGTCGCGCAGGCGGCCAAGCGCGGAATAGACCTTTTCGGCCGCCTTCTCACGGATGTGACAGGTATTGAGGAGAACGAGATCCGCCTCCCCCATGTCTTCCGTCGTCACATATCCCTCGCCCGCCAGCGCATCGCCCATGCGGGTGGAATCGTAGACATTCATCTGACAGCCGTAGGTCTTGATGAAGACCTTGCGGGTGTTGGGACGGCTGTCCGGACAGTGAGCGGCCTCATCGGCCGGCGCGGGAATGGAGACATGTTCGTTCATGCCGCTTCCATACTCCAAGAAAGGGCAGAATTGAAGCAGGTCTGTGAGATCCGTAGCAAAAGCCCCTCATCCGCCTGNNGTAATGACGGGGAGAAGGACGCAAGCCGCAACCTCTTGGCCTCCCATCAAACACAGAGCGGGGCACGTCCCCTCGCCCCGCCTGCGGGGAGAGGTGGAGCGCAGCTTGCTGCGCTCTGGGTGAGGGGCAAGCTTGCGCCTCAGGCTCGCGGCCCTAGACTCCCTAACCGTCACCCCGCATCATACTCCCGCTGCCGCAAATGCCTGATCAGCATGCGGCGCAGCTGGGCCGTGATGTTCTGGCTGAGATGCTTGCGATTGTCGCCGGTGCGGAAATCGACCGTGTCGCCGAACGCGACATCCACGTCGAGCGCGCCTTCCTTCAACACGCCCATCAGATGCGGCATCAGTTCGATATCGCCCGGCCAGGCGGCAAGCGGCCGGTGAAAGCGGCCCATCGCCATGCCGTGGACGCGGGTATAGGCGATAGAAACCGGCTGGACATGCACGACACCATCGGGCGTGTGCGGCACCGCCGCGGCGGCGGCGCCGAACAGCGAGGACTTAACCTCCAGCAGGCGATTGCCGTCCGAGGTCGTGCCTTCGGGAAAAAGCACGACGATCTCACCGGCATTCATCCGCGCGGCGATCTCGTTGACCTGTTCACCCGTGCGGCGTTTCTCTTCGCGCACAACGAAGATCGTCTTCTGCAGCTTGGCGAGAATGCCGAAGACCGGCCAGTTGGCGACTTCCGACTTGGCGATGTACACGACATCGGCAACGGCTCCCAAAACGAGGATATCCTTCCAGGAGGCATGGTTGGCAGCGAGCATCAACGGACGCCGGCGCTCCAGGTGACCGTGAACCCGGATACGGATGCCGAGCAGCCAGCAGGCCGATCGGTGCCAGAGCCGCGGCACGTAACGGCGGATCTTCCAGTCGAAGGCGAGACCGACAAGCTGAAACGGCAGCAGGGCCAGCGTGACGATCACGAGACAGACGACGACCAGGCCGATCCGGATTGAGGTGATCACTGTCTTATCCCTGCCGCTCGCGCCTACTCGTCGTCCTTGTCGAGCGGAATGCCGTAAAGCTCGAGCCGGTGGCCGACGAGGCGGAAGCCGAGTTCGCGGGCGATGCGCTCCTGCAGGGCCTCGATTTCTGCGGACTGGAATTCGATGACATTGCCGGTGTTCAGATCGATCATATGATCGTGATGTTCTTCCGGCACGGTCTCGTAACGGGACCGGCCATCGCGAAAGTCATGCTTCTCGATGATTCCCTCATCCTCGAACAGCTTTACCGTGCGATAAACGGTCGAAATCGAGATGCGCGGATCGACCTTGGAGGAACGGCGATAAAGCTCCTCGACATCTGGATGATCGTCGGAATCCTGCAAGATCCGGGCAATAACCCGGCGCTGGTCCGTCATGCGCATGCCCTTTTCGGCACACAACTCTTCCAGAGTCTTGGAAAGGTCTGTCATGACGTTCTGGCCTTCGAAATATTCACGTATGCTGAGGGACTAGCGAAGAACGCGGCTCATGACAAGCGCTGCGGTCCGGCGGCCATCCGCACCCAGGTAATACGCAGGCCGCTCCGCCACCTTGGCGAAACCAAGCTTGCCGTAAAGCCCGACAGCTGCACGATTTTCGGCTTCGACCTCAAGAAACATGCTGTCGGCGCCGCGGGAAATCGCCTCGCGGACGGCCGCCTGCATCAGGCGCCAGCCCAGACCATGACGGGCGAATTTCTCCGCCACGGCAACGGTCAGGATTTCCGCCTCACCGCCCGCTTCGCGGCTTAAGACGAAACCGCCGAGCGGCTTGGAAAAGAAAGCATTGGTCTGGCGTGCGACGAAACCGAAGACATTTTGCTGGAGCAGCATATTCTGGAACTCGTCGTCACTCCACTGACGCGGAAAACGCAGGCCGTGCAGTTCCGATATCTCGTGGCAATCGACATCCTCGATCGGAACGACTTCGAAAAACGGCTTCCAACTCAGGTAGTCATCGAACATGGCGCTCACACCCTTGCCAGCGCGAAACCCAGCTGGGGCTTCGCATCCGGGCCGCGCAGATAAAGCGGCTTCGGCCGGGTTCCGGCAGCGTCTTTCGATGCGCCGATCATCGCCACCTTGCCGATATCGAACCGATCGCCCGTTTTGCTGACCCAGGAACCGGTAAGTTCGGCGGAAAGCGAGATTGCCAGGCGATCCAGTTCTTCGGCAGAGAGAGCCGCCGGTTCGTTCAGCGGCGAACCATCGGCGTCGAAGGCCTGCGCGTAGATTTCCTCGCGCTTGGCATCCATCGCGACAAGAACCGGCCCGCTGGCCGATCCGCTGGAAGGAGCCGTCGCAAGATGGGATGCCGCGAGCGTTTCCAGCGTCGACACGCCGACGCATTCGAGCCCGAGCGAAAGGGCGAGCCCGCGGGCGGCGGCAACACCGACGCGAATGCCGGTAAAGGAACCGGGGCCGATGACGACGGCGATCTTGCCGATCACATGAAGATCGACACCGGCTTCATCCAGCGCCTGATCGATGACGGCCATCAGCCGTTCGGCATGTCCCTTGCCGATCTCTTCGGAGACGGCGGACAGCAGCTTTCCTGCGGAACTGTCGAATAGCGCCGCAGAGCAATCAATGCCTGCGGTGTCGATGGCCAATACGATCATGAATGCGTTACGCCGAGTATCAGAGGGCCTCAACCGCCTGCACTTCGGGCACGAAGTGCTTGAGCAGGTTCTGTACGCCATGCTTCAGGGTTGCGGTGGAAGACGGGCAGCCGGAGCATGCACCCTTCATGTTGAGGTAGACGGTGCCGTCCTTGAACCCCTTGAAGGTGATGTCGCCGCCATCCTGCGCCACGGCCGGACGGACGCGCGTTTCCAGCAATTCCTTGATGGTCGCGACGAGCGTTTCGTCGCCTTCGTCATAGAATTCGCCTTCTTCGTCGAGGTCTTCCGCCATGGCGGAACCACCGCCCATGACCGGCTGACCGGACATGAAGTGTTCCATGATCGAACCGAGAATGGCCGGCTTCAGATGCTGCCACTCGGAATCGGACTTGGTGACGGTGATGAAGTCGTAACCGAAATAGACGCCGGTCACGCCGGGAACGTTGAAGAGGCGAGCGGCCAGAGGCGAAGCGTTGGCCTCAGCCTCATTGCGGAATTCCGCCGTGCCCTTCTCCATGACCACTTTGCCGGGAAGGAACTTCAAGGTCGCCGGGTTCGGCGTGGCTTCCGTCTGGATGAACATGGGTTTGCTCCTGGCCGACGAGCGGCGCTCAATTTAGAATTCTTCCAAAGAAGATAAACGTTCTCAGCTTTGCGTTCAAGTGCGCCTTTGTCCGCTTATGGTCAATAGGCATCACGCCAGCGAGTCGATTTCCTCGTCGGACAAGGTATCGGGCAGAACGGTGACCGGGATGGGGAATGCCGCACCTCGGCCGGCAACCGCCGAGACCAGTGGTCCCGGCCCTTCCTTGGCTGAACCTGCGGCAAGCACGAGGATCGCAATATCGCGGTCTTCCTCGACCAGTCCGTTGATCTGCTCGGGCGCGCTGCCTTCGCGGATGACGATCTCGGGATCGATGCCGATCGTCTCACGCACCCGATGGGCGGCCTTGGCCATGATGGCTTCCGCCTCTTCCATCGCCTCGGCGCGCATGATCTGCTCGACACCCAGCCATTGCTGGAAATCGCCTTCGGGAATGACATAAAGAAGCACGAGGCCGCCATTGGTGTTCTTGGCGCGGCGACCCGCATAATGGACCGCCTTCTCGCATTCGGGCGTGCCGTCGATGACCGCCATAAACTTGCGCCGGTGGCCCTCAAGCCGCGAAAGTCTCTTGGAAACCATAACGCCCCCTATGTTGCCGAAGCAGTCTCGCCGCGGACCTTATACCAACGTAGAAAAATGAAAACCCGCCGCGGATCGCGACGGGTTTGCCTATTCCTGGCATCTGCAAAATCAGCGCAGGAAACCGATGATGTCGAAGACTTCGCCCATGACCTTCTGCGCCCGGGCACCGGCGCGCTCGCCGCCATCCTTCAGGATCGCGTCAATATGCGACGTGTCGTCGAGCAGGCGGCGCATTTCGGCGCCGATCGGTGCCAGAACCTCGACGGCGAGGTCGGCAAGCGCCGGCTTGAAGACGGAGAACTGCTGGCCACCGAATTCGGCGAGCACATCGGCCTTCGTCCTGTCGGCAAGGGCTGCATAGATGCCGACGAGATTGTCGGCTTCCGGGCGACCGGCCAGACCTTCAATTTCGCTCGGCAGGCCTTCCGGATCGGTCTTGGCCTTGCGAATCTTCTTGGCGATGTCGTCGGCCTCGTCCATCAGATTGATGCGTGACAGATCCGACGGGTCGGATTTCGACATCTTCTTGGTGCCGTCACGCAGCGACATGACGCGCGGCGCAGGACCGCCGATCAGCGGTTCGACGAGCGGGAAATAACCGTGGATCGGTTCTTCGCCGACGACCATGTCGACCCCGGTTCCCGTTGCGCGGATCTTGTCCTGGAAGTCGATGTTGAACTTCTGGGCGATGTCGCGGGCAAGCTCCAGATGCTGCTTCTGGTCGTCGCCGACCGGAACATGGGTAGCGCGGTAGACGAGAATGTCGGCTGCCATCAGGCTCGGATAGGCAAGCAGGCCGAGCGAGGCGTTCTCGCGGTCCTTGCCGGCCTTGTCCTTGAACTGCGTCATGCGGTTCATCCAGCCGATACGGGCCACGCAGTTGAACACCCAGGCGAGTTCGGCATGCTGCGGCACGGCCGACTGGTTGAAGACGATATGCTTCACCGGATCGATACCCGACGCGATGAAGGCTGCGGCGATCGAACGGATCTGGCCACGCAGGTCGTCATGCACGAGCTGGGCGGTGATCGCATGCAGATCGACGACGCAGTAGATGCAGTCGTTGTTTTCCTGCAGCGCCACGAACTTGCGGATCGCGCCGAGATAATTGCCGAGATGGAGATTGCCGGTCGGCTGAACGCCGGAGAAAACGAGCGGCTTGAAGGTGTTCATGATGTCCTCGAACAGGCTGGTGGAAGGCCTCAGGCCGAAAGGTTGCGCGCCTCCGGAAGGTTTGAACGTCTCCGGCAATCACGCCCCGCGGGCCATGTAGCTAACGCCGCGCTCTAAGCACGGCTGACAGGGCGGAATCAAGGGCTCAGCGCGTGGAGTGCTCAATCAAATCCCAGGTGTTGCCGTAGGGATCGGCAAAGACGGCCACGGTGCCATAGGCTTCATGGCGCGGCTCCTCGATGAAACGGACACCACGGGCGAGCATGCCCGCGTGATCGCGGGCGAAATCATCCGTCTTCAGGAAAAACCCGACACGGCCACCGGTCTGATTACCGATCACTGCCCGCTACCGCTCGTTGGCAGCCTGCGCTAGAAGCAGGGCCGCGCCGTTGCCGCCTTTCGGCGCGACCACGACCCAGCGTTTTCCCGCACCGAGGGGCGTGTCTTCGATACAGTCAAAACCAAGATCATCACAGTAAAAGAGCTTGGCCCGATCATAGTCATCAACCACGAGAGACACGAGAAAAAGCGACTGATCGGACATCGTTGGCTCCTGATTGAACTGCAACGATCTGGTCAGGATCCCATCATTCGGCAAGAGCGGAGCCGAATTCCACGCGATTTTCGCTCTCAGACCCCAAATTTTTTAGGGGTTTTATTCATCAGCGGCGCGTCGCTGCACGCGATGCAGCCGACCGGGCTTATGTAACAGTTTTATAACGAAGATTTGGCGCCAAACTCGCCAATATAACGCTGCCTAAATCTTGTCTTAGTTAACGGATATTAAGATTTATGGTCCATTAATCTCAATTTGAGGTAAATCCCACCTTATTCACGTCACTTTTCAGAATGAAATACCCCGCCACGACGAAGTCGACCGTCTTTGACGACTGGTCTTTTCCTAGGGGACATCCATGCGCATCTTTTCTCGCGTCGCGCTGGCCTGCCTTTTGGCATTCAGTATGAACGTAAACGCCGAAGCAGCAGGCAAGAACGACAAACGCCGCGGCACAACGATCAAGCACGATTACTCCGCCTTTTACACGGTGCAGCGCGTCAGTGTGCGCACCGGTTGCTTTCCCGAGAAGCTGGAAGCGATCCTTGCCCATATCGCCAAGCAGACCGGCAAAAAGCCGATGGTGACCTCGGGGCATCGTCCGCGTTCGGGCAAGTCACAACATAGCCGCTGTTTCGCCGCAGACATCCGCGTGCCGGGTGTCTCGGAAAAACGCATTCTGGCAGCCGCGCGCACTGCGCCGGGGATCGGCGGCATCGGCCGTTACTGCAACGGCATCGTGCATGTCGATATCGGCCCCAGCCGCACTTGGGCCCACTGTGGCAAGAAGGGCAAGGGCAGCCTTGCCAATCTGAAGCGCAAGTCCAAGGGACGCGATACCTGATCGCGTCCGTTACCGGCAGCTCCGCCCTGGATCAGGTTTTCGGCCTGCGCTTCAAATTGCGGCGGATCATGCCGAGATCGGCACCGCCGATCAGGAAGGCCACACCGAAATAGACGACTATGGCCAGAGCGATCAGCACGCCCAGAGCCGTGACCTGGCGAAGAAGATGGGCGCCCGGCGCCAGCCATGATCCCGCATAAGGCAAGGCATAAATCAGCGCTGCGGCCATCACGCCGGCGGCGACGAGCAGCAAAGCGGTGCGTTTGGCCAGTTGCCACTCCCAGACGAGATCTCCCCGCCAGACCAGAATGCTGAACAGCAGGACCGTATTGATCCAGCCCGCCGCCGCTTCCGCCGTGGCGATGCCACGCTCGGCAAGGATCGGGAAGAGCGAAATCGCCAGAGCCGAATTCACCATGACCGCGAGCATGGTAATGCGCATCGGCGTCTTGGTATCCTCGCGGGCGTAAAAACCGGGTTGCAGCGCCTTGATCAGAACGAAGCCGGGCAGGCCCAATCCGTAGATCGCCAGGATGCCGGCAACGACCGAGGTGTTTTCGGCCGAGAAGGCGCCGCGCTCGTAAAGGACGCGGATGATCGCATCCGACAGGACCCAGAGCCCGACGGCCGCGGGAAGCGTGAGGAACAGCACAAATTCGATGGAGCGGTTCTGGATCCCGGCCGCTTCCTCCAGCTTGCCGCCCTTCAGCGCCCGCGACAGTTCCGGCAACAGGACGACGCCGACGGCGACGCCCACCACGCCGAGCGGCAATTGATAGATACGGTCGGCATATTGCAAAGCCGCGATCGCGCCTTCCTTGCCCGACGCGATCGCCTGACCGATGATCTGGTTGATCTGGGTGACGCCACCGGTGATGGCGGCAGGGACGGCCAGCCAAAGGAGCCGCTTGACGTTCGGCGTCATGCGCGGGCGGCGGAAGCCGATATTGATGCCGGCGTGGCGCACGCCGACATAAACGACGGCAAGCTGCAACACGCCGGCAACCAGCACGCTCCAGGAGAGATACCAGGCGATCTGCTCCGGCTCGGCTCCGATCCACAAACCGTAGACGAGAGCGGCGATCATCACCACGTTCAGGAAGACCGGGGCAATCGCTGCTGCAAAGAAGTGATGCAGCGAATTCAACATGCCGCTCATCATCGCCGTCAGCGACATGCACATGAGATAGGGGAACATGACCGCCGCCATGCGGATGGTCAGCGAGGTCTTTTCGGCATCATCGGCAAAACCCGGTGCGATAATGAAGCGCACCAGCCAGGGCATGGCGAGTTCCATGGCGATGGTGATGATCAGGAGCGCGGAAAACAGCACTCCGAAAACCTCTTCCGAAAAACGCTTGGCGCCTTCCACGCCGTTTTCCTCGATCTCCTTCGAAAACAGCGGCACGAAGGCGGCATTGAACGCGCCTTCAGCGAACAGGCGACGAAACAGGTTGGGAAAGCGGAAGGCAGCGTAAAACACGTCTGCCATCGGTCCGGTGCCGAGTGCGGCAGCCATGGCGGTTTCGCGGGCAAAACCGAAGATGCGGCTGCCGAGCGTTGCGCCGCCGACAGTTGCGAATTTCTTGACGAGGCTCATCTGGCAGTATCCGTCATGCACGCGCCTTGCTCTTGCGTGGCGGCTGTTCTTCTCCGGTCGATCGGGCAGCGGCTTCCGGCACCGGGTTTTTTCTGGCCTCTTCGTCCTGATCGGTCATTACCGCCTTCAGCCGCGCAGAGATGGTGTTCTGGCGATTTTCGTTGGTGACCTTCTGCCCGACCAAATCGGTGACGTAGAAGGTATCGATGACCTTTTCGCCGAATGTGGTGATGCGGGCCGACTGGATATCCAGCGACAGGTCGGCCAGGCCGGCCGTGATATCCGCCAGAAGGCCGGTGCGGTCGAGGCATTCGATCTCGATGACGGTGAACTTGTTGGAGAGGCCGTTCGAGATGGTGACCGAGGGCGGGATATCGAAAGCCCGGGTCTTCTTGCGGGTCTTGGCGCGGGTGGCGATCACTTCCGGCAGACGACGCTTGCCCGAGAGCACATCCTCGATCATCCGGCCGATCGTGCCGGCGCGGCGAAGCTCGTCCTCGTCGACCTCAAATTCGCGGTTGATCAGGATCGTATCGAGTGCGCGGCCATCCGTGGTGGTGAAGATCTGCGCATCGACGATATTGGCCCCTGCCGCGGCGCAGGCGCCGGCAATGATCGACAGAAGACGCGGATGGTCGGGGGCAAGAACGGTGATCTCGGTGATTGCCCGGAAGGCATCGGTGCGCACCATGGTGGAAAGGACCTGATCGGCGCGGTCGGTATCGCGGATGAAGGCCGCATGACGGATCTGGTCATCCAGCGAGACGGCCAGAAGATACGGCTGGTAGTGAAGCGAGGAATAGGTCTTGCGCTCCGTCTCCTCCCAGGCCGACAGGGCATCATGCAGCGCTTCTTCGGCAACGCTTGCCCGCTCGCGGCGTGGCAGATCGGAAAAGCCGCCGGAGAGCAGGATTTCGGTTTCATAATAAAGCGTGCGCAGAAGCTGGCCCTTCCAGCCGTTCCAGACACCGGGACCGACCGCACGCGTATCGCAGATCGTCAACACCAGCAGAAGCTTCAGCCGATCCATCGACTGGACGACATCGGCAAAGTCGGTGATCGTCTTGCGGTCGTGCAAGTCTCGCGTCTGGGCCGTCATCGACATGACCAGATGCTGCTCGATCAGCCAGACGACGATTTCGGTCTGCTTGTGGTTGAGGCCGAGCCTCGGGCAGAGTTTGCGCGCCATGCGGGCGCCGGCGATCGAATGGTCTTCCTGGCGGCCCTTGGCGACATCGTGGAAAAGAACGGCGACGTAAAGCGCCTCGCGCTCCTCGATGCCCGGCATGATCTTGGTGGCAAGGGGATGCATCTCGTTCATCTCGCCCTTGTCGATCTCCGACAAGGCCTCGACCGAACGGATCAGATGTTCGTCGACCGTATAGTGGTGATACATGTTGAACTGCATCATCGCCACGACCTTGCCGAATTCGGGGATGAAGCGGCCAAGCACACCGGCTTCGTTCATACGGCGCAGCATCAGCGCCGGGTCGCGACGCGAGGTGAGGATGGAGAGGAACAGCCGGTTGGCTTCCTCGTTCTCGCGCACGCTGTTGTCGATCAGCGATAGCGACCGGGTCATGCGCTTCAGCGCATCCGGGTGCAGTTCCAGCTCATAGATATCCGCAACGTGGAAGAAACGGATGATATTGATCGGATCGCGGGTGAAGACATCCGGCGAGGCCAGCGTGATACGGCCGCGATCGGTGACGAAATCCGTGGTGCCGGGGATCTTGTGCAGGCGTTTGGTGAAACGCGACAGGACGCGGTTGGCAAGTCCGGGTGCGGCCTTGGCCTGCTGCTCTTCAAGTGCTGCGCAGAAGATGCGCGTCAGATCGCCGACATCCTTGGCGATGAGGAAATAGTGTTTCATGAACCGCTCGACGGCGGAAAGGCCGGGGCGGGAATGATATCCGAGGCTGGCCGCGATCTCGCGCTGGATATCAAAAGAGAGGCGCTCTTCCGACTTGCCGGTGAGGAAATGCATGTGGCAGCGGACCGCCCAGAGAAAGTCATCCGCCTTTTCGAACAGCTGGAATTCGCGGCGGGAAAAGACGCCGAGCTTGACCAGTTCGGCGGCATCCTTGACGCGGTAATAATATTTGGCGATCCAGAAGAGGGTATGGAGGTCGCGCAGACCGCCCTTGCCTTCCTTGACGTTCGGTTCGACCAGATAACGGGTGTCGCCGGATTTCTGGTGGCGCTGGTCGCGCTCGGCAAGCTTGGCCGCGACAAACTCGGCACCGCTATCGGCCACGACTTCCTTGTCGAAGCGGGATTCGAGTTCGGCAAACAGGGTCTTGCAGCCGCAGATCAGGCGGCTTTCCAGAATGGCGGTGCGGATCGTCATGTCGGTCTTGGACAGACGGATGCATTCTTCCACCGTGCGTGTCGCATGGCCAACCTTGAAGCCCATATCCCAGAGAATATAGAGCAGGAACTCGACGGCCTTGCGCATTTCGTCGGAATTCTTAGCCGGCAAAAGGAAGAGAAGATCGATGTCGGATCCCGGTGCAAGCGTGGCGCGGCCATAACCGCCGACGGCTGAAATGGTGATATCGCGGCCTTCCGGATGAACGGCGGTGGCGACCATTTCATGCAGGATGCAGATGATCTGGTCCTGAACCCAGGAAATGCGCTCGGCGCAATTGAGCCCGCTTCCGTCCTTTTCGAGCAGTTCACGCGCCTTGCTGCGGCCTTCATTGCTCGCCCGGCGCATGATGGGCAGGAGTGCCGCCCGCAATTCGAGATGCGGACTGTCCTTTTTCATCACCTCAAGGCACTCGGCCTTCAGGGCGTCCACGTCGAGAAGTTCGGAAAAATCGATGTCTTGTCTGGCCATGTCATCCCTGCCGATGCCAGTTTTCCGGCCGGCTCCAGAGCATTTCCGCTTCGAAACGCGAAAGCGCTCTACCTCACTGTTTCAACGCAATTGCGGACGCAAAACCGGTTCCTGCTTTTGCTGGAACTGCTCTAGCGAATTCCGGTCATCTTGGCCATGGATTATGGCAGGAGGTCGTTTCGAAGTTGTTGCCTTGCAACATGCGGTTCAGGCACGGGTGCTTGCCACCTTCGAGCGGCCACGCCATTGGCGCGGGCTCATGCCCGCCACCCTTCGGAATTCGCGATTGAAATTCGACTTGGTCGAAAAGCCGACGTCCAGCATGATTGCGGTGGCGGATTTTCTGGTTTCATCCAGAAGACGGCAGGCCTCCTCGACACGACGATTGTTGACGAACTGGGAGACGTTGAGCCCGGTCGCGCGGTTGATCGCCGTCGACAGATCGCGCGCCGGAACGCCGGCCTTGCGGGCGATCATTGCGAGGCTGAGATTTTCGTCGCGGTAAAGTGCGCCCTCTTCCAGAGCCGCCCTGGCACGGGCGACAACGGCCTCGTCCTCGGCATTCGGCAAAGACGGCGCATCACGCGAGGCCGGAGCATGGGCCGGTTCGGGGAAAAGGTAATAGATGCCGGTTGCCGCGAGCGCGACGATATTCATGATCGCCACCGCAAAGGGCACACTTTCGGCGCCGGCCGCATAGGCGTAGATCGCCACAGCGACGTCGCTCGACGCGAAGAAGAACATCAGGATTGCCGTCAGCCGCGCGGCACGCAAGGCCGGGCGCATGCGCTGAAGGCTCGCCTCTGCCATGACATCCTCGCTTCCTCCGCGTGTGAGGCGCCAGAGCGCAAAGCCGTAGATGAGGAAGATCACGAACAGGAGCGGATCGACCAGAATCTGCAAGAACAGGACCGAAAGCGCGACAGACGCCGGGGCCCAGAGGTGAGCCCAGGGCCTTGGTACTTTCGCTTCGGTCAGGCCACGAAACGCGAGGAAGGCAAGCGGCGGCATGACCGAGGCGGTGATCGGCTGGATGGGAGCGAGCTGCCTGACGCCGTAACCGAAATGCAGCCCGACAACGACGCCCTGCAGCGCATAGAGGATCAGGAAAGCCACGAAATATCGACGACTTCCCGGCGCTTCCACGCCCTTGAGGCTGTGATGGAGGACCAGTGCGAAGATAAGCCCGGCAATGAAGGGCAAGGGTATGGCGAGCAATGGACGATCCCGATGGCGCTCAGAAACACCTGAAACAAGTTTTCAGACGACCTATATCATCTCCGACCGGCAAAGGGAGGTTGCCCCGACCATGATGGCGGACGGGGCGTGTCTGCTTGGCCTGATTGGCGGGTTCAAGCCGTGGCAAGCGCTTCCTTCACTGCAATCTCGGCCATGGCAAGCGCTGCCTCGCGGCCCGTGGCGGCGGCAATGAAGCGGCCGTTATGGCAGAAGGTGGCGCCCTTGACGCCGGATGCGGCTTCGAGATCGCCATTGGTCAGGCCGGCCCAGGATTTCGGCAGGTCGGCGCGCAGTTCGAACCCGTCATCGGCGCGGCGGATGCCGGTGACGCACCAGTCCTTGCCGTCACGCGGATGCACGACGAAGAGAAGATGATCGGCACCGGCCTTCACGATCGCCGGGCGGAAGGGCATGCCCATCGGGAGTTCGAGAATGCGTCCCTCACCGGTCTTTTCGATTGCTTCCAGCACCAGCGTTTCGGCGCGCAGCTTGGCGGCGCGCTTGCCGATACCGGCCTCGACAAAAGCGCGGGCGATCGTCAGAGCGGCGTGGAAGGCGCGGTCGTCGGCGCCTTCTTCCTTCTCGTCGAAATTCGGCTTCAGCGTTTCGAGCAGGCTGGAGAGGGTGAGGCCTGCAAGCGGACCGGCGCTCGACGGGCTCAAGGCACCATTGTCCATCAGGTCGATCGGAAGGACGAAGCTCTTGTCGAAGGATGCATGCAGCGGATCGACATGGCTCTCGGGGATGTTCATCGCGGCAAGGTAATCACGGCCGTAATGTTTCCAGATCAGGCCGAAGGAGCTGTAGGGCGCTTCGTCTTCGCGCAACGGCGCGCCGCGCTGATGGTGGTCGAAAATCTGCTTCTCGGCATCATAAGCGCCGCCGACATCATAGATGATGCGGTCGGAACCGGGCGTGATCCATTCCGGCGCACGGCTGCGGACGATCTTCGCTTCGGGGAAAAGCCTGGTCAGGATAACGCTCGACAGAAGTTCATCGGCATGGAAGCCACCGGAATGGGTGACAAGATAGTTGGGGGTCATGCCGCAGCGCACCTTTGTTTTGCATGTGGGGTGCGACCTGATAGCCGCTGGCACCGTTCTTCACAAGCGCAGCCGCGTCATCCGCGACAAAGCAGGTTAGGAAATCGCGAGGATTTCGAGTTCCTGGTTACCGACCGTCACGACATCACCGACGGACTTGCCGGTAAGCGCGCGCGCCACCGGCGAGACGTAGGAAATCGTTCCCGCCTTGGGATCGGCCTCGTCTTCTCCGACGATGCGGTAACTTTGCTCCCGGCCATCGTCTCGACTGAAGCGGACCGTCGCACCAAAGGCGACAACCTCATTCGATGCCGGACGCGGTAGCACCTGCGCGGAGTGAACGCGCTCGGCAAAATAGCGGATGTCACGCGCCGGACCGGCGGCCTGCCGGCGGCGCTCGTTGATGTCCTCGACTGCGTTTGCGGCTTCGAGCGCTTCGCGAGCGGATTGCAACTGCTGCTCAAGCGCCTTCAACCCGGTTTCCGTGACCAGATTGGGGTGGGGCGAGATCGGCCGGTCGGGCAGTACCGTTTCGGCAGCCGTCTCGGCACTTTCTTCCTTCATGAAGGCTACGCTCACGCGCGAACTCCCTTGCCAATGTCCCGGATCAGGCCTTTTCGGCGGCCTGCTTCTTCAATGCATAAAGCGCCTCAAGCGCCTCACGCGGGCTCATGTCGTCCGGGTTTATCGCCTTCAACGCTTCATCCAGCCTGGAAGATCCACCACGCGTCTCTTCCTTGCGGACAGCGACCTGGAAAAGCGGCAGATCGTCGATCAGCTGGCTTGCCGGGTTCTTGCGGTCGGAATCTTCCAGCTTGGTCAGCACGTCGCGGGCGCGGGCAACGACGGAATCCGGCAGGCCTGCCAGGCGGGCGACCTGGATGCCATAGGAACGATCAGCGGCTCCGGGACCGACTTCATGGAGGAAGATCACCTCTCCGTCCCATTCCTTCACCTTCATCGTGGCGTTGGAGAGGCGGTTCAGCTTTTCCGACAGGACCGTCAGTTCGTGGAAGTGGGTGGCGAACAGGCCGCGGCAGCGATTGCCCTCATGCAGATGTTCGACGGACGCCCAGGCGATCGACAGGCCATCGAAGGTGGCGGTGCCTCGGCCGATCTCGTCGAGAATGACCAGAGAGCGATCGGTCGCCTGATTGAGGATCGCCGCCGTCTCGACCATTTCGACCATGAAGGTGGAGCGGCCGCGGGCAAGATCGTCGGAAGCGCCGACACGGGAGAAAAGCCGGTCGACGACACCGATATGGGCGGATGCGGCGGGTACGAAACCACCCATCTGGGCGAGAATGGCAATCAGCGCATTCTGGCGCAGGAAGGTCGACTTACCGCCCATGTTGGGACCGGTGAGCAGCCAGAGGGCGCCGAATTCGCCGCCATTCGTCGGCGACAGATCGCATTCGTTGGCGATGAATGGGCCGGAGGACTGGCGGCGGAGCGCCTGTTCGACCACCGGATGGCGGCCGCCCTCGATCGCGAACATGCGGCTGTCATCGACGATCGGACGACGGTAATCCCATTCCTCGGCCAGCATGGCGAGACCACCGGCGACATCGACGACCGAGAGCGCGCGGGCACCGGCCTTGATCGCCTCGGCTTGAGACGTGACGGCCTCGACCATGCGATCGAATGCCGCAAGTTCGATCGTCAGCGCCTTGTCGGCGGCATTGGCGATGCGGCTTTCGAGATCGGCGAGTTCGGTCGTGGTGAAGCGCATCGCATTCGCCATGGTCTGGCGATGGATGAAGCGCGCCTTTGCTTCCGGCGTGTCGGTCATCGGGCCTGAATTGCCGGCGGTGACCTCGATGAAATAACCGAGCACATTGTTGTGCTTGATCTTCAGCGACTTGATGCCGGTTTCATCGGCATATTGCAGCTGCAGGCCGGCGATCACCTTGCGGGACTGGTCGCGCAGAGCCCGGACTTCGTCCAATTCGGCATTGGCGCCGTCAGCCAGGAAGCCGCCATCACGCTTCAGGAGCGGCAGGTCTTCAGCCAGCATGTTGCCGAGCAGGGATTCGACCGCAACCGGCAAAGCCTTCAGGTCGGTTAGCGCATCGGACAGTTCGTCCGGCAGCATTGCCCCATCGAGGAATGCCGCGACACCGCGGGCGGCTTGAAGGCCGGTGAGGATCGCGCCGAGATCGCGCGGGCCACCACGGTCGAGCGCAAGACGCGAAAGCGCACGCGGCATATCCGGCACATGTTTCAGCGAGGAGCGCAGATCGAAGCAGAGAGACGGCTCTTCCAGCAGGAAAGAGATGGAGTCGAGGCGGAGATTGATACGGTCGGGATCGGTCAGCGGCGACATCAGCCGTTCGGCCAGAAGACGGGCACCGCCGCCGGTAACGGTGCGGTCGATGGCTTTCAGCAGCGTGCCTTCGCGTTCACCCGAAAGCGTTTTGGTCAATTCGAGATTGCCACGCGTCGCCGGATCGATGAACAGGGTAGACGCACCGCTTTCACGCTCCGGCCGACCAAGCGGCGGGCGCT
Organism: Hyphomicrobiales bacterium; assembly: GCA_900469445.1. Classification (GTDB taxonomy): domain Bacteria; phylum Pseudomonadota; class Alphaproteobacteria; order Rhizobiales; family Rhizobiaceae; genus Neorhizobium. The sequence continues at coordinate 36,169 of UBXM01000029.1, forward strand.
CGGCGATCTGGGTTTTTTCGACATAGGAAATGGCGGCCGATGCCGCTGCCAGTTCGGCGCGGGAAAAAGTGCCGAAACCATCCAGCGTGCCGACACCGAAATAACGGGCGATACGGCTTTCCGAGGTGGCGCTGTCGAAGAGCACTGCCGGCTGCGGCACGGCGATGCGACCGAGCACATCGAAGACCGGCTTCAGTTCCGGATCGTGGAACATCGTGTCCGGCATGATCAGCTCGCGCGGCTCGATGCGCAGGATATCGGCAAGCAGGCGTGTCGCCTCGGTTTCCGCCAGTCGGAAAACGCCGGTGGAGATGTCGATCCAGGCCAGCGCCATCATCGGCTCAGCACCACCCTTGATGCGGGCAAGCGTCATCAGATAATTCGATTCCGAAGCAACGAGCAGCTTTTCCTCGGTGATCGTGCCCGGCGTCACAAGGCGCACGACATCGCGCTTGACGACGGATTTCGAGCCACGCTTCTTGGCTTCCGCCGGGTCTTCCACCTGCTCGCAGACGGCGACGCGGAAGCCGAGCGAAATCAGCTTCTGCAGATAGTCATCCGCCGCATGGACGGGCACGCCGCACATCGGGATATCCTGCCCCATATGCTGGCCACGTTTGGTGAGTGTGATGCCGAGCGCACGGGATGCGTCAATCGCGTCCTGAAAAAACAGTTCGTAGAAATCGCCCATGCGATAGAAGAGCAGCGAACCGGGATTGTTCGCTTTGATCTCGATGAACTGCTCCATCATCGGGGTGGCCGTGGCACGGCTTTCCTCCGAGGCGAGCTGGTCGGTGGTCAGGGCGTCGCCATTCTGACCATGGGGGGGCAAACGTTCAAACTGGGTCACTGGGCCGATTTTCATTGCGCATGGAAAGTGGTGACTCTATCGGTGAAGCCCCTTGGAAGACAACATTTGCAGCAGCCTGAAGGCAGGCTGCCCACAGGAAGCTGGAGAGGACATGGCCGTGAACGATAAGGCAGGCAGCACCCGAACATCGGTAACCGAGCAGGAAGCGCTCGACTTTCACGCCGACGGCCGCCCGGGCAAGCTGGAAATCACCCCGACCAAGCCGATGGCGACCCAGCGCGACCTGTCGCTTGCCTATTCGCCGGGCGTCGCCGTGCCGGTATTGGCGATCGCTGACGATCCCGCCAAGGCCTATGACTACACGACGCGCGGCAACATGGTGGCCGTCATTTCGAACGGCACGGCGATCCTCGGCCTCGGCAATCTCGGCGCGCTGGCCTCGAAACCGGTCATGGAAGGCAAGTCGGTGCTGTTCAAGCGTTTCGCCGATGTCGATTCCATCGATCTGGAAGTCGATACCGAAAATGTCGACGAATTCATCAACTGCGTGCGTTATCTCGGCCCCTCCTTCGGCGGCATCAACCTTGAAGACATCAAGGCGCCGGAATGTTTCATCATCGAAAGCCGCCTGCGCGAGCTGATGGACATTCCGGTGTTCCATGACGACCAGCACGGCACGGCAATCATTGCCGCCGCCGGCCTGATCAATGCGCTGGAGCTGACCGGCCGTGATCTGAAGACGACCAAACTCGTCTGCAACGGCGCGGGTGCTGCCGCGATCGCCTGTATCGAATTGATCAAGGCGATGGGGTTCAACCCGGAGAACATCATCCTCTGCGATACCAAGGGCGTGATCTATCAGGGCCGCAGCGAGGGCATGAACCAGTGGAAATCTGCCCATGCCGCCAAGACGGATCGCCGCAGCCTGGAAGAGGCGATGAAGGGCGCAGACGTCGTGTTCGGCCTTTCGCAGAAGGGCGCCTTTACCGACGAGATGATCCGCTCGATGGCCGACAAGCCGATCATCTTTGCCATGGCCAACCCGGACCCGGAAATCACGCCGGAGGAAGTGATGCGCATCCGTGACGATGCGATCATGGCGACCGGACGTTCTGACTATCCGAACCAGGTCAACAACGTGCTCGGCTTCCCTTACATCTTCCGCGGTGCGCTCGACGTGCGTGCCCGGCAGATCAACGACGCGATGAAGATCGCCGCAGCCCAGGCGCTTGCCGATCTTGCCCGCGAGGACGTGCCGGACGATGTGGCCGCGGCCTATCAGGGTGTGCGCCCGCGTTTCGGCGCACAATACATCATCCCGGTTCCCTTCGACCCCCGCCTGATCTCGGCCATTCCCATGGCGGTTGCCAAGGCTGCGATGGAAAGCGGCGTGGCGCGTCGCGACATTGTCGATATCGCCGCCTATGGCCGCGAACTGGCTGCCCGGCGCGACCCGATCGCCGCCACGACCCAGAGCATCTATGATCGGGTGCGGCGTTTCCCGAAGCGGGTCGTCTTTGCCGAAGCCGAAGAAGAGCAGGTCATGCGCGCCGCGATCTCCTTCTGCAATCAGGAACTCGGCACTGCAATCCTGCTCGGCCGCGATGACGTGATCCACGCGACTGCCGAGAAAGCCGGCATAGACCTCAATCGACCGGGTATCGAGATCGTCAATGCCCGTATCTCGACGCGCACCGAGGCTTACACGGACCACCTCTATGCGCGCCTTCAACGCCAGGGCTATCTGCTGCGTGACGTGCAGCGTCTGATCAACAATGACCGTAACCATTTCGCGGCGACGATGGTTGCCGTCGGCGATGCGGACGCGATGGTGACGGGCACGACCCGCAACTATGCCTCGGCGCTTGCCGATGTGCGGCGCTGCATCGCCACCAAGCCCGGTCATCGCGTGATCGGCGTGTCGCTGGTGATCGCCCGCGGGCGGACGATCTTCGTGGCCGACACGGCAGTGCACGACCAGCCGAATGCCGAGGATCTTGCCGATATCGCGACCGAAGCCGCACGCGTGGCCCGCCGCATGGGGTATGAACCGCGCGTGGCGATGCTTGCCTATTCCAACTTCGGCCAGTCTGTCGGCGAGCGTTCAGAGCGTGTGCGCGAAGCCGTGAAAATCCTAGACAGCCGCCGGGTCGATTTCGAATATGACGGCGAGATCGCGGCGGACGTGGCGCTTAATGCTACGCGCATGGAGCAATATCCGTTCTGCAGGCTTTCGGGCACGGCAAACGTGCTGGTCATGCCGGCGATCCATTCGGCTTCCATCGCGACACGCATGCTGCAGGAAATCGGCGGATCGACGCTGATCGGCCCGCTTCTCGTCGGCCTCGACAAGTCGGTGCAGATCACCCAGATGGGCGCCAAGGATAGCGAGATCGTCAACATGGCAGCGATCGCAGCTTACAACGCGGGGTCGTAAGGTTTCATTGAAATGACGCCCCAAGTGGACCAAGTTTAGTAAACTAAGTCCACTTGGGGCGTTGGCTATGAAGACCGTTAATATCCACGAAGCGAAGACTCATCTTTCGCGCCTCGTCAAAGAGGCTGCGAATGGCGAAGGCTTTGTCATTGCCAAGGCTGGAAAGCCGATGGTGAAAGTGGTCCCGCTGGAAGAGGCACCCGAGAGGAGCCGTCGTATCGGAATGCTCGATGGGCAGTTTTTCATTCCGGAGGATATGGATCAGGATCTGGATAAAGAGATCGAAGATCTGTTCTACGGCGAGCGAAAATGAGGATCCTCCTCGATACTCACCTTCTGATCTGGCTGATTGCCGCATCCGAACGATTACCCGCGACGGCGCGAGGCTGTCGAGAACTCGAACAACCAACTCTTCTTCAGCGCCGCCAGCATCTGGGAGTTAGCGATTAAGCAGTCCACCGGAAGAGCACGGCTGGAGCTTCCTCCAGAACTCCTTCATCGGCAGCTTCTCGACAATAGTTTCGAAGAGGTGCCGGTCACGGCGAAACACGGGCTTGCGGTTTGCAGACTTGAACAAATCCACAAGGACCCGTTCGACCGGGTCCTGATTGCGCAGGCCATGTCGGAGGGGATGCTGCTGCTCACCTCGAACGAGACGATCGCCCGGTATAACGGTCCGATACGGCTGTCCAGGTAGTTATCAGCTGGCGAAGCGGCCGGCGTCGGCGCCGAAATGGTTGATGTAGCGGCCGGAAATGACGGCGATCGGCAGGACGATCAGGACGTCGGTCGTGTTGAAGGCCTGGTCGACCACCGCACCGTCGCCGATCATCGCACCCAATCGCAGATAGCCCTTTACAAGCGGCGGCATGGCCGACAGGGCCTGGCGAGGGTTGATCTCGTCGGCGGGGATCATGTCCATCTTGCGATAGAGCTCCGACCTGGCCGACACCATCCACTCATCCTTCACCTGTGAATTGTGGTGGAGGAAGGACAGCGCAAGCGCATGTTCCTGCGGATCGATGCCGGGGAAGGAGGCGCAGCCGAACATGGCGCCCATGCCGTGCTTCAACGCGTAAGCCCAGTTGCCCTGCCAGAGCAGTTCGACCGTACGCTTGGTACGATAATCCGGCAGAACGCAGGAGCGTCCGAGTTCCATGAACTGCTTGTCGGGGTGGCGCTTGAGGAGCGGCGCGATATCGAATTCGGAGGCGGAATAGAAACCGCCATTTGCCATCGCGACTTCCTGACGCAGCAGGCGATAGGTGCCGACGATCTGGTCTTCGATCTCGCCGTCAATGGCATTGTCGACCACCAGAAGATGATCGCAAATGTCGTCGTAACTGTCGAAGTCGCGCTTGATCTGCATCGCCTCTGGCGGCAGCATCGCGTTCATCTCTTCGACGAAAACACGGTAACGAACGGACTGGGCAGCGTCGATCTCCCGGCTGTTGCGCGCAAGCCGCGTTTCCAGCGAGCCGATGCGGCCGAACACATCACCATGTCCCTTGGAAGGCGCCGTAGTCGAGAGAGGATCGAGGGTCAATTCGCGGTTCAGGAGTTCGATTGCCATGGTGAGTCACCCGTACCGGTTGGATCACCGCCATAAATCACGTCTCTGCGACAAGAACGTGACATTTGTTGTCACAATAGAATGGGGTTCCAGCCTCGTCAACGGAGTCGCTGGCGCTCCTTTTCCTGCGCCAGAAGATGGTCGATATCGTCGAACAGGCGAGCCGGCTCCACCGGCTTTTGCAGCACTTTCTGAGCGCCGGCGGAAAGCGCGCCCTGCATCACTCCGTCGCGGTCATTGCCGGTCAGAACGATCACGGGAACGGCTGAAATGTTGGACATCCGCTCGGTTTCACGAAGGCTGACGACAACGTCCAAAGGGTCGCCGCCTGGCATGTTCAGGTCGGTGATGATGAGATCTGGGCGCATACCGGGCGCACGAACGAGTTCGTCGAAACTCTGAACATCGGTGACCCAGCGAACCTTGTGACCATTTTTCTGCAGCATGGCGCGCAACAGCATGGCGCTGACCGGATCGTCTTCCGCCAAAACGACATCAAGCTTACCGCGGGTCTCGACCGATACCGGAGTTTCGACAGTCACGGGACCTTGCTGGGAAGCCGGCGGTGGGGTTGCGATACGGCCGAAACCGCGCATGCGGCCACTCAGCACATCGACCAGCGAGCGCTCCCGCAGAGGGCGGATCAGCCATGCATCGAAAAGATCCTGCGGCTGGGAGGCACGTTCTTCCGGATTGACAAGGAGGATGCGATGCAGCGGCTTGTGAAGCGGTTCGCAAGCATAGTCCGATGCCAACCGGTGATCGACGATGAGATCGGTGAAAGGCATGGAACCTTCCGCCGCGCGGTCGATCAGCATCGACACATCCTGCGCCGCGGAAAGGTGGCGGCAACGGCCACCGAGCGCCTCTATCGTCGCGACCGTTGCCTGAGCCGTCGGTCCGTGCGGCGCGAGCAGAACGACGCGGGACCGCGCCAGCATGCCGCTGCGGTCGGTTTCGCCAGCTGCGACATCTTCCGCGAGGCGAACCGGGAAGCGAATGGTAAAGGTGCTGCCCTCGCCCTTGCGGCTCTTGACCGAAAGAGAGCCGCCGAATTCCGCCAGGATACGTGACGCGATGCCGAGGCCGAGACCGGTTCCGCCGCTGCGCGCCTCGACCGACCCTACCTGTTCGAACTCGCCGAAGATGGTCGCCTGCTCGTGCGGCGTCATGCCCGGGCCGGTATCGACCACGGCGATTTCGACATTTTCGTCGGCAAGTGTCACTCGCACCAGAACGCCGCCTTCACTCGTGAACTTCACCGCATTGCCCATGACGTTGAAAAGAACCTGACGCAGGCGTGCGGGATCGAAATCCAAGAGTTCGGGAAGGTCGGCGGCAAAGGTCGCGGCGATCTCGATACGTTTTTCGTGCGCGCGGGGAGAGAGCATCTCGACGACGCTTTCGAGCAGCTGCCTTAGATTTTCGGCGCGCGTGTTAAGCCGGAAACGGCCGGCTTCCATGGTCGAGAGGTCGAGGATATCATCGACCAGCTGGGCCAGCATATGGCCGGACTGGCGGATACCGCTCAGATAGTTCTGCTGTTCCGCCGTCAGCTTTGTCTGGCTGAGCAGATGCGTCATGCCGAGAATACCGTTCAGCGGGGTGCGGATTTCATGAACGACGGTCGAAAGGCGGCGCGATTTTGCTTCGCTGGAGGCTTCCGATTCCTTCAGGCGGCTTCTGAGTGCACTCTGACGCCGACCGGGTGACCAGTATTTCAGCTGGAAGATCAGGTTCTGGAGCGGGGTCAAGGTCCGCGGCGAGGAGGCCGCGAAAAATTCCATCTCTTCCGGCGGCTCGACGATAAGCTCGGACAATTGCTCCGCCGGCTCCTCCGAAGAGGGTTTCGGCGAGAAAGCCTTGGATATGCGATCGTGCAACTCAGAGATGGTGCGCATGGCACCAACCTACACGGGCTTTCCTTCGCAATCCTTAGGCCGGCATATTAACAGGGTCTTAATCGCGAGATCTTGAACCGACCAGCTCGTCCAGAATAACCAAGCCCGCCCCGATAGTTATGAAGCTATCGGCCAGATTGAAGACAGCAAAAGACCACGTCTCTGTATGAAACAGGACATAATCGATGACGTGACCATAGACCAGACCATCGATGAGGTTGCCGATGGCACCGGCGATGATCAGCGTGAAACCGGCATTGGCGAAGGTTCGTGATGCCGGCGTCTTGCGCCAGAGCCAGAGAACGATACCGACGATGACGATGCGCATGCCGATGATGAATTCGCGCTCCATGCCGGACAGAAGCGAGAAGGCGACGCCGAGATTATAGGTGCGGAACAGCGCCAGGTAGGGGATGACCGGCACCGCCTCATGCATCGGCAGATAGGCTTCGACCGCGAGCTTGATGGCCTGATCCAGAATTACGGCAATGATGATGACGAGCCCGGCGATCAGCGGCCGGGAGAACGATCTTGCACCTTGTGTCGTCATGGTCTGTCTTCCAGGATCAGCAGATGGCGGCGGGCTTCGAACAGCATGACGGCCGTGGCGACGGCAAGATTGAGGCTATCCGCCCTGCCCTGCTGGGGGATGCGCACCGTGCGGTTGGCAGCCGTGGCGAGATTGTCCGGCAGGCCCGACTGTTCGTTGCCCATCAGGATCACGACCGGCTTGCTCTTGTAATCGGCCGTCCGGTAGTCGACGGCACCGGCGAGATGGGTTGCCACGACATTCACGCCGGAGCGCTTCTGCCAAGAGAGAAACTCTTCCGCCGTGCACCTTGCCACGGGGATGGCGAAGACCGACCCCATGGTGGCGCGAACGGTTTCCAGCGAAAACGGATCCGTGCTGTCGCCAACGAGAATGACGGCAGAGGCACCGGCTGCATCCGCGGTGCGGATGATCGTGCCGAGATTGCCGGGATCGCGAACGCGGTCCAAGGCCACGATCGTCTCGTCTTTTTCCGGCGTCAGGTCTTCCAGACGCTTCCAGCGCTGTTCGAAAATGCCGACAACCATCTGCGGATTATCGCGACGGGTGACGGAGGACAGCACCTTTTCCGAGACTTCGAGAACCAGCCCGCCATTGGCGACGGTGCGGGTGGCAGCCTGCTCGACCAGCGGCTTGCCCTTGGCGGCCTTGGCATAGATCAGGGTGCGGATTTCCCAACCGAGTTCCAGCGCGTCGATGACCAGTTTCAGGCCTTCGGCCATGAAGATGCCGGCGGCTTCGCGGTCCTTCTTGTTGGACAGCGCCTTGATGTCCTTGATGATCGGGTTGGCGAGCGAGGTGACTTCCTTCACCTGCCCGACCTTGCGGGCGCCCGGCTTTCTGAATTCGTCTGTCATTGGGAAACCCAGCGGCTGAAGAGTGATGTGGAAAGAGCGCGGCCACGCGTGGTGCCGTCAATGCCCGTTTCGCGGATGACGAGTTCGCCCGATTCCACCGTGCCGCCTGCGCCGCGCATCGTCTCGCGCATCAGTTCATGGATGGAATAAAAGCTCGCCCGGATGGAATAGGCCGTCAGCACCAGTCCGACGGAGTTCTTCGACAGAAGCTCGCGGCAGACATCGAGCATGACGGGAAGATGTTCGAAGAGTTCCCAGACTTCGCCATTGGGGCCGCGGCCGAATTTCGGCGGATCCGTCAGGATGATGTCATAGGTGCTGCCGCGGCGTTCCTCGCGCAGGATGAATTTCATCGCATCCTCGCAGATCCAGCGGATCGGCGCCTTGTCGAGACGCGAAAGCGCCTGATTTTCCCGTGCCCAGCCGATCGCCTTTTTCGACGCGTCGACATGGGTCACTTCGGCACCTGCGGCTGCAGCGACCAGCGAGGCGACACCGGTGTAACCGAAGAGGTTGAGCACCTTGAGCGTGCGCCCCTTGGCTTTCGCCTCTTCCACCTGATCCCGGACCCAGGTCCAGTGGACGATCTGCTCGGGGAAGAAGCCCATGTGGCGAAAGGCGGTAAAGCGGCCCTGGAAATCGATGTCCAGCAGGGAGAGCGGCCAGGTCTCACCAAGCGCTTCACGCGGAAACTTCCAGCGGCCCATGCCGTCTTCGTCGGTATTGCCGGTGAAAACGGCATCGGCCCGGTTCCAGATATCGGCAGACAGAGACGGCTGCCAGAGCGCCTGAGCCTCGGGTCTAACGACGAAATAAGGGCCGTATTTTTCGAGCTTCAGACCCTTGCCGCTGTCGACGAGGTGGAAATCGCCGGCATTCTGCGATTCCAGAATGATCGGAACGTTTTCCTTTGGCAGATCTCCGGAGCGATCCAGGAGCGGTCGTGTCTGCGCAGCGGGCGGCGTTGCAGACTTCGCTTCGCTCGCCCTTTCGCTCACCTTGGGGCGTGACGCAGCAGCCGGAGGTCTCGGCTTGCCGGCGGCGCCATGTCGGTCCTGCTGTCGGTCCTGGGCATTGCCTCCCCGAGAAGGAGCCTTCTGCCCCGCCCGCTTGTCTCTGCTCTTCAACGATTGATCCTTCGCTTTCATTTTCGTGCAGATAGCATCTGCGGCGCATTCGGCAAAGCCCATGCGATCACGCTTAACGAAGCTGGCAGCCCCACGGTGTCCGTCCTATCTGAGAAAGTCATCATCGATCTTGCGAATGAAGGGGAAATTGCCTGATGGAATTTATCGGAGAAGAGCGGATCGAGGCAGGCCGAGCCATCGTGTGGGCCGCACTCAATGACGCCGACCTCCTGAAGGAATGCATTCCCGGTTGCCATTCGCTTGAATGGATTTCGGATAGCGAGCTTACGGCGATGATCAGGGTGAAGATCGGCGTTCTGTCGTTCAACTTTGTCGGCGGCATCACGCTGACCGATATCGTGCCGATGCAGAACTACACGATCCATGCCGAAGGCAAGGGCGGCGTTGCCGGTTTTGCCAAGGGCGCTGCCGCCGTCACGCTGCTAGACGATGGAGACGAGACAATCCTGCGATATCAGAGCGAGGCACAGGTGGAGGGCAGAATAGCCCAGCTCGGTTCAAGCCTGATCCGGTCAAGCTCTCAGAAGCTTGCTTCAAGGTTCTTTTCGGATTTCAGCAAAGCCGTAACAGGGCGTATGGCGCGCGAATGAGCGATCAGCGTTTTTGAGCGGCGATCGCCTTGTGCTCGTTCTGCCACTTCACCGCTTCCTTGGCTTCGACGCGCGCCTGGCGACGATAACGGCCCTGTTTCCACCAGGTCACCGAAGCGCCGATCGCCATGCCGACAAGAAGCGCCAGAAGAATGAAGACGAAGAAAGGCGCCGATACCGACAACAGGCTGTCCTGTGGGCGGAAAGGGTTGAGCGCCAGGGTCACAACCTGCCTGTTCGCCACTGCCAGTACGATCAGGACGATGCCAATCGGCACGAAAACGACAAGCGAAACAATGCGCTTAAGCTTCGTCATGGGGTACTCCGGCAATTTCTCATTCAGCCATAGCAGATTGGTCCGGATGCCGCAGTTTCAAGACCCCGCGGCAATATCCGCGCTCAATCGTCCTCGTCAGCCATGCCGGGATTAAGACGCTCACGCAGCTCCTTACCGGTCTTGAAGAAGGGAACCCACTTCTCCTCGACGAAAACACTCTCGCCGGTGCGCGGGTTGCGCCCGGAGCGGGATGGACGGTTCTTCACCGAAAATGCGCCAAAGCCACGCAGCTCGACCCGGTTACCGCCAGCAAGCGCATCCGTGATTTCATCGAGCACGGCATTGACGATGTTCTCGACGTCGCGATGGTAGAGATGCGGATTGCGTGCTGCAACGATCTGAACCAATTCAGACTTAATCACGGTTGCCCCCTGAAAAAATTAGATTTTCAACCCTTCCCAACCTGCCAAACCGAAACAAGACCGTCAAGGAACAACTTACCGGGACCCCAGCCATCGATCGCATCGGGAGAAAGCGGCAGGGTGATGCCGGCATAACGGAAAAGTCCGGTCAGCGCCTGGGCAAACCAGAAGGAGGAAGACGACTCGTTGTTCTTCCATTCGATGATCGGCAGATCGCGGGAAACGTCGCGGCTGTCGAGATAATCCAGAATGTCGTCGTCGCCGCCGAGCTTGTCGATAAGCTTGACGTTCAGAGCCTGCCGTCCGGTGAAGATGGTACCGTCCGCAAGTTTCAGAACCTCGTCGCGCGGGAGTTTTCTGCGCTCCGCAACAAGGTCGACAAACCAGCCATAGCTATCCATGATCATGTTGCGGATCATGGTCTTGGCTTCTTCGCTGGCCGGATGGAAGGGCGAAGGCTCGGCCTTCAGCGGCGCGGACTTTATTTCCTCCAGCGAGATGCCGATCTTCTTCATCACCTCATCGACCTGCGGGTATTGGAAGATGACGCCGATCGAGCCCGTGATCGAGCTTTCGCCGGCGACGATCGTGTCTCCGGCGGTGGCGATCATGTAACCCGCCGATGCGGCGAGCGTGCGGATATCGGAAACGACAGGCTTCTTTTCGGCCACCTTACGGATCGCCTGATACAGACGCTCGCCACCATAGGTCGTGCCGCCGGGCGAGGAGATCGACACGATCAGCGCCTTGGCCTGCGTGCTTTCGGCGATGCGGTCGAGGCGTTCGAGCAGTTCACGGTTATCCGTGATCATGCCGGAGATACGCACGCGGGCGATATGAGGGGCCGCGGATCCGGATTGTTCACCGGCGATGGCCCAATAGGAAACGAAGCCAATGGCTGCCAAAAAGATCAGCGCAACAACGCGCCAGAAGCTGAGCTTGCGGCGCAAATGACGCCGATCCGCGATTGCCATGTGGTCCATAAACGTTCCCTCAATGCCTAAAGCACTTTACATAGGCCCATATTTCGCCGATTGCAGCGGCTCGTATCACGTTTTTATGTTCTCCATTATTGTTTGTTGAATAATAAAAACCATATTGGCGGTCGACGATCGCGTTACGTCCCCTATCGACGTCCGAACGTTTGGCTGAAAGGACACGACGAAGCCTCATGCTGCAGCATATCCGAAACTCAGGGAGCTTTCTTGCATCGATGCAGGCGCCGGCAAGCGCTTACGATGCGGCAGTCTCCCATTCCTCACGCGTCAGCAGGCTGAAAATCCTTCTGCCGGTGGCTGCTGGCGTGATCTCACTCGTCTTCGTCGGCGTTGCCATTATCCGCACCTACCTGCCGGAAAACGTGTCGATCGAAAGCGCCAAGATAGAAGACGGCAAGATCGTCATGGAACGCCCGGCCATTTCCGGCCGAAACAGCGACGGTATCAGCTATTCGATGCTGGCCAACAAGGCGCTTCAGGATATTCAGAACCCGAACATGATCACGCTCAAGGACGTCAAGGCGGCCGTGCCGATCAACGACGACCTGATTGCCCGCGTGGTCGCGACCAGCGCCGACTTCGATCGCGGCGCCGACATTCTCAATCTGACCGCACCGTTCGACGTCAATCTCAGCAATGGCATCACGGCGCGCTTCCAATCTGCTCATCTTGATATACCCGGCGGGACGATGAATACGCCCGATGCGGTGAATATCTCGATGAACCAAGGCTCCATTGTTGCAGATTCCATGAAGATCACCGATAAGGGGCATACTCTCAATTTCACCGGCAAGGTTCGAGTTAACGTCGACCCCACAGCCATACGCAACAAAGGCAAGTAGAGCCCGGCCGCCATGATGCATCGTTGTCTTCCATTCAGCATTCCTGCCGTGACCGCGGTGGCTCTGTTTTCCTGCCTCGGCGTTTCTGCCTACGCTCAGTCCACGACCAGCAGCATGGACGGATTGAAGCTGTCGAACGACCAGCCGATCCAGATCCAGAGCGACCAGCTGGAAATCAAGGACCAGGAAAAGAAGGCCTTCTTTACCGGCAACGTGAACGTCGTGCAGGGCACGACGACGCTGAAGGCCGGCAAGATGACCGTGCAGTATAAGGAGAAGGCCAATGGCGGCGATGGCGGCGCCACGTCCATCTCCAGCGGCAATGCCGACATCGACAAGATCTTTCTCGATGACACGGTATTCCTGAGCTCGGGCACGCAGCAGGCGACGGCCGATACCGGCCAGTTCGACATGGCGAGCCAGACCTTTGTGCTGACCGGCAAGCAGGTTGTGCTGTCCGATGGCCCGAACGTGTTCAAGGGCTGCAAGCTGACCGTGCAGATGGCGAGCGGCCAGGCCAAGCTCGACAGCTGCGGCGGTCGCGTTGAAATCATGCTCGACCCGAAGTCGCGGCCCAAACAATAGTCTTATAACGTGAAGCTTCCTTCTCTCTCCCAGTTTTCGGCCAGGAAAGCAGCCTCGCCCGAGCCGTTCATCGCACGCGACAAGGCGCGCTATGAAGGTACGCTTGTCGCGCACGGCCTTTCCAAGACCTATGATACAAGACGCGTGGTGAACGGCGTATCGCTCGTGGTGCGCCGCGGCGAGGCCGTCGGGCTGCTCGGCCCCAACGGCGCGGGAAAGACCACCTGCTTCTACATGATCACCGGCCTTGTCCCCGTCGACGAGGGGATGATCGCGATCAACGGCAATGAAGTGACGCGCATGCCGATGTATCGGCGCGCTAGGCTTGGCGTCGGCTACCTGCCGCAGGAAGCCTCGATCTTTCGCGGACTGACGGTAGAGGAAAACATCCGCGCCGTGCTCGAAGTGCACGAACCCAACAGGGACAAGCGCGAGGCAAAACTCGACGAGTTGCTGGAAGAATTCCACATCAGCCGGCTTCGCAAGTCTGCGGCCGTGGCACTGTCTGGCGGCGAACGCCGTCGCCTGGAAATCGCCCGGGCACTGGCGACGGACCCGTCCTTCATGCTGCTCGACGAACCTTTTGCAGGCGTCGATCCGATTTCCGTATCCGATATCCAGAACCTCGTGCGTCACTTGACGGCGCGCGGTATTGGCGTACTGATTACCGACCACAATGTGCGTGAAACGCTCGGCCTCATCGACCGCGCCTACATTATCCACGCAGGTGAAGTGCTGACCCACGGACGGGCCTCCGACATCGTCAACAATCAGGACGTTCGTCGACTGTATCTCGGTGACAAGTTCAGCCTTTAGTTAGTCCCATAATCCGCCGGCCCGGCGCTTGACCAAATCTCTCAAAAAAGCAATTCTTGTGCCAGATACGCTGATGGCGGCTGGGCAATGACTGCGCAGCTGGAGATTTCGGGAGTTTAGCGTCCACCATGGGTTTAACCGCCAGCCTTTTCCTGCGACAGACCCAATCGCTGGTGATGACCCCGCAGCTGATGCAGTCCATTCAGCTGCTGCAGATGACGCATTTCGAACTCAACCAATTCATTGCGCAGGAACTTGAAAAGAACCCGCTGCTCGAAATCTCGCCAGCGGATGGCGAAAGTGGCGCTGATTTAAGCCATGGCGAGGCAACGGATCATGCCGTTTCCGAGACCGATGCCGGACCATGGCAGGAAGATCAGGGCATCGTCATCACCGAGACGTTTGGCGAGGGGCTCGACGGCGGCGCCGAAAACGTGTTTCCCGACGACCAACCCGAACAGCGCGCGGATGGCCCAGAGCTGATCGGGCAATGGAAATCGACGGCCGGAGGCGATGCCGGCGACGATTACGATTTCAATGACTTCGTTGCGAGCGAAATCAGCCTGCGCGAACATATCAGCCAGCAGATCCCTCTCCTCTTGAAGGACCCGCAGGATCGGTTGATCGCGCAGCAATTGACCGACGAGCTGGATGATGCGGGATATCTGCAGGCTGACCTCGAGGAGGTCGCCATCAGGCTCGGAATAGAGCCCGAACATGCCGGGCGCGTGCTTGCACGGCTTCAGACGCTCGATCCACCCGGCATCTTCGCGCGGACACTCGGCGAGTGCCTGGCGATCCAGCTCAGGCAGAAGGATCGGCTCGATCCCGCCATGGAGGCGCTGGTGCGTCATCTGGATCTTTTGGCGAAGCGTGATTTCGCCAATCTCAGAAAACTATGCGGCGTAGATGACGAAGACCTGCTCGACATGCTTGGCGAAATCCGTCAGCTGAACCCGAAACCGGGGGCAGATTTCGCAAGCCAGATCGCCGACGTGATTTCCCCCGACATCGTGGTGCGCCCTGCCAATAGCGGTGGCTGGGCGGTGGAGCTCAACCCGGAAACCCTGCCGCGCGTTCTGGTCAACCAGTCCTATTTCCAGCAGGTCTCGAAGACCTGCCCGAAAAGCAGCGAGGACTACGCATTTCTGTCCGAATGCCTGCAGAACGGCAACTGGCTGACCCGCAGCCTCGACCAGCGCGCCAAGACGATCATGAAGGTGGCAACGGAGATCGTGCGGCAGCAGGATGCCTTCCTGATGCACGGCGTCGACCACCTACGCCCGCTCAATCTGAAGACCGTCGCAGAAGCGATCAAGATGCACGAGTCGACGGTGAGCCGCGTCACATCGAACAAATACATGCTGACGCCGCGCGGCATGTTTGAGCTCAAATACTTCTTCACGGTATCGATCGGATCGGCCGATGAAGGGGGCGACAGCCATTCCGCCGAGGCCGTTCGTCACAAGATCAAGATGCTGATCAGCCAGGAAGCTGCGGACGCCGTTCTGTCCGATGACGACATCGTGACCAGCCTCAAGCAGGCTGGCGTGGATCTCGCCCGTCGCACGGTCGCCAAGTATCGGGAAGCCATGAACATTCCATCTTCGGTGCAGCGACGGCGGGAGAAGCGCGCTTTGGCCAGAGCGGCTGCGTTGTGAGCATCAAAACAATACACCCATAGGCTGAGACGTTGACTTCCTTTCCAACGAAGGCTAGAAGCGCCGCCGCTGGCGGGCTTCCCACCTTCCACGCAGGCAGGACAGGTAGCGCTATTTTGCTGCAATCGGTTCGGACGGCTTGGATGAGAGAGCGGCTTGGCGTAGACTGGAACACGCAAGTCACGACAAGAAGGAATAATTCCATGAGTGTGCGTGTTTCCGGTAAGCATATGGAAATCGGCGATTCTTTTCGACAGAAGATCGAGGACCATATCGGGGAGGCCATAACCAAATACTTCGATGGAGGCTATTCAAGCCAGGTTATCGTAGAGAAGTCCGGCCCACGTTTTTCTGCTGATTGCAAAGTGCATCTCGACACAGGGATCGTGCTTCATGCCGCAGGCGAAGCCAATGATCCACAGGGCAGTTTCGACGCTGCCGCCGAGCGTATAGAGAAGCGTCTGCGCCGCTACAAGCGTCGCCTGAAGGATCACCACGCTGGCAATCAGACCAATGGATTTGCCGAGGTCGCCTACACGGTCATGGACCGCGTGCCCGACGAGGCCGATGAAGTCCCGGAAGATTTCGCGCCAACCATCGTTGCGGAATCCACCAAGCAACTGAGGACGATGTCCGTTGCAACGGCCGTCATGGCACTGGATATGACGGACGAACCTGTGCTTCTATTCCGGAGCCCCGGTGACGAGAAGCTGAACATCGTCTACAGGCGCCACGACGGCAATATTGGCTGGATCGACTCCACCAATATCAAGAACTAAGGAAACTCGGGAGGCGTCGGCAACGACGCTTCCCCTGCCTTCGCGGCACAAAGGAAGAAACGAATGGCATTGGCAGATCTGCTGCATCAAGATGCGATTATCCCTGCCTTAAAAGCGACCTCCAAGAAACAGCTCCTGCAGGAATTGGCAGCCAAGGCAGCCAAACTGACGGGCGTTTCCGAACGGGAAATCTTCGATGTCATCCTGCAGCGCGAGCGGCTGGGATCGACGGGCGTCGGACACGGCATTGCCATTCCGCACGGCAAGCTTGCCGGCATTTCGTCGATCAGCGGCATTTTCGCGCGGCTGGAAAGCTCGGTCGATTTCGAGGCGCTGGACGACGAGCCGGTTGATCTCGTGTTTCTTCTTCTGGCACCCGAAGGTGCAGGCGCCGATCACCTCAAGGCGCTTTCACGCATTGCACGCATCCTGCGCGACCAGGACCTTGCCGCCAAGCTGCGGCAGACGGATTCCGCCTCCGCCATCTATGCCTTCCTCAATGAAGAGCAGGCCAATAGCGCGGCTTAACCGCGCTTGCCTTTTTACGAAAATCGGATGATCAGCAGGCGAGGTCGGCAACGACCGCGTCGAGGATCAACATGCCGCTCGGGGTGCAGCGCAGCCTGGAATTCCCGAGCCGCTCGATGAAGCCGTGTTCCAGCAGGCGCTCTTCACGGATAGGGTCTGGATCGCGGCCCGAAAGCTCCTGCCAGCGAGCAAGATCGACGCCTTCGGTCAAGCGCAGCCCCATCAGCAGCAGTTCGTCGGCCTGCTCGTCGTAACCAAGCATCTCCTGCTCGATCATGCCGTGGCCTTCGGCCTCGACACGCTCCAGCCAGGTTTCGGGGCGTCGTTCGGTCGAGGTGGCGACCTTGCCACGACCACGCGTCAGGCGGCCATGTGCGCCCGGGCCGATGCCGGCATAATCGCCGTAGCGCCAATAGGTCAGGTTATGACGGCTCTCAGCGCCCGGCTTGGCGTGATTGGAGACTTCGTAGGCCGGCATGCCGTGACGGGCGGTGATTTCCTGCGTCGCCTCATAAAGTAGTGCCGACTGATCGCCATCCGGCACGATGAGCTTGCCGGCCTTGTGCAGGCCGTAAAAGGGTGTCCCCTCCTCGATCGTCAGCTGATACAGCGACAGATGATCGACGGCGTAGGAGATGGCTTGCTTGAGCTCCGCTTCCCAGGCCTCGACCGTCTGTTTGGGCCGGGCATAGATGAGATCGAAGGACATGCGCGGAAAGATTTCGCGCGCCAGGCGGATCGCTTTCAGAGCATCGGCCACATCATGCAGTCTGCCGAGGAATTTCAGGTCGACATCGTTGAGAGCCTGCACGCCCATCGATACGCGGTTGACGCCGGCGGCGCGATAGCCGCGAAAACGCTCGGCCTCGACGCTGGAGGGATTGGCCTCCATGGTAATCTCGATGCCATCCGGCACGCTCCAATGGCGCGCAATGCCGTTCAGGATCGCCTCGACGGTCGACGGATCCATCAGCGATGGCGTGCCGCCGCCGAGGAAGATGCTGGTCACCACTTTCGGGCCGCTCATCTTCCGCATGGTTTCCATCTCTTTCAGGAATGCGGCGGTGAAACGGGCCTGATCCACCGGCTGGTGGCGGACATGGCTGTTGAAGTCACAATAGGGACATTTGGCCGCGCAGAAGGGCCAATGGACGTAAACGCCGAAGCCCGGCTCACCCGTGTCGGGGAGCAGCGTATCGGGCAGACGAGAGGCAACGGCGTTCACGGAAAATCAGGCCTCCAGGCAGGTTTCGACGAAGAGCTTGAAAGCGCGGGCACGGTGGGACAGGGCGTGCTCGTCACCCGGCTTCCAGCCATGCTTTTCTTCACTGGTCATTTCACCGAAGGTCGTCTCATACCCCTGCGGCTGGAAAAGCGGATCGTAACCGAAACCAGCCGCGCCGCGCGGCGGCCAGGCAACCGTGCCTTCGACCTCGCCGCGGAACATCTCAGTATGACCATCCGGCCAGGCGAGGCAGAGCACGCTGACGAAACGGCAGCTGCGCTTATCCGGCGTCGTGGCGCCCTTTTCGGCAAGCGCGCTTTCGACCTTTTCCATCGCCATCTGGAAATCGCGGCTGCCATCCTCGCGTTCCGCCCAGTTGGCGGTGTAGACGCCCGGTGCGCCGTCGAGCGCGTCGATAACGATGCCGCTGTCGTCCGACAGAGCCGGCAGGCCGGACGCCTTGGCGGAAGCGAGCGCCTTGATCGCCGCATTTTCCTCGAAGGTGGTGCCGGTTTCGTCCGGCTCCTGGAACTTCAGCTCGGCGGCGGATTTTGCCGAGAAACCGAACGGGCCGATCAGCTCTGCAATCTCCTTGATCTTGCCGGCATTATGGCTGGCGACGACGATCGTCTTCGTATCGAGCTTGCGCATGAAAATTCCTATTTTAGGTTCCAGAGCATGGGCTCTGCACATTCCAGGCTGTTGCCGGCGGGGTCACGGAAATAGATCGAGCGGGCGCCGTTCGGCCAGCGGAAATCGCTTTCGATCACAATGCCAGCCTTGTTGAGCTTTTCCACCATCCTGTCAATCATCTCTCCACTCATGCGGAAGCAGACGTGACCGGGACCGGTCGTGCCATGCGGCGGAACCGGAAGGCTATCGGGAGACGGCGGTTTGACCGTCTCGGTCGGGTTGAAGATCAGCAGGATGCCCTGCCCGCAGGAAAAGAAGACGTGGCGGTTGCCGGCGCGCAGGACTTTTTCGAGCCCCAGCACGCCGCCATAAAATGCTTCCGCCGCGTCGAGATCCTCTGCGTAAAGTGCGGTTTCGAGTATGCCGTCGATCACCGCATCTCCTTTCAGGCGCCGATTGCAGCCTTCTGCATGGCGACCAGTTCCTGCGTGCCGGCTTCGGCGAGCGACAGAAGCTGCAGGAACTCCTCACGGCTGAAGGGCTTGCCTTCGGCCGTGCCCTGAACCTCGACGATGCCGCCGGAGCCGGTCATGACGAAGTTGGCATCGGTTTCGGCCGCCGAGTCTTCGAGATAATCGAGATCGATAACCGGCTGGTTGGCGAAAATACCGCAGGAGATGGCCGCGACATGATCCTTCAGGACCTTGTCGAGCTTGATCATCGAGCGGGTTTCCATCCACTTCAGGCAATCGTAAAGCGCGATCCAGCCGCCGGTGATGGAGGCGGTACGGGTGCCACCATCGGCCTGGATGACGTCGCAGTCGATGGTGATCTGCTTTTCACCGAGCGCTTCGAGATCAACGACGGCGCGCAGCGAACGGCCGATCAGGCGCTGGATTTCGAGCGTGCGGCCGCCCTGCTTTCCGGAAGCGGCTTCGCGCCTCATGCGATCGCCGGTGGCGCGCGGCAGCATGCCGTATTCGGCGGTTACCCAGCCCTTGCCGGTATTGCGCAGCCACGGCGGGGTCTTTTCTTCAAGGCTTGCGGTGCACAGAACATGCGTGTCGCCGAACTTCACCAGACAGGAGCCTTCGGCATGTTTGGAGAAATTGCGCTCGAAAGACACTTTGCGCATCTGGTTTACTGGTCTGCCTGAAGGCCGCATAGATCACTCCCTATATCAGCGCACCGCGTCTTTTCAGCGATAACGCCGAAGACGCACTGATCCTTTGATTTTCCCGTATCGGATGGCAGGCGATTGCCGCCTATCCGATCCGCTACAGCGTTTCCCGCCTTCTAAGGGGACCGGGCATGTTTTGCAAAGAAAAAGCCTTCGCTGCACCGATCGTGACATTTGGCGTAACCTCTGCGATTTCCCGTTTGAGGCCCCGGCTGCAATGACTATATTTCGAAGAAGACCAAACCGAGGTTATGTGAAGACATGAGTTTTTCTGCGGGTAGAGGCATGGATGTCGGCTCGATGCTCGACGAGCGCTCGCGAGAGATCTTTCGCCGCATCGTCGAAGGCTATCTGGAAACCGGCGAGCCGCTCGGCTCCCGCAATCTTTCCCGGCTGCTGCCCATGTCGTTGTCGCCGGCATCGGTTCGCAACGTAATGAGCGATCTCGAACAGCTCGGACTGATCTATTCACCGCATATCAGTGCCGGCCGCCTGCCGACCCAGAGCGGGCTGCGGTTCTTTGTCGACGCCTTCATGCAGACCGGCAATCTTTCCGACGAGGAGCGCGCCAGCATCGACCGCCAGGTTCGCCCATCCGACAGGGACCAGACGCTGGAAAACCTGATGGCGGATGCGAGCCTGATGCTGTCGGGCGTTTCGCGCGGGGCCGGCATCGTCATCACCACGAAAAGCGATCCGATCCTCAAGCATGTGGAATTCATCCGACTGGAGCCGACAAAGGCGCTTGCCGTTCTCGTCGGCGATCATAACCAGATCGAAAACCGCATCATCGATCTGCCGGCGGGCGTCACCTCCTCGCAGCTCACGGAAGCTGCCAATTTCCTCAACGCGCATCTGACCGGCCAGACGCTTCCGGAATTTCGCGGTCAGATCAAGAAACTGAAGCAGGAAGTGCAGACGGAGGTCGATGCGCTGGCGCAGGACCTGATCGAGAAAGGTCTGGCGGTCTGGTCGGGCGACAGCGAAGAAGGCAAGCCGGCACAGCTCATCGTGCGCGGACGCGCCAATCTTCTGGACGGCCTCGGAGAAGCTTCGGATCTCGACCGGCTGCGATTGCTGTTCGATGATCTGGAAAAGAAGGACAGCCTGATCGAAATTCTGGAACTTGCAGAAGCCGGCCCCGGCGTTCGGATTTTCATCGGGTCGGAAAACAAGCTGTTTTCGCTGTCGGGATCGTCGCTGATCGTCGCGCCCTATCGCGATGGAGAAGACCGGATCGTCGGCGCCGTCGGCGTCATCGGACCAACCCGCCTCAACTATTCACGTGTCGTGCCGATGGTCGATTATACAGCCCAGTTGATTGCCCGCCTGTCGCGCGGCTCGATGTAAGTCACGTCCGAGATCCTCCAAGCCTTGATTTTTTGCCCGCAAACCTCGATATCGAGCGCAAATTCAAGATACAGACCAATCGGAGAACGTCATGACCGACGAAACCAAGAAAAACGGACCTGACGCAGCTTTCGCGGAAAATGAGGCCGAAGCTGCAGCATCCGCTTTTGACGGTGCCGCCGAAGAAAATGCTGCCGAAGTTGCCGCCGAGCCCGATCCGCTGGACGTGCTGCGCGCCGAAAATGCCGAACTGCGCGACCGCTTCCTGCGGCTTGCGGCCGAGATGGACAATCTGCGCCGCCGCACCGAGCGCGATGTGAAGGACGCCAAGTCCTATGCCGTTTCCGGCTTTGCGCGCGATATGCTGGCCGTTTCGGATAATCTTCGCCGCGCACTCGACGCCGTTCCGGCAGACCAGCGCGCCGGTGCCGACGCCACGCTGACCACGCTTCTCGAAGGTGTGGAAATGACCGAGCGTGCGATGCTTTCGGCACTGGAACGTCACGGCGTGAAGAAGATCGATGCCGAGGGTGAGAAGTTCGACCCGAACTTCCATCAGGCCATGTTCGAAATTCCGAACCCGGCCGTTCCGAACAACACGGTCGTACAGGTCGTACAGGCAGGCTTCACGATCGGCGACCGCGTTCTGCGCCCGGCCATGGTGGGCGTTGCCAAGGGCGGCCCAAAGACGGAGGCTGCCGCCGCTACCGGCGACGCCTGATATCGGACATCGTCCACTGAAGAACGTCTCGGCGTCTCTTCAGTGGGTCGTATCCAGAGCGGAGCTCGCCAGATTGCGGATGAGCTCCAGCTCCTGCTGAAGATGGATCCGCGTTCGACGATCCGTTTCGGCCAAAGCGCTGCCTTCATCCTCAGCAAGCGCGAAGATAATGTCGAGTTCATCCAGCAAACCGGGATCCTTGATGGCCAGCAGGGTGATGACGGCTTTCAATAGCTTGTCATTAGCCGCGATCCGAGCGCGCGCTTCGTCGTTCATGGTCTTCCTCCAGACATTCGATCAAACATGTAGCGCCTTTTTCCAAAACAAAGGGGGACGGCGCGATGTTTCGAAAGAATTGCTGGTGGCTGAAACCAGCAGATCCATGCATGTCAGGCCCTGGCGCAGCACATACAAACCGGCCGCCTGCAGGCTCACCCCGCTTCCGATCAATAGCGGCCCTTGAAAAGCTTCACTATTTTCGAGCCGCAGGGCCAACGCCCCAGAACCATATTCAAGCTGTCACAGCATAAAGAAAATGGGCCGATCGCTGCGGACCGGCCCATTGAAGATGCAAATTATGAACAGCCAGCGATCAGGCGTTGTTCTCGTTGATCAGGCGCTTCAGCAGTTCGACCTCGTGGCCAAGCTTGCTGTCGTCACCGATCAGTTCCTCGATCTTGCGCACAGCGTGCAGAACGGTCGTGTGATCGCGTCCGCCGAAACGACGGCCGATTTCCGGGAAGGAACGCGGCGTCATGGTCTTTGCCAGATACATGGCGATCTGGCGCGGCTTGACGATGACACGGGTGCGGCGGTTCGAAACGAGTTCCTGGCGCGACACATTGTAATGGCGAGCGACGACGCGCTGGATATCCTCGATACGGACACGCTTTGCTTCGCCTGCACCAACCAGATGAGCCAGAAGTTCATCGACACGCTCGATGGAGAGCGACGGCTCGAAGGAGCGGCGGAACAGAAGCTGATTGAAGGCGCCTTCCAGCTCACGACCGCTGCTGGCGACGTTGCGGGCAACGTGGGAGAGGATTTCGACCGGAATATCGAGCGAGGGATCATC
The DNA here is from genome assembly GCA_900469445.1 of Hyphomicrobiales bacterium. Taxonomy (GTDB): domain Bacteria; phylum Pseudomonadota; class Alphaproteobacteria; order Rhizobiales; family Rhizobiaceae; genus Neorhizobium. Next base: position 59,128 of record UBXM01000029.1, read on the forward strand.
CTGCTTGGCAGCCCGCAGGCGGCCCTTCAGCATTTCCAGGCGCATTTCGAATTCCGGAGATTCCAGCTCGATTGCAACGCCACCCTGGAGACGCGAACGAACGCGCGGATCGAGCGATTCCAGTTCCCAGGGCGCACGGTCCGCTGCAACGACAACCTGCTTGGCGCTGTCGAGCAGCATGTTCAGGAGGTGGCAGAACTCGTTTTGGATCATCTTGCCCTGCAGGAACTGCATGTCGTCGATGATCAGGAGATCGATATTGCGCAGCGAATCCTTGAGCGTCAGGGCGTCATTGTCGCGGATTGCAGTCGCGAAACGCCACATGAAATATTCAGCGGTCAGATAAACGACGCGCGGATTGCGGTTGCTGCCGACCGCAGCATTGGCGATCGCCTGAAGAAGATGCGTCTTGCCCAGGCCGACATTCGAATGAATGAAAAGCGGGTTGAAACGCACGGCGCCGGCGCCGGCTTCCGCAATCGTCTTTGCAGCGGCAAGCGCCACGCGGTTGGACGAACCTTCGATATAGGTCTCGAACGTATAACGGCTATCGAGAGGAGAGCCGAACAACGGACCGGACTGCGCGCCGCGTGTCGCAGCAGGTGCTGCGGTTACGGGCGACGGGAAAGTCGCGATCTTGCCAATTTCACGCGGCTGAGAAGCGCGGTTGACATTGGAAGCGTTGTTCTCGACCGGTGCAGGGCGCTGTTCGACAGTGCCGGGAGCCTTGACCGCCCGGCTTGCGCTGCGGACCAGGATTTCCACCTTGAGAATTTCCTTGTCCTCTTCCTTAAAGAGGCCTTCGATCAGCTCGAGATACCGATTGTTGATCCAGGATTTCAGAAAGGTCGTCGGAACCGTGAGCCTGACGACGCTTTTGGATACAGAATGAAGCTTAAGACGCGCAAACCAACTTGCATAAACATCCTGACCGACCTGCGCCTTCAACCGCGCACTGAACCGCTCGAAAAGAGCATCATGCTGCATTTCCGCTGTTTCCCCTGCCGCTTGGGAGCAAACTGTATCGAAACCCTGTCGCGCACGGTCGCTATTCCCAAGTGCCCGTGTCGATACGGTATTGATCTGCATTATTTGCCGCCTTCTGAATGGAAGCCTGGCGAACTTATTTCGCCAGACAAAGTCATAAATTTCACTGAGACCTTTCCAGCGAAGGAAAGGCCTTAATTCGTCCCCTTAATTTTCCCAGCCTCATCCGCCAGAACGAAGCTCATCTTCCGGTCCGCCTCATTCAGACCGGTCGATACGGGTTACCAGTGACGCCTCATCCTCGTTTGAGACATCATTGGTATATGCCCGCTCAAACCGCCGAAGCGATCTGCGGACACAAAAGGACTGCGGCCGGAAAGTATGCACTTTTCGGTTTGCAACCCTAAGTTTATGGAAAACGGGAGTTCTTATCCCGCAGCAAAGAACATGAAACGCCCGCGACCTTCTCTTGATTGAGACTGTCAGCGGAAGCTCCTGAAGTTGTCCCCGAGCCCCTTGCTGGAAGCCATTTAGGCAGGATCACTTGGCAAGATCAACAGTGTTTTTTACCCAAAATTAAGCGCCGGGCGTTGACTCTTGCCGCGTGTTTAGAATGTCGCAGGGGCTGTCATAAAGAATCGCTGTTGAATCAATGGGATTCAAATTTGGCCAGCCACAACCATCGCGATTCACAGGAAAAATAAAAAATTGCTTGACTCTATTTTACCCCCCGAAGGCCGGGGTCGAATGAAGGCAAAAGCGAAACTAATTGCCGTAACCCTCTAATAAACCTGCATTTTTCTTGTCACGCATATGACACGAAACCGTTATTGAGCCGAGCAACGATCAATCGAAAAGGCAGAATCGCAGAAAGCCCGGTCGTTAGACCAGGCTCTCTTAAAACTTTGATATTGATAGCCGGCTTAGGCGGAAAGTGCCTTCACGCGAGCAGCAAGACGGGACACCTTGCGGGATGCCGTGTTGCTGTGAAGAACGCCCTTGGTAGCAGCGCGAGCGATCTCAGGCTGGGCAGCCTTGAGTGCTTCAGCAGCAACAGATACGTCACCGGTTGCGATAGCTTCTTCAACCTTACGGATGAAGCCGCGAACGCGCGAACGGCGAGCCTTGTTGACTGCGGTGCGGCGAGCGATCTTGCGGGTCGCTTTTTTCGCCGAAGTTGTATTGGCCATTTCATGCCTCTCTACGAATTCGAACCAACACTCCACCGTTGCCGCCGGTCCTGCGACCCATCATCCAGCAATTCGGGAGCAATAGAGGAAGCCGCATAAAGGCTTTCCCAACTGTGGGCGGGCATATAGCGGGAATACCCGCCCCAGTCAACGCGCTTTTTCAGCCTCTAGCGGTTGGAAAAGGCGGGTTTGCGCTTTTCGACAAAGGCGGCCATGCCTTCCTTCTGGTCGGCGGTGGCAAACAGCGACTGGAACACGCGGCGTTCGAACCGCAGACCTTCGGCAAGTGTCGCCTCAAACGACCGGTTGACGGCCTCTTTCGCCATCAGCGTGGCGGCGCGCGGGAAACCGGCGATCTTCTGTGCCGCAGCCAGCGTCTCGTCCATCAGTTTTTCAGCGTCGACCACACGCGAAACGAGTCCCGCGCGCTCGGCTTCTGCGGCATCCATCATCCGTCCGGTCAGAACCAGGTCCATCGCCTTGGCCTTGCCGACGGCGCGGGTGAGGCGCTGAGAGCCGCCCATGCCGGGAATGACGCCAAGGGTGATCTCCGGCTGACCGAATTTCGCCGTGTCCGATGCGATGATGAAGTCGCACATCATGGCGAGCTCGCAGCCGCCGCCGAGTGCGAAGCCCGAAACGGCAGCGATCAGCGGCTTGCGGAAGGCGGCCACGGCATCCCAACCGGAGATGAAATCACCAAGATAAGCGTCGACAAAGTGGAGCGACTGCATTTCCTTGATGTCGGCACCGGCGGCAAAAGCCTTTTCCGATCCGGTCAGCACGACAACGGCAATACTCTCATCCTTATCGTATGCGCTCAATACGGCCGTCAGTTCGGCCATGACGACCGAATTCAGCGCGTTGAGTGCCTTGGGGCGGTTCAGCGTGACAATCGCCACCGCGCCGCGGGTTTCGGTCAAGATCGTCTCGTAATCGGCTGCAAGGGTCACCGGGTTATCCTCCCAAATCATCGGCGGCTCATTTCTGGCAGGTCTGGCAATAAAAGGTCGATCTGCCGGATTGCGTGATGCGCTCAACGGTACCGTTGCATCCCGGCATGCGGCAAGCCCCGCCCTCGCGATCATAGACCGAGAAGGAATGCTGGAAATAACCGAGCGATCCATCGGTCTGGATGTGATCGCGAAGAGACGAGCCACCCGCTGCGATGGCATCGGCAACCACGGCGCGGATCGCCTCGGTGAGCGACAGCAATTCCTTTTTCGGCTTTCCTTTCGGCGTCACCAGCGTGCCCGACTGGCGTTTCGGTGACAGATGCGATCGCCACAAAGCTTCGCAGACATAGATGTTGCCGAGACCGGCAATCACCGTCTGGTCGAGCAATGCCCCCTTGAGCGGCTGACTTTTGCCGTTCAGGCGGCCGGCGAGATAATCGGCATCGAGCGCATTGCCGGTCGGCTCCGGCCCAAGTTCGGCAAAGGCCGGATAAAGATCGAGCTCGCTGCGCTTCCACAGATGCATGAAACCGAAACGGCGCGGATCATTATAGATGACCTTCTGCTCTTTTCCTTCGCGCTCGACATGGAAGATGACATGGTCATGCTTCAAGTCTTTCGAGCGCGCATGATGAAAGTCACCCTGAACCTCCTCCTCGATGCGGAACGAACCCGACATGCCGAGATGGCTGATCAAGGTCAGGTCATCCTCCAGGTCAACGAGCAGATATTTCGCGCGGCGGCCGAGCGAGACGATACGGCGGCCGGAAACCCGTTCGGCAAAGGCTTCGGGAAACGGAAAACGAAGATCGGGGCGGTTCTGTTCAAGCCGCGTCACAAGCGCGCCTTCCATGACCGGAGCAAGCCCCCTTCTCACGGTCTCGACCTCTGGCAATTCGGGCATGGATACCTAACTTCCTGTTTCAACAACCGCGCCGGTGATCTATAGACCGGACGGACAATTGATTTACCGACCGGGCCATCCACCACATAGCGATCCATAATCGGTTTCGCTACCATCGGAGACCCTAGGAAAAGACGTTAAGGAGTAACCGATGACCGAAGCCCGAACCGGCGCCCATGGCGGAATGGAAACGTCCTATGGCTTCCGCCAGGTGGCAGACGGAGAGAAGCAAGGTCTGGTCAACGATGTCTTTCACAAGGTCGCCAAGCGCTACGACATCATGAACGACGTGATGTCGGCCGGCATGCACCGCGTCTGGAAGGATGCGATGATTGCAGCGCTCTCGCCGCGCAAGGAAGAAGGTTACAAGACGCTCGACGTTGCCGGCGGCACCGGCGACATCGCCTTCCGCATCGTGGAAGCCTCCGGCCGCAAGGCGCATACGACGGTGCTCGATATCAACGGCTCGATGCTTGCCGTCGGTGCCGAGCGCGCTGAGAAGAAGAAGCTTTCCGACAATCTCGATTTCGTCGAAGCCAACGCAGAATCCCTGCCCTTCGAAAACAACTCCTTCGACGCCTATACGGTCGCCTTCGGCATTCGCAACGTGCCGCGTATCGATGTGGCGCTGTCGGAAGCCTACCGCGTGCTGAAGCGCGGCGGTCGTCTGCTGGTTCTGGAATTCTCCGAAGTCGAAATGCCGTTGCTCGACAAGTTCTATGAGGAATGGTCGTTCAGGGCGATCCCGCAATTCGGCAAGATGATCACCGGCGATGCGGAGCCCTACCAGTATCTGGTGGAATCGATCCGCAAGTTCCCCAATCAGGAGAATTTCGCCACGATGATCCGCGATGCCGGTTTTTCGCGCGTGAGCTTCACGAATTATACCGGCGGCATCGCAGCGCTGCATTCCGGTTGGAAGCTGTGAGCGCATGAGCACGATCGGCGCCTATTTTCGGCTCGCCCGCGTCGGCTGGGTCCTCGTCCGCGAAGGTGTGGTTTCCGCGCTGCCGACCGAAGACATGCCTCCGGCTGTCGGCTTCGCGAAATCGATGCTCGAGCCGCTGGCGCGGTTTCGGGCAAAGAAGCAGGCGCGCAGCGAAAGGCTGACGCGCGCCGTGGATCGGCTCGGGCCGTCCTATGTGAAGATCGGCCAGTTCCTTGCCACAAGACCTGATGTGGTCGGTGTCGACTGGGCCGTCGATCTGGCCATGCTGCAGGACCGGATGGCGTTTTTCCCAACGGAAGCCGCCAAAAGCGCAATCCAGACCTCGCTCGGTCGCCCGATCGACGACCTTTACACGTCATTCGAAGAACCGATTGCCGCCGCTTCCATCGCCCAGGTTCATCCGGCGATCGTCAACGGCAGACAAATGGCCGTAAAAGTGGTGCGACCCGGTGTGCGCCAACGTTTTGCCCATGACATCGAGGGCATGTATGTGGTCGCCCGCATGCAGGAAAGGCTTCTGCCTTCCAGCCGGCGCCTCAGGCCCGTCGAGGTGACGCGGACGCTGGAACAGACGACCAAGATGGAAATGGACCTGCGCCTTGAGGCCGCGGCTCTTTCCGAGATTGCTGAGAATACCAGGGACGATCCCGGCTTTCGCGTTCCAACCGTCGACTGGGAACGGACCGGCCGCGACGTTATCACCATGGAGTGGATCGACGGCATCAAGATGAACGATGTCGAGGCGCTGCGCGCCGCCGGTCACAATCTGGAAAAGCTCGCCGAAGTGCTGATCCAGTCCTTCCTGCGGCATACGCTGCGCGACGGTTTCTTCCATGCCGACATGCATCCCGGCAACCTGTTCGTCGAACGCGACGGCACGATCGTCGCCGTCGACATGGGCATTACCGGACGGCTTGGAAAAAAAGAGCGGCGTTTCCTCGCCGAAATCCTGTTCGGCTTCATCACCCGCGACTACATGCGTGTCGCAGAGGTGCATTTCGAAGCCGGTTACGTTCCTCGTCATCACGACGTTGCAGCTTTTGCCCAGGCGATCCGCGCGATCGGTGAACCGATCCACGGCCAGCCTGCCGAGACGATTTCGATGGCCCGGCTTCTGGCGCTGCTGTTCGAAGTGACCGACCTTTTCGAGATGCAGACGCGACCGGAACTGATCCTCTTGCAGAAGACGATGGTGGTGGTCGAAGGCGTGTCGCGCATGCTCAATCCGCGCTTCAACATGTGGAAGGCGTCGGAGCCCGTCGTCGGAGACTGGATCCGCGACAATCTCGGGCCAAAACGCATCGCCGCCGACGTCAAGGACGGCGTGAAGGCCATCGTGAAGCTGGCGGAAGCAGCACCCGAGATCGCCGCGCAGACGGGCAAGTTCCATCAGGAACTGATCCATATGAGCGAGAACGGCCTGCGTTTCGATCCCGAGACGGCGGAAGCGATCGGAAAGTCGGAAGCGCGGCACAGCCGTTACGGCCGATGGGCATTGTGGGTGATTGCGGCAACGCTCGTCTATATCGCTTTCACGCTCTGACCGTTTTTCGCGCGACATCTCCGTTCGCATTTCGGGATATCCCACAGCCGCAAATCTCATTATTTCACCGCAATTCCGGACGCAAAACCGGTCTCCACTTTTGCTGGAATTGCTTTAGTGTTGGCGTATGGCAAAGCAGATACCGGAACCGAAATTTCCCATCCAGTTGAGCGGCCAGCCGCTCGGCTTCGCGGAACTTCTGGTGATCGGTGAGGGCCGCGCCTCTGTCAGTGCCGAACCGGACGGCATGGCCCGCGTTCGGGCTGCAAGGGCCGTGCTCGAACAGGCGATCGCAGACGGCATGCCGGTCTATGGCGCAACGACCGGCGTCGGCGCGATGAAGGATGTCGAATGGTCGAGCGACGAACTGGACCAGTTCAATATCGGTCTCGTGCGCGCCCATCATTTCGGCACCGGCGATCCGTTTCCCACCGAGGTCGTGCGCAACGCGATCGCGCTTCGGATCAACACGGCGCTTACCGGTTATGTCGGCTGTACGACGGAACTGGTCGAGCGTTATCTCGCGTTGCTTGAGGCCGATGTCATTCCCGTCGTTCGCCGCACGGGATCGATCGGTTGCGCCGATATCGGGTTGATGGGGCAGATCGGCGCCGTCCTGACCGGCGTCGGCGAGGCCGTTTACCAAGGCAGAAGGATGCCGGCGCTGGAAGCCTTCGCGGCCGCCGGGATTTCGCCCCAGCGCATGGCGCCGCGCGACGGCCTTGCCTCGCTCAGCGTCAATGCCGTCAGTTTTGCTGCGGCGGCGCGTACGGTCAGGGCTGCGGCCGGCGCTTTGCGCGTGCTGCTTGCCACCGGGCTTTCAGCAGCGGGCGCGATGGGCGCATCGCGCGATCCCTGGCTTGCCGTAACACACGTGGGCACGGCGCGCGAGGCGATGATCGGCTCCTGGCTGCTGACCGCATCACAAGGCTGGGCATGGCCGAGCGGCACCCATGTGCAGGACCCGCTCAGCCTTCGAATGATCCCGCAGGTCTTCGGCGCCGTGTTCGAGAGCGTGCTGACATCCGGCCACAAGATTTTAGCCGCAACCGGCCGTTCCGACGACAATCCCGTCATCGCCGAGGGCCGGGTGCTGACATCCGGCGGATCACTGCCGCTCGACGTGACCGTGCTGATGGAATCGGCCGTGCTGTGCATGGCGCATGCGGCGCGCAACTCCTTCAACCGCTGCGTCCTCCTGGGCAATGGGCAACGCCGCGGCCTGCCGGTCAATCTGGTGCCGCCGGGCGCGATCGCCACCGGGTTCGGGCCGATTATCAAGCTTGCCGGTGAAATCTATTCACGGGTCCTTTCGATGAGCAATCCGGTCTCGGCGCAGTCGATCGTCGTTGCCGGCGGAATGGAGGACGAAGCCGCCTTCCTGCCTCTCGTCATCGAACGTTTCGAGCGGCAGGTGCTCGCGGTCAGACGTCTTGCGGCGCTGGAAGCGCTTCTCGCTGCCCAGGCGATGGATATCCATGACGACGAACCGGGCGGCGCGGTCGGGCTGATCTATCAGATGGTGCGCAAACACGCGGCGTTCTACACCGTCGATCGGGCGCTCTCCACGGAGGTGGAAGCGATCGAGGATGAGCTTGCCTCAGATGCCTTTCTGGCGCGGCTGATCGCGATCTCCCCCATTCATGCGATCGACGACTTCTTCGCGCTCGGCGGTTTCGGCATGCAGGGCGTCGAGACCTGAACGGATTTTGCCCCGTAATCCTGCTTTTCCAGCTGCCCTGCCCTTGCCGCACCACGAGACAGTCTTGATTCCGCCTGTTTTTTCATAGCTCTTTAAGGAATACATTCCTCTTCTCGGAGATTGCCGATGGCCTTGGGTCCTACGCAACGCCTGAAGGACGGTATCGCAGCCGTCGAAACCATGACCCGTTTCGCGCTCGCCGTCCTGGCGCTGGCGTCTGGCGTCTATACCTATCTCGGGGTGCGCTCGATCCTCGACGGATCGCCGACCGGCGTATTCTTCGCCGCGATCATCTATTCGGTTTCGGTCTCGGTCGGCATTTATGCCTTCTGGTCCTACATGGCGCGGTTCTATCCGCATATCACCAGCCGGACCGGCAAAACCGCGATGCTGTTCGTGATGGCGGCCGGTGCGGCGATGATCCTTGCCATGTCGAGTTGGCTCAACGCTGCAGCACTTGCAGGCTCTGCCGCCGTCGAGCAGCATCTCTCGGAAACGGTGGAAGGTTATTCCGCCGATCTCGACCGCGCCCATCAGAACGTGCTGGCGGTCCAGAGCCTGTTGCCGGATATCCAGCGCGCCTCCGAACGGTTTACCCAGCTTGCCGCCGTCGAGCGACAATCCGGATCGCTGACCGGCACGACGGGATCGGGCAGTGTCGTGCAGCTTCTGACCCAGATGTCGGGGCAGATGAAGTCGCTCGAAGCCAATATCAACGGTTCGCGCGAAGAGGTGGCAGAGCTTTTCGAGCAGGGGCAGAAGCGGCTGGAAACGATGCGCTCGCTGATTTCGGCGCCCGGTCGGATCGAACCACGCGCCGACCAGTTTTCCACCGAAGCCGTGGCGCTGACCGGTGTCATCAGTTCGCTGGCCCAGACTTCGATTGCGCCGTCGATCCGCCGCGCGGCGGACGATCTGTCGCTCGGCTTTATCGCACCCGTGGCCGATGGCAGCGACGCCAACCTGATCAACCGCCAGGATCAGGTGATGGCGACGGTGAGAGCCTCCGTTGCGGCGCAATCCAAGGCGCTTGCCAAGGCGGCGGACGAGATTCTTGCCAGAGCGCCGGTGGCAGAGCGGCGCTTCGTGCCGCTGTCTTCGGCGGAGGCCGTGCTGCAGTACGCGCAGGACTTCATTCCCGCCTGGGCCGGTGCGATCTCGATCGACCTGCTGCCGGGCGTGATGGTGTTCATTCTTGCCGTCGCGCATGCGTCGATCCGCCGGCAGGAGGAGAAGCTGCCCTATGCGGAACGTATCACCGCAGCAGAGCTGATGCGGGCGGTCGAAATCCAGCGTGCGCTTTCGGCCAGCGGCGTCGATCTGGAAGCCGCCGTCGCAAGGGCGGAAAAGGCAGACAGCAAGGCGGAAGGCGAAGACGCCGCAGAGGAGCCGAACAACATCACCAATCTCGATCCGCGCTCACGTGGAAGGGACAGGCTGCATGACGATCGGTGAGGCCATCCGCCGGATCGACGACGGCATGCTGATGCGCTGCGTCTTTTACGCCTTGGTGGCCGCATCGGCGACCTTTCTGGTGGTCGATGTGCGCGAGATCACCACTGCGAATGCGGAGCTGCCGGGTTTCGATCCGATGCATGATGACCAGCCCGTATTGCCGCCGGCGCTGACGGACGGGCGTCCTGCCTCTCCGCCGGTGGAGCCTGCAAGCCCGAGTGAAGTGTTGCGCAAGGCGATGACCTTCGAACTGAAACCGGGCGGCGTGTTGATGGCGGAAGGGACGATCGATCCGGGTGCGGCAGGCCGTTTTGCGCAGGAGATCGAGGCACGCGGGGAATATGTGAAAGTGGTGCAGCTGAATTCGCCGGGCGGTTCGGTGGATGATGCGATTGCGATGTCGAAACTCATTCGCGAGAAGACGCTTCAGACCAGGATCGCCTCGCGCGGGCTTTGTGCGTCATCCTGCCCGATCGTGTTTGCCGGGGGTGCCGAGCGCGTTGCGGAGAAGGAGGCTGTCGTCGGGGTGCATCAGGTCTTCAACGGCAGCCGCGATCGGCCTTCCGCCGAACAGGCGATGTCGAGCGCGCAATCAACGACGGCGCGGGTTGCACGGCATCTGGAGGAGATGGGTATCGGCTCCGGCCTCTGGCTGCATGCGCTGGAGACGCCGCCGGACCGGCTCTACTATCTGACGGAAAAGGAAATGGTGGATTTCAAGCTCGTCACTCAGCCGGTGCCGGCACCGGCAGCGAAGAGCTGACCACGCGTGCCCGACGGCTGAGGAAATAGGAGGTCTGTCCGGCAACCAGAGCCAAGACCAGCATGATGCCGGTGAAGGTGATGACCGCCGACCAGCCGCCCGCGCTCCAGAACGTTCCGCCGATCGAACCGGCGACACTCGAGCCCAGATAATAGGCCAGCAGGTAGAGCGCGGAGGCATGGCCCTTGTTGATACGGGCCTGACGCCCGATCAGCGCGCTTGCCACCGCATGGGCCATGAAGAACCCCGCAGTCAGCATGGCTATGCCGAGAATGATCAACACGAGTGAAGCAGAAAGGGTCGTCAGAAGACCGGCAAACATCAGGATGATGCCTGCCATCATCACTTGGAACTGGCCGAAACGGTCGCTCAGCGTTCCGCCCACCCATGAAGATCCCACACCGCACAGATAGGCGGTGAAGATCAGGCCGAGTTCGGTCTGATTGAGATTGTAAGGGGCGGCGACCAGCCGGAAACCTGCATAGTTGTAGATGGTGACGAAGGAGCCCATCAACAGGAAGCCGATGACGAAAAGCAGCGTTAGCGGTCCTTGCTTGACGTGGCCGAGCCAGGCCGAGACGTGATAGGTGGCATTGGACCTGCGCGGCTTGAAATTGCGCGAAGGCGGCAAAAGCGTGAAGAAGCCGATCGCGGCGCAAATGCCGAACACGCCGATCGTCACCAACGCTAGACGCCAGTCGAGGAACTCGGCCAGAATGCCGGTGAAGACGCGTCCCGACATGCCGCCGAGCGCATTGCCGGCGATATAAAGGCCCATGGATGCACCAATGCCCTTGGGATCGATCTCTTCCGACAGATAGGCCATGGCGACGGCGGGCACGCCGCCGAGCAACAGCCCTTCCAATGCGCGGATAACAAGGATCAGGTTCCAGCTGGGCATGACGGCGCAGGCAAGAGTGCAGAGCGAAGCCCCCATCAGCGAACAGAACATCAGGCTGCGGCGGCCGAAACGTTCCGAGATCGCTGCCGCGCAAAAGATCGCCAGCGCAAGCAGGCCTGTCGACAGCGACAGCGACAATGAGCTCATCGCCGGGCTGACTTTGAACTCGTCGGCGAAGATCGGCATCAATGGCTGCACGCAATAGAGCAGCGCGAAGGTCGAATAACCGGAGAGGAAAAGAGCCAGGCTAGCCTTTCGGTAGCCCGGCGTACCCCGTGTCAGATATTGCTTGGGAGGATCGGTCTGAAGCGGGGCGGCAGTCGGTTTGAGAATATCGATTTTGGAGTTTGACGGGCGGCTGGCTGCGGCGGACGGCATGATAAAAAGACCTTCTGAATGGTCCTGAATCTAGCCAGCCTGCGTTTATGTGTCCAATATATGGAGGAGGCTTTCGTGATAGGTTTTGGATATGGAGCTTCGACATCTTCGCTATTTCGTCGCCGTCGCCGAAGAACTGAATTTCACCCGGGCAGCGGCAAAACTGGGCATCGGCCAACCGCCGCTCAGCCAGCAGATCCGTGACCTCGAAACGGAAATCGGCTCGCAACTGTTTCACCGGGTGGCGCATGGCGCCGAACTGACGGCGGCGGGAACCGCCTTTCTTGCCGAGGCGAAGCTTTCGCTTGCAGCCGCCGATCACGCCAAACTTGCCGCTCAACGGGCCGCGCGCGGGGAAACCGGGCGCTTAGCACTGGGGTTTACGGCATCGGCGACCTTCAATCCGGCGGTGACCGGCATCATCCGGCAGTTTCGGGCGCGGTGGCCGGAGGTTGCCCTGTCGCTGACCGAAATGAACAGCAACTGGCTGATGGAAAAGCTTGTTCGCGGTGAACTCGATGTCGCCTTCATCCGGCCGGGGCTGGAAGATCCGAAGGACGTGCGGCTGAAACGCATGGCCGACGAACAGATGCTGGTCGCGCTTCCGGCCAGCCATCCGCTTGCGGCACAAAGCCGCGTCAGGCTCGCAAGCCTTGCCGGCGAGCCCTTCATCCTGTTTCCGCGAACCGTGGGCCTCAGCCTCTATACCGACATTCTCCATGCCTGCCGCGAGGCCGGCTTCGAGCTTACCGTCTCGCAGGAAGCACCACAAATCCCATCGGTCGTCAATCTGGTCGCAGCCGGGCTCGGTGTGTCGATCGTGCCGAAATCGCTGGCAAAGATCGAAATCGACGGCGTCGTGTTTCGCCCGATAGAGGGGCCACCGCTGATGGCGCGGCTGGGGATCGCCGTGATGAAGGAACAGCGGTCCCCGATCGCACTCAATCTGTTCGGGCTTGTGCAGGCGAACTAAGCAATTCCAGCAAAAGTGGAAACCGGTTTTGCGTTCGGAATTGCGCTAGGGGCACTGATCAGCTTTCCTTTGTCTCGCGCTCGCAGAAGGTGATGCGGTTGCTGAAAGGGTCGATGACCGTGACCTCCAGCCCCCAGGGCGCCTGTTCCAGTCCCGGCCGCATATAGGGATAGTTCTTGCTGATCAGCTCCTTCTGGAAGGCGGCCGCACCCGACATGGGTACGAAGACGCGCGCGCCGGGCGAAGCATCGCCTGCATGTTCGGAGAGATGGATCAGCATGCCGCTGCGCGACATCTGGCAATAAAGCGGCGCAGTCGGCGCGAACCGATGTTCCCAGTCCACGACAAAACCAAGGAAATCCCGGTAGAATTCCATCGCCTTCGTCACATCGAAGATGCGGAAGATCGGAATGGCCGGCTGGATGGAGATCGGGTCTTTCCGCTCATTCGGGACTGCCGCCTCAATCTTTGCGGAAAGAACGTTCCAGTCGTCATAACCGAACTGAGCGGAGACCAGTTCCAGCGCCTTGCTGTGGGAGAGTTCGATATTCTGTTCGGCAAGCGCCTCACGCAGGCTTTTTGCCATCAGTTTCGCATCGCGGAAATCGCGCATGACATCATCCTTTCAATGGACGAACGAATAATCAGAGCCCGCATTGCTGATCCGTTCGTCATCATTGGCCGGATGGTCGAGGATGAAGGTCGGTTGGATGCATTCACCATGGCAGGATGCCGCGGGCGGCTGGCCGCATCCGGCCATGACAAATGCTAAACCAGAGTTTTGGCGCAGGCAATCCCGTTCGCCACACGACTGGCCCGTTCACCACGCGACCGGAAAGGCGATTGCAACTTCAAGGGCAAGACCTTAGCTTCCGGTCACTTCAATAGCAGGCAAGACCATGGAACTCTCGGGCAAGCGCATTCTCCTCATCATCTCCGGCGGCATTGCGGCCTATAAGAGCCTCGACCTGATCCGCCGCTTGCGCGAGCGCGGGGCGGAGGTGCGGCCGCTGATGACGAAATCGGCGCAGGAATTCGTCACTCCGCTTGCAGTCGGCGCTTTGTCTTCGGGTCATGTCTATACGGAACTGTTTTCGCGCGAGGATGAGCAGGATGTCGGTCATATAAGGCTGGCGCGCGATTGCGATCTCGTTCTGGTGGCGCCCGCCACGGCGAACCTGATGGCCAAGATGGCGCATGGTCTGGCCGATGATCTGGCGAGCACCGTCCTGCTTGCGACCGACCGGCCGGTCCTCGTCGCGCCTGCGATGAACCCGAAGATGTGGGATGCAGCGCCAACGCGCCGTAATGTCGAGGTTCTCAAAAAGGACGGCATCGCCTTCATCGGTCCGACGGCCGGCGAGATGGCGGAGAGCAATGAGGCTGGCGTGGGTCGCATGGCAGAACCGCTGCAGATCGCGGCAGCGGTGGCCGACATGCTCGATGGCGGCGCAAGGCCGCTCGAAGGGCGGACCGCAATCGTTACCTCCGGCCCGACACACGAGCCGATCGACCCCGTGCGTTATATTGCAAACCGTTCTTCCGGGCGTCAGGGCCATGCGATTGCCGCAGCTCTGGCAAAGCTCGGCGCGAAGGTCACGCTCGTTTCCGGTCCGGTGACGATCCCCGATCCTGCAGGCGTAACCACCGTGCATGTCGAAACAGCGAGTGAAATGCTGGAGGCCGTGACTACGCAACTTCCTGCCGACATTGCCGTGATGGTGGCAGCGGTTGCCGACTGGCGCGTGGTCACTTCCGCCGATCAGAAGATCAAGAAACAACCGGGCGAGGCCCCTCTCCCGCTGCAACTGGCGGAAAACCCGGATATCCTGAAAACCGTCGGTCACCATGCAAGGCGGCCGAAACTCGTCGTCGGCTTTGCGGCCGAAACACAGAATGTCGAGGCCAATGGCCGCGCCAAGCTGGAGCGGAAGGGCGCCGACATGATCGTCGCCAATGACGTCTCGCCGGAGACCGGGGTAATGGGCGGCAGCCGCAACCATGTGAAGATCATTTCGTCCGAGGGCGTCAATGAGTGGCCCGATCTTGCGAAGGATGAAGTGGCCGAGCGGCTGGCGGCGCTGATCGCAGCCAGACTGCCGATCTGAGACAGGAACCACGACCATGAGCCTGTTCACCCAAAAGGGTTTCGATGCCTTCGTGAAGAAACTGCCGGGAACGAGTTTCGTCGATCAATGGGACAGCCATGTCGCCAAGGTGGGCGACATGGTGTTCACGCTGATGGGTGGAGGCGATGAGGCCCGGATCGTGGTGAAGTGCTCGGAAGAGAGTTTCGAGATCCTGACGGCGCTCGAAGGGATCGGCCAGGCACCCTATTTCGCCAAACGCAAATGGGTGGAGATCAGGGAAAGCGCGCCGCTTTCAGAGGAGGAGGTCGTGCATTACCTGACCCGCTCCTACGAGCTGGTGGCCGCAGGCCTGACGAAAAAGCTGCGGGCAGAACTCGGGATCACGCTTCCCGTTGCCTGATTGTCAGGCGGCTTCGGCGAGAAGCCTCGGCTGGAACAGGAGCGCCTGCATGCCGTCCGGGCAGACTTTGACGGCGCTGCCATCCGGGATTTCCACCCAGGTATCGGCTTCGTCGTTCAAAGGTTCGGACACGAGGCAATAACCGCTCTTGGCACCGGTCGAGCCGCCCATCGGCGCTGCATACAGCGTCGGCGGCTTGTGGTCGGTCGCGTAACGGACGGCAAAGAGCTGCCTGCCATCGGAGAAGCAGGCGGTGAAGCGCACGAGCGCCTCGCCGGATTGTTCCATCGACAGCGCCTCGACGGTCGCCACGGCCTTTTCCATGGCGCCCAGCGGATCGGCATCGAGACCGAATTGCAGGGCGAGAAGAAAGATCATCTCGCTGTCGGTCGTGCCGGTTCGGGCACTGAACAGATCATCCGAAAGCATGCTTTCCATGCGGCGGCGAATGCGATCGAAATTGGCGATCTGGCCGTTATGCATGAAGGACCAATGACCGTGAACGAAGGGGTGGCAATTGTCGCGCCGGGTTGCGCCCGTCGTTGCCGCCCGCACATGGGCGAGGAAAAGCGACGAACGGATCTGACGCGCCAGGCTTCTCAGGTTGCAATCGGACCAGGCCGGCAGAACGTCGCGGTAACGACCCGGCTCAGGCCTGTCGCCATACCAGGCGATACCGAAACCGTCTCCGTTGGTCGCCGTCTTGGCGCGGGTTGCACAATGGGATTGCTCTATGAGCGAATGGGCCGGTGATGAAACAAGCTCTTCCAGGTAAAGCGGTTCGCCTCGATAGGCAGCCCAGCGGCACATAGATTTTGTCACTCCGAGAGATAAGACAGCCAATCGCGGCGCATTGAGAGGAGGGTGGAATTATTCGCCTAATGAAAGGTTAAGCTAACAGTATTCATAACGGAATTGCGACGGTCGGAACTTCACGTTTTGCAACGGATATTAAGACTGCGGTGTGTCCTGCGTTTTTCATGGCGCAACCGAACACGACCGTACAGACCTCTTCATTTGCGGCCATTGCATGGCAATGAGGGTTGTCGATGCCTGCGCGCAGCCTAGATAAACCTCTATGTCTCAACAAACAAAACCACGTGAAGACCAGCCCTCTTCCGGTCTCACGCCTTCCGGAACATCGGTTTCGGATCTTCTCAGGGATTTCGATCGCTGGGCACTTTTTCTCGATATCGACGGCACATTGATCGATCTGGCCGACACGCCCGACGGAATTGTCGTGCCGCCCGACCTGCCCGCCAACCTGGATGCCGTGTCGAAAAAGCTCGGCGGCGCATTGGCGCTGGTGACCGGCCGCGCCCTGCCCTATGCCGACAGACTGTTTCAGCCCTACCAGTTTCCGATCGCAGGCCTGCACGGTGCGGAACGGCGCATGTCCGACGGCGCGATCGATTGCGTGACGGCGACGCCGGAATTCGAACTGCTGAAGGCGCGGCTTTTTGCCGATACGGCCGGCTGGGACGGCGTGCTGATCGAAGACAAGGGGGCTGCAGTCGGCGCGCATTACCGGCAGGCGCCGGAGCGGCAGGCCGATCTCGACGCGCTGATGGAACGCGCGGCGGCGGATGCCGGCGGCGACTTCACATTGCAGCGCGGCAAGATGGTGATCGAGCTTCGCCCGGCGCGCGCCAGCAAGGGCGAGGCCTTGCGCAGCTTTCTCGACGAACCCTGTTTCAGGCGTCGACTGCCTGTCGCAATCGGTGACGATCTGACCGACGAGGCCATGTTCAAAACCGCCAATGCCCTTGGCGGCCTGTCGATCCGGATCGGTGAGGCAACCTTGCCCAACGGCAGCGCCACACAGGCAACGATGCTGCTCACCTCCGCTGCCGAACTTCGCGACATTCTGGCCGGTCTCTCGCGATAATGCGCAAGACCCCGCTCTTCATCATTGGAAGGAATTTGCCTTGAGCCGCCTTGTGGTTGTTTCAAACCGTGTCACCGTTCCGAAAAAGGCAGGCGAGGCGCCCGCCGGCGGTCTGGCCGTCGCCCTGCAGGCAGCACTGGAGGAGCGCGGCGGCATCTGGATGGGCTGGTCGGGTAATTCCAGCGGTGATCGGGAGCCGGAAAAACTGGATGTCCGCGAGATCGGCAACATCACCTATGCGCTGACAGACCTCACCGATACCGATGTCGAGGAATATTACCACGGCTTCGCCAACCGGGTGCTCTGGCCGATCTGCCATTACCGGCTGGATCTCGCCGAATACGGCCGCAAGGAAATGGCGGGTTATTTTCGCGTCAACCGCTTCTTCGCCCACAAGCTGGCGCCGCTCCTAAAAGAAGACGACATCATCTGGGTGCATGATTACCATCTGATCCCGCTTGCGGCCGAACTGCGGCAGATGGGCTTCAAGAACAAGATCGGTTTCTTCCTGCACATACCCTGGCCGCCGGCGGACGTGCTGTTCGCCATGCCGGTACACGAGCAGATCATGCGCGGGCTATCGCAATATGATCTCGTCGGCTTCCACACCGATTACGACCTCGACAATTTCGGCGGCGGACTGGTGCGCGAGGGAATTGGAGAGCGGCTTGAGGACGGCCGCAAATTCTCCACCTATGGCCGCAGCTTCAAGGGCGGCGCCTATCCGATCTCGATCGAAACCGAGGCCTTTGCCAAATATGCTGTAAAGGCCTCGCGCAATGCGATGGTGAAAAAGGCCAAAGAAAGTATCGAGAACCGCGATCTGATCATCGGCGTGGACCGGCTGGATTATTCCAAGGGCATTACCCAGCGCATCGATGCGTTCGAACAGTTCGTTCGGTTGAACCCCGCATATCAGAACAAGGTGACCTATCTGCAGGTCACGCCGAAATCCCGTTCCGAGGTTCCTGAATACGAACAGATGCAGCGAACGGTGGCCGAACAGGCGGGACGGGTCAACGGCGCTTTGGGCCAGGTCGACTGGACGCCGATCCGCTACGTCAACCGATCCGTGCCGCGACCTCTTCTGGCCGGCCTCTACCGTCTCGCCAAGATCGGCCTCGTCACACCGCTGCGTGACGGCATGAACCTCGTCGCCAAGGAATATGTGGCGGCGCAGGACCCGGAAGATCCGGGCGTCCTGGTTCTCTCACGCTTTGCCGGCGCTGCCCGCGAGCTGACCGGCGCATTGCTGGTCAACCCCTATGACATCGAGGGCACGGCACATGCCATCGCCCGTGGTCTCAGCATGTCGCTCGACGAGCGCAAGCAGCGCTGGGAAAAGATGATGAACCATCTTCTCGAATACGACATCAACCGCTGGTGCGACGATTTCCTCAAGGACCTGACGGCGGATTGAGGTGTATCTACTCCGCTTGACAGTGCGCCCTCTACCGGATTGGTTGGCGGCCACTCAATCTGGCATAGGAGAACCGCGATGAAAATCAGCGCACGCAATCGTTTCAAGGGCAAGGTCGTCGACGTCAAGAAGGGCGCGACGACCGCACATGTGCGCATCGACCTCGGCAACGGCCTGATCGTCACCTCCTCGATTACCAATGAGGCGGTCGACGAACTCGAACTTACCGTCGGTTCCGACGCCTATGCCGTGATCAAGGCTTCTGACGTGATGGTTGCCATCGACTGATCGATCAAGCCTTCTGACAATGAGGCGCGGTCGGTGCGCTGCCGTCGGTCTGATAATCACCGGGCTGCGGCGGCGCGATCGGCTTGAACAGGGTTCGATCCGGTTTCAAGTCGATCAACGGCGTTCCGTCGAGACAATCCAGGCCGCGCACCAGAAGAACATTGCCCTCGACACCTTCCAGCTTGACGATGGAGGTTCCGATCGGGTTTGGCCTGACAGGCGAGCGCAGCGAAAATGTGCCATGCACTTCGCCGTTGCTCGCCGGGCTCTGCAGCACCAGATCCCGGCGGGACTGATGCAGCCAGTAGAGAATTTCGAGCCGCTCGAAGAGTTCGACGCCTTTCAGCGCCGCGACCCATGGCTCATAGATTTCGATCCGGCAAATCGGACCATCGTGACGCCCCTGGCGCGGCGTTTCCATGCGGGATGTCCAGGGCGTCGAAATGACACCGATGAAGGTAAGGCCGGCATCGGTTGGTTCAGGCGGCGTCACCGACACCTCGTGCTGACGGATTTCGTTTTCGCGCACCATTCTCAATCTCCTGGTCCAAGACGCGGCGAGCAGACCTTGGAGCTGCCGCCCGGCAGCACGCCCATCACCACATCGATGTTATAAAGCTGTTTCACCCGCTCAACCGTCAAAACATCCGCCGGAGGCCCGAGCCCTGCCAGACGTCCTTCGTGCAGCATGGCAACACGATCGGCGACCATGAAGACATGATCGGGATTGTGGGTGGAGAGCACCACCGCCATGCCTTCGCGCGCCAACCGGCGGACATGGCCAAGCACCCGCATCTGATTGCCGTAGTCGAGGCTGGCTGTGGGTTCATCCATGACCAGCACTTTCGGCTGTTGCGCCAAGGCGCGGGCAATGAGTGTCATCTGCCGTTCGCCACCTGAAATTTCGGTGTAGGGACGGTCCGAGAGATGCGCCATGCCGAGCCGCTCCAGCGCGGCCGCCGCCACCTCGCGATCGTTTCGGCCGGGTGCGGAAAAGGGCGCTACCTGCACCGCACGTCCCATCAGCACGACATCGCGCACGGTGAATGGAAACAGGGCGGCATGAGCCTGCGGCACATAGGCGATGCGCCTTGCGCGCTCCTTTCGATCGAGCGTTTCGAGCGGCGCAGCATCGAGAAGAACCTCTCCGCCGAGTGGAGCCAAAAGCCCGAGCATGGTCTTGAACAAGGTCGTCTTGCCAGCGCCGTTAGGCCCGAGCAATGCCAGAACTTCACCGGGACGCAAGGTCAGGCTGACGCCGGTGCCAACCCTGCTTGTGCCGTAACCGAAGGCGAGATCACGCAGTTCCAGCATCAGGACCAGCCTCTCTTGCCGTATGCAAGCAGCCACAGGAAGAAGGGCGCTCCGACGACCGCGGTCAGGATACCGAGCGGGATTTCGGTCAAAGCCACGCTGCGCGCCAGGGTGTCGACGATCAACATGTAACCGCCGCCAAGCAAAAGTGCGGCCGGCAGAAGCCGGCGAAAATCCGGGCCGACCAGCAATCGCGCGACATGCGGGATCACCAGGCCAACCCATCCGACGATACCGGCGATCGACACGGAAGCGGCGGTGATCAGCGTCGCACCGAAAATCAGCGCCAGACGCGTCAACCTCGTATCGACACCCAGCGTCTGGGCCTCCTCGTCGCCCAGTGTCATCACATTCATGCGCCAGCGCAGAGCCGCAAGCGGCAGAAGACCGATGACGATGGCCGGCAGGATGGAGCCGACATCGGCGCGGGTAACGGCGGTGAGGCTGCCGAGCAGCCAATAGGTGATGGCCGGCAGCTGGTCATAGGGATCGGCAAGGATCTTGACCAGCGAGATACCAGCTCCAACGATGGCGCCGATCGCCACGCCGGCCAGAACCAGCGTCAGCACCGGATCGCGGCCCCTTACTGCGGTTCCAACCCCGTAAACGGCGGCGACCGCCAGCAGCCCGCCGCAAAAACTCATGAGCTGGATGACGGGCACCGGCATTTTCAGAAAGATGGCGAGCACCGCGCCGAGACTGGCGCCGGCAGACACGCCGAGAATATCCGGAGAGACGAGCGGATTGCGAAACAGGCCCTGATAGGTGGCACCGGCCGCCGCCAACGCCGCACCGATCAGTAGGCCGGCAATCACCCGCGGCAGGCGGACATTCCAGATAACCGTCTGCTGGATCGGATCGACATCCGGCTGACCGCCCGTCAAACCGGCAAAGAGAACGCGCAGGATCGCCGAGGGCGGCACCGAATATTTGCCGATCGCCATCGAAGCCATCGCCAGCACGGCGACGCCAAGGATGCCGAAGACAACCAGCTTCCAGTTTCCGCGATCAGAATCTGCTGCGTTCTTCATCAGGGCTTTTCGATCGCGCCCTTCAGGAGCGTGTCGAGATCAGCATCCGTGACCTCGACCTGATAGAAGAGCTTGAAGAATTTCTGCACATCCGCCTTCAGGTCGACGTCAAAGGTTTTGGGATAAAGCAGCGCCTCCAGCCAGCGAATGCCGATCAGGCGGTTGATGCCGGGCGGTGAATCGAACCAGCCGAAGGGAAGCGATGGGGCGGCAAACACCTTGCCGTTCTTGACCGCTGCAACGCTTGCCCAGGACGGGTCGCTCTTTACCGCGGAAATGAATTTCGGGCTGGCGCCGAGAATGATGTCAGGGTTCCAGCCGAGCACCTGCTCCAGCGAGACATTGGTAAGCCCGCCCTTGCCGGCTGCGGCAGCGACATTGGTGGCGCCGGCAGCTTCGAGGATTTCCAGATTGATCGAACCGGAAAGGCCCGTCTCCAGACCTTCCGGGCCACGACCATAATAGACCTTCGGCCGTTCGCCGGTCGGCACTTTGGCAAGCCCCTCGCCCAGATCCTTCAGCGTGGTTTCGGCATAGGCTGCAAGCTCTTCGGCACGCGGTGAAACGCCGAGCAGTTCGCCGACCTGGCGCAAAGTCTTCGCCGAATTTGCAAAACCGCCGTCGATCAGCACGTAAGGAATGCCGGTCTGCTGCTGCACCTTGTCGGCCAGCGAGATATAGGTCGGGTTGACGGAGCCGACATCGATGATGAGATCGGGCTTTGCCGCGATGACCGCCTCCATATTGGCGGTGCCGCCCTGGCCCGTCAGCCTGCCATAGGTCGGCAGATCACGGACTGCGGGGAGCAGGAACTGCTTTTCCTCACCGCTCGGTTCGCGCACCCAACCGGTCAGTTTTTCAGGCGCGAGCACATAGACGAGAACGGACGCCGGAGGGCCGGCAGTCAGGACACGGGTGACATTGTCCGGAATTTCGACAATGCGGCCACCTGCGTCGGTGAACGACCGCGCCCAGACGGAGGTGCTACAGATGGACAGAAAGGCAATGGCGACAGCGCTGATCAGCTTCAGCATGGTGATCTCCCGAACAGAATGGAGCCCAGTATGGCATTACGAGATATCCGATGGAATATCTCGCAGCAAAGGAGAGTGCCTAAATCCATCAGGTGTGACGTAAGGTACCGGACACTTCCATTGCGGCAATCCGGGCTATAAAGCTGCCTGATGTTCCAGCTAGAGCAGACCGCAACATTCGAGCAGATCATCAAGAAAAGCCGGTTTCTGGCGATTGCGCTCCCGATTGCGACCGAGGAAGAGGCGAAGGCGGCGATTGCCAGCCATAGTGATGCCAATGCCAACCACAATTGCTGGGCGTGGCGGATCGGGGCCGCCTATCGGTTTTCCGATGACGGGGAGCCGAGCGGCACGGCGGGAAAGCCGATCCTCTCAGCCATCGACGGCCAATCGGTGACCAATGTCGTGGTGATCGTTACCCGCTGGTTCGGCGGGATATTGCTCGGCAGCGGCGGTCTGGTGCGTGCCTATGGCGGCACGGCAGCCGCATGCCTGAGAAGCGCTGCGATGGTGGAACTGAAGCCTTCCGTGGAAGGGCTCGTGCGGCTCGACTTTTCGGATCTGGCGCGCGTCAAGGCGCGTCTTCAGGCGATTGTCGACCTTGGCATCGCCGAGGAACAGTTTACCGCGACCGGGGCCGACCTCGTGCTTCGCGTGCCGGAAGCAGAGGTCGAGGCCGTGTCGCGGCTGATTTCCGACCTCACCAGCGGCAGGTCGGAACTGATCATCGACTGATCACTATCACGCCGCCTTTTATCACGCCGCCTTGGCGACGTGATATTCCTTGATGGCGGCCATCTTGATCGACGGATAACGCTCGGCTTCGTAACGCAGCGAAAACGCATCCTGCGCCAGGAAGACCGGATCGCCGTCGAGATCGCGGGCGATATCGCCGCGCTTGACGGTGATGAATTTTTCCATGTCGACCTTGTTGTCCGACGAGACCCAGCGGCAAACAGAGAAGCGCGACATTTCGAACGAGACCGGCAGGCTATATTCCGCCGAGAGCCGCTCCTTCAACACGTCGAGCTGAAGGGCGCCGACGACGCCGACGATGGCCGGCGAGCCGTCTTCCGGCTGGAAGAGCTGCACGACGCCCTCTTCCGCCATCTGCTGCAGGGCTTCCTTGAGCTTCTTTGCCTTCATTGCATCACCCAACCGCACGCGGCGGAGAATTTCCGGCGAGAAGTTCGGGACGCCCTGGAAGACCAGCGACTCGCCTTCGGTCAGCGTGTCGCCGATACGAAGCGTGCCGTGGTTCGGAATGCCGACCACGTCACCGGCATAGGCGGTGTCTGCAATATGGCGCTGCGAGGCGAAGAAGAACTGCGGCGCGGTGAGGCCGAGCTGCTTGCCGGTGCGGGCAAGCCTTGCCTTCATGCCACGCTCCAGCTTGCCGGAGCAGATACGCGCGAATGCGATACGGTCGCGGTGGTTCGGGTCCATGTTCGCCTGGATCTTGAAGACGAAGGCGGTCATCTTGTCTTCGGCGGCATGGACGGTGCGGATGTCGGCCACCTGGTCACGCGGCGGCGGAGCGAAATCGCCGAGCGCATTGATCAGATCGCGGACACCGAAATTCCTGAGCGCCGAGCCGAAAAAAACCGGCGTCATATGACCTTCGAGAAAAGCCTGGCGATCGAACGGGCGGCAGGCTTCAAGCGCCAGCTCCACCTCTTCGACGAAAGCGGCACGTTCGTTTTCCGGCAGGCGGTCCATGACGGCCTGCGGGCCGTTGACGGAGATCGCCTCTTCGCTATCGGGACCACGCACCTTGTTTTCGGCAAGATGATAGGAGCCGCAGAAGCTCTTGGAGCGGCCGATCGGCCAGGTGATCGGAGCAGTATCCAGCGCCAGCTTCTCTTCGACCTCGTCAAGGATCTCGAAGATGTCGCGGCTTTCACGGTCCATCTTGTTGACGAAGGTGATGATCGGGATGTCGCGCATGCGGCAAACTTCGAAAAGTTTTAGCGTACGCGGCTCGATACCCTTGGCGGCGTCGATGACCATGATGGCGGCATCGACCGCTGTCAGCGTGCGGTAGGTATCATCGGCGAAGTCTTCGTGACCCGGCGTATCGAGGATATTGAAGACCTTGTCATTGTATTCGAAGGTCATCACCGAGGTGACGACCGAGATGCCGCGCTCGCGTTCGATCTTCATCCAGTCGGACCGCGTCTGGATGCGATCCTTCTTCGCCTTGACCTCACCGGCGAGCTGAATGGCACCGCCGAACAGAAGCAGTTTTTCGGTCAGCGTCGTCTTGCCCGCATCCGGGTGGGCGATGATCGCAAATGTACGGCGGCGGGAAACCGCCTCTGCCAGAGTTTCGGCCATGTCAGCAACAATCCTTCGAGTTGCCGCGTATCTAGCGACTTAGTGGATAAGTTTCAATTCGTGTTTGACCCCGGCCGTCATGACCGGGCTAATGGAATGATGAACGTTCACACCCCATCTTCACCCAAGCTCAATCTCGTCCGCCTGCCGAATGGCGATGGCCTGGATCTTCCCTCCTATGAAACCACCGGTGCCGCCGGCATGGATCTGCGCGCCGCAGTGACCGATAACGAACCGATGACGCTGGCTCCAGGCAAACGGGCTCTGGTGCCGACCGGCTTCATTTTCGAGGTCCCGGCGGGTTTCGAGGCGCAGATCCGTCCGCGCTCCGGCCTCGCCTTCAAAAACGGTATCACCTGCCTCAACACGCCCGGCACGATCGACAGCGATTACCGCGGCGAAGTGAAGGTGCTGCTGATCAATCTCGGCGAAGACGATTTCGTCATCACCCGCGGCATGCGGATCGCCCAGATGGTTATTGCGCCGGTGACGCAGGTGCAGATTGCCGAAACCAGCGAAACGACGGAAACCGTGCGCGGTGCCGGAGGCTTCGGCTCGACCGGCGTTTGACCTGGTCGACGCAAGGGCGTGGCGCCAGACGGCGCGCGCCGGCGTTGATAGCTATCAAGAGCGCTCCGATCGCAGCATGGCATTGCGCCGAAGCACATATCGAAAGAAGGATATTTCGCCTTTTTTTGATCTCCCGAGACAAAATCATCCTCGCTTGTTGCTCCATCGAACACTATTTTTCGACCAACTGTTCTAGTGGAGAGTGGAGAAACGACAATGTCGGTGAACAAGCCGGGCCGCGGCCGCATCTATTCCTCGATCACCGAAACGATCGGTGACACCCCGCTCGTGAGGCTGGACAAGCTGGCGAAGGAAAAGGGCGTGAAGGCCACGATCCTGGCCAAGCTCGAATTCTTCAATCCGATCGCATCGGTGAAGGACCGTATCGGTGTCGCGATGATCGAAAGCCTGGAAGCGCAGGGCAAGATCACCGCCGGCAAGACCACGCTTGTCGAGCCGACATCCGGCAATACCGGTATTGCGCTCGCCTTTGCGGCTGCCGCCAAGGGATACAAGCTGATCCTGACCATGCCGGAAACCATGTCGGTCGAGCGCCGCAAGATGCTGGCGCTGCTGGGTGCCGAACTGGTTCTGACCGAAGGCCCCAAGGGCATGAAGGGGGCGATCGCCAAGGCGGAAGAACTTGCCGCCACGTTGCCGGATGCGATCATTCCGCAGCAGTTCGAAAATGAGGCCAATCCGGAAATCCACCGCAAGACGACCGCCGAGGAAATCTGGAACGATACCGACGGAAAGGTGGACATCTTCATCGCCGGCATCGGCACCGGCGGCACGATCACCGGCGTCGGCCAGGTGCTGAAGGGCCGCAATCCCGAAATCAAGGTCATTGCCGTCGAACCGAAGGAATCGCCCGTGCTTTCCGGCGGCGAACCCGGCCCGCACAAGATCCAGGGCATCGGCGCGGGCTTTGCACCAAAGATCCTCGATACCAAGGTCTATGACGAGATCGTCACCGTTGCGAGCGCCGACGCTCTGGAGACGGCCCGCCATGTGGCCGCTCTGGAAGGTGTACCGGTCGGCATTTCCTCAGGTGCGGCGTTGAAGGCTGCCATCGAAGTGGGCAGCCGGCCGGAAAATGCCGGCAAGACCATCGTCGTGATCATCCCCTCCTTTGCAGAGCGTTATCTCTCGACCGCCCTGTTCGACGGACTGGGCGAATAAAACTTGTCCTCATGACCGGCCGGAAACACCCGGCCGGTCATGAGCCGATGAAAGATCGCAGGGGACCCGGACGACGCGCTTTCACTTCGCCGCGCCAGTCATCGCCTGATCAACCTTCTCCAACCATAACCTTCTCACGCCGCCGCGATCGCCAATCTTTCGCTCGCCATCCGATAAGAGATCGCCTCGGCAAGATGAAGACGTCCGACGGTCGGTTTGCCATCGAGATCGGCAAGTGTCCTCGCCACCTTGAGGACGCGGTGATATCCGCGGGCGGAAAATTTCAGTTTCTCCGCCGCATCCCTCAGCAGCTGCAGGCCGGACGGATCAGGCTCCGCCACCTTCTCGATCAGTGCGGTCGAGCAGCGCGCATTGGTGAGCGGTCCCGACAGGCCCGCCGCAAGATAACGATCCTGCTGCAGCTCTCTCGCTGCATAAACGCGTTTGGCGACGTCGGCACTGCTTTCGGCAGGCGCGGGCCGGATCAGGTCCGATGCGGACACCGCCGGCACGTCGATGCGGATATCGATGCGGTCCATTAGCGGCGCGGAAATACGGGCCTGATAATCCGCGGCGCAACGCGGCCCACGGGCGCAGGTATGGCCGGGTTCACCCGCCATGCCGCAGCGGCAAGGGTTCATCGCCGCGATAAGCTGGATGCTGGCCGGATAGGAAACACGGTGATTGGCGCGGGCGATGACACATTCGCCAGTTTCCAGCGGCTGGCGCAGAGCATCCAGCACCTGGGGCGAGAATTCCGGGAATTCGTCAAGGAACAGGACGCCGTGATGGGCGAGCGACGCCTCGCCCGGTTTTGCCCGCAGGCCACCGCCAACCAGCGCCGCCATGGTCGCCGAATGATGGGGTGTGCGATATGGCCGGCGATCCGAGAGTTTTCCGCCCGAAAGCTGACCAGCGATCGAATGGATCATCGAGACTTCCAGCAGTTCGGCTGCCGAAAGCGGCGGGAGGATGGAGGGAAGCCGTGCCGCGAGCATGGATTTGCCGGAACCAGGCGGACCAACAAAAAGCAGATTATGTCCGCCAGCCGCGGCAACCTCCAAGGCCCGCTTGGCGCTTTCCTGTCCCTTGATCTCGGCCAGATCCGGCAGATTGGCCGGCAAAGCGCGAATGGCGGGCTGTGGGCGCGAGATGACCTGCGTGCCGCGAAAATGATTGGCGAGCGCGATCAGGCTGCGCGGGGCGATGATATCGACATCCGGCCCTGCCCAGGCGGCTTCCGATCCGCTATCGGCCGGGCAGATCAAACCCTTGCCGACGGCATTGGCGCTGATCGCTGCCGGAAGCGCACCGGCAACCGCCGCCAGCGTGCCGTCGAGGTTCAATTCGCCGATGACGACATGATCAGAGACCGCATCCCCCGGAATGGCGCCAAGTGCCGTCATCAGGCCGAGTGCGATGGCCAAATCGAAATGGGATCCCTCTTTCGGAAGGTCGGCGGGAGCCAGATTGACCGTTACCTTTTTCGGCGGCATAGCGAGGCCGGAGGCATGGAGCGCGGCCTGTACCCGCTCGCGGCTTTCTGCAACCGCCTTGTCCGGCAGGCCGACGATATGCATGCCCATCTTGCCCGGGCCGACCATGACCTGAACATCGACGGGAACACCTTCTATGCCCTGGAATGCAATGGTACTGACGCGTGAAACCATGCCAATCGCTCCCACAGATCATGTCCGGAACGACGGTCCTGCCCCCACGGCCTGCCTTCGCGCCACCACAACCATAAGCTGACACGGCGTAAGAATTAAAACAAGAACAAAAATCGAACATACGAAACAAAAAAGGCGCCCGGTCAGGCGCCTCTCCGTCACATCGAAGACTAAACTCAGTTGAGCTTGGCTTCGATCGCATCCCACATCAGGCTTGCGACATCGGCGCCGCCGAACTTCTTCACTTCGCGGATGCCGGTCGGCGAGGTCACGTTGATTTCGGTCATGTAGTCGCCGATCACATCGATGCCGACGAAGATGAAGCCGCGTTCGCGAAGCGCAGGTCCGATGCGGGCGCAGATTTCCTTTTCGCGGGTTGTCAACTCGGTCGGCTCGGCGCGACCGCCGACATGCATGTTGGAGCGGCTGTCGGTTTCGGCGGGTACGCGGTTGATCGCGCCGACCGGCTCGCCATCGACGAGCAGGATGCGCTTGTCGCCCTTGCGGACCTCTTTCAGATAACCTTGAGCGATATAGGGTTCGCCGCGATACATCTGGCCGAACATTTCCAGAAGCGAGGTGAAGTTGCGGTCGTCACGGGCGGAATGGAAGACGCCTGCGCCACCATTGCCGTAAAGCGGCTTCAGGATGATATCGCCCAGCTCCTGACGGAAGGCGGCGATTTCTTCCGGATCACGCGAGATCAGCGTCGGCGGCATCAGGTCGGCGAATTCGGTGACAAAAATCTTTTCCGGCGAGTTGCGCACCCAGGCCGGGTCGTTGACGACGAGCGTCTTCGGGTGGATGCGCTCCAGAAGATGGGTGGAGGTGATGTAACCCATGTCGAAGGGCGGATCCTGACGCAGAAGCACGACATCCATCTGGGAGAGATCGACGCGCTGCTTGTCCCCGAGGGTAAAATGATCGCCCTTGATGTCGCGCACCTGCAGCGGCTCGACGGCCGCAAAGATCTTGCCGTCGCGCATGGTCAGGCGATCGGGCGTATAATGGAAAAGCTCGTAGCCGCGGGATTGGGCCTCCAAGGTCATTGCGAAGGTGGAATCGCCAGCAATGTTGATGCTGGAAATATGGTCCATCTGGATTGCGACCTTGCGAACATGCGCCATGAGTTTCGTCCCCGATAAAGATGCCGCCTGAATTTGGGCTTTCTGGATTTTGGCCTGCCTGATTTAGGATGGCAAAGGCCCGAAAGCAATGCGGCCGGGAACAATCCCGACCGCACAGTTTGAACATGCCTGTGATCGGTCGCTTCAGGCGACCGGCTCGGCCAGCGTCGGCGCTGCCTTTGCAAGCGCGCGGGCCTCCAGGCGCTTGCCAGTACCGGCATCAAAGAAATGCAGTTTCGACGGGTCGATCGTGAGCTGCATCCTGTCCGTGATTTCGGCTTCACCGGACAGCGCGATCGTCAGGGCCTGATCGCCGACCAGACCATGGGCCAGACGCTGGGAACCGAGTTCCTCGACATATTCGACGGTGAAGGGCATGCCGTCACTCGCAGACGTGGTACGAAGGTCTTCGGCGCGCAGGCCGACGGTCACGGCGCCGGAGGTCGGCGCGTAACCGTTGAGCGAAATCAGCGACGGGCCGATGGCCAGCTTGTCGCCCTGCAGTTCCGCTTTCACCAGATTCATGGCCGGCGAGCCGATGAAGCCGGCAACGAAGGTCGAGGCCGGTGTGTGGTAGACATCCAGAGGCGAGCCGACCTGTTCGATCTGTCCGCCATTGAGGACGACGAGACGATCGGCGAGCGTCATCGCTTCCAGCTGATCGTGGGTGACGTAAATCGAGGTCGTGCCGAGACGGCGCTGCAGGCGCTTGATCTCGCCGCGCATGGAGACGCGCAGCTTGGCGTCGAGGTTGGACAGCGGCTCGTCGAAAAGGAAGGCAGCCGGCTTGCGCACGATGGCGCGGCCCATGGCAACGCGCTGGCGCTGACCGCCGGAAAGCGCACGCGGCTTGCGGTCGAGATACTGGGTGATTTCCAGCATACGAGCCGCCTCATTGACGCGGGCGTCGATTTCTTCTCTTGGCGTCTTGCGGTTCTTCAGACCGTATTCGAGGTTCTGGCGCACCGTCATATGCGGGTAGAGCGCATAGTTCTGGAACACCATGGCAATGTCGCGGTCGGCCGGTTCCACCTCGTTGACCACGCGGTCGCCGATCTTGACGGTGCCTTCGGAAATCGCTTCCAGCCCTGCCACCATGCGCAGAAGCGTGGACTTGCCGCAGCCGGAGGGGCCGACGAGGACGATGAACTCGCCGTCTTTTATGTCGAGATTGATGTCGGAGACGGCACGGACGCCGCCGTTGTAGATCTTGCCAACGCTGCTGATGTCGATCGCGGCCATTGTCTTGTTCCCTTACTTGTCGCTTTCGGTCAGGCCCTTGATGAACCAGCTCTGGAAAATCACCACGATTGCCACGGGCGGAAGCATGGCGAGGATCGCCAGGGCAAATGCCTCGTTGTAATCGGGGATGTTCGAGCCGACCCAGACCTGCAGGATGGATTTGATGCCGCGCATCAGGGTGAAGAAGCTTTCGTCGGTCGTCATCATCATCGGCCAGAGATACTGGTTCCAACCGTAAACGAACATGATGATGAAGATCGCCGCGATCATGGTGCGCGAGATCGGCACCAGAATGTCGATGAAGAACTTGAACGGACCTGCCCCGTCGATGCGCGCAGCCTCCAGCAGTTCCTCAGGTACCGATTTGAAGAACTGGCGGAAATAGAAGGTGCCGGTGGCGGATGCGAGCAGAGGCACGATCAGACCACTATAGGTATTCAGCATCCCGAGGTCCGACATGACCTGATAGGAGGGCATGATACGCACTTCGAGCGGCAGAAGCAGGGTGGTGAAGATCACCCAGAAGGAAAGCGTCGCCATCGGAAAGCGGAAATAGACGATGGCATAAGCGGCCAGCATCGACAGGACGATCTTGCCGACGGCAAAGCCAATGCCGAGGATCAGCGAGTTCATCACCATGCGGGCGCCGGTGATATCGCCGGTGAAGCCGCCCTTCTGGGTCAGCACCTTTTCATAGGTGGCGATGAAGTTGTCACCCCAGGCGAGCGACAGGCCATTGCTGTGAATGTCGGCTGCCGTGTGGGTGGAGGTCATGAAGGCGACCACGACCGGCATGCAGAGAAACAGCGCGCCGAGAATGAGGATGAGGTGATCGGTAAACCGTATGCGATACATGGCCTTATCCTCTCAATTGTAGTGAACGCGCCGTTCCATGAAGCGGAACTGGAAGATTGTGAGGACGAAGACGACGATCATCAGGATGACCGACTGGGCCGATGAGCCGCCGATATCATTGCCGCGGAAGCCGTCGGCATAGACCTTGTAGACCAGCGTGACCGGGTTGTTGGCGGGCTTGTCCTTGACCATGACGTCGATGATGCCGAACGTGTCGAACAGCGCGTAGGTGACGTTGATGGTCAGGAGGAAGAAGGCTGTCGGCGCCAGAAGCGGAAGAACAACGGTCCAGAAACGGCGCAAGCCCGAGCGGCAGTCGATCATCGCAGCCTCGCGAACGGAGACCGGCACATTCTGCAGGCCCGAGAGGAAGAAGATGAAATTATACGGGATCTGCTTCCAGACGGCGACGACGGTCATGGCGAAAGCCGTGTCGTAATAGTTCAGACCGACCTGCATGTGCCAGCCGAAATAGGACATCATCTTGACGAACGGACCGACATGCTGGTCGAAAATCATCATGCCGATCAGGCCCGATACGGGCGCGGCAATGGCGTAAACGGCGATCAGCAGCGTCTTGTAGGTCGAGGCCCCGCGGATGACGCGGTCGGCCTTGACGGCGAGCAGCAGCCCGATCGACAGCGAAAGGAAGGTGACGAGCACCGTGAAGACTGCGGTAAACAGCGCAATCGACTGGTATTCGGCGCTGAACAGCACGTCCGTGTAGTTGCTCAAACCGACGAAGGTGGAGCCGAAACCGAACGGGTCCTCGAGATAAAAGGACGAGCTTACCGCCTGGACCGAAGGCCAGTAGAAGAAGATGAAGATCACCGCGAGCTGCGGGAAAAGAAACAGGTAGGGAAGAACGGGCGAGGTAAACTGCACGCGCTTCATTTCTTCCGCCGCGACAGCGGGTTTCTTACGCGCTCCGGCACCAAATCCGAGGCGGGACAGGAAACCGCCAGGCTGCGGCTGTGATGTCGTATAGGCCACGAGTTCTCCCCTTTCTTCCAATTACAAAAGAGCCCGCCCGCTCCCCGATTAAGGAGCGGACGGACCATGATAGGAGATCGTTATCAGCCGGCGGTCTTGGCGAAACGGGCGAGGAGGTCGTTGCCTTCCTTCTCGATGGTTTCGAAGCCCTTCTGCACGGTCGTTTCACCCGAGAAGATCTTGTTGTATTCGCGTTCCATGATGGAGCGGATCTGCGGGTAGAAACCGAGGCGGTAGCCCTTGGACCATTCGCCCGACGGCAGCATCAGCTGCTTGATGCCGACTTCGGCGACCGGGGTCTTTTCGTAGTAGCCTTCAGACTTGGCCAGCTCGTAAGCAGCCTTGGTGATGGCAACGTAACCGGTGGCCTGGTGGTAGAACTTCTGGATTTCCGGCGAGGTCAGGAACTGGAAGAAGTCAGCCGTGCACTTGTTTTCGGCTTCCGGCTTGCCAGCCATTGCAAAGAGTGCTGCGCCACCGATGAAGGTGTTGGTGCCGGCACCCTGGATGCCCTTCCAGTAAGGCAGGAAGTCAGCCGAGAACGGCATGGAAGCGGTCTTCTGCAGGCCACCGAAGGAACCGGAAGAACCGATCCACATGGCTACCTTGCCTTCTTCGAAGGGCTTCTGGTTGTCGTTCCAGCTTGCGCCGTAGAACTTGTAGAGACCGGCGTCAGACCAGGCCTTGAGCTTTTCGAACATCATGACAAGGTTCTTGTCGGTGAGGTTCATCTTGGTGTCGACAACACTGTCGTAACCGTTGTTGTTGTTGGCGAATGCGATGTTCTGGCGCGAGAAGAAGTTCTCGGTGAACTGCCAGGTCAGCTGCGAAGCGGTCATCGGGATGAAGCCGGCTTCCTTGAGCTTCGGAGCAACCTGTTCGAATTCTTCCCAGGTCTTCGGCACTTCAACGCCGGCCTTTTCGAAAGCCTGCGGGTTGACGTACATGATCGGAGCCGAAGAGTTGAACGGCATGCCGATGAACTTGCCTTCGCTGTCGGCGTAGAAGTAGCGCACGCCTTCGATGAAGGCTTCGCGGTCGAACTTGTAACCTGCGTTGTTGATCAGGTCTTCTGCGGCAACGGTTGCGCCCTTGGCATTGATAATGGTGGCAGCACCGGCATCAAAGACCTGCAGGATGTTCGGCTGTTCGCCCGAACGGAAAGCGGCGATACCGGTTGCCAGGGCTTCTTCGTAGGTGCCCTTGGAAATCGGCGTCAGAGCGCAAGCGGTCTGCGACGCGTTGAACTTCTGCGAGATTTCGTTGATGACTTCACCGTTACGGCCGCCCATACCGTGCCACCAGGTGATGTTGGTTGCTGCGAGCGAGGAGGTTGCAGACATTGCAACTGCCATCGCGGCCATCGAAAACTTCTTGATCATGGTCATGGTTTCGTCCTCTCCGCCTTGGTTGGATCGAGGATCGAGATAGGGCCTGTCCGTGACAGGCTCTTAACAGTTCCATTTCAGATTTATGACGTTTGCACAGCTTTGCAAAAACTTCATGAGCCCGTCAAAAAGCATCCGGAAAATGCCGGGGCAGACGCCAGGGCAGAACGGCGACAATGTCGTATCGGCAGGACAGAAGATGGGCATCGCGGCGGCGTGACAGCCAGATGTCGCTCGCCGCTTTTATCCGCCTCTGCGCGTCGTAACCGACGGCATCGATCGCGTCACTTTCGCGGGTCCGCGCCTTCACTTCGACGAACAGGACAAGGGTCTTCTTGCGGGCGACGATATCGACCTCACCCAGCCTGGTGCGATAGCGAAATGCGAGGATCCGGTATCCCCTGAAGAGAAGATAGAGAGCCGCGAGATATTCGGAGACGTGGCCGCGCCGTTCGGCGCGCCGGCGTTTATGCCGCCTGTCCTCGGCTCCCTGCCCCATCAGCCGCCATCCTTATCCTTCATGGCGGCATCCTTCATGGTGACCAGCCGCTGATAGAGATCTCGCTTGGAGAGACCCGTCAGACGCGCCGCTTCCGCCGCAGCCTTGGCCGCGGGCATGGAAGACGACAGCTCTTCCAGCAGCACATCGACATCGACGGCCGCCGGAACATCATCATAGGCAGGCGGGCCGACGAGGAAGACGATCTCTCCCTTGACGTTGCGGCCATCGAAGGCTTCCGCAAGCTCTCCGAGCGACGCCCGGCTGATCTCCTCGAATGCCTTGGTGAGTTCGCGGCCGACACAAGCTGCGCGGCCCGGCCCCAGAACATCGGCAGCGGATGCCAGCGTCGCGGTGATGCGATGCGGAGATTCAAAGAATATCAGCGTCGCCGGTATTTTCGACAGTTCCGCCAGCCGGTCGCGACGCCCTTTTTCCTTGACTGGCAGAAAACCGGCAAACAGGAAGGCGTCATTCGGAAGACCGGAAGCAACCAGCGCGGCGAGAGGCGCCGAAGCGCCGGGGATCGGCACGACCCTATGGCCTGCCTCGATCGCCAGCTGGCCAAGTCGATAGCCGGGATCGGACACCAGCGGCGTGCCGGCATCGGAAACCAGGGCGACGGATTTTCCCTCGTCGAGCGCCGCCAGCAGCCTTGGCCCCATCTCGTCGGCATTGTGCTCGTGATAGGCATAGGGCTTGTTGGCGATACCGTAACGATCGAGCAGCACGCGGGTAACGCGTGTGTCCTCGCAGGCCAGCACGTCTGCACCGGCAAGCGTTTCAAGCGCGCGCAGCGTGATATCGCCGAGATTGCCGATCGGCGTTGCAACGAGATAAAGCGCCGGCTCGAGCGGGCGCGAGGGCACGAAAGTATTGGCGACGCGGTAGCCGCGGGTCGCTTCAGCAGGTCCAGCCACGAGCTTTTCAATTCAGTTGGATGATCATAAGCCCTTTATGGTCAAGGCGATGGCGGCCCGCAAGCCGCGCGGCCCCAAGTTTTCTGTGTGCAGGTCTGTTGCAAGTGCCGAAATGAACCAGACACCCCGCTTCTGCTCTTGCTTTCAAAGGCCGATCTCTGCCATTTTGCCCCTCCACATCGTCCGGCTTATGAAAGCCGAAGAATATCCGGTGCCCCGCCTCCCGGGACGCCCAGGTCGAAAGCGGTTGAGTCCATGCGTATTACTCTCGAGCGGTCCAATCTTCTGAAATCATTGAGCCACGTGCATCGCGTGGTCGAGCGCCGCAACACAATTCCGATCCTTTCCAACGTGCTGATGCGCGCTTCCGACGCGAGCGTCGAACTGAAGGCGACGGACCTTGATCTGGAGATCACGGAATCCGTTCCGGCGATGGTCGAGCAGGCGGGCGCTACCACTGTTCCCGCACATCTTCTCTACGAAATCGTCCGCAAGCTGCCGGACGGTTCGGAAGTCCTGCTCGCCACCAATCCGGATGGCGGCTCGATGACGGTCCAGTCCGGCCGTTCGAAATTCTCGCTGCAGTGCCTGCCGGAAACCGACTTCCCGGATCTGACCGCCGGCTCGTTCAGCCATACGTTCAAGCTGAAGGCGACCGATCTGAAGATGCTGATCGACCGGACGCAGTTCGCGATCTCCACGGAAGAGACCCGTTATTACCTGAACGGCATCTTCTTCCACACGATCGAGGCCGGCGGCGACCTGAAGCTGCGCGCCGTTGCCACCGATGGTCACCGTCTCGCCCGCGCTGATGTGCAGGCTCCGTCCGGTTCGGAAGGCATGCCCGGCATCATCATTCCGCGCAAGACGGTTGGTGAACTGCAGAAGCTGGTAGACGATCCGGAAGCACTGGTGACCGTCGAAGTGTCCGACGCCAAGATCCGCCTGACGATCGCCGATATCATCATGACGTCGAAGCTGATCGACGGCACGTTCCCGGATTACCAGCGCGTCATCCCGACCGGCAACGACAAGGAAATGCGCGTCGATTGCCAGACCTTCACCAAGGCCGTCGATCGCGTCTCGACCATTTCGTCGGAACGTGGCCGCGCGGTAAAGCTTGCGCTGACGGACGGCCAGCTGATGCTGACGGTCAACAACCCGGATTCGGGCAGCGCCACGGAAGAAGTCGCAGTCGGATATGACAACGATCCGATGGAAATCGGCTTCAATGCAAAATATCTGCTCGACATCACCGCCCAGCTTTCCGGCGACGACGCCATCTTCATGCTGGCGGATGCGGGTTCGCCAACGCTGGTCAGGGACACGGCGGGAGACGACGCTCTCTACGTTTTGATGCCAATGCGCGTATAAAACCAACAAGGCGGCCGGAAATTCCGAGCCGCCTTTTTTATGCCGCTTTCTGATTGCGACATTCCTGCCTGTCTTTGCGTCACTGGCCTTGACCCCTACGGCCAAGTGACCAAATAAGCTGGAAAACCGGGAGAGGTAACTAGATGGAACTACGCTTGAAGGAACGGCTCGGCCGGAAGTTCGACGAGGAAATCCGTTTCTTCAAAGGCTGGATGGATGGCCCCAAAAGCGTAGGCGCGATCTGCCCCACCTCTTCCGTGACCGCCAAGCGCATGGCAAGCGTCATCAATCCCTCATCCGGCCTGCCCGTGCTTGAACTCGGTCCTGGCACCGGCGTCATCACCAAGGCGATCCTGGAACGAGGCATCGCGCCGGAAAATCTGGTTTCGATCGAATATTCGACGGACTTCTATCAGAGCCTGATCAAGGCCTATGAAGGCGTCCATTTCATCAATGGCGACGCCTTTGCACTCGACAAGACGCTCGGCGAAATGAAATCGGTGATCTTCGACAGCGTCATCTCCGCAATCCCGATGCTGAGCTTTCCGATGGAAAGCCGTATCGCGCTTCTGGAAGACCTGCTGGACCGTATGCCCGCGGGACGCCCGGTGATGCAGATCACCTATGGCCCGATTTCCCCGATCATCGCCAATCCGGATCGCTACAAGATCAAGCATTATGATTTCGTCGTGCGGAATATCCCGCCGGCACAGCTGTGGACCTATACGCGGGGCTAGTTCACATCATCGTCAACCGTCCAGTGTAAGCGGGACCGATTTCGACCCGCTTCGGAGCTGTGACCGATATGACCTTCGGCCTCTATATCACCCATCCGCAGGTGCGCATCGACCCCAATGTGCCGGTGCCGCAATGGGTTCTTTCTGATATAGGCCGGCAGCGTGCCGAGAAAGCCGCATCATCGCCTTGGGCGCAAAAGCTCGGCCGCATCGTTTCGAGCGACGAAACAAAGGCTATCGAGACGGCCGAGATCCTCGCTGCCTCCAGCGACGTCTCGATCATGCTCGCTCCCGACACGCATGAAAACGATCGCTCGGCCACCGGCTTCCTGGCTCCGCCTGAATTCGAGGCGGCAGCGGACTGGTTCTTCGCCAATCCCACCGAGAGCTTCAAGGGCTGGGAAAAGGCTGCGGATGCGCAGGCCCGCATCGTTGCCGCGTTCGAGCGCATCCTTTCCGATCACAACCCCGATATGCCGATCGCCTTTGTCGGCCATGGCGGCGTAGGCACGCTGTTGAAGTGCCATCTGCGGCAAATCCCGATTTCCAGAAGCCAGGACCAGCTGGGCGGCGGCGGAAATCTATTCTGCTTCTCCCTTGCGGATCGGGCCGTCTCGTGCGACTGGACCCCGATGGAAACATGGCAAGGGGAATGACAAACATGCAAGCGCGTGACCGACTGATCGTGGGCCTCGATATCCCGACCGTCTCCGAGGCCGAAAAAATGGTCGCCACGCTGGGCGACAGCGTTTCCTTCTACAAGATCGGCTACCAGCTGGCATTTGCCGGCGGACTGGAATTTGCCCGCGACCTTGCCAAGGACGGCAAGAAGATCTTTCTCGACATGAAGCTTCTCGACATCGACAACACGGTGGCAAAAGGCGTCGAGAACATCGCCAAGATGGGCATGACCATGCTGACGCTGCATGCCTATCCGAAGGCGATGCGGGCCGCAGTCGAAGCCGCCAAGGGATCGGATCTCTGCCTGCTCGGCGTGACGGTGCTGACTTCGATGGATGCCGCCGATGTCACCGAGGCCGGTTACGCACAATCGCCGGAGCAGCTGGTGCGCACCCGCGCCGCCCAGGCACGCGATGCCGGCATGGGCGGCATTGTCTGCTCGGCGGAAGAATCCGCTGCGGTGCGCGAAATCGTCGGTCCGAACATGGCAATCGTTACCCCCGGCATTCGCCCGAAAGGTGCCGATGCCGGCGACCAGAAGCGCGTGGTGACACCGTTCGACGCCCTGAAGGCAGGCTCGACCCATCTGGTCGTCGCCCGCCCGATCGTCAAGGCACCTGAACCGAAGGCTGCCGCAGAAGCCATCCTCAGAGAGATGCAGGAAGCGCTTTAAGCTCCCCGCCTATCGGTTGTTGGACACCCGGTTGCGGGAGCCTTCATCGACGATGAGGTTCGGCGAGCCGCCGACGAGGCGATTATCGGTGACGGTGTTGTTGTTGGCGCCGTCATTGTGATCGATCCCGCCGAGCAGCATTTTCGGCTGTACGAGGCAATAGCTGTTGAAGACGCTGACGCCTTGGCGACTGCCGATCCAGACAGCCGGGCGGGCAACCGGGATCTGATACTGGAACGTGTTGCCGCGGATGAGATTGCCCTGCGGCGACTGATGGCGGAACGTGCCGCCCTCGCCGCAATTGCGGTAGAGATAGATCCCGCCACTCAGCGGATTGACGAATGTATTGTTCTCGATGCGATTGTCGGCCGAGCCATCGACAGCAAGGACCTCCCGCCATTCGGGACGCGCCGAAAACGTATTGCCGGTGATGACATTTCCGGCCGATTCAGCGTCGAGATAAACGACGGTCGAGCTTGCCTTGCCGGTGAAGCGCGAATTTTGCAACGTGACCCTGGTCACGCCCGGCGCGAGATAGAGCGGCACGCCGACGCTGCCGGAAAATGTCAGATTGTCGAGCAGGATGCCTGTCGGTGCCGCGGCCTGGGCGCGCTGGGTATGTCCATCCCGGTTGGAGGAGGCCTTCACTTCCTTTGCCTGGCCGTTATTGCCGAGCCCTTGGATACGCAGGTCGCCCTTGATCTGGCAATTGCGAATGGTGATGTCGGTCGGCACATCCCATTTGCCGTCTTTTCCCTTGCGCGACTGGATCAGCACCGTCCTCGCCTTGGTGCCGCTGCCATCGATCATCGCGCCGTTGCAATCGAACACCACGCCGGACGCGCGGCTGCCGGAAAAGGCGATGCGCTGGGTGATCTTTTCTCCCTTGTTCAGGGTGACATCGCAGCGGATATCGACAGGTTTTGCATCCTTCTTGGCCGGCGCCCGGAGCGCGTCCATGACATTTGCCGGGCAGGCCGCAGCCTGCGCATGGGATGATCCGGTGAAGATCGGCGAGCCGATCGCCAGAAATACACCCGCTGCCAAAGCGAATGCGTATCGCACCATATTGACTTGCCTCCTGATTCGCCCGATCTCGAATATACCTAAACGGGAGAGGAGGATATTTGATGACCAAGGGATACTGGATCGCACGAATCGATGTGCACGACGCCGAGCGCTACAAGGATTATGTAGCAGCCGCAAAGCCGGCATTCGAAAAATATGGCGCCCATTTTCTGGCCCGCGGCGGCACAGCGGAAGAACTCGAAGGCTCCTCACGCCATCGCAATGTCGTGATCGAGTTTCCGTCGATGCAGGCAGCCATCGACTGCTATAATTCGCCGGAATATCAGGTGGCTGCGAAAATCCGCCAGGAAATCGCCGATGGCGAAATGGTCGTCGTCCAGGGTATCTGACATCACTTCAGAGACTTGCGACATCTACGGCGCGCAAGTCTCTTCCACCGCACAGACTATTCAGCTAAAGACCAATGAGTAAGAGACAGCTTTCGGGGCAGACCATGACCGTGAACAATCTTCCGCCGCTCGTTACCGTTTTCGGAGGATCGGGTTTTGTAGGTCGCCATGTGGTCCAGACGCTTGCCAAACGTGGCTATCGCGTGCGCGTTGCAGTACGCCGCCCCGATCTCGCGGGCTTCCTTCTGCCGTCGGGTTATGTCGGCCAGATCTCGCTGGTTCAGGCCAATCTTCGCTACCGCCAGTCCATCGATCGCGCCGTGGAAGGTGCCGCGCATGTGATCAACTGCGTCGGCATTCTGTTCGAAAGCGGCCGCAACACGTTTGATGCCATTCAGGACACGGGCGCACGCGCCGTTGCCGAGGCAGCAGCCAAGGCGGGCGCGAAGTTCACCCACATCTCGGCGATCGGCGCCGACGTAAATTCCGGCTCGTCCTATGCCCGCAGCAAGGGCCGCGCCGAAGCAAGCATCCTGTCGCTCATTCCCGATGCGGTCATTCTGCGCCCTTCGATCGTTTTCGGACCGGAAGACAGTTTCTTCAACAAATTCGCCGCGATGGCCCGCCAGTTTCCTGCCCTGCCGCTGATCGGCGGCGGCAAGACCAAGCTGCAGCCTGTTTACGTCGAGGATGTCGCCGAAGTGGTCGGCCGTTCGGTCGACGGCAAGCTCAAGCCCGGCACGATCTACGAACTTGGCGGCGCCGAAGTCATGACCTTCCGCGACTGTCTCGAGACCGTGTTGCGCGTAACCCGTCGTGACCGCGCGCTGATTTCGCTGCCTTTCGGCATCGCTTCGATGATCGGCAGCTTCGCGTCGATGATCCCGTTCGTGAAACCGCCGATCACGGCCGATCAGGTCGAGCTTCTGAAAAGCGACAATGTCGTTTCGGACAGCGCCGTCAAGGAAGGCCGCACGCTTTGCGGTCTCGGTATCCGTCCGGTCGTTCCCGGTTCGATCCTGACGTCCTACCTTGTCCACTTCCGTCCGCAAGGTCAGTTCACGGGCAGCGGCAAAGCGGCCTGAGGTTATCTTTTATCATTTTTTTCGCTTGCAGCTTCATGCCTGCCCGCTGGGCAGGCATGGCTAAAGCCTTGGATTTGTGCAGCTTGATGCCCGTCGATGTGACATAAAGTCCTCACACGTCAATGAGTGTGCATTAACCGCAGGTTTAGCAAAAACCTTTATTGAATTCAGACGCGGCGGCCAATAAATCGGTCGCACGAAAAAGTTCACTGCAATACCATTTGTTTGAAAGGCGTCTATCATGGGCAAGCCTATCGCCCTTTTCTTTGCATGCGCGGCACTTGTCATTCTCGCGGGCTCGTTCATGGCGCCCCAGACCGCCGCAAGCGGCAAAGAGGGTTGCGCTCCGGCGTACGGCGTCGATCCATGCGCCACAGCATCCATTCCCCACTAATCCGGGATTAAAAAGGGCGGCCATCGAGCCGCCCTTTTTAATCCCGGCATTTCTGCACTCTTTTCATGTGGCAGCAGGAAGTGCCCGGGCGGTTCGAATGGCCCGCCAATGTTAATCCTTTGCTGAGAAAATGAAGGCAGTTTGCAGCAGAACATCGAACCGATGGCAGCTTGCTTGTGTTGGCCCTAGCAAATCCATATAGCTGACTTATGTCAGGCGAGCGCGACAAGCAGCCGGTCCACATCCCTTACACAAAGTCGAAGCCAAACTCCCTATGCCCACCCTTTACCATCACCCCATGTCGTCTGCCTCGCGATTTGTCCGCCTGATCCTGGCGGAGTATGGCTTTCAGGCCGATCTGGTCGAGGAGCAGCCCTGGGAAAAGCGGCGCGAGTTCTTGAGCCTCAATCCGGCGGCAACGCTTCCCGTCTATGTCGATGACAGCATGCGGGTGCTCTGCGGACCTTCGGTGCTGATGGAATTTCTCGACGAGACCCACGGCGTGTTGAAACGCGAGCGTCGGCTTCTGGCGGAAGACCCGTGGCACCGCGCCGAAATCCGCCGCCTGACGGAATGGTTCCTGCAGAAGATGGAGCAGGACGTTACCCGTCCCCTCACCCGTGAACGGGTCTACAAACTGCAGATGACGGCGGCGCAGGGCGGTGGCGCGCCGGACAGCAAGGCGCTGCGCACCTCGCGCGCCAATATCCGCCAGCATATGAAATATCTCTCCTGGCTTGCCGGTTCCCGCCAGTGGCTTGCCGGCGAGCGGCTGAGCTACGCGGATTTAGCCGCCGCCGCCTCGATTTCCGTCCTCGATTATCTCGGTGAAATCGAATGGTCGGAATTCCCTATCGCCAAGGACTGGTACCAGCGGCTGAAGTCGCGCCCATCCTTCCGCCCGATGCTTGCCGAACGCATCCGTGGCATCACTCCGGTCTCCCATTATGCGGACCTCGATTTCTAGCGCCGGAACGACCGGGGACGACAAGGCGCTTCGCCGGCGCGAGAAACTGACTGCCTTCATTCGCGAGGAAGCGGCAGCCCAGGGCTTCGATCTCTGTCGCATCACCCTGCCGACAAGTATCCCGCGTGCGCCGGAACGGCTGGCAAACTTTCTCGACGACAGCCATCACGGAACGATGGAGTGGATGGCGGAAACGAAGGAACGCCGTGCCGACCCGAAGACACTGTGGGGCGAAGTGCGTTCGATCGTCATGTTCGGGCTGAATTACGGCCCGGACGAGGATCCGCGTTATCTTTTGTCGATGAAGGACAAGGCGGCGATCTCGGTCTATGCCCGCAATCGCGATTACCACGACGTTATCAAGGGACGGCTGAAAGAGATCGCCACCCGCTTTGCCGCGCGTGCCGGCGAAGACGTGAAAGTGTTCGTCGATACAGCGCCGGTGATGGAAAAACCGCTGGCGGAAGCTGCCGGTCTCGGCTGGCAGGGCAAGCACACCAATCTCGTCAGCCGCAGTCACGGCTCGTGGCTGTTTCTCGGCAGCCTGTTCACCACGGCGGAACTGACGATCGACGAGCGTGACAAGGATCATTGCGGCTCGTGTCGCGCCTGTCTCGATGCCTGTC
Organism: Hyphomicrobiales bacterium; assembly: GCA_900469445.1. Classification (GTDB taxonomy): domain Bacteria; phylum Pseudomonadota; class Alphaproteobacteria; order Rhizobiales; family Rhizobiaceae; genus Neorhizobium. The sequence goes on from UBXM01000029.1 coordinate 102,032, forward strand.
CGACAGCCGCTTTCCCGGCCCCCTACCGGCTGGATGCGCGGCGCTGCATTTCCTATCTGACGATCGAGCACAAGGGGCCGATCGATCCTGAATTCCGGCCGCTGATCGGCAACCGCATCTATGGCTGCGACGACTGTCTTGCCGCCTGTCCGTGGAACAAGTTCGCGGCCAGCTCTTCCGAGATGAAGCTGAAGGCGCGCGAGGACCTGAAGGAACCGTCGATCGCATTTCTGCTGACGCTGGACGATCCGACGTTCCGCACCTTCTTTTCCGGTTCGCCGGTCAAGCGCATCGGGCGCGACCGGTTTATCCGCAACGTGCTGATTGCGGCGGGCAATTCGGGTGATCCGCAATTCATCGCGCAATGCCGATTGCTGGCCGACGATGCCTCGCCTACCGTGCGCGGCATGGCCGTCTGGGCGCTGAAACGATTGATGGCGGATGACGCGTTTGCCGCATTCGCAGCAAAGCGCGATCCGGATAGTGATCCAGAGGTTCGCCAGGAATGGCAGATGGCAGGAGTGAACTGATGACGGTGATGATTTTCGGCTGCGGTTATTCGGGCAAGGCAATCGCCAAGGCTTTTGCGGAACATGGATTTTCCGTTGCCGGTACGGTCCGCTCTGCCGAAAGCGCCGCAGTTCTTGGCACATATCAGATAACACCGTTCATTTTCGATGGCTCCGGCTTCAATGAAGAACTCAAGGTGGCGTTGCGCGATGTCACCCATCTCGTCCAGTCCATTCCTCCGGGCAAGCAACACGATCCGCTGCTGCAGCTCATCTCCGGCGAGCTCCGTGCGCTCTGCCCTAAACTTGAATGGATCGGGTATCTGTCCACCGTCGGGGTTTACGGAGATCACGGCGGCGGCTGGGTGACGGAGGAGACACCCGGCAGCCCGATCCTCGGCCGATCGATAGAACGCGTCGATACCGAAGAAGCCTGGGCCGAACAGGGCCGAATGGCTGGCGTGCCGGTCGCCGCCCTGCGCCTTTCCGGCATCTACGGGCCGGGACGCAATGCCTTTGTCAATCTTAACCGAGGCAGCGCGCGGCGCATCATAAAGAAGGATCAGGTGTTCAACCGCATCCGTGTCGAGGATATCGGCAGCGCCACCCTGTTTCTCGCCGAACGGAAACTTTCCGGCCTATATAATGTGACGGACAACGAGCCCTGCCCGCCACAGGATGTCATCACGGAAGCTGCCCGGCTGATGGGTGTCGAACCACCGCCGGAAATCGACTTCGATAGCGCTGACATGACCCCGATGGCCCGCTCATTCTACGGCGCCAACAAGCGTGTCTCGAACGAAAAAATGCGTGCGCTGGGCTTCGAGTTCGCTTTCGCGAACTACCGGATTTCGCTCGCCCAGATGTGGTCAAACAATACCTGGCGGGGCTGATTTTCCCGATTTGAAACGGTTGAAATTTTCATCCCGAGGCCGTCTCCGGGTTAATATTTCTTAATTCTTACGGCAGATCGCCACATAATTTGTCCAATTTGGGCAGAAATCGCTCTGCGACAACAAATTTTTTTCGCGTCATTTCGTGAACAGAGTCAGTCACGCATTATTGCAGGAACGTGATTTCGTTTAACGCCTGATTCGTAAGGTTTTATTCCAATATCGATTAGCCGGCTCGTTAAAAAGATCGATAGCAATGTAATCACAAATGTTACGCCCGTTAACATTCCGTGATTTTAAACCCCACGTTTTCGCCATTTTTCGGCTCGCCTTAGCCCAATTGCACGCAACGTGCAGGGACTTAACGACGGGGACGACCGACTTGAAAACAGTTCGACGCCTAACTGCCGCCACGGCCGCCATTGCTGCTTTTGCACTTCTCGGCCAGGCACAGGCCAATGCTGCGCCCGGATGCGGACATGCATCCTGGTATGCTCTCACCTCCAAGACCGCATCCGGTGAACGGATGAATGCGGCCAAGCTCACCGCCGCGCATCGCTCGCTGCCTTTCGGCACCAAGGTTCTGGTGACCAACAAGCGCAACGGCAAAAGCGTCGTCGTGCGCATCAACGATCGCGGACCTTTCATCCGCGGCCGGGTCATCGACGTATCCAAGGCTGCTGCCAAGAACATCGGCATGGTGTCTTCCGGCACCGCACAGGTCTGTTATCAGATCGTAGCCGACAGCAAGAAGGTTGCAGGCAAGGGCATGAAGGACGTCGACGGCTAAGCCACGTCATCCTCTTGCACAAAGGGACAGGCCTTGCCGCGGCAGGCCTCCCCCTTGCCCTTCTGCCTGATCGCGGTTACGACCGGCTCCATACGGGTCCAACCGAAACGGAGTTAAGACATGCGACTGGGCGGGCGAGTAGCCGGAGCGATCGAAGTTCTGGCAGATATTGAAGCACGCAAACGCCCGGTGGCGGATGCTCTTAAAGACTGGGGCCTTGCCCATCGTTTCGCCGGATCCGGTGATCGGGCAGCTATCGGCAACATCGTCTACGACGCGCTGCGCATGCGGCTTTCCCATGCCTGGCTGATGGATGACGAAAGTCCCGTTGCGCTCGCTTACGCCGTTCTGCTGCGCCAGTGGGGATTTACCACCGAAACGCTCGCTGCCGAATTCGCTGACGACAAGTTCGCACCGCCGGCCCTGACGGAAGCCCAGATTTCCGCTTTTTCCAGCCGAAACCTCGATGATGCGCCGCTGCATGTGCAGGGCGATATTCCCGATTGGGTCCAGCCGTCCTTCGAGGCCAATTTCGGCGACAGCTGGCTGGCCGAAGCAAAAGCGCTCGCCGACCGCCCGACACTCGATCTTCGCGCCAATACGCTGAAGGCCGGTCGCGACAAGGTGGTGAAGGCGCTTGATCGCTCCGGCGCGAAAGCGGCCACCATTGCCCGTAACGGCATTCGCATTGCGGCCGGCGAAGGCGCGTCGCGCCTGCCGAACGTCACGGCCGAGCTCTCCTTCCAGAAGGGCTGGTTCGAGGTTCAGGACGAAGGTTCGCAGGTCGTGGCCGATCTGGTTCAGCCCGGCGAACACGATCAGGTGCTGGATTATTGCGCCGGCGGCGGCGGCAAGACGCTCGCCATGTCGGCGGCCATGCACAATAAGGGTCAGGTTCACGCCTATGATGCCGACCGCAAGCGGCTGGCACCGATCATCGAACGTTTGCGCCGGGCCGGTACCCGCAACGTTCAGGTCCATGACGATCCGCGCCAGCTCGAAGCCCTGAGAGACAAGCTTGATGCCGTTCTGGTCGACGCGCCCTGCACCGGTACCGGAACATGGCGTCGCCGCCCCGACACGAAATGGCGGCTGACACAGAAGAACCTCGACGAGCGGATTGCCCAGCAGCAGGATGCGCTTGGCGAAGCGGCGAAGTTCGTGAAGCCCGGCGGAGCCTTGCTTTACGTTACCTGTTCAGTCCTGCCGGAAGAAAACGATCGCCAGGTCGAGCGTTTCTGCGCCGAAAACCCGGCCTTCTCGATCAGCTCCGTAGCCGATGACTGGACAAAAATTTTCGGTTCGCAGGCGCCGCGTCCTCGCGTTGCGGATGCAGGCACGATCACGCTGTCTCCCGCAAGTACCGATACGGACGGATTCTTTTTCTGCCGCATGCAACGCAAGGTGTAAATTCTACCCAGGAAGATCAACCATAACTTCAAACCGTTCTAAACTAGAACGTTTGACACCACTTTTAATTCGCGCCAAGAACTCTCATTCGCGACGTCGTGGGACCGACGCCGCAGAGGAGAGGGACATGACCCGCAAAACCCTGATCGGCGCCGCACTGGCGTTTTTTGCCGCCTCGACGGTGTTTACGTCGATACCGGCTCGCGCAGAAACTACACCGGCCGCCGTCTTGAAGCACTATGCCGAATTGGCGCAGGCGAAATACGAGGACTCGCTGACGACGGCGCAGGCGCTCGACAAGGCGATCGACGCCCTGATCGCCAAGCCCGACGAAGACACGCTGAAGGCTGCCAAGGCAGCCTGGATCGCGGCCCGCGTGCCTTATCAGCAATCGGAAGTCTATCGTTTCGGCAATCCGATCGTCGACGAATGGGAAGGCAAGGTGAATGCCTGGCCGCTCGACGAAGGCCTGATCGATTATGTCGATGCATCCTACGGCACAGAGAGCGATGAAAACGCGCTTTATACGGCCAATGTGATCGCCAATCCCAAGCTCAAGATCAACGGCGAAGAGATCGACGTCACCGAGATCACGCCCGAGGCGCTTCGCGGCCTGCATGAGGCCGGCGAGATCGAGGCGAATGTCGCGACCGGTTATCACGCGATCGAGTTCCTGCTCTGGGGCCAGGACCTGAACGGGACCGAGGCAGGTGCCGGCAAACGCCCCTATACCGATTACGACAAGGCCAATTGCACCGGCGGCAATTGCGACCGCCGCGCCGCCTATCTGAAGGCCGCTTCGACCTTGCTGATCGCGGATCTTGAAGACATGGTGAAGGCCTGGGCACCGGATGGCGAAGCGACGAAAAATGTCGAAGCCGATGGCAATGCGGGTCTCACCGCGATCCTGACCGGCATGGGTTCACTTTCCTATGGAGAGCTTGCCGGCGAGCGGATGAAGCTCGGCCTGCTGCTGCACGATCCGGAAGAAGAGCATGATTGCTTCTCCGACAATACCTATGCCTCGCATCTGAACGATGCGATCGGCATCAAGTCTGCCTATACGGGTGAATATACCCGCGTTGACGGCACCAAGATGAAGGGGCCTTCGCTTTCCGATCTGGTCGCCGCCAAGGACAAGGCGCTCGATACGGAGATCAAGGGCAAGCTCGACACGACGCTCGCAGCCATGAACGTCATGAAGGACCGCGCCCAGAAGGTCGAGGCCTATGACCAGATGATCGGCGAGAACAATGCCAAGGGCAATGAGGTCGTGCAGAAGGCGATCGACGGGCTGATCGACCAGACCAAGAGCATCGAACGCGTCATCGCGTCGCTGGATCTCGGCAAGATCGAACTTGAAGGCTCCGACAGCCTCGATAATCCTGACGCTGTCTTTAAATAACCGACGAAAAGGCGGCAGCCGCCACTACGATGAAAAAGAACCCCTCCCCAACCCCTCCCCACAAGGGGGAGGGGCTTAACCTGCAGCCTCCCTTTCGCCTTGACGCGCATGGCGATGCAGGTGCCGCTTGCTTTCTCCCCCCTTGTGGGGGAGATGCCGGCAGGCAGAGGGGGTCTTGGAGCCAATTGCTCCTGCCTCTTCTTTCCGGCGCACTCGTGCTGGTGCCGCTGATTGCGACCGGCAGCGAAAGCCAGTTGCCCAAGGCACGCACAGACCTCAATCCGAAGGATTTGAAACGCGTTGAACGCGTGACGAAACCGACGACGGATTTTTCCAAGGCGGAACAGTTCGAGACCATGTCCGGCGGCGCTGCGACAACCAAAGCGATCGTCAACGGCGATGCGTTCTCGCATTTTTCGCCGAATATCACCTTCGAGGAAGAGCAGAATTTCAAGCTCGGCAATGCGCTGTTCACCAAGCTGTGGGTTTCCTCCCCCTCCTCCACTCAGGCTTCCGATGGCCTCGGGCCGCTGTTCAATGCGCGCGCCTGCCAGAGCTGCCATCTGAAAGATGGCCGTGGCCATCCGCCGGAAGGTGCTGCCGACGCGACCTCGATGTTTCTCCGTCTTGCGCGCCCCGCCCGCACCGACGAGGAACGCGAGGCGATCTCCGATTACCGCAAGCTGAATTTCCCGGATGCCGTCTATGGCGAGCAGTTCCAGGATCTCGCCGTTCCCGGCCTTGCCTCGGAAGGGAAGATGGAAATTTCCTATCAGGAGGTTCCGGTCACGCTCGGCGATGGCGAAGTCGTCAGCCTGCGCAAGCCGACCTATTCGGTCAGCAATCTCGGCTACGGCCCGATGGAAGGCGATGTGACGCTTTCGCCCCGTATCGCCCCGCCGATGATAGGCATGGGGCTGATCCAGGCGATCCACGAGGCCGATATTCTGGCCAATGCCGATCCCGACGACAGGGATGGCGACGGCATATCCGGCAAGGCGGCACTGGTGCGCGATCACATGACCGGGGAGCTGAAGCTCGGCCGGTTCGGCTTCAAGGCGCAGAATGCCTCGATCCGCGACCAGTCATCCGGCGCGTTTACCGGCGATATCGGCATTTCGACGCCCGACACGCCCTTTTCGCATGGCGACTGCACCAAGGCGCAAGATGCCTGCCTTGCGATGCCGACCGGCGTACAGGAGAGGCTGGGACCGGTCGAGGCGCCCGATCCGGTGCTGTCGCTCGTTACCTTTTATTCGGAAAACCTTGCTGTGCCCGCCCGCCGCAACATCGACTACCCCACGGTGCTGAAGGGCAAGGAAATGTTTTACTCGGCCGGTTGCACCGCCTGCCACACGCCGAAATTCGTCACCCGCCGCGACGCCGGCAACAAGGCGCATGCCTTCCAGCTGATATGGCCCTATTCGGATTTCCTGCTGCATGACATGGGCGAAGGTCTGGCGGATGGTCAGCAGGTGGGCGTGGCGAACGGGCAGGAGTGGCGCACCCAGCCGCTCTGGGGCATAGGCCTGACCAAGACCGTCAATAACCACACATTCTTTCTGCATGACGGGCGCGCCCGCAATCTCACTGAAGCGATCCTCTGGCATGGCGGCGAGGCGGAAGCGGCGCGCAGTGCATTTGCCGCCATGGACAAACAGGACCGTACGGCCCTTCTCACATTCCTGGAGTCGCTCTGATGCGCAAGACCCTTGCCGCTGGCCTGATCGCGCTGCTTCCCGCAGTCTTTGCCCCCGCCGCCTTTGCACAGGAGGCCGATACTGCGCCAACGGTGGAACTTCCGGCAGCGACAGTGACCAAGGTGATGACGGCAGCAGTCGATGGCTTCATCCGGCCAGGATATGACGCATTCCAGAAATCCGCAGAAGACATGACGGCGACGGTGAAGACGCTCTGCGCCGCGCCGTCGCCAGCCAATTACGATGCGGCGAAAGCCGGCTTCGGCATGCTGGCGACCAGCTGGGCACATATCGAGATCGTCCGTACCGGGCCGGTCATCGAGCAGAACCGCTTCGAACGCATCCTGTTTTATCCCGACCGCAAGAGCACCGGCCTGAAACAGGTTCAGGCGGTGCTTTCCAAATCCGACGATACCGCGACGGACCCGAAGACGCTCGCGACCAAGAGCGTGGCGACGCAAGGGCTTGGTGCGCTTGAATATCTTCTCTTCGGAACGGGTTCAGATACGCTTATTTCCGGAAATGACTTCCGTTGCCGTTACAGCTCGGCGGTGGCGGAGAATATCGGCAATGTCGCCGCGGAAATTGCCGGCATCTGGGATGCGCCGGACGGTATCCAGAAGGCTTGGGAGCAGCCCGGGATTGATAATCCCGTTTTCCGCACCGGTGGCGAGGCGATTACCGGGCTTCTCGGCATTCTCGTACATGGCGCGGAAGCCGTGCGCGACCAGCGGATCGAGACCTTCTACAAGGGTGCCGACAACGCGAAATTCCCCAAACAGGCGCTGTTCTGGCGCTCCGAAAATACCTGGCCAATGATCAGGGCCAATCTTGATGGTCTCTCCGAACTGCTGGTCACATCCGGCATGGTGGACCTGCTGCCGGAAAAAGACCGGGCGATCGTGGCGGCAACGGAAGATAAATTGAAGTCCATGGCCACGCTCACCGAGGACGTAACCACGGATCTCGAAAAGGCCGTGGAAGACGCGAGCGAGCGCCAAAAACTCGACACGCTGCTTGCCGACGGCAAGGATGTGATTTCCAAGCTCAACGATGGATATGGCGGCGCGATCGGCCTCTCATCCGGTTTCTCCTTCGCCGACGGAGACTGACATGACGTGGTGTGGCGAGGCGATCGACCGTCGCGCATTTCTGAAGGCCGCTGGCATCGGTTTTACCGCGGCGCTCGCGCCCGATTCACTCTATGCCTTGGAGCGGGCCGATGCCGTTTATGCCTCCGGTTTCCGCGCGCCGGACGGCTCATTCGGCATCGCCACCGTTTCCGAGCGGGGTGAGATCATCGACCGGGTGGCGCTTCCCGCCCGTGCGCATGGCATGGCTTTCAGTGCCGCCATCGGCCGTGCCGTTGCCTTTGCCCGGCGACCGGGCACGTTTGCGATGGTGTTCGATCCGTCACGGCAGGTCGAGCCGATCGTGATCACCGCGCCGGAAGGCCGGCACTTTTACGGGCACGGGCATTTTTCGCCGGATGGCACAGTGCTTTATGCCAGCGAAAACGATTTCGACGGCAATCGCGGCATGATCGGGCTTTATGACGGGCGCGATGCGTTCCGGCGGATCGGCGAATTCGACGCCCATGGCATCGGCACCCATGATATGACCGTCTCGGATGACGGTACGCTTCTCGTCATCGCCAATGGCGGTATCGAAACCCATCCGGATTTCGGCCGCACCAAGCTCAATGTCGATCGCATGGAACCGTCGCTGGTGATGCTTGACGCCAAAAGCGGCGGGTTGATCCAGAAACACAAGATGCCGGCCTCGCTCAGCCAGCTATCCACCCGGCATCTGGACATAACCGAAAACGGCCGCATCTGGTTCGCCTGCCAGTGGGAAGGCGCGCGCAACGAGACGCCGCCGCTTGCCGGCTGGTTCTCGAAAGGAGAGGATATCGCGCTTCTTTCGCTGCCGGAAGAGACGACGGCGCGGCTGGCCAATTATGTCGGTGCGATCGCCATCAACCGCCGTGAAAACATCGTCGGCCTCACCTCGCCGATCGGCGGCGCGTCGGTGACGCTCGATGCGAAAACGGGCCTCGTCTTGAACGAAGAGATCGTCCGCGAGGCCGCTGGGGTCGCCGCTGCAGCGCATGGCATAGCCGTATCGTCCTATGACGGTCATTTCAGCGAGAGCCACAGCGACGTTGCCTGGGACCAGCACATTATCCGGATAAAATGATCTTTACTCAGGTTGCAGCAACCCTAGATCACTCGCCATGGGTAAAATTCTGACTTTTGCTTTCTTCATTTTCACCTGCGTAGCCATCGGTGCGCTCAGCAGTTACGCCAACACGCCGGGCGAGTGGTATCAGTCGCTGCAGAAGCCGTTCTTCAATCCGCCTGACTGGATTTTCGCGCCGGTCTGGGCCGGACTTTACGTGATGATCGGCGTGGCGCTTTCCACCACTTGGTTCGATGCCAACAACACGAGCCGGCTGATCGTCTTCGCCATACAGGGTTTTCTCAACATTCTCTGGTCGCCGGCCTTTTTCGGGCTCCAGAGCCCGATCCTCGGCCTTGTCATCATCGTGCCGATGCTGGCTTTTATCCTGCTGTTCATCGTCATGAGCTGGCAGCCCAACCGGCAGGCAGCGTGGCTTTTCGTGCCTTATGCACTTTGGGTTGCATTTGCCACAGTCCTGAACCTTTCGATCGCCCTGCTGAATTGATAATAGTCATTTTGTCGCGCTTGCCGATCCGCTGACAGCATGCCAGTTTCGCCGCGACACAAGGGCAGACCATGAAGATTACCGATCCAGGCGACTTTCACGAACGCATCCGGCACAGTTTTGCCAAGCAGAACGCTATGGAGATGCTCGGCGCGGAGCTGACGCGCATCCAGCAGGGCATGGTGGAGATCGAGCTGCCGTTCGATCCGAAGCTGACCCAGCAGCACGGGTTCCTGCATGGCGGCGTCATTTCCGCCCCGCTTGAAACAGCCTGTACCTATGCCGCCTATACCGCGATCGCGCCGGAAGTTTCGCTTCTGACCATCGAGTTCAAGGTCAACCTGCTCTCGCCCGGTCGTGGCGAACGTTTCCTTTTCCGCGGCGAAGTCACCAAACCCGGCTCGACGATCATCGTCGCCGATGGCCGTGCCTATGCGATCGGCGACGGGCCGGCAAAACTGATCGCATCGATGACCACGTCGATGATGGTCATCCGCGATCGTCAGGACGTGGTGGAATGAGTTTCGAACTGAAGCAGATCGGCCCGCACTCGGTGCTGTTCGTCATGGCGGTCGACGCAGAATACGGCCCACACCTCAAATCCCGCATCAAGCCGCTGATGACCGGCGTCGGGCCGATCGAGGCCGCGATCGTGCTTTCGCATGCGCTGACGAAGCTGCAGGCCGAAAACCGGATGCCGGATCTGATCGTGTCGCTCGGCTCGGCTGGATCGCGAACGCTGGAACAGACGGAAGTCTATCAAGTCTCCTCCGTTGCCTATCGCGACATGGACGCCTCGCCGCTCGGTTTCGAGAAGGGCCGCACGCCCTTCCTCGACCATCCGGCGATCATGCCGCTACCGCTGCGTATCCCCGGCGTTGCAGAGGCGGCACTTTCCACCGGCGGCAATATCGTCTCCGGTGCGGCCTATGATCTGATCGCCGCCGATATGGTGGACATGGAAACCTTCGCAATCTTGCGCTGCTGCCAGCTATTCGGCATTCCGCTGATCGGTCTGCGCGGCATTTCCGATGGAAAGGCGGAGCTGAAGCACGTCGACAACTGGACGGAATATCTGCATGTCATCGACGAGAAGCTGGCAGGCATCATCGACAGGTTAGGAAACGCCCTGAAAAGCGGCGATTTGGCTCTCTGAGCAGTTGCAAAAATCGGGGTTCTTCATTAAAGGCTCGCCATGACCCAGATAGCTCATCCCGACAGCATCCTCATCATCGATTTCGGCAGCCAGGTGACGCAGCTGATTGCGCGCCGCATCCGCGAAGCGGGTGTCTATTGCGAAATCCATCCCTTCCAGAACGCCGCCGAAGCTTTCGACAAGCTTAGCCCGAAGGGCGTGATCTTCTCCGGCGGCCCGGCTTCGGTGACCGCCGAAGGAAGCCCGCGCGCGCCGCAGGCGGTATTCGACAGCGGCGTGCCGATCCTCGGCATCTGCTACGGCCAGCAGACGCTCTGCACCCAGCTCGGTGGTGTCGTCGAAGGTGGCCATGCCGCCGAATTCGGCCGTGCCGATGTGGAAGTCAAAAAGGCCAGCCCGCTATTCGACGGTTTCTGGGAACAGGGCGGCCGTTATCCGGTCTGGATGAGCCACGGCGACCGCGTCACGCAACTGCCGGAAGGTTTCGAGGTTATCGCGACCTCCGAGAACGCCCCGTTCGCCATCGCAGCCGACGAAAGCCGCCATTACTACACGACGATGTTCCACCCGGAAGTGGTGCACACGCCGGATGGCGCCAAGCTGCTTTCCAACTTCGTGCATAAGATCGTCGGCCTGAAATCCGACTGGACCATGGCTGCCTATCGCGCCGAGATGATCCGCAAGATCAAGGATCAGGTCGGCAGCGAGCGCGTCATCTGCGGCCTTTCGGGCGGCGTGGATTCCTCCGTTGCAGCCATCCTCATCCATGAAGCGATCGGCGACCAGCTGACCTGCATCTATGTCGATCACGGCCTGATGCGTCAGGGCGAGACCGAACAGGTCGTCGGCATGTTCCGCGACCATTACAACATCCCGCTCGTGGCGGTTGATGCATCCGACATGTTCCTGACCCAGCTTGCCGGCGAGACAGACCCGGAAGTGAAGCGCAAGACGATCGGTCGCCTGTTCATCGAGGTGTTCGAAGCCGAAGCCGCCAAGATCGCTGCCGACGGAAAGGGCGAACCGCGCTTCCTCGCGCAGGGCACGCTTTACCCGGACGTCATCGAAAGCGTCTCCTTCTCTGGCGGCCCTTCGGTCACGATCAAGAGCCACCACAATGTCGGCGGCCTGCCCGAGCGCATGAACATGCAGCTCGTCGAGCCTCTGCGCGAACTCTTCAAGGACGAAGTCCGCGCTCTTGGCCGCGAACTCGGTCTGCCGGAGAGCTTCATCGGCCGTCACCCCTTCCCGGGTCCGGGCCTCGCCATCCGCTGCCCGGGCGGCGTGACCAAGGAGAAACTCGACATCCTGCGCAAGGCGGATGCGATCTATCTCGACGAAATCCGCAAGGCCGGTCTCTACGACACGATCTGGCAGGCTTTTGCCGTACTTCTGCCGGTCCAGACCGTTGGCGTCATGGGTGATTACCGCACCTACGACTTCGTCTGCGCATTGCGCGCCGTCACCTCGGTCGACGGCATGACGGCGGATTTCTACCCCTACGACATGAACTTCCTCGGCCGTGCTGCGACCCGCATCATCAACGAAGTCCGCGGCATCAACCGCGTGGTTTACGATGTGACCAGCAAACCACCCGGCACGATCGAGTGGGAATAAGGCATCGCCTTGAAGACGGGGGACGGATCAATTATCCTGCCCCCGTTTTCCTGCGAGGCGTGCCATGACCGACGACGTCATCACGAAAGTTTCCGACAATGGCGAAGTGGCACTGCCAGAAGCAGTACTAGAGCGCCAGCACTGGGATCCCGGCACAAGACTTATCGTCGAGGAGACCGCGGACGGGGTATTGCTTAAGCCCGCCCCGGCATTTGAACCAACCCCGCAAGGCTCGGCTTTCGGAATGCTGAAATATAAGGGCAAGCCCAAAACCATCGAGGAGATGGAGCAGGGCATTCTCGATGAGGCCCGCCGCAGCTTTCTGCAGAGTGTCGATCCCAATTCATGATCGCGATCGACACCAATCTCGTCATCCGGTATTTCGTCGATGATCATCCGGCCCAAACGGCTCGGTCTCGCGAAATTATTGATGGAACCAGTGTGTTCGTTTCCATCACGGTCATCATGGAAGCGGAATGGGTGCTGCGAAGCATTTATCGTTTCGGACGCAGAGATATCGTCGGCACATTCTGGGCATTCGCTGGCATGCCGAGCGTCACGATCGAAGATTCGGCAATCGTCGCCGAGGCACTTGATCTCTTCGCGCAAGGCATGGATTTTGCCGATGCGTTGCATCTTCTCAAAGCAAGGCATTGCGAAAGATCCGTCACGTTTGATCGCAAACTCATAAAGGCAGCCCAGGCTGCCGGTCATCCAACCGTACAAGAAGCCTGAACATGCTCCAACGCCTCTACAACTGGACGATGGCGCTCAGCGCCCGCAAGTCTGCGGAAGTCTGGCTTGCCGTCATCGCCTTTGTCGAAAGCTCCATCTTTCTCGTGCCCGCCGACGTGCTTTTCCTGCCCATGGCACTGGCAAGGCCGGAACGGGCCTGGCGTTATGCGCTGGTCGCCACGGTGTTTTCGGTTCTCGGCGGCGTTGCGGGCTGGTGGATCGGCTCATTTGCCTTCGATGCGATCGCCGTTCCGATCCTCGAATTCTGGGGCAAGCTCGATACGTTCAACGAGCTGAAGGCCGGGATCACATTCGAGACGATCCTGCTGATGCTGGTGACGTCCGGTTTCGCACATCTGCCACCGATCAAGGTGGTGACGATCCTTTCCGGTGCGGTGCATGTGAACATCTGGCTGTTCATCGTCTCGGCACTCGTGACGCGCGGCGCGCGTTTCTTCCTGCTGGCATGGCTCTTGCGCCGCTACGGGGAAGACATTCGGCACTTCATCGAAAAGCGGCTCGGCAAGATCGCGATGATCGGCGCCTCCGTTCTGATCGTCGGTTTTGCGGGCTACAAGCTTCTGCTGGCGCATTGAGCGCCAGCGCGAACTCAAAAGAGGGATTGCTGCGCCGGCTCCGGCGGCGTCAGACGCACACCCTCAAGCTCGAGCATACGCTGTTTCGAAGTCGATCCACCGGGGGCGGAGAAGCCACCGAGCTTGCCGCCGGCGGCCAGTACCCGGTGGCAGGGTATGATCAGCGCCACGGGATTTTTCGCCATGGCCTGCCCCACATCCCGCGCGGCCTCCGGCCCAAGGCCGAGTTCCCTGGCGATCGTGCCATAGGTACTCGTGTGACCCCAGCCGATGCGGCGGGCGGCGGCATAGATATTTCGGAAGACCTCATCCTGGCCTTCGAGATCGAGGCGGATCTCGGAGAAATCGATCCGTTCACCGGCGAAATACCGTTTCACCAAAGCGATCGTCTCAACAATCTCCGCGGGCGGTAGCGATTTTTGACCATTGCCGATCCGGCGCAGGAGAAGGTTCTCGGTCGACAACTCGCTGCTTGTCGGCAGCTGAAAGCGGGTAATACCGGCATCATTCCACGCAATGCCGCAGAAGCCGCCAGCGGTTTCGAAGATCGCATATCGATGTCCGGCCATGAGCTCATTCCGTTGGTGTGATTTCCTCTCGCAGAATCCTATTTCATCGACAGGCAATCAACCCGTTTCTTGCTTCCGAAGACATGCGGGCATTATCCCCGCGGAATTAATGTTCACTTTATGTTCTTTATTGTCAAATGAATTCCGCTATACTGCCCTCACCGCATGATCCCGCGTTGATGAATAATGGGAGGTTGAGAGTTGCAGTATCATCAGCCACCGCTGCCGCTGACAGGCAATACGCCCGAAGAACGCCGATCCAGATATCCGCACGTCGCGCCTCGCCGGAAAAGCGAACTTTTCTTCGTGCTGAAACCGCCAGCCTCTCTAAGCGAAGAGATATACGAGGCGGCTTGCGCACATGCGCGTGGCCGCACCAGCCGCAAGCCTCACGCGCCGCATTTGTTGCATGTGAGCCTTTTGTTGATGGACGAATTCAACAAACCGCCCCGCGAGCTCATTCCCCGGATCGAAACTGCGATCGGAGCGATCCGGGCACGGCCGCTCACAGTGACTTTGGACGGATGTGCTCTTTATGGAGGCGGGCGGCATCTGGCGCTGACAAGTACCGCGAGGAATGCCGATATCGGGGCATTCACGCGGATGCTTCACGGCGCGCTGAGCCGGCATAACCTGCCGCGACAGGCCTTTCGCGCACCTTCGCCCCACGTCACCATCATCTATGGCTACGGACGCAGGGAACTTCCGACTATCGAGAAACCGTATGCATGGCTGGCGAGCAAGTTTGCGCTTGTCTACAGCCACAATGGCGAAACGCGCCATGAGCAATTCGGATGCTGGTCTTTCGACGCCGACGCTGCGCCCTATTGCAGGCCGCCAAGCCAGCTGTCTCTTCTCGCTGAACCTGTTATCGGCGGCGACCAAAGCCCTCATTTCACGACAAAGGCCGCCATTCGACATGACGGCCAGCGGGAAACTGAGGTTAGACTAGGCGATTAGCCGATGCGGTCGAATGCCTTGGGATCGATACCGAGCATGGTCAGATCGCTATTCTTCGGACGGCGATGATTTTCAACGGCAGCCGAAGCAGAAACTGCAGCGCCGAAAATTGCGAAGGCGCGGCTCAAACGGCTACCACGGTTTTTGTTCTGGGCGTACATGACATCAACTCCTTTTCTGTCGACTAATATATGCGCCCAAGACATCGCTTACACAACGCATACGCGCACAGGTCAGCCATGCGAACTTGGCATGCCACACTTTGATCTGCCTCATTGGCTTGCATTCTGCGATGTGGTGTTGTTATCGCTTCGCTGACCAGTCCGCCATCGCGTGATGCGGGCAAACGGGACAAAGGACGGCGAAATGGCGATCACCATCTACGGCATCAAGAACTGCGACACGATGAAGAAGGCGCGGACATGGCTGGACCAGGAGGGTGTGAGCTATGCATTCCACGACTACAAGGCCGCGGGTATCGATCGCGACCATTTGCAAGCATGGGTCGATAAAGCCGGATGGGAAACGGTGCTGAACCGCGCCGGCACCACCTTCAAGAAACTCGATGAGGCCGATCGCCAGAACATCGATCCGGCAAAGGCGATCGCGCTGATGCTGGCGCAACCGTCGATGATCAAACGGCCGGTGCTGGAAGCGGATGGAAAACTGCTGATCGGCTTCAAGCCGGAGATTTACGAAAACGCTTTCCGGGACGCCTGAGAATGTCGAAGACCACGCGCGCGACACAGACCCTCGACAGGCTGAAGATCGCCTATACGACGGTTTCCTACGACTATGATCCCAATGCCGACCGGATCGGGTTGCAGGCGGCGGAAGCGATCGGCGAAGAGCCGCAACGCGTGTTGAAGACACTGATGGCCGAGCTTGATGGCAGACCGGTTTGCGTCGTGGTGCCGTCCGATCATGAAGTGTCGATGAAGAAGCTCGCCACCGCCTTGGGCGGGAAGTCCGCCCATATGATGAAGCCGGCCGATGCGGAGCGCATCACCGGATATCATGTCGGCGGCATCAGCCCGCTCGGACAGAAGAAGCTCGTGCCGACGGCGATCGAGATCACGGCGCTCGACGAGCCCTATATCTTCGTCAACGGCGGTCAGCGTGGGCTGCAGATACGCCTAGTGCCGGCAGATGCGAAAGAGGCGTTGAAGGCAATCGCGGCTCCGCTGATTGTCTGACGAGAGCACGTCCAAGACTTCAATTTTGCCCCAAAAGCTCTCTAAGTCTAGCCTCACATGAATAATCGAGAGGCTGAGCCATGACCATCGTCCCGAACATCCAGACATCCATCGATCCGATCAAGCTCGAGAAGCTCGGCGAGGTCGCGGTGAAGGTGGGGCTCGGGCTGGAAGAGGGGCAGGACCTGGTCATCACCGCGCCGATCGCCGCGCTGCCGCTGGTGCGCTTCATCACCAAACACGCCTATATGGCCGGCGCAGGTCTCGTCTCCACCTTCTATTCCGACGAGGAAACGACGCTGGCTCGTTATCAGCATGCGCCCGACGCCAGCTTCGACAAGGCCTCCGGCTGGCTCTACGAGGGCATGGCCAAGGCTTACGAGAACGGTGCGGCCCGGCTTGCGATCGCCGGCGACAACCCGATGCTGCTTTCCGGACAGGATCCGGCCAAGGTTGCCCGCGCCAACAAGGCCAATTCCATGGCCTACAAGCCGGCGCTGGAAAAGATCGCCAATTTCGACATCAACTGGAATATCGTCTCCTACCCCAATCCATCCTGGGCACGCCAGGTTTTCCCTGACCTGCCGGAAGATGCAGCCGTCGCCAAGCTGGCCGAAGCGATCTTCGCTGCCTCGCGCGTCAACGTGGCCGATCCGGTCGCAGCCTGGGCAGAGCACAATGCCAATCTGAAGAAGCGCTCCACCTGGCTGAATGGCGAGCGTTTCGCAGCGCTGCATTTCACCGGTCCCGGCACCGACCTGACGGTTGGCCTGGCAGACAGCCATGAATGGCATGGCGGCGCCTCCACGGCGAAGAACGGCATTACCTGCAATCCGAACATTCCGACCGAAGAGGTCTTCACCACGCCGCATGCGCTGAAGGTCGAAGGCCATGTGTCGAGCACCAAGCCGCTATCGCATCAAGGTACGCTGATCGACAATATCCAGGTGCGGTTCGAAGGCGGCCGGATTGTCGAGGCGAAGGCTTCCAAGGGCGAGGAAGTGCTGAACAAGGTGCTGGATACGGATGAAGGCGCACGCCGGCTCGGCGAAGTGGCGCTGGTGCCGCATTCCTCGCCGATCTCGGCGAGCGGCATCCTGTTCTACAACACGCTGTTCGACGAAAACGCCTCGTGCCATATCGCGCTCGGCCAGTGCTATTCGAAATGCTTCCTCAACGGCGCTTCGCTGACACAGGATGAGATCAAGGCGCAGGGCGGCAATTCCTCGCTCATCCATATCGACTGGATGATCGGCTCCGACAAGGTCGATATAGACGGTATCAGGCAGGACGGTTCGAAAGTGCCGGTGATGCGTAAGGGCGAGTGGGCGTAAAGCTGCTCCAAGCGGACCTGCATATACTCTGATATACTTATTTTCTGCGCCGCTCTTCTTTCACAAGCGCGGCGCAAGCTTGTTCGTCAAGCATCCGCAAATCATCACGACGGAAACGGACAAGAACAGGCCAAGAAGAATGGCTTTCCTCCGTGGTGTTCATGTGAACCGGAGGGTTGTGAATGCCTGTGATTACATTTGCGAATACGAAAGGCGGCGCCGGCAAGACCACGATGGCGCTTGTCACGGCCGGGGAGCTGACGAAGCGCGGTTTTCGCGTCGCCATGCTCGACGCCGATCCACAGCAGTGGGTCTCCCGCTGGATGACGCGGATGGCCAAGATGCCGAAATTCTCGATCGTCGCCAATATCGATGCTGATAATATCGAGCAGACCATCAAGGATCTGAAGAAACGTAACGACTATATCGTCGTCGACCTGCCTTGCGGCGTCACGCCGCTGCTTGCCAAGGGTCTCGGCCTTTCCGACCATGTCTTCGTACCGGTCCAGGGCTGTGCGCTGGATGCAGCGGGCGGCGCGCAGGTGCTTGATATCCTGAAGAAGCTCAAGAACGAATGCGATATCCACATTGCCCACTCGGTGGCGCTGACCCGTGTCAGCTCGATCATCACCACGCGGGCGCTGCTTGCGGTGAAAGGCATGCTGGCGCAGCAAGGCGTCCATGTACTGGCTGTGCCGCTGATCGAACGCGCCGCCTATCGCGACATGTTCGATGCCGGCACCCTGATCGATGCACTTGATCCCGACGCCGTCAGCAATCTTGCCAAGGCGCAGGACAATGCGCGCCTGCTGGTCGATGAAATCGCCAGGCTTGCCCCGATCCCGGTCAAGGTGCCCAAGGCAGCCAAGACCGCAAAATCCGCCAAGACGGCCAAAGCCCCCGAGGTGAAGGCAGCGGCACCCCGCAAGACGGCTGCAAAGAAGGCCGCCTGATCCAGACCTGCCGGCTGGAACACACCCCTTACGGCCGATATTTCAGAACAAACTTCCCTGTTTCGGCGGCCCGGACGTCACGTCCGGCTTCGGCGCCTTCCGCTTCGGCGGAATTGCTGCCGGAGCCGCCTGGACCGGGTCTGGCATACCGCCGCCTCCCGTCCCGGCCACCGCCGCAACACGGCCATCTGCAAACTCGATCGAGATCGCGCTGCCTTCGGCAATATTCGAAGCGCGCGTCAGGGGGCGATCCGCATCATCCCTCACGACCGCATAACCGCGCTTGAGGACATTCTTGTAGGATAGCGATTGCAGAACACGATCCTGCCCAAGAAGAGCCGAGCGGCTGCGCGAAAACGTGTGACTGACCGCGGTATCGGCATGCCGCATCAGGGATACGAGGTTCTGGCGTTCCCGTTGCAGATGGGTCTCAAGCCTTGCCGGCAGCGACTTCAGCGATGCGTCGATGCGCGCTATCCGCCCCTTTTCGCTGAGGATCTGACGTTCCACGCAGCGGTCCGCCCGCAGCAGCCGGTCGGACAGCGCCTGACGCTGCAGAGCCAGTCTGTTGGTGAGGAGTTCGAAACGCAAGCCCGAGGAAGCCCGTTCGAAGGTCCGGCGTTTGGCGATCGTCGTGCGCTCAAGACCGCGGCCAAGTCCCGCTGCGACCTCGTCGAAACGGCGACGCGGGAGCGCCAGCAATTGATCGAGCGAAGGAAGCGCGCGCACGAGCGCCCGCAACGATTGCCGGCGAAAATCCATCTGGCGCGAGGCGCTGCCACGCAGACGCGCAGAGAGGTTCGCCAGTTGGGCGTCGAGATCCGCCTTCACCGGCACCGCCATTTCAGCGGCTCCCGTCGGTGTCGGCGCACGCACATCCGCCGCATGATCGATCAGCGTCCAGTCGGTCTCGTGGCCGACGGCGGAAATCAGCGGGATGTCGCTTTCCGCTGCAGCGCGCACGACGATCTCGTCGTTGAAGCTCCAGAGATCCTCGAGACTGCCGCCGCCGCGGGCGACGATCAGCACATCCGGCCGCGGCATCGGATCACCCGGGGTCACGGCATTGAAACCGCGGATGGCGGCTGCCACCTCTTCGCCCGACCCCTCGCCCTGAACCTTGACCGGCCAGACGACGACGTGGACGGGAAAGCGGTCGGTGATGCGGTGCAGGATGTCACGGATGACGGCACCGGTCGGCGAGGTCACGACCCCGATGACACGCGGCAGATAGGGCAGTGGCCGCTTGCGCTCCCGGTCGAAAAGACCTTCGGCTGCAAGCTTGCGACGACGTTCTTCCAGAAGCGCCATCAAGGCACCAGCGCCGGCAGGTTCGAGATTCTCGATGACGATCTGGTATTTGGACGAGCCGGGGAAGGTGGTGACCTTGCCGGTGGCGATCACTTCCATGCCTTCTTCGGGACGGAACCTCAGGCGGGAAAACGTGCCTTTCCAGACGACGGCGTCGATACGCGCCCTGTCATCCTTGAGGCTGAAATAGGCGTGACCCGATGAATGCGGACCCCGATAACCGGAGATCTCGCCTCTCACACGCACATGATCGAAGGCATTCTCGACGGTTCGCTTGATCGAGCCGGAAAGCTCCGACACCGAAAATTCCGTCAGATTGCTGGGCGTGTCGGGTGCAAACGTGCTGCTCATGCTTCCGTTCTAACCGATCACCGGAAGGATTTCACCCGCCGACGCGCGGATTGATGTGGACGGTGCGGGAAGCCGTGACGATCCCTTTGCCGAGACCGAGGGCAAGCACATTGGTCGCATTGTTCTAATATGCGAAGCGGGCAATAGTGGAACCCGACCCACGCTTCTGCGTTGGGTTCATATGGAGGATAGGACTTAGGTCCGGAAACACGCGACCTAAGTCTTAACAGTGATCGGAAAATCGTAACTAAAAACTGACCCACCGTTAGCCATAATGCGAAAGCATTTTTTAGAGGGTGGTAAGATATACGATCTCCGACACCAAGGAAGGAGATCGGCCGTGTTATTCCTGACGGCAACATCAATTGGCCTCTTGGCCGGCATGACACGCAGTCTCGCGTCGATAATCGCGGCTGCATTGCTTATTCCTGCTGTCTTTTCTGTTGCGGCCCTTTTTGGTGCCACGTGCATGCTTTCTCTGCTTATCGCTATACTCGGCTTCAACTTCGGCCTGATCAACCTCGTCGTAGCGGGCGCCCTCGCCCACTCGTTCCGCCACGCCTGATTTATTTCGGATCAGCTTTGTTAACGGTGAAGATCTGGAATTTTCCGCTTGACCGTACCGGTGTCAGATAGGCCGGAACTTCGCCGCGGGCCAGTGACGCATAGAGGCCCCCAGCATTCAACTCGATCAGTTTCTCCGTCTGCGGATCGTTCCTGCAGAACGCAACGGCCGTGACGCCCGCTTGTCTCAGAAGCAAAAGTGCATCTTGCAGGCTTGCCATGCCGATATGCAGTTCGGCCAGCATTCCTCCCTGATTGCGGTGGTAGGGTGCGGACAGAACCCGATGCGGGGTGAACCGCAGGATACCCGCTCCACGGTTTGACGGAGCGGCAACCGTTCCCGGCGGAAGACCGCGAAGCGCCGCCATGTCTTGCGCATCGCCACATACGTCATCCGTTTGCGCATTGTCCATCGACAGCATTTCCGTGCCGGCAGACGCCATTCCATTTTTCCAGACAATGCCGGACAGGCCCCATACGGCGGGAAGGGAGGCGAGCGTCGCGACGACAAATCCGAGGTTGACGACAAGGCTTTTCGGGTTTTCGCGCGCTCTCTTCTGAAGATCGCCGATCAGCAACGCGAGCGGCGGAATGCTCAGGAGATTTGCAAACAGGCTGCCACGGACCTGAACCAGAGATACGGCCCAGCTCGCGGCGATCAGCAGCAGGAACAGAAGATGCAGACCGCGCTCATTGCCGCGCCAGATGTGCATGGCGCAGATGAGGATGGCGAAGAGCCCGACAGCGTAAAAACCTGCGACCGTTTCCGGCGATTGTTGCATCTCGCCGATGATCGATTGCGCCTCGGTCACATGGTTGAGCCACAGATCGACCAGCATCGGGTCGAGATCGGCGAGCGGGTTGCCGAGGCATTGCGGGGCTATGACCAGCGCAGCCACGCCAAGAGTAGCCCCGAGAATGACGGAAGCCGCAAACCTGACAGCCATCGTGGCGCGCGCCGGAAGGCAGGCCAAGCCGAAAAGCCCTGCCCCGCCGAATGCAGAGAGCGAATAGAAACCAAACGAAAGGTTGTCACAGGTGACAATTGCATAAGCGCTCGGTGGAACGGTCGCCAAGAAAGCCGCAGTGATCGTCAGCGCGAGAGACGCACCGAATGCACGGGCACCGGAGGCAAAGGCTGCCCCCTGCCATATCCAGCGCGCGACGACACAGAAACAGACGACGGCAACGAAAGGTACGGTTTCGGCCCCGATGGCAATTGCCAAAGCCGTGGCCATGCCGGCCGCGGCGTGGCCCGAAACGCGTCCGCGGCGATCGGCGAGAAGCGCCGCGATCCCGATTGCAAGCAAAAGCTGGACGTTGTGATGGTCGAGCGCGCCGGGACGGAACTTCATGCAGGTCAACACGAAGAGCGCGCCAAGGCCAAGCGCGAGATGCATGATCCGTGGCCCGTCAGTCTTGCCACCCATTCGTCGGCCCGCAAAGCCGACGGCCAGCAGAAGCGGGCCGATAAGCAGGAGCGGCCAGACACTGGCCGCCACGCCTTCGGCCATCTCGACGGACATGAACATTGAAAACAGCTTGATGAGCCCGCCGATCGGCGCATCGATGAAGCGGGACCAGTGCATCGGTGTGCCGCCAGAAAGCCCCAGGCGATATTGCATGAGATCGAACCAGCCCTGGCCGGCGAACCAGTCACGGATTTCGACGAGCCGCATGACATCGTCATTATCGGGACCGATCAGGTCTTTTGCCTTGAGTAGAGCGATAAGTGCAACGGCGCCAGCGGTCACAAGCCAGTAAAGTGCGACCGCAGGAAAGAGCCGGGACAGAAGGGAACCTGCGGCAGGCGCGGCATCCTGCCGGGACATCTCATCTGTCGTGGTGTTCATCATTCACACTTGTTTTGAGCGCTTAAAGAAGTCCCGCAACCTAAACTTAACCTTCCCAAGAAATAGTAAAGCACACAGGGCAGGCACTATCTGCGCTGGATTTTCCGCGTACAGAGTGAAGATCATGAGTGATACTTCTGCCGGCACAATTGCCGGCACACAGGCCGGTGTACAGGCCGGCACTTCGGCAGGCTCGATCGCCGGCGATCTGTCGATTGCGGTGCTGATCCCCTGTTATAACGAAGCATCGACGATCGGCACCGTCGTCCATGACTTTCGCGAGGCGCTGCCGACTGCGCGCGTCTATGTCTATGACAACAATTCCACCGATGGCACCGCGTTGAAAGCCATGCTGGCCGGTGCCGAAGTGATGCGCGAACGACGGCAGGGCAAGGGCCATGTCGTGCGCCGCATGTTTGCCGATATCGAAGCCGACATCTACATCATGGCCGATGGCGACGGCACCTATTCGCCGAAGGACGCCGAGGAACTGATCCGTATCCTCATCACCGAGCGGGCGGATATGGTGGTGGGAACCCGCCGTGGCGTTCATGACGATGCGGGACGCCAGGGCCATGCCGCCGGCAACCGGCTGTTCAACGTCCTCTACCGCGCCATCTTCGGCCGCGACTTTACCGATATATTCTCCGGCTACCGCGCCTTCTCGCGCCGGTTCGTCAAGAGTTTCCCGGCGGTTTCCGGCGGGTTCGAGATCGAAACGGAAATGTCGGTCCACGCATCACGGCTGAAATTGCCGGTCACCGAACTCGAACTCGACTACGGCCGTCGCCCCGAAGGATCGCATTCCAAGCTCTCGACCTACCGGGACGGGAGCAAGATCCTCTGGATGTTCGCGATGCTGATGAAGGAAACCCGGCCCTTCGCCTTTTTCGGCGCAATCAGCGCCGCCTTCATGGCGACAAGCCTGATCTTCATGACGCCTGTCCTGATTTCCTATTTCGAGACGGGGCTGGTGGAACGGATGCCGACCTGGGTCTTCTCGCTGGTGCTGATGGTTCTGTCATCGCTGATGTTTACTGCGGGTCTCATTCTCGATTCGGTATCCCGTGCGCGGGCCGAGCAGCTGCGCATTCATTACATGAACATGCCGCTGCAGGGCCGAACAACATCATCCGCAACCGCCGAAGCCTTTGTCGAGCCATCGGCTAAAAAGCGCGGCAAGAGCGCGGCATGAAGCGGATCGCTTGGTTCCTGTTTGCCGGCGGTATCGGCTTCCTGATCGATGTCGGCGTCAATCATCTACTCTTGACCTATACGCAGATCGGGCCGTTTCTGTCGCGCATACCGGCGATCATGGCGGCGATGAGTTTCACCTGGCTCGTCAATCGCAACCGCACTTTCGACCCCTCCCCGCATTCTCTGGCGGTGGAGGGTTTTCGCTACTGGACGGTCGGCGTCACGTCGGCGCTGATCAACTATGCGATCTATTCCGCCCTTATTGCCCGCGCGCCGATCCAGCCGGCGGTCGCGATCGTCTTCGCGTCCGCGGCTGCCACGGTCTACAGCTTTTTCGGTTATTCCCGCTTCGTCTTCCGCCACAAGAACTGAAGCAGTTCCAGCAAAAGTGTGACGCGGTTTTGCGTTCGGAACTGCAACAGGCCGAAAACTCAGACTTTTTCCCAGCCGTCGTGCTCTCCGGCACGATAGATGGCATCGAGAAAACGCTGGTTGTTCACCGAGCTTTCCAGCGTCACGATCTCCGCCGCTTCACCGGCAACGGCGTTTGCAAAAGCCTCCGTCTGGCGACGATACTGCCGGCTGTCGGGGAAACGGAAGATTTGCGAGACATTATGCTTCTGGTTGGCCAGCTCGATCTCTTCGGCACCATAACGGTCGGCGTTGAAGGGTGACTTCACCTCGATGAAGCCCTCGGTGCCGTGGAAGACCATGACCTGGCGGTTGGCCATCTGGGTGGCAACGTAGAAGCTCAGCTCGAAGCCGCCGAAATCGGCCTTCACACTCGCATAGATGTCGGTTCCGAAATCCGGATCGCGATGCACGACGGCCTGAACGCGCGAAGGCTCGCTGCCCGTGGCAAAACGTGTGGCGATCGTCGGATAGCAGCCGATATCCGGCAGAGCGCCACCGCCCAGTTCCGGGATATTGCGCATGTTGCCGGCATCCCGGTTGAAATAGCTGAAGGCCCCCTGGACATGTTTCAGCTCGCCGATCGCGCCGTCCTTCAGAAGCTCCCGCACTTTGTGCCAGACCGGCGCATGGGTCACCATGAAGGCTTCCGACACGACAACCCTGTTGCGGTCGCGGGCTTCGATAAGGGCATCCAGCTGCGATGCCTTCAGCGCCAGCGGCTTTTCGACGAGAACATGTTTTCCGGCATTCGCGGCCTTGATCGCCCATTCGACATGCTGGCTTGTCGGCAACGGAATATAGACCGCATCGATGACGTCGGAGCCAAGCATTTCCTCATAGGAGCCGAAAGCATGCGGCACGCCGAAACGGTCGGCCAGAGCCCGCGCCTTTGACACATCCCGGCTTGCGACGGCCGTGATCACCGCATTTTCGGCATCCTGTATCGCCGGCATGACGACATCTCTTGCAATCTTGGCCGTCGACAGAATCCCGAAACGCAGCATGATACTCTCCTCTTGCATATGGTCCCGCAAGATTAGGGTGAGGATGCGACCGGTTCAATGCGCGCTTTTGGCTTTCTTGAAAAATGACGCCAGGCACGAATTAATCGATTGCGGCCCTGCCGTTTGCGGGACTAACCTTGGCCTTCCCACCACAGACAATCTCACAAGAACAGAACATCTGGAGTATCCCATGGAGTTGCGCAAACTCGGACGGACCGGCCTTTCCATTTCTCCTGTCGTGTTCGGCGGCAACGTGTTTGGCTGGACTGCCGACGAAAAGACCTCGTTCGATCTGCTCGACCGCTTCTTTGAAGCCGGCTTCAACACGATCGATACGGCGGACGTCTATTCGAAATGGGTCGATGGCCATTCCGGCGGCGAAAGCGAGACGGTGATCGGCAAATGGCTAAAGCGTGGTACCGTCTCCCGCGACAAGGTGATCGTCGTCACCAAGGTCGGGCATCCTTCGATGGATGACAGAAAGCTCAAGGCCAGCTGGATTGTCGAGGCCGTAGAGAATTCTCTGAAGCGGCTGCAGACCGACCATATCGACCTCTACCTGTCGCATTTCCCCGATGACGACACGCCGCATGAAGAGACGCTCGGGGCCTATGCGAAGCTCAAGGAACAGGGCAAGATCCGCGCCATCGGCTGCTCCAACTACAGTGCCGAACAGTTAAAGGCTTCGCTGGAAGTCGCCGCAAAGAACGGCCTGCCGCGCTATGATGTGCTGCAGCCGGAATATAATCTCTATACGCGTGAAAAATTCGAGGGGGCGCTTGCCGATCTCTGCATCGCGGAAGATATCGGCGTGATCAGCTATTACGCGCTGGCCGCCGGTTTCCTCACCGGAAAATACCGCAAGCCGGAAGATGCAACGGGCAGCGCCCGCGGTTACCGCATTCCGGATTACCTGAATGACAAGGGCACAAAAGTGCTGGCGGCACTCGATCAGGTGGCAGTGGAAACCGGCGAAAGCCTGGCAACGATCGCGATCGCCTGGGTTGCCGCACGCCCCGGCATCACGGCGCCGATCGCCAGCGCCACCAGCCTCAAACAGCTCGACGCGATCATTGCCGCCGGCAAGCTGAAACTGACCGACGCCCAGATGAAGCTGCTCGACGACGCCACCTGAGGCAAGACGTCTGAGGGGAACGACTAACATCATCGTGACCGGGCAAGCGGTGCGAACGTCACATCGCGTCCCTAGATCAAAAGAGCCGGCACTCGCCGGCTCTCATCCTGCAATAGACATTGGAGACTATCATGGATCTGCGCGTACTTGGCCGGACCGGCCTTTCCATTTCGCCCGTCGTTTTCGGCGGTAACGTTTTCGGGTGGACGGCAGACGAGAAAACCTCCTTCGAACTGCTCGACAGGTTTTTCGATGCCGGGTTCGACACGATTGATACCGCCGATTGTTATTCCGGCTGGGTGCCCGGCAATGCCGGCGGTGAATCCGAAACGATCATCGGCAAGTGGCTGAAGCAATCCGGCCGGTCGCGCGACAAGGCGGTGATCATCACCAAGGTCGGCTCGACGCCGCAGGGCAGCGCGATGGAAAAAGGACTTGCCGGAGCACGTGTCATCGACGCCGTCGAAAACTCGCTGAAGCGCCTACAGACCGACCATATCGACCTCTATCTCTCGCATTGGCCGGATCCGCAGACGCCGCATGAGGAAACGCTGGCCGCTTTCGCCAAGCTGAAGGAACAGGGCAAGATCCGCGCGATCGGCTGCTCCAATTTCGACGCCGACCAGCTGAAGGCGTCGCTTGCGGCAGCAGAAAAGGCCGGTCTGCCGCGTTATGACGTGCTGGAGCCGGAATATAATCTCTATGATCGCTCAGGCTTCGATGGACCGCTGGCGGATCTCTGCAATGCGCAGGATATCGGCGTCATCACCTATTTCAGCCTCGCCTCCGGCTTCCTTACCGGCAAATACAAGAGCAAGGCGGAAGCCGAGGCCAACAAGAACCGCGGCGGCATGGTGGCGAAATACTTCGATGCCCGTGGCACGCGCATCCTTGCTGCACTGGATGAGGTGGCTGCGGAAACCCATTCGCAGCCGGCATCCGTGGCACTCGCCTGGATCGCCCAGCGCCCCGGCGTGACCGCGCCGATCGCCAGCGCCACCAGCATCCGTCAGCTCGACACGCTGATCGCGGCCGGCAATCTCAAGCTCACCAGCAATCAGATGGCGCTTTTGAACGACGCCGGCGCCTGACGAACGGGCTGCATCGAACGGCGCGGTCAATCGCGCCGTTCATCAGGTCGGCCTTCACGCCTTGTGGCGGAAGAAGTCGACAAAGGCCCTCAGCGCCGGGCGCATCTGCTGGCGGGAGGGGTAATAGATGTAGAAGCCGTCGAACGGATCGCACCAGTCCTCCAGGACACGGATCAACCGCCCCTGGCGCACGTCGTCCCTGATCCGCTCATCGAAAATATAGGCAAGCCCCACGCCATCGAGTGCGGCCGCGCGGATCAATGTCTGGTCGCTGAGGATCAGTGGACCGCGGACATCGACCACAACGAGCTTGCCCTGTCGTTCCAGCTCCCAGCGGTAGATACGGCCGCTGGCAAAGCGCCTGCGAATGCAGCGATGCGTCAAAAGATCGTGGGGGTGAAGCGGAACCGGGTGGTCCTCGAAATAACGCGGCGACGCGACCACTGCACCGCTTAATGGCGGCCCGGCCCGCACCGCGATCATGTCCGCCTCGAGATGTTCCCCGAGGCGCAATCCGGCATCATAGCCACCCGCAACAATATCTTCGAACCGATCATCAGCGGTGATGTCCAGCTCGATCTCAGGATAGAGCCGGAGGAATTCACCAAGGCGCGGGACGATCAGATCCTCGGCGGCAAGCCTCGTCATGGTAACCCGCAAAGGCCCGGCCGGGCGGCCGGCCTGTTCGGCAAGACTATCCAATGTCGCACCGATATCCCCAAGCGCCGGCGCCAATGTGTCGAGCAGGCGACGCCCCTCTTCCGTCGGAGCGACGCTGCGCGTGGTGCGCGACAGAAGTCTCAGGCCGAGACCCGCTTCCAGAGAGGTGATGGCATGGCTGATGGCCGAGGGCGCGATATTGAGTTCACGCGCGGCGCCACGAAAACTGCCAGCCTCCGCGACGGCGGCAAAAACGGCGAGTTGGGAGAGCTGGTTTCTATTCATTGTTCTAAATTTTAGAACAGGCATGATCTGATTGCAGCAATTTTCTTGCGCTGTCTGTCCTCCTATGTTTCCGTCATTGCCGGTTGATCCGGCTCTTCGATTTCAAAAGGATGATCACCGTGAAGAAACGCAAGCTTGGTCAAACTCTGGAAGTGTCGGCCATCGGCCTCGGCTGCATGGGCATGAGCCATGCCTATGGCGGACAGGACGAGGCAACGTCGATCAAGACCCTTCATCGCGCCGTGGAAATTGGTGTCAATTTCTTCGATACGGCAGAAGTCTATGGCCCCTTCGTCAACGAGGAACTGGTCGGCAAGGCGCTGAAACCCTATCGCGATCAGGTCGTCATCGCCACCAAGTTCGGTTTCAGGATCGACCCGAGCAAGTCGGATTCGGCTGCAATGAGCGGCCTCGACAGCCGGCCGGACCATGTGCGCGAGGTTGCCGAAGCTTCGCTCAAGCGCCTCGGTGTCGATGTCATCGACCTCCTCTACCAGCACCGCGTCGATCCCGACGTGCCGATCGAAGAGACGGTCGGGGCGATGGCCGATCTGGTGAAGGAAGGCAAGGTGAAGGCGCTCGGCCTTTCCGAGGCCAGCGCCGATATCATTCGCCGGGCGCATGCGGTTCACCCCATTTCCGCGCTGCAGAGCGAATATTCACTCTGGACCCGTGATCCCGAAGGCGACATCCTCGACACATGCCGCGAGCTCGGCATCGGTTTCGTGCCCTTCAGCCCGCTTGGCCGTGGTTTCCTGACCGGCAAGATCACCAGCACGGCCGATTTCGGCGACGGCGACCTGCGCAGCAAGATGCCTCGTTTCGAAGCCGACAACATGGCCGCCAATCTGGCACTGGTAAAACTGGTCGAGGAGATGGCGGCCCAGAAGGGTGTAACCGCCGCCCAGCTGGCGCTTGCCTGGGTTCTTGCCAAGGAGGATTTCATCGTGCCCATTCCGGGCGCACGTAAAATCCCCAACATGGAGCAGAACGCGGCGGCAGCCGATGTGACACTGACGACGGAGGAAATCGCGAAGCTCGACGACATGCTCTCGCCCGAAAAGATCGCCGGCGCGCGTTATGGCGCGGCTGCGGCATGGACGCCGAAACGCTGACATCTCACAACGCCACGTTGCTCCCGCTTGCGGCTTTGCTATAGTCGCAGGCGGGAGGATTTCAGCGATGTCGGAAGAACAATCAGTCGAAGCCGTCGTGCATCTCTATGTCGATGGAATGGCGCTTGCCCATGCGGGCGCACTCAGAAAAGCCTTTCATCCCAATGCCTCGATCATCGGCAATTACCAGGGCAAGGTCGAGTGGATGTCACTCAACGAGTTCATCGATGCCGTAGCGTCGGAAGGCCCGACGGTTGCCGGGTCGCAGCCACTGATCCAGATCGAGGCGCTCGATGTCACCGGCGATGCGGCAACAGTAAAGGTTGTCGACGAATTCGCCGGAATGCGGTTTTCGGATTATCTATCCCTCCTGAAAGTCGACGGCCGCTGGCTGATCGTCAACAAGGTCTATCACCTGCATTCCTGACCGGTTCTTCCAGCTTCGGGAAACCCGCATAAAATCCGGAATGGTCACCCTCATGGTTGGCCATGCCCGGTTTCGTCAGGACACCACGCGGCGCGACATAACTCATGATCCGCCGCACCGGGCGCTCGTGCCATTGGATGTTGAAGGCCCAGAGCTTCGGGAAAAAGCAGAGCGAGGCATAAGGCAGGTTGTCATGGATCCACCATGCCAGCTTCTGCCAGTCTCCTTCGTGATCGCAGCTATCGACGACCAACCACGGCACGACGACGCAGGCCGTCGCGCCCATACAGCCATCGGTGTCACGCATGTCCCATATGTGATCGGCAGCCGTCGCGGCATTGGTCGAGCAGTTGAGCTTGTTCCTGTTGCCGAATTCGTTGACCTCCCGCGACCGGTAACCGGAGCGGACATGCAGCCGCCCGAACGTCGCCTGCAACGGTTCCAGCAATTCCTCGCAGAGATGTTTTCCGGCCTCGATCGCCAGCTCCGGATCATCGGGAATATTCGGGATACGGTAGAAATCCGCGATTTCGGAATGCAGGAAATCGCGGAAGAAGAAATTCTTCGACAACCGCACCCGGCCCAGGTCTTCAAGGCCTTTCATCGAATTCGGCTTGCGCATTCGCCTTCCTCCAAAGGGGGACAGACTAATATCTGAATGATCGTTCTCACCACCCGTTTTTCATCCAAAATCCGCTCGAATAAAATTAATTGCATATGCAATCATATCTGCTATGCTCCCCTCATGTTCGATCATTGCCTCTATTTCAACACGACCGCACTGGCACGCCAGCTGGAACGTGTCTGGTCGGAAGCTTTCAAGCCCTTCGACCTCACACCGTCTCAGGCATTCACACTGCGTGCGGTTCTGGCAAAGCCTGGCATGCTGCATAGCGAACTGGCCGAGACATTGCGGATCGCGCGGGCGACCGCGACTCGCGCGGTTGATGGTCTTGTGGCTCGTGGCCTGCTTGAACGGCGATCGACGAAACAGGATGGCCGCGAGTCTGAAATTTATCCGACGCTCGCTGCATTGGCGCTGAAGGATGGTCTGAACGATGCGAGCGGCAGGGTTACCGCGCGGCTGAAGGGCGAACTTGGCGACGGCACGTTTGCCGGCTTCGTCGAGCAGGCAAGGTCGATCGGCAGCCATCTGCCATAAGTCAAACCCATATAGTTGCATAGCTAATCAATGGAGAAAAACATGCCTATCCTGAATGTCAAAGTCAGCGGCCAACGCTCCGACGAGATGACCCGCGCCATCGCCACCATGCTGACCGAATTGACCGAGCGCATCCTTGGCAAGGACCCGGCGGTGACGGCGATCGCCATCGATTATGTGGATCCGCGCGACTGGATTGCCGGCGGCCGGACACTCGCGGAACAGGGCAAGTCGAGCGTCTATTTCGACATCAAGATCACCGACGAGACCAACACGAAAAGCGAAAAGGCCGCCTATATTCAGGCGGCCTTTGAAGGCTTTGAACACCTCCTCGGCAATCTGCACGAGGAAAGCTATATCTATGTCCAGGATGTGCGCGCCGCAGCTTATGGCTACGGCGGCAGAACCCAGGAATGGCGATATCAGCGCGCGCTTTAGGCGCGCAGCACGCCGCCCGTGGTCTTTTCGACATTGGCGACGATCTTGCCGGTCAGGGCTTCGAAATCCTCGTCCGTCAGGGTCTTGTCGACCGGCTGGATGAGAACCTCGATCGCGACCGACTTCTTGCCTTCGCCAAGCGACGCGCCTTCGAAGATGTCGAAGACGTTGACGCCGGTGATCAGCTTGCGGTCGGCGCTGGTTGCCGCCTTGATGATCGCGCCGGCCTCCACTTCGGAACCGACAACAAAGGCGAAGTCGCGCTTGACCGCCTGGAAGGGCGAGAGCTCGAGGCCCGGCTTGGTGCGGGTCGCCTTCTTCTTCGGTTCCGGCATGGCGTCGAGATAGACTTCGAAACCGCAAAGAGCACCGGAGACATCGAGCGCGCCGAGCGTCTTCGGGTGGAACTCACCGAAATAACCGAGAACGACCTTCGGACCCATCTTGATCGTGCCGGAACGGCCCGGGTGATACCAGGCGGGGCCGCCCTGTTCGATCTGGACATTGCCCATCGGCAGGCCGCACGCTTCGATCACGGCGAGCGCATCGGCCTTGGCGTCAAAAACGTCGACCGGCTTGCCGCCGCCCTTCGTCGCGTTCGACCACATGCGGCCGGCGCCATTGATCGAGGCGGTGCCGCGACGGATGCCGCCGGCAACACGACGCTGGCCTTCCGGCGTGTCGGTTTCGTAAGTGCCAGACACCTCGAAGATCGCCACATCGCCAAAACCCTTGTCGGCATTGCGCTGGGCAGCCGTCAGCAGGCCGGGCAGAAGCGACGGGCGCATATCCGACATGTCGGCCGCAATCGGGTTTGCGAGCTTGAGCGCTGCCGAACCGCCGCCGAAAAGCCTGGCCTGGTCTTCCGGAATGAAGGACCAGGTAACGGCTTCCAGCATGCCGCGCGAGGCAAGCGCGCGCTTGGCCGTGCGGGTGCGGATCTGCAGCGTGGTGAGGATCTTGCCGTTCACCGCACCGAGATTTTCCAACGGCTCCGGCTTGATGTTGTCGACGCCATGGATGCGCATGACTTCCTCGACGAGATCGGCCTTGCCGTCCACATCCGGACGCCATGACGGGACCTTGACGGAAACACGCTCACCTGAACCTTCGACAGTGAAGCCGAGACGGGTAAGGATTTCACGGCTTTCGTCAGCCGAGATTTCCAGGCCGGTCAGGCGCTTCACTTCCGAGAAGGGGAATTCGACGGTCTTGGCTTCAAAACCCTTGTAACCGACGATCTTGGCTTGCGCAGGCGTACCACCGCAGAGATCCAGAACCAGCTGTGTCGTGCGGTCGAGGCCGGGAACCATATATTCCGGATCGACACCACGTTCGAAGCGGTAACGCGCATCGGTGATGATGCCGAGCGTGCGGCCGGACTTCGCGATGTTGATCGGGTCCCACAGGGCGCTCTCGATCAGCACATCGACGGTGTTTTCGTCACAGCCGGAATGTTCACCACCCATGATGCCGCCGATCGATTCGACGCCGTTGTCATCGGCGATGACAACGTTGTTGGGGCCGAGCTTGTATTCGCGGGTATCGAGCGCCAGCACCGTCTCGCCTTCCTTGGCGCGACGGACGACAAGATCACCCTTGACCTTGGCAGCGTCGAAGACATGCATCGGACGGCCCTGATCGAAGGTCATGTAGTTGGTGATGTCGACCAGCGCGTTGATCGGACGAAGGCCGATCGACTTGAGGCGGGTCTGCATCCATGCCGGGCTCGGGCCGTTCTTGACGCCGCGCACGAGGCGCAGGCCGAAACCGGGGCAAAGCTTTACATCATCGAGATCGATCGAAAGGCCAACCGAGGTTTCGCCCTCGATCTTCAGCGCAGGCGCTGCCGGAACCTTCAGGGTGCCGAGGCCGGACGCCGCCAGATCACGGGCGATGCCGTAGATCGATGTGCAGTCCGGGCGGTTCGGCGTCAGGTTGATCTCGATCATCGGATCGTCGAGACCGGCGTAAGCGGCAAAGGACGTGCCGACCGGCGCATTTTCGGGCAGGTCGATGATGCCGTTATGCTCGTCCGACATGTTGAGTTCCTTCTCGGAACACATCATGCCGTGGCTTTCGACACCGCGGATCTTGCCTATGCCAAGCGTCACGTCGAGACCCGGAACATAGTCGCCCGGACGTGCCAGCGCACCGATCAGACCGGCGCGGGCATTGGGCGCACCGCAGACGACCTGCAGCGGCTTGCCGCCGTTGACGTCAGGACCGGCATCGACGGAAAGAACCCTCAAACGGTCCGCTTCCGGATGCTGTTCCGCCGACAGAACTTTCGCGATAACGAAAGGCTTGTAGGCCGCCTTGTCGTCGACATCCTCGACTTCGAGGCCGATGGCCGTCAGGCGCTCGCAGATCTGCTCCAGCGTGGCATCGGTCTCAAGATGATCCTTGAGCCAGGAAAGCGTGAATTTCATTGGTCGTCTCCTGAAGGCCTTGGCGCGGTCATTGTTTCCATCCGTGGCAGGCCATCATCGATATGGAAGAAGGGAAGCTCTTCGCGCACATAGCCATGCACGCGAGGCGGATAATTTTCCGGCGCATCCATGGCGCCGAGCATGAAGAAGATCTGGTCGGCGATCCGCTCGTCCGTATAGGCGATCGGCGCGCCGCAGGTACCGCAGAAGCTGCGGCTCACCGGTGCCTTGCCGTAAGTCGAACCTGTCGTACCCTCGAACGTCACATCCTCGGCGCGGAAGCCGACAAAGGCCGCGACCGGAGCGCCGCTCGCGCGTCGGCAATCACCACAATGGCAATAGCTGGTATAGAATGGATCGGCGTTCGCCTCGAAGCGGATGGCGCCGCAACGGCACCCGCCTCGATGAACCCTATCCTGTCGCGTCACCATCTCGCTCATGGGCTATCCCGTTCGTCGGGGTTCCGGTTACTGGCTCAAACCACCAAACAGCGTCGGCATGTCGAGCGGGCGGAAGCCGTAATGGTTCATCCAGCGGACATCGGCGTTGAAGAAGTCGCGCAGGTCCGGCATGCCGTATTTCAGCATGGCGATGCGGTCGAGACCCATGCCCCAGGCAAAGCCCTGATATTCATCCGGATCGAGACCGCCGGAACGCAGCACGTTCGGGTGGACCATGCCGCAGCCCAAAATTTCCATCCAGTCGGTGCCTTCGCCGAACTTGACGATCGGGCCGGAGCGGTCGCACTGGATGTCGACCTCGAAGGACGGCTCCGTGAACGGGAAGAAGGACGGACGGAAGCGCATCGTCACCGACGGCACTTCGAAGAAGGTCTTGCAGAACTCTTCCAGGATCCAGCGCATGTTGGCGACATTCGACTTCTTGTCGATGACAAGGCCTTCGACCTGATGGAACATCGGCGAATGGGTGGCGTCACTGTCCTGGCGATAGGTCTTGCCCGGAATGACGATGCGGATCGGCGGATCCTGCGCTTCCATGGTACGGACCTGAACCGGCGAGGTATGCGTGCGCAGCACCTTGCGCTCACCCTTTTCGTCCGCCTGGAAGAAGAAGGTGTCGTGCATTTCGCGGGCCGGGTGGCCTTCGGGGAAATTCAGCGCGGTGAAGTTATAATAGTCGGTCTCGACATCCGGGCCCTCGGCGATCGAGAAACCCATGTCGGCGAAGACTGCGGTAATCTCGTCGATGATCTGGCTGATCGGATGGATACGGCCGCGTTCGGCCGGCGAGGAGCGGACCGGCAGCGAAACGTCAAGCGTCTCGGCCTTCAGGCGCGCGTCGATCGCCGCGTCCTTCAGCACCGTCTTGCGTGTCGTGATTGCCTCGGTGATCTCGTTCTTCAGCGCGTTGATTTCCGCACCGCGGGTCTGGCGCTCTTCCGGCGTCATCGAACCCAGCGTTTTCAGGAGTTCGGAGATCGAACCCTTCTTGCCTATGGCGTTGACACGGATGGCCTCTATCGCCGTTTCGTCGGCGGCGGCAGCGATTTCCGCCAGAAGCGTGGTTTTCAGGTTTTCCAGATCGGACATGGTTTCTTCCGTTTATGCTCGGAGAGACAAGCTATAGCGACGAGATGACGGGCAAAAGAAAAACCCGCGCCAGCCCAAACCAGCGCGGGTTTCCCAAAATCAATAAAGCTCGAAAAAGCCTGGGAAGCGCTGGTTACTTAACCGCGCTCTCAAACTCGTTGGCGTTACCGGTGTTCTTCAGATAGGCCAGAGCCTTCTTGGAAGCTTCAACCAGAGCGCCGAATGCTGCCGGCTCATGAATAGCCATGTCGGACAGAACCTTGCGGTCGACTTCGATGCCAGCCTTGTTCAGGCCGTCGATGAAGCGGCCGTAGGTCAGGCCGGATTCGCGGACAGCAGCGTTGATACGCTGGATCCACAGAGCGCGGAAATTGCGCTTCTTGACGCGACGGTCGCGGGTTGCAAACTGACGCGAACGGTCAACAGCAGCCTTTGCGGCGCGGATGGTATTCTTGCGGCGGCCGTAGAAGCCCTTGGCTGCCTTGAGGGTCTTGGTGTGCTTGGCGCGGGAAGTTACGCCACGTTTTACGCGTGCCATGTCATGATCTCCTTAAACTGTTCCAAATAGCCGATCAGTCTCAGAGACCGTTGGGCAGATAGTTCTTGATGACCTTCTTGCCATCAGGCTCAGCGAGGACCATCGTACCGCGTGCATCGCGGATGAACTTGTTGGAACGCTTGATCATGCCGTGGCGCTTGCCGGCGGCAGCTGCAACGACCTTGCCGGTGGCGGTGACTTTGAACCGCTTCTTGGCAGACGACTTCGTCTTCATCTTGGGCATTTTGCTACTCCATTCTTGTATCGAAGCCGACTGACGAGGTCAGCTTCAAGCATTTAGAACGGCCACGGCATGCCCTGCCGGACCGTTCGGACGCGCGCTTATAACCGCAGTCGGTCAAAAGTGCAATGGGGGAAATCCTCCTCGAGAACCGGTCGGAAAACCGGCATGCCCGCCACCTTACGGTTCCTCCAGGCGGGGAGTGCGGCGCTTATTTCGGCGCCAGCACCATCATCATCTGGCGACCTTCAAGCTTGGGCTCAGCCTCAACCTTGGCGATTTCCAGCGTATCTTCCTTGACCTGCAGGAGAAGCTTCATGCCGAGTTCCTGGTGGGCCATTTCGCGGCCGCGGAACTTCAGCGTTACCTTAACCTTGTCGCCTTCCTCAAAGAACCGGTTCATCGCCTTCATCTTCACGTCATAGTCATGCGTGTCGATGTTCGGGCGCATCTTGATTTCTTTGACTTCGACGACCTTCTGCTTCTTGCGAGCTTCAGAGGCCTTCTTCTGGTTCGCATATTTCAGCTTGCCGAGGTCAAGGATCTTGCACACTGGCGGATCATTGTTCGGCGAGATTTCTACGAGGTCCAGTCCCGCTTCCTCGGCCATCCGAAGAGCCTCGTCAGTGTTCACTGTACCGAGATTCTGGCCTTCGGCGTCGATAAGCTGGACCTTGGGAATGCGAATTTCCCGGTTGGAGCGCGGGCCTTCCTTGACGGGGGCATCGGCTTTGAATGGTCTGCGAATGGTCGTATTCTCCTAGATCGTTTTCGGGCACAGGCAACGACGAAATTCGCGCGCGGCACCGAGCCGAGCGGAATGTCGTCATTACCGGATGGATGTCAATAGCATGACGGCGCGAAAAAATCACCTCCTGACAAGCGGTTAAAATCTGATTTATAGCTCCCGTCACCTACAGGAGTGAGATCATGACCGAGATAACCGCTGCAAAAGCCACCACCATTACTGTCGGAACGGGAACGGATGCCCGCCAGATCGCCATCATCCACCGGGCCGCAACGACGGGAGCGGAGAAGCCGGCGCTTGTCTGGCTCGGCGGCTATCGGTCCGACATGACCGGCACCAAGGCCGTCGTGCTCGATGCATTGGCGCAAAAGCTCGGCTCGGCCGCAATCCGTTTCGACTATTCCGGCCACGGCGCATCGGGAGGCGAATTCCGTGACGGCACGATCTCGCGCTGGCTCGAGGAGAGCATCGCGGTCATCGATGCCAAATCGCCGAAGAGCGTCGTCCTTGTCGGGTCATCGATGGGCGGCTGGATTGCCCTGCGCCTGGTCGAGGAACTCAAGAAGCGCGCAACAGGCCCGAAAGTCGCCGGCCTTGTGCTGATCGCGCCTGCGCCGGATTTCACCAGCGAGCTGATCGAACCGGAACTGACCGACAAGGAACGCCAGTCGCTGGCGGAGCGCGGCTATTTCGAAGAGCATTCCGAATACAGTCCCGAACCGAACATTTATACGCGCGCCCTGATGGAAGACGGTGAGAAGAACCGTGTTCTTTCGGGCATGATCGAAACCGGCTGCCCGGTCCATATCCTGCAGGGAATGGCGGATCCCGACGTGCCCTACAAACACGCCCTCAAGCTGATGGAATTCCTGCCGGCCGACGATGTCGTGATGACACTGATCCGCGACGGCGACCACCGGCTGTCGCGCCCTCAGGATCTGGAAAAGATGCAGGCAGCGGTGACCAGCTTACTTATCGATGATGAAAAATTGGGCTGAGACACAAAAGCCGCAGTCTTAACCATATTCTCAAAGAGCCTCACCTTAACAAAAGCTGAACAATTGACTCTGCCCCTTAACACCTCTTAACTTTTTGTTAGGAATTTAAGGGACGGGTCAATGAATTTAGCCCTGAAGGTGCGGCATGTAGCCGTGATCCTCGCTGCTGTGCTTGCATCTGCCGGTGCCGCCATACCGGCTCCGCAGGCGACGAATGCAATGGTAACCGGTGCGGTGACGTCGCAGCCGATCGGCCATTACGAATTCTGCCAGCGTCTGCCGGCCGAGTGCAATGTCAAAAGCCGTTCGACACCGGCCGCACGGATGGATGACCACGCCTGGAACGTCGTTCGCGACGTCAACCGCGCGGTCAACGCCCGCTATATCGCCCGCACGGATCTCGAAGCCTATGGCATCGAGGAATACTGGACCTATCCGACCGTATTTGCCGATTGCGAAGACTATGCCCTGCAGAAGCGCAAGGAACTGGCCCGTCTCGGCTTTGCGCTTTCCGATCTCCTCATCACCGTCGTGCGCAAGCCGGACGGCGAAGGCCATGCGGTGCTGACCCTGCGCACCACCGATGGCGATTTCATTCTCGACAATCTCGACAACGACGTTCTTGCCTGGAACCAGACGCCCTATACGTTCCTGAAGCGTCAGGCGACCTTCAATACCGGACGCTGGGTCACGATCGAAAATGGCCGCGATCTGCTTGTCGGCGCGCTGCGCTGATCCGGCAACGAACATAAGTCATTAAGCATATAACCCGCTCTGCTTGCAGTAGCGGGTTGTTCTCTCTACTCTTTCGAGAATCGGAAAGCTCCCCGCCCTGCCCTCGGCAGTGCGGCTCTTTCTGCGACGGAGGCCTGCAAGTGCGGAACGATCGATTGACAGGCCTGATACGACCCCATGGTTCAGCCCGACCAACTCTGCCGCTCTGGCTTGCCGGCGTACTGACAGCTGTCGTCCTGGGTTTCGGCACGCTTACCGTTTACGAGAATTACAACAATGCGCTTCGCGAGGGAGAAGCGCGCGCCGTCTCATCCGCTCATGTGGTCGCCGCCCACATGGAATGGATGATGGAGGCAAGCGACCTTGCGCTTCGCCGCATCGAGGCCGCGATCAGCGGGCGGCCGATCGATAGTTCCGCCGAATTGATCCTCGACTTGGAACGGGCCGTCGGAGAGCTGCCGGTCGGTTTCGAATATGCCATTCTCGACCAGGACGGCCAGACACGCTTTTCAAGCGCTCCCGACGATGTTCTGCCCGATCATGCCGAGCGCGCCTATTTCATGCGGCTCAAGGAAGGGGAGGCCCTGACCTTCAGCCGGCTGCTCGACAACGAAAGAGCCGGGAAGCCGGCCTTCATCATCGCAAGGCGGATCGGCACCGGCAGCGATTTCCGTGGTGTCGCCTCGATCACCATTCCGAACGACAATCTCGACCGGTTCTGGTCATCGATGAATCTCGGGCCGAATTCGACGATCTCCGTCATCCGGGACGACGGATGGCTGGTCGCGCGGCGGCCATCAGCGCAAAAACCGATCAATCTGAGCACGACGGAGTGGTATCCGCTGACGCGTGACAAGGCGAGCGGCTTCTACCACAATCCGGTGTCGCAGATCGATGGTTTTGCCCGGATCGTCGCCTTCTGGAAGGTGCAGGACTGGCCGCTGGTCGCGCTTGCGGCAATCGAGCGCCAGGAAGTTCTCGACCAGTTCTGGCGCAATCTTTTAGGCGACGCATTGTTCGTTGTGCCGCTGATGGCGGTTCTGGTCGGCGCCTCGTTCTGGATCTACGCTTTGCTCTATCGAACGGCGTCACGCAATGAGCAGTTGGAGCACGCCGTCGAGCGCAATCGTTTCCTGCTGCGGGAAATCCACCATCGGGTGAAGAACAATCTGCAGGCGGTGCTGGCACTTGTGCGGCTGCAGCGTCTGCCGCAGGACGCGCGGGACGACATGGCGCGGCGGATCAGCGCGATGATCGCCGTGCATGAACAGATCTACAATACCGATCAGTTCGAGGAAGTGGAGGTTGCGCCCTATGCGACCCGGCTGATCTCCGACATCGCCTCAGGCTACGACATGCCGGTAAAGATCGATCTCGATCTGGCGCCCATCGCGCTCGACCGCGATCAGGCACTGCCACTCGGGATGA
Organism: Hyphomicrobiales bacterium; assembly: GCA_900469445.1. GTDB lineage: Bacteria > Pseudomonadota > Alphaproteobacteria > Rhizobiales > Rhizobiaceae > Neorhizobium. Next base: position 142,221 of record UBXM01000029.1, read on the forward strand.
TCATCAACGAGGTCGTTTCCAACGCCTTCAAATATGCGTTTTCCGGCCGCAGCGAAGGCAAGCTGACCGTCCGCCTGCATCGGGACGGCGGCGAGCTCAAGCTGACAATCCGCGACGACGGGCCGGGAATTGCCGAAGATACCCGCACCACCGGCATGGGCACGAAGCTTATTTCGAGCTTCGTGCGCCAACTCGGCGGGCGATCGGAACTGCACAATGACAAGGGTGCCGTCTTTACCTTGACGGCACCGCTCGAGACAGGTGAACGCGAAGCGGCGTAAACCCGCTTATCCGGCATTGCCGATGAAGATACCGGCAGCCAGCACCAGCGAACCGCCGAACACGACCTGGAAAACCGCGCGCATGAACGGCGTTTCCATATAACGGTTCTGAATGAAGGCAATCGCCCACAATTCGAAGAACACGACGACGGCAGCAACGATCGTCGCGGTCCAGAAATGCGGGATGAGGTAAGGCAGTGCGTGGCCGAGACCGCCGAGTGTCGTCATGATGCCGGATGCGAGACCGCGCTTGAGCGGCGATCCGCGGCCGGAAATCTTGCCGTCGTCATGAGCCGCTTCGGTGAAGCCCATCGAGATACCGGCGCCGACCGATGCCGAAAGTCCGATCAGGAAGGTCGACCAGGTGTCGCCGGTGGCGAAGGCGGCGGCGAAGATCGGCGCCAGCGTCGAGACCGATCCGTCCATCAATCCGGCAAGACCCGGCTGAACATAGGTGAGGATGAACTGGCGGCGGGCGGTTTCTTCTTCCTCGCCGCGCGCTTCTTCCGAGACGTGCTTTTCGGTCAGCATGCGGGCAATGTCTTCATGCCCCTCTTCCGCCAGCGCCAGATCACCGAGCAATTGGCGTGTCGAGGCATCCGATACGTGCTTTATCGCCTCGCGGTAAAAACGGGCGGCCTGCTGTTCCATGGCTTCCGCCTCGGCGCGGGCGGTCTCCAGCGGCAGGTTTTTCCTCAGCCAGTCCGGCTTGCGGGCGTAAAAACCCTGGACATGTTCGCGACGGATCAGCGGGATGCGCTCACCGAACCGTGCCCTGAAAATCTCGATCAGCGAATTCTTGTGGGTCTGCTCGACCTCGGCCATGTCCTCGAACACTTTTGCAGACGCCGGATACTGATCCCTCAGGCCATCGGCATAACCGAGATAGATGCGTGCATCCTCCTCTTCGGAGGCGATTGCCAATGCGAGGATTTCCTCTTCGGACAGGGATGAAAATGGCCGGCGGGAGGACGGCAAAAGGCGGGTCAGCATCGAAAACTCCATTTAGAATAATTCTAAACTATTCCCCTCACCTGCAAAATGCAAGCGGGCTTCGAGCGCCCCTAAAGAACGCACTTTCACCTCCGCAATCACAGCGAGCAGTAATTTCCGCAAAGCCATGCTGCGCTGCAGCGTAATATCCGGAAAATACTTCTTGCCCGCCGCGAAACAAACAGCTTATGAGCAATTAAGAACGCTTGGAAATCCGGGGGTTCAGACAGTTTGGGAGGACTATTTTTCATGAACCGCAGACATTTCTTTCGTCAGGCCGCCACTGCCGGCGCCGGTGCCGTTGCTGCAACCGCTCTTGCTGCTCCTGCCATTGCTCAGGAAAGCCCGAAAATCACCTGGCGCATGACCTCTTCCTTCACCAAGAATACCGATATTCTGTGGGCCGCCAGTACCGATATCGCAGCGAGCGTGAAGGAAGCCTCTGACGGCAATTTCACCATCAACACTTTTGCAGCCGGCGAAATCGTGCCCGGTCTACAGGCAGCCGATGCGGTCTCCAACGGCACGGTCGAGATGGCGCATACATGCTGCTATTATTATATCGGCAAGGATCCGACATTCGCACTCGGGACAGCCGTGCCTTTCGGCCTCAATGCCCGCCAGACCAATTCCTGGTTCTCGGTCGGCGGCGGCAACGAGCTGCTCAACGAGTTCCTCGCCGGCCATGGCCTCTACGCGCTGCCGGCCGGCAATACCGGTGCGCAGATGGGCGGCTGGTACCGCAAGGAAATCAACACGGTCGCGGACCTCAATGGCCTCAAGATGCGCATTGCCGGTCTCGCCGGCCAGGTGATGCAGAAGCTTGGCGTCACGCCGCAGCAGATCGCCGGCGGCGACGTTTATGCGGCGCTCGAAAAGGGCACGATCGACGCCACCGAATTTGTCGGTCCCTATGACGATCAGAAGCTCGGCTTCGTCAAGGTCGCCAAGTATTACTACTATCCGGCATGGTGGGAAGGCGGCCCGGCCGTGCACGCCTTCTTCAACCTGGAAAAATTCAACGCCCTGCCGAAGAGCTACCAGCGCATCCTGCATGACGCCTGCGCCAACGCCAACCAGAACATGCTGGCCCGCTACGATGCGCATAACGCCAAGGCGCTGCGCCAGCTGGTCTCGGAAGGCGCCGTGCTGAAGCCGTTTACCCAGGAAATCCTGGAGGCGAGCTACAAGGCATCGCAGGAAGTCTATGCGGACCTGAATGCCAAGAACGCAGCCTTCAAGAAAATCTATGACAGCCAGCAGGCGTTCAAGAAGGACGGTTATCTGTGGAACCAGATCGCCGAATACAGCTACGACACGTTCATGATGACGCAGCAGCGCAAGGGAACGCTGTAAATCCTCGAAAATGAGCAAAACGGGAAGCCCGGACAGGTTCCGGGCTTCTTCGCATTTACGAAAAACAAGAGATCATCGGTTATGAGGTGCTTCGAGTTTTTACGGAGCAAGCCGAGCAAAAGCGTGCAGCCGAAGGATCGCGACACGCTTTGGTCAAACCGATGCGGTTAACACGAGCCGACAACCACAAGCGCGCCTTAAGGCGGGAGGATGAATTCGATGGATCGCAGGCATTTCTTCAAGAAGGCGACGGCAGCCGGCATCGGCGCTGCGGCGGCAACGACATTGGCTGCACCGGCAATCGCCCAGGAAAGCCCCAAGATCACCTGGCGCATGACGTCCTCCTTCCCGAAAAGCCTCGATATCATCTTCGGCGCCGGCAACGAGCTTGCCCAGATCGTCCGTGATGCGACCGACGGCAATTTCAACATCCAGACCTATGCCGCGGGCGAGCTGGTTCCCGGCCTGCAGGCTGCCGATGCGGTGGCCAACGGCACGGTCGAAATGGCCCATACCTGCTCCTATTATTATATCGGCCAGGATCCGGCCTTTGCGCTCGGAACCGCCATCCCCTTCGGTCTCAATGCCCGCATGACGAATGCGTGGTTCGCCAATGGCGGCAACGACCTGATCAACGAATTCCTCGCGCCCCGCGGTCTTTACGCATTGCCGGCCGGCAATAGCGGCACGCAGATGGGCGGCTGGTTCCGCAAGGAAATCGTCACCATCGACGATCTCAAGGGCCTGAAGATGCGGATCGCCGGTCTTGCCGGCCAGGTGATGACGAAGGTCGGCGTCACCCCGCAGCAGATCGCCGGCGGCGACGTTTATGCGGCACTGGAAAAAGGCACGATCGACGCCACCGAATTCGTCGGTCCCTATGACGACCAGAAGCTCGGTTTCGTCAAGGTCGCCAAATATTACTACTATCCGGCATGGTGGGAGGGCGGCCCTGCCATGCATGCCTTCTTCAACCTCGAAAAGTTCAATGCCCTGCCGAAGAGCTATCAGGCAATCCTGAAGACGGCCTGCGCTTCGGCCAATACGAGCATGCTCGCCAATTACGATGCGCATAACGCAGTGGCCCTGCGCAAGCTCGTCGCGGAAGGTGCGGTTCTGAAGCCGTTCAGCAAGGAAATCATGGAAACCTGCTTCAAGGCAGCCATGGACGTCTATGCCGACCTTTCGGAAAAAAGCCCGGCCTTCAAGAAGATCTTTGATCACCAGCAGGCGTTCAAGAAGGATTCCTACCTCTGGGCGCAGGTGGCCGAATACAGCTACGACACGTTCATGATGATGCAGCAGCGTAACGGCGCGCTCTGATCCGTTCAGACACGAAAAGGCCCGGAGATACTTTCCGGGCCTTTTTCGTTTCGGGTCTCCACCGCTCGGCGGCGGCGGAATTAATTCCTCGACTTCATTGATTTTTCCGCGCGCGACCCCATATCAGCCTCATCGCAATCTCAATCGCTTTCACGATGCCGCGCCGACAGTTGGCGTATTTATGTGTGAATGTGGACGGATGCCATTTGCCTCTCCTGACCGCGGATGTACCGGCAGCGAGATTTGGTTTATGGTCCTGGAAAGGTCGGGCAAGCCCCGGCCTTTTTGCTTTGCCACCGTGAAAGGCCGCGCAGGGCATCGTTTAAATCGAAAGGATATAATTTGCAGGTTCTTGTCAGGGATAACAACGTCGATCAGGCGCTTCGCGTCTTGAAGAAAAAGATGCAGCGCGAAGGTGTGTTTCGCGAAATGAAGGCTCGCAGCTCCTACGAAAAGCCGTCGGAGAAGCGCGCCCGCGAAAAGGCCGAGGCCGTGCGTCGTTACCGCAAGCTGGCTCGCAAGAAGATGCAGCGCGAAGGGCTCCTGCCCGCGCCGAAAAAGGTCGCCCGCCCGCGCTGATTTTAGCGCGCTGATTTCTGCTTCCAGCATTCCCAAAACTTCAGGAAGGATGAGCCCATGACCGCGATCAAGGACGAAACGACGCCCACTACCAAGCTTTCCGCTCGGGAAAAGGCCGCCGTGACCGATGAGACGGCGCGTGCGATCATCGCCGCCGAGGTAAACTCTCGGGAAGAAAAGACAGAAAGATTGCGCTTGCTTCGCCTGCAGCGGGAAGCCGCCGAAACACCGGCCGCGCCCGCCAAACGCAAGGCAGGCAGCAAAAAGGATCACTGATCCCACTCAAAAAGCCCGGAGCATTTCCGGGCTTTTTGCTTTTATGCTCATGCGGGTTGCAGTTTCTCGTCCTCACGTCCCGGCAACGGCGGAAAGGCGAGCGCGATCAGCACCGCCGCCAGTCCCACCAGCGCCGAGCCGAAGAACAGCCAGTTGTAATTGTTGAAAGCGTCGAAAGCCCAGCCGCCGGCCAGCGGCCCGAAGGCCATGCCGATGCTCGACAACATCGAGGCCGCTCCCAGAACTGTCCCCAGTATCCGCGCGCCAAAATAATCGCGCGCCAGTACCGCATAAAGCGGCATGACACCGCCATAGGTGCCGCCGAAAATGATCGCCAGCGCGTAGAAATGCATGAGATCTGTCGCCATCGTATAGGCGGCGATCACCAGCGCCTGGATCATCAGGCCGACGATCAGCACCGGCTTGACGCCCAGCCTGTCGGCGGCAATGCCGTAAACGATGCGGCCGCCGAGCCCTGCCGCCCCTTCGACACTATAGATCGAGACGGCTGCCATGGGCGCCACGCCGCAATACATCGCGTAACTGACCATATGAAAGATCGGCCCGGAATGGGCGGTGCAGCAGGCGAAGAATGTGAAGGCCAGCACGAGGAACTGCGGCGAGCGGAAGACTTTCGCAAGCGGCAGACCGGCGCCCTCCGCCTGCTCCCCGTCGGCTACCTCTTCTTCCGTCGGCGGATTGCGGACCAGAAGCACGGTCGGCAGCAGGATCACCCAGGCGCCGATGCCGATCGTCAGCATCGCCGTGCGCCAGTCGCCATAGTCATCGATCAGAAACCGGGCAAGCGGCGAGACCGTCATCGGCGCCATGCCCATGCCGGCGGACACGAGCGATACGGCAAGGCTGCGATGGCTGTCGAACCAGCGCATGGTGAGCGAGATCATCGGCGCCATGAAGGCACTGGCCGAGAGGCCGACAAGGCAGCCGTAAAGGATCTGGAATGCAAACAGGCTCTGTGCCCGGCTGGCCAGAACCAGAGCCAGACCGGCGAGAAGCGAGCCGATCAGCACCACGATCCGTGTGCCGAACCGGTCGCTGGCCGCACCCCACATGAAGCTGCCCAGCCCCATGACGATGAAATTGAGCGTCATGGCGCTGGAAATCGCCGCATGGGACCAGCCGGTCTGGCGGGCGATCGGTTCAAGGAACACGGCGAGGGAAAACATCACACCCACCGCGACGCAGCCCATCAGGCCGCCAGCGAAAACGATGACCCATCGATACTGATTGCGCTTCATCCTGCCCTCCTCCTGGAGCTCCTCCGGCGAATGAGATCGCCACGATACACCAAGGACGGGCAAGCGGGAGGATTACCGACAGGCGGGTGTTGTTTTTCTGAGGGCGGAGAAGAGGGCTTACAACGAAAGAGCCCCGCACGCGGCGGGGCTCTCCAAACTTTTGTCCGGCGCATCATGCTCCGGACATCAAAGCGATGTGACGTCAGCTACCGCTATTGGTCCGGTTACTGCCCACGTTGTGGTTCATGGACGATGTCTTGCCGTCCGGGCTCTGGCCATAATAGGTGCCGCCCAGGTGACCACCGGAACTGGTGTTTTCGACCTGGCGTTTGGCCCGTTTGATGGCCTGTTGTACGTCACTTTTGCTCATGTCTGTCCTCCAGCTTTCAAGGTTGGTGACAGGGATCCAACCCTTGAAGGGCGAAACCGTTCCGAAATTCCTTCATCGCCGGAAAACCTGCCGCTTGACGGGCGGGAACGATGCGCTTATTTGGAAACGATCATTCCCTAATTGGATTTTGTCATGGCCATCGACATCAGCCTTGCCGCCCGCCCCGCCGGCCGGCCACGCGAATTCGATATCGACGAAGCGCTCGACAGGGCGATCACCGTGTTCAGCGAAAGAGGCTATCACGGCACGTCGATCTCCGACCTGCGTGAGGCGATGGGGCTGACGGCCGGAAGTTTGTACAAGGCATTCAAGGACAAGCATGCGATCTTCCTTGCGTGTTTCGACAGGTACAAGCAGGTGCGCAATGCGCTTCTCGACGAGGAACTGGCCAAGGCTTCGAACGGGCGCGACGGCGTGAGGCGCATGCTCGTCTTTTATGCGGAAGGTGCCCATGGCGACGGTGGTCGGCGCGGCTGCCTTGCGGTCGGAACGGCCGTCGAGCTGGCAATCTTCGATGACGAGGCGGCCCGCCGCGTCGAACGTTCGATGGATCGGTTTGAGACCACATTCGAAACGCTGATCCGCAGGGGCCAGGAGGATGGCTCCATTACTCGTTCCATCCAGCCCAATGCGACGGCGCGGCTGCTTCTGTCCGTCGTCCAGGGCCTTCGCGTCCTGGGAAAGACCAGCCCCAGCCGCGAACAAACCTTTTCCGTGGTCGATGTGGCGATGACGCTTCTCGACTGAGCAATACCCGGACTATTTCAAGGATACCCCCAATATGACGATCACGTCCGCGACGCCAGAAGCGCCGGCAACCCACAGCCGGATGACCGCCGGCTTGACCTTCCTGATGGCCGCAGCCTGTGGCCTCATCGTCGCCAATCTCTATTACGCCCAGCCCCTTGCAGGCCCGATTGCGGCTGCGATCGGTCTGCCGCCGCACCTGACCGGCCTGATCGTCACCCTGACCCAGATCGGTTACGGCCTCGGCCTGCTGTTCATCGTGCCGCTGGGCGATCTGCTGGAAAACCGCCGGCTGATCCTGATCATGATCGGGGCGACGGCGATCTCGCTCGTCGGCGCAGCTTTGTTCACCGCCGCCCTGCCCTTCCTTCTCGCATCGCTCGCCATCGGGCTTACCTCGTCTGCGGTGCAGATGATCGTTCCCTTCGCAGCGAGCCTCACACCGGAAGAACATCGCGGCCGGGTGGTCGGCAATGTCGTCAGCGGCCTGATGATCGGCATCATGATGGCGCGGCCGGTCGCGAGCTTCATCACCGGCCTGTCCAACTGGCATGTGATCTTCTGGCTGTCGGCCATCGTCATGGTCGTACTCGGCTTCATCCTTGCTACCCGCCTGCCGAAACGTACGCCGCGCACACAGCTCACCTATGGCGGCCTGCTCACCTCGCTTGTCGTGCTTTATGCCACCCAGCCGATCCTGCGCCGCCGCGGCTTCTACCAGTTCTGTCAGTTCGCCGCCTTCAGCCTGTTCTGGACGGTAACGCCGCTGGTTCTGGCCAGCCCGGCCTTCAATCTGAGTCAGGCGGGCATCGCCATTTTCGCGCTTGTCGGTGTCGCCGGCGCTATCGCTTCGCCGATCGCCGGACGTCTGGCAGACCGCGATCTCGGCAAACCGGCAACCGCGCTCGGCATCCTCTCGGTCGGCATCGCCTTCCTGATCACCCATATTTTCACCGAGGGATCGACAGCGGCGCTGGCGCTTCTGACGATTGCGGCGATCCTGCTCGATTTCGGCGTCGCGATGACGCTCGTCATCAGCCAGCGGGCGATCTATACGCTCAGCGCCGATCTCCGCTCGCGGCTCAACGGCCTGTTCATGGCGACTTTCTTCGTCGGCGGTGCGCTCGGCTCGGCGATCGGCGCCTGGGCCTTTGCCGAAGGCGGCTGGATGCTTGCCTCGACGATCGGCGTGGCGCTTTCCGCCGTCGCCTTCGTCTACTTCCTGACGGAGCGCAAGCCGCGTCACCATAAGGCCTGAAGGTCGCAGACCCTTGTGGCCCGCCGTCAGGCGGGCTACTTCCGCCTCGTGTGGACACGAGACGGATGGCAGACGATGAAAGTCCTGATGGTCGATATGGATGGCGTGCTGGTGAATGGCAGGCCGGCGGACGGACTGCCCTATTTCACCGACATCGAACGTGACCTCGGCCTTTCGCTAAAACGCCTGCAGACGGAGTTTTTCGCCGTCCACTGGTCGCAGATCATCATCGGCGAAAAACCCATCGAACCGACCCTAACCGCCGTCCTCGAAAAGATCGCACCACGGCTCGAAACGGAAACGCTGCTCCGCTACTGGTTCGAAAACGATTCCCGGCTGGATCAGGACCTGCTCGCCGATCTCGCGGCGCTGCGCAAATCCGGCCTTCCCATCTATCTCGCCACCAACCAGGAACATCGCCGCGCCGCCTGGCTGATGAACGATCACGGCCTTGCCGATCATTTCGACGGGATCTTCTATTCGGCTAGGTTCGGCTGCAAGAAACCGAGCCCGGACTTCTTCCGCATGGCGACGGAAGGGGCCGGCTTCGCGCCCGCAGACATCGCCTTCATCGACGACTCCTCAGAAAATATAGAGGCCGCCCGGCGTTTCGGCTGGCAAGCCGCGCAGTGGAAACCGGGCATGGTGCTGGAAGACGCATTGGAGATCGCGCGGCGCGCGGGATAAAATTTCCTATTCGACTGCCGGCACCGGCTTTTCGGAAACGAGCAGTGCCAGAAGGCCGGGAAGGCTGCCCTCTATCTCCTCGCGCCGCAGACAGGCGGCCCGGCTATTTCCCCTATCGACCTGACTTATCAGGCCCGCCTCCCGCAGAACCCGGAAATGATGGGTCAATGTCGCCTTGGAAACGGGAAACCCGAAGGACGCGCAGGTTCGCTCAGTCTCTGCCGGTGCTTGGGCCAGTTCGCGGATCACCTGTCGGCGCAGGGGATCGGCGAGCGCCGACAGGACAGAGCCGAGCTCAAGCGGCGTTTCGGAAGCGTTATCGGTATCAGGCATCACAATGAACCATAGGTAAGGTTTACATCGTACCTTTATGGCTATAGGTACGATGTACGTCATACCTAATGGAGAATGCCATGTCGAGCAACCCTTCCCTGCCCCTTGCCGATACCGATGAAAAAGAGCCGTTTGCCCTGGTGGGCATCGCCCATGCCAAGCCGGACAAGGCCGATGCACTGGAAGAGATGCTTCTGTCGCTGGTGGCGCCGACAAGGCAGGAACAGGGCGCGCTCGATTATCACGTTCACCGCGACCGGGATGCGCGTAACCGCTTCGTGTTTTACGAGACCTGGGCAACACGGGCCGATCTGGAGCGTCATCTCCAACAACCCTATATCGTCGACTTCCTCAGCCGGCGAATGGACTATCTCTCAGAAGACATGCAGGTCACATGGCTGAGGATGGCCAGCCCCTTCGCGTAAAAGGCTGCTACTCTGCGCAAAATAAACGACCTCGATCGTGTTCGAGGTCGAACAGAAGCCGATCCTCTCTCATCACTTGCCTCGTTCTCCAACACACGAGGTCACCCATGAGACTGACTGCACTGTTCATCACACTCTCGCTTTGCGCAGCCGCCTCCACGGCATACGCCACCGACCCCGTCGGTGTCCGCAAGATCAGCGTCGTTACGCAGGATTATCCGCGACCGCTCGCCGTCACCGTCTGGTACCCGTCGAAGGGCGACGGACAGGTGGCGGAGCACGACCGCGACAGGATTTTCGAGGCCACGCCCGCCGCAGCGAATGCCACCATCCGCGACGGCCGCTTTCCACTCATTCTCCTTTCGCACGGTTCCGGCTCGCGCGTCGAAGGCATGGGCTGGATCGCCGCCGAACTGGCAAAGGCCGGTTACATCGTCGCCGGGCCGAACCATCCCGGCACGACCAGCGGCGATTCCACCCCGGCAGCCACGCCGAAAATCTGGGAGCGGGCGCAGGACATATCGGTGCTGATTACCGCGCTTGCCGCAGATCCCCGCTGGCAGGCCTCGATCGACCAGACCCGCATCGGCGTTCTCGGCTTCTCGCTCGGCGGCTCCACCGCGATGAAACTGGCCGGTGCGCGGCCGGACCTCGATGCCTTCGTCAGATATTGCAATGACGAGGCACCCGGCATGCTGGATTGCACATGGTTTCGCGGTGGCCGCGGTTATGCCGGCGGGGAGTTCGTCGAGGTTTCGCCATTCGACCTGCGCAGCATCAACCGGACGTTTTTCGAACAATCCAACCGCGACGCGCGCATAAGCTCGGTCGTGGCAATCGATCCTGGAATGGGCACGGTGATGAAGCCGGAAAGCGTCAAGACGATCGACATTCCCGTTACCCTGGTCAATCTCGGCAACGAGGGCGAGATACCGCGCGCGGTTCTTGCGGATCAGCTGGCAAAGGATATTCCCGGCTCCAGTTACACCCGCATCGACGGTGCCGATCACTACAGCTTTCTGCCGGCCTGCAGGCCGGACGCCTCGGATTTTCTGAAATCGGTCGGCGAAAACGATCCGATCTGCGATGAAACAAACCGTCCGCGAGCCGAAATCCATGCCGAACTTAGCCGGCTCATTATCTCCGCCTTCGGCAAGACGCTGCAGGCCGGCAACTGACGATACTGCGAAAGGCCGGCAAGACCGGCCTTCCGTCACCCGATCCGTTTGTAGAACAGCGTCGTGTCGCAGAAACCGCCCTGCGGCCACAGCGCATAGTCGGGAATGACGCCGACGCGCTGCCAGCCGAAGCGCGGGTAGATCGCTTCGGCCTCGCTTCCCGTCGCCGTGTCGAGAACCAGCAGCGTGCGGCCGCGACGCGCCGCTTCCTGCTCCACCGCCGCCATCAGTTTTCGTGACAGGCCCAGCCCGCGGGCCGAGCGATGCACGAGAAGTTTCATCAGGTCGCCGCGGTGCGGCTGGTTCGGCTTCGACGCCAGCCCCACCTGCACCGTGCCGACGACTTTTCCATCGACTTCTGCCACGCCGAGAATGATGCCGCCCTTTTCCACCTCATCGGCGATCTCGTTCCAATAGCTCTCTCCATCCTGCGGCTCGAATGGCAGCATGAAGCCCAGCGAGGCGCCGCCATTGATGCAGTCGGACAGGATTTCGCAGAGATCGGGAATGACGGTGCGCGCCTCTGCGGCGTCGAGAATACGGATGGTGGCGGTCATGTGGTTGCCTTTGTTCTTTCAGCGGCCGCGGTTGAAGATCACCGCATAACGGGCCGGGCGGTCTGACGGATTATGAAATTCGTAGGCATCGCCCAAATCCATGAACAGGCAATCGCCCGGCTGCAGCCGATGGGTCTCCTGCGGCAGAACCATGTCGAGCACACCTTCGAACAGCCAGACATGCTGGGTCATGACCCGGCTTTCCTCGCGCGGCGGAAAGCTGACGCGCGCACCTGCTGGAAACTCGATCTCGACGATATCGACCGGCGACGGCATGGCCGGCGGCGAGACCGAACGGCGCAGATAACCGGTGGTCGGGTCACGCCAAAGCCGTTGATCCTGCCGTCTCGACAAAGGCGAGGACACCGGTGCATCGGGCGCGAAAAAGCTCGAAAGCGAAAGGCCAAGCCCCTCGCAAAGCCTGGCCAGAAGTGCCGCCGTCGGGCTTGCCTCGGCCCGCTCGATCCGCGAGATCATCGCACGGCTGACGCCCGAGCGTTCCGCAAGCTGCTCAAGGGACAGGCCGGCAGAGGCTCTCAGTGCCTTCAGCCGCTCACCAATGACGATTTCGATCTCGGCAATCTGATTTTCCATTATTGGAGATTTTCATTCCCTTATAATGGAGTCAAGCCTCTTGCCATGCAGGTGAGAAATTTCCGGGCGTGGCGTTTGTGCGATAGTTGCACGTCATGCGATAGGATATGCAGGCCTGACGGGTTGCAACGCGCCGCAGCCACTGGAGATTTTTCGCATGTCGGGTCAGGCACAGGTTCGCGTTTCTCCCTTCTCGATCGCCAGCATCATCCTATCGATGACAATTGCGGCCGTCGGCAGCGGTATCATGGCCACCTATGTGCCTTTCGTCCTGACCCAGAATGGCGAGACATGGGCCGCCCGCATGGCGGTGCCCGCACTCGCCTTCGGCGGCCTGCTCGGCTGCGTGCTTGCCGGTCCGCTGATCCAGCGCGTCGGACATGCAAGGCTTTTTGCCTGCTCCATGGCCATGGTCATCATCGGCGCAGTGCTTGTCGCCGCCGACCTGCCTGCCGCCTGGTGGATCCTTGCCCGCGCCATCTACGGGGCGGCGTCGAACGTCAATTTCATCATAGCCCAGAGCTGGCTCAATCACGCCGCGTCCAACGAATGGCGCGGCAGGGCGATGTCGTTTTTCTACATGTCCTTCGTGCTAGCGCTCGGCGGTGGTGCCTGGCTGTTCGGCCAGGTGCCGGTGGAAGGCAATCTCGCGCCGCTGATCGTCATCTTCGTCACAGCGCTTTCCATCATCCCGATCGGGCTTACCCGCCTGCCCAATCCGCCGGCGCCGGCAAGCGTCAGCGTCAATGTGAAAATGGCGTGGAAAATCTCGCCCGTCGGCCTTGCCGGCGTCCTCGCCTCCGGCGGGCTGTCCATGGTCGTGCAGGGTTTTACCCCCATCTACGCGACGCTCAACGGCGTCAGCCAGGGCGAGGTGGCGCTGCTGATGCTTGTGATGCAGACCGGCCTCCTGTTCATCCAGTATCCACTCGGCATGGTCTCCGACCGGATCGACCGCCGCGTCATCCTGCTTTTCACCTGCGGCCTGATCATCGTCTCGGGCATCGCTGCGCTGATGGTGTCCTTCACTACCTTCATCCTTTTGATGATCGTCTTCCTGATCTTCGGCGGCGCTGTCGAAACCGTCTATTCGGTCGCCAATGCGCATGCCAACGACCGCGCCAATCCGGGCGATTTCGTGCCGCTCTCCTCGACCCTGCTCGTCGCATGGTCGACGGCGGCCACCATCGTGCCGCTGGTCATAACCTTCCTCGCGCCGATCACCGGCCAGCAGACCTATATCTATGCGATCATCCTGGTCGCCTCCGCCTACGGCATTTTCGTCGCCCAGCGCCTGAAGGAGCGCGGCCCGGCGCCGGAAGAAGAGCGCGAGAGCCACGAGGTGCGAAGCGCCCAGATGCCCAATGCGGCGATCATTACCGAGCCGGGCGCGGCCGAAGCCCAGGCCGAGGCGGCGCAGGCCCGCGAGGCCTGATCGCGTTTTAGCGGCAAAATCCCGCCAACATCCTCAACAAAGCCTTATCTTTCCACTTTGCGGCGAGCCGGGCCGCTGATATATGCGCGAACCATGAGCACCGATCGCACGCCCCTTGACCATATCCGCAATTTCTCCATCGTCGCACATATCGACCATGGCAAGTCGACACTCGCCGACCGTCTGATCCAGACGACAGGCGGCCTTGCCGAACGCGACATGTCCGAGCAGGTTCTCGACTCGATGGATATCGAGCGCGAACGCGGCATCACCATCAAGGCCCAGACGGTGCGCCTGCACTACAAGGCCAAGGACGGCGAGACCTATGTGCTCAACCTGATCGACACGCCCGGCCATGTCGACTTCGCCTATGAAGTCTCGCGTTCGCTGTCGGCCTGCGAAGGTTCGCTTCTGGTCGTCGATGCCTCGCAGGGCGTCGAAGCCCAGACGCTCGCCAACGTCTATCAGGCGATCGACAACGACCACGAGATCGTCACCGTTCTCAACAAGATCGACCTTCCCGCGGCCGAACCGGACCGGATCAAGGAACAGATCGAGGAAGTGATCGGCATCGACGCTTCCCAGGCGGTGCTGATCTCGGCAAAAACCGGCCTCGGCATTCCCGACGTGCTGGAAGCCATCGTCCACCAGTTGCCGCCGCCGAAAAGCGAAGCCGGCGAAAAGGGTCCGCTCAAGGCCCTCTTGGTCGACAGCTGGTACGATACCTATCTCGGCGTCATGGTTCTGGTGCGCATTCTCGATGGCGTTTTGTCCAAGGGCATGACCATCCGCATGATGGGCACGGACGCAAAATATCAGGTCGAGCGCGTCGGCGTGCTGACCCCGAAGATGCTTGCGGTCGACAGCCTCGGTCCGGGCGAAATCGGTTTCTTCACCGGCTCGATCAAGGAAGTGGCCGATACACGCGTCGGCGACACCATCACCGAAGACAAGAAGCCGACGGCCAACGCGCTGCCGGGCTTCAAGCCGGCCCAGCCGGTCGTGTTCTGCGGTCTCTTCCCGGTCGATGCGGCCGATTTCGAAGACCTGCGTGCCGCGATGGGCAAGCTGCGCCTGAACGACGCCTCCTTCTCCTTCGAAATGGAATCGTCCGCCGCTCTCGGTTTCGGTTTCCGCTGCGGCTTCCTCGGCCTGCTTCATCTGGAAATCATCCAGGAGCGCCTGGAGCGCGAGTTCGACCTCGATCTCATCGCCACCGCCCCTTCGGTCGTCTATCAGCTGACCATGACCGACGGTTCGGAACGCGAGCTGCACAACCCGGCCGACATGCCGGATGTCGTCAAGATCGGCGAAATCCGCGAACCGTGGATCAAGGCGACGATCCTGACGCCCGACGATTATCTCGGCGGCATCCTGAAACTCTGCCAGGACCGTCGCGGCATCCAGACGGAACTGACCTATGTCGGCAAGCGCGCCATGCTCACCTATGAGCTGCCGCTCAACGAAGTCGTGTTCGATTTCTATGACCGCCTGAAGTCGATCTCCAAGGGTTATGCCTCGTTCGACTACCATCTCGACGCCTATCGCGAAGGCAATCTCGTGAAGATGTCGATCATGGTCAATGGCGAGCCGGTCGATGCGCTTTCCATGCTGGTTCACCGTTCGGCTGCCGAAAAGCGCGGCCGCGACATGGTGGAGAAGCTGAAGGACCTGATCCCGCGGCACATGTTCAAGATCCCGATCCAGGCCGCGATCGGCGGCAACGTGATCGCCCGCGAAACCATCTCGGCGATGCGCAAGGACGTGACCGCCAAGTGCTACGGCGGCGACGCCACGCGTAAGCGCAAACTTCTGGAAAAGCAGAAGGAAGGCAAGAAGCGCATGCGCCAGTTCGGCAAGGTGGACATTCCTCAGGAAGCGTTCATCGCAGCCTTGAAGATGAAGGACGATTGATCAGAAAAGGCGCCGAGAGGCGCCTTTTTCATTCCGCCCGCGCGAAATTTCCGCTCTTGCGGCCGATCTGTTCGGCCGCCTTCTGTCCTTGATCGCCCCTGGCCGACTAGCTACGAATGGATGACATTGCATCCAGACACTCAAGGCTCAAGATATGCCATCCTTCCCCTTTTCCGAAGCAGACCCGATCCAGTTTCCCGGGCCGATGCCCAAAAGCGCGGATGTGGTGATCATCGGCGGCGGCGTGATCGGGGTCACCACCGCGCTTTATCTGGCAGACAAGGGCGTTTCGGTCACGCTTGTCGAAAAGGGGCGGATCGCGGCGGAACAGTCTTCGCGCAACTGGGGCTGGATCCGCAAACAGGGGCGTGACGCGGACGAGCTGCCGATCGTGATCGAAGCCTGCCGGTTGTGGCAAGAGCTGGCCGCGGAATGCGGCGAGGATATCGGTCTGAATCAGACCGGCGTCACCTATCTGGCGAATTCGGACAAGGACATGACCGCCTTCGAAGCGTTTTTGAAGATCGCCGCACTTCACGGCATCGACACGCATCTCGTTACGGCCGCCGATACGAAAACACTCATTCCCGGCATGGCGCGCAAGTTTCACGGCGCGATGACCACACCGTCCGACATGCGGGCGGAGCCCTGGGTCGCGGTTCCAGCGCTTGCCCGGCTTGCCGTCCGAAAGGGCGCCGTGATCGTGGAAAACTGCGCCGCCCGCAGCCTCGACATTTCGGCAGGCAAGGTCAGCGGCGTGATTACCGAACAGGGCCGGATCGCGGCGTCGACGGTTCTCATCGCAGGCGGCGCATGGTCCTCGCTTCTGCTCAGAAAACACGGGATCTCCATCCCGCAGCTCAGCGTACGCTCGACGGTTGCCGCCACGGAAGCCATGCCGGAAGTCCATGCGGGCGCGGCGGTCGACGAACATATCGCCTTTCGCCGCCGGCAGGATGGCGGTTATACGCTGGCGCCCGGCGGCGGCAGTTCGCTTTATATCGGGCCGGATGCCTTCCGCCACGCGATCAAATACCTGCCCGCACTTTTCGACAATCCGTTCGGCCTCGGTTACCTGCCCGCAGCCCCTTCCGGTTATCCCGACGCCTGGACGACGCCGAGGAACTGGGATGCGGACGCGCAAAGCCCGTTCGAGCGGATGCGCATCCTCAATCCTGCGCCCTCGCAAAAAGGGCTTTCCTCGGTCAAGCGCGAATTCGAACTGCTGTTCCCCGATCTCGGCCCGGTTCGGCTGAAAACCACATGGGCGGGCATGATCGATGCGATGCCGGATGTCGTTCCAGTCGTCGACCGGGCACAGACGATCGACGGGCTGCTGATCGCCACCGGCATGAGCGGCCACGGTTTCGGCATCGGCCCCGGCATCGGCCGCATCGTCGCCGATCTTATTCAGAACAATGCGGCGGGGCACGATCTTTCCCGCTTCCGGCTGTCGCGGTTTTCCGATGGAAGCCCGATCCGGCTCGGCCCGGCGCTGTAGAGTTGATTGCCTAGGCTGGAGAATGAGGGTGAGAGTTTCGGGAAGAGCCGATCCCCTCACCAACAAAATCTAGCACTTAGCTGAAGCTAAGCTGCTGATTTTGTAACCTCTCCCACAAGGGGAGAGGTAGGCCGCCGAGATCACGGCGAACGCTGGTATCTCTCCCCTTGTGGGAGAGAAAGTGATTTCAACATCTTAGCGTTAGCTAAGTGTTAGAAATCGCAAGTGAGGGGACGTTTCACGGTGGGGAAATTTCAACGCCCCACCCAAGCAATTCCAACCACTTACCCCTTTTTTCATCCCCGCCCTCAAAACCCGTGCCTACAATCCCCCCGTTCCGCTTCGGCTACACCGGCCGCATAACCGGCGAGGCGGAACCGGTGATCGGATGGGCCGCCCTTATGCAAGCGGAATATCCGGGGCCGCGCAGAAAATGGTCTGCC
>UBXM01000010.1:0-174214 GCA_900469445.1 Hyphomicrobiales bacterium
ATACTGATTCCAGTTCAGAAAAGATTTTTTGATGGCTCTTGGGAGGGCCGGGGTGGGCAGTATCGTAATTTTATGACGACGAAAACCCTGTGCCTCGCAATAAATGCAAAAAAAACAGACCAAGAATAGAATCATGAGAGGTGGTTCATGGGTGCTTCAAGTCGCGTGGCCACAAAAGCTTCCAGCATCTTAAAGTGGCGCGTTAACCATTTCGATATCAAAATAATCATTTGTTTTCAGTCTATTAGTTCCTGTCGTTAAGCAAAGTAAACGATTTGTTAACCATTTTGCTGCACCAATTGGGGTCAGGTTCGGTGAGAGTCGCAGGTTGCAAGGCCGATGCGGCTGAGAGGCCGGGATTTGAAGTTTTCAAGGAGTGGCGGATGAGTGGCAAGCACGTGGCTGTTTTGATGGGGGGGATTTCCTCCGAGCGGCCTGTCAGCCTGTCGTCCGGCAATGCATGCGCGGACGCGCTGGAGGGGCAGGGGTACCGTGTCACTCGCGTCGATGTCGGGCGTGATGTCTCTGTCGTCCTGTCTGATCTCCGTCCCGATGTCGCTTTCAATGCTCTGCATGGTCCGTTCGGAGAAGACGGAACGATCCAGGGCGTTCTTGAGTATCTCGAAATTCCTTATACGCATTCCGGTGTTCTGGCTTCGGCCCTAGCTATGGATAAGGCACAGGCAAAGCATGTTGCCAAGGCTGCCGGTATCCCGGTTGCCGATGCTCTGGTGATGAACCGCAACGATTTCACGAATGTCCATCCGATGCCGGCTCCTTATGTTGTGAAGCCGGTTCGTGAGGGGTCGTCTTTCGGTGTGGTTATCGTTCGCGAAGATCAGTCCCATCCTCCGCAGATCGTGACGTCGTCCGAATGGCGTTATGGCGATGAGGTCATGGTCGAGCGTTATGTCTATGGTCGTGAATTGACCTGCGGCGTGATGAATGGTCAGGCGCTCGGTGTTACCGAGGTCGTTCCGACCGGGCCGGGCTTCTACGATTATGATGCGAAGTATGTGGCCGGCGGCTCCATGCATGTCATTCCGGCACAAATTTCACCGAATATTTACCAAAAAATACAAGAATGGTCGGTCAAGGCGCATGAGGCGATCGGTTGCCGTGGCGTGAGTCGCTCTGACTTTCGTTTCGATGATCGGATGTCCAACGAAGGTGAAGTTATCTGGCTTGAGGTCAATACTCAGCCGGGCATGACCTCCACCTCCCTCGTGCCCGAAATGGCTGCTCATGCGGGGTATTCCTTCGGTGAGCTTGTTCGCTGGATGGTGGAGGACGCTTCTTGTCTACGGTGATCGGCAAAATGGCTGGTGGATCGCATCGTCGCGCTGCTTTCGGCGTTGCAGGCGCAGACGATCGTCGCGTCCTGCCGCGTCCGCTGCGCCGCGTCGTGCGCTTTGCAGTCAGTCTTGCTACCGGCCGGATCGATATTCCTGCGCATACCGGCACGTTCTCTACATTCGCATTCTTCGCTGCCGTAGGTCTTTACGGCATGTCTCTTGGTGGTCACGGTTACGTGGTTGCGCAGTCGACGACCGCTGCAGTCGGTTTCGCGATCGAAGACGTGCGCGTCTCCGGCAACGACCAGACTTCGGAAATCGACATTCTCCAGCTGCTCGGCCTGGATGGCACGACCTCTCTGGTCGCGCTGGATATCGATGCCGCTCGGCGCAAGCTGTCGGAGCTGCCGTGGGTCGAATATGCCGAAGTCCGCAAGGTTTATCCGCGCACGATCGAAGTCATGCTCAAGGAGCGCAAGGCATTTGCGATCTGGCAGCATGGTTCCGAACTTTCGCTGATCGAGAAGAACGGTTTGGTGATCGCTCCGCTCAAGGACAACAAGTTTGCCTCCCTGCCGCTGTTCGTCGGTCGTGATGCGGAAGTTGCAGCTGCATCTTTCGCGCAGGAGATGGACAAGTGGCCCGAAATCGCAAGCCGCGCACGGGCCTATGTAAGGGTTTCCAGCCGTCGCTGGGATCTGCATCTCGACAACGGTATCGTCCTCAAGCTCCCGGAAGAGCGGGTTTCTTCGGCCCTCGCTCTGCTTGCCAAGCTTGAGAAGAACCAGGGTGTGCTCGAGCGCGATATCGCCGCGGTCGACCTGCGCCTCGAGGATCGTACGACAATTCAATTGACTTCCGCCGCTGTGGAACGTCGCGAGCAGGCGCTCGAGACCCGCACCAAGGCCCTGAAAAAAGCTGGAGAGAAATCGTGAGTATGTTCGGTTCCTCCCAATTCGGTATGTCGCGCATGAAGCCCCTGTCATCCAAGCGCAGCCACGTCGTGTCGGTCCTCGATATCGGATCGACCAAGGTCGTGTGCATGATTGCGCGCCTTACGCCGCGCCAGGAAAGCCAGATCCTTCCAGGCCGCACCCATCACATCGAGATCATCGGCATCGGCCATCAGCGGTCGCGCGGCGTGAAGTCGGGCGTCATCGCCGATCTCGATGCTGCAGAAAGCGTTATCCGGCTTGCCGTCGATGCTGCAGAGCGCATGGCTGGCCTTACCGTCGATAGCCTCATCGTCAACGTTTCGGCTGGCCGGCTGGCAAGCGACGTCTATACGGCGACCATCGATCTCGGTGGTCAGGAAGTTGAAAATTCCGATCTGCGCAAGGTTCTGGTCGCGGCAAGCAACCAGTCGCAGCGTCATGACCGTGCGATCCTGCATTCGCTGCCGACCGGCTTCTCGCTCGATGGCGAGCGCGGCATTCGCGATCCGCTGTCCATGTATGGTGATGAACTCGGCGTCGACATGCATTTCGTCACGGCTGAGCGCATCACGCTGAAAAACCTGGAGCTTTGCGTCAATCGCGCACATCTTTCGGTCGAAGGCATGGTTGCCACGCCCTATGCCAGCGGTCTTGCCGCCTTGGTCGACGACGAAGTCGAACTCGGCTGTGCCGCAATCGACATGGGTGGCGGCACGACGACGATCTCCGTTTTCTGCGAAGGCAAGCTCGTTCATACGGATGCGATCGGACTTGGTGGACATCATGTCACAACTGATCTGGCGCGAGGCCTATCGACTCGGATAGAAGATGCCGAGCGCATGAAAGTCGTACATGGTTCGGCACTCGCCAATGGTGGCGATGAACGTGACGTGATCTCCGTACCGCCGATCGGTGAGGATGATCGCGATCAGCCGACCCAGGTGCCGCGCTCGCTGGTTACCCGTATCGTTGGCGCCCGCATCGAAGAGACGCTGGAGCTTATTCGTGACCGCATCCAGAAGTCGGGTTTCAGCCCGATCGTCGGAAAGCGCGTCGTATTGACGGGTGGCGCCAGCCAGTTGACCGGCCTGCCTGAAACGGCACGGCGGATTCTCGCCCGCAATGTTCGCATCGGTCGTCCGATGGGTGTCTCCGGTCTGCCGGCGGCAGCCAAGGGGCCGGCGTTCTCCACCGCAGTCGGACTGATCATCTATCCGCAGGTGGCGGAAATGGAAACGCATGCTTCGCAGGGCGGCCTCATCGGTTCGTTCGGCAACGGAACCGGTCGTTTGGCCCGCATGGGACAGTGGCTGAAAGAGAGTTTTTGACCCGGGAGACAGCCCCTCCCTTGTCAAAGTGAATTGGAAAAGAATTGGTCAGCTCGGCGACGCGACCAAAAGCAGAAGGAAAAGGTACAATGACGATCAAGCTGCAGAAGCCTGACATCACCGAGCTGAAGCCTCGGATCACTGTTTTCGGCGTGGGTGGTGGTGGCGGTAACGCCGTCAACAACATGATCACTGCCGGGCTCGAAGGCGTCGATTTCGTCGTTGCCAATACCGATGCCCAGGCACTGACCATGACCAAGGCCGAGCGCATCATCCAGATGGGTGTGCAGGTCACCGAAGGTCTCGGCGCCGGCTCGCAGCCGGAAGTCGGTCGCGCTGCCGCCGAGGAATGCCTCGACGAGATCATCGACCATCTCAACGGTACCCACATGTGCTTCGTCACCGCCGGCATGGGCGGCGGCACCGGCACCGGTGCTGCTCCGGTTGTCGCGCAGGCTGCCCGTAACAAGGGCATCCTGACCGTTGGCGTCGTCACCAAGCCGTTCCACTTCGAAGGCGGACGCCGCATGCGTCTGGCAGAGCAGGGCATCCAGGAACTGCAGAAGTCGGTCGACACGCTGATCGTCATCCCGAACCAGAACCTGTTCCGCATCGCCAACGACAAGACAACCTTCGCCGACGCATTCGCCATGGCCGACCAGGTTCTGTATTCGGGCGTTGCCTGCATCACCGACCTGATGGTCAAGGAAGGCCTGATCAACCTCGACTTCGCCGACGTTCGCTCGGTGATGCGCGAGATGGGCCGCGCCATGATGGGTACCGGCGAAGCTTCCGGTTCGGGCCGTGCGCTGCAGGCTGCTGAAGCTGCAATCGCAAATCCGCTGCTCGACGAAACCTCGATGAAGGGTGCGCAGGGCCTGCTGATCTCCATCACCGGCGGTCGCGACCTGACGCTGTTCGAAGTCGACGAAGCGGCGACCCGCATCCGCGAAGAAGTCGATCCGGATGCCAACATCATCCTCGGCGCAACCTTCGACGAAGCACTCGAAGGCCTGATCCGCGTCTCCGTCGTTGCCACCGGCATCGATCGCGCCCATGGCGAAGTCGACCTGCGTGCGGCTGAAATGCGCGCTGCACAGAAGCCGATTATCCGTCCTTCCGCGGCCGTTGCTCCGGCTCCGGCCGCAGCTCAGCCTGTCGTGATGCAGGCCCCCCAGGCACCGAAGGCTGCCGATCCGATCGCCGACACCATCCGTCAGGCAGAAGCCGAAATGGAACAGGTCCTGGCGATCCCGACCCCGGTTGCTCCGGCTCCGCAGCCGCAGCAGGAAGAGTTCCGTCCGCAGAGCCGCATCTTCGCAGCTCCTCCGGCAGAAGCTCCTGCTCCGGTCATGACGCGCCCGGTACAGCCGGCTCCGCAGCCTGCACCGGTCTATCACCAGCCGGCCGCAGCCGCTCCGGTCATGAGCCAGCCGGCTCCGCGTATGGCCCAGCCGGTTCAGCATGAACCGATCCATCGCGATCCCGTCATGGAGCCGGTTCGCATGCCGAAGGTGGAAGACTTTCCGCCGGTCGTGAAGGCTGAAATGGAACACCGCGCCCAGCCGGTGAGCCATGTACAGGAAGAGCGCGGCCCGATGGGCCTCCTGAAGCGGATTACCAATTCGCTCGGTCGCCGCGAAGAAGACGATCACGTCCAGTCGGACATGACGTCCTCGGCTCCGGCGCCGCAGCAGCGTCGCCCGCTTTCTGCCGAAGCCAGCCTCTATGCACCGCGTCGTGGCAATCTCGATGACCGTGGACGTGTTGCTCCGCAGTCCAGCCACGAAGATGACCAGCTCGAAATTCCGGCCTTCCTGCGCCGCCAGTCGAACTGAGTTAACGGCAGATAATAAAAGTTAGAAGAGGCCCGGGTGATCAGCATCCGGGCCTTTTTCCTTTTCGTATATTAAGTGTGGAAAAATAGCGTTTTCGATCAGATGTTTACACACCGACAATCTTGAGGTGGCAGTGGATGTTGCTGTTGTTAGAAAACCGTAACAATCCGAAACGAACAGTGATTTGGAATGCGGATGGAGCATGCGTATTTAGGACGCTGACAGAGCTGGAACACTAATATCCGTTCCAACAGAATGCGAATACGGACCCGCTGATCATGGGTGCGACGGAATAAGAAGGCTTACGTTAATGACAATTGGATTGCTCGGATTTCAGGCAACGATTGCTGCTCCGGTTACGTTGAGCGGCATCGGTGTTCATTCCGGAGCGCCGGTGATGATTACCTTCCAGCCGGCGGAAGCCGGGACCGGCATTGTTTTTTCCCGTAATCTCGAAGATGGAACATCGGTCGAATATCGCGCCGTTTCATCGCAGGTCGGCCCGACCGATCTGTGCACGGTGCTCGGTCTGTCGCCGTCGAAATGGGTTGCGACCATCGAACATGTGATGGCGGCGCTCTATGCGATGGGCATCGATAACATCATCGTCGAGGTCGATGGCGCCGAGATGCCGATCATGGACGGCAGTTCCTATCCCTTCATAGAAGCGATCGAGCAGGTCGGTATCGTCAATCTCGGGATCAAGCGCCGCTATATCCGCGTGGTCAAGCCGGTGCGAATCGAATCAGGTGCCTCTTGGTCGGAGTTCCGTCCCTATGACGGAACCCGATTCGAGGTCGAGATCGACTTCCCGTCGGCCTTGATCGGCCGCCAGAGCTGGAAGGGCGACCTTTCTGCTGCAACCTTCAAATCCGAACTTTCCCGTGCTCGTACCTTCGGTTTCATGCGTGATGTCGAGCGTCTTTGGGCGGCGGGTTATGCGCTCGGCTCGTCGCTGGAAAACTCGGTGGTTATCTCCGACGACGACACGGTCGTGAATGTCGAAGGTCTGCGTCACGACAAGGATGAGTTCGTTCGGCACAAGACGCTGGATGCCGTTGGCGATCTGGCTCTTGCAGGTGCACAGTTCATCGGCTGCTACCGTTCCTATCGCGGCGGTCACAAGATGAATGCCAATGCGCTGAAGGCCCTGTTGAGCGATCCGACGGCGTATGAAGTGGTCGAGGCTCCGTCTTCGGTTGCAACGCGTGTTCGCGCCGGTGAGTTCGTTCCCGTCAGCATGACGGAATGCGCGCCCTGGTTTGCCTGATTTTTGTATCTCCGTCAGACTGGCCGTTCCGAAAGGAACGGCCTTTTTCTTTTGATAAAAGGCACTTGCCGATCGGGCTCGCCACAAAAATGCATTAATGCCGACCCATTGCGTTGCCCTGCCCATGCTTTTATGGCTAGTACGCCGCTGGGCACGAATAGTTTCACGCGGGGACGATCAGGGACTGTCGGATGGCTGATGGAAAGTCTGTAGAAATGCGAAGCTTTACGAGGATCGGCCTCCTGGCGATTGCACTTATCGGGACCAGTGTTGGTTTGGCTGCATGCCAATCCGACAAGGACATCGACATCACGAAGCTCGGCTTCGAGGCTGAGTCGCCCGAGTTGCTGTACAATCAGGGACTGGCCAACATGAAGGCCGGCAACATGGTTGAGGCCGGGCGCAAGTTCGAGGCGATCGACAAGCAGAACCCGTTCACGGAATGGGGCCGCAAGGCGCTTGTGATGAATACGTTCGTCAAGCAGCGCATGGGGCGTAACGACGAGGCGATCACGGTCGGCAACCGTTATCTCAGCCAGTATCCGAAGTCGCAGGATTCGGCCTATGTCCAGTATCTGGTCGGTTTGAGCTATTCCAAACAGATTTCCGACGTGACGCAGGACCAGAAGGCTGCGACCAACACGATCCAGGCTATGAGCAAGGTCGTCAACGACTATCCGAATTCGGAATATGTCGAGGATGCTCAGGCCAAGATTCGATTCGCACGCGACCAGCTCGCGGGCAAAGAAATGCAGGTCGGCCGTTATTATCTGGAGCGGAAGGAATATCTCGCCGCGATCCAGCGCTTCCGCAACGTCGTCGAGCAGTATTCCAACACCAATCAGGTGGAAGAAGCCTTGGCGCGTCTGACCGAGACCTATTACGCGATGGGTATCGTACAGGAAGCGCAGACGGCTGCTGCCGTGCTCGGCCGCAATTATCCCGACAGCCAGTGGTACGATGATTCCTACAAGCTGCTGCAGAAGGGTGGCGTGGAGCCGCGCGAAAACAGGGGTTCCTGGATCTCGCGCGCCGGTGCAAAGCTTATCGGCGCCTGAGGCGCTCAAGGTCATTAACGAGGCCACATGCTGATCCAGTTGTCGATCCGCGATATCGTTCTGATCGAGCGGCTCGATCTCGGCTTCGAGGCCGGGCTTTCGGTGCTGACGGGCGAGACCGGCGCCGGCAAGTCCATTCTGCTCGACAGTCTTTCGCTTGCGCTCGGCGGACGCGGTGACGGCGGTCTTGTGCGTCACGGCGAAGATAAGGGGCAGGTGACGGCGGTCTTCGACGTGCCGGGACAGCACGCGGCGCGTAAACTCCTCAAGGAAAACGGCATCGACGACGATGGCGACCTGATCTTCCGGCGTATCCAGTCGGCAGATGGTCGCACGCGTGCGTCGATCAACGATCAGCCGGTCAGCGTGCAGCTGATGCGCCAGGTGGGGCAGGTGCTCGTGGAAATCCACGGCCAGCACGACGACCGGGCGCTTATCGATACCAATGCGCACCGAATGCTGCTCGATGCCTTTGCGGGCTTGTCCGACGAGGTGCAGCAGGTCAGCGGTCTTTATCGCATCTGGAGGGATGCGGAGCGTGGCTTGAAGGCCCATCGCGCCAAGGTGGAAGCTGCAGCGCGTGAAGCCGATTATATCCGCGCTTCGGTCGAGGAGCTGGAAGCGCTTTCGCCGCGGGACGGTGAAGAAGAGGAACTCGCCGAACAGCGCTCGAAGATGCAAAAGTCCGAGCGGATAGCCGGGGATATTTCAGAGGCTTCCGAATTCCTCAACGGCAATGCGTCGCCGGTACCGCTGATTGCGTCGATGGTGCGCCGTCTGGAGCGCAAGAGCCATGAGGCGCCGGGTCTCCTGGAAGAGACCGTCGAGCTTCTGGATCAGGCGCTTAATCATCTGTCCAACGCGCAGATGGAAGTCGAGGCGGCGCTGCGGCGTACCGAGTTCGATCCGCGCGAACTGGAGCGTGTGGAAGAGCGCCTGTTTGCGCTGCGCGCTGCGGGCCGCAAATATTCGGTCGCTGTCGTCGATCTGCCGGCGCTGGCGGAAAAGATGGTTGCCGATCTGGCGGATCTCGATGCCGGTGAGGAAAAACTCGGCCAGCTGGAAAAGATCGCGGCAGCCGCCAGGCAAGAGTTCGACCTTGCAGCGGCGGCGCTTTCCGAGAAACGCAAGGCTGGAGCCGAATCGCTCGCCGCCACGGTGATGGCGGAGTTGCCGGCCTTGAAGCTGGAGCGTGCCCGTTTCATGGTCGAGGTGACGGCCGATCCGGAAGCCGCTGCTGCGGAAGGCATCGACACGGTGGAATTCCACGTGCAGACAAATCCAGGCACGCGTCCCGGGCCGATCATGAAAGTTGCCTCGGGTGGCGAGCTTTCGCGTTTCCTGCTGGCGCTGAAAGTGGCGCTTGCCGACCGCGGTTCTGCTCCGACGCTTGTGTTCGACGAAATCGATACCGGTGTCGGTGGCGCGGTTGCGGATGCGATCGGCCAGCGCTTGAAACGCCTGTCTTCGACCGTTCAGGTTCTCTCCGTCACGCATGCGCCGCAGGTGGCAGCTCGAGCGGCCACGCATCTTCTGATCTCCAAGGGACCTGCCGCCGACGGATCCGAGAAGATCGCGACCCGCGTTGCCACAATGGCACCGGAACATCGCGCTGAAGAGATCGCCCGCATGTTGTCCGGCGCTTCGGTAACGGACGAGGCGAGGGCAGCTGCTGCGGCCCTTCTTTCCGGTAACGGCTGATCCGGTTACTCGGCAGCCTGAGGCGTCGGCATTTTTCCTGCCATTCGGCCAACGACCTCGTCCTTCCAGACGAAACGGTGGATCAGTGCCATGGCGATATGTCCGGCGACCAGCGCCAGCAATGTCCAGGCGAATATCCCATGGAGAAGGTTGGCCGGGGCGACCATCCATTCCACACGCTCATTGCCCTGTGGCACAAACTGAATGCCGAATAGCGCAAGCCCCCATTCGGAGCCGAAGGCGCGCAGGAATGCGACGGCTGGAATGAAGAGCATCAGGACATAGAGGCCGATATGGCCAAGGCGGGCAGCCGTACCCAGGATGCCCCGTTCATGCCGGGGGCGGTTCGCGAGGTTATAAAAGCCCCAGAGGGCGCGCGATGCTGCAAGCAGCAGAATGGCCGCGCCGAGTTCTCCATGGGTGCTGTTCAGGAAATCGCTGAGCGCCGAGCGACCGAAGAGCCGATTGATGACGATGCCGGAGAATTGCCAGAGCAGGATTGCGGCCATGCTCCAGTGGAAAACCCGGGTGACAAGGCCGTAGCGCAGTCCGTTGTCTCGCCAGCGATGCGCCATTTTCCTGATATCCCTGCTTATTTCGTCAACTGAACTTGAATGCTTCACGCAGGTATTACGGTTGGATGTGGCACGACGTCCAGTCGTCGGAACATATATTTTCGTAGGCGCTCCATTTCCTGCTTCTTCCAATCCGCGATGATTGCACTAGAAAAGCGGTGAAGATGGAGATTCTCGCATGGCCGCCGATCAGACCCCAATCGAAACGCTGACCGAACAGGCTGCTGCCGCAGAACTGGAGCAACTGGCGAAGGCGCTGGCCCATCATGACGAGCTTTACCATGCCAAGGATGCGCCGGAGATTTCCGACGCGGATTATGATGCGCTGAAGCGCCGTAACTCTGCGATCGAGGAGCGCTTCCCGCAGCTTATACGTTCCGACAGCCCGTCGATCACGGTTGGCGCGGCGCCGCTTGCGACCTTTGCGCCGATCACCCATGCCCGGCCGATGCTGTCGCTCGACAATACGTTTTCCGACGAAGATGTGCGCGACTTCGTCAATTCGGTCTATCGTTTCCTCGGCCAGCTGCCGGACAATTCGATCGCCTTTACCGCAGAGCCGAAGATCGATGGTCTGTCGATGTCGATCCGTTACGAGGACGGAGTTCTGGTCAATGCGGCGACGCGCGGCGACGGGACGACGGGCGAAAACGTTACCGCCAACGTCAAGACGATCAAGGAAATCCCCAACCGGCTGCCGAAGGGCGCGCCTGCCGTCGTCGAGGTGCGTGGCGAGGTCTATATGGCCAAGAGCGATTTTCTGGCGCTGAACGCCGAGATGGAGGCGCAGGGCAAGCAGCTTTACGTCAATCCGCGCAATACCGCCGCGGGTTCGCTGCGTCAGCTCGACGCCAAGGTGGCGGAAAGCCGCAAGCTGAAATTCTTCGCTTATGCCTGGGGCGAGATTTCCGAGCCGAACGAGCTGCCGAAAAGCCAGTACGAGATGGTGCAGACCTTCAAGGATTGGGGTTTCCCGGTGAACCCGCTGATGAAGCGGCTGAACTCGGTCGATGACATTCTGGCGCATTATCACGAGATCGGCCTTGCCCGCCCGGATCTCGACTATGATATCGACGGCGTCGTCTACAAGGTCGACCGGCTGGACCTGCAGGCTCGCCTCGGTTTCCGCTCACGCTCGCCGCGCTGGGCGACGGCGCATAAGTTTCCGGCCGAGCAGGCTTTCACCACGGTCGAGAATATCGACATCCAGGTTGGCCGCACCGGCGCGCTGACGCCCGTCGCACGCCTGACGCCGATCACCGTCGGCGGCGTGGTCGTCACCAATGCAACGCTGCACAATGCCGATTACATCGAGGGTATCGGCAATTCGGGCGAGCGCATCCGCGAGGAAGACCACGACATCCGTATCGGTGATACCGTCATCGTGCAGCGGGCAGGGGATGTCATTCCGCAGGTGCTGGACGTGGTGATGGAGAAGCGCCCGGCAGACGCGAAGAAATATGAATTCCCGACCAAATGCCCGGTCTGCGGCAGCCATGCGGTGCGGGAGAAGAACGAAAAGACCGGCAAGCTCGATTCGGTAACCCGCTGCACCGGCGGTTTTGTCTGCCGGGCGCAGGCGACCGAACACCTGAAGCACTTCGTTTCGCGCAATGCCTATGACATCGAAGGGTTCGGCACCAAGCAGGTCGATTTCTTCTTCGAGAGCGAGGATCCGGCGCTGCAGATCCGTACCGCGCCGGACATTTTTACGTTGAAGAAGCGGCAGGAGGCATCGCCGCTGATGAAGCTCGAAAACATCGAGGGTTTCGGCAAGGTCAGCGTCAAGAAACTGTTCGACGCGATCGACGAACGCCGCTCGATCGCGCTTAACCGTTTCATCTATGCGCTGGGTATTCGCCATGTCGGTGAAACGACGGCAAAGCTGCTTGCCCGCCATTACGGGACCTATGAAGCCTTTGACAAGGCGATGAAGGAAGCTGCGTCCCTGAGTGGTGATGCCTGGCAGGATCTCAACAATATCGAGGGGATCGGCGAGATTGTCGCCCGCGCCATCGTCGAGTTCTTCAAGGAACCGCGCAATCTCAAGGTGATCGGCGAACTGCTTGAAGAGGTGACGCCGCAGACTGCCGAACAGGTTGCCGCATCGGACAGCCCGGTCGCCGGCAAGACGGTTGTCTTTACCGGCTCGCTCGAGAGATTTACCCGCGACGAAGCCAAGGCGCGTGCTGAAGGTCTCGGGGCGAAGGTGGCCGGTTCGGTGTCCAAGAAGACGGATTATGTCGTTGCCGGACCCGGCGCCGGTTCCAAGCTCGATAAGGCTCGGGAACTCGGCGTCGAGGTGATGACGGAGGATGAGTGGCTGACGTTCATCGGCGGCTGATCGTCAGCTTCTGAGCCTTGCCATGGAATAGGCATCCACATAGTGGCCATTGCGGAAGGCGAATTGCTTTAAATGGCCTTCGGTGACGAAGCCATTGCGTTCATAGAGCCGGATGGCCGGCTCGTTATCGATATAGACCGTCAGTTCTATGCGGCGCAGATTGTACCAGTTGTCGGCAAGGGCGAGGACTTCTCCGATAAGTGCGCGACCGATCCCTCTGCCGATATAGGCGTCGTGTACGCCCATGCCGATACTGCCGACATGGACACGGCGATTGTTGAGGCGCGTCAGGCCGACATCGCCAACTATTTTTCCATCGAGAAGGGCAATCAGGCCGGTCGTGTTTGCCGGCTGGTTTTCGATGCCCTTGCGGATTTCT
The DNA here is from genome assembly GCA_900469445.1 of Hyphomicrobiales bacterium. GTDB lineage: Bacteria > Pseudomonadota > Alphaproteobacteria > Rhizobiales > Rhizobiaceae > Neorhizobium. Next base: position 12,724 of record UBXM01000010.1, read on the forward strand.
TCAGGTGTATGGTGCGGAGTGCGCAGAGTGCCGTTTCTGTAGCCCGGCATATTATGCAGCGTAACGATGCCCTCAGCATCAGATGGTCGACGTGCCCGGATCACGAGGCCGCCGGGCCATGCGGCGTTGCTTGCCAATGGAGGGGAGATGTCTAATTCGCTCATGTCGCTTTCTCGGTTTTCGCCGAGGCAGAGCGGAACGATGCCAACCCTGCCATCATTCGGCAGGGTGATGGACGGATGACCGGCTAACGCGCCAAACCCGCCACGCGCCCTGCAGGGCGAATGGTCACGGTCACATGAATAAGGGTGGCAAAGCTGTTCATGACTGGATTGGGCCACGAAAGGCGATGAAGGTCAAGCGGCCAGAACGCGGCAGGTTTTGCCGAATCATCCCGTCGAGCGTAAAAGCGCTGCGGATGAAAACCGGAAGCCAGCCTTGAAGACCATCGCCATCGATTTTGAAACCGCCAATGAGCAACGCGGTAGTGCCTGTTCGGTCGGGCTTGCCTGGATCGAGGATGGCAAGGTGGTGCGGGTGGAGGAGCGGCTGATCCGGCCGAAGGACATGCGGTTTTCCTCGTTCAATATCGCGATACACGGTATCCGCCCCGAACAGGTCGAGGATGCGGGTGAGTTTCCCGAGGTGATGGACGAGTTCGCCGACGACTTTGCTGGCGCGACGATGATCGCCCATAATGCGGCATTCGATTTCAGCGTCTGGCGGGCCTGTCTCGATCAGTACCGCCAGTCTTATCCGGAGCTTTCCTATCTGTGCAGCGTCAAGATGGCGCAAAAGGTCTGGCCGCATCTGATCTCGCACAAGCTCAATATCCTGGCGCAGCATCTGGGGCTGAATTTTCTGCATCACAATGCGGCCGAGGATGCCGCCGTTTGTGCCGAGGCTTCGATCGCAATTGCACAGACGCTGAACGTGCAGCACATCCGTGACATTCCGCTGGCGATCGGGATGAAGGCCGGGCGCCTATTTTCCGGCGGCTATGACGCATGTACCCTGCGCAAGCAGCCTGCGATCGTCATTGGCCGATAACCGCCACGGCACGTCTTGCAAGCCGCTTGTGTTACCTTATCTCTGGTCACGGATCGTTGACCGGAGAATTTCCCAATGTACTTCAGCCGCCGCCTTGTTTCGCTTGCATCCGCTGCCGCCATTTTGAGCGGGGTTGTGGCCGCACCCGCCATTGCCGAAGTGGTCGGCAAGGTTGGCGTCGACTGGATCGGCAACGACATTATCGTCGAGGCCGTGCCTGATCCGCAGGTGAAGGGCGTCACGTGTCATGTCACCTATTTCGACCGGAGCGTGATCGACCGGCTGAGAAATGGCAACTGGTTCGAGGACCCGTCCAACAATTCCATCTCCTGCCGACAGACCGGGCCGGTCGAGATCGGCGATATCGAACTCGGCAAAGACGGCGAGGAGGTCTTTCGGCAGGGGCGGTCGCTGATCTGGAAGGATCTTCTGGTCAAGCGCATCTACGACAAGACCAATGATACGCTGATCTATCTTGCCCATTCCCGCCAGGTCGTGGAAGGCTCGGCCAAGATGGCGATTTCCACGGTGCCGCTTTACGGGCAGCAGGTAACCTGGACGAAGGGCAAGCCCGCGCCCTGAAGCGCGCCGTCGCGGGGTCGCCGCATGAATAAGCCGGGCGGAGGCTGCGCCCGGCTTTTGTTCGGCATGGAAGCCGTTAGCGAATGTAGACGATCTTGCCGCCATTCGCGGCCGTCTCGATAGCGACAACATTCGCCAGTTCGACATTCTGCATCGTCAGTGCATCAACGAGGCCCGGATCGGACTGGAGTTCCGCCTGGGCATTCTGGATCACGTCCGGGCTGGGATTGCTGAGGCCTTCAGGCACGCGGCTACCGCTGCCGCTGCTTGGATCATTGGTGACGTTCACCACAGTCACACCGGCAGTCGATGCAGCGGGCATCTGCGTGTCCATCGTCTGGGCGGACGCGCCTGCTGCGAAGGCGGAAGCGGAAATCAATGCGGCAAGTGCAATAGCCTTTTTCATGGAAAGTCTCCTTGTTGTCGTTTTCTTTCACGCGACGAAAAACGTTATCGGGAGCGTTTATCCGTTGCATCGTGTCTGAGTTGATATGCACTAAACCGACGGTCTCGGCAGAAGGTTTCATAAAGAAATCGTTATTTTGCAATGGCTTGTGGTTCCATCACATATGCGTGCGACACGGATTGGTGAGGCGGTATTTGGACAAACGAAAACACCCGGCGTGAAGTCTCACACCGGGTGTTTCGGAAAATTGAGTTTTCGGTCGACGCTTAGGCGGCTTCGCGCGAAAGTTCGTCGGCGATGACGGTGTCGAGGTTGAGGAAGCAGACCATGGTCTTTTCCAGCGCAACGATGCCACGGCAGAAGTCGCGCTGGGCTTCCGGAATGATTTCCGGTGCCGGCTGCAGGTCTTCGCTCTTGATGGTCATCATGTCGGAAACCTGTTCGACCAGAAGCCCGACCAGCTTGCCGCCGATATCGGTGACGATGATGGCGGAACGTTCGGACGGTTCCGTCATCTTCATGCCGAGACGGCAAGCCATGTCGATGACCGGGATGACGGCGCCGCGCAGGTTGATGAGGCCGAGGACGTAAGGAGGCGTATGCGGCATCGGTGTGACCGGCGCCCAGCCGCGGATTTCACGGATCGCCATGATGTCGATGCAGAATTCCTGATCGCCGAGATGAAACGAGACGATCTCGAGATAGGCGCCGGACTGCTTTATCGCATTGCTCATATCAGAACTCTTCCGTTTGGCTGAGAGGCCCGACAATGAGGGCTTCAGGAATCATGTTGCAGTGATCTTTGCCGTGCAGAAGTGAAAAACCAGTGAATCCTTTGTCTGAGCCGGATCGTTTTCGAGCTGCGACATATGGTGGCATGCGGCCCTGTTCAGCCTCTGCGAGTTCAGATAAAATGAAGAGATGCATTCAAGCTCCGGTCATCAGTTTACCCTGCCTGCTGCGCTCGTTTTCGGGCTTGCTGCGCTTGCAGTGTCGGTGGCGGGCTTCTTCGGTTGGATCAAATATGGCTCTTCCATCCTGCTCGCAGCGGGTGAGACGGCTTTGTCCTGGTGCTTTTGATCTCGTCGTTTTGTCAGGGGATGTTGAATTGCGCCGACGGCAGGTTGTGTTTATCCCTGTGATATTGTTTTGCGAATAAAGAGACTGACCAATGAAAAGCCTTCGGATCGCTCTGTGGATTGCAGTCTTTGCTCTTGCGGGCGTTCTCGTGTGGTTGACGCTGGAAGTGACACAACAAAAGCAGGATTTGGCGGAAGGACCTTTCGGCGTGCCGTTCCGCCTCGTTGCGCAGGATGGAAGTGCGATTACCGAACAGGCATTCCGTGAAAAACCGACAGCCTTGTTCTTCGGATTTACCCATTGCCCGGAAGTCTGCCCGACCACCCTGTTCGAGCTGAATGGCTGGATGCACAAGGTCGATCCGGATGGAACCAAGCTGAACGGTTATTTCGTCAGCGTGGATCCGGAGCGCGATACGCCGGAGGTGCTCGGCCTTTACATTTCCAACGTTACCGACCGTATCAAGGGTATTTCGGGGCCGTCCGCCGATGTTCTGGCGATGATCAAGGGCTACAAGGTCTATGCCAAGAAGGTGCCGGTGGATGCGGCCGATCCTGACGGTGATTACACCATGGATCACACCGCATCGGTTTTCCTGCTCGACGAGAGCGGCCGGTTTGCCGGTACGATCGCCTATGGAGAGAATCCCGAGGCTGCCGAGAAGAAGCTTGCCAATCTGATCAAGGGCTGATTGTGGCGGTCACGGCGTGTTCCCGGTTGAATGGCGCCCGGCTTCTGTGGCAATGGTCTGCCAACAATCAGAACCAAGAGAGAAGACCGTGAGCGAGATCCGCCTCTACGTGACAGTCAATGAAGTAACGGCGGGCGAAGTTCTCGACCTCCTTTCGGATGTCTTCGGCGAAGAAGACTTCGCGATCGCGACCACAGAGGTGGATGAGAAGCGCGATATCTGGGAAGCCTCGGTCTACATGATGGCCCACGAGGAGGAGATGGTTCGTGACCGGGTTGCGGACGCGCTCGCGGAACCGTTTCCCGGCCTGACGATTTCCCGCGAAATCATTCCCGATGTCGACTGGATCGCAAAATCACTGGAAGGTTTGAAGCCGGTTCGCGCCGGCCGTTTCATCGTGCATGGCTCGCATGACCGCGACAAGGTTCGCGAAAACGATGTCGCGATCGAGATCGATGCGGGGCAGGCTTTCGGCACCGGGCATCACGGCACGACTGCCGGCTGCCTGGAGGTGATCGACAAAGTCCTACGTGCCCGCCCGGTCAAGAATGCGCTCGATCTTGGAACCGGCAGCGGCGTTCTTGCGATCGCCGTGCGAAAGGTCAAAAAGATCCCGGTTCTTGCGACCGATATCGATCCTGTAGCGGTTCGTGTGGCGCGGGAAAACGTGAAGCGCAATGGTATTGCCAGCGGGATTAGGGTGGAAACGGCGCCAGGCTTTCACTCGCCGGCTTTCCGGGAGGACGGACCGTTCGACCTCATCATCGCCAATATCCTCGCCCGCCCGCTGATGAAGATGGCGCCCGAGCTCGGTCATCACCTGGCTCCCGGCGGATCGGTGATCCTGTCGGGAATTCTGGCCGCACAGCGCTGGAAGGTCATTGCCGCCTATAGCGGCGCCGGCATGCGGCATCTTTCCACGATCTGGAGAAACGGCTGGGTGACGATGCATTTCACTAATCGGTGACTTCGTCTCCCTGAGCTGCGCTTGTTGCATAACGGCGCGACGCATATCCTTGAAATCAAAAGGCGACGCTTTCGCGTCGCCTTTTCAGGCTTTTCAGCCTGATGTCCGCGAGCACGAGGGAGGGTCGGCTCAAGCGGGCTGTTTATTCGTATCGGAGCAAAACCGCTCTTCTCATCCCTGGATCAAAAGATGCAGGGCGTTGCACCCTTGCGGCGAAGCTCTTCGCGGCTGGTGCCGAGGTTTTTCAGCGTTTCGTTGTCGAGGCTCAGGAGAGCGCCGTTGACGTAGCGAGAAACCTGCCTTTCGCGAGCCTTGACCATGCGGTTCATGGCATTACGGAAAATAGAGTTGGCCATCGATTTCATCCTTCGCTTTGATGTGTCACTCGGTATGACCCGAATATATGTTCCACAGAGTTGCACAGTGAGTAGGCTTCGATCATTGGTGACATGCATTCACTGCATGGTTGCATAGGTCGCTGATCGGAAATTCGGCATGCCTCCTGCAAAGAAACCGGAGTTGCCGGGCTGGCGGCATCTTGGTCAGATCGCCTAACATTGGTGACCAGCGGAATCACATCAGCGGAATGGCAGTCATGTTTCAGTCCTTCGACAACAAATCCTCTCCTCAGTACGGCCGCGAGCGTGTCGCTTCGCTTCGTGCGCGTTTTGCCGATCTCAATATCGACGGCTTTCTCGTGCCGCGCGCTGATGAATATCAAAGTGAGTATGTTCCCGAATGCGCCGAACGATTGTCCTGGCTGACCGGATTTACGGGGTCCGCCGGCATGGCACTCGTGACGCAGAAGGAGGCGATCGTTTTTGTCGACGGTCGTTATGTGACGCAGGTTGCCGAACAGGTGGATGGCGGTGTTTTCACCGCCGGAGACCTCGTCAACGAACCGCCGCATCTCTGGCTGCGTTCGCATGCTCAAAAGGGCTTTCGTCTGGGCATCGATCCCTGGCTGCATGGCGGGGCAGAGGTGAGGAAGCTTGAGAAGGCTTTGGAAGAGATCGGGGGCTCACTGGTGCTTCTGTCCGAAAATCCGCTCGACACCGCCTGGGCCGACCGGCCTGCCGAACCGCTCGGTGCTGTCGCCGTTCAGCAGGAGATGCATGCGGGAAAACCCGCCGCGGAGAAAATCGCCGAAATCGCCAGCGGTCTGAAAGCCAAGAATATCGCTGCGGCTCTGATCGCCGATCCGTCTTCCGTCGCCTGGATATTCAACATTCGCGGTGCGGACGTGGCGCATACGCCGCATCCATTGTCGCGTGCGCTCATCAGCGCAGAGGGCAAGGCGGAGCTGTTTATAGATGCGCGCAAGCTCGGCGATGAGGCCGGTGCTCACCTGCAGCCGCTCGCGGCCATCAAGGAGCCGTCGTCGCTGATCGAACGGATCGGCTCTCATGCGGCTGATGGCGGACGTATTCTCGTCGATCCTGAACCGACGGCGCTGGCGCTGATCCATGCGATCGAAAACGCGGGCGGCGTGGTGGTCGAGGGCACGGATCCGGCCCGTCTGCCGCGTGCCATCAAGAATGCAGTCGAGCTCAAGGGCTCGGCCGATGCGCATGTGCAGGATGGCGTTGCCATGGTCGAGTTCCTCTATTGGCTCGATCAGGCCAAGCCCGGTTCTCTGACCGAAATTCAGGCGGTCGAGGCGCTCGAAGCGGCGCGTTCGCGCGTGGGGCAAAATCTGCAGAACCCGTTGCGCGACGTTTCCTTCGACAGCATAGCCGGTGCCGGCGAACATGCGGCCATCATGCATTACCGGGTCAACAGACAGAGTGACCGCAAGATAGAAGCCGGCGAACTGTTTCTGATCGATTCAGGGGCGCAGTATATCAACGGCACCACCGACATCACGCGCACCGTGGCGATCGGCGAGGTGCCGGAAGACCGCAAGCGGTTCTTCACGCTTGTGCTCAAGGGCATGATCGGCATCAGCACTGCACGCTTTCCCAAAGGGACGCGCGGTTGCGATCTCGATCCGCTGGCCCGTATCGCGCTTTGGAAGGCTGGCGGTGATTTTGCTCACGGGACCGGTCACGGCGTCGGTTCCTATCTGTCGGTACACGAAGGCCCGCAGCGGATTTCCAGGCTTGCAACGCAGGAACTGCTTCCCGGCATGATCCTGTCGAACGAGCCGGGTTATTATCGCCCCGGCCATTACGGCATCCGTATCGAGAACCTAATCTTTGTGCGCGAGGCGGAAGAGATTGCCGGCGGCGACATGGCCATGCGGTCTTTCGAAACGCTGACCTTGTGCCCGATCGATCGCCGCCTCGTCGTTGCTTCGCTGCTGACCTCGGAAGAACTGGACTGGTTGAATGCCTACCACGTCACCGTGCGCGAAAAGCTGACGCCCCTGATCACGGATGCGTCGGTGCAGGCATGGCTTGAAGCCGCGACGGCGCCTATCGCTCTCTGATCAGGCGCCGAGACCAAACCCGTGGCGGGCGGCCATTACGGCCGCCCAGCCGATGGCAAGGATCGTCAGGCCCGGAAAGCGCAGGCCGACAACCAGTGCCACTGCCATGGCGATCTTGATATCCCATCCTCCATAAACGAAGGCCGGTGCCACCAGCGTGGTCAGCACCGCGGCCGGGACGGCGTTCAGCGCAGATTCCACCCGAGGCGGTATGCGCTTCATGCTGCTCATCAGAAGATAACCGCCGATGCGTGTGAAATAGGTGGCAATCGCTGCAACGGCGATGAGGAGGGCGGTGTTGGGATCGATGGAAAAGGCGCTCATCTGGTTTTCCATCTCACATTGCCTCCTTTTCCAGTTCGGAAACGTCCGGTTCCTCATGCTGTTTCGGCGGTGGCAGGATTGCAGCGACCAGGATGCCCAGCGCTGCGCCAATGCTGATATGCCAGGGTGAACCGACGAAGTGGAATGCGACGACCGAACCGACGGCGCCGGCCAGCATGACGGGGAAGAAGTTATGACGGCTGCGGAAGCCCATGGTCAGGCCGAGGAAGTAGATCGGCAACAGAACATCGATGCCGAGCGCTTTCGGATCACCGATCATTCGGCCGAAGAATGCACCGATGATGGTGGTCAATATCCAGGAAACCCAGACGACGCCGCCCATGGCGATATACCACCGAAAGGTTGCCGGCTTGCCCGCCTCTTCGCGCTTCACCGTTTCGGCGAATTGCGGATCGACCAGCAGGAAAAAGGCAAGCCAGCGCTGGATATGGGGATAGTGGCCGAGCACGGAGGCAAGGGCGGCTGAATAAAGGACATGGCGAAAGTTTACAGCCAGAATGGAGAGCACGATAATCCAGGCGGCAACATGGTGGCCGAAGAGTTCGATGCCGACCAACTGGCTGGCGCCGCCATAAACGAGCCCGCTCATCAACGCCGCTTCCGCAATGCTGAAGCCGTTATCGACTGCGATGGCGCCGAAAAGAATACCGAACGGGGCCGATGAAATGGCCACGACGGCGCCTTTCTTCAGGCCGTTTGTCAGCTGCTCGTGTCTATCCATCGTTGATCCGGCTGCATGGCGTTTCCGGCGGCCTGACTGGACGGGTCGCCGCTTTATCCGCGTGTCTCTAGATCATGTGCGTGTAGAAGCAGCCGCGACCGCTGGCAATCGAATTGCGTTTATTCAATTCATCGATTTTTCTGATCGGTGAGAGCCGGGGTGTTCGATGTCCCGCGGAAAGCCAAGGGTCTCAGCGTCAATCGGCAAGGATAACGTCGCTGGTGATGATATCGATGCCGCGCGCGCGCATTTCCGAAATGGCACTCTCAACACCTTGCGGGTCGATGCCGCGGCTTGCGTCGGATACGAAACGGACGTTGACTTCCGGCAGCATTTCGCGCGCGTCGATAGCCGAGAACTTGACGCAATAATCCGTCGCAAGTCCGCATATGTCGAGTTCCGTTATCTGCTGAGCCTTGAGGTAGCCGGCAAGGCCGGTCAACGCGGCGCGATCATTGTCACGAAACGCGGAATAGCTGTCGACCGCAGGGTTTTCGCCCTTCTGCTGGATGTAGTCGATCTCGCTCACGTCCAGGTCCGGGTGAAACTCCGCATCCGCCGTGCCCTGCACGCAATGATCCGGCCACATTACCTGGGGCTGTCCGGAGAGCTCACCCATGTCGAACGGTTTCTTGCCGGGATGCTGAGAGGCGAAGCTGCCATGATTGGCCGGGTGCCAATCCTGAGAGGCGACGACGACGTCATATCCGCCTTCGCTGATCAGCCGGTTGGCGACGGCAATTACGGAATCGCCATCCGGTACAGGCAGATTTCCGCCCGGACAAAAACCGTTCTGCATGTCGATCAGTAGCAGTGCTTTCATGACGATCTTCCGTTTCGCGAAGGCCGAATGCTACGCGAGCATGCGGCGATTAAGAAAATTATTCAAGCAATTCATGGCCATCGCAAAAGGCGACATCGACATTACTAAATTAGAAATGGCTTATTAAGTATGTTGCGAAATGATTGGTTATCCGAATTGGAGGGGTCACCATGAAACGCCTTATTCTTCCCGCAATTGCCTTGCCCGTCACGCTTGTCTCCAGCTTCTACAGTACCACCGCGCATGCGCAGTCGGCCCCGCTGGTCAATGTCTGCTCGGGCTTGAGTGTCGATCTGCCCGTGCTGCAGCCAGTTGCCTCGGGTATCCTTGATCCGCTGCTCAGCCCTTTGGCATCTCTCATCAATCTCAACCTTACCGATGCCCTGAGCGGCAAGAATATCGGTCTCAATGTTCTGGATACCAATGGACAGGCGGTCAGCAGTGCGGATTGCGGGCTGGCTGCCGATTCGGTCGATATTGACGATGCGCGGGGCATCTCGATGGGGGGCGGCAGTCTTACCGGGCTCGGCGGGGCCGGTAATGCGGCGTCTGTCGCGGGTGAGGTGAACTCGGTTGCTATCGGTAACGGCGCGACGACCAGCGCGACGGCCACGAATGCCATCGCACTCGGTCTAAGAGGTACGGTGACCGCCGCAAACGGCGTTGCACTCGGAGCTGATACGAATGTGAGCGCCGCCGGCGGTGTTGCGCTCGGTTCCGGTTCGGTTGCGTCTCGCGCCGGTATGAACGGAGCAAGCGAACTCTTCTCCGGGACTGCGGTCTCATCGACCGCTGGCGCTGTTTCCATTGGTGCCGCGGGCAGTGAGCGGCAGATCACCAATGTTGCCGGCGGCACGGCCGACACCGATGCCGTCAACGTCCGGCAGTTGCGTGCTGTCAGCAATACCGTGACGACCGGACTTGGGGACGTCGCCATCGCGCTGGGAGGCGGAGCAAATTACAACAGCAGCACCAATGTCTTTACAGGACCGAGCTATACGTTGCGCGGCAACACCTATACCGACGTCAACTCGGCGCTTCAGGCGATCAATTCCTTCATCGGCGGTGCCGGCACAAATGGCGCTTTGGCTGCCAACAATACGAGCGGCCTGCCGAATGCCGTTGCGACCGGTGCCGATGCAACCGCTGTCGGCTACGGTTCGAGTGCAGCCCATGCCAACAGTACCGCGATCGGACGCGGCGCCACCACGACCCGGGCCGGGCAGGTGATGATCGGAACCTCCACCAATACCTATACGATGCCGGGCGTCACTTCGGCTGCAAGCCGCGCAGCGCAGAGCGGGCCGACACAGGTCCTGACGACCGATGCGGCAGGCAATATCGCGTCTGCCAACATCGACGTTAACCGGATCAGTTCGGATATTTCCAATCTGCGCGGTGATGTCTCCAGCCTCCGCAAGGAGACACGCCAGGGCATTGCTGCTGCGATGTCCATGACGGCTGCGCCGAAACCTTCGGCACCGGGCAAGACGTCGTGGTCGACGAACATTGCCGGATATCACGGTGAAATGGCGACCAGTTTCGCAGTGGCGCACATGTTCGACAGCAATTATCCGGTGATCTTCGATGCATCCGTCGGCTATTCGCCTGGCGGAACACCCGGTGTCCGCGTCGGCCTCTCCGGCGAATTCTGATCGTTTGTAGACGCTCCTGCCGAACGGTACTCCCCCGCCTTTCGGCCCGTTCCGCCCCGCGATCCCCCTTGCGGGGTGGAATGCATTGATTGGTTTGATGTCAGTGTTGGAAGCTTATTCTATTTTACATTCACATGTTGAAAATACCTGCCTCGCGGTGCTTCGGCGATGCGCCTAACTAGAGCGCAAAACAAGGAGCTTCCATGTCCATCTCGTCTCCCTTGGGATCGCAGGCGCCGACCGTGCCGCCGCTCGGAACGCCGGGTCTCATTTCCCTTGTCGTTCTCGTCGCGGGCACGCTGGCGCTCGGTGCAACTTACGGCCCGGCTCAGGGTGCATTGTTTTTGATCGGCGGCGCGCTCGGTATCTCGCTTTACCATGCGGCTTTCGGCTTTACGTCTGCCTGGCGTGTCTTCATTGCCGAGGGCAGGGGGCGTGGCTTGCGCGTCCAGATGATCCTGCTTGCGCTTGCCGTCATCCTGTTCTTCCCGTTTCTCGCCAGCGGTACGCTGTTCGGCAATGAGGTGCGCGGCAATATTTCTCCGGCCGGTATCGGCGTCATCGCCGGCGCCTTCATGTTCGGTGTCGGCATGCAGCTCGGCGGCGGCTGTGCTTCGGGCACGCTGTTTACCGCAGGCGGCGGCAATGCGCGCATGCTGGTCACGCTGTTCTTCTTTATCGTCGGTTCGCTGATCGCCACCCTGCACACTGCGTGGTGGGCCGCACTGCCGTCGCTGCCGCCAACCGCACTCTTCCAGACCTTCGGTGCTGCCGGGGGTATTGCGCTGTCACTGACGATTTTCGGTGCCATTGCAGCCATTACCGTATTCGTCGAAAAGAAAAGGAACGGCGCGCTTGAGCAGGCTCCGCCGTCACCACGTCAAGGTTTAGCGCGCTATCTGCGTGGACCTTGGCCGCTGGTCTTCGGGGCGATCGCACTCGTCATCCTCAATTTTGCGACGCTTGCCATCGCTGGCCGCCCCTGGGGCGTCACCTCCGCCTTTGCACTATGGGGTGCCAAGGGCGCGCAATTGATCGGTATCGATCCTGCGTCCTGGCCCTATTGGCAGCAGCCTGGTAACGCCAAGGCGCTGGCATCGAGCGTATTTGCCGATGTTACCTCGGTCATGGATTTCGGCATCATTGCCGGCGCCATGCTGGCGGCAGCTCTTGCCGGCAAGTTTGCGCCGAACCTCGATATCCCGCTGCGATCGGTTCTCGCCGCAGTGGTTGGTGGCCTGCTTCTCGGCTACGGTGCGCGTATCGCCTATGGCTGCAATATCGGCGCCTATTTCTCGGGGATCGCCTCTGGCAGCCTTCACGGCTATCTCTGGGCGGTGGCGGCGTTTGCCGGGAATGTCGTCGGGGTGAAATTCAGGCCTTGGTTCTTTAACGAAGGCCGGGCGATCCGTCGTATCGACGGCTAAAAAATATCATCCAGGCAAATACAAAACGGCCACGTATAGCGTGGCCGTTTTGCATCGTTGGTCAATTTGTTTTACCTGTTGCATAGTGCCGCATCGATGGCGATTTATTCCCGTTGCCTTGAATAACCGGGCTTTTGTCGCTAAACAGCAACGGTCGTCAGCTTGACCTGCCTTAATTGTCGAGGCCAGAAACACAGCCTCGCCGCATTTCGGCTAAACTTCCGGCGGCATGCGCTTTTATCAGCGCCATCGAAACTGATCGGGGCGGCGTAAAGATATTGGTTACCATAATCGTTCATTCTCTCACCCATTCGCAGAGTGGTTTTATGCGGCATCGGTCCGCTTCTGAAAGCCATTCCAGTCTGGTAGGCGAGGCGCGTGTTGCGGCCTTCGCGGTGATGAGTAACGGTTCGGGTAACGAGTGATGGTGCGTAAGGTCGAAGCCTCCACGAAGCGGAATCAGGTCTCGAAGCGGCCGGCAAAGCGCAAGCGCGGCCGTTCCGTTTTTGCCAATATGGCCATAGGTATCGGCCTGACGGTGGCGGCACTGGTTGGCGCTTCGGTCGTGACCGTGGCAACGGCGGTAAAACCGGCCAAGGACGTTCATTTCCAGACGGCTTTGTTGGCTCCGGTCGTCGCCCGTGATCATCTTGCGCGTGATCAGGATTCGAGAACTCTCGACGTTTCCAAGTTTTCCAGATTGCCCGGCAGGGCTGCGGCAGAACCGAAGGTTTCCCGCCTGGCCGGTGCCGAAACAGCCGCTTTGGTTGCGCTTCGCCCGGAGGGTTCGACCGTTCGTCAGGCGCTTCACCACGCCATGGCGAAAGCCGCGCGCAAGGTCGAAACCGAACAGCAGTTCGCCGCATTAACGACCAGACGTCCCGGCGACGCAGCAATTCGTTCGGCGCTCGGAGAAGCGCTAGAAGGCACCGTTCTGGTTGCTCCGCGCGGTGAGAGCGCCATGCCCGATCTCATTCAGGATGCCGACAATGTCACCAATGTCGCTCAGCTGAAGGAGATGAAGCCGGTCGAAATGGCGTCTCTCGATACGTCAAGCGATACCGCCGTCAACGAGCCGTCGGTCGACATTACCCAGGATGTGGTGGCGCTCGCCGCTCCATCGGCGCAGGATAGCTACGCGCTGCCGACGGCCGGTCCGCTTCCGGTCATTCGACCGGCAGCCGGAACGCGCGGTGATGACGCCAAGCCTGCAGGCCGCGGTAACGCGCTGGCCGCAATCGCATCGGTTGCGCCGCAGAAGCCGGGCAGGACGAATGACGACGACAAGCCGACCGCACTCGCGTTCGCCAAGCCGAACAATCCGATGCGCGATGAGCCCGCAAGCCCGTCCTCGCCTGCGCCCAAGTGGCCGGGTATCGGTACGAAGGTTGCGATCTACGACATCACCAACGGTGTCGTTCACATGCCCAACGGCACCAAGCTCGAAGCGCATTCCGGCATTGGCAGCATGCGCGACAATCCGAAATTCACCCATGTGAAAATGCGCGGTCCGACGCCTCCCGGCACCTACAAGCTGTCGATGCGCGAATCGCTTTTCCATGGTGTTGCTGCAATTCGTCTGACGCCGACCGACGGCAAGCCGCCGCAGGGGCGCACCGGCCTTCTGGCGCATAGCTATCTGCTGCGCGTGCGCGGAGATTCCCACGGCTGCGTTGCCTTCGCGGAATATGACCGCTTCCTCAAGGCCTTCCAGCGCGGTGAAATTACCCACATGATCATCGTGCCGAAGTGGGACGGCAAACGTCCGGGTTCTGGCTCGGGTGGCGGCTTCCTCGCCAAACTCTTCAACAACAAAGACGCATAAAAAAACGGAGCCTCAGGGCTCCGTTTTCGTATTCAGCCTAGCGTGTTGCGGATGGCGCGAAGGAAAATCTTTGCGCCGATCGGGATCAGGTCGTCGGGAAAATCATAGTTCGGGTTATGCGGGGCAGGGTGGTTTTCGCCGGCGCCAAGAAACAGCATGGCCGACTTCGATACTGCGCCGAAACGGCCGAAATCCTCGGAGGCGCGAAAACCTTCGCCGGGTTCATGCGATACGCCTTCCGCATCCATTGCGGCACGCAGGATGTCGGCGGCTTGCGGGTCGTTGATGCAGTGGCCGAAGACTTCCTGATATTCGATATCAAGCTTCAGCCCACCCGCTTCCGAAGCCTTGCGCGCCATGGTTTCCGCTTTTTCGACAAGTGCGGCCATCTGGTCGTCCGTGGATGTGCGCAACGTCACCCAGATTTCGCCATGGCCAGGTGCCACGCCGACGGTCGGCTCGCCAATAGTGGCATGGGTTACGGTGGCGCGCACGAGATTGCCTTCCAATACCGTGCCTTCCGACAAGGCATTCAATGCAGGCATCAGGGTTGCGACCGCGCTTACGGGGGATGTTCCCGTTTCGGGATAGGCGGCGTGGGCCGTCTTGCCGGAAAGGGTGATCTTCATGCCGCGGGAAGCGCAATTGGCCGGTCCGTCCTTCAACCAGACATGGCCGAAAGGGACGCCCGGCATGTTGTGCTGCGAGAGGCTCAAATCCGGTGTCAGGGCGGCAAACTTTTCATCAGCGATGACGGCTGCGGCGCCCGCGCCGTTTTCTTCCGCCGGTTGGAACAGCAGGATGGCGCGGCCTTCTTTCGGACGTTTCCGGCCAAGGGCACGACCGATCGCGGCGAGCGTCGCCATATGACCGTCATGGCCGCACATATGGCTCTTGCCGGGAATTTTCGACTTGTAGTCCGGATCACCCAGTTCCTCGATCGGCAGCGCGTCGAGTTCGGCACGGATCATCACCGTTTTGCCGGGAATGCCGCTGTCATAGATCACCGCCACGCCGGTGCCCCCAAGCCCCTCCACGATCTGATCCGGCCCGGTCCCGCGCATGAAGCGCACAACCTCCTTGGCGGTCTCGATCTCCTCACCGGATACTTCCGGCATGGTATGGAGGTGACGGCGCCAGGCGGTGGTTTCTACGATGTCGTGATTGGTGAGGGACATGAGTTTTCCATTTCAACGCGGATGATCTGAAATATCTAAGCGTGGAGAGATTTCTCCAGAAAAATCGTGTCGTCTACAGGCATATAGTAATATGCGTGGATAGGTTCAGAACCTCGGCTGCGATGAAGGCCGGCTCGCTCTTTCCACCATTGGCAAAATGCCCGAGCCGTTGTCGGGTATCCACTCTTTGCGGCCAGCATTATCGCCGCATCCGCAGGCGCGCCGTTGCGACCAATACCCGAGCGTCGTGGGTTGCGTTGACCTCACGCCTTTTCCACGAACCCATCCAGTACGCGCTTCTGACCCGCCCGGTCGAATTCGATCGTAAGCTTGTTGCCTTCGACGGCTGAGACATTGCCGTTGCCGAACTTGATGTGGAAGACCCGGTCTCCGACGGCGAATTTCGATGGCGTATCGGCGACCGACTTGGCGACGAGTTCGCCGTCGATGGTTTTTCCGCGTGGGCCACTTTCACCGTAACCGATCCGTTCCACCGCGTGGCCGGAGCGGTTGCCCCAGTTGTCGCGGGTGGCGTCGGTCTTGTTGGCCTGAGCGCGTTTCCAGCCGGGCGTCGAATAGTTGTTGGCGAAAGGCTCGGCCTTGTCGAAACGCGACTGGCCGTAGCCGCCACGTCCGCCATAACCGCCATAGTTCGACGAGTCCGAGGCCGCAACATCGACATGGTGCTGCGGCAGTTCCTCAAGGAAACGGGAGGGCATGGTCGATTGCCAGAGGCCGTGGATGCGGCGGTTGGAGACGAACCAGATATGGCAGCGATGCTTGGCGCGGGTGATGCCGACATAGGCGAGGCGGCGCTCTTCCTCCAGCCCGGATCGGCCGCCTTCGTCGAGGGCACGCTGATGCGGGAACAGGCCTTCTTCCCAGCCGGGCAGGAAGACCGTGTCGAATTCCAGCCCCTTGGCCGAGTGGAGCGTCATGATCGAGACGGCGTCCAGGTTCTCGTTCTGCTCGGCATCCATGACAAGCGACACGTGTTCGAGGAAACCGCGCATGGATTCAAACGCTTCCATCGAGCGGATGAGTTCCTTCAGGTTGTCGAGACGACCGGGAGCTTCCGCCGACTTGTCGTTCTTCCACATGTCGGTATAGCCCGACTCTTCAAGGATCTGCTCGGCAAGTTCGGTATGTTCCGTTCTTTCAAGCCGTTCCTGCCAGTTCCTGAAGTTCTGCACGACATCGAAGAGCGCCTTTCGAGCCTTCGGCTTGAGTTCGTCCGTCTCGACCATCTCGGCGGCAGCCTGCAGCATCGGGATATCGCGGGCGCGGGCGGAATCGTGGAGATAACGCACGGTCGTATCGCCAAGGCCGCGTTTCGGCGTGTTGACGATGCGCTCGAAGGCAAGATCGTCCGCCGGCTGGCAGACGAGACGGAAATAGGCCATGGCGTCACGGATTTCGAGCCGCTCGTAGAAGCGCGGGCCGCCGATAACGCGATAATTCAGGCCGAGTGTGACGAAACGGTCTTCGAATTCGCGCATCTGGAAAGAGGCGCGAACCAGGATCGCCATGTCGTTAAGGGCATGTTTTTTGCCGTCTCCCCCCGTGGCACCATCGCCGCGTTGCAGCCGTTCGATTTCCTCGCCGACGGCGCGGGCCTCCTCTTCGGAATCCCAGGCGGCATGCACGATCACCTTTTCATCGTCCGGGTCGACGCGGTCGGTGAACAGCGTCTTGCCGAGCCTGCCTTCGTTATGGGCGATCAGGTGGCCTGCGGCACCAAGAATATGTTCCGTGGAGCGATAGTTGCGCTCCAGCTTGATGACCTTGGCGCCGGGAAAATCCTTCTCGAAGCGCAGGATGTTGTCCACTTCCGCGCCGCGCCAGCCGTAAATCGACTGGTCGTCGTCGCCGACGCAGCAGACGTTCTGCGGCACGCCTTTCGGGCGCTGCGCCAGAAGCCTGAGCCACATATATTGAGCCGTGTTGGTGTCCTGATACTCGTCGACCAGAATGTAGCGGAACCTCTGGTGATATTCCTTCAGGAGATCAGGCGTCTTGCGGAAGATCGCAATCGGATGCAGCAGAAGATCGCCGAAATCGCAGGCGTTCAAGGTGCGAAGCCGCGCCTGATAGGCGGCGTAGAGTTCACGGCCCTTGCCGTTGGCAAACGCGCGGGCATCACCCTCGGGAATGTCCTGGGGCAGGAGAGCCTTGTTTTTCCAGCCGTCGATCATGCCGGCGAACTGTTTGGCCGGCCAGCGCTTGTCGTCCAGGCCTTCCGCCTGAATCAGCTGCTTGATCAGCCGCACCACGTCGTCAGTATCGAGAATGGTGAAATCGGAGCGCAGGCCGACCAGTTCGGCATGGCGCCTGAGCAGCTTCACGCCGATCGAGTGGAACGTGCCGAGCCATGGCATGCCTTCGACGGCGCCGCCGACGAGCACGCCGATCCGCTCCTTCATCTCGCGCGCCGCCTTGTTGGTGAAGGTGACGGCCAGAATTTGGGATCGGAACGCACGGTTGGTCGCAAGGATATGAGCGATACGGGTCGTGAGGACGCGCGTCTTGCCCGTGCCTGCACCGGCGAGCACGAGGACCGGGCCGTCTACAGTTTCCACCGCCTCGCGCTGCTCCGGATTGAGGCCGGAGAGATAGTCGGGAGCGGGGCGAGCGCCGTCACGCGCGGCCATGGCGCGGGCCGCAATGCTCAATCCGCCCTGAGACCCGCCGGCCGTCCCACTCTGAGGTGGAGGCTGACGATCGGAGGAGGCGTTCTGCTTGCGCGGCGCGGGTTCCGGCTCTTCGTCGAAGAACGGAATATCGTCGAAACTGTTACTCATGCGGCCAATGTAGTGATTCGAGCCTGAAAGACCAGTCGATGTTCTCTTTTCATTCACGTCTTTGCAGGGGAAAGAGGGCCGGGTGACGAAGCGCCGGCGATAACACGCGGAATTCATTGGGGTTGATGGCGCGAACGGAAGGCTTCCACTTTTGCCGCAGACAGGACGATTTACTCTGACATAACCGTGAAATCCCGTGATGTTACAAATCGGTAAGGCGATGGTCTGACCATTGCGTGTTAAGGTGGAAACGAGGATACTCCTTGTTACCCAATCATACTCGCGAGGACTTGCATGCGGATCTGGAACCAGCTTCTTTTTTCGGTGGCTGTTTTGCTCGGGGGGCTCTGTTTCTGGGTTTACCTTTCCGCGGATGCCGGGCGCTCGCTTGTATCCATGGGCGTACCGGAGGCGGTCGTTTCCGCGATCAATCCAAAGGCGAGCGAGCCGGTCTCAGCGACGGTTGCGGGTAATGGGGAGCGCTCGGCGGGGTCGGGCAATCGGCAAAATTCCGCAGGCGCGCAGGCTGTGCTGGTTGCGACCAAGCCGGTTGGAAGGGGCATCGTGAACGACAGCCTTTCGGCCATCGGCGATGGCGAGGCGATACAGTCCGTCATCGTCATGCCTCAGGCTACAGGCACGATCAACGAAATCCTGGTGAAGTCCGGCGATCGCGTGAAGAAGGGGCAGGTTCTCGCCCAGCTCGACGACGACGAGCAGCTCATCCTGCGCGACCAGGCGCAGGTGCTTTTGCGCAGCGCGCGCGAAAAATCAGAGAGCTACAAGAACCTCAGGAGTTTCTCGCGTCTTGAAGTGCTTGATGCACAGATCGCCGAGGAGACGGCTCAGCTCGCGTTGACCAATGCCGAGCTTGCCCTCAAGCGGCGTTCGGTTGTCGCGCCGATCGACGGGATCGTCGGCATCGTCGCCATCAATATCGGCGACAACGTCACAACGACGAGCAATGTCGTGACGATCGACAATCGCTCCGAGCTTCTCGTCGATTTCTGGGCGCCGGAACGGTTCGCCGTGCAGGTCAAGAACGGCATGCCGGTGGAGGCCACCTCGATTTCTCGCCCAGGCCAGACATTCAAGGGATCTGTCGATGCCATCGACAACCGCGTCGAATCCGCCAGCCGCACGATCCGCATCCGTGCGAAAATACCCAATGGTGACGATCAGCTTCGCGCAGGCATGTCTTTCGGCGTGACCATGCGCTTCCCCGGCGAGACCTATCCGACCGTCGATCCGCTCGCCATTCAATGGGATAGCCAAGGGGCCTTCGTCTGGCGCATCGAAGATCACAAGTCGGTAAAGGAACGGGTGAGGATCATCCAGCGCAATCCCGATGCCATTCTTGTTGCCGCCGAACTCAATGAAGGCGATGCAATAGCGACGGAAGGCCTGCAGCGGGTTCGTGAAGGTGGAACCGTTCGCATTGCCGGCGAGAAGCCGCCGGAGGTTGCAAGCCGATGAGCACGGAGGACGGACAGTCGCAGGGCGCTGCACAGGGCACATCAAACGGTCAATCCGGCAAGCAGGGTTTCACGGCGCTGTTCGTACGGCGTCCAATCCTTGCTGCGGTTATCAATACGCTGCTTGTCGTTGCAGGTCTCGCAGCCCTGGTCGGCGTCGAAGTGCGCGAACTGCCTGATGTCGATCAGCCGGTCATCAGCGTTCGAACCACCTATGACGGCGCTTCCGCCCAGACGATGGACCAGGAAGTGACCGATGTCATCGAAGGTGCCGTTGCGCGCGTCAGCGGGCTCAAATCGATTTCGTCCATCTCCGATTTCGGCCAGAGCCGTGTGACACTCGAGTTCAACGACACAGCCGATCTGGCGGTTGCCGCAAACGACGTTCGCGATGCGCTCGGACGTGTTACCAACCAGTTGCCGGAGGATGCCGACGAGCCGCGTATCATCAAGGCGGACAGCGACAGCCAGCCGATCATGCGTCTCGCCGTGACGTCTTCCACGATGTCGATGGAAGAACTCACGCTTCTGGTCGATAACGAGGTATCCGACCGGCTGGCCGCCGTCGACGGCGTTGCCGATGTCGAGCTTTATGGTGACCAGGAAAAGATTTTTCGCGTCGACGTCAACCAGACGGCGCTGGCAAGCCGTGGTCTGACGATTGCCGATCTTTCAAACGCCTTGTCCACGGCCGCGATGGACGTGCCCGCCGGTTCGCTCGAATCCTCGACGCAGGACATCGTCGTTCGCGCCACCGCCAATCTCACGAAGCCCGAAGATTTCGAGAATATCCTGATCGGCGACAATGTCCGGCTTCGCGATGTCGCGACCGTCATGCTCGGGCCTGACGACGGGACCACGGCGCTTCGCTCGAATGGTGTGCAGGGCGTCGGCCTCGGCGTGCTTCGCCAGGCGCAATCCAACACGCTCAGCATTTCGGAAGGGGTGCGTGCCGCTGTTGCGGATCTATCGAAAAGCCTACCGGAAGGTACTCGGATCGCCATCACCAGCGATGACGCCGTGTTCATTCAGGGCGCATTGCATGAGGTCGAGATTGCGCTGGCGCTTTCCGGCACGATCGTCGTGCTTGTCATCTTCCTGTTCCTGCGTGACTGGAAGGCGACGCTCATTCCCGCTTTGACCATGCCGGTCGCGCTGATCGGCACGCTGGTTGCCATCTACATGGTCGGCTTCTCGATCAATATCCTGACGCTGTTGGCGATCGTTCTCGCCACGGGTCTGGTGGTCGATGACGCGATCGTCGTGCTCGAAAACATCGTGCGACGAAGGGCCGAAGGCATGGGGCCACGGGCCGCTGCCGTCATCGGTACGCAGGAAGTGTTTTTCGCCGTCCTTGCGACGACGGCGACGCTTGCGGCGGTCTTCATCCCGCTGTCTTTCCTTCCCGGCCAGATGGGCGGACTTTTCCGTGAATTCGGTTTTGTTCTTGCGTTCGCAGTGGCGCTTTCGTCGATCACCGCTCTGACGCTTTGCCCGATGCTCGCCTCACGCATGCTGACCAAGCCGATCAAGGAAAAACATGATGGTCTGCTCGGACGGTTCGGTACGCTGTTCGCCAATGTTTACCGGACGACCCTGCACTCGTGCCTGAATGCGCCGGCGGCGGTGGTGGTTGTTGCGCTTCTGTTCGGCGGGGCCGGCTACATGGCGTTTAATACGGTCAAGAGCGAACTGACGCCGCCGGAGGACCGTGCGATGGTCTTCCTGCGCGCCACTGCGCCCGAAGGCGTGAGCCTGAAATATATGCGCGACAAGCTGCAGCAGGTCGAAGAGAAGCTGCAGCCGCTCGTCGATGCCGGTGAAATCCAGAACATCTATTCGATCTCGGGGCAGGGCGGAGCGAAGAATAACGGCTTCATGGTTCTGACGCTTGCTCCATGGTCGGAACGTAGCCGCAGCCAGGCTGATATCGTCAAGGATATCAACGCCGCGACGGCGACGGTGCCGGCATTGCGTGCCTTCGCCCAGCAACAGAACAGTCTGCGCATCCGTGGCGCCGGCAACGGCCTGCAGATGGCGTTGGTCGGTACCAGCCACGAACAGTTGACGGCGGCAGCCGCAAAGCTGGTGGATGCACTGCGCGAGACCAATCTGTTCGATACGCCGCGTCTCAACGATGAGCCCAACCAGGCGCAGATCTTTGTGACGGTCAATCGCGAGCGTGCTTCCGACCTCGGGATCGACATTACGAGCCTTGGCACAGCGGTGCAGTCGCTGCTTGAAGGCAGGTCCGTGGTCGATGTTTTCGTTGAAGGCGAAGCAATCCCGGTCAAGCTGAAATCGACCACGAGGCCGATCGACGACCCCACCGATCTTGAAAGCATTTTCCTGAAGACCAAGGACGGCCGGATGGTGCCGATGTCGATTGTCGCGTCACTGGAGGAGCGGGCAGTCTCGCCGACGCTGCGTCGCGAGCAGCAATTGGCTTCCGTTTCCTTCTCTGCAGGCCTGAAGGATGGCGTATCGCTCGGCCAGGCGGTTCAGGTTGCGACCGATCTGGCTCAACCGCTGCTGCCGCAGGGTTCTCGCCTGATCCCGCTCGCGGAAGCCGCAACGCTCAAGGAAAACTCCAGCGGCATGGCGCTTACCTTCGGTTTTGCCATCGCCATAATCTTCCTGGTATTGGCCGCGCAGTTCGAAAGCGTGTTGTCGTCGATCATCATCATGTCCACCGTGCCTTTAGGGCTTGCCTGTGCTGCCTTCGCGCTGGTGCTGACCGGATCGAGCCTCAACGTCTACAGCCAGATCGGTCTGGTGCTGCTAGTCGGGGTGATGGCGAAAAACGGTATCCTGATCGTCGAGTTCGCCAATCATCTGCGCAATGAAGGCGCCGATTGCCGTGAGGCGATCGAACGGGCCTGCAGCCTGCGCCTGCGCCCGGTCATGATGACGATGATCGCGACGGTGATCGGTGGTCTGCCCCTGGTTCTTGCCCAAGGCGCCGGTGCCGAGGCGCGAATAGCGCTTGGCTGGGTAATCGTCGGCGGCCTCGGTTTTGCGACGCTCGTCACGCTCTACATAACGCCGGTCGCGTATCTTCTGCTTGCACGCTTCGCCAAGCCACATGCGCATGAAGAAGCCCGTCTACACGACGAGCTGGAAAACGCGAAAAAAAGCCGTGCAAACGACAGCAAGCAGCCTCCTCTGATGGCGGCTGAATAAGCGGCCGGGAAGGGGGAGGTCACGTACCGCGTTGACCTCCTTTCGGCTGGACAAACAAGGCCCTGTCTCCTAACCAATCTCCTGCTCAGCATGCAGGAGAATTCGACATGGCAATTCGGGACGTTCAGTCTGGCGCGCGCAACGAGGATGGTATCGCAACAGTCCTCGGGATCTTGAAGCAGGCGTTCGGGGATCGTTTCCAGACCGGTCAGTCGTTTCGTGAGCAGCATGCGCACACGACCACCTATCTTCCGGCGCAGCTGCCGGATGGCGTCGTTTTTGTCGAAACAAGCGAGGACGTGAAAACCGTCGTCAAGGCCTGCGCGCAACACCGTGTGCCCGTCATCCCATTCGGTGTCGGTTCATCGCTGGAAGGCCAGGTGAATGCGCCATCCGGCGGAATCTCGGTCGATTTCTCCCGCATGAACAAGGTGTTGCGGATCAGCCCTGAAGATCTGGATGTGACTGTCGAACCTGGCATCACCCGCGAGGAGCTGAACCGCGAATTGCGCGATACCGGCCTTTTCTTTCCAATCGATCCCGGCGCGAATGCCACGATCGGCGGCATGGCCTCTACCCGCGCATCGGGCACGAACGCGGTGCGTTACGGCACGATGAAGGACAATGTGCTGGCTCTCACCGTCGTGACCGCCGATGGCGAGGAAATCCGCACGGCGCGCAGGGCAAGGAAGTCTTCAGCCGGCTATGACCTGACGCGGCTTTTCGTCGGCGCGGAAGGCACGCTCGGCGTCATCACCTCGGTGACGTTGAAGCTGCAGGGCATTCCCGAAAAGATCGGTGGAGGCGTCTGCGCATTCCCGACGATCGAGGCCGCCTGCAACGCCGTCATCATGACGATCCAGATGGGCATTCCGGTGGCTCGCATTGAGCTTCTGGATGACGTCCAGATCAAGGCCTGCAACGCCTATTCGAAACTTTCCTATCCGGAAAAGCCGACACTGTTTCTCGAATTCCACGGGACCGAAGATACGGTCCGCATCCAGTCGGAGCAGTTCGCCGAAATCGCTGCCGAGTGCGGTGGAGACGAGTTCCAGTGGACGGACAATGCCGAGGAGCGGGCCAAGCTCTGGAACGCCCGTCACAACGCCTATTGGGCAAGCCGGGCGCTCGATCCGTCACTCAACGGCTTGTCGACGGATGTCTGCGTGCCGATTTCGAGGCTTGCCGAATGTGTCGGGGAAACCCGGGCGGATATTCAGGCCTCTGGCCTGTTGGCGCCGATCGTCAGTCATGCCGGGGATGGCAACTTCCATGTCCTCGTGCTGTTTGACGACAAGGATCCGGCATCCGTCGCCAATGTCGAGGCGTTTACGGCACGGCTCAGCCGCCGCGCGCTTGCCATGGACGGCACCTGCACGGGCGAGCACGGCGTTGGGCAGGGCAAGATGTCCTATCTCGATGAAGAACTCGGCGGCGCACTCGATGTGATGCGGTCGGTGAAGAAGGGGCTCGATCCTGAAAACATCTTCAATCCCGGCAAGATCTTCCGAATGGCGCAGGCGTGACTTGAACGAGACGGTCGATCGGCTAGTGTGAACAAAAAAGGAGAACCGGGACGGTGTTTGGACGCGTGATGGTGGCAATCGGCGGCTTGATCGTCGTGGTGCTTTTTGCCGCGCTGGTCGCGCCGTTTTTCCTCAACTGGTCCAGCTTCCGTGTCGAGTTCGAACAGCAGGCAAGCCGCATGCTCGGCAAGAAGGTGTCGGTGCATGGCGATGTCGACGCCCGTATCCTGCCCTTTCCCTCGATCACGCTGCACGATGTCCGTGTCGGACAGGATCTCGATGGGCAACCCCTGGCGCAGATCGCCCGCTTCTCCATGGATATGGAACTGGCGCCGTTTCTTTCCGGTGAGGCACGGATCTTCGATATGCGGATCGAAGATCCCATCGTGCGTGCCCGGGTTCTGAAGGACGGAACGCTCGACTGGATGCGTGGAAGCCGGCCAGCTATTCCCACGCGTGTCGTGGTGATCGAGGATGTTCACGTCAGCAATGCAGCGGTCGCCGTGATCGATGAGCAAACCGGTCGGTCGCGAAATCTGACAGGGTTGACCGCGGAGATGTCGGCAGCATCGCTTTCCGGTCCGTGGCGTGCCGATGGCAATGCCGTTCTGGATGGTGAGGAAGCCCGTTTCAGCCTTGTTACCGGCGCAGTGGATGTGGGGGCGAAGCGGCTGCCGCTCAGGCTGCGGCTGTGGCCGGAAGATGAGCCTCTCGAGGTCAATCTCGATGGTGAACTGGCTTTGGCCGACAACGTGCCGACCTATGGCGGCAGTTTCACGGCAAATGTGCTGCAGGAAGAGGATGAAAGCGAGCCGGTCACGGCACCGCCGCCTGGTCCGCGGGTGAAGGGCACATTCGAACTGACCAACGATCGGGTTCGCGTTGCCGACTATCGGCTGGAGGTCGGGGCCGTGAACGATCCTTACGTCGTTACGGGGGAGGCCACGCTCGATACGGGCAGCAAGCAGGAGTTCCTGCTGACGGCCGAAGGGCAGCAGATTGACGTCAACAAGCTTGGTCAGCAGGGAACGCGGGGCAAGACCGGCCGGGACGCCGCGGCATCCGCCCAGCGCCGGCTTCATGCCTTTGTCGAGATGGCGGCGTCGATACCGATCCCGCAGGTGCCAGGTCGAGCGAACCTGAAGCTGCCGGCCGTCATTCTCAACGATACGACGATCCGCGATATACAGCTGGACGTACGTCCGGCCGATGGCGGATGGACGGTCGACAAGGCCATCGCGACCCTTCCGGGACGCACGCGAATGGAAGCGACCGGTGCTTTGGTTCTGGAGGGGCGCCCGTCTTTCAAGGGGGACATGCTGTTTGCTTCTACCCAGCCGTCGGGCCTTGCGGATTGGCTTTCCGGTCGTGTCGATCCGGCGATCCGGCAGCTGCGCACCGCCGGTTTCTCCGCCAAGGTCGACCTGACGACCGATGTGCAGCGTTTCGACGATCTTGAACTCGCGATCGGGCCGGCCGCGCTCAAGGGCAGTCTCGAACGTCAATCTCAGGGCACCAGTTCACCTGGGCTGTCCGTGAACCTTTCCGGCGACGAGATCGATCTGGATGCGATGAGGGCGCTCGCTTCGCTGGTGACCGGTGACGACGCCGGAAGGAGCGTGCTCGACCATCGTCTAGAAGCGCAGCTCAAGGCTCAGAAATTCACGGCATCCGGGGTCGTGGCGGAAAATGTCGATACCGCCTTCACCATGGCGGGTGGGGTTCTGTCGCTTGGCCATCTTTCCGCCGGCGATATTGCCGGTGCACGTGTTTCGGCTCAAGGAGAGGTCGAAGGCTCGTTGCTCGACTATCGCGGTACGGCGAAGGTTCATTTTCAGTCCTCGGATCCGGCGGCATTCGTTGCTATGCTCAAGCAGCAATTGCCTGCCCACCCGGTTCTTGATCGCCTGAGCGACAACGCGTCCTTCTATTCCGATGCCGACATTACCGCCGACGTGACCATTGGCCAGGAAACGGGCGGGGCAGCCGCGAAGATTGCAGGCTCCATCAATGGCAGTGCGGTTACGGCCGATATAGAGTTGCCGACCCTGTTCAACCTGACCGGCGGGGATGCGATATCGATCACGGCGTTGCTCGATAACCCGAAGTCGGAAATCCTGCTCGGCCAGGCAGGATTGAATATTCTGCCCTTCGGCGGTGACGGGGCAGGCAATCTGGCGCTCGATGTCCAAAAACCGGCAAATGGGCCATCCCGCACGAGCCTGACGTTCAAGACGGATCGGACAGAATTCACCGCCAATGGTGAGATTTCGCTGATGGCGGATAATTTTGCCGAAGGACGTGGGCATGTCGCGCTGAAGAGCCGGAACATCGAGCCCTATCTGCTTCTCACCGGTATCGGGATTCCGCAATTCGGGGGAGGCTTGCCGGTCGACCTGCGGAGCGATTTCGCTTTGTCGGACAAATCGATCGACATCACGTCGCTACGAGGGAATGCGGCTGGCAACGATATCGAGGGAAATCTTTCCATCGATCGTGCTTCCGCCAACCTGAAGGCAGACGGTGCGCTTGCCGTCGAAACGCTGGACCTTGCCTGGCTCGGGGAAGCCGTCTTCGGGCCGATGGTCAATCCGGACAATGGAGAGCCAGGGACGGAGCCATTCTCCCTGCCGATTTTCGGCGATAATGACGTTTCGCTCGACCTGACGGCGAAAGCATTTCATGCGGGAGAAATCGGAAGCATCGCGAATTTCTCGACAAAACTTCAACATCGAGGCGGCGGCATTTCGCTCGACGGTGCCGCAGGCGACTGGCAGGGCGGAAAAATTGCCGGAAAACTGCTGATTTCCAATGGCAATGGCACAGGTATCCTGCAGACCAAACTGCGTGTCGAGAATGCCGATCTCTCCTCGATCGTCTGGCGGAATGGCGATCGTCCGGTTGCCGGCGGCAGGGTGAGCCTCGATGCATCGGCGGAAGCAAGCGGCGGAAGCATGGGTGAACTCACCGCCGCTCTTAGCGGATCCGGCCAGATTGAGTTTGCCGATCTGATGGTACACGGCATCAATCCAGATTTGCTCAAACGGGTGATGACTGCGGCCGACGCCACCAAAGGCGAGGTCAAGGAGCCCAATGTCGGAACTCAGGTGGCCGCACTTGTCTATCAGGGCGATGTGTCCCTTGGACAGGTGAATGTACCGTTCTCGATCAGCGGTGGCGAATTGCGCGTTCAGGAGATCAGGCTTCCAGCGGGAGGCCTCACTCTGACAGCGGAAGGCAATGCCGGCATTTTCGAGCGTGGCATGAATGCCTCGATCGCCATGACCTATGATGCCGGTGACGAAGCGGTTGCGGGTGGCGACCCCACCGTCCGCCTTCTCTATTCCGGTGACCGGACAGCGCCGCGCGAACGCGTGGATGTCGCGGCACTGACGAATTTCCTTTCCCTGCGCGCCTATGAGCAGGAGCGCCGGCGCGTGGAAATGCTACAGTCAAGCGTGCTGGAGAAACAGCGGTTGCGCCGTGAGGTCTCGCTTTACAATTTCACTGCGACGGAGCGGGCGGCGGAAAAGGCCCGGATCGAAGCCGAGGCGCGTCAGCGCCAGGCGATGATCGAGGCTGCCCGGGCTGCGGAAGAGGAGCGTCAGCGCAAGGCGAACGAACTTCAGCTTACGGTGCCGCCGACCGATGAAAACCTGCAGCGCGGTAATCAGGTTATCAGACCTTTTGGTGAGGGAAGCCTGCCGGAGTTCGGCCAATAGGGATTTTATGCGCCGCCCTTGGCGCCATGCTCTATGGTATCCGGTACGTCTCTAGCGATTGCCGGAACGGTTCCCTTCAGGTGACGCAGGACATAGAGGCGCAGTGAAGACGAAAGATTGCCGATACCACCGCGGTGGTCGTCGATTTCTGTGATGAGGCCGGCGAGGCTCATGCCCCGTTCCTTCGCAATCGCCTTCAGTTCGGACCAGAATTCATCCTCAAGGGAAAAACTCGTTCGGTGCCCGTGAAGGGTCGCGGAATGCTTATGAATCAAGAGTGGCTCCGTGATCGTCATGACCAGAGGCCCCTATAAATTTGGCGGAACGGTGCGCGTCAAGCGACCCAAATAGGCACAGCTAACGGGCTCTTAATGTCCACCTAGTCTGTTTCTTTTCGGGACTTTTCCAGCTTGCCCTGATCGAGAGCCTTCTCTGTTTTTCCGTTGATCGCAGACGTCAACGATTTCTCAGCCTTGGTCCGGCCATGGCTGAGACGGTTCTGTTCGGCACTTTTCTCTTTTTCAGAGCGAGCCTTGGCCTTCTTGAACTGCCGGAGATTGACGACGTCACCCATGGAACGCTCCTCCGCCGATCTGGCGCCTACTGCTTCTTTCGGAAGGAATCGAGCGAAACGACCGAGCCTTCCTTCTTTTCCTCACCGGCTTCCTTGGCAGGTTCGGAAGGCTTGGCTGCAGCCTCTACCGGGATGGCGGTGATTTCTGCAGAGGCTTCCTCTTCCTCGGTCAGCGGGACTTCGAACTCCAGTTCGAAATTCACCGACGGGTCATAGAAGCCGCGAATGGCGTTGAAGGGGATGACCAGCCGTTCCGGCGTGTCGGAGAAGGAGAGGCCGATCTCGAACTGCGTGTCCGTGATCTTCAGGTCCCAGAACTGATGCTGAACGACGATCGTCATCTGTTCATTGTACTTCGCCTTCAGGTGCTGCGAGATGCGCACGCCCGGCGCGCCGGTCAGGAATGTGATGAAGAAATGGTGGTCGCCAGGCAGGCGGCCCGTCGCCGCGACTTCGGTGAGGACCTTTCGAATGACGCCTCTGAGCGCATCCTGTGCCAGAATATCGTAACGGATATGATCCTGAGCCATGCGGTCCTGTCTTTCCCTGTTTACGTCTTTTAGTAAGACGCGTTATGCCATGCCAGTTCGGCGGACGAAAGTCCCGATCCGTCGAGTCAGTTTATGATTGTATTCCAGTGGAGAGGGAAGGTGAAGGCTTCTGTTGCCAGGTGCCTTCGGACCCCGCCTTACGGGGCTAACCGTAAGGACTTAGTTCGGAATTCCCGCACCGCCATTAGGCAGCGAGAGCGTATTCCTTAGCGTTGTTGTCGTTTGCAACTACACTTGTGACCCGATAACGGCGGTATCATGCCGAGCAAAAGTTCGATCTTTACACCCTTGTCGATCCTATTTCGCCCCCATCATAAAATGGCCTGATCATGCCATCTTGTGGTGGAGGCGCCGGGTACCGCCCCCGGGTCCAATAGGTTTATTACACCGACCGTTTATCGCCATATCCGGACCGAAGCCCGGCAAGGCTGATATAGGTGTTTGCGAGCGCCTTGAAAAGAGGTCTTGTCATATTGGTGTGACGATCGTGAAAAGCGGGGGAAACCGAGTTTGCGTCACCGGGAGGTGATTGGTGTGCGGCCGGCATGCTATTATGTAAGTCGGAAATTCAGGAATCGGCGGCAACACCCATGAAACAGTATCTCGACCTTCTCCGGCATGTTATGGAAACCGGGACCGATCGCGGTGACCGTACCGGCACCGGCACGCGTTCCGTCTTCGGCTATCAGATGCGTTTCGATCTGTCGGAAGGTTTTCCGGTTCTGACGACGAAGAAGCTACACCTGAAGTCGATCATTCATGAGTTGCTGTGGTTCCTGCAGGGCGACACGAATATCGCCTATCTCAAGGAAAACGGTGTCAGGATCTGGGATGAGTGGGCCGACGAAAACGGCGATCTCGGTCCGGTCTATGGCTATCAGTGGCGTTCCTGGCCGAAGCCGGATGGCGGGCATGTGGACCAGATCGCGCAGCTGATCGAGGGACTGAAGACCAGTCCGAATTCCCGCCGCCACATCGTTTCGGCCTGGAACCCGGCGCAGGTGGACGACATGGCGCTGCCGCCGTGCCATTGCCTGTTCCAGTTCTACGTCGCCGACGGCAAGCTTTCCTGCCAGCTCTACCAGCGCTCCGCCGATATTTTCCTTGGGGTACCATTCAATATCGCATCCTATGCGCTGTTGACGATGATGGTTGCCCAGGTGGTCGGACTGAAGCCCGGTGACTTCGTCCACACGTTTGGTGACGCACATATCTATGCCAACCATATGGAACAGGCGCAGCTGCAGATGACGCGCGATCCCAAGCCGCTACCGACGATGAAGATCAATCCGGCGATCAAGGATATCTTCGGTTTCAAGTTCGAGGATTTCGAACTCGAGAACTATGTCGCCGACGCGCATATCAAGGCGGCGGTGGCCGTGTGATGGTGCGGGTTCCGCTTGCCATAGTCGTCGCGGTTTCCCGCAATGGTGTGATCGGCCGGGATGGCGACATGCCGTGGAAGCTTTCCACCGATCTCAAGCGGTTCAAGGCGATGACGCTGGGCAAGCCGATGATTGTCGGCCGCAAGACACTTGAATCCTTTGGTGGCAGGCCTTTGCCCGGTCGCCCGCATGTTGTGGTGACGCGGGACCTGTCCCGAACCGTCGAAGGCGCACAGCTTGCCGGCTCTGTCGAGGAGGCGGTAAGCACAGCGCAGACGATCGCTGCCGAGACGGGGGCGGAGGAGATCGGCATAATCGGGGGCGGCGAGATCTACCGGCAGGCGATCGGTATTGCCGACGTGCTTTACATAACCCATGTCGAAGCCGATATTCCGGATGGCGATACGGTCTTTCCCGATATTGATCCGCAAATCTTCGAAAAGGTATCCGAAGAGGCTGTCCCGGCCGGTGAGAAGGACAATTATGCGACGCGTTTTGCCGTCTACCGTCGAAAAATTGCGGCAAACTGAAACATTTCGTTACCGTTGACTTGGAAGTTATTGAAGTCGCGTTGAAAGCGGCGCTTCCGATACCTATAACGGGCGAGAACCCTTGCTGCTCTTCGTTGAGTTGCGGCGCGAGGGAAGGGAGACACTTACAAAGAGGTTTTGATGCCCTGGAGCAATCAGAATGGCGGCGGCGGCCCATGGGGCGGCGGCGGCGGTGGCGGCAACAATCAAGGTCCATGGGGACAGGGACCAAACCGGCCACGCGGTAATGGCGGTGGCAGCGGCAATGGTGGCCCGCCCGATATCGAGGACATCATCCGTCGCAGCCAGGATCGGCTGAAGGGGATCGTGCCTGGCGGCTTCAACGGCGGTGCGATGGTTATCGTGCTTCTGGTCGTTGCTGCGTTCCTGGTCTTCCAGTCCATCTACACGGTGCAGCCGGACGAACGTGGCGTCGAGCTCCGGTTCGGCAAGCCCAAGGAAGAAGTTTCCATGCCGGGCCTGCACTTCCACCTGTGGCCGCTGGAAACCGTCGAGATCGTCAAGGTTACCGAGCAGCAGCAGAATATCGGTGCGCCGAGAGGATCCAATTCCAATGTCGGCTGGATGCTGACCGGCGACCAGAACATCGTCAACGTTCAGTTCTCGGTTCTGTTCACAGTCACGGATCCGAAGTCCTATCTCTTCAATCTCGAGACGCCGGCAGCAACGCTGCAGCAGGTGGCCGAGAGCGCCATGCGTGAGGTCGTCGGACGTCGTCCGGCACAGGACATCTTCCGCGATAACCGTGAAGGTATTTCGACGGAAGTCCGCAACATCATCCAGGGCACGATGGATACCTATGGTTCCGGTATCGCCATCAATGCCGTGCCGATCGAAGATGCTGCGCCGCCGCGTGAAGTGGCCGACGCCTTCGAAGAAGTGCAGCGCGCCGAGCAGGATGAAGACCGTTTCGTGGAAGAAGCCAACCAGTATGCCAACCAGAAGCTTGGTCAGGCCCGTGGTCAGGCTGCACAGGTTCGCGAAGAGGCTGCGGCTTACAAGGATCGTGTCGTCAACGAAGCACAGGGTGAAGCCCAGCGCTTTGTCTCCATCTACACCGAATATGCCAACGCGCCTGAAGTCACGCGCCGCCGCATCTTCATCGAGACGATGGAGGCTGTTTTGAAGGCATCCAACAAGATCATCATGGATGGTCAGCAGCAGGGCGCTGTTCCGTATCTTCCGCTCAATGAGATGATCCGTAATCCGGCCACGCAGCAGGGAGGCAGCCGATGAATTCCAACCGTCTGCCAGCCATTCTCGTCGGCCTCGCCGTCATCCTGTTCCTCGTCTACTCATCAGTATTCGTGGTGAACGAGCGCGAACAGGCCATCGTCGTTCGCTTCGGTGAAATTCAGGACGTGAAGCAGGAGCCCGGCATCTATTTCAAGCTGCCGTTCGCCTTCATGGACGCCGATCGCGTTCAATATGTCGAAGACCGCGCCTTGCGCTTCGATCTGGACAATATCCGCGTCCAGGTCCGCGGCGGTGCGTTCTATGAGGTCGATGCCTTCGTGGTCTATGCGATCACGGATCCGCGTCGTTTCCGCGAAACCGTCTCGGGTGACCGGGAATCCGCGGAATCGCGTCTCAGCACCCGTCTCGATGCGGCACTTCGCCGGGTCTATGGTCTGCGCAACTTCAGTGCTGCGCTCTCCGACGAACGCGTCTCCATGATGCAGGAAGTTCGGGCCGATCTGAACGGTGCTGCCGAAACGCTCGGCCTCACCATCCGCGACGTGCGCATTCGCCGTACCGACCTCACACAGGAAGTCTCGCAGCAGACCTTCCAGCGCATGCGCGCCGAACGTCTGGCCGAAGCGGAACTGATCCGTGCACGCGGTAACGAAGAAGGCCAGCGGCGTCGGGCCATCGCCGATCGTCAGGTCGTCGAGTTCGTCTCGGAAGCGCAGAGGGATTCCGAAATCCTGCGCGGTGAAGGCGATGCCGAGCGCAACCGGATCTTTGCCGAAGCCTTCCAGCGCGACCCGAGCTTCTTCGAGTTCTATCGCTCGATGCGGGCTTATGTCTCTGCCCTTGGAGAAAGCAACACGACGATGGTGCTCTCTCCGGACTCGGATTTCTTCAAGTATTTCGAGTCGCCGATCGGGGCGCCTGCTTCAAGAGGCGGAGCAGCCGCTCCCGCTCAGCCGGCACCGGCAAACTGAACCGATAAGAATAGGGCGGCTTTGGCCGCCCTTTTCATGTTTTGTGTGCAGAGGTTGGACCTCCTCACGAAAAGGTAATTTCCTGCCGACCCATTCCAACCTATTCTCTGCCGAAACTCTGCCCGATTCAGCCGTTCCTATGAGCAGCTCGACAATGCCCACATTCTGTTGGCAATGCAGACAGTCCAATATGCGAGGAGGCCAGATGGCTCAGCAGGTTCTATCGTCCTGGAAGCGCTTTGCCGCGGGAGGCATCGCTCTGGCCGTTGCCGCTGCTCCCATGTCCAGTTGGGCGCAGTCTCAGCCTCCGTCTCAGGCCCAGCCCAATGCGCAAACGCCGGCTCAGGCTCCGTCGACGCCTTCCCAGTCACGGCCGAGCGCGCCCGGCGGCATGCTGCCTGCACCTGCGCCGCCTTCGACCTCCTTCAATCCGCCGCCGTCGCCCGGAGCAGGCGTTGCGCCGGCCGGGCCTGCCTCGATCGCCGATCTCTCCGAAGGCCTGCTCGATGCGGTGGTCAATATTTCCACGTCGCAAAGCGTCAAGAACGCCGGTAATGGCCCGCAACAGCCGCAAATTCAGGAAGGCTCTCCCTTCCAGGAGTTCTTCGACGACTTTTTCGACGGCGAGGGCGGCCAGCAGGGCAATCAGAAGGTCTCGTCGCTCGGCTCCGGCTTCGTCATCGATTCGTCCGGTTATGTGGTGACCAACAACCACGTCATCGAAGGTGCAGATGACATTGAGGTGGTGTTTCCCAACGGCTCCAAGCTCAAGGCAACGCTGATCGGAACCGACACCAAGACCGACCTTTCGGTGTTGAAGGTGGAGCCGAAAGCGCCTCTGAAAGCGGTGCCCTTCGGCGATTCGCGCCGTATGCGCATCGGCGACTGGGTGATGGCCATCGGCAATCCCTTCGGGCTTGGCGGATCGGTGACGCTCGGCATCATTTCGGCGCGGGGCCGCAACATCAATGCCGGCCCCTACGATAATTTCATCCAGACGGATGCGGCCATCAACAAGGGCAATTCCGGTGGCCCGCTGTTCAACATGCGCGGCGAAGTGATCGGCATCAACACCGCGATCATCTCGCCCTCGGGCGGTTCGATCGGAATCGGTTTCGCGGTGCCGACGGAGATTGCCGAAAATGTCGTGCGGCAGCTTATCGAGTTCGGTGAAACGCGGCGCGGATGGCTTGGCGTTCGCATTCAGCCGGTAACCGACGAGGTTTCCGATAGCCTCGGGCTCGACCGCGCCAGAGGTGCACTCGTCTCGGGCATCATCAACGATGGACCGATCAAGAACGGTGAGATCAAGGCGGGTGACGTGATCGTCAGCTTTGACGGCCAGCAGATCAACGAAATGCGTGATCTGCCGCGTATCGTTGCCGAGAGCCCGGTTGGCAAGGAGGTTGACGTGGTCATTCTCCGCGACGGCAAGGAACAGACCGTAAAGGTGACGCCCGGCCGCCTGGAGGACAGTGTGCAGTCCGCGGAAAGCGATGCGGACGAGCCGGACGATAGCGACGTGCCGAACCCTGATAACGGCGGCGACCAGAGCGCGGAGCAGAGCAAGGAGCCGGTTCAGGCCTATGGCATGACGATCGCGGTGCTGGACGAGGATCGCCGCAAGAGCTTCGACATTGCCGAAAGCGTCGAGGGCGTCGTCGTGACGGAAGTGGCTGCCGGTTCGCTTGCCGCGCAGAAGGGCGTCAAGCCGGGCGAGGTCATCGTTGAAGTGGCTCAGGATTTCGTCGAACAGCCGAGCGATGTCACGAGCCGGATGGATGCGCTCAAGGCCGAGGGCCGCAGGAACGCCCATATCATGATCGCAGACAAGGCAGGAAACCTGCGATTCGTGGCCATCCCTCTCGATTGAGATCGAGATCAGGCAGGCCTGCGGGCCTGCCACTCCTGCCGTGATATTGCGTAAACGACATGCCGCTTGAGATGAGGGTGAGTGTCGGGCACGCGGGGATGGCTGAAATCCAGTTCAGGATGTCTCTGCATGCCCAGGCGCGTCATCACATTGGTGGAGCGCGTGTTGTTTTCTACCGCGAAGGATACGATGCTCTTGCGGTCATGATGAGTGAAGGCTTTGTCCAATAGCGCGCTGGCAGCCTCCGTCACATAACCCTTTCCCCAGAAGCGCGTCGCCAGGCGCCAGCCGATCTCGACGGCGTCATCTGCAAATATGCCGGGAAGATTGGGGTGGGACAGGCCGCAGAAGCCGGCCGGTTCCTGTGTATGCTTGAGGACCAAGGCGTAAAAGCCGAGGCCGTCGTCCGTCATCATGCCGTTGAGCTTGCCGAGAAAGGTGTCGGCTTCCTCATGGCTGCGCCGGAACGGAAAAAATTCCATCACCTTGGGATCGGCGTTGATTTGGCGAAACAGGTCACGGTCGGTCGGCAGCCATGTTCCAAGGATCAGGCGGGGCGTTTCGACGATGGTGACCCGCTGGTTCATTCGGTGACGAAGTCGCTCTTGCGGTAGCCCTGAATATAAAGAAGGGCAGTCAGGTCGCCGTGATCGATGCGCATCTTGGCCTGCGCTGCGACTGTCGGCTTGGCGTGAAGGGCGACACCGGATCCGGCGATCCCCAGCATGCCGAGGTCGTTTGCACCGTCACCGACCGCGATCACGTCGTCCGGCGTGATGCCGAGCTTGGCCGAAATCTCTTCCAGCGCGTCGACCTTTGCCTGTTTGCCGAGGATCGGTTCGGCGACTTCTCCGGTCAGAATGCCGTCTTTGTCGATCAGGATGTTAGCGCGGTTCTCGTCAAAGCCGAGCATGGCTGCGATCCGGCTGGTGAATACGGTGAAACCGCCGGAGACGAGGGCGGCGTAATGTCCCTTCGCCTTCATCGTGGCGATCAGTTCGCGGCCGCCGGATGTCAGCGTGATGCGCTTGGCGATCACCTCGTCGACTACGGAGATGGGGAGGCCCTTGAGCAGGGCGACGCGTTCGCGAAGAGCGGGTTCGAAGGCGATTTCGCCATTCATTGCGCGGGCGGTGATTGCTGCTACCTTGTCCTTCAAGCCCACGACATCTGCGAGTTCATCGATGCATTCCTGGCCAATCATGGTGGAATCCATGTCGGCGATCAGAAATTGCTTTCGGCGTGTTTCCGTCTGCTGGACCACGACATCGATCGGAGCGCCTGCTATCAGCGTGCGAAAAGCAGTTTCCGCCTTGCCGATGTCTTCGTCGTCATGCAGGGCAATATCGCAGGCGATACCGTCGGCCAGCCAATAAAGTCCGGAGGTCTTCACCGCTGCGGCTGCTTTTTCTGCAAGTGCCGGCGTGAGGATCGGATTTGACGGATGGGCAATGAGCGTGGCAACGAAAGCCATATGGAAAACCTTGTGCAAGACATCGACGCGATCCTGATAACCGGGCCGACGGCCAGCGGCAAGTCGGCGCTCGCCGTGCAACTGGCTCAGACGCGAAATGGTGTCGTCATCAATGCCGACAGCATGCAGGTCTACGATACGCTACGTGTCCTGACGGCAAGGCCTGCGGATGAGGAAATGGAAGGCATTCCCCATCATCTTTACGGGCATGTGGCGGCTGCAAAGGCCTATTCGACAGGAGAATGGTTGCGGGACGTCACCGCGCTGCTGCCGGAAATTCGCGCCCGAGGCCAGCTGCCGGTCTTCGTCGGCGGTACCGGTCTTTATTTCAAGGCACTGACCGGTGGGCTATCGGACATGCCGGAAATTCCCCAGGAGATCCGTTGCGAGGTGCGTTTGAGGCTGAAGGAGGAAGGTCCCGAAGCGCTTTATGCCGAGCTTCAACGCAAGGATGCGGCGGTGGCCGGAACATTGGAAGTGCGGGACGGGCAAAGGATCGTCCGTGCGCTCGAAGTGCTGCAGGCCACGGGCCGATCGATTACCGATTTCCAGAGCCGACAGGGGCCGATGATCGTCGATCCAGGCCGCGCTCAGAAATTTGTCGTATTGCCGGATCGGGCAGTCCTGCACGATCGCATCAATCGCCGGTTCGAGAAAATGCTGGATCTGGGGGCGATTGAAGAGGTACAGGCGCTGCTGACGCAGGACCCTGCAGCGGACTTGCCGGTGATGAAGGCGATCGGTGTTCGCGAGATCGCCGACATGCTCGACGGTAAAATGCTGCGGGAAGATGTGATCGAACGCAGTTCCGCCCTGACCCGGCAATATGCAAAACGGCAGATGACATGGTTCCGCAACCAGATGGATGAAAGCTGGAGCCGCATCGACGGATCGCCCGCGTCGGTTCAATCCTTGTCGTAAAGACTGCTCAACGGCTTCTTCAAAAGACTATCCCGGAACGAGCCTTCCCGTTTCAGAAATGGATTTGGCCTTGCAGCCGGTTCGGATGCGGGAGGCGGGGCGGGACGATCCCGCCAGGCGGCGCGGCTATCCAGCGGCGGCGTGGGCTCCACTCTGGTCGGTCTCGGCAACATATCGGGGCGGTAGGGCTCGGCCGATGAATTGGCTTTCGCCTCGGTCACGCTCGCCGGGCCGATCTCCTGCTTCCAGCGATCGAGTTCAGCGTCGCTTGCCGGACCAAAGTCACCTTGTGTGCCGGGCATGAAGGACGCGGCAGGCATGTTGCCGGCAGATTCGGCGGCGAGATAACTTTGCTGGAAGGCGCCGATATCTGGTCCTCCGCCAATCGAGCGCATGCGCGACACGATGGTGCGAAGGTCGACGGTATCGGGTGTTTCCTCGTGATTCTTGTCGACGATGCCGTGGGCCTTCGGCAGATGCTGTGAATCAACGTGGCTGAATTGCATTCTCATCGGGACCGCAATCGCCTCGCCGAAAGCGATCGCTTCGCCATTGCCGATCGACGAGAGGAAGCTGGTGGTGGAGATCGATGAGTTGGGGATTGCCGACCTGATAATGTCCTGGTCGCGATCGTTCGCCAGCCGCATGGCAAACAGCGTCGAGCACTGCGAGAGAATAGTCTGATCGAGCTCTCCCGGCCGTTGGGTGATGACGCCGAGGGAAACACCGTATTTGCGACCTTCCTTGGCAATGCGGGCAATTGCCTGACGGGTGGGAAGGAAGCCAAGTGTCGGGTCGGCCGGAACATAGCGGTGCGCTTCCTCGCAGACGACCAGCATATGGATGGCGCCGTTGCTCCACAGCGCAAGCTCGAAGGCCATCCGGCACAAGATCGACGCGACCGAGTTGACGACTTCTGAGGGGATGCCGGCAAGCTGGAAGGTGGAAATCGGACGGTCGTCTCCGGGAATGCGGAATATATGTGCGATCGTCTCCATGATCGTGTCGTGGATCGTGTTGTTGGAGAACATGAAGTGATAGCGCGGATCGTTGATGGCGGAGACGATGCGCATTTTCAGCGACCGGAGGAATGGTTTTTCGGCGCGGCCTTCCAGTCGACCGATGCGGTCGTCGATCAGGGCGAGCAGATCGGCCATGCGATAGGGAACCGGTGTATCGGCAGTGACCGAGCTTTTTTCAGCGGTCCTTCTGGTGAGGCTGGAATCGCTGCCGCGGAAGGCGCGCTTGGCCTCCGGTATCAGGTCGCGAAGCATATCCAGCTCTTCGGCGACTGCGGGACGTCCGCGAAAAACCACTTCGGCAAATTCATCGAGCCGCATAAGCCAGAAAGGCAGGTCCAGCGTATCCGTGTCGATCGTCACCGCGTGTTCGGGAAAGGCTGCGGCAAACTCGTTATGAGGATCGAGGATCAGCACCCTGAGTTTCGGATCCGCCTCTATCGCCTTGTGCAGCAGAAGGGAAACGGCCGTCGATTTGCCGACACCCGTGGAGCCGACGATGGCGAAATGTTTCGACAGCATGGTCGGCACATGGATCGAGGCGTCGATGCTCTCGTCCTGCGTCAGCTTGCCGATCACACAGGTTTCACTCTTGCCGGGATCATAGATCTTTACCAGATCCGCGGAGCGGATGCGGTGTGCGATGGCGCCAAGATATGGATATCGCGAGATGCCTCGGGAAAACTGTTCGCGCCCATCCGGACCGACCCGAACCTCACCCAATAGCTCGACTTCGATCAGGAATTTGGTGTCGTCATTTTCCGACCAGTCGCGGACGCCTGTCTGCATGGAATAGGCGAGCGCCACGACACGGTTCTTGCCAACAGTGATCGAGATGAGCTTGCCGACGGACCAGAGTTCGGTGAGTTCTGTTTCCCCGCGCTCGGCGACGGCGGCGATCGTGGCATGAGCGCCGTTGCATGCAACAACCCGCCCCAGGAAACGGTTGCCCGGTTTCATAGGGTCTCGACGATCGTGTTCTCCGCTCAAGGAAGAACGATGAGGGTCGTCATTCTGCAAAAGGCGCCCCTGTCATTGGGGTAGGAATTAGGCCCGCGTCCGGGCTGCGTACTGAAAAAGCAAATTATGACCTGCCGCTTAACAACTGGTATAGGCCTTGGACGAAGAGCCTGCCTGCAGCCCCAAAAACAAGGTTCTTTCGAGACTTTTGCTCAAAGGCTGCGTTGACGCGTAACCATTATGCGGCTAACACTCGCACCCATGAAAATTTCGATCGCTCTTATTGTGGTGGGAACGCGCATGGGCAGGATGGTGTAACCATCCGGCGATAGCCACCCATGCGCGAAAAGACAGGCTCCTCAAGGGGCCTTTTTTTATGCCTTGTTTCCGGTCGATCATCTCAACACAAAAGACCGGAAGCAAAAAACTCCAGCAGCAATCCCGGCCATTGCAGATATAAAGGCCAGACCCCAGGAGGACAGGACATGACGGATACGGCGGATAACGGCAACCGAATGACAGGCGCCGAAATCGTGCTTCGCGCTTTGAAGGACAATGGCGTCGAGCATATTTTCGGTTATCCCGGTGGCGCCGTACTTCCGATCTATGACGAGATTTTCCAGCAGGAAGACATCCAGCACATTCTCGTCCGTCATGAACAGGGCGCCGGCCATGCGGCCGAAGGGTATGCCCGCTCCACCGGCAAGGTCGGCGTCATGCTGGTCACCTCCGGCCCCGGCGCGACCAATGCGGTGACACCGCTGCAGGACGCGCTGATGGACAGCATTCCGCTCGTCTGCCTGACCGGACAGGTTCCGACCACACTGATCGGCTCGGATGCGTTTCAAGAGGCAGATACGGTCGGCATCACGCGGCCCTGCACCAAGCACAACTGGCTGGTGAAGGACGTCAACGACCTGGCCGGCATCATCCACGAAGCGTTCCGTATCGCCCAGAGCGGCCGTCCCGGCCCGGTTGTCGTCGATATTCCGAAGGATATCCAATTCGCGACCGGCACTTATGTGCCGCCATCCGAGGCGACCGCCAGCAAGAGCTACAAGCCGAAGGTCGAAGGTGATCTGAAGGCAATCCAGGCTGCCGTCGAGCTGATGGCGAGCGCGCGTCGCCCGATCCTCTATACCGGCGGCGGTGTCATCAATGCCGGCCCGGAAGCCTCCAAGCTGCTGCGTGAGCTGGTCGAGCTGACCGATTTCCCAATCACCTCGACGCTGATGGGTCTCGGCGCTTATCCGGCATCGGGCAAGAACTGGCTCGGCATGCTCGGCATGCACGGTTCCTACGAAGCCAATATGGCCATGCACGATTGCGACGTCATGGTCTGCATCGGCGCGCGTTTCGACGACCGCATTACCGGCCGTCTGAACGCGTTCTCGCCGAATTCGCGCAAGGTCCATATCGATATCGATCCGTCGTCGATCAACAAAAACGTACGCGTCGATATCCCGATCATCGGCGATGTCGGTCATGTTCTGGAAGACATGGTGCGCCTGTGGCGGGCGCTGCCGAAAAAGCCGGAAAAGGCGCAGGCCGCAGAATGGCGTGCATCGATCGAAACCTGGCGTGCACGCAAGTCGTTCTCCTACAAGAACTCGAATGACGTGATCATGCCGCAATATGCGCTGGAGCGCCTTGCGGAGGCGACCAAGGGCCGCGACACCTACATCACGACCGAGGTTGGCCAGCACCAGATGTGGGCGGCGCAGTTCTTCGGTTTCGAAGAGCCGAACCATTGGATGACCTCCGGCGGTCTCGGCACGATGGGCTACGGCCTGCCGGCAGCGCTCGGCGTGCAGGTGGCGCATCCGGAGGCTCTTGTCATAGACATTGCCGGCGATGCGTCGATCCAGATGTGTATCCAGGAAATGTCCTGCGCCATCCAGCATAACCTGCCGGTCAAGATCTTCATCCTGAACAATCAATATATGGGCATGGTGCGCCAGTGGCAGCAGCTGCTGCACGGCAACCGCCTGTCCAACTCCTACACGGAAGCGATGCCTGATTTCGTCAAGCTGGCGGAAGCTTACGGTGCTGTCGGCATGTATTGCGACGATCCGAAGGAACTGGACGGCAAGATCGCCGAGATGATCGCCGTTAAGGCGCCGGTCATCTTCGACTGCCGTGTCGCCAATCTCGCAAACTGCTTCCCGATGATTCCGTCGGGCAAGGCACATAACGAGATGCTGCTCCCGGATGAAGCTTCCGACGAAGCTGTTGCAACCGCCATCGATGCGAAGGGCCGCCAGCTCGTTTGATACGAGCCGGCATTCCTGACGAAACTCCAAGGAACGGACCCAGATCATGAACGCACATCAGCAACCGACCGGCTCGGCCTATTTCATCAGCCCGGAGACCGCCAAGGTCGAGAGCCACACGCTATCGGTTCTCGTCACCAACGAACCGGGCGTGCTTGCCCGCGTCATCGGCCTTTTCTCCGGTCGCGGCTACAACATCGAAAGCCTCACCGTTTCGGAAACGGAACACGAATCTCACCTGTCGCGCATCACCATCGTTACCAACGGCACGCCGACGGTGCTTGAACAGATCAAGGCACAGCTCGAGCGCATCGTGCCGGTACATCGCGTCGTCGACCTGACGGTGCGCGCTGGTCAGCTTGGCCAGGAGCGTCCGATCGAGCGCGAGGTGGCGCTGATCAAGGTCGCCGGAACGGGCGAAAGCCGTGCCGAAGTTCTGCGCCTTGCCGACGCTTTCCAGGCGAAGGTCGTCGATGCGACGGTCGGTCATTTCATCTTCGAGATCACCGGAAAGTCCTCCAAGATCGATCAGTTCGTCGCGGTGGTCAAGCCGCTCGGGCTGATCGAAGTCTGCCGCACCGGCATCGCGGCGATGAACCGTGGCCCGCAGGGCATGTAACGGGATTGGACAAAACCGACCGTCCAGAGTAGGCGATAACAACTCGCTTCAAACGTGGACGGTCGCTGCCTTGAAATATGATGATCCCGGCAAGATCGGGGGAAAGCCTTGGCTTCCCCCGGTCGGAACGTCGCTCGGAGCCATGCGCTGGCTTCGCAAAGACATGCCGTGGGTGAAGGATTATCTCGGACTATCCGAGATCCGGACCTGCCTGGCGCCGGGGATTGACGGCACCATTGCCTGGGGCGGTCGCATCGTTGCGAAGATGACGCAGACGATAGCGACGGCGCGCCATCTGCCGCATTGGCGGCTTGAGGACGGATTTCTTCGCTCGGTGGAGCTCGGGAAATCCGGTGTCCTGCCGTTCTCCATCGTGGCGGACGACCTTGCTCTTTCAACGGATGCATCGAGGGCGTCGCGACTTGAGCGGCTCATCGCCGAAGCGTCGGAGGATGACAGGGCAGGTGATGTCCGCGAGGCAATCGTCCTGCACGGTCTGTCGAAATATAACCATCTTCCCCATCGCGAACCGAAATTCGACCAAACCGGCAAACGGAGGATCCTGCTTGTCGACCAGGTGAAGGGCGATGTTTCCGTCCCCCTTTCGCTGGGGTCGTCGGCGTCTTTCGCAACCATGCTCAATGATGCGCTTGCAAGCGGGGCTCACTGCATCGTGCGTACCCATCCCGATGTGATTGCCGGTTATCGCAAGGGTTATCTCACCGATATGGCGAAGGGCAGGGCGGGGGTGACGCTGTCTGCCGAGCCGGTATCGGCGGCCTCCATCCTGAAGGTCGTGGACGAGGTCTGGACGGTTGCGAGCCAGTTCGGTTTCGATGCGCTTTTGCGCGGCCTGCCGGTGCGCTGTTACGCGGCGCCATTTTATGCCGGCTGGGGGCTGACGGAGGACCATATGGGCGGGCAAGCGCGAGCCATCGTCTCGAAGCGCCGTGGCATGGAGCGTAATATCGACCAGCTCACCGCTGCGGCCTTCATCCACTATCCCATCTATCGCGATCCTCAGACCCGGCAGGCGACGGATGTGTTTCAGGCGATCGATGCGATCGTTGCCGGTCGCGCTCGTCTCTAGGTCAAAGCATCTCGAGCGACTGTTTGCGAGATGGCGGCGGGAAGGCTGCGTCGAGTGCCGCCCAATCCTCCCGGCTTAATTCCAGCCCGATTGCTCCGGCATTTTCCTCGATACGGTGCGGATCGCTGGATTTCGGGATGGCGATCGTGTTGCGGGATCTCAGAACGAAGGCGAGTGCGAGTTGTGCGGGTGTCGCCTGATAGGCCTTGGCGATGCGGATCAGTTCTGTATGACGCAGGATCCGGCCCTGTTCGATCGGCGAATAGGCCATGATCGGAATGCCGCGCTCCTGGCACCAGGGCAGGAGATCGTATTCGATCCCCCGGCGCGCCAGATTGTAGAGCACCTGGTTGGCGGCGCAGTTCTGCCCATCCTGCACCTCCATCAGCTCTTCCATGTCCTCGACATCGAAATTCGATACGCCCCAATCGCGGATATTGCCCGCCTTGCGTAGTTCCTCGAACCCGGCCACGGTTTCCTCAAGGTCGTATTCGCCGCGCCAGTGAAGCAGATAGAGGTCCAGCCGGTCCGTCTTCAGTCGCTCAAGGCTACGTTCGCAGGCATCGATGACGCCCTGGTAACTGGCATTGTAGGGATAGACCTTGCTGACGAGAAACACCTCGTCGCGGCGTCCCTCTATCGCCTTTCCGGCAATGATCTCCGCGCCGCCTTCGCCATACATTTCTGCTGTGTCGATCAGCGTCATGCCGAGGTCGAGGCCACATTTCAGACTGTCGATTTCCTGCTCGGCCATGCGGGCATTTTCGCCCATCTTCCAGGTTCCAAGTCCGAGCGTCGGTATCTGCGTTCCGGAAGGGAGGGGCGCGAAGGGAATGTCGGACATGGCTGGAGACCTCGGCTTGCTTTCGAAAGGTTAACCTAAGGCTTTCTCAATGGATGCCAAGAACCGTTCAGGAGGGAAACTGGCGATAACGTTCCTCTGCGACCTTCTGTAACATGGCGCGAGCAATTCTCCTGTCACCGCACCAGCGAAAATAGCTTCGAATGAAGGGAGACAGTGCTCGCCACCGGGCAAGGCGCCCACCCTTATCCCTGGCTTTGATTCATCTTTCGTTCTTTTCTGTTGCGCTTTCGCCGAGAATCCTGC
This sequence comes from Hyphomicrobiales bacterium, assembly GCA_900469445.1. Lineage (GTDB taxonomy): Bacteria > Pseudomonadota > Alphaproteobacteria > Rhizobiales > Rhizobiaceae > Neorhizobium. Next base: position 57,178 of record UBXM01000010.1, read on the forward strand.
CATGTCGGCGACATGCAATTTGCACCGCAACAGGACGAGGCCCTCAAGGCCGTTTCACGCTGGCTGAAGGACGGGCGAAGCCAGGTTTTTCGCCTGTTCGGTTATGCCGGTACGGGCAAGACGACGCTTGCCAAACATTTTGCCGAGCATGTGGACGGCGAGGTTCTGTTTGCAGCCTTTACCGGCAAGGCCGCGCAGGTCTTGCGCTCCAGAGGTGCGCGCAATGCCAAGACCATTCATTCGCTGATCTATCGTCCGCGCGGTGAAGAGGCGGTCGAGGACGAAGAGACCGGCAAGACATCGATATCGCCGATGTTCGCCATCAACCGCCAGAGCCCGGTCGCCAAGGCGGCGCTTATCGTCATCGACGAGTGCTCGATGGTCGATGAGGCGCTCGGCAAGGACCTGATGAGTTTCGGCACGCCGATCCTGGTTCTCGGTGATCCCGGCCAGCTTCCGCCCGTTTCCGGCGGCGGTTTCTTCACCGAACAGGAACCGGACTATCTGCTGACCGAAATCCACCGCCAGGCGCAGGACAACCCGATCATCCAGCTCGCCATGAATGTGCGCGAAGGCAAGGAGATCATGTATGGCGATTACGGCAAGGCGCAGGTCATTTCGCGCGACGAGGTGACCCAGGAGCTTGTGCTGGAGGCCGATCAGGTGCTGGTCGGCACCAACAGGACCCGCAAGCGCTATAACCAGCGCCTGCGCGAATTGAAGGGTTTCTCTGCCGACTATCCGCAATCGGGCGACAAGCTTGTCTGCCTGCGCAATGATCAGGTCAAGGGACTGCTCAACGGCTCGCTTTGGCAGGTGATGAGTGCTTCGCGCGAAACCGTGAAGCCCGGCATCAACCTGATGATCCGGCCGGAAGACGACGACATGGATCGTGGTGCCGCAAAGATCAAGCTGCTCAAGGCTGCCTTCGAAAGCGAGGAAGAAATCCCGTGGTCGATGCGCAAGCGTTATGACGAATTCGATTACGGTTATGCGCTGACGGTGCACAAGGCACAGGGTTCGCAGTGGAATAACGTGGTTCTGTTCGATGAAAGCTTCGCCTTTCGCGACACGCGCGAGCGCTGGCTCTACACGGCGATCACCCGTGCGGCGGAGACGCTGACGATCGTTCGATAGAGGCGGGGGCTTGGCAGGGCTTTCGATCTGTTCCGGCGGTGATGCTGATCGTTGACAATGAACCTGGGACGCGGCAAAAGCGTTCTTACCGCAAGCCGCAGATGACGTGAGTCAGCCGGCGGTTTTTCAGTCATCGAGCGATGGCTGAAATGCGAACGTATTTATGGGGTTGGTGAACTCATGGCTGCTAAGATCTATCGTCCTGCGAAAACTGCGATGCAGTCCGGCAAGGCCAAGACCCGTCTGTGGGTTCTCGAATTCGATCCGGAAACGCCGCGCAGCATCGACCCGATCCTCGGCTACACGTCTTCCGGCGACATGAAACAGCAGCTTCGCCTGACATTCGAGACGCAGGAACTGGCTGAAGCCTATGCGCAGCGCGAGGGCATCGAGTACCGGGTGATCCACCCGAAAGACGCAAACCGGCACGCCGTTTCTTATACGGACAATTTCCGTTTCAATCGCCTGCAGCCCTGGACGCATTGATTTTCAGCGGCAGCATATGCCGCCTAAAGGCCCCTTAGCTCAACTGGATAGAGCAACTGCCTTCTAAGCAGTAGGTCGCAGGTTCGAGTCCTGCAGGGGTCGCCACCTTTTCAAAGCTCATGGACCGTTCCGTTTCGTCGATGAACGGGGACTTGTGTTTTTTCAACGGGTCCGCGTCGGGCTTCCGAAGAGCGGGACCGGGTAGACGTAGTCGCCGTTGCTGGAGAAGCCGTGGCGATAAAGGCAGGCTCTCAGAGATGCCTGGTTGTAGAAGTTATCGAGGCGGGGATTGCCGCGTGGCGGTGTGGACGCTTCCAGCATGCAGGCCTCCCTGGTGGCCATGAAGCGATGATCGACGTCGGATCCCGCGATGATACCCACGCTGCCATAGGTGATCGACGCCGCATGGGTACCGTTCGGCAGGGCAAGCATCGGCGCAATCAGCATTACTGACATAGATGTGAATTTCATCGTCCCTCTCCGTGAAACAGGCGGATTGCAACGAGTTGCAGCGGTTTTTGTTCCAGGACCGCGAAATTTTACCCGTGCTTGTTCGCATATGCGAAGGGGGCTTTTGGAATTTCGCTGCAGCGCATTCTGAGCTATCATCCCGGTCATCGGTTCCGTTGCGTCACGCAGGGGAAGGTAGATTTGGCGCCGGAAGCAGGAGCTTCGGGTTCGGCGCATTCAATACACTGAAATGGTTTTTTACGGGCTGCGCGGGGCAGCCCCGGCCCTTGCATTGTTTTTGAGCCTTCGAGTGGGGATACATATGAACAGAAATTTTCTCGCGGCCGCGAGCGGCGCTCTGCTGATTGCCTTCACTTCGGGCACGGGTCGGGCGGATGAGCGCCCGCTGATCTGGCAGCCGATCAAGAATTCAGACACAAGCTATGCCATAAAACTGGGTCTGAGGCTGCCCGTGCGGCTTGAAACCGAAGCCGGTTTCAATGTCGGGGTGGATTCGTCGAAGACTGGCGAGGTGCTGAATACGCCTCTCAAGTTCTGGAGCCGGATCAAGACCGAAGACAGGAAACAGCCGGCCTATCGGGCGAACCGAGATATCGGGATCGTTATGGACGGCAATGCGGGCAGCGCTGCCATCAGCATGAACTATTACGAGAAACAGATTGCGACGCCGACATTCAATGTCGAACGTCAAGCCACCTATGTGGTCCGTTATGACGGCGCGCAGAAGGATTGGACAGGGCTGGACACGAGCCAATCCCTCAAGCTGAGGCAGCGGGAGACCGGAACGGCATTCGTGGCCATTGCCAATGGTACGGCAAATTTTTCGGCAATCGGAGCCAGTTTCGGGATCGAGCAGCCGCTCGGGGAGAACATCACACTCAGCGGCAACGTGAACCGGAATTTTACCGACGCAACGACTATTTCCAGCGTGAATGCCAGATATTCTTATCAGTGGTGAAACAAGAAAGGGCGCCCTAGGCGCCCTTTGCGTATCGCTTTGCCTGTGATCTCTAGTGCAGGATCTGGCTGAGGAACAGTTTTGTGCGCTCGTGCTGCGGATTGTCGAAGAACTCGGCCGGCGAGTTCTGCTCGACGATCTGGCCCTGGTCCATGAAGATCACGCGATTGGCCACCTGACGGGCAAACCCCATTTCGTGGGTGACGCAGAGCATGGTCATGCCTTCTTCGGCAAGGCTTACCATCGTGTCGAGCACTTCCTTGACCATTTCCGGATCGAGCGCCGAGGTCGGCTCGTCGAACAGCATGATCTTCGGCTTCATGCAGAGCGAACGGGCGATCGCGACACGCTGCTGCTGACCACCTGAAAGCTGGCCCGGATATTTGTTGGCCTGTTCCGGGATCTTGACGCGCTTGAGATAGTGCATCGCGATCTCTTCGGCTTCCTTCTTCGGCATCTTGCGAACCCAGATCGGCGCCAGCGTGCAGTTCTCCAGGATCGTCAGATGCGGGAAGAGGTTGAAGTGCTGGAACACCATGCCGACTTCGCGGCGCACCTCGTCGATCTTCTTCAGATCGTTGGTGAGCTCGATATTGTCGACGATGATATTGCCGGCCTGATGCTCTTCCAGGCGGTTGATGCAGCGGATCATCGTCGACTTGCCGGAACCCGACGGTCCGGCGATGACGATGCGCTCGCCCTTCATTACCTTCAGGTTGATATCGCGCAGAACGTGGAAATCACCGTACCACTTGTTCATGCCGGTGATTTCGACAGCGACCTCGGTCGAGGAAACGGTCATTTTCTTGGTTGCGGCTTCAGCCATTGTTTTCCCCTTGTAACTCTTGTTGTGGCTAGTGCCTGTGGCCCGTGTCGAGATGTCGTTCCATGAAGGCGGAATAGCGCGACATACCGAAGCAGAAAAGCCAAAATACGAAACCGGCGAACACATAACCCGTGATCGGCGTCACCGGCGTTGACCAGTTGGCGTCCGACTGGTTGAGCACGACAATGCCCAACAGATCGAACATGCCGATGATGGACACCAGCGACGTGTCCTTGAACAGGCCGATGAAGGTGTTGACGATGCCGGGAATAACCAGCTTGATCGCCTGCGGGAGGATGATCAGGCGCATCTTCTGCCAGTAGCTCAGGCCGAGGGAATCTGCGCCTTCGAACTGGCCTTTCGGAATGGCCTGAAGACCGCCGCGCACGACCTCCGCCATGTAGGCCGAGGCAAAGAGCGAGACGCCGATCAGGGCGCGCAGCAGCTTGTCGAAGGTCCAGCCATCGGGCAGGAACAGCGGCAGCATGACGCTTGCCATGAACAGGACGCTGATCAGCGGGATGCCGCGGATCACTTCGATGAACACGACGCAGATCGTCTTGATCACCGGCATGTTCGAGCGGCGGCCGAGCGCCAGGATGATGCCCAATGGCAGCGATACCGTGATCCCGAAGAAAGAGAGGATCAGGGTCACCATCAGGCCGCCCCAGAGCGGTGTCTCCACATGCGGCAGGCCGAAGCCGCCGCTTAGAAGGAAGAAGGAGACGAACGGCAGGATGATGAAGAGCGCGAGAGCGTTCCATCCCTTGAACGGCGCCTTCGGGATCAACATTGGCACAAGCAGGATGGCGAACAGGATCGCCACCAGGATCGGCCGCCAGCGCTCGTCGGCCGGGTAACGACCGAACATGAATTGCTGGAACTTTGCTTCGACAAAGGCCCAGCAGGCGCCGGACTGTCCGTCGGGCAGAACGCCGCCCTGGATGACGGTGGCACAGGCGGTGCGATCGGTGCCGCTCCAGACGGCGTCGATGAACAGCCAGTTGATCATGCCCGGAACGATATAGGCGATCAAAGCCAATGCCAGGACCGTCAAGACGATATCCTTCGGGGTGGCAAAGAGCCGGGTACGGATCCAGTGCGATGCGCCAGTCTGGTTGCTCGGCGCGGGTTTGGCCTCCAGCATGGACTGGCGCACGAAGGTAGAAGCGTTGGTTGCCATGCTCATCTCTCCACCAGCGCCATTCGGGCATTGAACCAATTCATGAAGACCGCGGTGGTCACCGAAATCGACAGGTAGATGACGACCCAGATGGCAACGATTTCGACCGCCTGTCCCGTCTGGTTGAGCATGGTGCCGCCAACCGCCATGACGTCGGCGAAACCGACCGCGACGGCGAGCGACGAGTTCTTGGTGAGGTTGAGATACTGGCTTGTGAGCGGCGGAATGATGATGCGCAGCGCCTGCGGCAGCACGATCAGCCGGGTGACATCGGCGCCGCGAACACCGAGCGCATTGGCGGCCTCCGTCTGGCCTTTCGGCACGGCCCTGATGCCGGCACGAACGATTTCGGCGATGAATGCCGCCGTATAGAATGACAGCGCCAGATAGAGCGACATGAATTCCGGAGCGACCACTGTGCCGCCCGTCAAGTTGAACCTGCCGGCGACCGGGTAGTCGAAGCTGAGCGGTGCGCCGATAGCCAGAAATGCCAGGATGGGTAAGCCAAGGATCAGGGCAAGGCCGACGAGTACGGTATGGAACGGCTGGCCGGTCCGCATCTGTCTCCGCTTGGCCCAGCGCGCCATGATGACCGTTGCGATGATACCAACGGCGAGAGCGAGGAGAACAAGCGAAATGCCGTCGCCGAAGACCGGCTTGGGCAGGAACAGGCCGCGATTGTTGAGATAGCTGCTGAACGGTAGTTCGAGGGATTCACGCGCCTGAGGCAGCGCCGAGATCACGCCCTTGTACCAGAAGAAGATGACCAGCAGGGGCGGGATGTTGCGGAACACCTCGACATAGATTTCGGCAAGCTTGGCGATCAGCCAGTTTCGCGAAAGACGCGCTATGCCGATGAGAAAGCCGAGGATTGACGCCGTGATGATGCCGATCACCGCGACCTGCAGCGTGTTGAGAATGCCGACGATCAGCGCGCGGCCATAGGTCGAGTCGCTATTATAGGCGATCATCGACTGGCCGATGTCGAAACCGGCGCGGCCATTCAGGAAGCCGAAGCCGGAGGCGATATTGGCCTTTTGAAGGTTATGAATCGTGTTTTGTGTCACCGTCCACACGAAAAGGACGAGAAGCGCCAGCGTCAGTACCTGATAAAAAATCCCGCGAGCCTTCGGGTCATTGATCAGGGAGGAGGCCTTCTTGCTGGTAGTTGGCGTGTCGGAATTGAGCGCCATGCCGGCCATAAACAAATCCCCTTAGTTTATACGTCTCCTTTTTGGAGACTTTTTGCCCTTGCGGGAAACGTTGAGTGCGCGGAGGCGGATACGATCCACCTCCGCGCGACTGTTTTGGACGTCGTTCCGATTAACGGATCGGCGGGGCGTATTGCAGGCCGCCCTTGGTCCACAGAGCGTTCAGGCCGCGTTCGATCTTCAGCGGCGAGCCCGGGCCGACGGTGCGGTCAAAGACTTCGCCGTAGTTACCAACCTGCTTGATGATGTTGTATGCCCACTCGTTGCTGAGGCCGAGATCGGTGCCGATCTTGGTGCCTTCTTCAGCACCGAGCATGCGCTTGATGTCCGGGTTGGGGCTGTTCTTCATCTCGTCGACGTTCTTCGAGGTTACGCCGAGTTCTTCGGCATTGACCATCGCGTAGTGAACCCAGGTGACGATGTCGAACCACTTGTCGTCGCCCTGGCGTACAGCCGGTCCGAGCGGCTCCTTGGAGATGACTTCCGGCAGAACGATGTTTTCGTCCGGGTTCTTCATCTTCAGGCGGATGGCGTAAAGACCGGACTGGTCGGTCGTGTAGACGTCGCAACGACCGGCGTCATAAGCGGTGGTCGCGTCGGCTTCCTTTTCGAAGACGACCGGGTTGTACTGCAGGTTGTTGGTCTTGAAGTAGTCGGCGAGGTTGAGCTCGGTGGTCGTGCCGGTCTGTACGCAGACGGCCGCGCCGGAAAGCTCGAGAGCGGACTTCACGTTGAGGCCCTTCTTCACGATGAAGCCCTGGCCGTCGTAGTAGTTGACGGTACGGAAGTTGAAGCCGAGCGACGTGTCGCGGCTGATCGTCCAGGTGGTGTTACGGGTCAGGACGTCGACTTCACCCGACTGCAGCGCCGGGAAACGGTCCTTGCTCGACAGCGGAACGAATTTCGCCTTGCTCGGGTCGCCGAAGATGGCGGCAGCGATGCCGCGGCAGTAATCAACGTCGATACCGGTCCATTCGCCCTTGTCGTCGGGGTTCGAGAAGCCTGGAATGCCGGCGCTGACGCCGCAGGTGACGGAACCCTTTGCCTTAACGTCATCAAGCGTGGCCGCAGAAGCTGCCGAGGCCAAGCCCAGGGCAGCAGCGCCAATCGCAGCTGACAGAATCATCTTCTTCATTTTTCCCAACCTTTGTTTGTGTTTTATTTTCTGTGCCACCGGACCGCTCCCCTTGATATTTGTTCGAATACGGCCGGTCGCTCGCCAACCTCCATCGACGAGTGAACCTATCTCATTCGCAAAATCTTTGGGGGTCAAGTCACACACGCGCGAATTGCTTTGGAAGCGCCAAGATTTTAAGTTTTTTGCTCAGTGTTTGGGCAAATGATTGTGGAATATGCGAGCCCTGCTGAAATCAGTGCCTTCGTGTTCGGCAACTGATCTTCACTCGACTTTAGCTGGGTGTGCCCGCACTTGACCTAACGCGTTCGCGGCGCGACAAGACATGCTTCCTGCCCTAGAGAGTTTTTCCGTAACGATGACCAAGAAATCTTCACTGCTCGGTGCCGCTGGCGCCAACACGCGTCTTGCCCATATCGGTTACAATCCCAGAGATTATCACGGATTCGTTAATCCCCCGGTCGTGCACGCCTCGACAGTGCTGTTTCCCGATGCGGGAACGATGGACAGTCGCGGCCAGCCTTATTCCTACGGCACGCGGGCGACGCCAACGACTGACGCTTTGTGCGCGGCTTTCGACGAGCTGGAAGGGTCGGCCGGCACGATCCTGGTGCCGTCAGGATTGGCAGCGATCAGCATTCCGTTTCTCGCCTACCTGTCGGCCGGCGATCATGCGCTGATCGTTGATTCGGTCTACACGCCCTGCCGGAATTTCTGCAACACGATGCTGACGCGGCTTGGTGTCGAGATCGAATATTACGATCCGGAAATCGGCGCGGGCATCGAAGCGTTGATCAAACCCAATACGAAGCTGGTTCATACGGAAGCGCCGGGTTCAAACACATTCGAGATGCAGGAAATCCGTGCGATTGCCGATGCGGCCCACAAGCATGGCTGTGTCGTCACGATGGACAATACCTGGGCCACGCCGCTCTATTTCCGGCCGCTCGATTTCGGCGTCGATGTCTCGATCCATGCAACGACCAAATACCCGTCCGGTCATTCGGACATCATCATGGGATCGGTTTCCGCCAATGCCAAGTGGTGGCCGCAGTTGGAAGAGACGAGGATCCTCATGGGGATCTGCGGTGCGCCGGATGATTCCTATCAGATCCTGCGCGGGCTGAGGACGATGGGTGTTCGTCTTGAGCATCATCAGAAAAGTGCTCTGGCGATCGCCCAATGGCTTGAAGGGCGCGATGACGTGGCGCGCGTGCTGCATCCGGCCCTGCCGAGCTTTCCGGGCCACGCCATCTGGAAGCGCGATTTCAAGGGCGCCAGCGGCGTGTTTTCCTTCGTTCTGAAAGCGGATGCGGACAAGGCGAAAGCGAAGGCGCACGCGTTCCTGGACGCTCTCACCTATTTCGGCCTGGGGTATTCCTGGGGCGGCTTCGAGAGCCTTGCTCTGCAGGTCAATCTGTCGGACAGGACAATCCGCAAGCAGCCGCAGGAGGGGCCGGTCATTCGTCTCCAGATCGGGCTTGAAGACGTCGCCGATCTCCAGAAGGATCTCGAGCAGGGTTTCCTGGCGGCCGCTGCCGTCTGATCAGCTCACGCGGTAGCCGTAGAGCCAATCCAGATCCGCCGCGAGCGATTGCGGCGGACGCAAGGACAGGACGATATCGCGGCCGATGCGAAACGGGCCGCGGGCATGATAGGCAAAGCGGTTGAACGAACCGCGGGCCTTGACCTTCGAAGCGCGGCTCGTCCGTTGATGTTCGAAGCTTGCCAATGCGGCGGGCAGGGAGCCGGCCTTCTTGACCTCATTGGCGAGTACAAAGCCGTCTTCGATGGCCATGGCGGCGCCCTGCGCCGAGAAGGGCATCATCGCGTGGGCCGCATCGCCAATCAGCACGACATCGCGACCATTGTGCCAGCGTCCGGACGTCACTTCATGCAGCGGCCAGAATGTCGGCCGGTCGGAGCGGCTCAAGAGTGCGATGATTTCGGGATGCCAGCCACTAAACTGCTTGATCAGCATGCCGCGCTGGCTTTCGCTCGCCTGCGCCTCCCATGTCGCGCTGGGGCTGATGCCGGAGGCGATAGCAACGATATTGAACGCGCCCGTTTCCTTGAGCGGATAAGCGACGAGATGCGTCGACGGCCCCATGAAGGCGGTAACGCAATCGGGCTCAAGCCAGCCCGGTGCCTCGCTCAGAGGAATGGTGAAGCGCCACGCGATATTGCGGGAAAAATCGGGTTGCGGAGCGTCGGGGACCGATGAACGCGCGTTGGACCAGACCCCATCGGCTCCAATGACCAGCGGATAGGAGATGCCGGTAAGATCGCGAAGTGAATGCGGCAGGTTCCCTCGAATTGGAGTTCCGAGCCTGATGGTGCAGAGCGGATTGCGTTCGACGGCTGCGAGCAGCACCCGTTGCAGCGTTGCGCGATGAAGCACGCCGTAGGGGGAGTTCCAGCGTTTTCTGGCAAATTCGCCCAAGGGAACGAAAGCCAGTTTCTTAAGGGACGTTGCCGAAACAAGGCCTATCTCGCGCGGCTCGGTCCAGATGCTTTCGAGATCACCCAGTACTCCGAGTTCGTGCAGGATTGCGGATGCGTTTGGCGACATCTGCAGGCCGGCCCCGACTTCCACTAGGTCGTGGGCTTCCTCGAAAATATCACAGGCCATGCCCAGCCGCGAGAAACTCAACGCTGCGGCGAGGCCAGCCATGCCGGCCCCCACGATTGCTATCCTGTCGAGATGCATTGGCCTGCTATCCGAAACGCGTGCTTACGCTGCCTTGACGTGGAAGACGCAGCCCGGAGGATCCGTCTGTTCGGCTTTCAGGCCTGGATTGTAGCGATAAAGGGTGGAGCAGTAGGAGCAAACCTTTTCTGCGTCGTCACCGAGATCGATGAAAATGTGCGGATGGTCGAACGGCACGGACGCGCCGGTGCACATGAATTCCTTCACGCCGATCTGGATAACCGGATATCCGCCATCGTTTTGAAAGTGAGGAATGCTGTGGCCAGCCATTGTCTTCTCCTGCCTTTTGATTTTGCCGGACATTATCTGTCCGCGCAGCGATTGTGTAGGGGGGAAACACCTGCATTTTTTTCTTCGCCGGGTTCATTGGCGATCTTCGATCCACTATAGATCGGCCAAAACAAAGGATCGCCCGATGAATTTGAATGCGCCCGCCTTCTCGTCTTTCGTTCACGACGGGATCAATCTTCGCTATTTCGATGAGGGCGATCCGTCCGGCGATCCGGTTCTCCTCATTCACGGCTTTGCTTCCAGCGCGCTCGTCAACTGGGTGCATCCCGGTTGGCTGAAGACGCTCGGCGATGCCGGTTATCGGGTCATCGCCATCGACAATCGTGGCCACGGCGGCAGCGACAAGCCGCTCGACGCCGAGGCTTACCGCCCATGGGTGATGGCCGAGGATGCGGTGTCGCTGCTCGATCATCTGCGCATTCCGGAGGCTCATCTGTTCGGGTATTCGATGGGTGCCCGGATATCGGTGTTTGCCGCACTGGCGCACCCGGAACGCATCCGCTCGCTGGTTCTCGGCGGCCTCGGGATAGGCATGACCGACGGGGTCGGTGACTGGGATCCGATCGCCGACGCGCTGCTTGCGCCTGACATCGATCAGGTCACCCATGAACGCGGCAAGATGTTCCGTGCGTTCGCGGATCAGACCAAAAGCGACAAGCAGGCGCTTGCTGCCTGCATTCATGGTTCGCGCGACCTTGTCGCACGTTCCGACATGGGACGTATCGACGCGCCTACACTGATCGGCGTCGGAACCAAGGACGATATCGCCGGATCGGCCCAGGAGCTGGCGGATCTCATGCCGGATGCCCGCGCACTGGATATTCCGAACCGGGATCATATGCTGGCGGTTGGCGACAAGATCTTCAAGACCGCCGTTCTGGAATTCTATGCGGAACTGGCGGGCAGGTAACAGGTTCTCTGATCATTACGATCAACGGAATGCGATTTTGCCTGCGTTGGCGTTACGATAAACTTGTTCTATATAATGTGCTCTAGAAAGCCGAGGGCGAACAGGGAGTGGGCCATGCCCCCGAGAATGGACATTCGCATCAAGGATGCCGTAACCGCAGTCGATCCGATTTGGGATACGCTGAAGGAAGAGGCGCGTCTTGCGATCGAACACGAGCCGCTTCTGGCGGCCTTCCTCTATTCGACCGTTCTCAATCATCGCTCGCTTGAAGAATGTGTCGTTCACCGGATCTGCGAACGCCTCGATCACCCGGATCTGCAGGCCGTGCTGCTTCGCCAGACATTCATGGAAATGCTGGAGGACTGGCCGGAATGGGGGTCGATCCTGCGCGTCGATATTCAGGCCGTCTATGACCGTGACCCGGCCTGCCAGCGGTTTCTGGAGCCCGTCCTTTATTTCAAGGGGTTCCATGCGATCCAGACGCATCGGCTTGCCAATTGGCTTTACATGCGTGGACGCCGGGATTTTGCGCTTTACCTACAGAGCTGCTCGTCGAGCGTATTCCAGACGGATATCAATCCGGCCGCACGGATCGGCAAGGGCATCTTCCTCGATCACGCCACCGGTCTCGTTGTCGGCGAGACGGCGGTGATCGGCGACAACGTCTCGATCCTGCACGGCGTGACGCTCGGCGGAACGGGCAAGGAGGGTGCAGATCGGCATCCGAAGATCGGCAACGGCGTTCTGATCGGCGCCGGTGCCAAGATACTCGGCAATATCGAGATCGGCTCCTGCTCGCGTGTTGCCGCCGGATCGGTGGTGCTGAAGCCGGTGCCGCCGAAGTCCACGGTTGCGGGTGTTCCGGCGAAGGTCGTCGGAGAAGCCGGGTGTTCGGAACCGGCGCGGGTGATGGACCAGCTGCTGATGTCCGAAGACTGAGTGACCGACATTGAAATAGAGGTTGAAGCCGGGAAGCCTCAAGGCTTGTCGGCTTTACTTTTGCCGCGGTCCCATGCCACAAGCGGCGCAACGCGAATGGAAAACGGAGATTGTCGTGAAGCCCGACGAAATCAAAAAGATCGACGCTTACTTCAAGCGCCTTTTGAACCCGCAGATCGTCGTCAAGGCACGGCCGCGCAAGGACGATTCGGCAGAGGTTTATCTGGGCGAAGAGTTTCTCGGCGTCGTCTATGTGGATGACGAGGATGACGAGCGTTCCTACAATTTCTCGATGGCGATCCTCGACGTCGATCTCGACTGATTGCTTTTGAATGATTTATTGGCGGGCCGTTCGGCCCGCTTTTGATTCCGCCTTTGATGGGCGCAGTTATTGCCGCGTCGACCCTTGTAACGCGGCCAGCGCGATCCCATTAATAGTGAGCGGCCTTCGGCGGCCGCCTCTGTGAGTTTAACCCCACACCGTCAACATCATCAGTCTTCGTCACTGACAATCGTCAGGTGCGAGCGCTTGATGTTTGCATCCGACAGGCTGATGGGTGTTAATTTTTGCAGGTTGAAACGTTCTCTGGCGGAATAGTGATTGCGCCGCCGCAAAGGGGGCTTAAAATCTGTGTCCAATGAACTAAGTTAGAAAGACTGGAGTTCGGCAGGCCGCAATGTTCAAAAAGGTCGCCGGCACCTGGGGATGATGAATGATGATCGCACTGCCGATCTCGATGGAAAAAGAAAAAGATGGTGACGGGGATAACGCCAACCGCGGAACCTCGGTCATCACGCGCACGAAGCCCAAGACGAAACGCCCGAACCTGTATCGCGTACTTCTCTTGAATGACGACTACACCCCAATGGACTTCGTCATCCATATTCTCGAGCGGTTCTTTCAGAAGGACAGGGAGGCTGCCACGCTCATCATGCTCCACGTTCATAACCATGGCGTGGGCGAATGTGGCATTTATACCTACGAAGTGGCGGAGACCAAGGTGAGCCAGGTGATGGATTTCGCCAGACAGCATCAGCATCCGCTACAGTGTGTCATGGAAAAGAAGTGAGGAACCCGACGTGCCCACATTTTCGCCTAGTCTTGAAAAGGCGCTGCACCAGGCACTGACCTTCGCCAACGAGCGGCATCACGAATATGCCACGCTCGAACACCTGCTTCTCGCGTTGATCGACGACGCGGATGCGGCGGCGGTCATGGGCGCTTGTAACGTCAACCTTGAAAACCTGCGCAAGACCGTTGCCGATTACGTCGACAACGAACTTGCCAACCTCGTGACCGGCTATGACGAGGACTCGAAGCCTACCTCCGGCTTCCAGCGCGTGATTCAGCGTGCGGTCATCCATGTCCAGTCTTCCGGCCGTGAAGAAGTAACCGGTGCCAACGTGCTCGTCGCGATCTTCGCGGAGCGTGAAAGCCATGCCGCCTTCTTCCTGCAGGAGCAGGAAATGACCCGCTACGATGCGGTCAACTATATCTCTCACGGCATCGGCAAGCGTCCGGGTTCCTCCCAGACCCGTTCTCCGCGCGGTTCCGATGAACCGGATTCTGACGCCAAGCCATCGCGTGGCGGTGAACCGGAAGAGGGCGCTGCGAAGAAACCTCAGGACGCTCTCAAAGCCTATTGCGTCAATCTGAACGACAAGGCCAAGGATGGGCGTATCGATCCGCTGATCGGCCGCCATTCCGAAGTCAACCGGACGATCCAGGTCCTGTGCCGCCGGTCCAAGAACAACCCGCTTTACGTGGGTGATCCGGGCGTCGGCAAGACCGCGATCGCCGAAGGTCTCGCCAAGCGTATCGTCGAAGGCAAAGTGCCGGAAGCGCTCGCGGATGCGACGATCTTCTCGCTCGACATGGGCACGCTGCTTGCCGGCACCCGTTATCGTGGTGACTTCGAGGAACGCCTGAAGCAGGTCGTCAAGGAACTGGAAGATTTTCCGGGTGCGGTTCTCTTCATCGACGAGATCCACACGGTGATCGGTGCCGGTGCGACATCTGGCGGCGCCATGGATGCTTCGAACCTGTTGAAGCCGGCCCTGTCTTCAGGGCAGATCCGCTGCATCGGTTCGACCACCTACAAGGAATACCGCCAGTTCTTCGAAAAGGATCGGGCACTGGTCCGTCGTTTCCAGAAGATCGACGTCAATGAGCCGTCGATCGTTGATGCGATCGAGATCATGAAGGGCCTGAAGCCCTATTTCGAGGACTATCACAAGCTTCGCTATACCAACGAGGCGATCAAGTCGGCCGTCGAACTGTCGGCCCGCTACATCTCCGACCGCAAGCTGCCGGACAAGGCGATCGACGTGATCGACGAGACCGGTGCGGCGCAGATGCTGCTGCCGGCCTCCAAGCGCCGCAAGCTGATCACCGAGAAGGAGATCGAGGCCACCATCGCGACGATGGCGCGCATACCGCCGAAAACCGTTTCCAAGGATGACGAGGCCGTCCTCGCCAATCTGGAAAAGGAATTGCGGTCTGTCGTCTATGGCCAGGATGCCGCGATCGAAGCACTTTCGACCGCCATCAAGCTGGCGCGTGCCGGCCTGCGCGAGCCGAACAAGCCGATCGGTTCCTACGTCTTCTCCGGCCCGACCGGCGTCGGCAAGACGGAAGTGGCCAAGCAGCTTGCAGCCTCGCTCGGCGTGGAACTCTTACGCTTCGACATGTCGGAATATATGGAACGCCACACGGTCTCGCGACTGCTCGGCGCACCTCCCGGTTATGTCGGGTTCGACCAGGGCGGTCTTCTGACCGATCAGGTCGATCAGCATCCGCACAGCGTGCTGCTTCTCGACGAAATCGAGAAGGCGCATCCGGATATCTACAATATCCTGCTGCAGGTCATGGACCATGGTTCGCTGACCGACCACAACGGCAAGAAGATCGATTTCCGCAACGTCATCCTGATCATGACGACCAATGCGGGCGCTTCGGAAATGGCCAAGGCCGCCTTCGGCTTCGGTTCGTCAAAGCGCACCGGCGAGGACGAAGAGGCGCTGAACAAATTGTTCACGCCGGAATTCCGCAACCGTCTCGACGCGACGATCCCGTTCGCGCCGCTACCGACGGCGGTCATCCATCAGGTCGTGCAGAAGTTCGTCATGCAGCTGGAAACTCAGCTGTCCGAACGTAACGTCACGTTCGACCTGCATGAGGATGCGATCGCCTGGCTGGCCGATAAGGGTTACGACGAGAAGATGGGCGCACGTCCATTGTCCCGCGTGATCCAGGAATACATCAAGAAGCCGCTCGCCAACGAGATCCTGTTCGGTGCGCTGCGCAAGGGTGGTGTGGTCCGCGTCACGGTCGGCAAGGACGAAAACGGCAAGGACAAGCTGGTGCTCGATTCCATTCCGGAAGCGGTGCCGGTGAAGCCGAAGCCGGAGGCCGAGGTGAAAGAGGCAACCGAAGAGGCGAAGGCCAAGGTCGCCAAGCCGAAGGCTGCCAAAAAATCCTCGCCCAAGGGCAAGGATGGCGGCAAGGGTGCGACTGTTGCCAAGGCAAAGGCGGATGACGACGGTGATGTGATCGCCGAAGACGCTCCCAAGCCGCGCAAGGGCAGCACCGTTCCGCGGGTGCCGAAAGCGAAGTAATCGCCATCATATCGATTGAATGAAAGATGCCGGGCTTGTCCCGGCATCTTTGTGTTTGTAGGCATGAATCTGAGCAACAGGAAATGGGATGCCGATGTCTGCAGAAAAGCGCCTTGAGCGCGGCAGCTTGAACTGGTTCCTGACGGGGATGCGCGGAGTCCTGTCGCTTCCTGCCATCATTCTCATGACATCCTATATCGGCTTCAGCGCCTTTGCGCTTCAAGCGGGGCTGACGCGTACGGAAGCTGTCGCAATGACGCTCGGCATCTGGGCCTTGCCGGCTCAGATGATCCTCGTCGGCTCGATGATCGGCGGGGCCAATATCGCGACGTCGTTTCTCGCGGTCACGCTGTCATCTATCCGCATGATGCCGATGGTGGCGTCGATCGTTCCGGAAATGCGCACCTCGAAGACGCCTGTCTGGCTGTTGCTGTTCCTGTCGCATTTCATCGCCATCACCTCGTGGGTATTTGCCTCGACGCGGCTGCGTGATGTGCCGCGCGAACACCGTGTCGCTTTCTTTGCCGGTTTCGGCATCACCCTGACGTCCACCTGTGCGCTGATCGTCGGTGTCAGCTACGGCATCGTTTCGCAGTTTCCGCCGATCGTTGCCGGCGCGCTTTTCATGCTGACGCCGGTCTATTTCATCTCGTCGATCTGGGCGAGCGCCAAGCAGTTCGTGGTCAAGATCGCCTTTCTCATCGGCATCGTGCTTGGCCCGACGCTGGCACTGGTCGTGCCGCAGTTCGATGTTCTGCTGGCGGGTATAGGGGGCGGAACCGTCGCTTATCTGATCGATCGCTACCGCCGCCATCGTCAGCGGACCGTGGAAGAGGGCGCGTGATGCTGGAGGAATACTGGACCTATGTCCTCATCGTGGTTGCCGGTTTCGTCGCCACGGATTTCTGGCGCTGGCTCGGCGTGCTTGCCGGCAATCGGCTCAACGAGGAATCGGAGGCTTTGAACTGGGTGAGGGCGGTCGCGACGGCTCTCGTCATGGCGGTCACCGCCAAGTTGATCGTGTTTCCGACGGGTGTGCTTGCCGATTCGCCCTTGTGGCTGCGGCTTGCCGCGGCCGGGATCGGCTTCTGCGTCTTTCTCGCGACTGGGAAGAAGGTGGCGGTCGGCGTCATCGTGCCGATCGCCATTCTCGTAGCAGGATTGTTTCTGCTCGAAGGCTGATCAGGCGCCGAGCGCGTCGACGACCTTCTTGGCGTTGGTTGCCAGAACGGCATTGTCTTCCATCTGACCGCTATGCGGCTTCAGGCCTGAGCCCTCATAGCGCGGGATGATGTGGAAATGCAGGTGGTAGACGGTCTGGCCGGCTGCCGGTTCGTTGAACTGCGTGACCGTGATGCCGTCCGCATCAAATGCGTCCTTGGCCGCAACGGCCAGTTTCTGCACGACCGGGATCACTTTCGACAGCGTGGCCGGATCGGCATCGAGAATGTTGCGCGACGACACCTTCGGTATCACCAGGAGGTGACCCGGTGACTGCGGCATGACATCCATGAAGGCCAGCGTGTCGGCATCTTCGTAAACGCGGTGGCAGGGAATTTCGCCGCGCAGGATCTTTGCGAAGATGTTTTGGTCGTCGTAGCTCATGAAAGTCCTCTCCTGTTCTGCTTCTTTCAACGCAATTCCGAACGCAAAACCGGTTCCCGCTTTTGCTGCAATTGCTTCAATCAATCGTCCTGCTGCCGTTCGCCCTTGCGGAACGGGCTGTGCTCGGACAGGTATTCGTTCATGCCGTCCACTTCTTCCCGCTCGCGCTCCAGATAGTCGGCAATCGCGCGGCGCAGGCCCGGATGGGCAATGTAATGCATGGAATGGGTGGTGACGGGAAGATAACCGCGGGCGAGCTTGTGTTCGCCCTGCGCGCCGGCTTCCACACGCTTCAATCCCTTGGCGAGCGCAAAGTCGATCGCCTGATGGTAACAGACCTCGAAATGCAGGAAGGGATGATCCTCGATGCAGCCCCAGTGGCGGCCGTAGAGCGTCTCGCCGCCGATGAAATTGATCGCGCCGGCTATGTAGCGGCCATCGCGTTTCGCCATGATCAGCAGGATATCATCGGCCATTCGTTCGCCGATCAGCGAATAGAAGCTGCGGGTCAGGTAGGGTCGCCCCCACTTGCGGCCGCCGGTATCCATGTAGAAGGCATAGAACTGGTCCCAGATTTCTTCGGTCAGATCGGCGCCCGTCAACCAGTCGATGGTGATGCCGTTTTCCAGTGCGGCTCGCCGTTCCTTTTTCAACGCCTTGCGCTTGCGTGACGCCAGCGTCTCAAGGAACGCGTCGTGATCGGCATACCCTTCGTTGATGAAGTGGAATTGCTGGTCGGTACGATGGAGATAATCGGCATCCTCGAAGATCTCGACTTCGTTCTCAGCTACGAAGGTCACATGCGCGGAGGAGATCCCGATCTGTCGTGTCACCTCCTGGAGACCAGCAGCAAGCGTCGCCTGCATCGTCTCCCGGTGATAACCGGAAGCGACCAGCAGGCGAGGGCCGGTTGCCGGAGTGAAGGGGATGGCGCATTGCAGCTTAGGATAATAGCGCCCGCCTGCGCGCTCGAACGCATCCGCCCAGCCGTGGTCGAAGACATATTCGCCCTGGCTATGGCTTTTCAGATAGGCGGGAATGGCGCCGATCAGTGTGCCCGCCTCGGTTTCGAGCAGAACGTGGTGACCGAGCCACCCCGTCTTGGACGTCGCGGAACCGGACTCCTCCAGCGCCGACAAGAAGGCGTGGGAGAGGAAGGGATTGTAGGGGGCTTCTTGCGAGGAGGTTGCCTTTGCGGCACCCGAAAGCCGCGACCAACTTTCGGGGCTGATCGCGGCAAAGGATTTTTCGATGCGGATCGTCAGGTTTGTGGTCATTCCTGAATATTCATGACTTTCCATGCCGCCCCACAGGACGCGGGGCGTAACAACACTGAACCCAGAGCGCTTTGTCTGTCGAAAACCGATGACGGCCTTCGAAGCAGGGTCAGCGCGCGGTAACCTCACGCGGGTCGAAGCCTTCGAAGGTTATCTGGTCGCCATGAAGATAGCTATGCACGAGCGCGTTTTCATCCCTGACCGTCCAGGTAATGACCGGCTTACCGGAACGTCTCTGGGCGGTGATGAAGGAGTTTGGCAGGTGCGGCCAGTGATAGGAGATGAAATCCAGACCGAGCTGCATCGCTTCATCATGCTGGAAGAACTCTTCCGGCTTGTCGCCCATAGCGGTCAGGCCGAGCGGGTAGGGTGCTTCGACCCTCTTGAGGTCGCGCAGGATGTGATGATCGAAGCTCATCAGGGCGACCTTGCCCTGATAGCCTTCCAGCACCTCAAGCACGTCCTCGACGAAGCCGCTATCCTCTTCTTCCGTGCGCCCCTTGATCTCGATGATAAGGGGCACGCGGCCTGCAACGAGGTCGAGCATCTGCTTCAGCGTCGGAATCTTGTCGGATGTGCCGCCAATCGCAAGCAGGCCGAGTTCGGACGCCGTCCTCTCCCTTACGTCGCCCTGGATGCCGCAGACGCGTTCCAGCTTGTCGTCGTGGAAAACCATGGGGATGCTGTCGGCGGAAAGCTGCAGGTCACATTCAATGGCAAAGCCGGCATCTGCGGCGCGGGCAAAGGCCGAGAGCGTGTTTTCCCAGACCTTGTTGTTCATGTCATGATAACCGCGATGCGCGACGGGGATATCCTTGATCCAGGATGCGTCGAAATTTTGCGAGGTCATGCTTCGATCTCGATGACGGCTTCGATTTCAACCGCGGCGTTGAGCGGCAGGGCGGCCATGCCGACCGCGGCGCGGGCGTGCTTGCCGGCTTCGCCAAGAACATTGGCAATCAGGTTCGATGCGCCGTTGGTAACGATATGCTGATCGGTAAAGCCGGGAGCGGAGGCGACAAAGCTCGACAGTTTGACGACGCGCCTGATCTTGCCGAGGTCGCCGCCGAGCGCCGCTTTTGCCTGCGAGAGAATGTTGATGGCGCAGAGTTCCGCTGCGCGGCTCGCCGTTTCCACATCAACGTCACTACCAACGAGGCCGGTGATCGCAAGCTTGCCATTTTCCGTCGGCAACTGTCCGGAGATGTAGAGCATGTTGCCGCTGATGACGAAGGATACGTAGTTGGCGGCAGGAGCCGCAGCCACGGGGAGGGTAATTCCAAGTTCCTTCAGGCGGCTTTCGATGGCATCAGACATTTCGGTCTCCGGTTTGTTGTCAAGCGTACAAAAATCCTTCATCAAGGTCATAACCTTGGCTGATGGCGTTCTTATAACACCCGCGCCCGAGTCCAACAGGAGAATATGAATGCTGCGCATGAGCCTCGCGCTGTTCCTTGTCACCAGTGCCGGTGCCGCATCGGCTGCACCGATCAGCGCCGATAGCGCTGCGCGCCTGCTTATTCCGCATCGGGCCGTCTATGACCTCAAGCTCAAGGATGCTTCGGAACGCTCGGGCATCGAAGGCATGTTCGGCCGTATGGTCTATGAGTTCAACGGCTCAGCCTGCACCGGTTTCACCACCAACTTCCGTCTCGTCACCAAGATCAGTACGGGCGAAGAAACCCGGGTCAGCGACCAGCAGACAAAGACATTCGAGGATCTGTCGGCCAAGCAGTTCCACTTTGAAACCAAATCCTTCACCGACGAGCAGCTCGACAAGAGCGTGACCGGTGATGCCAGCGAAGGCGAGGGCGGGGTCAAGGTCGAATTGCAGGGCGAAAATGTCCGAGAGGTGGACCTTCCGGCAAGCGCCTTTCCGACAAGCCACATGCTCGACATCATTCAGCAGGCCAAAGAAAACAAACGCATCTTCGAAACCCGCGTCTTCGACGGATCGGAAAACGGCGATCAGGCATTGTTGACGTCGACAGTGATCGGCAAGTCGGAGACACCGGAAAAGAGCGACGCCGAAGCCGGTGCCGCCGGCGAATTCGCCAAGAGCCCCTATTGGCCGGTGACGATTGCCTATTTCAACGATGGAGCCGCCGGCGATCCGATGCCGGTCTACAACATGTCGTTCAAACTCTACGAAAACGGCATCACGCGCGATCTGACCATGGATTACGGTGATTTTTCGCTGGAAGGCAGTTTGGTGAAGCTGGAGTTGCTCAAGACAGAGCAGGATCCGTGCCCTGCGGTACCGCGTTAGTAACGATCCTGCCATTTGGTCTGGAACACGCGGTCGCAGTGCCGAATCTGGGCGTTAGAATACTCGACACATTGTTGGATTCATGTCTGTAGTTGCGCCGCAATAAGGAGTGATTCATGGCATTGATCGGATTCAAAAACACCCACAATCAGGAAGTCTACGTCAACCCGGCGCAGATACTTTATGTGATGCCCTTCGAGGAAGGGGTGACGATCGTCACGTTTGCCGCGGTCAATGGTGCCGGGCAGCCGCATACGGTCTATATCCGTGGGAGTGTCGAGCAGGTCCGTCAGAGGCTCGGGGCGAAAGCCTGAACCGGTTTTCGATTGCGTCGTGCGGCGAAAGCTGCACTGCAGCGCTTGCATTTTTTAACAATCGCCTGTATGGGCACCGACATTCCACACGTAAGGCATGGGATCGTCCGGGAGAAATCCGGATTATTCCGCCCGGTGGCATCTTCGAAGAGGATGCTGTTCGCCTTGCGGAGGTTCAACCGGAAAAGGATAACTAGGCATGGCATTGCCCGATTTCTCCATGCGTCAGCTTCTTGAAGCAGGCGTCCACTTCGGCCACCAGACGCACCGCTGGAACCCGAAGATGAAGCCGTATATCTTCGGCGACCGTAACAACATCCACATCATCGACCTGGCTCAGACCGTTCCGATGCTGTCGCGCGCCCTGCAGGTCGTGTCCGACACCGTTGCTCGTGGCGGCCGCGTTCTGTTCGTTGGCACCAAGCGTCAGGCTTCCGAGCTGATCGCTGATTCGGCCAAGCGTTCTGCCCAGTACTACGTCAACTCCCGCTGGCTCGGCGGCATGATGACCAACTGGAAGACCATTTCGAACTCGATCGCCCGTCTGCGTAAGCTCGACGAGATCCTGTCTTCGGAACAGTCCGGCTACTCCAAGAAGGAGCGCCTGAACCTTGAGCGCGAACGCGAGAAGCTGGACAAGGCTCTCGGCGGTATCCGCGACATGGGCGGCGTTCCGGACCTGATGTTCATCATCGACACCAACAAGGAAAAGATCGCAATCGACGAAGCCAAGCGCCTGGGTATCCCGGTCGTCGCTATCATCGACTCGAACTGCGATCCGGACCTGATCGACTTCCCGATCCCGGGTAACGACGACGCTTCGCGCGCCATCGCTCTTTATTGCGACCTGATCGCTCGCGCTGCCATCGACGGCATCGCTCGCCAGCAGGGCGCTTCGGGCCGCGACCTCGGCGCTTCTGCTGAAGCTCCGGTCGAACCGGCTCTCGAAGGCGAAGCCGAAGCCTAAGGCCAAGGTCGAAGCGGTTCGTCCGCTTCTGCTTTTACTATTCGACCGAGGCCAGAGAGACGATCCCTGGCCTCGGTTTGTTTGAAAAGTCCTGTTCGCCCACAGTCTTTCAGATGTGGTTGAAGAGCAGGCTGGCGGTGATCTTCATCACCCTGTCATACTTCCGGGTACATTCGTTCCCAAAACCTTGAGTTCGCCGAGGTTTTTCGGCGGCACGCAACAAAACCGACAAGAGGCTCACAATGGCTGAAATCACCGCTGCACTGGTGAAGGAACTGCGCGAAAAGTCTGGCGCAGGCATGATGGACTGCAAGAAGGCGCTGACCGAAAACAACGGCGACATCGAAGCAGCAATCGACTGGCTGCGCGCCAAGGGCATTGCCAAGGCCGACAAGAAGTCGGGCCGTACGGCTGCCGAAGGCCTGATCGGCGTTGCCTCGACCGGCACCAAGGCCGTTGTCGTTGAAGTCAACTCCGAAACCGACTTCGTTGCGCGTAACGACGCCTTCCAGGCCATGGTTCGCGGCGTTGCTGACGTTGCACTCACCACCGACGGTACCGTTGAAGCCGTTGGCGCTGCGATCTACCCGGAAACCGGCAAGACCGTCACCGACACGATCAAGGACGCTGTTGCCACGATCGGCGAAAACATGAACCTGCGCCGCTCGGCCGCGCTCGAAGTGGAAGATGGCGTTGTCGCCACTTACATCCACAACGCTGCCGCTGACCGTCTCGGCAAGCTCGGCGTTCTGGTTGCGCTGAAGTCGACCGGCAACAAGGACGCTCTCAACGCAATCGGCCGTCAGGTCGCCATGCACATTGCTGCAACGGCTCCGCTGGCCGTCCGCGCTGAAGAAGTCGATGCTGTCGTCGCCGAGCGCGAACGCAACGTCTTCATCGAACAGTCGCGCGAATCCGGCAAGCCGGAAGCCATCATCGAGAAGATGGTTGAAGGCCGCATGCGCAAGTTCTTCGAAGAAGTTGCCCTTCTTTCGCAGGCTTTCGTCATCAACCCCGACCTGACCGTCGGCGAAGCCGTCAAGGCTGCCGAAAAGGAAGTCGGCGCGCCGATCGAAGTTACCGGCATGGCCCGTCTTCTCCTCGGCGAAGGCGTCGAAAAGGAAGAGACCGACTTCGCAGCTGAAGTCGCTGCTGCTGCCAAGGGCTGAT
Organism: Hyphomicrobiales bacterium; assembly: GCA_900469445.1. Taxonomy (GTDB): domain Bacteria; phylum Pseudomonadota; class Alphaproteobacteria; order Rhizobiales; family Rhizobiaceae; genus Neorhizobium. Next base: position 80,655 of record UBXM01000010.1, read on the forward strand.
TTCGTCAGCTAATACAGTGAAAACGATGGGGGCACCGGTGACAAGCCGGTGCCCTTCGTGTATCGCCAAGCCGTTTGATCTCTCCGTTTCCGTTTCGCTTTTCAAGGAGCCGTCATGTCGTCTCAGCCCATCTACAAGCGCGTCCTTCTCAAGGCCTCCGGTGAGGCTCTCATGGGTAGCCAAGGGTTTGGCATCGATGTTGCGGTGGTGGACCGCATTGCTTCCGATATTGCCCAGGCACGGCGCATGGGCGTCGAAGTCGGGGTGGTTGTCGGCGGCGGCAATATTTTCCGCGGCGTGGCCGTAGCCTCCAAGGGTGGCGACCGGGTGACCGGTGACCACATGGGCATGCTGGCGACCGTGATCAACGCGCTGGCGCTCGCCACCTCGCTGCGCAAGCTCGATATCGATACGGTGGTTCTTTCCGCCATCGCCATGCCGGAAATCTGCGAGAGCTTCTCGCAGCGCCAGGCGCTTCATCACATGGCGCAGGGCCGGGTGGTGATTTTCGCCGGTGGCACCGGCAATCCGTTCTTCACCACCGATTCTGCAGCGGCGTTGCGTGCCGCCGAAATCGGCGCCGAAGCAATCTTCAAGGGTACGCAGGTGGACGGCATCTATTCCGCCGACCCGAAGAAGGATCCGAACGCCACCCGTTTCGACGCGCTGACCCATAGCGAAGTCCTGGAAAAGGGCTTGGCCGTCATGGATGTTGCCGCAGTTGCGCTCGCCCGCGAAAACCACATTCCGATCGTCGTCTTCTCGATCCATGAGCCGGGCGGCTTTGCGCAGATCTTGACCGGCGGCGGCCTCAAGACGATCGTATCCGATAACTGAGAAAACTACCGCGAACTTTCTGCCGATCAGAAAGCGCGCCGATAACAAGATGGAGTTCCAACGATGAGTGGATCAGTCGATCTCAATGACATCAAGCGCCGCATGGAAGGCGCCGTGAATGCTTTCAAGAGCGATATCGCTTCCTTGAGAACCGGTCGCGCTTCGGCCAACGTTCTCGATCCAATCACCGTCGAAGCCTATGGTTCGCGCGTGCCTTTGAACCAGGTCGCAAACATTACGGTGCCGGAGCCGCGGATGCTGGGCGTATCCATCTGGGATAAGTCGATGGTTCGCGCGGTGGAAAGCGCCATCCGCGAATCGCATCTCGGCCTCAACCCGATCGTCGATGGGCAGAATCTTCGTATTCCGCTGCCTGAGCTCAACGAAGAGCGCCGCAAATCGCTGGTCAAAGTTGCGCACGATTATGCCGAAAAGGCGAAGGTGGCTGCTCGCCACGTGCGCCGCGACGGCATGGACGGCCTGAAAAAAGCCGAAAAGGACGGCGTAATCGGCCAGGACGACAGTCGTGCCCAGTCGGAAAAGGTTCAGAAGATGACCGACGAGACGATTTCTGAAGTCGACCGCTTGCTTGCGGATAAGGAAAAGGAAATCATGCAGGTCTAGGTTGGGTGCCTTTTTCCCTCCCTCGGCCGTTGAAGGAATTGCATAGGACATGCTGACGCCAGATATTGCGATCATTCCGCAGCACGTTGCCATTATCATGGATGGCAACGGCCGGTGGGCTAACAAGCGTGGTCTTGCCCGGACGATGGGACACAGCAAGGGTGTCGAGGCCGTCAAGGAAACCGTCAGGGCTGCTGGCGAACTTGGTATCCGCTACCTGACGCTGTTTGCGTTCTCATCCGAAAACTGGAACCGACCGGAAGCAGAGGTGAGCGATCTGCTCGGGCTTCTGCGTCGTTTCATCCGTCGTGACCTTGCGGAACTGCACCGCGAAAACGTGCGCATCAAGGTGATCGGCGAGCGCGACAAGCTGCGCGGCGATATTTTGCCGCTTCTCCTGGAGGCGGAGGAAACGACGCGCAACAATACGGCGCTGACGGTGGTGATCGCGTTCAACTACGGCTCCCGCGATGAAATCGCGCGAGCAACCGCAAGGATTGCCGAGAAGGTCAAGGCAGGGCTGCTCGATCCGGCAACGATCAGCGCCGAGACGATCAACGATCATCTCGATACCGCAGGCATCCCCGATCCGGATCTCATCATCCGTACGAGCGGTGAGGAGCGACTTTCGAACTTCCTGCTCTGGCAGGCTGCCTATTCGGAATTCGTCTTTCTTCCCGACTACTGGCCCGACTTCAATCGCGACCTCTTCGTTGAGGCGCTGAAGATCTACGCCTCGCGTGATCGACGCTTTGGCGGTTTGTCTGCGATACCTGCGGCGGTCGTGGGCTGATGGGACGCGAGCTGAAGCTTCGTATCGTATCCGCCATCGTGCTGGCTGTCGTCGTCCTGGCGGCAACATGGATAGGCGGATGGGCGTTTAATCTCGTGGCAGCGGTCATTGCGCCGCTGATCTATTTCGAATGGTCCACGATTGCGGGCCTTTCCGAGCGGGATTTCAAGACGAACGCGTTTGGCTGGCTGATCGTTCTGCTCATCTCCGGCAATATCGTGCTGGGGGGAGGTGACCTTTCCATGCCGCTTCTTTGCGGCGGTGTCCTGACTGCGATATTTCTGGTGCTTCTCGGCCGGGGCTCATGGTGGCTTCCGGGCGGCATCGTCTATGCAGGGCTGAGCGGTATTTCGCTTGCCGCGATCCGCGGCGACAACCAGGCCGGCTTCGTTGCCACACTCTTCATCTTCGCCGTCGTGTGGGGCACGGACATCCTGGCCTATTTCGTCGGTCGCGCTATCGGCGGCCCGAAGCTTGCGCCGCGAATCTCGCCCGGCAAGACATGGTCGGGTGCAATCGGTGGAACCGTGGCGGGCGTGGCGGCCAGTGGTCTGCTTACGCTTGGCGTATTTTCACGGCTTTCTTTGTGGACGATGGCGCTTGCCTTTCTCCTGTCGGTCGCCAGTCAGATAGGTGATCTGTTCGAATCCTTCATCAAGCGGCGCTTCGGCGTCAAGGACAGCAGTCACCTCATCCCTGGACACGGTGGCGTGATGGACCGGGTTGACGGCTTGGTTTTTGCCTGTTTTGCCGTATTCCTGTTGACGCTTGTGGACGCGGCCATGAAGGGCCATGTTAGCAATTCGGTCGCAGCTTTCATCTTCGGTCTGTAGGGTGGCGACCAGCCCCGGTATCGTAAAGCGGAAATATTGATGGCCATCCTCGGTTTCATAACGGGCTATATCATCCCGTTTATCCTCGTTCTCTCCCTGCTCGTCTTCGTCCACGAGATGGGGCATTATCTCGTGGGGCGATGGAGCGGAATTCGGGTTACTGCCTTTTCGGTGGGCTTTGGTCCGGAGCTGATCGGTTTCACCGACAGTCACGGGACGCGCTGGAAGCTGTCGGCCATTCCGCTTGGCGGATACGTGAAATTCTTCGGTGACGAAGATGCGTCGAGCCTTCCCGATGCCTCAAGTGTCGCTCATATGAGCGAGGCCGACAGAGCGCAGACGCTCGCCGGGGCGAAGTTGTGGAAACGGGCGGCCACTGTTGCCGCCGGGCCCATCGCCAATTTCATACTTGCGATCGTGATTTTCGCGGTGCTGTTTTCCGTCTACGGCAAGATGATCGCCGATCCGGTCGTTGCGGAAGTGCGCCCGGACAGCGCCGCTGCTGAAGCCGGTGTCTTGGTGGGGGACCGCCTTGTTGCGCTCGATGGCAGCAAGGTTTCCACCTTCGAGGAAGTGCGTCGTTATGTCAGCATTCGGCCCGATACGTCGATCGTCGTGACCGTCGAGCGAGACGGCCAGGATCTCGATCTGCCCATGGTGCCGAAGAGCACCGAGATCACCGATCAGTTCGGCAACAAGGTTGAACTCGGCCTGATCGGCATCGTTACCAACGAACAGCGCGGCAATTTCCGGCTTGTGACATTCACGCCGCTGGAGGCTGTGGGTGAGGGCGTGAAAGAGACCGGTAATATCATCACCGGCACGTTCCGCTATCTCGGCAACCTGGTGACGGGCCGGATGAAGGCCGATCAGCTTGGCGGTCCGGTTCGTGTGGCTCAGGCTTCGGGGCAGATGGCAACGCTCGGCTTTGCTGCCGTCATCCAGCTTGCTGCCGTCCTGTCTGTTTCCATTGGACTTTTGAACCTTATGCCGGTTCCGGTGCTTGACGGCGGCCATTTGGTTTTCTACGCAATAGAAGCTGTGAGGGGGAGGCCCCTGGGTGCCGGAGCCCAGGAGATCGCATTCCGTATCGGTCTTGCGATGGTACTCAGTCTGATGGTGTTTGCCACCTTCAACGATATCACCAACCTTATTGGCTAAGCGAGCTGCGGGTGAATAAACCGATTATTCACCATGTTTCCAATGTTGCGTGACCTCAAGGCCACGCTTCAAAAGGAAGTAAATAGAAATTAACGCGATAGCTTGCTTGTAGGGCAAAAGAAGGTAAAACGACACACGTGGCCGGAGTCGGGCTCCACCCGCCGAGGGACAACGGGAAAAGGTAAGAATTGAAAATGAAGGCTGGTTCAAAGTTTTTGAACGCGGTGTCGGCGTTTGCGCTGTCTGCTAGTGTTGTTGCGTCGGGTTCTGGCGTCATGGTGCTTGCAAGTGCTGCGAGTGCCGAAGCTGCTGTCATCCGCAGCGTTCAGGTGCGTGGCGCTCAGCGCGCCGGCGAAGAAGCTGTTCGCTCCAACCTCACGATCCAACCCGGTGTTGCCTTTTCCGGTGCTGATATCGACGAATCGGTAAAGCGTCTTTACGCGACCGGTTACTTCTCCGATGTGAAGATCAGCGTTTCCGGCAGCTCGCTTGTCGTGAGCGTTGCTGAAAACGAGCTGGTCAACCAGGTTGTGTTCAACGGCAACCGCAAGATCAAGGACGATAAGCTCGCTGGCGTCGTGCAGACGCAGCCGCTCGGCCCATACAGCCAGGCGATGGTCAATGCAGACATCGAGCGTATCCGTACCGCCTATTCGCAGATCGGTCGTAGCGACGTCGAGATCACGACCCAGACGGTCAATGTCGGTCAGGGTCGCGTCAATATTGCTTTCGTGATCAACGAAGGCGACCGTACGAAGATCGCGGACATCAGTTTTGTCGGCAACCAGGCTTATGGCGACGGTCGACTGAAGGCTGTCATCATCACCAAGGAATCCGGTCCGCTGTCCTTCCTGACCCGTAAGGATGTCTACAGCCCGGACAAGCTGCGCGCCGACGAAGATGCGCTGCGCCAGTTCTATTACAATCACGGTTACCCGGATTTCCGCATCATCTCTTCCGATGCGCAGCTCGATGCCGCGACAAACAAGTACACGATCAACTTCACGGTTGAAGAAGGTGCGCGTTATCAGTTCGGCGACGTCAATGTCGAATCGAGCGTGGAAGGTGTGTCCGGCGAAGAGCTGCAGGGCCTCGTCGAGACCAAGCCGGGCGCGGTCTACGATGCCCGTGAAATCCAGAAGTCGATGGAAGCCATTTCCAAGCAGGTTTCGTCGAAGGGCTATCCTTTCGCACGCGTCACTCCGCGTGGTGACCGTAACCTTCAGACCAACACGATCGGCGTCTCCTACATGGTCGACCAGGGCGAGCGCGCCTATGTCGAACGTATCGAGATCCGCGGCAACACCCGTACGCGTGACTATGTCATTCGTCGCGAGTTCGATTTCAGCGAAGGCGATGCCTTCAATCAGGAAATGATCTCTCGTGCCAAGCGTCGTCTTGAAGCGCTCGGCTACTTCACGTCGGTCAATATCTCGACCACGCAGGGTAGTGCAGGCGACCGCGTCGTCGTCGTCGTGGATGTCGAAGATCAGTCCACCGGTTCGTTCGGTATCGGTGCCGGTTACTCTGCAGGCGGTGACGGCTTCATTCTCGAAGCTTCGGTCGAAGAGAAGAACTTCCTCGGCCGCGGTCAGTATGTCCGCGTTGCTGCCGGTGGTGGTCTGAACGATTCGCGCACCTACTCGCTGTCCTTCACCGAGCCTTATTTCCTCGGTTATCGTCTGGCTGCAGGCTTTGACGTGTTCCGCAGCGAAACCTCGTCGAACGATAACTACGACTATTCGGAACAGGGCTTCACGCTGCGCGTGACGGCGCCGATCACCGAAGATCTGGCGACGACGTTCCGCTACACCTACAAGCAGATCGAATACGATAGCGACGGCGACGATTTGGCCGAGCTGTCGCCGATCTATCAGGATCTCGTCGATCACGGCAAATATACGCAGTCGTCGGTTGCCCAGACTCTGACCTACAATACGCTGGACAGCCAGACTATGGCCCGTGAAGGTATCTACGCGACCTTCACGCATGAATTCGCCGGCCTGGGTGGCGATTCCGAGTTCTACAAGATCTCTGGACGTGCTCGTTACTTCCATACTTTGTCGACCGAGGCCGATCTCATTGGCTCGATCGCAGTCGGCGCAGGGCATGTTTTCGGCACGGGTGACAATCTGAACGTCTTTGACCAGTTCACGCTGGGTGGCCGTCAGGTTCGCGGTTTCGACAACAACGGTATTGGTCCGCGCACGAAGGACGATGGCGACGCGCTCGGTGGTACGACCTACTTCACCGTCTCTGCTGATGCGTCCATGCCGATGCCGGCTGTTCCGGAAGATATCGGTCTGCGCCTGGCGGCGTTCGCTGATGCCGGTACGCTTTATGGTAACGACGTCGATACGACTGGTACCGCTATCGAAGGCACGGGCATGTCCTGGCGCGCGTCCGTTGGTGTCGGCGTCATGTGGGCTTCGCCGTTCGGTAACATCCGCATGGACTATGCGATCCCGGTCCTCAAGGAAGACTTCGACGAGACCCAGGAATTCCGCTTCAGCATGGCGAACCAGTTCTGATCATTTCCGGCCGCGAAAGCGGCCGGAAAACTGTTCTGGAGCTTTAGCCTTATGGACCAAAACAATTTTTTCCCGCCCCATGATGGCGTTAGCTTGCGTGAGCTGGCCGCCCATCTTGGGGCTGAACTTTTGGATGATGCCGCCGGTGATCGTCTGATCCGATCTGTGGCGCCCGTTGCGCGTGCCCAGCAAGGTCAGGTCTGTTACATCCTGTCGCGCAAAAGCCGGAAGGAGCTCGAAACCTGCATGGCGTCGGCGATCCTGTGTGATCCCGGTCTTGCAAGTATCGTTCCCGCGCATATCGCTGTGCTGCAAACGAAGACACCGCATTCGGCCTTTGCAATGGCCGGGGCGCTGCTACACCCGGTGGCAATGCGGCCGAGCCCCGTGACATCCGAAGGAGATGGCATCTCCGCGGCTGCCTATGTCGATCCGACAGCACAGCTGGAAGACGGCGTGACGGTGGAGCCCATGGCGGTTATCGGCGCACGCGCGCATGTCGGTTCCGGCACGCGTGTCGGAGCCGGTGCAATTATTGGTGCGGATGTCCAGATCGGGCGCAATTGCAGCATAGCTGCCGGCGCTAGTGTCGTTGCCGCGCTGATCGGCAACAATGTCATCATCCATAATGGAGCCCGTATCGGGCAGGATGGTTTCGGTTTCGCGCCGGGACCGCGTGGCATGTTGAAAATCGTGCAGATCGGCCGGGTGATCATCCAGGATAATGTGGAGATCGGCGCGAATACGACGATTGACCGCGGCGCCATGGACGATACCGTCATCGGCGAAGGCACAAAAATCGACAATCAGGTTCAGATTGCCCATAACGTTCATATCGGACGCCATTGCGGCATCGCTTCGGGGGCTGGCATTGCGGGATCGACGAAGATCGGCAATGGAGTCTTGATCGGAGGCGCATCCGGCATAAATGGACATATTTCCATTGGCGACGGCGCTCAGATCGCTGCAATGAGTGGCGTTGTGGCGGATATCCCGCCCGGCGTTACATATGGCGGAATACCGGCGCGACCGATGAGGGATTTTCTCCGCGAGATGGCGGAAAAGATGAGCCAAGTGGACGACAGGGCAAAACGCAGAGGAGAGAAAAACAATGACTGATGAGACCAAGCCGGAGCTCGGCGCGGCCGATATTCAGGAAATCATGACGCTTTTGCCTCATCGCTATCCTTTTCTGCTCGTTGACAAGATCATCGATATCGACGGCGATAATTCGGCTGTCGGCATCAAGAACGTGACGGCCAACGAACCGCAATTCCAGGGACACTTTCCGGAGCGTCCGATCATGCCGGGTGTTCTTCTCGTCGAAGCGATGGCACAGACCGCCGGTGCTATCTGTGCACGCAAGGAAGGCGAAAGCGGCAATCTCGTCTACTTCATGACGATCGACAATGCCCGCTTCCGCAAGCCGGTCGTGCCGGGCGACCGGGTGGAGTTCCATGTCGTGAAGCAGAAGCAGCGCGGCAATATCTGGAAGTTCCATTGCGATGCCAAGGTCGAAGGCGTGCTGGTTGCCGAAGCCGATATCGGTGCGATGATCGTCCGTAAGGAAGGCGAATGAGCACGATCGCAGCCAGCGCCCGGATTCACCCGCTTGCGGTCGTTGAAGACGGCGCTGTCATCGGTGAGAATGTCGTTGTCGGGCCGTTCAGCCATGTTGGACCTCACGTCGTGCTCAAGGACGACGTGGAGCTGGCTTCCCATGTCGTGGTGACCGGCAAGACTGAGATCGGCAAGGGTTCCCGTATCTTTTCAATGGCAGTTATCGGCGGGGTGTCTCAAAGCCTGCACGAAGCCGGTGAAGATTCGACGCTCACGGTCGGCGATAATTGCGTTATGCGCGAAGGCGTCACGATGAATACCGGCACGGTCGGTGGCGGTGGCAAGACGGTTGTCGGCGACAATTGCCTGTTTCTTGCCAACAGCCATGTTGCGCATGATTGCCAGCTCGGCAGTGGCATCATCTTGTCCAATAACGTGATGCTTGCCGGGCATGTGCAGGTGGCCGATCGCGCCATTCTGGGCGGTGGCTGTGCCGTGCATCAGTTTTCGCGGATCGGTCGCCAGGCCTTTATCGGTGGTCTTTCGGCGGTCAACTATGATGTCATTCCCTACGGCATGCTGAACGGCAATCCCGGTGTTCTCGGCGGCTTGAACGTGGTCGGCATGACGCGTGCGGGCATGGATAAGCAGACGGTCCATCGTGTGCGTCGCGCCTTCAAGGACATCTTTGACGGTGAAGGCAATGTCCGAGTGAATGCGGCAGCTGTTCGCGATACCTATCTCGATTGCGCCGAAGCGATGGAGATCATCGATTTCATCACCGCCGACAGCGATCGCGCAATTTCCTCTCCCTTCCGCAGGAAGGGATGAGGCCCATGCCCGGCGCGTCCGGCATGGCGCTGCAAGGCCATTCCGAAGGCCGCCTGGCTATCATCGCAGGCCGGGGGCTGCTGCCGCTTCATCTGGCGCAGGCCGCAAGGGATGCAGGGGAAAATCCCTTCATCGTCGCGCTGAAGGATGAAGCCGATCATCGGTTCGACGAATTCGAGACGATATCCGTCGGCGTGGGCAATCTTGCCGCGATCGAAAAAGCTTTTCGCGAATTGAAAATAGGGCGTGTCGTCATGTCCGGGGGCGTCGCAAGGCGGCCGGAATGGCGCGATATCCGGCCGACTTTCAAGACCGTTCTCAAGATGCCGTCGGTCGTTCGCACGCTGATGTCACGCGGTGATGACACGGTCCTGCAGATGGTGATCAAGCTTATCGAGGCCATGGGGTGCGCGGTCATCGGCGCTCACGAGATTGCCCCAGGCCTGCTCGCAAAATTGGGGCCGTTGGGACAAGTTTCTCCGACCGGTGATGACCTGCGTGACATTGCAAGAGCAACCGAGGCCGCATTGGCACTCGGCCAGCTGGATATCGGGCAGGGCGCGGTTTCCGTCGGTGGTCGCGTTGTTGCCATGGAAGGTGTCGAGGGGACCGATGCAATGCTTCAGCGCGTTGCGGATCTGCGTGAGTCCGGACGGATTTCGGCACGGCGTCGTGGCGTGCTGGCGAAGCTCTGCAAGCCGCAGCAGGATATGCGCGCCGACCTGCCGACGATCGGTCCCTCTACTGTCGAAAATGCAGCGCGGGCAGGGCTTGCCGGGATTGCTGTCGAAGCGGGAAGGGCGCTTGTGCTCGAGGAACAGGCGATGATCGCGGCGGCAGATGCCGCCGGCATTTTCGTCTGCGGGATCGAGCCGACCCTGGAAAATGGAGGGCTTCAATGAGCCGTAGCCTGAAGGTGGCTGTTGTAGCAGGTGAGGTGTCGGGGGATCTTCTCGGCGGCGATCTGATCGCGGCTCTGAAGGCTGCTCATGACGGACCGGTCGAGTTGATCGGAGTGGGCGGGGACGCGCTGACGGCGCAGGGACTGCATTCGCTCTTCGACTTTTCCGAACTGTCGATCATGGGGCTGACGCAGGTCCTGTCACGGCTACCGAGCCTGATCAAGCGCATCAATCAGACAGCAAGCGCGATCATCGCGGCGCGGCCCGATGTCCTTATCATCATCGACAGCCCCGATTTTACGCATCGTGTGGCGAAGAAGGTAAGGGCGGCGCTGCCCCGGCTGCCGATCGTCAACTATGTCTGCCCGAGCGTATGGGCGTGGAAAGAATACCGGGCCAAGGCGATGCTCGCCTATGTGGATCGCGTACTTGCGGTTCTGCCGTTCGAGCCCGAAGCGATGAAAAGGCTTGCAGGGCCGGAGACGGTTTTCGTCGGTCATCGCCTGACCAACGATCCGGACCTTTTGCGCGTAAGGAGCCTGCGCGCGGAGCGCCCGATCAGGTCTGTCGGTGAGGAGAAGACGATTTTGCTTCTGCCTGGCTCCCGATCGGCCGAGATAAAGAGCCTTTTGCCGGTATTCGGCGAGGCCGCCAGGGAGTTTTCACAGCGCAACGGAAAGACACGTTTCCTGTTGCCGACAGTAACCCGGCGTGAAGCCCTGGTGCGGGAAATGGCGGCCAAGCTTCCTATTCCTGTCGAGGTGACTGTGGGAGCCGAGGAAAAATGGAAAGCCTTTGCTGAGGCCGACGCTGCGCTGGCTGCTTCAGGTACCGTCATCCTCGAACTCGGCCTTGCCACCGTGCCGGTCGTTTCCGCCTATAAGACGGATTGGCTGATCAAGCTGCTTGCCGGTCGCATCAAGATCTGGACCGGCGCATTGCCGAACCTGATCGCCGACTATGCCGTCGTGCCCGAATATATCAACGAGGTGGTTCGTCCGGGTAGTCTGTGCCGATGGGCCGAGAGACTTTCCAATGACACGACGCAGCGCCGTGCGATGCTCGAGGGATACGATGTTGCCTGGCAACGTCTGCAGGTTCCTGTTCCGCCGGGTGAGGCGGCAGCAGGCGCCGTACTCGATCTTCTCAAGCGCTCGTAAGCAGCCGAACATCACGCTGAGTGGGGGCCGTGTGCAGGCGGTCCAATCGAATAAGAAAAAACCCGGTCATCGCTGACCGGGTTTTTTGTTTTTCTGCGATTTTCTCAAGCTTAGCGCTTGGAAACCGGCACGTAGTCGCGCTTGGCTTCGCCCGTATAGAGCTGGCGCGGACGGCCGATGCGCTGCTGCGGATCTTCGATCATTTCGGCCCACTGGGCGATCCAGCCGACGGTGCGGGCGAGCGCGAAGAGAACGGTGAACATGGTGGTGGGGAAGCCCATCGCCTTCAGGGTGATGCCCGAATAGAAGTCGATGTTCGGGTAGAGCTTCTTCTCGATGAAATATTCGTCCGTGAGGGCGATCTTTTCGAGTTCCATGGCAACCTGCAGGAGCGGATCGTCCTTGTGGCCAAGTTCGGCCAGAACCTCATGCGTGGTCTTCTGCATGATCTTGGCGCGCGGGTCGTAGTTCTTGTAGACGCGGTGACCAAAGCCCATCAGACGGAACGGGTCGTTCTTGTCCTTGGCGCGGGCGATATATTCCGGGATCTTGTCGACGGAGCCGATTTCCTGAAGCATGTTGAGCGCTGCTTCGTTGGCGCCGCCATGAGCCGGGCCCCAGAGGCAGGCGATGCCTGCTGCGATACAGGCAAACGGGTTTGCGCCCGAGGAACCGGCAAGGCGCACGGTCGAGGTCGAAGCGTTCTGCTCGTGGTCGGCATGCAGGATGAAGATACGATCCATGGCGCGGGCCAGAACCGGGTTCACCTTGTAGTCTTCACACGGAACGGCAAAGCACATGCGCAGGAAGTTTGACGCATAGTCGAGGTTGTTCTGCGGATACACGAAGGGCTGGCCGATATGGTACTTGTAGGCCATCGCAGCGATCGTCGGCATCTTTGCGATCATACGCAGCGAAGCGACCATGCGCTGGTGCGGATCGGTGATGTCAGTCGAGTCATGATAGAAGGCGGAAAGCGCGCCAACGCAGCCGCACATGACGGCCATCGGATGCGCGTCGCGACGGAAGCCGGTGAAGAAGCGGCTCATCTGCTCATGGACCATCGTGTGGTTCGTGACGCGATGATCAAAGTCTTTCTTCTGCGCAGCCGTCGGCAGTTCCCCGTAGAGAAGCAGATAGCAGGTCTCGAGGAAATCGCCCTGTTCGGCCAGCTGTTCAATCGGGTAGCCGCGATGAAGAAGCACGCCTTCGTCGCCGTCGATATAGGTGATTTTCGATTCACACGAAGCGGTCGAGGTAAACCCCGGGTCGTAGGTGAAGGCTCCGGTGTGCTTGTAGAGCGCTCCGATATCGATGACGTCAGGACCGATCGTTCCGGACTTGACCGACAGGTCGACCTTCTTGTCTCCGAGAGCGAGAGTTGCGCTTGTTTCCGTCATTCTGATCCTCCAACCGGTTGGCGGCATGACGCCTCAAAAGCGCCATAAGCATTAAGCGTTCCACGTTTAGCTATATGATCCTTTAGCGTATGCCAAGCTGTTCTGACGGCAAATTGTGCAGCGCGGCACGATAATGGGCACCGCCATTTACGACGGTAGCCAACCCATTGTTGCAATCCGAAATCGGGCCTTTGACGCAAACCTTGCTGCGTCAGGTTGACGCACACAAAAAGAACGCTCAGGTTGTATTTTCTGGTCGGGGCGGGCTGGTTCGATGCGGTCGGAAGGTTTCGATAAGATAGATACCAAAACCTTGAATTGGCGCATGGATATCGGCGCCGAGACGGTTGATCATGCCCTTTCTGAACCCATCGGAGCGATCACCGAACCGGCGATCAATCGCCGGGCGACAGCAGCAACGCCTGCGAGCCGACGGTCGCTTGCTGTTTCATCACTCGGGGCGAAAAGGTTCGTTTCCGCCGCGATTGAAGAAGAGCGCAATCATGGGCACGGCTTCCTGTTCGTGCCGGTTTCGGTTGGTGCCGGTTCGGCAATCTGGTTTCTGGGTCTTGTCACCCCATCGCTCTGGATCTCCATCCCCGTCTGTATCGCGTTCGCGCTGGCAGCCTTGTTGGTGAGGCATGGTTGGACGTGTGTGGTTCTCACATTTGCGTGTCTGGTCTTTGGCGGCATGGCGCTTGCCGGGATGGAGACGTGGCGCCAATCGACAGTCATTCTCGATTCGCCGGTCACAACCGACGTAAAAGGCGTGGTCGAGCGCAGCGAGGCGGCTGGCCCCGGCCGCCTGCGCTATATCGTTGCCATCCGACAGACTGAAAATCCGACGCTGCGCCGTCCGCCGGCCAGGGTGTCGCTGCTGGCAAGGGCGCAGCATGAGCCTTTCGAAAACGGCGCCGCCATCTCGGGGCGTGCGAGACTGTCTCCACCTTCGGGGCCGGCATTGCCGGGGCTGCATGACTTTGCTTTCTCATCCTATTTCGACGGCATAGGCGCGGTGGGGTATTTCTACAGGGCTCCGCAGCGGAACGGGAATTTCGGCGCAGACGCGGATGCCGGCTGGTTGGACCATGCTTTGCGTTGGCTTTTCGAATTGCGCCGACAGGTCGGCAACCGCATCCGCGAAACGGCCCCCGGGGATGCCGGCGCCTTTGCCGCTGCGATTGTCACCGATGAGAGACGGGCGATATCCGGCGAAACGGTGGAGGCGCTACGGATCTCGGGACTTGCCCACATCGTCGCGATTTCAGGATTGAATATGGCGCTGGCCGCCGGGATTTTCTTCGTCGGATTGCGGAGCGCATTTGCGCTTTTTCCCGGATTTGCGCAGGCCTTGCCGGTCAAGAAGATCGCCGCCGGTGGAGCGCTTGCCATGGTCACCGCCTATTACCTGATCTCCGGTTTCGGCGTATCCGCCCAGCGAGCCTATATCATGATGGCCGTGATGCTCGTCGCCGTGCTTCTGGACAGGCCTTCGATCAGTTTGCGTAATGTCGCTCTGTCCGCGCTGATCATACTTGTCTGGACGCCTTCGGAAATTCTCGGGCCGAGTTTTCAGATGTCATTTGCCGCAACGGTCGCGCTTGTGGCCGGGTATGCTGCCTGGTCGCGGCGCGCTCAATCGAAAGAGCGGGAGCCTTTCCCTCTTCGTCACCCTATCGTGACATGGGCAGCATCCGGATGGCACTTCATCGCCGGAATCGTCGCTACCTCGTTGATCGGCAGTCTTGCCACGATGATGTTCTCGGTCGAGCATTTCCACCGCATCGCGACCTACGGACTTGCCGCAAACCTCGCGGCCATGCCGATCATCAGCTTCCTTGTGATGCCGGCGGGTCTTGTCGCCATGCTGCTCATGCCCTTCGGACTTGATGGCCCCTTCATCGGGATCATGGCCAAAAGCCTCGAATGGGTTATCGCCATCGCCAAACATGTGGCGGGATGGGGAGGGGATGTCATCGTTGGACAACAGCATCCGTGGTTTCTGCCGTTCGGCATCTGCGGCTTCCTGTTGCTGACGCTGCTGCGGACGCGGCTTCGATATCTTGGCGTGCCGTTTCTGGCTGTTGCGGCCATCCTGTTCTGGATGGGCTTTCCGCACCCCCTTTCCAGCCTTCTCATTGCTGAAGACGGAAATCTCGTCGCCTATCGAACCGCTGATGTTGTTATGGCCAACAGAAAGCGCCCCTCGGAATTCATCTTCAGGCAATGGGCGCATGCACGGCAGTTGCCGAAACTTAAGGCGCCCGATGTTTCGAACGGTTCCGCAAAAGGGATGCACACGGTCCCCTCAGGTGAAAGACTGGCGGAGGCGGTGCTCGCTGATGCGCGGAGGCTTATGCGGCAAGCGGGAAGAGAGGTGTTCTCCTGTCAGGCCAAGGCATGGTGTGTACTGATGCCACCGGAAGGTGTCCTGATCGCCGTCGTCGAGGATGGCCGTTATACCGGGGCGGCTTGCGATATTGCCGATCTGGTTATCGCGCCCCGGGCGCGTTTTGATCATTGCCGGTCGGGCACCCCGATGCTGAATGGCGCAAACTTGCGCAAGGCCGGTTCGATCGAAATCGACTTTTCCGGATCAGTGAAGGCCGACGATTGGAATATCAGGAGTGCAATTGTTGGTGCGGTCCGACCCTGGAGCGTCCATCGCCAATATGATTGGCGACGCGACGTCTACGACCCGCATCTTCCGGCATGGCTGCAACGGCAGAAAAATCCCACCAAACCGGACGCAGATCTTGCTGTTTCAGATCAGGGTGATCCCCTGACGTCGCCGACGGATGCCGGAGACCATTTCGGTGTCAGTGATAACGGCGAATGAGCCCGACGAGCTTGCCTTGAACCTTGACGCGATCCGGCGGGAAAATCCGGGTTTCGTAAGCCGGGTTGGCTGCTTCGAGCGCAATCGACCCGCCCTTGCGACGGAAGCGTTTCAAGGTCGCTTCTTCATCATCGACCAGCGCCACGACGATATCGCCCGGATTGGCGGTCGTGCCGTTGCGAATGATGACGGTGTCGCCATCCAGAATTCCGGCTTCGATCATCGAGTCGCCCTTGACCTCCAGCGCGTAATGTTCGCCGGAGCCCAGCATCTCGACAGGGACGGAAATGTCGTGGGTGTTGTTCTGGATTGCCGAGATCGGCACACCGGCCGCGATTCGCCCCATCACCGGCACACTGGCCGAAGCGCTGTCATTGGCGGAAACTGGCGGGGCGGCAGGCGTTGCCGGCTTCTTGCCGAGGCTGCCTTCAATGACGCTTGGCGAAAAGCCGCGTTTCGGCTGCAGCGTCGGCACATAGGCTTCCGGTAGCTTGATCACTTCGAGTGCGCGTGCTCGGTTGGGAAGGCGACGAATGAAACCGCGCTCTTCAAGCGCGGTGATCAGCCGGTGGATGCCGGACTTCGATGCGAGGTCGAGAGCATCCTTCATTTCATCGAAAGAAGGTGGAACGCCGGACTCCTTCATCCGCTCGTGGATGAACAAAAGCAGTTCCTGTTGCTTGCGAGTCAGCATGTGCGGCGCACCTTCAGATTTGAAACAAATGCAGAACGAACACTATATGTTCCATATGTGTTCTGCAAGCCCTTAAATTTTCGTGACAGTATGATCAGTTTCTTAGATGGCGAGGGACGTTCTCAGTCGAAATCTACTTGCGCTCCTCGGCGGTCTGCCCAATCTACGGCTAGCGGATCTGGAGTCTGGGGGACATGCGTGACTGCTAGGAAAATCGATCATCTCGTTCTGCCTGTCGGAAATCTCGTCAGGGCACGCGAGCGTCTGTCGTTGCTTGGGTTTACCGTCGCACCGGACGGGCTGCATCCGTTCGGCACGGCAAATGCCTGCGTCTTCCTCGAAGACGGAACCTATCTGGAGCCTCTCGCGGTTTCAGACAGGCGGAAGGCCGGTGCAGCGGCCAAGCGGGGCAATGTCTTTCTCGAGCGCGATCTGGCCTATCGCGGGCGCCGCGGTCGCGAGGGACTTTCTGCCATTGTGGTTGCCAGTGATGATGCGGCTGACGATCACGAGCACTACAAGGCTGTCGGCATCTCGGCTGGCGAGCCGTTGGAATTCGGTCGCGTCTTCAAGACGCCAGATGGTGGTGAGGTCGAGGCGCGTTTCCGGCTTGCTTTCGCGGCGATGGACACTGCTGCTGACTTCTTCGCTTTCGCGTGTCAGCGGCTGGTGTCATTTCCTCAGAAGCTGGATGGTTTGCGTAGCCATGCCAATGCGGTCTCCGGCTTGAAGGAGATCGTTTTGGCGAGCAATGATCCTCATGCTTCGTCTCCTTTTTTGGAGGGCCTGTTAAGGGTGTCGGGCGAGGAGATCGATGGCAAGCTTGCATTTCAAGCGGAGGCGTTGCGTGTGCGCGTTCTCGACAAAGAGCAGATCGCGCAGGAATTTGGCCCTTCCGCCGAGCCTGTCGGCGAGGGGCTCACCGGCCATGCGGTGATCTTCCGCACCCTTGATCTGGCCGTGACAGAGATCATCCTTGCTGCTAATGACGTCGCATTCATTCGCCGGGATGGTCGCGTGCTCGTGTCGCCATCGCCCGGCCAGGGCGTTTTGTTCGGCTTCGAGGAATAGCAAATGGCAGTCTCTCCCAATTCAGCAGTGTCGGTCGGCGAAGGCGACAAGAAGGTCGTGTTCTGCAATACGGATCGGCTTTCGCTGATCGCGGGGCCCTGCCAGATGGAAAGCCGTGATCATGCCTTCATGATCGCCGGTACGCTCAGCGAACTTTGCGGCAAGCTCGGCATCGGGCTGGTCTACAAGTCCTCCTACGACAAGGCCAACCGCACGTCGATTTCCGGCAAGCGCGGCATCGGGCTTGAAAATGCGATGGAAATCTTTGCCGACCTGAAGAAGGAATTCGGCTTTCCGGTGCTGACCGACATTCATACGGAAGAACAGTGCGCGCTTGTCGCGCCGACCGTCGATGTCCTGCAAATTCCGGCTTTCCTGTCGCGCCAGACGGATCTGCTTGTTGCTGCCGCCAAGACCGGCCGTGCGATCAACGTCAAGAAGGGCCAGTTCCTGGCGCCCTGGGACATGAAGAATGTCCAGGCCAAGCTGATCGAAAGCGGCAATCCGAACGTGATGCTGTGTGAGCGCGGCGCGTCTTTCGGTTATAATACGCTGGTCTCCGACATGCGCTCGCTGCCGATCATGGCTTCGCTCGGCTCGCCCGTCGTGTTCGATGCCACGCATTCGGTGCAGCAGCCGGGCGGGCAGGGCGGTTCGACTGGTGGCCAGCGTGAATTCGTCGAAACGCTGGCGCGTGCGGCGGTTGCGGTCGGCATTGCCGGCCTGTTCGTAGAAACCCATGAGGATCCCGACAATGCGCCGTCGGACGGTCCGAACATGGTGCATCTGAAAGACATGCCGCGGCTTCTGGAAAAGCTGATGGCTTTCGATGCGGTGGCCAAGGCTGCCTGAACTTCAAAAAGCGCTTGAGCGTTGTCAAAGCGCAGAAAGCGTCCGCACTGTAATTGGCGTGTCATTGAACGTGATCCATTTTCAATGACTGCATGGACTTAACTCTGAGGAGAGACACTTGACTGCTATTACCGATATTATCGCTCGCGAAATCCTCGATAGCCGCGGCAACCCGACCGTCGAAGTCGACGTCTATCTGGAAGACGGTTCCATGGGCCGTGCCGCCGTTCCGTCGGGTGCCTCGACAGGCGCTCACGAAGCTGTCGAGCTGCGCGATGGCGGCAAGCGCTTTGGCGGCAAGGGTGTGGAAAAGGCCGTTGAAGCGGTCAACACAGAAATCTTCGACGCCATTGGTGGTTTCGATGCAGAAAGCCAGATCCACATCGACAAGACGCTGATCGCGCTTGACGGCACTCCGAACAAGTCGCGTCTCGGTGCAAACGCCATTCTCGGCGTGTCGCTGGCCGTCGCCAAGGCTGCTGCCGAATCGGCCGGCCTGCCGCTTTACCGTTACGTTGGTGGCGCAAGCGCCCACATCCTGCCGGTTCCGATGATGAACATCATCAACGGTGGCGCGCATGCCGACAATCCGATCGATTTCCAGGAATTCATGATCATGCCGGTCGGCGCCGAAACGCTGAAGGATTCGGTCAGGATCGGTGCGGAAATCTTCCACGTCCTGAAGAAGGAACTGGCTTCCCAGGGTCACAACACCAATGTTGGTGACGAAGGCGGTTTCGCTCCGGGCCTGAAGAGCGCGCCGGAAGCCCTCGACTTCATCATGAAGTCCGTCGAAAAGGCCGGTTACAAGCCGGGCGACGACGTATTCCTCGGCCTCGATTGCGCTTCGACGGAATTCTTCAAGAACGGCAAATACGAGATGGAAGGCGAAGGCCGTACGCTCGAGCCGGAAGCCATGGCTGATTATCTTGCGGAACTTGCTGCCAAGTACCCGATCATTTCGATCGAAGACGGCATGGCCGAAGACGACTGGGAAGGCTGGAAGTACCTGACCGACAAGATCGGCAAGAAGGTTCAGCTGGTCGGCGACGATCTGTTCGTCACCAACTCCGCACGTCTGCGCGACGGTATCAAGATGGGCGTTGCCAACTCCATCCTGGTCAAGGTCAACCAGATCGGCTCGCTGACGGAAACGCTCGATGCCGTCGAGACCGCGCACAAGGCTGCCTACACCGCCGTCATGTCGCACCGCTCTGGCGAAACCGAAGATTCGACGATTGCCGATCTCGCTGTCGCCACCAATTGCGGACAGATCAAGACCGGCTCGCTGTCGCGCTCCGACCGTCTGGCCAAGTACAACCAGCTGATCCGCATCGAGGAAATGCTCGGCCCGCAGGCAGCTTACGCAGGCCGCTCGATCCTTAAGGCCTAAGGAACAGTCGGCGGTGCCGACGAAACGATCCTGTTGATCGTTTTAAATGACATGCGCCCCGAGCCAAAGCGAAGCGCTGGTCATTGCTCCTGATGACTGAACAAAATTCGAAAAGAAAAGCCCGCGTTCAAAACGCGGGCTTTTTTCGTATCGGCATGCTGCATCGCGGCGTGGGAAACGAAAGATTAAGCAAGTTCTGCGATTTTGAATCATTATCCTCAGGGACGGATGAGCTGCTCCCATAGCGTAGGCGTAAAGACAGGCATGTGGACAAGACATCACAAACAACGAAAGTTTGGCCGTTTCATCCTGCCTGCAATCACTGTCGCCTTTCTTTGTTATTTCGGGTATCATTCGATCCACGGTGATCTCGGCCTTATCGCGACCGAGCAATTCGAAAAGCAGCGCGTGGCGCGCAGTGGCGAACTTGCGGCACTCACCACCAAGCGTGAAGCCCTGGAGCGTCAGGTTCATCTGATGAGTGATGGCTCGCTCGATAAAGACATGCTCGATGAAATTGCGCGTTATCAACTAAATGTCTCGCGCACGGACGAAATAGTCATATTTAACAATTATTTCTGAGTTAACCGAATTTCGGTTAACTGGTTTTTTTTGATTTATTTCAGTGGCTTATACGGAATAAGAGCCATGCAAATATGTCATTGCTGGGGCGCGTTTTCTTCCCTATGTTAGCTGCAGAAACCTGAGTGGGTTGCGGCGTGCCTATCTTCGCCTCGATGCCGCTCTTTCAATGCAGCACATAGGGAGGGATCGATGGCGCAAACCAAATCCGCGTCTGCATCCGGCCGCAAGCCAGCGGCAAAATCTGCCAGCAAAACAGTCTCCAAGGAATTCACCGGCAAGAACACGCCGGAATTCGGCAAGGACGATGATCTGCATGCATATCGCGAGATGCTGCTGATCCGTCGTTTCGAAGAGAAGGCCGGCCAGCTCTATGGCATGGGCTTCATCGGCGGCTTCTGCCACCTCTATATCGGCCAGGAAGCTGTCGTCGTCGGCATGCAGATGGCGCAGCAGGAAGGTGATCAGGTCATCACCGCCTATCGCGACCATGGTCACATGCTCGCTTGTGGCATGAGCCCGCGCGGCGTCATGGCGGAACTGACCGGGCGTCAGGGCGGCTTGTCGAAGGGCAAGGGCGGCTCGATGCACATGTTCTCCAAGGAGAAGCATTTCTACGGCGGTCACGGCATCGTCGGTGCGCAGGTTTCGCTTGGTACCGGTCTCGCCTTTGCCAACGCCTATCGCAACAACGACAGCGTTTCGGTTGCCTATTTCGGCGATGGCGCTGCCAACCAGGGTCAGGTCTACGAGAGCTTCAATATGGCGGCTCTCTGGAAACTGCCGATCATCTACATCGTCGAGAACAACCGCTACGCCATGGGCACCTCGACTGCCCGTGCAACCGCACAGTCGAACTATTCGATGCGCGGCGTCGGATTCGGCATCCCGGGCGTCCAGGTGGACGGCATGGATGTACGCGCCGTCAAGGCTGCGGCTGACGAGGCGCTCGCCCATTGCCGTGCCGGCAAGGGTCCGATCATTCTCGAAATGCTGACCTACCGTTACCGTGGTCACTCCATGTCCGACCCGGCAAAGTACCGCTCCAAGGAAGAAGTGCAGAAGATGCGCTCGGAGCAGGATCCGATCGAACAGGTTCGCAACCGTCTGCTCGAAAAGGGCTGGGCAAGCGAGGACGAGCTGAAGGCGATCGACAAGGATATCCGCGACATTGTTACGGATAGCGCCGACTTCGCCCAGAACGATCCGGAGCCGGATGCATCCGAGCTCTACACCGATATCCTGCTCTAAGCGCGGGGAGGAAAGAACCTATGCCTATCGATATCCTGATGCCTGCGCTTTCTCCGACGATGGAGGAAGGCACGCTTTCCAAATGGGTCAAGAAGGAAGGCGACACCGTCAAGTCCGGCGATGTCATTGCCGAAATCGAGACCGACAAGGCGACCATGGAAGTGGAAGCCGTCGATGAAGGCGTGATCGGCAAGCTGCTGGTCGAAGCCGGCACCGAAAACGTCAAGGTCAACACCAAGATCGCGATCCTGCTCGCCGAGGGCGAAAGCGCAGACGCGATTTCGGCCGAAGCGCCGAAGGCTGATGCCGATATCCCGGCTGCAACGTCCGACGCTTCCGGCGGCAAGGCTCGCGAAGCCTCCGAGGAAACACCGGTCGCCGCCAAGGTTCCGGCCCAGCCGAAGATCGAGGTCGCTGCCGATCCGGATATTCCGGCAGGCACCGAAATGGTCTCCACGACCGTTCGCGAAGCTCTGCGTGACGCGATGGCGGAAGAAATGCGCCGCGATGGCGACGTGTTCGTCATGGGTGAAGAAGTCGCCGAATATCAGGGCGCCTACAAGATCACCCAGGGCCTTCTTCAGGAATTCGGCGCCAAGCGCGTCATCGACACCCCGATCACCGAACACGGCTTTGCCGGCGTCGGCGTCGGTGCTGCGATGGCCGGCCTGAAGCCGATCGTCGAGTTCATGACCTTCAACTTCGCCATGCAGGCGATCGACCAGATCATCAACTCTGCTGCCAAGACGCTCTACATGTCCGGTGGCCAGATGGGCGCTCCGATCGTGTTCCGCGGTCCGAACGGTGCTGCTGCCCGCGTTGGCGCCCAGCACAGCCAGGACTACGCTTCGTGGTACAGCCAGATTCCGGGCCTCAAGGTCGTCATGCCGTACACGGCTGCCGACGCCAAGGGCCTTTTGAAGGCTGCCATCCGCGATCCGAACCCGGTCGTCTTCCTCGAAAACGAAATCCTCTACGGTCAGCACTTCGACGTGCCGAAGCTGGATGATTTCGTTCTGCCGATCGGCAAGGCGCGCATCCACCGCAAGGGCAAGGACGCAACGATCGTCTCCTTCGGTATCGGCATGACCTACGCCACCAAGGCGGTTGCCGAGCTCGAAAAGGAAGGCATCGACGTCGAACTGATCGATCTTCGTACGATCCGTCCGATGGACCTGCCGACCGTTATCGAGAGCGTCAAGAAGACCGGCCGCCTCGTCACCGTCGAGGAAGGTTACCCGCAGAACTCGGTCGGCGCCGAAATCGCCACCCGCGTCATGCAGCAGGCCTTCGACTATCTCGATGCACCGGTTCTGACGATTGCGGGCAAGGACGTTCCGATGCCTTACGCCGCGAACCTCGAAAAGCTGGCTCTGCCGACCGTCGGTGAAGTCGTCGAGGCGGTCAAAACCGTCTGCTACAAGTAAGGGAAGGGTGATAGGATGCCTATCAACATCACCATGCCTGCCCTTTCTCCGACCATGGAAGAGGGCAACCTCGCCAAGTGGCTGGTCAAGGAAGGCGACAAGATCAAGTCCGGCGACGTAATCGCCGAGATCGAAACCGACAAGGCGACGATGGAAGTCGAAGCCGTGGACGAGGGCGTGATCGCCAAGATCGTGGTCCCGGCCGGCACGGAAGCGGTCAAGGTCAACGCGCTGATCGCCATCATCGCCGAAGAAGGCGAAGACGTGGCGGCCGCTGCTGCCGGTGCGGGTTCCGCGCCGAAGGCAGAGGCCAAGGCGGAAGCGGCTCCGGCTGCAAAGACCGCTGACGCTCCGAAGGCTGCCGCTCCGGTCACCGACGCTGCTCCGGCACCGTCGACGCCGGCTCCGGTTGCCGATGGCAAGCGTGTCTTCTCTTCGCCGCTCGCTCGCCGTCTCGCCAAGGAAGCCGGTCTCGATCTGTCCGCCGTCACCGGCACCGGCCCGCATGGCCGTGTCGTCAAGGCAGACGTCGAAAAGGCTGCTGCTGGCGGTAGTGCAAAGGCAGCACCGGCTCCGGCCGCTGCGGCTCCGGCTGCCGCAAAGGGTCCGTCGGACGAGAGCACGCTCAAGCTGTTTGCGGAAGGCTCCTACGAGCTTCTGCCGCATGACGGCATGCGCAAGACGATCGCCGCACGCCTGACCGAGTCGACCCAGACGGTTCCGTCCTACACGGTATCGATGGATTGCGAACTCGACGCGCTGATGAAGCTGCGCGCCGAAATCAACGCTTCGGCTCCGGTGAAGAAGACCGAAAAGGGCGAAGTCCCGGCCTTCAAGCTGTCGGTCAACGACTTCATCATCAAGGCGATGGCGCTTGCCCTGCGTGATGTCCCGATGGCAAACGCCTCCTGGACCTCGACGGCCCGCGTGCTGCACAAGCATTCCGACGTCGGTGTCGCCGTCTCCATTCCGGACGGTCTGATCACGCCGATCGTTCGCAAGGCCGAAACCAAGGCTCTGTCGGTCATCTCCAACGAGGTGAAGGACATGGCCAAGCGCGCTCGCGACAAGAAGCTGAAGCCGGAAGAATACCAGGGCGGCACGACTTCCGTGTCCAACCTCGGCATGTTCGGCGTTTCTTCGTTCACCTCGATCGTCAACCTGCCGCAGGCTTCGATCGTGTCGATCGGCGCCGGCGTCGAGAAGCCGGTCGTCCGTAACGGCAAGATCGAAGTGGGTACGGTGATGTCGGCAACCTTTGCCTTCGACCACCGCGTCATCGATGGCGCGCTCGGCGCGGAACTCGCTTCCGCCTTCAAGCGCTACATCGAAAACCCGATGTCGATGCTGGTTTGATGTCGGTGCTGAAGCTCCGGCGCGAGGGAGGCAAGAGAAGATGAGACGGAATTCAATTCGCCTTACCGTTATCTTGGCGCTTTCATTTGCCGGATTCCTTCAGCCTTACATCTGGACGCCGCAAACCTATGCGGCGTCTGAAACCAATGTCGAGGTTGCCTCGAAACGTTTGGGCTTCGAGGAGGCTTATCTGCCGACATTGGACGGCATCATCGCTGAATCGCGGAAATTCGGCATGTTTTCGGGTCGCAAGAATAGGGACACCGAGGAGTTGCGCATCCGGCTGATACGCGAGCGTGTCGTTGCCGGAAAAAGCGATGTGCTCGGAAAAACCCGCGAAAGCGTAGCGGAAACGCTGTCGGATGAAGAGCTTGCCCATCTTCTCGCAAATCTCGTTCGCGAGGACGGCAAGATTGACGACCCAAAGGCATCCGAGACGAGGGAGATCGTCGTAAAGCTTTATCGCGACGCCATCTTCAACGCGATCATGGCTTCGGTCGTTCCGGTTCAGGAGCAGGCGGACAAGATGGTTGAAGCTGGTGAGGCGACAAAGTGAAAACGGTTCTCTGCTTCGGCGACAGCATCACCTGGGGTTTCGACCCCGAAGGCTCCGGTCGTCACGCGTTCGAAGATCGTTGGCCGAGTGTTCTCGCCTCCGCTCTCGGTGAAGGCGTCACGGTCATCGCCGAAGGTTTGAATGGCCGGACCACCGGTTATGACGATCATCTGGCCGATTGCGACCGCAATGGCGTCAAAAACCTGCCGACGCTTCTGCATACCCATCAGCCGCTTGATCTCGTTGTCATCATGCTCGGCACCAACGATATGAAGCCGGCGATTGCCGGGACCGCCTTTGCGGCCCGCGCCGGCATCCAAAGACTCGTGGGGCTGACCCGCCATCACGAGTATTCGTTCGATTATGATGCGCCGGATATTCTCATCGTATCGCCGCCACCGCTCTGCGAAACGGCTGATCCGGTGTTTTCGGCGATGTTCCGGGGCGCGATCGAGGAATCGTCGATGCTCGCCTCGCTCTATCGCGATCTTGCCGATGATCTCGGCTGCGGTTTCTTCGACGCAGGTTCGGTTGCGCGTACCAGTCCTATCGACGGCGTGCACCTGAATGCAGAGGGAACTCGGGCAATTGGTCGCGGTCTGGAGCCGATCGTTCGAATGATGCTTGGCCTTTGATCTGGATCAACGGAGGTAATTTTAGGCGGACCTAGCGTGGTGCTTTCCAAATCTAAAAAGGACTTGCACGATGTCTGGTACGCTGCACGAACTGGCCGCAGAATTTCCGGATTTCAGGGCGCTCGTGCGCCATCTTCAGCAGACGGATGGGCATTTTGCCCGACTTTGCAGAAGCTATGAAGATCTGAGCCGGAGGGTTCATGTGGCCGAGAAACGCAACGAGCCGGCAGGCGATGCAATGCTCATCGACATGTGCAAGCAGCGCAGGCAGCTCAAAGAAGAAATCTACGGGATGCTGGTTCAACCTGAACCGGACGCTGAAGTGATCAAGCTGGCGGTATGACGCCAGACGCTTCCATCCCGTGAAGACCTCAAGGCCTTCGAGCCTTGGGTCCTGTAGAAACAAGGATTGGAAGCGCTCATGTCCAACGCTTATGACGTTATTGTAATCGGCTCCGGCCCTGGTGGTTATATCGCTGCAATCAGGGCCTCGCAGCTCGGCATGAAGGTTGCCGTCGTCGAGCGCGAGCATCTTGCCGGCATTTGCTCCAACTGGGGCTGCATCCCGACCAAGGCACTGCTGCGCACCGCCGATGTCCTGCACACCGCCACCCACGCCAAGGACTATGGCCTGACGCTCGAAGGTTCGATCAAGCCGGACGTCAAGGCGATCGTTGCGCGTTCGCGTGGTATTGCCGCGCGGATGAACAACGGCGTCGGTTTCCTGTTCAAGAAGAACAAGGTCGACATCATCTGGGGTGAAGCCAAGATCACCAAGCCGGGCGAAATCGTCGTCGGCAAGTCTTCCAAGCCGGTCATGCAGCCGCAGGGTCCGGTGCCGAAGAATACGCTGGGTGAGGGCACCTACACTGCCAAGCACATCATCGTCGCCACCGGTGCGCGCCCGCGCGCGCTTCCCGGCATCGAGCCGGATGGCAAGCTGATCTGGACCTATTTCGAAGCCATGAAGCCGGAAGAGCTGCCGAAGTCGCTGCTCGTCATGGGCTCGGGCGCCATCGGCATCGAATTCGCCTCCTTCTACCGCACCATGGGCGTCGACGTTACCGTCGTCGAAATCATGAGCCAGGTCATGCCGGTCGAAGATGCGGAAATCTCTGCCTTTGCCAAGAAGCAGTTCGAAAAGCAGGGCATCAAGATCCATCTCGAAGCCAAGGTTGCCAAGGTGGAGAAGGGTGCAAACTCTGTTACCGCGACGATCGAGAAGAAGGACGGTTCGTCTGAAAAGATCACTGCTGATCGCATGATCTCGGCTGTCGGCGTTCAGGCGAACATCGAAAACATCGGCCTCGAAGCTGCAGGCGTTAAGACCGACCGTGGCTTCATCGTCATCGACGGTTACGGCAAAACTAACGTTCCCGGCATCTACGCGATCGGCGACGTTGCCGGTGGCCCGCTGCTCGCCCACAAGGCCGAGCATGAAGCCGTCGTCTGCGTCGAAAAGATCGCCGGCCTGCCGAACGTCCATCCGACCGACAAGGGCAAGATCCCGGGCTGCACCTATTGCAACCCGCAGGTCGCCTCGGTCGGTCTCACCGAAGCCAAGGCCAAGGAACAGGGCCGCGACATCCGTGTCGGCCGCTTCTCCTTTGCCGCAAACGGCAAGGCCGTCGCACTCGGCGAAGACCAGGGCATGGTCAAGACGATCTTCGACAAGAAGACCGGCGAACTGCTCGGGGCCCACATGGTCGGCGCTGAAGTCACCGAACTGATCCAGGGTTTTGTCGTCGCGATGAACCTCGAGACGACCGAAGAAGACCTGATGCACACGATCTTCCCGCATCCGACCATTTCGGAATCGATGAAGGAAAGCGTGCTCGACGCCTATGGTCGCGTGCTGAACGCCTAAGTTGGGCGTCTGACTTGGGCTTGCGGGCCAGGCCCTTACCCTAGCCCTCTCCCCGCATGCGGGGAGAGGGGACGAGCTTCGATTGAGGCAGCGAGAATGCGGCCTTGGTCCTTCTCTCCGTCAAAACGGGGAGAAGGTGGCGGCAGCCGGATGAGGGGAAACGTTGGGAGGAAAGGGTCTCCCGAAGCATTCCAATGTTGCGTAAACGCGCATTATTCCCCATATGCCCACGGCATTATCAGAATTAGGAGAATGGAATGGGCGTCGGCTGGTTTGCAGCAATCATCATCGGGGGCTTGGCGGGCTGGCTTGCCGGCAAGCTGATGGACATGCGCTTCGGCATTTTCATGAACATCATCATCGGCATTGTCGGCGCGGTGCTCGCCAATGCGATCTTCGACAGCGCTAATATCCATGTCGCCGGCGGATGGCTGGGTTACCTCGTACAGGGTTTCGTCGGTTCTTGCATTTTGCTATTTGTCGCCAAACTCGTCAGACGTTGACGGGGGCCGCCATGTGAGCGGCGGAGGAACAGTCTACCATGGTCACCATTCTCGACAGGACGTCGCTCTCGGACGAGAAGCGCATCCGTCACCCTGAAAAGGCGCATCGGCCCGATACCGAGGTCATGCGCAAGCCGGATTGGATCCGCGTCAAGGCGCCGGTGTCCAAGGGCTACCAGGAAACCCGTGCGATCGTCCGTGAAAACAAGCTGGTGACGGTCTGCGAAGAGGCGGGCTGTCCCAACATCGGTGAGTGCTGGGACAAGAAGCACGCCACCTTCATGATCATGGGCGAGATCTGTACCCGCGCTTGCGCCTTCTGCAATGTCGCGACAGGCAAGCCCAATCCGCTCGATATGGCCGAGCCGGAGAGTGTCGCACGCGCCGTCAAGGAAATGGGGCTGCAGCACGTCGTCATTACCTCCGTCGACCGTGACGATCTGGATGATGGTGGTGCGGAACATTTCGAAAAGGTGATCTGGGCGATCCGCGCGGCATCGCCGCTGACGACGATCGAGATCCTGACGCCGGACTTCCTGAAGAAGCCGGGCGCGCTGGAGCGTGTCGTTGCAGCAAAGCCGGATGTCTTCAACCACAATATGGAAACCGTTCCGGGCAATTATCTTACTGTTCGTCCCGGCGCGCGCTATTTCCATTCGATCCGGCTTTTGCAGCGGGTGAAGGAACTCGATCCGACGATGTTCACCAAGTCCGGTATCATGGTCGGTCTCGGCGAAGAGCGGAATGAAGTGCTGCAGTTGATGGATGACCTCAGAACGGCGGATGTCGACTTCCTGACGATCGGCCAGTATCTGCAGCCGACGCGCAAGCATCACAAGGTCGAGAAGTTCGTGACGCCGGAGGAGTTCAAGTCCTACGAGACGGTCGCCTATACGAAGGGTTTTCTGATGGTCGCATCGAGCCCGCTGACCCGTTCGTCTCATCACGCCGGCGACGATTTTGCCCGTCTTCGGGCTGCGCGTGAAAAGAAGCTACTGGCTGCCGCCGAATAGGGCGGCAACCTGTCTCAAGTCATTATTCGGCGGCTTCAACCTTCGGCCGCTTGTCCTGGCCGTGCCTGCGTTCACGCAGCGTGCCTTTTTGCCCTCGTGCCTCGCCTTTTGCCATTTCGATGAAATAGGCGAGCACCGGCATGCCATTCATGTCTGCAAGCTGCTTTGCTGATTCCAGCAGCTTTATCATCTGTGCGAAATCGTCCATGGGTATGCGTCTTTCGGATCGATAGATCTTTGAAATATTGCAACGCATCAATATAGGGCAGATTGCGATCTTGGAATACTGCAACCAAGCTGCGTTACATTAAATTTCTTTAACTTGAAAAAGCTCAAACTGGAAGTGTGCACTGCGACAAAATGACCGGGGTCGGTGTTTTCGGGGAGTGAACGGCGTGCCTGCTATGGACGAGAATGAGGCTGTTGAAGCGCTTCGGCGGGCTGATCGCATCCTTGTGATCGGCTGTTCGGGCGGCGGTAAATCGACGCTTTCGCGTCAGATAAGCGCTCATCTCGGGCTGAGTTACATTTCCATGGATCGGGATTTCTACTGGCTTCCGGGTTGGAAAAAGCGCGACCGGTCGTCGACGCGTCGCCTGATCGCGGATGCGGTTGCGGGCGATCGCTGGCTGATGGACGGGACGGGGTCTTCCAGCTTCGATCTTCGGATGCCGCGGGCAGGCTTCATCATCTGGGTGCGGATGCCGCGCTGGCTTTGTCTATGGGGTGTCTTTTCGCGAGGCGTCCGTTATCGGGGCCGATCACGGCCGGACATGGCTCCCGGATGCCCGGAACGGCTCTATGATGGCGAATTCCTCTCCTTCATCTGGAATTTTGAGCGGCAGACTGCACCGAGGATCGTCGACGGCATTTCCCGCTTCAATCCCGATTGCCCGATTTTGATGCTGACGTCGCGTGCGCAGATGCGCCGGCTTCTGGATGGTCTCGGGGCTTGATCTTCATCGGGGCGCAGCTTAACTCCACACCATGCCAAAGTTCGAAATTCGCCGCCCGGTCAAGCACAGTCCCGAAAAGATGTACGCCCTTGTTGCGGATGTCGAGCGTTACCCGGAATTCCTGCCGCTATGCGAGGCGCTGGTCATTCGAAGCCGGAAGGAAAGGGATGGGAAAACCCTGCTGCTGGCGGATATGACGGTGGGCTACAAGGCGATCAAGGAAACCTTCACGACCCAGGTTCTTCTCAATCCCGCCGAACAGGCCATCGATGTGAAATATATCGAAGGACCGTTCAAATATCTCGACAATCGCTGGCGTTTCGAACCGGCGACCGATGGCGGTGAAGGCTGTGTCGTGAATTTCTACATCGACTACGAATTCAAGAGCATGATTCTCGGTGCACTGATGGGCTCGATGTTCGATCGCGCCTTCCGGATGTTTACCGATGCCTTCGAAACGCGTGCAGACAAGATCTACGCTGCGGCCTGAGCGCTATTCGAGCTCCGCCACCTCGATCACCATTTCCAAAGCGGTGCGCAACGTGGCAAGGCGAACTTCGGTGCGGCCGATATCACCGTAGCGCATTTCCCGATGCAGGATCGTGCCCGAGCGGTTGCGGGCAGCTATATGAACAAGGCCGACAGGCTTTTCAGCCGATCCGCCGCCGGGGCCGGCAATACCCGTCACCGCCACTGCGATATCGGCGCGAGAGCGAAAAAGCGCGCCCTGGACCATTTGCAGGGCAGTCTGCTCGGATACGGCGCCGTAGGCCTTCAGTGTCGTTGCATTGACGCCCAGAAGGTCCATCTTCGCTTCGTTCGTGTAGGTGACGAAGCCACGATCGACGACGGCCGAAGAACCGGCGATATCCGTCAGGGCGCCGATGATTAGGCCGCCGGTGCAGGATTCGGCCGTAGAAATCATCAATCCGCGTTCGGAGAGTGCCCAGACGATGCGGCGCGCTTCATCCTCGATATCTATTGGAAACAGGCTCATGCCGGCGATCCGCGATAAACGACCGTGGCCGTTGCTATGGCGGCTATTCCTTCGCGGCGGCCGACAAAGCCTATCGTCTCGTTGGTCGTGGCCTTGACCGAGCAGCGATCGAGCGAAATGCCGAGAATGGCCGCCATGTTCTCACGCATCTTATCCCGATGGGGGCCCACTTTCGGTGCTTCGGCAATCAGCGAAACGTCGGCATTCATGATCGTGCCGCCCTTTTCCCGCACGATCTTTGCTGCGTGCTCTAGGAAGATCCTTGATGGCGCACCCTTCCACTGCATGTCGGACGGCGGGAAATGGTCACCGATGTCTCCCGCGCCGCAGGTGGCAAGCAGCGCATCGGTCAGGGCGTGCAGGGCCACGTCCGCGTCGGAATGGCCGGATAGCTTCTGGTCATGCGGAATGAAGACGCCGCAGAGTGTCACGCCGTCACCCGGCACCAGCT
Organism: Hyphomicrobiales bacterium; assembly: GCA_900469445.1. Classification (GTDB taxonomy): domain Bacteria; phylum Pseudomonadota; class Alphaproteobacteria; order Rhizobiales; family Rhizobiaceae; genus Neorhizobium. The sequence goes on from UBXM01000010.1 coordinate 111,730, forward strand.
GATGCACGTCGTAACCGTTGCCGGTTCGGACATCGGGGAGGGCGCCAGTGTAAGACTGATTGGTGAGCCTTTCATCGGCCATGGTCATATCCCGTTTCACGGTAAGCTTGATATTGTCGACGGAGCCTTCGACGATCGAAACCGGCATGCCGGCCCATTCGGCGATGGCCGCATCGTCGGTAAAGTCGTCGCGGCGAAGCGCCGCGGCCTTTTCATGCGCCGAGCGGATCTCGGACAGAAGGAAGCTTTGTGGTGTCTGGGCGGCATAAAGTCCGGCGCGTGGAACCGTCTCGTGCACGAGGCCATCACTGCCGCCGCGTTTCAACGTATCGGTGACGCTGACGGCCGGCAGGACCGCGTCAAGGCCGGTGTCGAAAGCTTCGGCGATACGGTCGAGCATGGCGTGATCGACGAAAGGGCGGGCCGCATCATGGATCATGACATGGGTCGCCTCGGTGGCGGAAAGCGCTTTCAGGCCCTCGTAGACGGAGCGTTGCCGTGTATCGCCGCCGAAGGTGGTCGTCACGCCCGTCGCGGCAAGTCCCGCGGCTGCCGCCTCGTAGAGCTCCTCGTCGTCCGGATGGATGACGACGACGATCGGGCCGCGCCTTTGCCAGCGCAGGAAGGTATCCAGCGTATGGGCGATGACCGGCCGACCGCCGATCGGGCGGTATTGCTTCGGCCCCTCGTCCGGTGAGCCAGCTCTTTCCCCTCGTCCTGCTGCGACGATGACGATGCCGATTGTCATGGAGCTGCTGTTCCCGTCCTGTAGTGGATTTCTTCAATATCGATTTGGATTGACAGGCCGAGAACTATAGCCTCAAAAGCCGTATTTCCAGCACGTCGCTTAAAAATAACGCAAGTCCGGAATTGCTCTTGGCAAACGCTCAAGAGCTGAATAAAAATAGTGCATAATGCAGACTTGCCTGAAAGATCATCAATTGCAGTGCAGCGATCTCGCCAAACCATTTCAGATCGGATCGGTTTCAGTCCGCAATCGCGCGGTGCTCGCGCCCATGTCGGGTGTGACAGACCTCGCTTTCCGTAAGCTGGCTTGGCGTTTCGGCGCCGGGCTCGTCGTCACCGAAATGGTGGCGAGCCGGGAGCTGGCGATGAACAAGGGCGAATCCTGGGCCCGGCTGAAAAACGCCGGGATGACGCCGCACATGGTGCAGCTCGCCGGTCGCGAAGCCTATTGGATGGCCGAGGCTGCCAAGATTTCGGCCGATAACGGAGCCGACGTCATCGACATCAACATGGGTTGTCCGGCCAAGAAGGTGACAGGCGGGTATTCCGGCTCTGCGCTGATGCGGGATCCCGATCATGCGCTGTCGATGATCGAAGCCACGGTCAAGGCCGTTTCCGTTCCGGTGACGGTCAAGATGCGGCTCGGCTGGGATCACGACAGTCTCAATGCGCCATTGATCGCACGTCGTGCGCAGGAGGCCGGCGTCCAGCTTGTCACCGTGCATGGACGCACGCGCATGCAATTTTACGAGGGCAAGGCGGATTGGGATGCCATCCATGCCGTCCGCGATGTTTTGTCCATTCCGCTGATTGCCAATGGCGACGTGCAGACACCTGAAGATGCCGCCGAGATCCTGAAGCGGTCGGGTGCCGATGCGGTCATGGTCGGTCGTGGTGCGCAGGGACGGCCCTGGCATGTCGGCTGGCTTGCGGGACATGCGGCGCCGGAACGGTCTGAAATCGCCGCCATCGTTATCGAACACTATGAGGCGATGCTGGAGTTTTACGGCGTCGAAGCCGGGCTTCGGCACGCGCGCAAACATCTCGGCTGGTATATCGATCGTCAGGATTGCGACATCGCGGCAGAAGACAAGGCGGCGATCATGATATCTCGTGATCCGGCTGACGTTATCCGGCGCCTCTCATCCGTTTTTGCAAACGGCGCATCACTATCGGCCCGCAAGGAGGCTGCATGACAAAGTCCGCCGTTCAGGACACTGCCCATGGGCAGGCGCTGGCCATGGCCGTCCTCAATTCCGTGCAGAACCCGGTCATTCTGGTCGATCCTGCGGGCAAGATCGCGTTTGCAAACTGGGAAGCCGAATCCTTCTTCGGCGCGAGCGCATCGCATCTCGCCAAATACAAGATTTCCAGCTTCATTCCGTTCGGCAGTCCGCTTCTGGCGCTGATCGATCAGGTGCGGGAGCGCAAGGCGCCGGTCAACGAATACCGTGTCGATCTTTCCTCGCCGAAACTCGGCCAGGAAAAGCTGGTCGATCTCTATGTCGCGCCCGTGACGGGCGAACCCGGTTCGGTCGTCGTGGTGTTCCAGGAGCGCTCGATGGCCGACAAGATCGATCGCCAGCTGACCCATCGTGCCGCTGCCCGCTCGGTCACCGGACTTGCCTCGATGCTGGCGCATGAAATCAAGAACCCGCTTTCCGGCATCCGCGGCGCGGCCCAGCTTCTCGAAACGGTCGTGCCTGATGATGATCGGCCGCTGACCCGGCTGATCTGCGACGAAACTGACCGGATCGTCTCGCTGGTCGATCGGATGGAAGTATTTTCCGACGAGCGCCCGGTCGACCGCGTGCCGCTCAACATCCATTCCGTACTCGATCACGTGAAGGCGGTGGCCAAGGCCGGCTTTGCCCGCGAGATCAAGATTTCGGAAATGTACGACCCGTCGCTGCCGCCGGTCTATGCCAATCGCGACCAGCTGGTGCAGGTTTTCCTCAACCTCATCAAGAATGCATCGGAGGCCGTCGACGGACAGCCCGATGCCGAAATCATGCTGACGACCGCCTATCGTCCGGGCATCCGTCTCTCGGTTGCGGGCACGCGGGAGAAAATATCGCTGCCGCTGGAATTCTGCGTCATCGACAACGGTCCCGGCGTGCCGGCGGACCTTGTTCCCAACCTCTTTGATCCGTTCATCACCACCAAGACCAACGGTTCCGGCCTTGGACTGGCGCTGGTCGCCAAGATCATCGGCGGCCATGGCGGCATTGTCGAATGCGACAGCCAGGCCCGCCGGACGATATTCCGTGTTCTGATGCCCATGCACAAGGAAGAGGCCGGTGACGGCCGCGCCTTGAACTCCACAGGAAGCGAAACATGACTGCCACGATCCTTGTCGCCGACGACGACGCGGCCATCCGTACCGTCCTGAACCAGGCCCTGACGCGGGCCGGTTACGAGGTGCGCATCACGTCCAATGCCGCCACGCTCTGGCGATGGGTTTCGGCCGGCGAGGGTGATCTCGTCGTGACCGACGTGATCATGCCGGATGAGAACGCCTTCGATCTTCTGCCGCGCATCAAGAAGGCGCGGCCGGATCTGCCGGTTCTCGTCATGAGCGCGCAGAACACGTTCATGACGGCGATCCGTGCATCGGAGAAGGGCGCCTATGACTATCTGCCGAAGCCGTTCGATCTGACCGAACTGATCGCCATCATCGGCCGGGCGCTCTCCGAACCGAAGCGCAAGCCTGTCCGTCTCGACGACGACATGCAGGACGGCATGCCGCTTGTCGGCCGTTCGGCGGCGATGCAGGAAATCTACCGCGTGCTTGCCCGCCTGATGCAGACGGACCTGACGCTGATGATCACCGGTGAGTCCGGTACCGGCAAGGAACTGGTTGCCCGCGCGCTGCACGATTACGGCAAGCGCCGCAACGGTCCGTTCGTGGCGATCAACATGGCCGCCATCCCGCGAGACCTGATCGAATCGGAACTGTTCGGCCACGAGAAGGGTGCCTTTACCGGTGCACAGAACCGCTCGACCGGCCGTTTCGAACAGGCCGAGGGCGGCACGCTGTTCCTCGATGAAATCGGCGACATGCCGATGGATGCGCAGACCCGTCTTCTGCGTGTGCTTCAGCAGGGCGAATATACGACGGTCGGTGGACGTACGCCGATCCGCACCGACGTGCGCATTGTCGCTGCCACCAACAAGGATCTGAAGCATCTGATCAATCAGGGGCTTTTCCGCGAGGACCTCTATTACCGCCTCAACGTCGTGCCGCTTCGTCTGCCGCCGCTGCGCGACCGCGCCGAGGATATTCCCGATCTCGTCCGTCACTTCATGCAGATGGCAGAGAAGGAAGGCCTCGACGGCAAGCGTTTCGACAACGAGGCGCTCGACGTCATGAAGGCCTATGCATGGCCGGGCAATGTCCGCGAACTGGAAAACCTCGTTCGCCGCCTTATGGCGCTTTATCCGCAAGAGGTGATTACCAAGGAAATCATCGATACGGAGCTGCGCTCGGATGTTCCCGACAGCCCCATCGACAAGGTAAGTCCGCGTGGTGGTTCGCTGACCATCGCGCAGGCGGTGGAAGAGAATATGCGGAGTTATTTCGCAGGTTTCGGCGACAATCTTCCGCCACCGGGTCTTTATGATCGCGTGCTCACCGAGATGGAATATCCGCTGATCCTTGCGGCGCTTACGGCAACCCGCGGGAACCAGATCAAGGCCGCCGACCTGCTTGGCCTCAACCGCAATACGCTCAGGAAGAAAATTCGCGAGCTGGGCGTATCTGTTTATCGCAGCTCACGCTCGGCGTGAGTTTGCGTTCAGGACGCCGGACCGGGGTCCGGCGTCTGTTGGGTGTCGCTTCAGTCGGTTTATAGAAGCGCGCTGCGGATTTTTCTCACAGCTTCGCCGGGATCGGCCCCGTAAGGAATGAGGCCCTTCAGACGCCCGTCGGATCCGATCAGAAAAAGATCCATCGTGTGGCTCATCGAATAGCCGCCGCTCTTGTTCGGCACTTTTTCGGCAAAGGCCCGCCAGCCGGCGATCACACGCTTGATTTCCTCCGGTGTGCCGGTCACTCCGGTAATCCGGTCGGAAAAGGCGGTGACGTAGCTGTTCATGATCTCCGGCGTGTCGCGCTCCGGGTCGACGGTGAACAGGTAGCTCTTGATCGACGCGCCATCCTCTCCAAGCTCCTTCAGATAGCCAGCGACTTCGAAAAGCGTCGTCGGGCAGACTTCGGGGCAATGGGTGTAGCCGAAATAGACGAGTGACGGATTTCCCTTGAAGATCGACTGATCAACGGACTGCCCCTCGTCGTTGACGAGGGAGAAAGCCGTGTTGAACTTGCTGTTTCGAGGCTCGTCCTTGAAGGTGAAGAACAATATGCCGATCAGGACGCAGAAGAAGATCGCCGAAATTGCCGTGGCGATCAGCATGAACGGGTTTTTTGTCGTCATCTGCCATGCCCCGCATGCGCCTCAGAACCCTTGTCGCCGGCGACCGGGCCGACCGCAAACTCGACGTCGACCGAACCGGCTTTTTCGAAAACCAGCGTCGCCTTTACCATTTCGCCTTCCTTGAAGGGTTGCTGCACGTTCATGAACATCAGGTGGTAGCTGCCGGGCTTGAGTTCGACGGTGGTCTTGGCCGGGATTGCAATGCCGCCATCCAGTTCGCGCATTTCCATCACGGCGCCGTTCATCTTCATTTCATGCAGCTCGACGCTTTCGGCGCGCTCGGATTTCACGCTCACCAGGCGGTCGGCAGGCCCGTTGTTGGTGATCTTGAAATAGCCGCCGCCGACCTTGGCCATGGGCAGCATTGCGCGGGAGTAGGGGTGGCCGATCTCGATCTGGCCAAGCTTGAATTCATGGGCCTGGGCGGAGCCGAATGCGAGCATGGAGCCGAGTATGGCATAGGCGGCGATCTTCTTGGCGAACATGGATATCTCCAAAGGAATAGTGTGGTTGGCTTCGGTCTGCCGAAGGGGAGGTGCTGTGACTTCGGGCGGCGGCCAACGTGATGATGAAAGGCTGGATGAATAGTGCTTCGCTGAAACGAGTGGCTTTGCGCCAGGCGCATAGCGCTCCTCGTCAGGACATCGAGGGAGGTCCTCGGGCATCGGGCAACATGTCGCGCCGAGGCGGCGTCGGCGCCGACAGGTTCCGGAACGTGATGTGTTCCGAGGCCCGTATGGAAGAGGGCGCCAGCAGAATGCCGGGTGTGAGAATCGCGTTCGCCACAGTCGATGCCAACCGGCAAAGAGTGGCGCAGGGGCACTCGACGCTTTTCCCGAATGGACTATCCGCCCCCATCGGGGCCGCGTCGAAGACACCGGAGGCGCCGCACATCACATGGAGCTGATCCTCAACAGCGACCGATGTCGATGCCCGCGCGATGTTTCCGGTAAAACCTTGAAAAGCCAATAGATAGGCGAGGGCTACCGCCAGTGCTGTAGCCAGCATCCTGTCCGAGAGGATTTGCCGCATCGCCTTCATCCGGTCTCCATGCCACAGGCTGAAGATAAAGTCACCGGTGCGGTGAATTTGCGCATGCGGCGCGTTGCCGCTTCTTGCGGAAACCGCCTAATTTTCTTCGATATATTCAAACACCACTTCCGCGACTGTCTAATTTGGTGGACATCCGCTCATTGTGATGGCCGAGATCACCGGGTTGCTTGACAGTTGGTTATGATCGTTGCATTTTCGCCACAATGCGTTGCTTAGAGGTCACGCAGGTGCCCTAGTTGGACCGGCGGCGTATTTTCGGTCAGAGCGACGGACATCCTATTTCGGTGAATTTGAAGCGTCTTTCCACATGTGGTCAGGCGGCAAGGTGATTGGTCCCAAAGCGGGAGGGATATGATGGTGGACGGCGGGACGGCACCCCTTGCCGACGCTCAATCTGCGACCTTCATTCAGGATCGTCGCGCCTCTTTCGCCTTGCCCGGCATTCTGCTGGCCAGCGGCGCGCTCATCTGCGCAATCCTGACGCTGCTCGTTCTTCTCGGACTGACGCCGATCGCGCCGACCGGTAATGTGGTCATCGCATCCGCCGTCATCAATTCGCTGTTCATCATCGGCCTGATGTATCTCATCGGCCGCGAGGTTACCCGCCTGCTGCGCGCCAGAAACCGGGGCCGGGCTGCAGCGCGTCTTCACGTGCGTATCGTTGTTCTGTTTTCGATCGTGGCCATCACGCCGGCGGTGCTGGTGGCGATTTTCGCGAGCCTGACATTGAATGTCGGCCTCGATCGCTGGTTCTCGCTGCGCACACAGTCGATCGTGCAGTCGTCGCAGGATATCGCCCGCGCCTACATGATGGAGAATGCAAGCTATCTCCAGGGGCAGACGGTGTCGATGTCCAACGACCTCGAACGAAACCGGGCGATGTTCTATCTTGATCGAACCGGATTTCTGGACCTGATGACCCGCCAGGCCCGTGGACGCGGCATGCTCGGAGCCTTTCTCGTGCAGGAGAATGGTCAGGCGATCGCACAGGCCGACATCAAGACCGAACGCCCGCTGCCGGCCATTCCTGCCGATGCACTCAAATCCGCCGCTGGTGGTCAGCCCACCCTTATTCCTCCGGGCATCACCAATCTCGTCGGAGCGGTGATGAAGACGGATGCGATATCGGGAACATTCCTCTACACAATCCGCGCCGTCGATCCCAAGGTCATGAACGCCATGCGCCTGATGGAGGAGAATTCGGCGGAATATAAAGCGATGGAGGCCGGCCGCAGCTCGCTTCAGTTCGCCTTTGCCGTCCTCTATCTCGGCTTCGCGCTCATCGTTCTTCTGGCGGCGATCTGGGCGGCCATCGCGGTCGCAGACCGTATCGTGCGGCCGATCCGTCTTCTGATCAGCGCAGCCGATGCCGTCGGCAGCGGCAATCTCAATGTGGTCGTTCCCGTTCGCGCAGCCGATGGTGACGTCGGCAGCCTGTCACGTACCTTCAACAAGATGATTTCCGAGATCCGCACTCAGCAGGACGAGATTTTGGAGGCGAAGGACGAGGTCGACGATCGCCGTCGTTTCATCGAGGCCGTGCTTTCCGGCGTGACCGCGGCGGTCATCGGTGTGGACGATCGGCGAATCAGTATCGTCAATCCCTCCGCCGAAGAAATGCTCGGAACAGACCAGCACGGCTTGATCGGCAAGACGCTGCAGGAGATCGCGCCCGAGATCGATCACGTGCTCACCGAGGCCACGACCCGATCCCGCGGAGATTTCCGCAAGCAGGTGAACCTGATGCGCAACGGCAAGGAGCGCACATTGTCGGTTCAGGTCACGCGCGAAGAGCAGCGGACCTCCAGTGATTCCTACGTCATCACGCTCGACGACATTACCGATCTCGTCATCGCCCAGCGTTCGACCGCCTGGGCCGATGTGGCGCGGCGCATCGCGCATGAGATCAAGAACCCGCTGACCCCGATCCAGCTGTCGGCGGAGCGTCTGAAGCGCCGTTACGGCAAGCAGATCGATGAGAACGATCGCGCGGTCTTCGATCAGTGCACGGATACGATCGTGCGGCAGGTGGGAGATATCGGCCGCATGGTCGACGAATTCTCCTCCTTCGCCCGCATGCCGAAGCCGTCCAAGGAAATTACCGACCTCCGGGGCATTCTCAAGGATTCCATCTTCCTGCGCGAAATGGGCACGACCCATGTCGATTTCATTCGCGAGCTTGGCGACGAACCGCTGAACGGGCTGTTCGACGGGCGCATGCTCGGCCAGGCTTTCGGAAATCTCGTTAAGAATGCCGTGGAAGCGCTCGAAATGGTGCCGGCGGACGAAGAACGTGACGGACGCAAGGTCATGGTGCGCTCGACCTATGACACGGCACGCGATCTTTTCGTGGTGGACGTGATCGACAACGGCATCGGCCTGCCGACCGAAAACCGGCACCGGATTCTCGAACCCTATATGACGATGCGGGAAAAGGGCACGGGCCTCGGCCTCGCCATCGTCAAGAAGATCATTGAAGAACATGGGGGGCAGCTTGAGCTGCACGATGCCCCTGCCGATTTCGATCATGGCAAGGGCGCCATGATCAGGGTGCTTCTGCCGCATGTCGATGCGGCCAGCGCACCCGTTCCGGATAAAGACAAGGAAGTTGCTTATGGCGTCTGACATTCTGGTCGTCGATGACGAGGCGGATATCCGCGAGATCGTTTCGGGTATTCTCTCCGATGAGGGACACGAGACACGGATGGCGCATGACAGCGATAGCGCTCTTGCGGCGATTTCCGATCGTGTGCCGCGGCTGGTTTTCCTCGACATCTGGATGCAGGGTTCCAAGCTCGACGGTCTGGCGCTGCTGGACGAGGTGAAGAGCCGCCATCCCGATCTGCCGGTGGTGATGATTTCCGGTCACGGCAATGTCGAAACCGCGGTATCCGCCATTAAGCGCGGCGCCTTCGATTTCATCGAGAAGCCGTTCAAGGCCGACCGGCTGATCCTGATCGCCGAACGGGCGCTGGAAAACTCCAAGCTCAAGCGTGAGGTTTCCGAACTGAAGAAGCGTACCGGCGATGCGGCGGAACTGGTCGGCACGTCAGTTGCCGTTTCCCAGCTGCGCCAGACGATCGAAAAGGTGGCGCCGACCAATAGCCGTATCATGATCCTCGGCCCTTCGGGATCGGGCAAGGAACTCGTTGCCCGGATGATCCACCGCAAGTCGTCGCGTGCGACAGGTCCTTTCGTGGCGCTTAATGCCGCCACGATAACGCCGGACCGGATGGAGGTGGCTTTGTTCGGCACCGAGGGCACGCCCGGCCAGCCGCGCAAGATCGGCGCATTGGAAGAGGCGCATCGGGGCATTCTCTATCTCGACGAGATCGGCGAGATGCCACGCGAAACGCAGAACAAGATTCTGCGCGTTCTCGTCGACCAGCAGTTCGAGCGCGTCGGCGGATCGAAGCGCGTCAAGGTGGATGTCCGCATCATTTCCTCCACCGCCTACAATCTGGAAAACCTCATTTCCGAAGGCGAGTTCCGCGAGGACCTCTACCATCGTCTGGCAGTCGTGCCGGTCAAGGTGCCTGCACTGGCCGAGCGTCGCGAGGACATTCCTTTCCTCGTCGACATGTTCATGCGGCAGGTTTCCGAGCAGGCTGGCATTCGTCCGCGCAAGATCGGTGACGATGCGATGGCGGTGCTGCAGGCGCATGACTGGCCGGGCAATATCCGCCAGTTGCGCAACAATATCGAACGGCTAATGATCCTTGCCCGCACCGACGGTCCCGATACGGCGATCTCCGCAGATATGCTGCCGACCGATCTTGGTGACATGTTGCCGAAGGTTTCCTCCAAGGGGGATGTCCACATCATGACGCTTCCCTTGAGAGAGGCGCGCGAGATGTTCGAGCGCGATTACCTGATTGCCCAGATCAATCGTTTCGGCGGCAATATTTCCCGCACCGCCGAGTTTGTCGGCATGGAGCGCTCGGCTCTCCATCGCAAGCTGAAGTCGCTCGGGGTTTAAGCCGTTCAGGCGAGGAGAGGGATCGCAGCGGTGCGGTTCCTCAGGTCATCATCCAAGAGATTTCATCATGTCCAGAATTGCCTATGTGAACGGCGCCTATGTGCAGCATTCCGATGCCGGTGTGCATGTTGAGGACCGCGGGTTTCAGTTCGCCGATGCCGTTTATGAAGTCTGTGAGGTCAGGGATGGTCTGATCGTCGATCTGACGCGTCATCTCGACCGGCTTGATCGTTCACTTGGCGAGTTGCGCATGGCGTCTCCCATGGATCGCAAGGCGCTGACGATCGTCATTCGCGAGGTGCTGCGCCGCAATCGCGTGCGTAACGGTCTCTTCTACATGCAGGTTTCGCGCGGGGCGGCGAAGCGTGATCATGTCTTCCCATCCGCCGATACGGCTCCGACGCTGGTGATCACGGCGAAATCTGCCGATCCAGCGTTTGCGCAACGCCGTTACGAGACCGGCATCAAGGTCATTACCCTGCCGGAAAACCGCTGGGATCGCGTCGATATCAAGAGCGTCGGTCTTCTGCCCAACGTGCTTGCCAAGCAGCAGGCGAAGGATGCCGGTGCCCAGGACGCGATCTATATCGACCGCAACGGCATCGTCATGGAAGGCGCATCCGCCAATGTCTGGATCGTCACGCCAGATGGAAAACTGGTCACGCGGCCGGCCGAACACGGCATCCTGCGCGGCATCACCCGCACGACACTGCTCGATGTTGCAAAGACCCTGAACGTGGTGGTCGAGGAGCGTGAATTCACGATGGATGAGATGCTGGCGGCTCGCGAGGTGTTCTTCACGTCGGCGACCGGAATCTGCACTCCAATCGTTTCAATCGACGAAAAGACGATCGCCAACGGCCATCCCGGCAGTGTCGCATCGAATATCCGCGGCGCCTTTTTCGAGATTGCGGAAAAGACGGCGATTTGATAACCAGAGTTTTGGGGGAAGGGAAACACGGGGCGTTTCCCCATCATCTCATATAGACGAGATCATTATCCCGGCACCATGCCGGCAAGAAAGAAAGAAGCGGCGCCATGGCGGAACGTTCTCAGAACCTGCAGGATTTATTTCTTAACACTGTTCGCAAGCAGAAGATTTCCCTGACAATATTCCTCATCAACGGGGTAAAGCTCACGGGTGTCGTAACCTCCTTCGACAACTTCTGCGTCCTTCTTCGCCGTGACGGGCATTCGCAGCTCGTGTATAAGCACGCGATCTCCACCATCATGCCGGGCCAGCCCATGCAGATGTTCGAGACAGAAGAAAACGCAGCCTAAGGATACCTACAGATTTCGACCCGAGATACGTCTAACGAATCGCTCGTCCCGGAAGCTGAAAAGCACCGGGACGATATGCGTGCTGTGGTTGTGGTGCCGGTGCTCAAGCAGTCCCGGTCCCGCGCAGGGCAGGGCGAAGGCCAGATAATCGCCGCTCCACAGCGCTCCAATGAAGCACGTCTGGAAGAGGCGGCAGGTCTTGCCCGCGCGATCGACCTCGAAATCGTCGAGGGACTGATCGTTGCCGTCAACCAGCCGCGCCCGGCGACGCTGATGGGATCCGGCAAGATCGAGGAAATCAAGGCGCTTCTCGACGAGAAGGATGCCGGCCTCGTCATCGTCGACCATCCGTTGACCCCGGTCCAGCAGCGTAATCTCGAAAAGGAATGGGGCGCCAAGGTCATCGACCGCACCGGTCTCATCCTCGAAATCTTCGGCCGCCGCGCTTCCACCAAGGAAGGTACGCTGCAGGTCGACCTCGCTCACCTCAATTACCAGAAGGGCCGACTGGTCCGCTCCTGGACCCACCTTGAACGCCAGCGCGGTGGTGCGGGCTTCATGGGTGGTCCGGGTGAAACCCAGATCGAAGCCGACCGTCGGCAGTTGCAGGAGAAGATCATCAAGCTCGAGCGCGAGCTTGAACAGGTCGTGCGCACCCGTCAGCTTCATCGCGCCAAGCGCCGCAAGGTGCCGCATCCGATCGTGGCGCTGGTCGGTTATACGAATGCCGGCAAGTCGACGCTGTTCAACCGCATCACCGGTGCGGGTGTTCTGGCCGAAGACATGCTGTTTGCGACGCTCGATCCGACGCTACGTAGGATGAAGCTGCCACATGGCCGCACGGTCATCCTGTCCGATACCGTCGGCTTCATCTCCGACCTGCCGACCCATCTGGTGGCCGCCTTCCGTGCGACGCTGGAAGAGGTGCTGGAAGCGGATCTGATCCTGCATGTGCGTGACATGTCCGATCCGGACAATGCCGCCCAGTCGCATGATGTGCTGCGCATTCTCGCCGATCTCGGCATCGACGAGAAGGAAAGCTCTGAGCGGATCATCGAGGTCTGGAACAAGATCGACCGGCTCGACCCGGAGACCCATGATGCGCTCTTCGATCGCGCCAAGGGCCGCGACAATATCATGGCGCTGTCGGCGATCACCGGCGAGGGGCTCGACGCACTGATGGACGAGATCGCCAAGCGGCTTTCCGGTGTCCTGACCGAAACCTCGATCACCATTCCCGCCGACAAGCTCGCTCTGGTCTCCTGGGTCTACGGCAATTCCATTGTCGATGGCCGTGAGGACAACGAGGACGGCTCCGTGACGATGGATGTTCGCATGTCGGAAGCGCAGGCCACCGAACTGGAGCGCCGGCTCGGCAATGGGCCGAAGCGCGAGAAGGAAGACTGGGAGCGCTGAGCTTCCAGTCGCGATCTAAAAACTCAAGAAAGTTCTTGCTGGGTGATGCCTGTGGCTTGGTAGAAGCGTGGCGCAACCAAAACCTGTGCCGCGCATTGTGGCTGCGCAATTTAGCGCCGGGTTCTGCCAATGGCTTTCTCATCAGCTTCCTCCTCGCCCACATCAATCGAAAAGAAACCACCACGTATAGTCTCCGACCGGTCGCTGGTTGCGCTCTGCGTGCTCAATTTTTTCCTTGCCGATGCCCGGGACGGGCTTGGTCCCTTTCTCGATGCGTTTCTCGCGACGCGCGGCTGGTCGTCACTGTCGCTGGGCGTGATTGCCACGGTCGGGGGATTGATCGGACTTGCCGCCACGCCGCTTTGTGGTGCGCTGGTGGATGGAACGCCGTGGAAAAGGGCACTGATCGCCGGACCCGTCATCCTCGTTACCGCTGCGGCATTGATAACACTCGTTTCTCCGGAACCGGTCATCGTCTGGATCGGGCAGATCGGGACGGCGGTGGTCGGTGCCGTGATCGGTCCCGCCCTGGCAGGATTGACGCTCGGGCTCGTGGGTGAGCGGTTCTTCTCCCAGCAGATCGCTCGCAACGAATTCTGGAACCATGCCGGCAACTTCGCCTCACTGTTTGCCGTCTATGTGATCATCTCGCTGTTCGGGCAGGCGGGCATGGTCTGGCTGATGATCGCGACCGCGCTCGGGGCGCTTGTCGCGGTTGCGAGCATCGATCCTGAGCGCATCGATCATCAGGTCGCCCGTGGTCTTGAGCCGAACAAAGGCGTAGCGGAGACGCGTGGAGCCGCGAGACCGTCGGGTTTCGATGTCTTGTTGACCAATCGCGGCCTAGTGCTTCTCGCACTGATCCTTCTGATCTTCCATTTCGGCAATGCACCGATGAGCCGGCTTATCGCTCAGCAGTTCGCCATCGAACTGGGTACGCCGTTTCGCACCACGGCGATCATCACCGGCATTTCCCAGCTTTCCATGATCGGTATTGCCGTGGTCACGCCGTTTCTGATCCGGCGGATCGGGCTTGCGGGGACGCTTGCAATAGGTTTGGCGGCATTGCCGATACGCGGGATAATCGCCGGCAGTTTCGAGGGGTTCTGGGCGGTGTGGCCCGTGCAAATTCTGGACGGGGTCGGTGCAGGCCTTCTCGGTATTGTCACGCCGGTGGCCGTGGAGCGCATCCTCAAGGGGACTGGTCGCTTTAATGTCGGTTTCGCGAGCGTAATGACCGTGCAAGGCGTTGGAGCCTCACTCAGCAATGTCGTCGCTGGCTGGCTGGTCAGTCAAGGCGGCTATGCGCTGTCACATCTCGTCGGAGGTGGAGTTGCCGTCATCGCCCTTGCGGTTTTCGCGATCTACCGGAACGAGATCGCGCCCCGAGCGGAGAAAAGCCGTGGTACGGGCTAGGAACGTTGCCTAGCCCGATATCAATCATCCAACGAATGCGCGTTCAATCACGAATTCGCTCGGCTTGTTGTTGGCGCCTTCGGTCAGGCCTGCCTTTTCAAGCAGTTCCTTGGTGTCCTTCAGCATCGCAGCCGAGCCGCAGATCATGCCGCGGTCTATCGCCGGGTCGAGCGGGGGAACGCCGAGATCGGCAAACATCTTGCCGTTTTCGATCAGGTCGGTGATGCGGCCTGTGAACGGGTAATCCTCGCGGGTGACGGTCGAGTAGAGCTTCAGCTTGTCGCCGACGAGTTCCGAGAGGAACTCGTGGTTCTTGATCTCTTCCATCAGGTCCTGGCCGTATTTCAGCTCGGAGACTTCGCGGCAGGTGTGGGTGAGAATGACTTCCTCGAATTTCTCGTAGGTTTCCGGGTCGCGGATCAGGCTGGCAAACGGGGCGATGCCGGTGCCGGTCGAGAACATATAAAGGCGCTTGCCGGGGGTGAGCGCATCGAGCACCAGCGTGCCGGTCGGCTTCTTGCGCATCAGCACGGTGTCGCCCGGCTTGATCTTCTGCAGATGCGAGGTCAGCGGACCGTCCGGCACCTTGATCGAGAAGAATTCCAGTTCCTCGTCCCAGGCGGGGCTTGCGATCGAATAGGCGCGGTAGATGGGCTTTTCACCGACCATCAGGCCGATCATGGCGAATTCACCCGAGCGGAAACGGAAGCCAGCCGGGCGCGTCATGCGAAAACGGAACAGCCTGTCCGTATAGTGCTGCACGTCCAGCACCGTTTCGGCATAAACCCCATCCGGGATCTTTACGGCAAAATCTTCTGTCTTCGTTGGAGCGTTCATCACGATTTCCGTCTTCATCCTATCGGCTTCATCCGAGCGAAATATACCATCGGTCTGGGTTTTTGAAGGCATTCGAGTTTTCTATTCGTCATGCTTTCGAAAAATATGTGCCGCTTGGTCATGTTACCATGAACGGTCGGCGTACCTCGCCATTATCGGGCGATGCGTCTATCGGCGATTGAAAAGACCGTTCACCTGGCGGACACTGTATCAAAGTGGAGGAGGGCATCATGATCGAGCGCAAAGTCTTACAGGATTTCTACAAGGCGCGTGCCAAAAGGGATGTCGAAAAGCATCTCAGCATCGTGCACGAAGATTGTATCTTCCGCGTTGTCGGCACCAGCGACCTGCAATCCTTGACTCGGCAGTATCAAGGTATGAGCGACCTTAAGGCCGTAGCGGAGGAGCTGTTTTCGACATGGGATATGGACAATGTCGAGCAAGTCAGCATCCATCAATGCGGCGATACAATTTATGTGCATCACCGTGGTGATGTAATCTATCGCCCGGATGGAACGGTTCTCCCTACGGAATACATCGACAAGCTAACCTTCAGAGATGGTGCCATTATCGAATATCTACAGTTCGTCGATACGTTCGCAATAGCCCAGCTCCTTGCCTCGAAGGCGCCGTAGCACACATGATACGGCCCCAGTCTCAGGATACACACCGCCAACTGTATCCCCCTGCCTGCTCCGCCTTTCGCGCCGTCGGCTGATAATGCACGGCAATGCCGGGCAATCTGCCTTCCGACAGCCGCTTCAGCGCGGTGGTATTGGTCACGGCAAAGCTGTCGACACCGCAGCGAAGCATCAGCGGCACCTGGTCGATCAGCACGTCACCAACGGCACGCAACTCGTTCCGGTAATCCAGGCGATCGCGCAGAAGTGAGGCATGGCTGAAGGATCGGCCATCGTTGAAGGCCGGGAAATCCACCGCAACGATCTCGATACGGTAGAGATAGGGTTCCAGCTTGCGCACGTCGTCGGCGGGCCTGATCAGAACACCGAGGCCGACATCGTTGCTGCCTTCGGCTTTCTCGATGAAGTCCTCCAGCGGCAGGAGCGCCTTCTGCTCACCTTCCGCCTTCACCTCGTCAGTTTCTATGATCCACGGATCGTTCTCGACAAAACCGGTTTCTCTCCAGATTTTCGTCATCACGCAGCCTCCGCCTTGGCTTCACCGTAGAGCGCATCCTTGAAAGGCTGCGGCCCGACACGGCGATAGGCATCCAGAAAAATTTCGTCCTTGGAAAGCCGCAGGCCGAGATAGGTATCGACGATCGTCTCGATCGCATCCGTCACCTTGGACGGTTCGAAACCGCGGCCGATGATCTCGCCGATCGAGGTATGCTCGTCGCCGGAGCCGCCAAGCGTGATCTGATAGAGTTCGGCCCCCTTCTTCTCCACGCCCAGAAGACCGATATGGCCGACATGGTGGTGGCCGCAGGCATTGATGCAGCCGGAAATCTTGATCTTCAACTCGCCGATCTCGGCCTGACGCTCGGGCGCGCCGAAACGGGTGGAGATTTCCTGGGCTACCGGGATCGAACGGGCGTTCGCCAGGGCGCAGTAGTCCAGGCCGGGACAGGCAATGATATCCGTGATCAGGTTGGAATTTGCCGTCTCCAGCCCATGCGCGGTGAGTGCCCGATAGAGCGGTTCCAGATCGGCCAGCGCCACATGCGGGAAGATGACGTTCTGTTCGTGGCTGATACGGATCTCGTCAAGGCCAAATTCCTCCGCCAGATCGGCGATAACGTCCATCTGCACGTCGGACGCATCGCCCGGAATGCCGCCGATCGGCTTCAGCGAAATCGTCACCATGCCGTAGTCGGGATGTTTGTGCGGCTGGACGTTCTGGTTCACCCAGCGGGCAAAAGCCTCGTCCTGCTTTTTCCAGCCCGCAAGCTGTGCCCAGCCTTCGCGGCGCTCGGGCAGAACCGGCGGGGCGAAATAGGCAGAGATCGCAGCGACATCCGCTTCCGGCAGTTTCAGCTCGGTTTCCCTGAGGTGGGAGAATTCCTCCTCCACCTGACGGGTCAGTTCCTCGACACCGGTCTCGTGTACGAGGATCTTGATACGCGCCTTGTATTTGTTGTCGCGCCGGCCATGCAGGTTATACACGCGCATGATTGCGGTGATGTAAGACAGGAGGTCCGCTTCCGGCAGGAAGTCGTTGATCTTCTTGGCAATCAGCGGCGTGCGGCCCTGGCCGCCGCCGACATAAACGGCAAAACCGATCTGTCCTTGATCGTTCTTCTTCAGATGCAGGCCGATGTCGTGAACCTGGATCGCTGCGCGGTCGCGCTCGGCGCCGGTGACGGCAATCTTGAATTTTCGGGGCAGGAAGGAGAATTCCGGGTGAACGGACGACCACTGGCGCAGGATTTCCGCGTAAGGTCGCGGATCGGCCACTTCGTCGGCCGCAGCACCGGCAAAATGGTCGGCGGTGACGTTTCTGATGCAGTTGCCCGAGGTCTGCAGGGCGTGCATCTCGACGCTTGCCAGTTCCGCCAGAATGGCCGGCGTGTCCGACAGTTTCGGCCAGTTGTACTGGATGTTCTGGCGGGTGGTGAAGTGCCCGTAACCGCGGTCATATTTGCGGGCGATATGGGCGAGCATCCGCATCTGCCTGGAATTGAGCGTGCCATAGGGAATGGCGACGCGCAGCATATAGGCGTGAAGCTGAAGGTAAACGCCGTTCATCAGGCGCAGCGGCTTGAACGCGTCCTCGGCGAGCTCACCGGAGAGGCGGCGCTCGACCTGGTCGCGGAACTGCTCCACGCGGCTCGAAACAAAAGCGTGGTCGAATTCGTCGTAACGATACATGGTGTGCCAGAACTTTCGGTATCAGACTGCGATGAAGGCGGCGTCGGCTTTGCTGTAGCCGCTTGCATATTCCATGGTCGGTCCCTGGGCGCGGATGCGCTCGCGAAGCCGGGTCGGCCAAAGGACGCCATTGGTTTCCTCGACGTCGATGACATTGACGTCCACGACCTTGTTGTCGGCGAAATCCTGTTTGCCGATCGATTCCAGCGATGCGACGGCCTCAGCGTGACGCGCAACCAGCGCATCCTGCAGGTTTTCCGTCCATTGGCCGGCGGCATCGAGCCATACGGCGATGCCATCGGACAGGCGGTTGGCGGTGAGAACCTTGTCGGTCATTGCTGA
Organism: Hyphomicrobiales bacterium; assembly: GCA_900469445.1. Classification (GTDB taxonomy): domain Bacteria; phylum Pseudomonadota; class Alphaproteobacteria; order Rhizobiales; family Rhizobiaceae; genus Neorhizobium. The sequence goes on from UBXM01000010.1 coordinate 130,068, forward strand.
ATTCCCTGTTTCTGGCCCAGTTCCTGGTCCGCTTCTTCCCGGTCGCGGACGGATTTTCTGAAGGCGGAGAGCGGTTCGGATTTGTCGAAATTGGCGCCGGCAACGGCTTCGCCAATAATCACCATCACCGGGCCGTCGAGGTCGTCGCGCGCTTCCAGCGCCGGCAGTTCGTTCAAAACGCCGTGGAACAGTTTTCGGTCGGTGCGGCTGGCATTTTCGATCACGGCAACCGTGGTGTCCGGGCTCAAGCCCGCGCCCATCAGGCGCTCGGATACCGAGGCGGCAACCGTGCGACCCATATAGACGGCGATCGTGGCACCCGAGATGGCAAGGCTCGCCCAGTCCGGCAGGACGTCGCCGGTCAGGTCATGCCCGGTGGTGAAGATCAGTGACGAGGCAACGCCACGCAGCGTCAGCGGCAGGTCGAAATCGGCAGCTGCGGCGAATGCCGAGGTGATGCCGGGCACGATCTCATAGGCGATACCTGCGTCCCGCAGGGCGGCCATTTCCTCGCCGGCGCGGCCGTAGATCAGCGGATCGCCGGATTTCAGGCGCACGACCCGTTTGCCCTGGCGGCCGAGATCGACCAGCAGGCGATTGATTTCGTCCTGGCTCTTCGAATGGCAATTCTTGCGCTTGCCGACCGAAAGGCGCTCGGCGTCGCGGCGGCCCATATCGACGATCGCCTGGGGCACCAGCGCATCATAAACGATCGCATCGGCTTCCATCAGCACACGCTGGGCCCGCAATGTCAGCAGGTCTTCGGCTCCGGGGCCAGCACCCACCAGCCAGATCTTGCCTTCCGCGCGGCCTGTCGTCGAGAGGAGTGCATTGGCGGCCCGGCGCGCGGCAACATGGTCATTGGCATCGATCGCATCGGCGACGTCGCCGGAGAAAAACCGGCGCCAGAAGATGCGGCGCGATACGCCACGCGGCACCAGTCGCTCGGCCGCATCCCGGTAGTCCGCTGCCAGCGAGGCGAGCTTTCCAAGCGACGGCGACAGCATCTGGTCGACACGGGCACGGATCATCTGCGCCAGAACCGGGCCGGCGCCTTCCGTGCCGATCGCGATTGCCACCGGTGCGCGGTTGACGAGAGCGGGCGTGAAGAAGTCGCAGAAATCGGGTTGGTCCACTGCGTTTGCCGGGATTTTTTCAGCGCGGGCGGCTGTGACAATCGCCTGATCCTGTACCGCCTCGCCGGTTGCGGCGAAAACGAGTGCAAAACCTCTTACCTGTTCGACAGAAAACTCCGCGCGGATGGTAACGACATCATTCGCGGCCAGCCAGCCGGCATAGTCGGCCTCGGCTTGCGGTGCGTAGGCGATGATCTCGGCATCGGTATTGCGCAAGAGACGAGCCTTGGCAAAGGCTTCGTCGCCATTGCCGAATACCGCGACAGCCTTTCCGTTCACACGGAAAAAGGCCGGGAAGACCGACAGACGTTGATGGCTAGGGAACATGCGACTATCCTGAAACATAGGATGGAAATATCCACAATCAGCGGCTTCATTTGAAGAAATGGATATGCGAAGTGCATCACCGGCGGGTATTTCTGTTTCGCGATCAACCGGTTCTTGAGCAAAAGCCACCGCGGGCGATATTTCTCTAGTGTTCCAGTAGATTAAATTGTTTTTGCTTCGGTCGGTGGATTGAAGACCGCAAACTGCCTAGACAGTGTGCTTCAGGGATCAAATGAAGAAGCTTCGCTCATGACCGTTGCCTCCACTATCGCCGGCCGCCTTCTCGATGTCATCGAAATCGAGATTCTGCCGCTGACCGAAAAAGGCGTTGTCGCCGGAAACAAGGTATTCGGTGCGGCGATCCTGAAGAAGTCCGACCTGTCGCTCGTCATTGCCGAGACGAATAACGAGCTGGAAAATCCGCTCTGGCATGGTGAGGTGCATACGCTGAAGCGTTTTTATGAAAATACTTCAGGACTTTCCACCAAGGATCTGATTTTCCTATCTACTCATGAACCCTGCACGATGTGCATGTCGGCGATCACATGGGCCGGTTTCGACAATTTCTATTCGTTCTTCAGCCATGAGGATTCGCGCGATGCCTTCGCCATTCCGCATGACCTGAAGATCCTGAAAGAGGTCTTCGGGCTTGAGCCGGGTGGTTATCACCGGTCAAATACGTTTTGGAATTCCTATTTCATCGCAGATCTGGTCGATAGCGAGGAAGAGCCTCTGCGCGCAAGGCTGAAGGCTCAAACGGCGCGGATCAAGCAAACCTATCAGCGCCTGTCGGACGGCTACCAGTCCGGCAAGGGCGACAACAACATACCACTGAACTGAACCTCAGGAACATTTTCGCATGGAAGCTTCGAAGGATATTTCGCGCCTGATCGAGATCATGGTGGCGCTGCGCGCACCGGTGACGGGCTGCCCCTGGGATCTGGAGCAGGATTTCGCGTCGATCAAACCCTACACGATCGAGGAAGCCTACGAGGTGGCCGATGCGATCGAGCGCAACGATATGGACGACCTTTGCGAGGAGCTCGGCGATCTTCTGCTGCAGGTGGTTTTTCACGCGCGCATGGCGGAAGAAGCGGGGGAATTTGCCTTCGGCGATGTGGTCGAGGCCGTTACCAGAAAGATGATCCGCCGGCACCCGCATGTATTCGAACGTTCCGATGCCGATACGCCCGGAGCCGTGAAGCTGCAATGGGATGCGATCAAACAGGAGGAAAAGCGCGAGCGGGCCGAACGGCGGGCCGCACGCGGCATCACCGAGGATTTCAAGGCCGGTTTCCTGGGAACGGTGCATCGCAGCCAGCCCGCATTGACCGAGGCGCTTAAACTTCAGGAGCGCGCCGCCAAGGTTGGGTTCGACTGGTCGGAAGCCGAGCCGATCCTCGACAAGATCGAGGAAGAAGTGCGGGAATTGCGCGAAGCCCTGCAGGCCGGGCATCCGGAAAAGGTGGCGGACGAACTCGGCGACCTGATCTTCGCGATGGTCAATATCGGCCGTCACGTAAGCGTCGATCCCGAAAATGCGCTGCGCGGGACAAACACGAAATTCCGCAGACGCTTCAATCATATCGAGATCGAACTTCAGAAATCAGGCGAAACACTGGAAGCCGCGACGCTGGAACGGATGGAAGAGCTCTGGCAGTCAGCGAAAGCCATCGAACGGCAGCTGGGGTGAGCGCATGATTGACGCAATCGGGGCGATCTCATGAAGCTCGAAGGTCTGGACGTTGCGATTGCCGGCGCGGGTATCGGCGGGCTGTCGCTTGCCACGATGCTGGCGCGGCGTGGCGCAAAGGTGGTGATCTATGACCAGATGGCGGCCCCGCAACCGATCGGTTCAGGCTTCGTGCTGCAGCCGACGGGTCTCGCCATTCTCGAAAAAATGGGACTGCATGACGCGATTGCGGCACGCGGGCAGGTGATCACCCGTATGCACGGGGCTCTGGCGACGGGCGGATCGTCCAAGCAGGGCCAGATGGGCAAATCGGGCAAGACGGTGCTGGAAATCAGCTATCCGGGGGATGGTCACGGTATCGCCGTTCAGCGCGTGGCGCTGTTCGATCTTCTGCTATCCTCGGCGATCTCTGCCGGCGTGCGTTTTGAAACGGGCGCAAGAGTGACCGGGATCATCGAAGGCGGCAGACCGGCACTGGCGCTCGATGGCGGCCGTGCGACGCCTTCGGCCGATCTCGTTGTCGATGCGATGGGCGCCAGCTCTCCGATCGGTCACGTCCCGGCAAGGGAGCTGGGTTACGGCGCTCTGTGGGCGACCGTGCCTTGGCCGGAAAACGGGCCGTTTCATCCCCACGAGCTGGAACAGCGTTACGAGCGGGCGAGTCATATGGCCGGCGTCCTGCCGGTCGGCACCGCACGGGATGGTGCGGCACCGATGGCGACATTCTTCTGGAGCCTGCGCAACCGCGATATCGAGGAATGGCGCAAGGCCGGCCGCGAGGCATGGATCGAGAGGGTGGCCGCGCTCTGGCCGGAAGCCGCACCGCTTGCGCAGATCGCCGAGCCCGTACATGCCCGCTACCGTCACCACACACGAAAACCGGTTGCCGGGCGCGGGGTGATCCGTATCGGTGACGCCTGGCATGCGACAAGCCCGCAGCTCGGGCAGGGCGCCAATATGGCGATGATCGATGCGGCCTCGCTGCTTCTGGCCCTGACCCGAACCACCTCGGTGGAGGAGGCCTTCGCACTACATCTGCGCCAGCGCGCGCCGCATGTCTGGCTCTATCAGACGCTCAGCCTGGTGCTGACGCCTTTCTATCAGTCGGATAGTCGTATCCTGCCGGCCATGCGCGACATTGCCATCGGGCCGACGACGCGGATGCCGTTTGTCCGGCAACTCGTCAGCCGCTTGGTCACGGGCGACTTCATGAGCCCGATCAAGCGGATCGGGCTCGATGATCTCTGAGGCAAACGTTCAGGCCGGGCGCAGCGTGATGACCGTCAGCTCCGACGGAACGCCGAGCCTGAGCGCGAAGCCGATCCACAGCGCCGTGCCATTGTTGACATAGAGCTGCATGTCGCCGACGTCATAACGGCCCGATACGAAGCCGTTGTTGAAACGCGCGACCAGCCGATCGAAGCCCAGGATCATGCCGCCATGGGTATGGCCGGAAAGCTGCAGGTCCGCGCCTGATTCCGCCGCCAGTCGGGCATTGCGCGGCTGATGGTCCAGCAGGATCACTGGTGCTTCCGGCGGCGCGCCGGCGAGCGCTTTTGCCAGATCCGGCCCTTCCAGGCCAAAACGGGTGGCGTTGATGTCGTTGATGCCCGCCAGCGTCAGCTTGGCATCGCCGCGCGACAGCACGACATGGCCGTTGGAGATGGTTTTCAGCCCGAGGTCCTGATATTTCTGCATCCAGCCATCATGGCCGAAGTAATATTCGTGATTGCCGGGAATGGTGTAGACGCCATCGCCGGCCCTCAGCTCTGCCAGTGGCGCGACATCGAGCTCGCGAGCCTGCAGGTCGCCATCGATCAGGTCGCCGGTGATGACGATCAGGTCGGCATTCTGGGCATTGGCCTTGGCGACGGTCTCTTCGACCCAGGGCGCCTGGAAGAGGCGGCTGATGTGAAGATCGGTCAGCTGGATCATCCGGTAGCCATCGAATTCAGCCGGCAGGTCGCGGATCCTGATCTCGACTTGCTTGACGGGTGGAATGCGGATCGCCTGGCTGACGGCAAAAGCCGCGAGCGACATGGTGACGGCGCCGACGCCATAACGCAGCCAGGGCGCGATCCGCACGCGGCGTCGCTTCACAGCCGCGATCACCAGTGCGCCGATATCGAGCACCAACTGGAAAACGGCGGTGAGCAGGACGAAACCTGCCATCCAGTTCACCACGATCATCGCCACCCTTGGCACTTCCGGCGAGAACATCGTGCCGAAGGCCAGCAGGCTGATCAGGCTGTGCTGGAAGACCACCATCAGGATGACGGCGAGAAAGCCCTTCAGCCAGTTGGGCCAGGGCAGGGGATAGATGAAACGGGCGACAACATAGAGGCAGAGAAGGGCTTTGAAGAGATGAAACAAGGCGGAATGCTCTGAGGCTCGGGATAGGGAGACCTCTCTTCTGCGAGTTCGCCGCCGAACTCAACTGCCCAACCCAGACGGCTGACGCGATTTTGATCGCGGCGGGATCAGCCGGATATGCCCGCCCGCGTCAGTCCCGCTTGATCGTCATCAGCAGGTCCCACATGTCCGCGCCGGTTTCAAATACGGCCGCATTGGCGGCGAAACCCTGCTCGGCGGTCATCACATCGATCATCTCGCTTGCCGGATCGACATCATAACCGGGTGTGCTGGTGTTGGCGATGTTCTGGGCGGCCGTATTCAATCGCTGGGATTGCGTCTGCATGCCGCTTACGGAAATACTCATTGCCGCCGAAATCGTCATTATACTGCCTTTCGTCATCTGGCCGGAGCTTATGCGGGGCAGGTGCCAAGGAAGGGTGAAAAAGGACGGTTAAGCGCCATCCTCAAGTCCCTGTACGCCTGTGCCAATCAGGGACATTGCTCCGAAACGCGGGTCAGTGCGGCTGACGTGCAAACGCGTCGGGTCCGCATTATGGCCGCATTCCTATCCAAAACACCGAAAATATACCGATCCGATCGCCTTCGCCGATCGATGAGAAAACCGGCCCAAGTGTCAGATTTAGGGATTGCCCTAATATCGTCAGGGCTTATGTCGATATTGCACTGCAATATCTCTGATGCCGGCTGAAGGAGCAGTTCATGGCGGGTAACGCAGCAATTCCGAGGATTATCGGCATCGACCTGACCCGATCGGTCGCCATTTTTTTCGCGATGCTCAGCCATGTCTGGGTCGTCACCAATATGGACAATTTCTGGAGCGGCCCGTCGGCGGATTTCCTGCGTGCCTTGATGGCGCTGGCGACGCCAACCTTCATCCTGCTGTTCGGCACGATGCTGGAGATCGTCTATCGGCCGAGATTCGTTGCCGGTGAACAGGGGCGGGTTGCCGTGCGATTGTTTTCCCGGGCGATCCAGTGCTGGCTTCTCTACTGCGTGTCGGTCGTCGTGCTTTATCTAGTGGCGGACGGTTATTCGCTGAAATTCTCGGTCGCGACGATGATGTTGCTCGGTGTCACGCCGTTCACCGATATCCTCAAATTTTATGCCGTCGTGCTTTTCCTTGCGCCGATCCTGCTCTGGCTGCGCAACAGGGTCGGACTTCTGCCGCTCGTCGTCGCGGCTCTCGTCGTCCACGCCGCTCACCCGGTCATTCGCGGGCTGCCGAGCCCCCTCGACTTCAATATGGGCATGTATGCCGAACGGGTGGTGACGTTCCTGTTCGGCGTCGGAGACGCCAAGCTCGGAGGGCCGTCGATCCTGCACGGAACAAGCCTGATCATTGCCGGAATGGCATTCGGCCGCCTGATTGCGGGCGACAGGACCGCCGGTGCCGCGAAACAGACTGTCGGAATCGTCACCAGAGCGTCCTACCTTCTGGCGGCATCCGTCGCCGTGCTGGCGCTCGGAATCCTGTTCTATGATGAAAAATCACTGGCAGAACTCGGCGACATGTCGCTGCGCATGGATAGCGACCCGCTTTATTTCGGCGCCGGTCTCAGCGGGGCGATCGCGCTGACCAGTCTTGCGGTTCTATTAACCCAAGGCCTGTCGCCGGAGACAAAACAGCGGCTTGAAAAGCCAGTCTTTTTTGGGCGCACCAGTCTCTTCACCTTCGCTTTCGGCAATATGATCCTCTACGGCTGGCCGGCTACCCCGGCTGCGTTCGGTTCCGCCGTATTCCAGGCAGTGCTGATCAGCATCACGATCACGGCGCTGAGCTATCTGTTCGACCGGGAAGTACGCCGGGGTGGCGCGCTCGCCTTCATCGTCAAATGGCTGCAGGCGAAGATCACGTCTTTCGTGAACGCGGTATTTGTGTTGGGAACACCAAGGGCCAAACAGGCTTGATTTGTCTGCCTCAGGCCGCCTTCAGCTTCCTGAGCAGATTTTCCAGTTCCTTCGATTCCGGCAAGGGCGTCGGGGGGCCGGATTTCAGGTTGGTGCGATCAGCCAGATCGAACTGGTACCAGTCGACTAGGCCGGAGGCGATGTTCTCGGCTTTGGCACTGGTCTTGTCGACGCCGTTCTCTTCGCACCAGGCATCCAGAAACTTTTCGAGTAGTTCGAGATCGTCCGAAGCCAGGGCGACATGGGATGAGATATCTTCCCGAAACATTGTGTCCTCACATGCATCTCACGTTGTTCATCGCTTGCGCGATTTCAAACGGTCTTGGGGCATGAACGCGGAAGAGGCGAAAAAGTTCAACGGGATAGAAGCGCGCCGTCAGGGGAAGTTCTGCCGATATGAAAAAGGGCGGCAATGCCGCCCTTCTCGATTTCGATGTCTGCAATGACGCCGATTACTCGGCGGCTTCCGCGTAGTCTTCCAGCGGAGGGCAGGAGCAGACGAGGTTGCGGTCGCCATAAACGTTGTCGATACGGTTGACCGACGACCAGTATTTGTCGACGCGGAACGAGCCGGGCGGGAAGCAGGCCTGTTCTCTGGAGTAGGGACGATCCCACTCGCCGACGAGGTCTTCCACAGTATGCGGAGCGTTCTTCAGCGGGTTGTTCAGCTTGTCGGCACGACCTTCCTCGATATCGCGGGCTTCCTCGCGGATCGCCAGCATCGCTTCGCAGAAGCGGTCGAGTTCGGCTTTGGTCTCGCTCTCCGTCGGCTCGATCATCAGCGTGCCGGCAACCGGCCAGCTCATGGTCGGGGCATGGAAACCGCAGTCGATCAGGCGCTTGGCCACATCGTCCACGGTCACGCCGGCAGAGGCGTTGAGCGGGCGGGTGTCGATGATGCATTCATGCGCCACGCGGCCGGTTTCCGACTTGTAGAGCACGTCATAAGCACCCTTGAGGCGGGCCGCGATATAGTTTGCGTTGAGGATCGCCACCTTGGTTGCCTGCATCAGGCCTTCGCCGCCCATCATCAGGCAGTAGGACCAGGAGATCGGCAGGATAGACGGCGAGCCGAACGGGGCAGCCGAGACCGCACCTTCGCGCCCGTCGCTTGCGACATGACCCGGCAGATAGGGTGCCAGATGCGCCTTGACGCCGATCGGGCCCATGCCGGGACCGCCGCCGCCATGCGGGATGCAGAAGGTCTTGTGCAGGTTCAAGTGCGACACGTCGGAGCCGATATCGCCGGGGCGGGCGAGGCCGACCATGGCGTTCATGTTGGCGCCGTCGAGATAGACCTGACCACCATGCTTGTGGGTGATGTCGCAGATTTCCTTGACCGTTTCCTCGAACACGCCATGCGTGGACGGGTAGGTGATCATGCAGCAGGAGAGGTTTGCGGCATGTTCTTCGGCCTTCAAGCGGAAATCGTCGAGATCGATATCGCCGTTGTCGCGAACCTTGACGACCACGACCTTCATGCCGACCATCTGTGCAGAGGCCGGGTTGGTGCCATGGGCGGAGGTCGGGATCAGGCAGACATTGCGATGCGTGTCGCCATTGGCAATGTGGTAGTTGCGGATGGTCAGAAGACCCGCATATTCACCCTGCGCGCCCGAGTTGGGCTGCATGGAGAAAGCGTCGTAACCGGTAACCTGGCAGAGCTTTTCCGACAGGTCGTCGATCATTTCCTTGTAGCCGAGCGCCTGGTCGACGGGAACGAACGGATGGATATCCGAAAATTCCGGCCAGGTGATCGGCAGCATTTCCGCTGTCGCATTGAGTTTCATCGTGCAGGAGCCGAGCGGAATCATCGCACGGTCGAGCGCGAGGTCACGGTCCGACAGGCGACGGATGTAGCGGGTCATCTCGCTTTCGGCGCGGTTCATGTGGAAGATCGGATGGGTCATGTAATCCGATTTTCTGAGCAGCGCGTTCGGCAGACGGTATTCGACTTCGAAATCCGAAACCTTGAAATTGCCACCGAATGCGCGCCAGACGGCTTCCAGTGTCACCGGTCGGGTACGCTCGTCGAGCGACATGCCGATCTTCGTCTCGCCGACCTTGCGCAGGTTGACGCCCTCCGCCACCGCTGCGCGCAAAATCAGGCCCTGCATGTGGCCGACTTCGACAGTGATCGTGTCGAAGAACGTGTCCGGCTCGATTTTGTAGCCGAGCTTTTCCAGGCCCTTGGCCATCAGCACGGCCTTCTTGTGGACCTGCTGGGCGATGGCCTTCAGGCCCTGCGGGCCGTGGAAAACGCCGTACATCGAGGCCATGACGGCGAGCAGAACCTGCGCGGTGCAGATGTTCGACGTCGCCTTCTCGCGGCGGATATGCTGTTCGCGGGTCTGCAGCGACAGGCGATAGGCGCGGTTGCCGCGGGCATCGACCGAAACACCGACAAGACGGCCGGGCATGGCGCGCTTGTGGGCATCCTTGACGGCCATGTAGGCTGCGTGCGGACCGCCGTAACCGACCGGAACGCCGAAGCGCTGCGAGGAGCCGATGGCTATATCCGCCCCCATTTCACCCGGAGACTTCAAAAGTGTCAGCGCCAGAAGATCAGCGGCGACGGCAGCCAGTGCGCCGGTCTGGTGCAGGCGGGAGATCAGGCCGGTGAAGTCACGCACTTCGCCGTGGGTGCCCGGATACTGGAAGATCGCGCCGAACACGTCGACCGGGTCGAGATCGGTCATCGGGTCGCCGATGATGACGCTCCAGCCGAGCGGTGCGGCACGGGTTTCGATCAGGGCAATGGTCTGCGGATGGCAGGCCTTGTCGACGAAAAAGGCGGTTGCCTTGGTCTTCGCCTGGCGCTGGCAGAGCGCCATGGCTTCGGCGGCAGCCGTGGCTTCATCGAGCAATGAGGCATTGGCGACGTCGAGACCGGTGAGGTCGGCGATCATTGTCTGGAAGTTCAAGAGCGCTTCGAGACGGCCCTGGCTGATTTCCGGCTGGTAGGGCGTATAGGCCGTGTACCAGGCCGGGTTTTCCAGAATGTTGCGCTGGATGACCGGCGGCGTGACCGTGCCGTAATAGCCCTGGCCGATCAGCGAGGTCAGGACCTGGTTCTTGTTGGCGGTTTCGCGCAGCTTGTCGAGCGCTTCGCGTTCGGAAAGTGCTGCACCCCAGGCAAGCGGAGCCTGCTGGCGGATCGAGGAAGGCACGGTGGCATCGATCAGCGCATCGAGCGACTTGTAACCGATGACCTTCAGCATTTCGGTCATCTCAGCCGGGGAAGGGCCGATATGACGCCGATTGGCGAAGTCATACGGATTGTAGTCGGTGAAATGGAAATCGGTGTTTTCGCTCATCCGATCAGGTCCTTGTAGGCAGATTCGTCCATCAGGCCATCAACGTCGGAGACGTTCTTCAGCTTCAGCTTGAAGAACCATGCGGCGCCCTGCGGATCGGAATTGACGAGCGACGGGTCGTCGACGATCGCCTGGTTGATTTCGGTGACTTCGCCATCGAGCGGAGAATAGACGTCCGAGGCGGCCTTGACGCTTTCGACGGTGGCGGCATTGCCGTCCTTGGTGAGTTCGCTGCCGACTTCCGGAAGCTCGACGAAAACGAGGTCGCCAAGCTGATCGGCGGCGTGCTGGGTGATGCCAACGGTGGCAACATCGCCCTCAAGCTTCAGCCATTCGTGTTCAGCGGTGAATTTCAACATGGGGAGGTCCTCTCTGGAAGGGAATGGGTGGTTGTTTTTGTATTTGTGGAGGGGGCAAGTCCCCCTCTGGCCTGCCGGCCATCTCCCCCACAAGGGGGGAGAAAAATCGTGGCAATCCCTGGTATCCGATCGAAGCGTTGCATCGGTTGCGAGGTTGCGTGTCGTACACGGTGATGGCCGCTGGTCTTCTCCCCCCTTGTGGGGGAGATGGCCGGCAGGCCAGAGGGGGTATCAACCGGCACGACCATCATGGCTTACCGCTTGTATGTCGGCGTAATGAACGGCAGCGCGGCCACAGTCATGGCCAGAAACTTTCCGCGCACCTCGGCGTAAACCGTCGTGCCGGCAGCGGCGTGCGAAACCGGCAGGTAGCCCATGGCGACCGGGCCCTCGACGCTCGGGCCGAATGTGCCGGATGTGACTTCGCCGAGTTCGGTCTTGCCTTCCGCATCGCCGAACAGCTTGGCATGCGAACGAACCGGCGCCTTGCCTTCCGGCTTCAGGCCGACGCGGCGGCGGGTGGTGCCGTTGGCGAGTTCGCCAAGAATGCGTTCTGCGCCCGGAAAACCGCCTTCGCGGTCGCCGCCGGCCTTGCGGGCCTTCTGCAGCGCCCATTCGAGCGAGGCTTCGATCGGCGAGGTGGTAGTGTCGATGTCGTTTCCGTAGAGACACAGGCCAGCTTCTAGGCGCAGACTGTCACGCGCGCCGAGGCCGATGGCTTCGCAGTCCGGGTGTTCCAGCAGAGCCTTGGCGACGTCGACGGCATGGGCTTCCGGTACGGAGATCTCAAAGCCGTCTTCGCCGGAATAACCGGAGCGGGAGATGATGCAGGGCACGTCGTGAAGCGGCACTTCGCGCACGTCCATGAACTTCATGGCCGATACGCCGGCCCAGAGTTCGGCGAGAACCGCCTGGGCACGGGGGCCCTGAAGGGCGATCAGCGCACGGTCTTCCAGAAGCGTGACGTCGCAATCGGCAAGGTTTGCCTTCATATGGGCGACGTCGGCATCCTTGCAGGCGGCGTTGACGACGACGAGGAGATGATCGCCGCGATTGGTAATCATCAGATCGTCAAGGATGCCGCCATTTGCATCGGTGAAAAAGCCGTAACGCTGGCGGCCTTCCTTCAGGCCCAGAATGTCGACCGGAACGAGCTTTTCGAGTGCGAGCGCCGCATCGGCATATTCGCCCGATTTCGCCTTCACGATCACCTGGCCCATATGGGATACGTCGAACAGGCCAGCCTCTGCGCGGGTGTGAAGGTGCTCCTTCATCACGCCGAGCGGATATTGCACCGGCATGTCATAACCGGCGAAAGGCACCATTTTTGCGCCGAGCGAAAGATGCAATGCGTGGAGCGGGGTAGTGCGGAGAACTGCTTGATCGTCCAAAAGACGCCTCCAGGTTTGGGCACGCCTGAAAACAGGTCGCACGCCGGCTCAGATTAGGACACGGGTTTGCCCCAAAGGGTTTCCCTTGTCGGTTTCGAGCCCCCTCTGTCCCTTTCGCCTGAGATTGTTATCCCTTCGGCGAGCCTCCGAATAAAAACGGCTGCTACTCTCCAGAGTTCCTGCAGTCTACCCGTGGTCCTTTTGCCTGAGAGTTTCCGGGGCGGTTGCTCCTTCGGCACCGCATCAAAGCGGCTTCTCCCTACGGGTCGCGCTCATTATCGTTGCAGCATACGGTTTGGCAAGGGCCGCATGTCGAAACCAGCACGATTTCTGTCGCATTGTCGGAGTGGTTTGACCTAGTTCAATGACAGGTCGTTGCGGTGGGGTGCCAACGATGAAAAGATGTCTCGCAGACGCGTCTTGTCGCGTGCCTGACCTAACCTCTTGCAGATGCTCAGTCTTCAAGGTCGCGATAGGCCGCTTGGACCTGTTGCAGTGTATATTGCTGCTGAGGCTGCTTCCCGGTCGTCAGCACATCAATGCCGACCTTTATCGCGGGGATCATCGCGTCGACGGCTTCAGGATCGCTGACGTTTTCGCGTGCCTTGGCGTTCATGTCCGAGTCCGCCTTGACATCGGCAACCCGGTCCTTCACGGAAACGCGGCGCGGTGTGCGCAGCGCTTCTATGTTCAACGCCGCCGTACTTGCAGAAATGGTCACGATCTGGGTCATTTGCCTCACCTTCGATCTTCCACCTTTAAGAGGAGGTGTGTTCTTCGATGCTTAAGCGGAACCATTGCTTTTTAACGATGTGTGCATTTGGTCGTGCCGTCAAGGGTTGAAGTCATGACGAACATCCTGCTCGCCGCACTTGGCGGCGCTATCGGCTCGGTCCTTCGCTATCTGGTGGGCGTGTTTACCGTTCGCTGGTTCGGGCCGAGCTTTCCATGGGGAACGCTTGCCGTGAATGTCGTCGGATCCTTCATTATCGGCCTGACGGTGGAAATGATCGCGCGCCGTTTCAACGCCTCGATGGAGCTGCGGGTGTTCATCGTTACCGGCATCATCGGCGGCTTCACCACCTGGTCGTCCTTCTCCCTTGATACGATGGTGCTTTTCGAGCGCGGTGCGATCGCTGCCGCCGCCGCCTATGTGATCGGCAGCCTCGTCGTCTCGTTCGCCGCCGTATTTGCCGGGCTGGCGCTCGGGCGGGCAATGTTCTAAAGACCGCCCATCAAGAAGAAATAAGAAAGAGCTTTGATGGCAGGCATCGAGCATATCCGTGTCGAGGCGGACGAGGCAGGCATGCGCCTCGACCGCTGGTTCAAGATCCACTATCCGGGTCTTGGCTTCGGCCCGTTGCAGAAACTATTGCGCTCCGGCCAGGTGCGCGTCGATGGCGGTCGCGTCAAGACCGACACACGCGTCGAGCCCGGGCAGACCGTGCGCGTGCCGCCCATGGATACGGATTCCAAGAAGGGTCCGATCGCCGGCAAGGACCTCAAACATGCCGGCGATTACGAGCTGCTGCAGCGCATGGTCCTGCACGAGGACGACAAGGTGATCGTGCTCAACAAGCCGGCCGGCCTTGCCGTGCAGGGCGGTTCGGGCGTGACGCGCCATATCGACCAGATGCTGGAATCCTGGCTCAGCCCAAAGGGCGAAAAGCCTCGCCTCGTCCATCGTCTCGACCGCGATACGTCCGGCGTGCTGGTGATTGCCCGCACCCGCGGTGCCGCACAGAAACTGACTGCAGCGTTTCGTGAGCGCGACACCAAGAAGACCTATTGGTCGCTGGTCAAGGGCGTGCCGCGCAAGCGCGAGGACAAGCTGTCTTCCTGGCTGGTCAAGATCCAGACACCGGATGGTGACAAGATGCGGATCGCCAAACATGGCGAGGAGGGGGCCGATCACGCCATCTCCTATTACCGCGTGCTCGAAACCGCAGCGCAGTCGCTCGCCTGGCTGGAGATGGAGCCTTATACGGGCCGTACCCACCAGCTTCGCGTCCATGCTTTGTCGATCGGTCATCCGATCATCGGCGATCCGAAATATTTCGACGACGATATCAACTGGCCGTTCCCCGGCGGCATCCAGAAGAAGCTGCATCTGCATGCGCGCCATATCGATATTCCGCATCCGAATGGCGGTCGCCTGAAGGTTACCGCACCGCTGCCGCCGCATATGGTCCAGAGCTGGAACCTGCTCGGCTTCGACATGGATAATGGTGCCAGGGACGACGACGAATGAAACTGGTTCTCTTCGATTGCGACGGCACGCTTGTCGACAGCGCGGGCCTGATCCATGAAACCATGCGCCGCACGTTCCTGCATTTCGGCAAGCCTGAGCCGACATTCGAGAATACGAAATCGATCATCGGCTTGACACTGGATATCGCGATTGCCCGGATGCAGGGAAAACAGCATGCGGATCAGGAGGCCGTCGACATGATGGCCTATTACAAGTCGCTGTTTTCCGTCGTTCGCAGCGATCTCAACTATCGCGAGCCGCTGTTTCCCGGCATTCTCGACCTGATGAACGCACTCGAAGCACGCGACGAGATCATTCTTGGCGCCGTCACCGGCAAATCGCGCCGTGGTCTGGATTCGGTCAGAGAGACGCACGGCTTCAAGTTCGTCGCGTCGCGTACGGCCGACGATTGCCCGTCCAAGCCGCATCCGGCAATGGTGACGGAATGCTGCGACGAGACGGGAATGCGGCCTGCCGATACCCTTGTGATCGGCGATGCCATCTACGATATGCTGATGGCGAAGGCCGCCGGTGCAACGGCGATCGGCGTTTCCTGGGGTTATGCCTCGGTGGACGAACTCAGAGACGCGGGTGCGGACGTGATCGTCAACCATCCAAGCGAGATTTTGGCCCATATCGGCTGAGGAATTAAAGATGCGCGAACTTTTCCCCGATCCATCCGAGGCGATGAGCCATCCGGACCCGACGCGGCGAGCGCAGATCCAGATGCAGAAGCCGCTGCCGAAGCGGTTCTACACCGAGGTCTCCATCGTCGAAGGCGAAAGTGGACATGTGGTTCACCTCGATGGTCGCCCGGTCAACACGCCGGGAAAGGTGCCGCTCGCGGTGCCGACGGCTCGGCTTGCCGAATTGCTGCGTGACGAATGGGCAAACCAGGTGGATGTGATCGATCCGCGGACCATGCCGGTAACGCGCCTCATCAATACCGCCATCGATGGCGTGGCCATCGAAGCTCAGGCGGTATTCGAGGATATCCTGCGCTTTTCCTCCAGCGACATGCTTTGCTATCGGGCGGAGAGCCCCGAAAATCTGGTTCTTCGCCAGCAGAGGGAATGGGATCCCGTGCTTGACTGGGCGGCGAATGTGCATGGCGCCCGTTTCGAATTGATCGAAGGCGTGATGCCGAAGGAACAGCCGCGTGAGGCCACGGCGGCATTTTCCTCGGCGTTGAGAAAATACGATACGCCGATCGAACTTGCAGTTCTCCACACGGTGACCACGCTGACGGGATCGGCCATTCTGGCGCTCGCCTTCGCCGAAGGCCATCTGCCGCCTGAAGATATCTGGAAGCTCGCCCATCTCGAAGAAGACTGGACGAACGAACATTGGGGCGAAGATGCCGAAGCGCAGAATCGCCGGGAAAAGCGCCATGCGGATTTCCAGGCGTCGGTGGCGGTTTTTGACGCTCTGACGTCTTAGGCTTAAGGCTTCCCTAACCCTGAACGGAGAACATGCGGGCAGCTTATCCGGATGCCCTCATGTCTCTCAGATCGCTCCGCCTCGTTATCGCACCACTTGCCATCCTCATGCTGGCGGGCTTTCGCATGCCCGTGGCAGACGAGGAGACGGAGCGGCTGCTTTATGACGTGCGAGGGGCTTTCGTGACGGCGCAACCTGATGTGTCGCGCGATCTCATCGCCCGGACGGATATTCTGGTGGATGCTGCCATACAGGCAACGAGCCGTTCCATGATGCTGCCGCGGACCATTCTGACGGTTCGGATCAGCCAAACTGCACGCGCGCCCATTTTGTTCGGCAGCCGGTCCACCGCAAGCGTGACCGTGAAGGTTGTCTCTGTCGGGTCGGGCGATCCTGTGGCGGAAGGATCTTTCGAGGTATCCGCGCTGGCATTCGGCAAAAGTAATGCAGACACGCTACTGGCCGAAAAGATCGCCGATCGGATCGCCGGTGAATTCCGGCTGGAAATGCCGCGGCGGCGGGCGGTCGCGACCGCATTGGTCGAGAGCGCCAGGCCGTAGCCGGCGCGTCCGGGCTTGTTGCCATTTCCGCGCGGTGCCATAAATGTGATTTCTGGCGAATCCTACTCAAGTTTATCGCTGCTGCGCCCCACACATTCTGGAGAATTTCCGATGGCACTTTTCGATCGTCTGGCAGCCTACCGAGACCAAGGCCTTGCCGCCCTTAGAATTATGACCGGCCTGCTGTTCATCGAACACGGGACGATGAAGCTTTTCGCATTTCCGGTGCCGCAGGGGGATGGCGGACCGCTATCCACGCTGATGCTGTTTGCAGCCCTGCTGGAATTCGTCGGCGGCATCCTGATCACCATCGGCTTCCTCACGCGCCCAGTCGCCTTCATCCTGTCGGGTCAGATGGCTTTCGCCTATTTCATGGGGCATGCGCCTAAAGGTTTCTGGCCGGCCCCGAACGGCGGCGATGCCTCCATCCTGTTCTGCTTTATCTTTCTCTACCTGTTCTTTGCGGGCGCCGGCGCGTTTTCGGTCGATAACCGGAAAAAGATCTGAGACTATCCAAAAGCATGAAGCCGGCGATCTCGCCGGCTTCATTTCTGTCTTCTGATCAGCCAAGCCGCTCAGCGTGCCAGCGCAGGTGATCGTCCATGAAGGTGGAGATGAAATAGTAGGAATGGTCGTAACGTTCGTGCATCCTGAGCGTCAGGCCGATATCGGTGCCCTTCACGGCTTCTTCGAACAGCCACGGGCGCAGACCATTTTCCAGGAAACCGTCAGCCTTGCCCTGATCGATCAGGAATTCAGGGAAACGCGCACCATCTTCGACCAGCGCGCAGGCGTCGTACTGACGCCAAGCGGCCTTGTCGGTGCCAAGATATTTTTCGAGAGCCGGTGCCGACCAGTCGGCGGTTGAGGGCTCGACGATCGGCGCGAAGGCCGAGCAGCTCTTGAAACGCTCCGGGTTCTTCAGTGCAATGGTCATGGCGCCATGGCCACCCATCGAATGGCCGAAAATGCCCTGTCTGCTCATATCGACGCGGAACTGCTCGCTGACCAATTTCGGCAATTCCTCGGTGATGTAGGTGTACATCTGGTAGTTTTCGGCCCAGGGCTTCTCGGTGGCGTCGAGGTAGAAACCGGCGCCCTTGCCCATCTGCCAATTGGTCAATTCGTCGGGCACGTCATTGCCGCGCGGGCTGACATCCGGGCAGACTATGATCAGGCCAAGCTCGGCGGCAAGGCGACGATACTCGCCCTTTTCCATGACATTCGCATGGGTGCAGGTGAGGCCGGAAAGATACCAGAGGACCGGGCGCGGTTCGCTGATCGCCTGCGGCGGCACGAAGACCGCGAAGGTCATCTCGCATTTGCAGGCTTCCGAGTCATGGGTGAAAACGCCCTGCATGCCGCCGAAGGCGGTGTTTTGTGACAAGATCTTCATGAAATAGTCCTTTCGGGCTTGCGGATTTCAGGTCTTCAGGTCGCCAGCGAGACGACGGCATTGACCGCAGCGGCTACCAGTATCGTGTTGAAAAAGAAAGACGCGACGGCATGCAGGAGGTTGATCCTGCGCATGTCGGTGGCGGTGATCGCGACATCCGAAGTCTGAGCCGTCATGCCGATGACATAACCGAAATAGAGAAAATCCCATGCGCCGGGACGATCCGTCTGAGGGAAATCCAGCCCGCCAACCGCTTTGTCGTCGTCCTTCTCACCGGGACGCCAGTAGAGATGGGCGTAATGCAGCGAGAACATCGTATGGATCGCAAACCATCCGAGAATGACGGCAGCAAAGCCTACCGCCACGTCCACCAGTCCCGACGGCTGTTTCTGGTTCAGGGCTTCAAATAGCGTGATGAGTGCCGCGACGGCTGCAAGCAGCGTGACGGCAAGAATGATCGGAGCGGGTTCGTCGGTGTTCTGACCGCTCGCCTGCAGCCGGTCGGCGTCGAGGTGACGGACGCGCAGGCCGATCAAGGTCAGATAGACGACAAAAAAGACGATCGCCGTCAGGGCCGCCGCTAGGTCCGGCAGCAGGGCGATCAGGACGGGCAGGGCAATGATTGCGGCGATGGCCGCCGCAAAGAAGGGGCCATGGCGGTGGTGGCGCCAATGCCGTTTGTCTTTGCCGCGGTCAGCTTTTGTCATGTCCCGATCCGCTCATATCACTCAGCCGGCCGATTTCGCCCTGCGGCAGAGCCGGTCGAGGGTTTCCAGAAATGCCGAACGATCCCTCGGCGAAAAGGCGGCATTATATCCCTTGCTCTCGCCCGTCTCGCGCAAATGGGCGCCGAGGTCGCGCATTGCCGTCGCCATGCCGATATTGGTCTTGTCGAACAGGCGTCCGGTCGGGCCGGTGACAAAGGCGCCAGCCGCGACGCAACGCCCCGCAAGCGGCACGTCTGCGGTTACGACAATGTCGCCGATCGTGGCGCGTTCCGCGATCCAGTCATCTGCAGCGTCGAAAGCTCCCGAAACGATGATGTTCTTGACCATCGGATCTCGGGAGGGGCGCAGGCCGGAATTGGCGACAAAGGTCACCTCAAGGCCGTGGCGCTCCGCGACCTTCAAGATTTCCGGCTTTACCGGGCATGCATCGGCATCGACATAGATCAACGGCATTCGCTTCCTTGTAGAACTGACAGCAACAAGAAAGCGACTTAGCAGATCACGCCACTGCTGTCGTCTGGTCGTCGACAGTTGCGCCGGGAGCGTTCTTCTTGATGGATTCGATGGCGGCTATGGCAGAGGCCTTGGCCGCATAACCTTCGGAGGAAAACATGCTCTGGCCATTGGAGGCCTTGAAGCGGAAACGGTATTCGCCTGCCTTATCCTTATAGACTTCGAATTTGTACATGGTGGTCTCCCTCTCTTAGCTTCCCGTCATGAATGATAGATCGGGAAAGACGAAAAGCAAGCGCGGGCGGGGCCAAGAAACGTATTGGAAATTACTTCTTCAGAGTGCGCGCATAGGATTCCAGGACGGCGTTCATTCGGGTTTGGTAGCCTTTGCCGGTTTCGCGGAACGCTTGAAGAACCGAGCGTTTGACCCGCAGAGTTATCTGTTCCGTTCCTTCCGGCTCAACAATCGTGCTCTTGGCCCAGAAATCCTCGTCCAGATTCGGAATATCGGACGTGTCTATATCTTCATCGGACAGCGATGCGAGTTCGGTGGGATCAAGTTCTCGTTCGTAACGCTTCTGCATATCGTTCTCTTTCACGTCTCTTGGCCGGACGAGCGGATATGATGCGAATATTGCCATTGCGATCCGTGTGCGTGACGACAATCACCACAGCAGATCCGATGGTGCCGATGCTGATCCGCCTCTCTTCTCCGTAATCGAAACGGTCGTCGATCGCAGTGATGACACGTCCGTCGAATATCTTCGAAGCGGTCCTGAAGCTTAGGCCGTGCTTGGCGATGTTGCTCGCGTTCTTTCGGTCGTCCCATTCAAACATCGTCGCCAAGTCACATTGTAACTACAAACGTATTTACTTTCAATATGTGGTCGCGGCGGCTGTCGGTGTCGCCGGCCTCACCATATCCACATGCGGGATATCATCTTCCAGATACTCTTCCGACGTCTTCTCGAACCCGAGCGAGCCGTAGAATTTCTGCAGATGGGCCTGGGCGGAAATCTCGATCACTTCGCCGGGATAGGCCTTTTCGCATTCGGCGATCGCCTCGCGCATCAGGGCATCACCGAGGCGCTTGCCGCGATGGTTCGGCGATACGGTGACGCGGCCGATGCGTGGCAGGTGCTCCGGCGTCGGGCGCCAGAGGCGGGCGCAGGCGAGGAGGTCTTTGCCATCCAGCAGCCGCAGGTGCAGGCAGTCGGGGTCATTGCCGTCGAGCTCCGGATAAGGGCAGGTCTGCTCGACGACGAAGACATCGACACGCATCTTCAGCATGGCGTAAAGATCGAGTGCGGAGAACTCTTCCAGTCTCCGCACGTCGACGGTGTAGGTGGGCAGGGCGGTCAATAGACCACCACGCCGCGAATGCTTTCACCCTTGTGCATCAGGTCGAAGCCCTTGTTGATGTCTTCGAGCGGCATGGTGTGGGTGATCATCGGGTCGATCTGGATCTTGCCTTCCATGTACCAGTCGACGATCTTCGGCACGTCGGTGCGGCCGCGCGCGCCGCCGAAGGCAGTGCCCATCCAGTTACGGCCGGTGACCAGCTGGAACGGGCGCGTCGAGATCTCCTGGCCGGCGCCGGCAACGCCGATGATGACCGACTTGCCCCAGCCGCGATGCGAGCTTTCGAGCGCTTGGCGCATGACCTTGGTATTGCCGGTGCAGTCGAACGTGTAGTCGGCACCGCCGATCAGGTCATTGCCGCGCTTGGTCATGTTGACGAGATAAGGAACGATATCCTCGCCGACTTCCTTCGGATTGACGAAATGGGTCATGCCGAACTTTTCGCCCCAGGCCTTGCGGTCCGGGTTGATGTCGACGCCGATGATCATGTCGGCACCGGCCAGGCGCAGGCCCTGCAGCACGTTGAGACCGATACCGCCGAGGCCGAAGACGATCGCCGTGGAACCGATCTCGACCTTTGCCGTGTTGATGACGGCGCCGATGCCGGTGGTGACGCCACAGCCGATATAGCAAACCTTGTCGAAAGGCGCGTCGGGATTGATCTTGGCGAGCGCGATTTCCGGCAGAACGGTGAAGTTGGCGAAGGTCGAGCAGCCCATATAGTGATGGATCTTGTCCTTGCCGATCGAGAAACGGCTGGTGCCGTCCGGCATGACGCCCTGGCCCTGGGTGGAGCGGATCGAGGTGCAGAGATTGGTCTTGCGCGAGGTGCAGGAATAACACTCGCGGCATTCCGGCGTGTAGAGCGGAATGACGTGATCGCCCTTCTTCAGCGAGGTGACGCCGGGGCCGACATCGACGACCACGCCTGCACCCTCATGGCCGAGAATGGCCGGAAACAGGCCTTCGGGATCGGCGCCCGAAAGGGTGAAATCGTCGGTATGGCAGATGCCGGTCGCCTTGATCTCGACCAGTACTTCGCCGGCCTTGGGGCCGTCGAGCTGAACCGTCATCACTTCCAGCGGTTTTCCTGCCTGTACGGCAACAGCGGCGCGGACATCCATCGTGTCTCTCCCTTGGTTCGAAATTTGAAAGTCGTGTTACTGAATTAGAATCTGCGCGGACTTTTGCACGCTACGGCGATCCCGCTCAAGCCGGAACCGGGCGTGCAATGCCGCAAAAACGACAGGTCGTGATCACGCTTTGATCAGCGCGGTTCTATGATCGGAACATGAGGCGCCAGATCGCGCGACATGCGTCCATCGAGGCGCGGGTCGTCGCAGATTTCGACCATGAAGGCGTAAGGGGTGAAGCCGGACCGCTGGTAGAAGGCGAGCGCCGCCGGATGATCGAAATTGCAGGTATGGACCCAGAAACGCCTGATCGGTCGCGACCAGGCGTTTTGGATTGCGGCATTCATCAGAATGCGCCCTGAACCATTGCCGATCGCCTCCGTCACCACGCCGAAGAAGGCGATTTCGCATTCGCCTTCTTCGCGGAAATCGAGCTCCAGCAGCCCCAGCCGGCGTTCGCCGTCGGTCAGGACATAGATTTCGATCAGCGGATCGGTGAGGATCGCTTCCAGCTCTGCATCGGGCATGACCAGCCGCGAAACCCACAGCCATTCCTCGCCGACGCGCCGATACAGGTCACGATATTCGTCAACGGCAGGCGTGGGCCAGCGCTCGACCCGCAGACCGTTTGCCGGCGGCAGAGGTCTAGCCGCCGGGCGCTCGAACATCTCGAGGCAGGTGACCATGTTGGCGAGCTTTCCCGCGGGAACGGGAGAGTAGCCGAAAGGGAGCGTGGGGTTCGACGTTTGCATGTGCTCTTGGACTGTTTTGCCCGGCGCATGTCAACCGCCCGCGAGGAAATTTCGGCGTCAGGCGACGCGCTCGCCCCTTGCTTCGACATCGTCCCTGGTCTGAAGCCACGGGTGAGAGCGAAGGCTGGCGACACGCCGCTCCTCTCCTGCCGCATGCTCCATCACGTCCTGCCAGCCCGGATGATTGTCCCGATGGCGCACGACATCGTCGATCATGGCGAGGCTGGACGCTTCCAGCGCCGAAATGCAGAGATGTCCGCCATCGATCCTGCATCTCAGAAGCCGCCAGATATAGGCCATGTCGTCGGCGGTGATGCCGGCGTGACGCGCGCAGCCATAGGTCGTTTCCGCCGGGGCCAGCAGCCGGTGACGCAACTGGTCCAGCGCGAAGGCCGACAGGATGTCCGGACAGCTGTCGGCGCGCTCGATCGCGTGCAGAAGCGTTTCGAGCTGCAACGGATTTCCCACATGGCCATCCAGCGCAAGTGCGCGGATCAGCCATGCAGCGTTCGCCGCATCGAGGCGACCTCGGGGCGGGGCCGTGTCGACGATGAACGCCGTCAGCTGCTCGACGAAATAGGTCGGCCAGTCGTCACAATGGACCGGACACATATCGTTCAAGGCCAGAAGCAGGAGCGCGTCGTCGTAACTGCGGATTCCGTTCGTGAAGGCGTATTTTCGCAGAATCAACAGGTCATGCCTGTCGATGCGGCCCTTTCCGGCGATGACACATGCCGGAAAAGAAAAGCGTATGCCGCTCATCTCTTTCTCCGTTTCATCATGAAACTGATATTGCTCTTATTTCGGAGAAGTTGAGAGGCAGACAACAAGGGCGGTTAACGAAGACTAGCCGAGCGGTGGTTCGGCCGAAATCTGTCTCACCCTGATACGTTCACGCCAGATGATGAACAGGCCGGAAGCGACGATGATGCCGATCCCGAGCCATTTGGATGCGGTCGGGAAATCGGAAAACAGGAGATATCCGAGCACGGTTGCCGAGATGATCTCGAAATATTGAAACGGCGCCAGAAGCGACAGCGGCGCCATGCGGAAGGCGCGGACCACAAGCAGGTGCACATAGCCCGACAGGCTGCCGAGTATGATGAGCAGCAGCAGGCCGAGACCGGACGAGGGCAGGGAGGCTTCGAACTCCACGGGATAGACGAAATGCCCGGCCAGCAGCCCCACGGTCATGAACAATGTGCCGCCGACACCGGCGACGAACTGCATGGTCAGCGGCGAATCAGCGTCACCGATGGCGCGATTGAGAAACAGGTACAGCGTGTAGAGAAAGGCACAGAGGACCGGCAGCAGCGCCGTCCAGCCGAAGATCTCGTAGCTCGGCTGGATGACGATCATCGCCCCGCCGAAACCGACGGCGATGGCAAGCCATCTGCGCCATCCGACCTTCTCGCCGAGAAAAAGCGCCGACATCATCGTCAGCATGAAGGGTTCGACGAAATAGATGGCGAAAACGTCTGCCAGCGGCATGTATTTGACCGCCATGAAGAACATCAGGCTGGCTGCGGCGTGCAGCGCGCCGCGCAGAAGATTCATCCACGGGCGTTTGCCGCCACGGAGTGCGCCGGGAACGAAAAAGGCGATCGGCAGCAACGCCAGGAACTGGAAAAAGAACCGGTAGAAGGTCACCTGGCCCGGCGACATGGTCTCGAAGGTCGCCATATACTTGGCGATCGCATCCATCATAGGCAGGACGACCATGCAGGCCGCCATGATCGCCATGCCCTTGATCGGATTTTGCGGCTGAGAATCGGGCATCGGCGTCACTCTTGTGGCTGAAGAGTTGAACCATAGCCGGCAACGGGGTTCAAGCTGAAGTCCGCGCCGCTTTACCCGGATCTTTCACCGCGAAAATCACGCGACCGTACACAGGGCCGCCGGGTGTGTTTCGTCCCTGTACACGTGACGGTTTTGCGTCGACAGTTTCCTTGTTGATTCGAGGAAAGCCGATGAAGCTGATATCGCCGCTTGCGCTTGTCCTGACGGTTGCGTTTTCACAATACGCATCCGCCGGGGATCTGGTGGATGAAGTTCGCATCGGCGTCGGCGGTGTGATCCAGAGCGACAGTTCCAGGGACAAGGGCGCCGTCGGATCGGCGGAAATCTATTTCGCTCCTTTCGTATCCTCCCAGACAGGGGCTGCCGGCGTGTTTCTGGAGCCTCGCATCCAGCTCGGCGTCTCTGGTGGCCCGAGCGCGACCGACCAGGTTTATGCGGGGTTGAACTGGCATGTGCCGCTCGGCGACACATTTTTTGCAGAAGCCGGCATCGGCGGTACCGTGCATAACGGCAGTCTCGATAGCGGCGACGATCCCCGGCTGGGATGCCGGCTGCTGTTTCGCGAGCATGTGGCGCTCGGTATCCGCATTACCGACACCGTCAATCTGATGGCGACGGCGGATCATTCGTCTCATGCTAATCTATGTGACGGTCCGAACGACGGTCTGACCCATGCGGGGATTGCGCTCGGCGTAAAGTTCTAGACGGTACCGAAAGCTCCTCACGATTGGCCACAAACGGGCGTCATCATCGCATGTGACTACTGGCGCGGCCGAGGCAGCGTACCTATCTGCCCTGTCGTAAATCAGGAGACCAAGTTTGTCGGAATTCATTAGTTATCTATTTGCCATCTTTGTCGTGACGCCGCTTCAGGCTGAATTGTCGGAGCGTTTGCAGGGTGTGCCGTCGCAGGAGCTCGTCGAAGCCGGCAAGTCCTGCATTTCGGTCGAGGCGCCGGAATTGCTGCGTTACGCCCAGGAAAACTGGGGCTGGGCGGCGGCCAATGCAATCGGTGTCGGTGCCGGCCTGGTCGACCCCGTGACGCTGCTTCCCAAAGAGAACGAAAATTGCCGTCTGGTGATCCAGTCTCTGGCCGCCGAAGGGTCTCGCAACGCCTGAAACGAGCCGATGCTGTCGTAAATCGACATGCTCAACCGATCTCCCACGGCATTGCGCCACGTGGGAGATTTTTTTGGTAAGCCTTTGCCAGAAAACAAAAAACCCGGCCGAAGCCGGGTTCTTTTGGTGCGGTCGAGAAGACTCGAACTTCCACGGGTTGCCCCACAGCGACCTCAACGCTGCGCGTCTACCAATTCCGCCACGACCGCATCGTGGTAGAGCCGATTTGCTTCGGCGAGGGAGCATCTAGCAAATGGATTCCGGCTGCACAAGTGTGCCGTGACAGTTTTTTGAAGGAAAAAAACAAAGTCCACAGGCCCGCCCTTGGGTCCCCTATGTGAAGTCCTTGTTTTGTGGGCTGGAGAGCCGTCTTGCCAATCCACAATCTTCTTGTCAGAAGGCCTGTCATGCAAACACGTACAGATCTCGACCATCAGATGTTCCCCGCTGCGCACTGTCCGCCGGTGCGCTGGCGCATCTCGGACTGTCCCGTGCCCTATGAAGAGGCGCTTGCGACAATGGAGCGGGAAGTTGCCGCGATCGCCGACGGCACGGCGGATGAGCTCGTCTGGCTGCTGGAGCACCCGCCGCTTTACACGGCCGGCACAAGCGCCAATTCCGCCGACCTGATCGAACCGAACCGATTCCCTGTCTTCGAGACCGGCCGCGGCGGCGAATATACCTATCATGGTCCCGGCCAGCGAGTTGCCTATGTCATGCTCGACCTGAAACGCCGCCGTCCGGACGTGCGCGCCTATGTCGCCGCGCTGGAACAGCTGGTCATCCAGACGCTGGAACTGATGAATGTTCGCGGAGAGCGGCGCGAGGACCGGGTCGGTGTCTGGGTTCAGAGACCTGAAAAGCCGAGGCTGCCGGATGGCAGCATGGCGGAAGACAAGATCGCCGCCTTCGGTATTCGCCTGCGCCGCTGGGTGAGCTTTCACGGGCTGGCGCTCAATGTCGATCCGGACCTGTCGCATTTTTCCGGCATCGTGCCTTGTGGCGTCACATCTTATGGGGTGACGAGCCTTGTCGATCTCGGCATGCTTGTCCTGATGGAAGATGTGGATATCCGGCTGCGTCAGGCATTCGAAGAGATTTTCGGACCGACGGTCATCGAGAAGGCGTGAAAATGGTAGACGTGAAGATCAAGAAACGCCAGATCGGCGCGGTTGCCCGGCTTGAACGCAATGGTCACCCGGTGGTGACGAGCCGCACGGGAGGCGAGATCGGCGTTGTCACCGGCGCGTCGGAAGAAGGTTACAATCCGCTCGACCTGATGTTCGCGTCGCTTTCCGCCTGCCTCGTTCTCAGCGCGCGGATCGCCGCCAGCAAAATCGGTCTGCTTTCCAGATTCGATGGCGCTTCGGCTGATGTCACGGGTGAAAAATCCGCCGAAGAACCATTCCGAATCGAGAGATTTGTCGTCCGGATCACGGTCGACGGTGATCTCAGCGAGAGCGAACGTCACCGGATCGTCGAGATGGCCGAGGATATCTGCACCGTCAGCAATACGCTGAAAAGCACCCCGGCCATTTCGCTTTCGATCGACTGATCGCTCAGTTGTCGTCGGGAATGCGGCTGTCCACGCCAGCGAGCCGCAGATGATTGACGATCCTGCCGACGCCTGCAACATTCTGCGTTGCATGGATGATACGATGTGAGGTCGCGGCATCGTCCACCTGGCCTTCGATCGTCACGGTGTTGCGATCGACATGGATGTCGATCAAGTCCATGTCGACAATGCCGAGAACGTCGATGGCATCGGTAATCCGCTCCTCCAGGTCGTCCCAGTCCTCAAGCCCCGCTGTTCCGGGGCGCAGGCTGTCGCGCTGGGGTTCTTCAAGTCCGTCGAAACCGGCTTCGTCAACCAGAAAGCCCGGATTGCGGTCTTTCTCCGTGCTCGGGCCCGACTTGCCGTAGGCAGCATTGTCGAGCGGGCCGGATGCCGCGCCCGGCTTGTCGGCATAAGGCCAGCCGTCATCAATGTTTCGATCGTCGTAGTCGCGAAAATCTTCTTCCCGCGAAATGTCGTCGATATCCCTTTTCGGTGACATCGTGACCTCCTTGCCTTTGGTGCGTCGTATGGGGGCAATCAGCCCGACATTTTGCCGGTATTGCCGGTCAGGGTTAGATGATTTTCAACGTCATGGACGCCATCCATCGTTTCGGTCGCCAAAATGACTTTGCGTGCCGACATAATGTTGTCCACAGCGCCTTCCAGCACAACCGTGGTTCCTTCAACATGCGCTTCGACCGCCGATGCATCGACATCCGGCAGCGATGCGAGGCGTGCGGCCACTTCGCTATCAAGGTTCTTGCCGTCATTATTGGACATTCCGGTCATGGTCTTGCTCCTCGTTGAACCATGAGCCGTTAACGCACCAAAGCCCCGTCGGTTCTATGCTAAGGTCATTTTTCCTTCTGCCACTTGCGCACCAGCCTCTCGCGCTTGAGCCGCGACAGGCGGCGCAGCCAGAAGATGCCGTCGAGCTGGTCGATTTCATGCTGGATGCAGACGGCATGGAAATCACGTGCTTCTTCTTCGATGACCTTGCCGGCAAGATCCTGATAGCGAAGCCTGATTGCCCGCGGGCGTTCCACCTCATCCGTTGCGCCGGGCATGGAAACGCTGCCTTCCATATGCCGGATCGTCTCGGCGCTCGTCGATAGAAGTTCCGGGTTGACGTAATAGAGCGGTCCCTGATCCGGCGAGAGTTCCAGTACGAAGAGACGCCGGAAGACACCGATATGCGCCGCCGTTATGCCGACGCCGGGCGCGGCACGCATTGTTTCAAGCAGGTCCTGCGCCAGCACGGTCAGTTCGTCATCGAATCGCGTGACCGGCTCGCAGGGCTTTGAAAGGCCGGGGTCGGGATAGGTCAGAATGGGACGGACGGTCATATCGTTCTCTTTCCGCGGCGTGGCGACAGATCTGCCACGTCTTACAAAATCCGGTTCGAAGGTGCTTTGTAGCTGTCGATAATATTACTTCAGTCTTTCATGCTATCTGATTGTTGACTATATGTTTTCCGTCGCTATTCCGGCAGTGGCGATCGTGCAAGGCGAGGGCGTTTGATGAGTGATATGCAGGACGATACCCTCATCGGCCAGAAGACCGGCGGCGAAGGACACGACATCTATTCCGAAGACGGATCGATCCGGTCCGACTTCCTTGCGCGTGTCGGTGCGGCAATCGCCGACCGCGATGTACTCTTCCTGCGCCAGAACGTTGCCAAGCTGCACGAATCGGAACTCGGCGACCTGCTCGAATCGATCCTGCCGGATCAGCGTCTCGCGCTGGTCAAACTGCTCGGCAAGGATTTCGACCTTACGGCGCTGACCGAAGTCGACGAGGCCATCCGCCTCGAAATCGTCGACCAGATGCCGAACGAGCAGATCGCGGCGGCGATCGGCGAACTCGATTCGGATGATGCCGTCTATATTCTCGAAGACCTCGATCATCAGGACCGGGAAGAAATCCTCGCGCAGCTGCCGTTTACCGAACGGGTACGTTTGCTGCGGGCGCTGGACTATCCCGAAAGCTCGGCCGGCCGGCGCATGCAGACGGAATTCGTCGCCGTGCCGCCGTTCTGGACCGTCGGTCAGACGATCGACTATCTGCGTGACGAGGAAAATCTGCCGGAGAGCTTTTCCCAGATCTTCGTCATCGATCCGACGTTCCGGCTGCTCGGTATCATCGATCTCGACCGGATCCTGCGCTGCAAGCGGCAGGTCAGGATCGAAACGATCATGCGGGAAACCAATCACCCGATCCCGGCCGACATGGACCAGGAAGAAGCCGCCCAGATTTTCGAGCAATACGACCTTCTGTCTGCTGCCGTCGTCGACGACAATGGCCGTCTTGTCGGCGTGCTGACTATCGATGACGTGGTCGACGTGATCCAGGAAGAGGCGGAAGAGGACTTTCGCCGCCTTTCCGGCGTCGGTGACGAAGAACTGTCCGATACGGTCAAGGACACTTCGCGGTCGCGTGTGCCGTGGCTGATGGTCAATCTCGTTACCGCTTTCCTGTCGGCATCCGTGATCGGACTGTTCGAGGCGACGATCGAGGAGATCGTCGCACTTGCCATCCTGATGCCGATCGTTGCCGGCATGGGCGGCAATGCCGGTTCGCAGACCATGACGGTGACGGTGCGAGCGCTCGCAACCCGCGACCTGGACATCCATAATTCATGGCGTGTCGTGCGCCGTGAGGCCGGTGTCGGCCTGATCAACGGTGCGCTGTTTGGAACCGTCGTGGGATCGGTGGCCGGCTGGTGGTTTGCGGATTATCAGCTCGGAATGGTGATCGCCTCTGCGATGATCATCAATATGTTCGCGGCCGCCATGGCCGGCATGATGATTCCGATCCTGCTCGACAAGGCGGGAACCGATCCCGCCGTTTCCTCGGCCGTGTTCGTGACTGCAATCACCGACATGACCGGCTTCATGAGCTTTCTCGGTCTTGCGACACTGTGGCTGCTGCATTAGGCGCGGTTTGACTGTTACGTAAAAGTCAATTATTTTCGCGGGCCACAGCAAGGAACCGACGTGGACAAATATTATAGCATAACCGAGCTGACGCGCGAATTCGGCGTGTCGACGCGCACGCTGCGATTCTATGAGGACGAAGGCCTGATCCATCCCGAGCGCCGGGGACGGACGCGCCTGTTCCGGGCAACCGACCGGCGGCTCATTCAGGAAATCCTTCGCGGTCGCCGCATCGGTTTCACGATCGCTGAAATCCGCGAGATCATCCAGGTCTACAAGGAGCCGCCCGGCGAGATGGGTCAGCTCAAACTGTTGATGAAACGCATCGATGAAAAGCGTGAAGACCTTCGGCAGAAGCGCAAGGATATCGACGAAACGCTTGCCGAACTCGACAATGTCGAGGAAGCATGCCTCACGCGCCTGGCCGAAATCGGCGTCGGCACCTGAGGCCGTTTTTCCGGTTTACGGCTGCTCCAGCGAAATCGAGCATTCCTGTGCGATGATCTGAATTCGATTGTCCTGTGCGCCGATCGCACCGCTTTGCAGTGGCGTCATCAGTTGGTCGGCAATCAGCTTGTCGGCGGTGCAGCCGCAGAATCGCTGGCATAGCGATGCATCATTGGTTTCGCGCAGGCAGCTCGGCTGGCAGCTGTTCATATAGACGAGCCGCGGATCGGGTGCCGGGGCCGGCGAGACCAGCGAAAAGAGATAGACGAGCCCGATCAAGATCGGCTGGTGTACCAGATAGACGATCAGGCTGTTGCGGCCGGCCTTGGCAAGCATCGTGTCGTTGCGCTGGACTTCCGCCAATCGGCCGGTCCAGCCGCGCGCGATTGCCAGGCGGGTGACTGCGATCCCCGTCAGCAGCGCCGCCAGCCAGGGAAACAGCGGCACATAATCATTCGAGCGCGGCGGCAGTTCGGCAAATCCGATCCATGCCAGCCATCGCGTGTCGAACAGCGGCGATTGCAGGATGCCCGGCATGATGGCGGCATCGACGATCATGCCGGCAACGATCAGGGCCGGCACCGCGAAGGCGAGAGCGAGCGGCAGTTGCAGGAAGGCGACGCCGATCAGGCTCGACAGGGCGATATTGTGCAATATGCCGAAATAGATCCATTCCTGCGGAAAGGCGAACAGGGTGGCGATACTGATGGCGACGGCCGCACCGGCAACGATGGCGAAGCGCTTGCCGAACGCGTTCCAGCGGATGCCGCGACCATGCGCCAGAACGAGGCTCACGCCGGCCAGAAACAGGAATGAACTGGCGATCGCGCGCGCATAAAGGCGGAAGAAGCCCTGTGTCGCCGTGCCGGGATCGACATAGCCGAAAAACTCGAGATCCCAGGTGAAATGATAGGTCGCCATGGCAATCAGCGCCACGCCGCGCAGCGTGTCGATCAGAAGAATGCGCGGCGCTCGCTCGCCTGTCGGCTGCTTCGGGGTGTCGGCTGCAGTCACTCTATTTAAATCCTTAGTCGTCATCCATGATGGCGAGCCGCGCCTCGGAGAAATACTGGCGACGGATCAATGCGACGATGATGATCACCGTCGTTGCCATGAACACATAGGGCCCGGCGAACCAACCGAGATAGCCGATCGACAGAAAAAGTGTCCTGAGGCCGGAATTGAAGTGTTTGGCGGCAATCATGTTCATCCGGATGACATGATCGGCGGCCCTGCGCGCGGCCTCGGGGTCGGCTTCGGCCTCCTTGGTCATCGGCAATGCGCCGAACAGGATCGTGCAGTAGTTGAACAGTCGGTAGGCCCAGCCGAACTTGAAGAAGGCATGGCCGAGAAGGAAGGCAAGCCCGCCGACCTTCATTTCGAAGACGGCCTGTCCGCCATAAGGAACCATGGGCAGGTGGGAGAAAACCGCGTTCACCTTGTCGGTCGAGCCGAGAAGCGCAAAACAGCTGCCCAACGCGAAGATCGACGAGGTGGCGAAAAAGGCGGTTCCGTTCTGCAATCCGGCGAAAATCTGCGTGTCGATCATCCGAAGTTCGCGCTTCAGGGAATTGTAGATCCAGCGATGCCGCCGCTCGACCATGGCCTGGTTGAGGCTGAGCCGCGGCAGCAGTTTTGCTCCCGAGCCGGCCGTGAACCAGGAATAGAGTGACCAGAGAAGGGCGAACAGGGCGAGCGCGATGTAATCTGCCAGAATCATGGAAAACTGCCGGGAGCCGAAAAAATATAAGGCGACTTTTGCGTTGTTTGAGCGGTCGCCGCAAGGGGAGCAGCCAATCGGTGCCTGCAGTTTGTGTGGACTTGCGCATCCATCAAGGAGGCCGCATATGAGATGTGCGCGTGATGTCGTTGATGTCCAATAGGGTGTCGGACTGCCAACATGACGGCACACTCATATGGCATAGGCTGCGGTCGAGCTTAATCGGTCAGTCTGCATCTGGATTGAAGAACCTCCATGTTTCTATCCGTCTTCGACGTTTTCAAGATCGGCATCGGGCCGTCCAGTTCCCACACGATGGGGCCCATGTCGGCCGCGAACCGCTTTCTCGAACTCATCTTGTCCGATGACTGGCCGCGGCCTGCGGGTGCCCATGTGGCGGCGCTGCAGGCTTCGCTGCACGGTTCGCTTGCCTTTACCGGCATCGGTCACGGGACGGGCAGGGCGGTCATCCTCGGCCTGATGGGCGAGGCGCCGAATACCGTCGATCCGGACCGAATGGACGAGATCATCATCGAAGTAGAACGGACGGGACGCGTCACCCCGCCCGGCCATCCGGCCTACGACTTCCAGCCGAAAACCGACCTTGTCTTCGACAAGAAACAGGCTCTGCCCGGTCATGCCAACGGCATGAGTTTCTCGGCGCTCGACAAAGACGGGCGGCTGCTTTTGAAACGTGTCTATTATTCGATCGGTGGTGGCTTTGTCGTGACCGATACGGAGCTTGCCGCGATGCGTGCGACGAAGGATGCAGCCAGCGGCGAGCGCGTGCCCTATCCGTTTGCGACGGCCAGGCAGATGCTGGAAATGTCGCATGGGGCAGGTCTTTCGATCGCGCAGATGAAGCGGGCCAACGAACTGACGCGAACGACCCCGCAGGCGCTCGACGACGGTATCGATGCGATCTGGGATGCGATGAACGGCTGCATCGATCGCGGTCTGAAGGTCGACGGTATCATGCCCGGCGGCCTCAAGGTCAAACGGCGGGCGAGGGCGATCCATGATCGCCTCAACGAGGAATGGCGCAGCAACCGTCCCAATCCCCTCCTCGCTAATGACTGGCTCTCGGTCTATGCGATGGCGGTCAACGAGGAAAATGCCGGCGGCGGCCGCGTCGTGACCGCGCCGACCAATGGTGCGGCCGGCGTCATCCCGGCGACGCTGAAATATTTCCTGCATTTCCACGAGGATGCGACGCGCGGCGACATTCGCGAATTCCTGCTGACGGCAGCAGCGATCGGCGGCATCATCAAGCACAATGCCTCGATCTCGGGCGCCGAAGTCGGCTGTCAGGGCGAAGTCGGTTCCGCCGCTGCCATGGCTGCGGCCGGGCTTGCAGCCGTGATGGGTGGGTCGCCGGAGCAGATCGAGAACGCCGCCGAGATCGCGCTCGAGCACCATCTCGGCATGACATGCGATCCGATTGCCGGTCTCGTTCAGGTGCCTTGCATTGAAAGAAATGCGCTGGGTGCAGTCAAGGCCGTAACCGCAGCCTCGCTTGCCATCAAGGGTGACGGAACGCATTTCGTGCCGCTGGACGCCTGCATCGAGACGATGCGCCAGACCGGCAATGACATGAGCGAGAAATACAAGGAAACCTCCACCGGCGGGCTTGCCGTCAATGTGGTGGAGTGCTGATCGCGCCGATGATTGTGGACCCGGCCGGGATTTGACTTGACTGGCGGCGTCCACGGGTCTTCAAGCCAGTCATGGCTCTTCATCTCATCAAGCTTTGCGTCGGTGCTGACAGTATCCAGGATCTGAGGGACTGGGTTTCCGAGCGATCACTGACCGCGATGGCTGCCGGCCTCGAGCCGCACAGCATCCATACGACCCGCATGGTGCCGAAGCGCGTCGATGAACTGCTCGACGGCGGTTCTCTTTATTGGGTGATCAAGGGGCAGGTTTCCGCCCGGCAGAAACTGCTCGATCTGCGCACCTTTACCGGCGCAGATGGCATTCAGAGGTGTGAGCTGGTTCTGGGGCCGGAAGTGATCGAAACCGCATCACAGCCGAAACGGCCGTTTCAGGGCTGGCGCTACCTGAAGGATGAGGAGAAGCCGCGCGATCTCGGTGCGCTGGGCGATGATGTCGCGGCGCTGCCGGAAGACCTGCGCCGCGAATTGTCTGATCTGGGGTTGCTTTAAACTTCCGCCTTGGCCGGAAGCTTCATCCGCACAGGCGCACGGCCGGAATGCGCGGCCACATGCAGATGGATGCCGGCTTCGGGCTGCGATTGACGCCAGGCGCGGGCGCCATGGCTGAGCAGCAGGGAGACCAGATCCCTCGTCTTTTCCTTCGAGCGGGTGAGGCCAAGGCCTGCGAGCCGCATCGCCGCTTCGTGAAGCGGATTGAGTGCCACGCCTCTGGCCCGAGACATATGGGCCGTTCCGAAATTGGCGCTATTTTCATTCATTCCCATCGGAAACCCCGTTTACACATTACAATTCGAGATTTCGCCGAGCCTTGTTCAGGCTCGGTGTCGAGCGAGGGCCGCAAGCCCCCACCCTTACTGCATGGACGCCCAGCAGCTTACGCCCTTCTTTTTCAGCGTGTTGCAGGCATCGACCGCGGTCTTCTGATCGTCGAAACCACCGAAGCGAGCGCGGTAAATCTGTTCGCCCTTGTTGCTAAAGGCGACCGTAAAGGGTTTGGCGGAACGCAATACCTTGCCGCCTTTATCCTGCGCACTGTGCAGGAGATCGAGGGCCATCTTCTCGCTCGGAGAGACGCCAATCTGAATGACCCAGCCGGACATTGCCGAAGCCGACGCGGCGGTGCGGGTCGAAGCCGTGGTGACCTGGTCGACCGGCTCAGACGGCAGGTCGCGCTTGGTGGCGGCGGCTTCGCGCTTGGGAATGGAGGCCGGGGGTGTAAGGGCAGCCAGGGCCTGGGTTGCGGACCTGCTCTGTGCGCTTTCGCCGGCATAGGCAGACGCGGATGCAGCGGCCATTTTCGGCACGGCAAGCGGTGCGGTCGGGCGCGCTTCGCGCTGTTCGTAACGGGCATCCGGAAGCGGACCGCTATTGGGCAGGTCGAGTGCAGCCACCTGCCGACCTTCGGAAACTTCAGCGGCGACTTCAGGCTGGCGCGGAACCGGAGTGGCTGGATCGGCAATCGGTGAGCGGGAGGCGATGAGGTTGGTGCGGCCGCCGCGGGATGCCTTCGGCAGGTACTGGGCTACAAGTTTGCGCATCGTCGCATCACGGGCGGCGCTGGAGCGACCACCAAGAACGACGGCAACGATCGAACGTCCGTCCAGTTCAGCGGACGTGGCGAGGTTGCTGCCTGCTGCGCGGGTGTAACCCGTCTTGAGGCCGTCCACGCCCTTGACCGTGCCGACGAGGCGATTGTGGTTGCCGATCGTCACCTTGCCGTACTGGAAGGAGCGGATGCCGAAATAGTGGTAATATTGCGGGAAGTGCTGGCGCAGGGCGATGCCGAGGCGGGCCTGATCGCGAGCCGTGGTCATCTGCGCGGTGTTCGGCAGGCCGTGAGCATTGCGATAGGTCGTGCGCGTCATGCCGAGTGC
The DNA here is from genome assembly GCA_900469445.1 of Hyphomicrobiales bacterium. GTDB lineage: Bacteria > Pseudomonadota > Alphaproteobacteria > Rhizobiales > Rhizobiaceae > Neorhizobium. The sequence continues at coordinate 165,780 of UBXM01000010.1, forward strand.
GCGCGCCTTGTTCGTCATCATCTGTGCAAAACGTGATTCCGAGCCGCCGACATATTCGCCGAGTGCGGTGGCGACGTCGTTTGCCGAGCGTGTGACCAGGGCGCGGATCGCCTGGTCGACCGTTACGCTGCCGCCTGCCTTGACGTAAAGCTTCGACGGCGGCTCCTTCGCCGCGTTGGCCGAGACGGGAACCTTGGAGTCGAGGCTGAAGCGACCGGCTTCAAGCGCTTCGAAGGTCAGATAAAGGGTCATCATCTTGGTGAGAGATGCCGGATAGCGCAGCCCGTCCGGGTCTTCGCCGTAAAGCACCTTGCCCGACTTGGCGTCGACGACAATGCCTGCATATTTGGGGTCGGCATGAGCCGGCTGTGCCATAGCGGACAACGACAACGCAATTGCGAAGAAGTATCCAAGGCGTTTCGCCTGCATTTTCACTGCACCCTTGGGGAGGGACGCCGGGAACAAGGTTTTCAACACTGCCGCACTCATCGATTTTGACATTTTTCAATAGATCCGGACGTGCCCCCACCCCGGACTGCTAGAGAAGCAATCTAGGAGAACAGCGTTACCAAGAGGTTTATGATGAACGGCGACTTACTTCGATTTGAGGCATTTTAGTCGCCTTTCGGCGCGGAAATGCTTCCGGGTGCATCAAGCCGCGCGCTCACAAAGGACTGAACTGCGGCATCAATATGATTCCAGTCCTTCAAAAGGCTGCTGGAGAATCGGTAAAGGACCGTGAGGTCGCGGCCGACATGGATATCCCGCTGGCAATCACCGCTGGTGGCGCGCTCTCCAGCAGACGGCAAAAGGCAGCGCACGGCGAAGGGCGGCTGGCCGGGACGTTCCGCCGTCAGGAGAACTTCGGAACCGTAACCGCTCGTGTTGCGGAGATGGTGAAGCGTCAGTCCATTGCCGAATGATGCGGGCGGGCCGTCGAAGAGCTGGGTGTAGATCGGCTCAAGCCTGCCCGACATGTCCTTCGACATCGTGCTCTGGGAAATCTGCAGGAACAGCAGCAGGTCGGGATTGTCGATATTGTCGAAACTGCCGCGCCGCTCGTGGCCGTAGCCCGTCAATCCCGGCCATGTCAGGTAGAGGTCTATCCGTTCGGCGGGGCCGGAATGGCGCTGTTCTGCAAAGCGGACGGTGTTTTCGGGAATCTGCAGCGTGTCTTCACCGATCGTCACGGCAAGCATGGCGCCGCTTTCCGAATGGCCGCCAAGCGCCATGTGCTGACCCAGCCAGCGGCCGCCTATGCTGATCGCCAGCGTGATCAGCACGAGAAGGGCGGTGATAAGCGTAAGGCGCAGGAGAAGTCGGTCGGAGATCAGCGGCAGGTCTTCCTGCTGCGGCGCTGAGGCGCGGCGTGTCATGGTCTATCCCCGTGTCCAGATATCATGATGCGGGGACCGGAACAGGATACGGGGTCCAAACGCCTCTGCCCGCGATAGTCTCGCGGGCAGGGTTAATTTTCGGTGAATTCGATGCTGGACGATTAGTAGCTGACGCTGCCGACAGCGATGGCGCGGCCGTCCTGAAGCTTAACCCAGCGCGAAGGATCGCTGCTGTCCTGGCGCTTCAGGTAGGTGTATTCGGTGTCCGCCCAGAGAAGAACCTTGTTGCGCATGTTGTCGAGGACATAGTCGCCGCGATCGGTGCGCACGGTCAATACGGCATGGCCTTCGCCATTCGGCTGCAGCACGACGGTGATGAGCAGGTCGGAGGCGTCGAAACCCTTCTGCATCAGCATCTTGCGCTTCAGGAGAACGAAGTCTTCGCAATCGCCGGCAGTCGTCGGGTAGGTCCAGTATTCCTCTACGCCGTAGAGTTCCTGGTCGGTCATCGGGGTGATCTCGGTGTTGACCGTATAGTTGACGTCGAGAAGCGTGCGCCACTTGTCTTCGGTCAGGGCTGCCGGGCCGGCATCGCGCTTGAGCGGCTTGCATTCGCTCGCATAGGCCTTGCAGAACTGGTAATGGCCGATCGGCGGGCTGGCCTTACCGATGACGCTCATGGCTCCGGCCGGCTTTGCGAGCGATGGTGCTGCAGCTGCGATAACAATGGCGGCGGTCAGGATTGCCTGTGCAAGTCTTTTCGGAAGCGTCATTTTTCTGTCTCCCCGTGGTTGAGGTGACAGTGCCGGAAAGCCTTTGATCGAACGGAAAATAGCGACGTAAAATCAATCGCTTATTGTAATAGATATTGACGAAAAACCGAATAAAACACGCGCAGTATTCGAATAAAAAACTTCGAAAATTCGCGACAAATTTAGCTAAAATTCGAGGCAAATTCGAAGTTTCGAGACGTAAGTCCTTGGATTTTCAGCCGCGAGGTCTGCTCGGGTGCCTGTCTGCCGAGAGCTGTGTCGGTGCCGGATGGCTTCGGTTGGTGCCATGCGCAGGGCTCGGTATGGACGAAAGACGGGCAAAAACGCCCTCCGAAGCGGTCAAAACGGCCTCGAAAAAAATCCCGAAAAGATACATTTTTTTTCGAGACTGGATGATTTTCGGACGGTTAAGCGCAGAAAGCCGCCCTAACCGTGCCATTTTGGGCAGGGTGACGGGCGGCTTGTCGGTCTGAAATGCGAACGGGTGGTTTAGAGGAAGGCCGTCAGGGCTTCACGTGACTGGACCGAGTTGAACTCGATCGCGACGCCTTCCATGAAATGACGGACGACGCGGCCGCGCATGTTTCCAAGCCGGACCGGTGTTCCAAGCGCCGGGCGAATTTCGATATCGACTGCGGCGCCCGACAGGGACAAGTCCATCAGGCGGCAGGCGTAGCGGCTGCCGTCCTCGAGTGTCAGTTCCGTCAATGTGGTGCGCGGTGTCAGGCGATCGTGTCGACGATCTTCCGGTAGGCCGAGTTCGTGCTTGTTGGCAATCCAGGTCAGCTGAGCCGCCAGTTTCTCGCGCTTGCGCTCGGTGGCGTTGACCGACATGACGAAACCGTCATTCGAGAGGCTGAGTACATTGCCTTCAAGGCGGCCGAGATGGTCGAGATAGGCAATGACGCGCTCGTTGACACGCGGCTGTCCGGCGCAGACGAAGCGTACATCGCCGGGCGACATGTCGACGACGGTGCAGGGGTATTCCTCATGGTTGGCCAGCATCAATCTTCCTTCGACATTGACCGTGACGCGTTGAAACGAACGCTGGGCAGCGATCGTGTGCGTCGGTTGGGTCTGTGCCGGCTGGAAGGAATACATCGGTATGGCTAACTCTGAGCTGCTACTTAATCAGAGATAACATTAGCCCGTTAACAGATGGTTGTCCCGTGGCCTGGCGCTATCGTCCGGGTTGGGCGGATCGCTGGCCGACCAGCCGACGGAAGAAGGTCACCGGCATGGCTGTAGAGATGTGACTGTCGGCGCTCATCGTCGGTCGTGTCCCGTCCGGAGTGACGAAGCCCCAGCTTTCAAAGGCAAGCCCCGGCACAGGCAAGGCCGTGAAGGGAAGCGGCGTCGCGCGCGGAACGAGTGCGCCCAGGACGCGGTCACTTCTGACGCCCTGCGAGCGGACCGGCATCAGAAGCAGGTCGTGGGCGTAAATATTGCCGTCATGCGGCAATCGGATATCCAGCAGTGCCGGTCTTTCGTAGAACAGGACGTGGTTCAGAATGGTCGCCGGCGCATCGTCTTCGGCGTCGAGCCACATGGATGCATAATCGAGACCGCGAAGTTCGCGATCGAAGAGTTCACATATGCGTGTACCCGCAAGGGCGAAAGTCGGACGATCGGAAATGGTCGCGTTGACGATGAACAGATGTGGCAGGAAACGGCGCAAGGCCGACGGATCTATCTCTGAACGCAGCGGGGCTGGCCGGCTGCCTCGTAAGCCGTTCCAGTAGTTAAGGATTTCTTGTGTTGGCGTGTTTTGCATGCGTCATTCCTGTCCAATAATGATCCAGATTACCCCGTGGAGACATGTGGATAGGCATTACGGAGCGAAAACCGTGCCAGTTGTGCGGCTGGGCGGGGCGGGCGCGTTCATCTGGTGCCGGTGCGCCCGGCATGCATGGCTTTTCAAGCCCTTATGGCTGCTGTATGCCTGCTCCTACTGCTGATGACGGAAGGATTGGCCATGGACGAGAGGCCCGACATGGCCCCCGATAACGAGGCGTTTTCGGATAACGGAAAGCGCGAGAGGCAGCCGGTCTTCAATATGCCGGGTATTCTTCTTGCCAGCATGGCGCTGCTGGCGGTGCTCTACATCATTCAGGAATATCTTCTGCACGGTGACGCTCGCCTCGAGTTCATCGTGACGCTGGCTTTCACGCCGATCCGTTACGTCTTCCCGCTCTCCGAGCAGGGACTTGAATGGCTCTGGACGCCGGTCACCTATTCGCTGCTGCATGGCAGCGTCGAGCATATCGCTTTCAATGCCTTGTGGCTTGCCGCGTTCGGCACACCGGTCGTGCGGCGTATCGGAGCGGTTCGCTACCTGATCTTCTGGGTTCTGTCGGCGGCCGCGGCGGCTTTCTTTCATGCCGGCCTTCATTGGGGCGAGGAGACACTGCTGATCGGTGCATCCGGCGTGGTGTCTGCGTTGATGGGCGCGGCCTGCCGTTTCGCCTTTCCCGATGGCGGCGGTTATGACCGCACGCATGGCCATCTCTATCCCCGGCAGTCGATCCTCGGCGCGTTTTCGAACCGCACGGTGGTGATCTTTACCGCAATGTGGTTCTTCGGAAACATCCTCATCGCCATCGGCCTGCCGCTGATCGGCAGCAATGCGGGCGATATCGCCTGGGATGCGCATATCGGAGGTTTTCTGTTCGGCTTTCTTCTTTTCGCTCTGTTCGATCCCATCCGCTACCGGGAGCTGTAGTGACCGCCGCTTGAACTACCGTCAGGCCCGTTCTACAATTCCAGATGTATGGAACAGGGCCGGAAATCTTTGAGGAGGAGATATTCGGTACGCTGATTGGCCATGTGGATTGGTAAGGAGAAGGCATGTCGACTACCGTAAAGATGATGCTTGATGCCAAGGGACGCGAAGTTCAGACGGTCGAGCCGGACCGGAAGCTGCTGGATGTCGCCTCGGTGCTGAACGAGAGGAAGATCGGTGCCGTGATCGTGGCCGGTCTGGAGGGACGTATCGCCGGCATCTTTACAGAGCGCGATCTGGTCAGGACGATTGCGACGCACGGCGTTGCCGCACTCGAAGAGCCGGTGCAGGCGATGATGACGACCGACGTGACGCGCTGTCGCGAGGAGCAGACGGTCGATGAGGTCATGGAGATGATGACCGCCGGCCGTTTCCGTCACGTTCCCGTCGAAACCGATGGCAAGCTTGCAGGGATCATTTCCATCGGCGACGTGGTCAAGGCGCGCATGCGCGAAGTCGAGCACGAAGCCGAGCAGATGAAGGCCTATATCGCGAGCTGAGGCACGGCTTGGAGATATGAAAGTCTGTTTCGCCCGCATCAGCGGGCGAATACTTCCTGCATGCGTTTCAACGCGCCGATCTGCGCCATTGTTTCCTCATATCCGCGCTCGATCGCTTCACCGGCACGGTGGAATTCCGACAGGCCGATATCTGCAAGCCGCGGGTGTAGCGCCAGATCCGGCGGGTCGCCGGCCAGTCGGGCGCGGGAAATGCGTTCCTGGATGATGTTGAAGGCCTGCACCATGGTGCCGGTCATGCCCACTTTGGCCTCGTCGGACTTTTCGCGGATCACTTCGTCGAAAGTCTGGACGCTTGCATTATGCTTGACCACTGCCGATCGGCCGAAAATCTCGTAGTTCAGGTTGACGGCGACGACGAGCGGCTGTTCGTAGGCGCGGCAGACCGATGTCGGCACGGGATTGACCAGTGCGCCATCGACCAGCGTCCGGTTGTTGCATTTGACCGGCTCGAAAATGCCGGGCAGGGCGTAGGACGCTCTCAAGCCGGTGATCAGCGATCCGCTGGAGATCCAGATTTCATGGCCGGTCAGGAGTTCGGTCGCGACGGCAACGAAAGGCCGGTCGAGATCTTCGATCGCCAGGCCTTCGAGATGTTCCTGCATGCGCTTGGTCAGCCGCATGCCGCCGAGAAGGCCGCCGCCGCCGATGGTGAGGTCGAGAAGCGCCGCAATGCGGCGCATGGTCAGCGAACGGGCAAAGGCTTCGAGCTCATCGAGTTTGCCGGAGAGATAACAGCCGCCGACGAGTGCGCCGATCGAGGTGCCGGCGATCATGCCGACTTCGATGCCGGCCTCATCCAATGCGCGCAGGACGCCGATATGGGCCCAGCCCCGAGCGGCGCCGCCGCCAAGGGCAAGCGACAGTTTGGCTTTCGCGGGAGGGGCGATCACGACCGGCGGCGTTGGCTGTTCGGATCGCGTGATACCGGCATCCGGTGATGCGGCCTGACGGTTCCAACTCCAGTTCAGCATTGATCCATACCCTCCTGAGCCGATCATTGCGTGATCGACGATTAACGCATCGGATGGTTTCGAAAGCGTTTACTCTGGCGGGAGCTGGATCGGAACGAGGCAGTTACCTATTCAGTCGGCTTGCTGGAATATACGGCTTCAGGATCAAAATGACGCGCATCATCCCGGATTTCAAGGATGGCCCTGTCGTCATCTTTTGTTACTGCCCGATAGAAACAGGAGCGGCGGCCCGTGTGGCAGGTCGCGTCATGGCCGGCGACGGAGACTTTCAGCCAGATTGCGTCCTGATCACAATCGGTGCGGATCTCGTGTACGGTCTGCAGATTGCCGGAGGTCTCGCCCTTCTTCCAGAGCGATTGGCGCGAACGGCTGTAATAATGGGCGATGCCGGTCTCGACGGTCAGGCGCAGCGCCTCGGCATTCATATGCGCGACCATCAGCAACTCGCCGTCGCGAAAATCGGTCACGACAACGGTTACGAGGCCGTTCGCATCGAAGCGCGGCGTAAAAAGACCCGCACCCTCGAGCTCGGCCTTGTTGGCGGAGGGTGCGGTGAAATCCTTGAGCGTCATGGAATTACCTGCTGCGGGGAATTACCTGTTGCGGGCAAGCGTGAAGAAACGTGCCTGCTCGGTCGCGTTGGTCTTGAATTCGCCGGTGAATGTGGTGGTCAGCGTACGCGAGCCCTGCTTCTGCACGCCGCGCATTTCCATGCACATATGTTCGGCCTCGATGAGAACCGCGACGCCGCGCGGCTTCAGCGTGTCCTGGATCGCATTGGCGATCTGCGCCGTCATGTTTTCCTGGGTCTGCAGACGGCGGCCGAAGATTTCGATCACGCGGGCGATCTTCGACAGGCCGAGCACCGGGCCGTTCGGCAGATAGGCGACCGTCGCCATGCCCTTGATCGGCAGCATGTGATGTTCGCAATGGGAGAAGAAAGGAATGTCGCGCACGAGCACGATGTCGTCAAAGCCCGACATTTCCTCGAAAGTGCGGCCGAGCACTTCCTGGTAGGATTGTTCGTAGCCGGCAAACAGTTCGCGATAGGCCTTGGCCACGCGTGTCGGCGTGTCGAGCAGGCCTTCGCGTGCCGGATCGTCGCCCGCCCAACGCAACAGCGTACGGACTGCCTCTTCGGCCTCCTGCTGGGTCGGACGAACCGGCTGCTGTGCCTTGTCCTTTACCTGCTCCTGGCCGGCGGCCGGAAAATTCTTCACAATCGCATCCATCTATTGTCTCCCGATGCGGTTCAAGGCCGCATCCGACATACATTCGGGTGTGTCATCATAAGCATTCCGACGTCTCACATAAGCGAGTTTGCGCCGTTCAAGCCTGTCTCAAGGCCCGTATCTGATCGCTGGCGGGGCTTTTGACAAGGTATTCTCTTCCGCCGAGGCTCAAAATTGGCAAAAACCTGTTTTATTGATCATCGCTTCAAGGCATCACATATAGTCAGATAAAGGCGCATTCCCAAGAGCCTTTACGTGACGATCCGTTCACTGGATCACCGGGCGGATTATTGGGGCGCTCACGACGAAACGGACGCATCGCATGGACGACATCTATAACAACAAGATCCTCGAATTTGCCGGCAATATCACACGCGCCGGCGCGTTGGCGAACGCGGATGCGACATCCGAGAAGCTTTCAAAGCTTTGCGGGTCGAAGGTTCGTGTCTATCTCAAGCTCGACGGCGACGTCGTATCCGACTTTTCCCACGAGGTGCGGGCCTGTGCTCTCGGCCAGGCTTCATCCGCCATCATGGCGCTCAACGTCATCGGCGCGACTGCCGCCGAACTGCGTCAGGCGCGTGCCGACATGCTGGCGATGCTGAAGGATGGCGGCGAGGGTCCTTCGGACCGTTTCGAGGACATGCGATATCTGAAGCCCGTCAAGGATTACAAGGCGCGCCACGCCTCGACCATGCTGACCTTCGATGCGGTCGTCGATGCGCTGGATCAGATCGAGGCAAAGCAGGCTGCAAAGCTGGAGGCGTAAGTTGCTCATGTTGATACGATCAGCGCTGGCGCCGCCCCTCATCCGCCTGC
>UBXM01000010.1:174221-229179 GCA_900469445.1 Hyphomicrobiales bacterium
CCCCGTTTTGACGGGGAGAAAGACAATTGCGGCGATGCCGAATGCACGATCCATCCTTGCATCAGTGTCGCAAGGGAGATCGCGCAGGACCGTGCGGCATATGCCTTCTCCCCGTATGCGGGGAGAAGGTGGCGGCAGCCGGATGAGGGGCCGTCGCCGACCTTCGCCACGCGCGGTGCCAACAGCGGCCTGCGCTAATGTGCCCATCGTGTTCGCCTTCAGATGGCAATGGGAGGAAGTCCGGTCAACGCCGCTCCCGCAACTGGCAAGGCCCGTTCCGCAAAACGCCTGGACGGCTCATCGGCATGGGCGTCATCCGCTTCTATCAATTGACGCTGTCCGGCTTTATCGGCAATTCCTGCCGGCATATCCCGACCTGTTCGGAATACGGTTATGAAGCCTTTGCACGGCACGGTTTCTGGTCCGGTTTCTGGCTGACGCTGTTTCGGGTCGGCCGCTGCGGGCCGGGTGGAACCTCCGGGCTCGATCCGGTGCCGGAAGCGCTTGAAACCGGAACCCGGCGCTGGATGCCGTGGCTGCTCTGGTATGCCGGACGAAAGGCCCGCTAACCTTTACTCCGCAGCGATTTTTGACTATCACGCACGCGTTCGATGCCGCGCCGGCAAAGCCGCTGCGGTCCTTTTTTGACCACCCGCATTCGTTGGCGGGACTGGACAGGAGAATTCAGATGTCCGTTTCCCTTACATTTCCCGATGGTTCCGTCCGCGCGTATGACGCGGGCACAACCGGCTTTGCCGTCGCCGAATCCATTTCCAAGTCGCTGGCCAAGAAGGCTGTGGCGATCGCGCTCGATGGCGAGCTGCGCGACCTTTCCGATCCCGTCACTGACGGAAAGATCGAGATCGTCACGCGCACCGATCCGCGCGCGCTCGAACTGATCCGTCACGATGCCGCCCACGTCATGGCAGAGGCCGTGCAGGATCTGTGGCCCGGCACCCAGGTGACGATCGGCCCGGTCATCGAAAACGGCTTCTATTACGACTTCAAGCGCGTCCATCCGGAAAGCCGCGAAGACTGGCCCTTCACGCCCGAAGATCTGCCCAAGATCGAAAAGAAGATGAAGGAGATCATTCAGAAAAACGCCGCCTTCACCAAGGAAATCTGGTCCAGAGAAAAGGCCAAGGACGTGTTTGCCGACAAGGGCGAGGCCTACAAGGTCGAGCTGGTCGACATGATCCCCGAAGGCCAGGAGCTGAAGATCTACAATCAGGGCGGCTGGTTCGACCTCTGCCGCGGTCCGCATATGGCCTCGACGGGCCAGATCGGCACTGCCTTCAAGCTGATGAAGGTTGCCGGTGCATATTGGCGCGGCGATTCCACCAAGCCGATGCTGACGCGCATCTACGGCACGGCCTGGTCGACCCAGGAAGAGCTCGACCAGTATCTTCACGTTCTGGCCGAAGCCGAAAAGCGCGATCACCGCAAGCTCGGCCGCGAGATGGATCTCTTCCATTTCCAGGAAGAAGGTCCGGGCGTGGTCTTCTGGCACGGCAAGGGCTGGCGCATGTTCCAGACGCTGACGGCCTATATGCGCCGCCGCCTGGCCGGCACCTATGAAGAGGTCAACGCACCGCAGGTGCTCGATGCCTCGCTGTGGGAAACATCCGGTCACTGGGGCTGGTACCAGGAAAACATGTTCGCGGTAAAATCCGCCTATGCGTTTACTCATCCGAAGGACGAGGAAGCAGATAACCGCGTCTTCGCACTGAAGCCGATGAACTGCCCCGGCCACGTGCAGATCTTCAAGCATGGTCTGAAGTCCTATCGCGAACTGCCGATTCGCCTTGCCGAATTCGGCCTCGTGCATCGCTATGAGGCATCCGGGGCTCTGCACGGCCTGATGCGCGTGCGTGGCTTCACGCAGGACGATGCGCACGTCTTCTGTACCGACGAGCAGCTGGCGGCCGAATGCCTGCGCATCAACGAGCTGATCCTGTCGGTCTACGAAGACTTCGGCTTCGAGGAAGTTGTGGTCAAGCTGTCGACCCGCCCTGAAAAGCGCGTTGGCACGGACGATCTTTGGGATCGCGCCGAAAGCGTGATGACGGACGTTTTGAAGACGATCGAGGAACAGTCGGGCGGCCGCATCAAAACCGGCATCCTGCCGGGCGAGGGCGCGTTCTACGGTCCGAAGTTCGAATATACGCTGAAGGACGCGATCGGCCGTGAATGGCAGTGCGGCACGACGCAGGTCGACTTCAACCTGCCGGAACGCTTCGGCGCCTTCTATATCGACCAGAACTCGGAAAAGACCCAGCCGGTGATGATCCACCGCGCCATCTGCGGCTCGATGGAACGTTTCCTCGGCATCCTGATCGAGAACTTCGCCGGCCATATGCCGCTGTGGTTTGCGCCGACTCAGGTCGTTGTTGCCACGATCACGTCCGATGCCGACGATTACGGTCGCGAGGTTGCCGAGCAGCTGCGCGAGGCAGGCCTGCAGGTCGAAACCGACTTCCGCAACGAAAAGATCAACTACAAGGTCCGCGAGCACTCGGTTGCCAAGGTCCCGGTGATCATCGTCTGCGGCCGGCAGGAAGCCGAGCAGCGTTCGGTCAATATCCGTCGTCTCGGTTCGCAGGCTCAGACCGCGATGTCGCTCGACGAGGCGATCGCTTCGCTCGTCGACGAGGCGACGCCGCCGGACGTCAAGCGCCGCAAGGCCGCCCGGATCAAGGCAGCCTGATCTCTTGACCATCGACAGCGCCCGTCATTCACGGGCGCTGTCAGAATTCTGTCACTGATCTGAAATATTCTATCGTCGTCAACAATGGCGGATGTTCCGCGGAGACCGAATGCGCTTCAAGGAACTTTCCTACGCTAACGAGCGGGACCCCAAGCTGAAACGCTGGTTTATCCGCTCCATCGAAGGCCTCTCGGGCCGCGACCGTTACGCCCGCCTCTACGACATCTGGCGCACCGACATCGTCGGCAAGACCGATCGCGTGTTCGGCAAGATGCTCGACCTCATCGACGTCGAACTGGATGTGCAGGGCCAGTGGCTTCCAGCCATCGAAGAGGGGCGACCGCTCGTCATCGTCGCAAACCATCCTTTCGGCATTGGTGATGGGATCGCAATTCTCGCCATGGCCGAGCAGCTCGGCCGGCCGTTCCGCGTTCTGATCAACAACGAATTGCTGAAAGTGCCTGAAATCGCACCTTATTCGCTGCCGGTTTCCTTCGAGGAAACCAAGGAGGCGCTGGCGATCAACATGCAGACCCGGCACGAATCGCTGAAGCTTCTCAAAGAAGGCGTGACGGTCATCATCTTCCCGGCCGGTGGTGTCGCCACGGCGAAAAAGGGATTTGGCGCAGCGGAAGATCTTCCCTGGAAGATTTTTGCGGCAAAGCTGGTGCAGTCCGCCAAGGCCGATGTCGTGCCGATCTATTTCGAAGGACAGAACGGCCCGCTTTTCCACATCGCCAGCAAACTGTCCCTGACGCTCAGGCTGTCGCTGCTGATCCGCGAATTCAAGCGGCTGTCCGGCAGCGCGATCCGCGCGCGGGCAGGTGCGATGATGACCTGGGAAGACCTCTCCGGCATCAAGGATCGCAAGGACCTGCTGGCAGTGCTTCACGACGCGGTATTCTCGATGAGACCGGCAAAGCGCTCGCGGCTTGCCAAGTTCCAGGAAAAGAGACTGGCCGCGCGAGACGCGCTTCACAAAGAGGCCGCCTGATCGCTTAGTCCAGATCCGTCTGGATCCAGCGGGTCGAGTGATGAATATCGATCGTCTGCAGTCGCCCGGGACCAAGGTTTTCGAACCGGTGGGGAACGCCTGCTGGGCCGAGCACCGCTTCTCCCGCGCCAGCCTCGATCACGTCGTCGCCGACAAAGAACCTTGCTCTGCCCGCGATGATGATGAAGGTTTCGTCGTAAGGGTGGACATGCAGCTTGGGGCCTTGCCCCGGCGTGTCATTGCCATAGGCAAGCACAGTGACCGGTCCATTGAGGACCTCGCCGAAAAGAGCGCCGCGCCAGGCACCCTCCGCATCTGGATCAAAAACCACGCCCTTGGTTGCAGGGCGGCCATCGGGCACGATGGTTTCAGGATCGAAATCCTTGCGAGACATAGACATCTTCCCTTGAAGCCGTGGTTGCTTCACTGTTTTGATGCCAGTCTAGGTGTAGTTGTAGCGACACGTCAAACGGATCGCGCCTCAGCAGAGGCAGGCCCGCGACAGATCGATTTCATAATGGACTGTCGAGAATAGCTTTCCGTCAGTCCTGCTGTTCGACCGCGGCCGTTTCGCCGGTATTGAGCGGATTGCGCATCAGCACTTCGACATCGGTGTTGCGGCCGGCCTTGACGCTGAATTCGCGCTGATAGGTCTTGTCCTTGTTGCGGGCGACGGCCAGATAGTCGCCTTCGGACAGGACCATGGTCGAAAAGGCGCTGACGCTTTCGTTGACGACGTCGCCCGCTGCGGTCAGAACCGACCAGGCGGTATCGGCAATCGCTTCTCCGCCGGACTGCGAAACCAGCTTGAGGGTGATCTGGGCCGCCTTGTGCTGCATCACCGCCTGGGTGAGCTTGCCGGCCTCGACCTGGATGTCGGCGCGCACAACGGCGTTGATGTCACCGTATTCCGAGACGATGTGATAGGTGCCGGCGTTCAGGCGTACGATCGTATTGGGTTTCACATCCGCCATGACAAGCGCGCGGTCGCCGTTTTCGCGCACTTCGGAAGAGTAGACCGAAAAGCTGAGCTGGTTCGGCGGAATGCGCTGGTCGGTCCCGGCAACCGCGTTCAATACGAAGCCACCGGCGTCGAGCACCAGTGTCTGCTCCGACATATTGCCTTCGGCGGGAACAGTGAGCTTCTTGGTGATGCCGGCGCGGCCGAAGGCGACGTTGATGAAATAGTCGCCCGGCGCCAGCTGAAAATCGGCTGAACCACCGTCCGAGCTTGCCACGAGCGGCAGCTTGCCGTCTTCGCCGGCGATCGGGCTGAATACCCGCCAGGCAAGGCCTTCCTGCATCACTTCGCCGTTATTCGTCAGCTTGGCGGAAAAACGCACGTCCTTTGCAACGGCGCTCTGCGGCAGGATCGACGAAGGCGAGAAGGCGTTCAGCTTCGGCATCTTGGCGGAGCTGTCCAGCTGCTTAAAGCTCTTGAAGGCGTCTGCGTCCTGGGCATGGCTTGCCGCCGGCAAAAGAAGCAGAAATGCTTCCGCAAGGATTACGAGGCGCGCAAGGAGGATGCCTGACATTCGATGACCGGTTGACTCTTGTTTTTTCTCTGGCCACTTGAAACGTATGGGAAAGGCAAATTCAAGGCCTCATTCTACCACACCCCATCGAATGGACCATCAAATCCCCTGGCACCTGCCACGAAATGGAAGTTTCCGACATGAGCAATGACGTAAAGCTGATCGATTACCTGCGTGAACGCCACTCAACGCCCGTCGCGCAGATCAAGGGGCCCGGTCCGGATGCTTCCGAACTCGAAGAGATACTCACCTCCGCGACCAGGGTTCCCGATCACGGCAAGCTCGCGCCCTGGCGTCTGGTCGTTTATCGCGGCGATATCTGCAAGGCGCTCGGGGAGACGTTCCTCGAGATCGCGCTGCAGCAGAATGGCGAGATGACGGATGCCGCCAAAGATGCCGAACTCGCGCGTTTCACCCGCGCGCCGCTCGTCGTCGGCGTGATCAGCACGGCCGCGCCGCATGTCAAGATCCCGGAATGGGAGCAGGTTCTGTCTGCCGGCGCCGTCTGCCTCAACATGCTGATGGCCTGCGAAGCGCGCGGTTACGTCGCCAATTGGCGCACCGAATGGGTTGCCTATGACGACAAGGCGCTCAAGGCGCTTGGGGTCAACGACGGCGAGAAGGTAGCCGGCTTCATCCATATCGGTTCCAGCGACTTTGCGACACCGGACCGGCCACGCCCGCAGCTCGCCGATATCCTCACCTATGCCTGAGATGGGGTGCCCGATGTTCTACCGTACGGATACCAACGATCACGGCATGGCGCACGATCCCTTCAAGGCGATCGTGGCGCCGCGGCCGATCGGCTGGATCGGAACGAAGGGCAGGGACGGGTCGTTCAATCTGTCGCCCTATTCGTTTTTCAACATCGTGTCCGACAGCCCGAAACTGGTGATGTTTTCGTCCTCCGGGCGAAAACACAGCTTGAGGAATGCCGAGGAGACGGGCGTCTTCACGGCAAGCCTGGCAAGCCGTCATCTGGTGGATCACGTCAACGCGTCGTCGGCACCGGTCGATTACGGTGTGAGCGAGTTCGAGCTAGCCGGGCTGACCGCGGCAATGGGGCAGGTTATCGATGCGCCTTATGTGGCCGAGGCCTATGCGGCGCTGGAATGCCGGCTGACCGACATCATCCAGCCGAAGGGTCTGGACGGGAAAAAGTCGGAGGCCTTCATGGTTTTCGGCCAGGTGGTCGGCATCCATATCAGCGAGGCGATCATTCGCGACGGGCGAATCGCCATGGATCTGGCAAGGCCGATCGGCCGCATGGGCTATATGGATTATGCCGATGGCGGCGCGGATGTGTTCCAGCTGGCGCGTCCGGCGCGGTAAATGGGGTGCGGGCATTGAGGTTAATGAACGTGGTGAACCAATATTAACCTTTTCAAATTAGCGTTCCGGATGTCGGGCCGTGCGGGCATCGGCAGGATTTCCGGGGCGCATTGTGATTGTACAGGCATTTCTACGTTGGGCTGAAACAGCAAGGACCGGCGATCGGGCGCGGGCCGCGCGTGCGCTGGCAAGCGCCTTCATCCAGTCCGACCTCGGGCCTGAGGAACATCGCGCCGCCCTGATGGCGATGACCTATCTTCTGGATGATCCGTCGCCGAAGGTCAGGCTTGCGCTTGCCGAGGCCCTTGCATCTTCCAATGACGCGCCGCGCGCCATCATCATGTCGCTTGCCGAGGATCAGCCGGAAATCGCCTGCACGGTGATCGCCTGTTCGCCGGTCCTGCGCGATGCCGATCTGGTCGAACTTGCCGGTAGGGGTAGCTCGTTGATGCGGTCTCTCGTTGCGGCACGTCCGGCGCTCGGCTACAGCGCCGCGGCCGCGGTTGCGGAAGTAGGTGACGGGTCCGAGATCGTTCTTCTTCTGGAAAACGAAACAGCCTCGATCAGCCGCATTTCCCTGCGCCGCATGGCGGAGCGTTTCGGCCATCTGGCAGATGTGCGGCATCTGCTGCTCGAACGCGGCAATCTCCCGGCTGTCGCCCGGCATATGCTGGTTGCGCATGTGGCGGCAGCACTTGCCGGTTCGGATCTCGTGACGCGAACGATCGGCGCCAAGCGGATCGATGTCGTGACACGCGAATCAGGCGACGAAGCGGTCGTCGCGATTGCGGGGTCTATTGCCCAGGATGAAATCCCGGTTCTGGTCGAGCATCTGAAGACGAGCGGGCGACTGACGCCGGCGCTTCTCATTCACGCGCTCTGCAGCGGCAAGGTCGATTTCTTTGCTTCTGCCATCGTGTCGCTCGTCAACCTTGAAGAGCGCCGGGTGCGCGCCATTCTGGCAACCGGCAGGGTCCACGCCGTCCGGGCACTATTCGAGGCTGCCGGAATCGGACGGGACATCGTCGCCGTCTTCGTCGAAGCGGTATTTCTCTGGCGTCGTGCTGCCGCCGGCAGCGGTATCGATACCTGCTATTTCACGCTTCTCGAGCAGTTCGAAGGCTCGCGTGGAGATGGCGGGGCAATCGGCCAATTGCTGGATATGGTCGATCTGCTTCATCGCGGCGAGATGCGCCGCAATGCCCGTTCCTACGCCGCGGATGTTTCGCTCGTCGCCTGATCGACTGGAGCACTTCGAATCGTTGCCGCAGAACCGCTATGCGGTTTTGGGCGCGACACGCGTCAGCGATCGAATTTTCGGGCAACCCAGGAATAACCACCTTCCACGAGGCGTACCGGCTTAGTCATCAGCGTCTTGACGCCTTCGGTCGTCGGAAGCACGTTCCTGACGCGCTGGATGGCGCGCCCTGCCAGCGTTTCGGCCTCTTCCGGCGTCACTTCCGTCTGCGCAGTTGCCATGGTCCCGTTTTCTGGCGAGGCAGTGGCCGCAAGCCCGGCAGGCTGTTGGGCCGGCTCGGGCGAGGGGCGTGTCACGGGAATTGGTCCGGTTGCCGGCACGCCGGCAACTTCCGGATCCTGGCAGACGGCGATCAGAACCGGATAGGGCTGGTTTACATAGGTCGGCAGATGATCTTCAGAAACGGAATCGCACAAGGCGACCGTCGGCCAGCGCTCCTGGGCGGTTGCGATGTAATGGCAATCCGTCCCGCTGTCGTTACAGCCGAGAATGGTCATGACAACAAGGGCAGCGTTCATTTCGATCTCCGATAGGCTCGACAACGCTTATGACGAAGATCATGGCCCGATGAAGGCTGGTCCAGCGCCGATCTTGTGTCTAAGGGTTGGAGGCCTTGCGCACGGCCGGCAAATCGTCTTCCGCCAATACGGCGTCTGGATCCGCCGGGCTGTCCGCTTCCGCCACTTCCGCGATCTTTACCTCGCGAATCCATTCGCGCCAGATCGAGACGATGAGAGCCATCAGGACCGGTCCGATGAACAGGCCGAGGAAGCCCATCGTCTTGACGCCGCCGACAAGGCCGAAAAAGGTCGGCAGGAAAGGAAGCTTGATCGGTCCGCCGACAAGGCGCGGTCTCAACGTCTTGTCGACGATGAAGAGTTCGACGCTGCCCCAGACGAACAGGCCGACGCCGGCGACATAGGCGCCGTTGGCGACGAGATAGGCCGATACGAGCGTGAAGGAGAGCGGTGCGCCGCCCGGAATGAGCGCCATGATGCCGGTCAGGACGCCGAAGGTGATAGGCGATGGGACGCCGGCAACCCAGTAGGCGATCCCCAGGACGATACCTTCGCCGATGGCGATCAGCGTCATGCCTGTGACGGTGGAGCTGATCGTCGCCGGCACGACGCGGGATATCCGCTCCCAGCGCGTCGGAAGGATCCGTTCGCCCAGAAGGTCGATCTGGGTGCTGAAGGAGGCGCCGTCACGATAGACGAAAAACAGCGCGATCAGCATGAACAGCAGTGTCAGCATGATGTGGAAGGCGCTGTTTCCGGCCACCAGGACACCATGGTAGATCGCGCCGATATTGGCGCCGCTGACCAGTTGCGCCAGCTCGCCGACGGCTCCCGGCGCGCCGATATGGCGGGTCCATTGGACGCCAAGCCACTCGCCGGCGAAGGGAAGGCCGATAATCCATGCCGGCGGCGGTGCGCCATTGCGATTGACTTCGACTGCCCAGCGGAACCATTCGGCAATTTCGCGGGCAGCGTAAGAGGCGCCGATGCTGATCGGGATGACGATGAACAGGACGATGAAGATGATCGCCAGCGTCGCACCGATCGTGGTGTTGCCGCCGACATTGGCAAGCAGGCGACGGTAGAGCGGCCAGCTGGCAAAACCGATTACCAGCGCTGCGAGGACGGGTACGAGAAACCCATGAAAGAAATAGATGGCGGCGGCGGCGACAATGATCAGTAACCAGCGCGCGGCCGAAATCGGTGAGATCAGGGCGACCCTGCTGGGGCTCACGGGGCCAAGCCAGCGCGGCTCGGTGCCTTTTCGATTGCTGCTGCGATTCACCGTCAATTCCTGTCTAAAGCTGGCCCCTATATGGCCAGCGGAGATTGTGAAAACAAGCTTCGCACCGATTCATTAAAACGCTACTTCATTACTTGCGGTAACGCGTAGATGCGATAGAAATATGAAATTGCCAATTGGCGATGCCGCTCCATTTAACACAGGCATGTTTTAAACAGCTTGCGGGTCTTGATAGGCGCGCCGGAAAACAGGAGCCATGTGTGCCATTGGCAGGACGGGAGCTTCAAGGGAAAATTGATGCGTCAGACTGAAGCGGTCAACCTTACCAATTGCGACCGTGAACCCATTCATATCCCTGGCTCCATTCAGCCGCATGGTTGCCTGATGGTCTGCGACGGCGTCGGATCCGTCATCCTGCAGCATTCGGCCAATCTGGGCGAAATGCTGGGGCTCACATCTCCCGTGATCGGCGAAAGGCTTGAAGCGGTTTTGGGTGGTGATGTTGCCCATACGCTGCGCAATGCGCTGGCGACGTCGGACGATCCGGCCCGTCCGGCTCTGCGGCACGCGCTGCGGCTTGCTTCCGGTCCCGTCATGGATATTGCGCTTCACCGCAATGGCGAGAAGGTGATCCTGGAATTCGAACCCGCTTCATCGGAGACGGATCAGCCTCTCGAAGTCGCCCGCATGCTGATCAGCCGGATCCGCAACGTGTCCAGCCTCGACCGGCTGGTGCAGAGCGCGACGCGGCTGATGTATGCGATGCTGGGTTATGACCGCGTCATGGTCTACCGTTTCGAGCAGGACGGTTCCGGCAAGGTCATCAGCGAGTATAAAAGGCGCGATCTGGAGAGTTTTCGCGGACAGTATTTTCCTGCCGGCGACATTCCGGTCCAGGCGCGGGCGCTCTACATCAAGAACACCATCCGGGTGATCTGCGACGCCAATTACCAGCGCGTGCCGATCGTTCCTGAATTGGATGAAGACAACCAGCCTCTCGATCTCTCCTTCGCGCATTTGAGAAGCGTTTCGCCGATCCATTGCGAATACCTGCGCAACATGGGTGTCGGGGCATCCATGTCGATCTCGATCGTGCTGGATGGCGAGCTCTGGGGCCTCATCGCCTGCCATCACTACTCGCCCAAAATCCTCTCCATGCCCCAGCGTGTCGCGGCCGAAACCTTCGGCGAGTTCTTCTCGCTGCATCTGTCGGCGCTGCGCCAGAAAGAGCTGCACGAGACGGCCAGCACGGCCAGGCGCTCGCTGGACAGGTTCCTGCAGGAAGCCTCGCACCATCGGGATATCAGCGTGCTGCTGCGCAGCTCGATGGAGGCTTTTTCGACCATGATGCCCTGCGACGGGGTCGGCTTGTGGCTTGACGGTGTCTGGACCAGTCATGGAACCGCGCCGCCGCTCGATATGATCGGCGAGCTGGCCGAGGGGATCGGCAAGCTCACCGGCGGCAAGGTCTGGTCGACCTTCCAGCTTTCACAGTCGCTGCCTCAGACAGGTATTTCGCCGGATGACGCCTGTGGCGTGCTTGCCATTCCGCTGTCGCAGCGGCCGAGGGACTATCTGTTTTTCTTCCGCAAGGAAGTGGTGCAGACGCTGGATTGGGCCGGCAATCCCGAAAAGTCCTATATGACGGGTCCGATGGGCGACCGGCTGACGCCGCGCAAGAGTTTTGCCATCTGGAAAGAGACGGTAAGGCTTCAGGCCCAGCCCTGGACCGACAGCGACCGCGAGATCGGCGAAGCCATTCGCGCCGTTCTGGTCGAGATCGTGCTGCATCATAACGAGATGCTGGCCGATGAGCGCGGCAAGGCCGATGTGCGCCAGCGGATGCTCAACGAGGAGCTCAACCACCGGGTCAAGAACATCCTGTCGATCATCAAGGCGCTGGTCGGCCATCCGGTCGAAAGCGGCCGCAGCCTTGGCGATTACGTCGGGTCATTGAAGGGCCGCATCCAGGCGCTGGCTTTTGCTCACGACCAGGTGGTGCGTGGCGGAGACGGGGGATCGCTTCTCGATCTCCTGGAGGCGGAATTGCGGCCCTATATGGAGGGCACCCGCTCCGTGACGCTGGAGGGCCCGCGCGTCTGGCTCGACAGCCGGGCGTTCTCGGTCATGGCGCTGGTTTTACACGAAATGTCGACCAATGCCGCCAAATACGGATCGCTTTCGGTTCAAGGTGGCAGGCTCGATGTCCGGTGGACGAAGCTTGAATCGGGAGCTTGCGAGCTGCGGTGGACTGAAAGCGCTGGTCCTGCCGTGAAGCCGCCGAGCCGCAGCGGATTCGGCAGCGTGCTGATCGGGCGAAGCATTCCTTATGAACTCGATGGCGAGGCGGCGGTAAACTATCCCGAAACCGGTATCGAGGCCCGTTTCCTGGTGCCGTCAAAGCATCTGCATGGCGATGACGATTCGACAACGGTTCGTGTCGGACATGCCGAGACCGCCGAGACGGAAAAGCTGGTGACGCCGCAATTGGCGGAGCTGGAGTTTCTGCTGGTCGAGGATCAGATGCTGATCGCGGCGGATGTCGAATCCATGCTGGCCGAACACGGGATCAACAAGGTGACGACGGCACCTTCCGTTTCGGAAGCGCTGCGCAGGCTGAAGGGCTTTACCCCGGATGTCGCCATCCTCGACGTCAATCTCGGCTCCGGCACGTCGCTTCCTATCGCCGAAGAACTGGTGCGGCGCGGCGTGCCCTTCGTTTTCGCCACCGGCTACAGCGACCGCTCCATCATTCCGGCCAACCTGACCGCGCCGATCGTTCGCAAGCCTTATGAGGCGGAGGCCCTCATCTCCGCCGTCACAAAGCTGCTCGAGACGCGCTAGAGGTTCTTTACGGCTAAAGGGGCAGGGCGGGCGAAATCGTCCTGCGCGGCGATCATGTTGAGTTCACGCCGGCCGGCAGCCAGGGTCTTTTCAAACAGCGCAAAGATGCTGGAGGCGGTTTTCGACAGTGCCTGGTCGAGCGGAGCGCCCGACAGGATGTGACCGAGGAAAAGCGCGGAGGTGCAATCGCCCGCGCCATTCGGTGCCGGATCGAATTGCAGGCGCGGCGTGGTGGCGAGAAATTGCTCGCCGGATTTCGACGAGGCCAGCATCTGGATTTCGTCGACACGCGCCCCTTCATGGATCAGCGATGTCAGAAGCACGATCTCCGGGCCGGCCTCGTGGATCATCCGACAGGCCTGGCGGGCATCGTCGAGCGTGCGGATCTGGCGACCTGCGAGATATTCCAGCTCGAACTGGTTCGGGGTGATGATCGAGGCGCGGGAGAGCGCCTTCTGGCGGAAATAGTCGGGAATGCCGGGGCGGACGAAAAAGCCGCGGCCGACATCGCCCATCACCGGATCGCAGAGCCAGCGCGTGCCTTCAGGCAAACGGTCGAGAACCGACAGGACGATGTCGCCAATGGCGGGATCACCGAGATAGCCGGTCAGAAGCGCATCCATCTTTTCCAGTGCGCCGAGGCTTTCAAGCCCGTCGAGAATGCTCTCGATATGGGCGGCGGAAAACACCTCGCCGGTCCATTTCAGATAACCGGTATGGTTGGAGAACTGCACCGTGTTGATGACGGTGACTTCGTGGCCCAGTCGCTGGAGGGGAAGCGTTGCAGCGCGGTTTCCGACGTAACCATAGGCGACATGGGACTGGATGGAGAGGATCTGCTTCATGGCGGGGTGCTTCATTCAGATGATCGACAAACGATCTTTCCGGTGAAGCATGCCACGCTTTTTCGCGCAATCCTCTCCTTCCTCGATCGTGTCAGATATCGAGATTTTCGGCAAAAGCCGCGCGTTCCTGGATGAAGCGGAAGCGCGCATCGGCCTTGGTGCCCATCAGGTTGTCGACCGCCTCGCGGGTGCCTTCGAAATCCACCTCGTCGATATCGACGCGCAGCAGCGTGCGCTTGGCCGGATCCATGGTGGTTTCCTTGAGCTGCGCCGCCATCATTTCGCCGAGACCTTTGAAACGTCCGATCTCGACCTTCTTGCCCTTGAACACTGTTTCCATCAGCTCGGCGCGGTGGGCGTCGTCGCGGGCATAAACCGTCTTGCCGCCCTGACGCAGGACGTAGAGCGGCGGCACCGCCAGATAGAGATGGTTGCCGCGGATCAGTTCCGGCATTTCCTGGTAGAAGAAGGTGATCAGCAGCGAGGCGATATGGGCGCCGTCGACGTCGGCATCGGTCATGATGATGACGCGCTCGTAACGCAGGTCTTCCTCGCGGTATTTCGACCGCGTGCCACAGCCGAGCGCCTGCACCAGATCGGCGATCTGCTGGTTGGCCGAGAGCTTTTCGCGGCTGGCGGAACCGACATTGAGGATTTTTCCGCGCAGCGGCAGGATCGCCTGATTGGTTCGATTGCGGCCCTGTTTTGCGGAGCCACCAGCCGAGTCGCCCTCGACGATGAACAGTTCGGCGCCTTCGGCGGTATTCTGCGAGCAGTCGGCCAGCTTGCCGGGCAGGCGCAGCTTGCGCACTGCCGTCTTGCGGTTAACTTCCTTTTCCTTGCGGCGGCGAAGGCGCTCTTCGGCGCGCTCGATCACCCAGTCGAGCAGTTTAGCCGCTTCGTTGGGATTGCCGGCGAGGTAATGGTCGAACGGGTCACGCAGCACGTTTTCGACGAGGCGCTGGGCTTCGACGGTTGCAAGCTTGTCCTTCGTCTGGCCGACGAATTCCGGTTCGCGGATGAAGACCGACAGCATGCCGACGGCGGAAATCATCACGTCGTCGGTGGTGATGTCCTTGGCGCGCTTGTTCTGGGTCAGTTCGGCATAGTTCTTCAGGCCCTTGGTCAGCGCGATGCGCAGGCCGGCCTCGTGCGTGCCGCCTTCCTGGGTCGGAATGGTGTTGCAATAGGAGTGCAGCTGCGGATCGCCGCCATACCAGGTGATCGCCCATTCCATCGCGCCATGGCCGCCGGTCTTTTCGGTGCGGCCGGAGAAGATCTCGCGGGTGACGGTGAAATCCTTGCCCAGCGTTGCCGCCAGATAATCCTTCAGGCCGCCGGGGAAGTGGAAGACGGCCTTGTCCGGGATCTCGCCGCCTTCCGGCACGACACCGGGATCGCAGCTCCAGCGGATCTCGACACCACCGAACAGATAGGCCTTGGAACGGGCCATGCGGAAAATTCGGCCGGCCTCGAATTTGGCGCGCTCGCCGAAAATCTGCGGGTCGGGATGGAAGCGCACGCGGGTGCCGCGGCGATTGTGGACGTCACCGAGTTCCTGCAGGCCACCCTGCGGCACGCCGCGGGAAAAGGTCTGGCGGTAGAGCTTGCGGTTGCGGGCGACTTCGACTTCGAGCACATCCGACAGCGCGTTGACGACCGAGACGCCGACGCCGTGCAGACCGCCGGAGGTTTCATAGGCGTCGCCATCGAACTTGCCGCCGGCATGCAGCTTGGTCATGATGACTTCGAGCGTCGACTTGCCGGGAACCTGCGGATGGTTTTCCACCGGAATGCCGCGGCCGTTGTCGGAAACGGTCAGAAAGCCTTCGGCATCGAGATGCACTTCGATGAAATTGGCGTGACCGGCGACCGCTTCGTCCATCGAGTTGTCGATGACTTCGGCAAACAGATGGTGCAGCGCCTTTTCGTCGGTACCGCCGATATACATGCCCGGGCGCATGCGCACCGGTTCCAGACCTTCCAGAACGCGGATCGAAGACGCGCCATAGTCATCGCCACCGGCTTTGAGCGGAGCAGGGCGAGGCGTGGACGGTTCGGCGGCGATGGCAGGTGCTGGCGCGGCAGCGACCGGTTTCGCATTGGCCGGCTGGGTCGTCACCGGCTGAGCATTCACCGAGGTATCACCGAAAAGATCGTTGTTATTGTCGTCCATTTGGTCTTTCACTGCTGCCTGCCGAGGTGCCGAGGAGGAAGCCATACCCGTCTCATATTGTTTCGAATCACTTGCGATTCTGCCAGAAAACCGGCTTTTTCGCGATGCCGCGCGCGCGGCTGTTCGTGCCAGCAATGCTAGCTAGACCCTGCCATGGCAAGGTTTCAAGACCTAAGGACCTCAATGAAACCCCGCATGTCCACAGTTCATTTCATTTTCGCCACGCTTCTTGTGATCTCGATATCATCGACCGGTGACGTCGTGATGGCGCAAGAAGGGCCGATCCCGCCGTTCAAGGACAACCTGTTTTCCAGCCACAAGGTGCTCAAGAGCGATGATGGCGGCGCTTACGAGGTGATGGACTATAACGAGCTTCGCGACATCAACGAACGCGACCAGGAGCCGGAGCGCCGTGTGCGCGGCACCTATGTCGATCTTTCTGTTCGCCGGAGCCAAGAAAACGAGACGCTGACGCTTGGCGGCCGCAATGTCGACGTGACGCGGGTCGGTTCGTCTTCGGGCGAGCGCTTTGCCGTGATCTTCATCCACGGGCGTGGCGGAGATCGCCGCCTCGGCGTCAACGACTATTCGTTCGGCGGCAATTTCAACCGGCTGAAGAACCTTAGCGTCCGCAATGGCGGCAGCTATTATTCGGTCAGCGTGAAATCCTTCGACGACAAGGGGGCAGCCGATGTCGGCGCATTGGTGCGCCACGCTTTCGAGCAATCGGGAGGGCGTCCGGTCATTCTCGCCTGCGCCTCTATGGGCGGGATCATCTGCCAGAACATCGTGCGCGACAAGGAAACCGTTGGTTATCTCGGCGGCATGGTCCTGCTTGGCGGTCCGCCGGATGCCGGGCTTGCCGGAACGCCTTTCGCGAAACTCAAGCTGCCTGTCTATTTCGGCCATGGCAGTGCCGACAGCGTCTATAAGGCGGAAGACCAGGAGAAGATCTTTCGCGGATTGCGGGCTTCGAACTATCCGGCGCGATTCAGCCTTTTCCAGAGCGGAGGGCATGGAACGCCGATCCGGATGGTGGATTGGCGCAAGGTGCTCAATTTCATGCTGACTGCGCGAAATTAGGCGGGACGCGCAGTTAAATCGATCTGTAGCGGCGCTCAACCGATTGAATTTCATCAAGCGCCTTCCGGTTTGTCCATTCGCGCCAATGGAAGGCGGCGGCTTTTTGAAGCAAGCGCTTGAATCATGGTCATTTTTCAGCGTACGAAAGAGGCCGAATTTCCGGGTGGCCGGATTTTGAATGCGGTGATTGCGATCTTGTTTCGAGGTCGTCGACAATTAGAGGAGGATACCGCCGATGACCCCAGACGTTCGCCCGCTTGTGGCCGGAAACTGGAAGATGAACGGCACCCGTGACGCGCTTGGCGAGATAAAGGCGATGGCCGAGGGCGTAGCCGGCCCGCTGGCCGATCGTGTCGATGCGCTGATCTGCCCGCCGGCGACGCTTCTTTATGTCGCGACGGCGCTCTGCACCGACAGCCCGCTGATGATCGGCGCACAGGATTGCCATCAGAAGGTTTCGGGCGCGCATACGGGCGATATCTCGGCCGAAATGATTGCCGACTGCTTCGGAACCCATGTCATTCTCGGCCATTCGGAGCGCCGCACCGATCACGCCGAAACGGACCATCTCGTTCGCGACAAGGCTGTGGCGGCCTATCAGGCTGACCTGACTGCGATCATCTGCATCGGCGAAACGGCGAGCGAGCGCGACAGCTACCAGACGCTGGACGTGCTGAAGCGGCAGCTGGACGGCTCCATCCCCGATGGCGCGACGGCTGAAAATACCGTCATCGCCTATGAACCGGTCTGGGCGATCGGATCGGGACTGACACCGACGAACGAGGACATTGCCGTTGCACATGCCTTCATGCGGTCCGAACTTGCCAAACGCTTCGGCGACGAGGGCAAGAAGATGCGGATTCTCTATGGTGGTTCGGTCAAGCCGGGCAATGCCGAGGTGCTGATGGGGATCGCCAATGTCGATGGCGCATTGATCGGCGGCGCGAGCTTGAAAGCGGCAGACTTCCTCGCCATCTACGGTGTCTACGAGGGGCTGATCGCGGAAACCTTGTAATCAAGGCTTGGAAACCGCGATAGGCTCATGTAAAGAGCCGCCAAACTCTAGATTGTTGCCCGCGTAGGGCAGGGACCCGATACATGCAGACCGTTTTGATCGTCATCCATCTCATGATCGTGCTTGCGCTTGTCGGCGTAGTGCTCATCCAGCGCTCCGAAGGCGGCGGGCTTGGCATCGGCGGCGGCTCCGGCTTCATGTCGGCACGCGGCACGGCCAATGCGCTGACCCGCACGACGGCGATCCTCGCGGCGCTGTTCTTCGTCACCTCGCTGGCGCTCGGCATTCTCGCGCGCTACGACTCGCAGCCGACCGATATCCTTGACCGTATCCCGCAGAGCCAGCAGGGCACGGGCAACGGCATTCTCGACCAGCTCGGCCCGGCGCCGACCCAGGCTCCGGCCGCACCGGCGACACAGGCTCCCGCAGGTAATGGCGTTCCGTCGGAAACCGGCGCTGCAACACCGGCTGCTCCGGCCGCAGGTCAGGCGCCGGCAGCAACGGCACCCGCTGCTCCGGCCGCACCCGCTGCGCCTTCGAACAGCGTTCCGACCGGCCAGTAAGGCTCCGGTTGAGACTTCAAGCTCCGGCAGGCCAAAAGCCTGCCGGTTTTATTTTGTGAAGATTCCACAGCCGTTTTAGCGATCGGCGAAATTTCTGCTGGCGGAATCGTGTGTGAAAAGGTAACCGGTGACTCCCATGGCGCGATATGTATTCATCACAGGCGGCGTGGTTTCTTCCCTTGGGAAGGGAATTGCGGCCGCGGCCCTCGGAGCATTGCTCCAGGCGAGGGGTTACCGGGTTCGGCTGAAGAAGCTCGATCCTTATCTCAACGTTGATCCGGGCACGATGAGCCCGACCCAGCACGGCGAGGTCTTTGTGACCGACGACGGCGCTGAGACGGATCTCGATCTCGGTCACTACGAACGCTTTACCGGCCGTTCGGCGACCAAGACCGACAACATCACCACCGGCCGGATCTACAAGAACATCATCGACAAGGAACGCCGCGGCGACTATCTCGGCGCAACCGTCCAGGTCATTCCGCATGTGACGAACGAGATCAAGGATTTCGTCACCGAGGGCAATGACGACTATGATTTCGTTCTGTGCGAAGTCGGCGGCACGGTGGGCGACATCGAGGCGATGCCGTTCATGGAAGCCATCCGTCAGGTCAATAACGACCTGCCGCGCGGCACCGTGATCTACGTTCACCTGACGCTGATGCCGTATATTTCGGCAGCCGGCGAATTGAAGACCAAGCCGACGCAGCACTCCGTCAAGGAGCTGCAGGCGCTCGGTATCCATCCCGACATCCTGCTGGTGCGTGCCGACCGGGAAATCCCGGAAGCGGAGCGCCGCAAGCTTTCGCTGTTCTGCAACGTGCGCGAAAGCGCCGTCATCCAGGCGCTCGACGTCGCCAATATCTATGACGTTCCGATCGCCTATCACAAGGAAGGCCTCGACAACGAGGTTCTGGCCGCCTTCGGCATAGAGCCGGCTCCCAAGCCGCGTCTCGACCCTTGGGAAGACGTCTGCAGCCGCATCAAGACGCCGGAAGGCGAAGTCACGATCGCGATCGTCGGCAAATATACCGGCCTCAAGGATGCCTATAAGTCGCTGATCGAAGCGCTGCATCACGGCGGTATCGCCAACCACGTCAAGGTCAAGCTCGAGTGGATCGAGTCGGAAGTCTTCGAGAAGGAAGATCCGACGCCTTACCTCGACAAGGTCCACGGCATTCTGGTTCCCGGCGGTTTTGGCGAGCGCGGTTCGGAAGGCAAGATCCTTGCCGCCCAGTTCGCCCGTGAGCGCAAGGTTCCGTATTTCGGCATCTGCTTCGGCATGCAGATGGCGGTGGTGGAAGCCGCCCGTCATCTCGCCGGCATCGAGAAAGCCTCGTCCACCGAATTCGGTCCGACCTCGGAACCGGTCGTTGGCCTGATGACCGAATGGGTCAAGGGCAATGCGCTGGAGAAGCGCGCGGCAGCCGGCGACCTCGGCGGCACGATGCGTCTTGGCGCTTACAATGCGGCGCTGAAGAAGGAAACCAAGATCGCCGAGATCTACGGTTCGACCGAGATTTCGGAGCGTCACCGCCACCGCTACGAGGTCAATGTCGACTACAAGGACCGCCTCGAAAGCTGCGGCCTGGTCTTCTCCGGCATGTCGCCGGACGGTGTCCTGCCGGAAACGGTCGAATATCCGGATCACCCGTGGTTCATCGGCGTTCAATACCATCCGGAACTGAAGAGCCGCCCGCTCGATCCGCATCCGCTGTTTGCAAGCTTCATCGAAGCGGCACTGGAACAGAGCCGCCTCGTGTAAATAGAAAACGTCCAGGCGCGAATGCACGTTTATTCGCGCCTGGGTTGCGTTTTGTAAAATGCTACTTAGTTGTGTATCCGTAACGATCTGCCATCATCCCGCTGACCTGTAATGGGGAGGCGGGATTATGTTTTTACAGAGATCGGAATCGTTCAGGGCCAGGGTTGCCCAGCGAAACTTTAGCCGTGGACTCGAGGCCATCGAGAGGTTCGCGGTGCGCGGTGCGCAGGTTCTCACCGCCCTCGTTGCCCTGATGGCCATATCCGTGGCGATTTCTGAAAACGGCCTGGACGCCAGACTGTTCTTTCGGTCGTTTTCAGTGGGATTCGCCTGCGTTTTTGCAGCGACGGCTCTTGGTGCCGCTTTCGGCTTCATCTTCGGCATTCCTCGTGTTCTTCAGCGCCGGCCTGGTGGCATCGAGAAGGGGCAGCAGTTCGCCATCACCGAGAAAACTGGAAGTCAGCTTTTTTTCACGAATACGAGCCTTGAGGAAATATCCGACTGGCTCACGAAAATCATCGTTGGGATCGGGCTCGTTCAGTTCACGGCAATACTGGATTCTATCCATGCGGCGTCATTGTTCGCTGCAGCTTTTGTCTACGATAGTATGCCGGTTTTGGAGCCTCCTGCCGGAACCAATGCTACACGCTGGTTGGTCGCCAATCATCCCATCAGTTCGTTTCTTTTCGCGATCATCGTCACCAGCCTGCTGTCGACGTGTCTTTTCGTTTATGTTGAGATGCGTACGCGTGTGACCCGAATATTCCTTGTCACGGAAAAAGAGGTGGCCGGCACCGAAGTAGACGGTCCAATATCCATGCCGAAACTGATTGGCGACATTCCGGAGGTTGGGGGCTCTACCGGGAAGAAGCTACAAGGCGGCGGCACGCAGCATTTTCTGACGCTCCTTGAACCATCAACCGAGGAACGAGCGCTTGCAACAACCTCCTGGGATCAACTCAATGGCCCCGCCCAGATCGGCACATGGGCCGTGGCTCAGGCAAAGGACAAGAATTTCCAGGTTGCGGAAGACGCCCTTCGCGAGGCTTTGAAGCTTGCACCGGGCAACGTCAACCTTTTGCAGCGACTGGCCGAACTGAGGCTTGTAAGAAGGAACGATCAGGGCTTTGTAGAGACAATGAACGAGCTTGCTGTTCGAAAGGTCAGCATGGCCCCGGATCTTCAGGCCTTGTTCGAAAAGGCGCTGCTGATCGCACTTTATCTTTCGGGGCGAGACAGTGTGGAGAAGGCTATCCACATCTCGAACGTTCTGATCGAACACCCGCCTGTCAAAGCGATCACATATCTCCATCGTGCCTGCGCGTTGGGTCAGAAATACGCATTTCTTGATAGTGAAACGGCAGAGGCACAGAAAGTTCGAACAAACGCTCTGGATGCGCTGCGAAAGGTTTTTGAATTGGTGCCGGATCCGATGGCTTGGGAACGTGTACTGATGAGGCAGCTTTACGATCCGAAACGCTTCAACGGAAAGCCGAGTGAAGACGATCTCACAACATTCAGAGGTGACACTGAGTTTGAAGAACTCATCACCGGGGGAGTTGAGTAGCTTGCTCTATTCCTAAGAGTTTTCGCGTTCCGCATCACCCCGCTGCCGCATTGGCGTCGCTGACCGCAGTCAACAGCGCCAGCATGGCCTCGTTCAGCGGTGTCGCAATGCCATGCCGTCTTCCTGCTGCAACAACGGCGCCATTTAGCGCCTCGATTTCCAGCGGTCGCCCGGCAAGGCAATCAAAATACATCGAGGTGCCGGCCTCGGCCGGGTAGGCCAGAAACGTCTCGAGGATCGTTTCCGCTTCGTTGTCGTTCAATTGCGCACCCTCGGCGCGGCCGACGGCGACGGCTTCTCGCAGAATGCCGAGGGACAGATCCTGAATATCCGGTCTCTGGAAGACGGCGAGCCTTTGGCGGGTCAGTGCCGTGATCGGGTTGGCGATAACGTTGACCAGCAGTTTTCGCCATTGATGGGTGACGAATTCGGCGCTTATGCCGACATCGATGGGTGAGCCTTCAAAGAGAGATGCGAAGGCTGTCGCCTCAGGTGCGGCCGGAACCAGAAGGTCATGGCCACGGATACGCCGGAGCCGCACATGGTCCGGTGCAAGCCGCTCGCCGTTGTAATAGACGATTGCCGGGAGCACGGTGGCGCCTTTAACATGGGGTGCGACACGCTCTTCATGCGCAATGCCGTTCTGCAGCACGGCGACGGTCGTCTGCGGCGTGCAGACGTTTTCGAGCCATGGCGCGGCCGAGGCGACATCCTGCGCCTTGGTTGAGAGGATCACCCAGTCGACCGGCTCGGCAAAGCTCGGGTCCGTCAGTGTCTTCAGCGGTATCGAGATGCTCTCTTCGTGGTTGTCGAAGGTGAGCGTATCTATCCGGCTGCGGGCGCAGACCGTTACGTCATTGTCCGGTGACAGGCTCAGGCAGGCCGCCGCGACACCACCGATACCGCCAAGTCCGACGACTGCAATTTTCCGTCCCGCCATGCCGATCTCTCCTCTTGCCACGTGAGGAGATTAATCGTGGATGGCGTTCTCTGAAACGCCAATCCTGCGACATGCGGTACGGCCTCAGCCTTTCAGGCCCTTGTAGGCTTCCAGTGCCCGGTCACGAGCCAAGCCGTGATTGACGATGGGGCGTGGATAGGTCTTTCCCAGCTCCACGCCCGCATCCGCCAGAACGTGGTCCGGCGCGTCGAAGGGTTTGTGGATGTATTTCTTCGGCAGGTCCTTCAGTTCCGGCACGAAATGGCGGACATAATCGCCATCGGGATCGAATTTTTCGCCCTGCAGGATCGGGTTGAAGATGCGGAAGAAGGGCGAGGCGTCGGCACCGGAGCCTGCCACCCATTGCCAGTTGGCGGTGTTGCTGGCGGGATCGGCATCAAGCAGCGTATCGCGGAACCATTCCTCGCCGCGTCGCCAGTCGATCAGCAGGTCCTTGATCAAGAAGGACGCCGTGATCATGCGGACGCGGTTATGCATGTAGCCGGTCTGCCAGAGCTCGCGCATGCCGGCATCGACGATCGGATAGCCGGTCAGCCCTTTCGTCCAGGCGCGAAAATCGGCGGCGTCGAATTCCCAGTCGAAAGCGTCGAACTTGTCGTCCCAGTTCTTCGTGCGCAGATCGGGAAACTCGACCAGCAGATTGTAGCAGAAATCGCGCCAGGCGAGTTCCTTGCGGTAATGCACAAGGTCGTCACGGTGTCTCTCTGCCAGCCCGTTGGTGGCATGCCAGATGCGGGCGGGCGATATCTCGCCGAGCGCCAGATGGGGCGAGAGCCGCGATGTGGCATCGATCGCCGGGAAATCACGGCCGCGCTTGTAGTCGTGCAGGTCGGCATCGATCAGGTCTTCCAGCCTTTCCTGCGCTCCGGCCTCGCCGGGTGTCCAGTGTTGGTGAAAACCCTTGGCCCAGTTCGGCTTGGTCGGCAGAAGGCTCCAGCTGTCGAGCGCCTCGGAACGCGGATGGCTTGCCGGCGAGGGGATGGATTTCGGCGCGTCGATCGGTTCATGCGGCTCGTGCAGCTTCTGCATGGCGTTCCAGAACGGCGTGTAGACCTTGAAGGCATTGCCGGAGCCGGTACGGATTGTTTTCGGATCATGCAGCAATTGACCATGGAAGGCCCGGATGGCGATGCCTGCGTCCTTGAGCGCTATCGCTATATCCCGGTCGATCGAGGTCCGCTCATAGGCGCGGTTGACATAAACCGTCTTCGCGCCGGTCTTCCTGGCGATGTCGATGATGGTTTCATCGGCTTTTCCCGTTGCAAGCGTCAGGTCGCTGCCCAGTGACTTGAGGCGCTCCTTCAGTGCCGACAGCGAATGATGCAGCCACCACGCCTGTGCGCCACCGAGCGGGCCTGTCTCTGCGTGTTCAGGCTCGCGGATATAGACGGGAACGACCGGCCCGCCGGCGTCGATCGCGGCGTGAAGCGCCGCATTGTCGTCGAGGCGCAGGTCCTTGCGGAACCAGAAGATGGCGGGTGCGGTTTCGGGCACGATCTACTCCGTTTGGGCATTGATGCCCAAGCTTACGGATTTTTCGCCCAAGCGGATCACTCGAAAGGACGGATGAGCAGAATCGGGCAGGGCTCGCCGGCTGTCAGTTCCGGTGCATGCGGAGGGCGCACGATCAGCCCGTCGGCATGGGCAAAAATCTTCATCATCGAGGAATCCTGCTTCGGATTGGCGTCGGCGACGAGTTGCCCCTTATCGTTTCGGGTGAGCTTCGATCGCAGGTAATCCTGACGCTGGTCATTCGGCTTCAGCGCATTGGCGGTCACGCCCTGAACTTCACGCCTGCGTTCCGGCAGGCCGGCCAGACGGCGTAGAAGCGGTTCGAGGAAAAGCATGCCGGTGACCATGCTGGCGACCGGATTGCCGGGCAGGCCCAGTACATGCATGCCGTCCAGCGAGCCGACCATCAGCGGTTTTCCCGGCCGCATTGCGATGCGCCAGAAATCGAGCTCCATGCCGACCGATTTCAACGTCGACTGTACCAGATCGTGGTCGCCGACGGAGGCCCCGCCCAGCGTGACAAGGATATCGGCGCCGGCCAGCCGGGCCATAGAAATGGCTTTTTCGATGGCGTCCTGACGATCCGGGGCGATGCCGAGATCAAGAACCTCGCCACCATTTTCGCGCACCAGGGTGGCGATGCCAAAGGTGTTGGAGGCGATGATCTGTGCGGGGGCGGGATTGCCGCCCGGCTGGATCAGTTCATCACCGGTGGCGAGAACGGCGACCACCGGCTTGCGATAGACCGGCAGGTCCGGGTGGTTCATCGCCGCGGCCACGGTGAGGTGGGAGAAGTCGAGCAGCAGGCCTGCCTTCAAAACGGTTTCGCCCTCGGCAAAATCCTGCCCGCGCGGGCGGATATGTCGCCCGGCGGCGACGTCGAAGGTCGTGCGGATCCGGTTTTCGCCGATCTTTTCGGCGTCTTCCTGAATGAGGATCGTGTCGGCGCCTTCGGGTACCGGCGCGCCGGTAAAGATGCGGACGGTTTCACCGCGGCCCAACCTGCCTCCAAAGGCATGACCGGCGGCGGCGCTGCCGATGACCGTGAGTTCCGATCCGGCGACCGGGGCATCCGCGGCGAAAAGCGCGTAACCATCCATGGCGGAAGAATCGAAGGGCGGCTGCGTCAGCTTTGCGGCGACACCAAGGGCAAGGACACGCCCGGCTGCCTGCGCAAGGGGCACTTTTTCCATGACCTTGATCGGTGCCGCGCGGGCGAGCAACCGGGTCTTGGCGTCTGAAACAGGCAAAAGCGCCATGACGGATCTCCTTGAAGCTCAGGCTTGATAATGGCCGGATTTGCCGCCGGTCTTTTCGAGCAGCCTTATGCCGCCGATCTCCATCGCCTTGTCGGCGGCCTTGGCCATGTCGTAGATCGTCAGGCAGGTCACGGAGACGGCGGTCAGCGCCTCCATCTCGACGCCGGTCTTGCCGGTGAGTTTTGCTGTTGCCGTGACGCGCAGACCGGGCAGGCTGTCGTCCTCGGTGATCTCGACCGATACCTTGGTCAGCATCAGCGGATGGCAGAGCGGGATAAGGTCGGAGGTTTTCTTGGCGGCCATGATGCCGGCAAGGCGCGCAGTGCCGATGACATCGCCCTTTTTGGCATTGCCGTCGCGGATCAGTGCCAGCGTCTCAGGCAACATGCGGACAAAACCTTCGGCGGTTGCCGAACGGCTGGTTTCGACCTTGTCTCCGACATCGACCATATGGGCCTCGCCGGCCTGATCGATATGGGTCAGCTTGTTCTCGTTGCCGGCCATCACTCGGCCGCCAATGTGCCTGCTTCGCCGGTCAGAAGCATCCGTGTGGCGGCAGCCACATCATCCTTGCGCATCAGGCTTTCGCCGACGAGGAAGGTGCTGATATCGACCTTTTGCAGGCGCAGGCAATCCTCATGGGTGAAAATGCCGCTTTCGCCGACAAGCAGGCGGTCTTCGCCGGTCACCATGGCCGACAGGCGTTCGCTGGTCGTCAGGCTGACCTCGAAGGTCCTCAAGTTACGGTTGTTGACGCCCAGGAGCGGCGAGGGGAGTTTCAGCGCCCGCTCCATCTCGGCTTCGTCATGCACTTCGATCAGGCTGTCCATGCCGAGTTCGGTGGCGGTCTCGTAGAGCGCCAGGGCCTCGTCGTCGGATAGCGATGCCATGATGATCAGGATGCAGTCGGCACCCCAAGCGCGGGCTTCGTGGACCTGATAGGTCTCGAACATGAAATCCTTGCGCAGCGCCGGCAGTGCGCAGGCATTGCGGGCGGCAACGAGGAATTCCGGCGCTCCCTGGAAGCTCGGCGTATCGGTCAGCACGGAAAGACAGGCGGCGCCGCCCGCTTCATAGGCTGCGGCCAATGCCGGCGGATCGAAATCCGGGCGGATCAGCCCCTTGGACGGGCTGGCCTTCTTGATCTCGGCGATAAGACCGAACTGGCCGGCCGTCTTCTTCGCCTGTAGCGCCTTCAGGAAACCGCGAGGGGCGGATTGATCGGCAGCGCGGGCCTTGATTTCGGCGAGCGGAACGGCTGCCTTGGCGGCTTCGATCTCGACGCGCTTATAGGCTTCGATCTTTTGCAGGATGTCGGCCATGTCCTATTCCTTCTCGTTGGAGACCGCCACGAGCCGGTCGAGCGCTGCTGCAGCCTTGCCGCTTTCAAGCGAGGCGGTCGCGAGCAGCATAGCATCCTTCAACGTTTCCGCCTTGCCGGAAACGACCAGAGCGGCGGCTGCATTGCAGAGCGAAATGTCGCGGTAAGCGTTTTGGGTGCCACCGAGGACTGCACGGAGCGCTGCGGCATTGGCGATGCCGTCGCCGCCCTTCAGGTCCGCAAGCGTGGCGGGGGCGACGCCGAAATCCGAAGGCGTCAGTTGGAATTCGCGGATCTTGCCATCTTCAAGCGCGACGACCTCGGTCGTGCCGGTCGTGGTGATTTCGTCGAGACCCTGGCCGTGGACGACCCAGACGGTCTCGGCGCCCATTTCGCGCAGTGTTTCGGCGATCGGCCTCAGCCATTGCGGGGAATAGACGCCGAGCAGCTGGCGTTTCGCGCCGGCCGGATTGGAAAGCGGGCCGAGCAGATTGAAGATCGTCCGAGTGCCGAGTTCGACGCGGCTCGGGCCGACATGGCGCATCGCCGCGTGGTGCATCGAGGCGAACATGAAGCCGATTCCTGCCTCGCGAATGCAGCGGGCAATCAGGCTCGGGCCGATCTCAAGATTGACGCCGAGCGCCGACAGCGCGTCGGCAGTGCCCGACTTGGAACTCAGCGCCCGGTTGCCGTGCTTGGCGACGGGAACGCCCGTGCCAGCCGTGATGATCGAGGCGAGGGTGGAGATGTTGTAGGTGCCGGCGCCATCGCCGCCGGTGCCGACGATATCGACCGCATCGGCCGGTGCCTCGACCCGCAACATCTTGGCGCGCATGGTGGAGACGGCGCCGGTCATTTCGGCAACCGTTTCGCCCCGGACCCTGAGTGCCATCAGGAAGCCGCCGATCTGCGACGGGGTCGCTTCGCCGGACATGAGAATTCCAAACGCGTCCTGCGCCTCTTCGCGGGAAAGCGATTCGCCGGTGGCGACCTTGGCGAGCAGCGGCTTCAAGTCAGGCATTGTCGGCACCCACCTCGGTTATTGAACTGTGGATGCAGACTGATCGAGGACAGTCTGGTTGATCGATACGCCGTACCGGTCCTTCAGGCTGTTGACCATCTGGTCGAGCATATCGTCGCCGGCCGATTCCGCCAGACGCTGAAGCTGCGGGTCGGCCAGTTCGTCGGCGGGTGCCTGATCGACTGCGGTCACCTTCATCAGCATGCGGCTTTCGCGGTCTGCTGCAAGAGCGGTGCCGGTGGTGTCGACCGGGCCGGAGAAGGCTGCGGCAATGGCTTCGGCACCGAAGATCGCATCTTCGGCGTTGCGACGCAGGCCGGTCTTGGTCTCCACCGCGATGCCGAGGTCCTCAGCGATTGCGGCCAGCGTTTCGCCCTTGTCGAGACGGCCCTTGAGTTCGTTCGCCTTGGCGGTCAGCGCTTCGCTCTGCTGCTCGGCGGTCCAGTCAACCACGACCTTTTCGCGAACTTCATCCAGAGTGCGCTCGCGTTCCGGCGTTATGTTGCGGACTTCGAACCAGACATAGCCGATATTGCCCAGGTTGACCGGGATCGTGTCCTGACCGGGTTCGGTACGGAAGACTTCGGCAACCAGATTGTTGGCTGCGGGAAGGTTGGCGACCGGCTGCTCCTTTTCGTCGCGGCCGGACGCATCTGCCGTTACCGTGACGAGCTTGAGGTTCAGTTCCTTGGCTGCCTCGTCGAGGGTCGCGCCACCGCCGCGCAGGTCCTCGAAGCGGTCATGGGCGGTGGTCATTTCGCGCGAAGCGGCGGCGACTGCCATCTGCTGGCGCATTTCTTCCTTCACCTCGTCGAAGCTGCGGGTGCTTTCCGGGCGGATGTTGGAAACGCGCAGGATGACCGAGCCGAACGTGCCTTTGATGACAGGGGTGGTGCCGCCATCGGACGAAACCTTGAAGGCCGGTTCCGCCCAGGACGGATCCGGAACGTTTTCGCGGGTGAAGTCGCCAAGGTGAACGTCAGTCGGCGTCTTGCCCTGATCCTTGATGATCTGGTCGAAGGTGGTCGTGCCGTCGCGCAGCTGGGTGGCTGCGGCATCCGCCATTTCCTTGTTCGGGAAGGTCAGCTGCTCGATCGTGCGGGTTTCGTGCGTCTTGTAGCCGTCCTTGCGCTTGTCGTATTCGGCGCGCAGTTCGTCTTCGGTGATCGACGAGGCGTCGGCGATATCGCTCGGCTCAAGCTTCACATAGGCGAAATTTCGGTATTCGGGCGCGCGGTACTTGTTCTTGTTGGTGTCGAACCAGGCGGTCAGCACATCGTTTGCCGGCGCCTTGACCGGGTCGATATTGGCGTTCGACAGAAGCACGTAGTCGACGGTGCGGGCCTCGTCACGATACTGCTTCAAGGCGTCGAGCATGACCTGCGGCGGCTTGAACCCATCGGAAACGGCTTCCACGACCTGGCTGCGCACGGCGACCTTGCTGCGTTCGGCGATATAGTCGTTTTCCCGCAGGCCGGCATTGCGCAGACGCGAGGAGAACAGGTCGCGGTCGAACTGGCCGTTGGTGCCCTTGAAGGCAGGGTCTTCGGCGATCAGCTCTGCTAGGCGCTGTTCGGAAAGACCGAGATTCATGTCGTCGGAAAGCTGGTCGAGGGCAGCACCTGCGGAAAGCTGGGTCAGAACCTCGCGGTCGATGCCGAAGGAACGGGCCTGCTGTGCCGTCAGCTGGGTGCCGAACTGGCGGCTGAGGTTGGCGATCTGACGCTGGTAGGCAAGCCGGAACTGCTCGGTGGAAATTTCCTGGTCGCCAACCGTCATCACGCTGTTCGCATTCGAGGCGATCAGCGACTGGCTGCCGCCCCAAACGGCGAAAGAGGCAACCAGGAGCAGAAGCAGAGACTTCGCGACCCAGGAGCGGGCGGCGTTTCTGAGAGAATCAAGCATCGATCAACATACCTAAAGACAGTCTGCCGCGCAGTTGTGGCGGATGAAGCACTGTCTCTAGAACAAACTTCGCCGGAATAGAAGGCTCCGGCGATGAAAAGGCCGCGAGCGCCTAAGCGGCTGAAGTGTTTCCGGCAAAATCCACAAGGGCCTGGATATCCACGCGGGCGAGACCGACATGGTCGGGACGGGGGTGGAAACGTCCCCGCTATTTGGTGAAGATGAAGAAGGCGCCGAGCGCGATGAAGCCGAAGCCGATCGCCTGTTTCCAGTGGAACGATTCGCCCAGATAGAAGACCGAGAAGATCACGAAGACGGTAAGCGTGATGATCTCCTGGATCGTCTTCAACTGTGCGGCATTGAAATAACCGTAACCGATCCGGTTTGCCGGCACCTGGGCGCAATATTCGAAAAAGGCGATCGCCCAGCTGGCAAGAATGACGAGATAGAGCGGCTTGTTTTCGAACTTCAGGTGACCATACCAGGCGAAGGTCATGAAGATGTTGGAAAGAATGAGAAGGCCGATAGTCAGGACGGGTGTCAGGGAGAGGCTCATTCGAGGGTCCGACAAGGAGGTTGAGGGGGCGACAAGCAGGAGGATCGAGATTGCGGCGAAGTTAAGATCGCTAAGGGCGAAGGAGAGGCGTCCTTATCGCTGGCGCGATCAGCAGGCACATTTGCGGTGGCCGGATATTCCCGAGATGGATGCCGGCCTCGCCTTCCTTCTTCGTCCTCGTGCCTTGGCAGGGCTGCCGGCGCGGGACAGGTAAAGGCGAGGAGGCACGGTTGCCTCGGCGAAGGCGTCCAGCGGCATGGTGTGTCCGGAGGACGAAGGCCGCAAGGGCCGGGCAGGCTTATCTGCTCGAGCGGATTTGCTCGAGCGGATGTTCCGGACCTGGCGGTCCGTTGCCTAGCTGATGATGCCTCGGGACGATCAGCCGCCGGTCTCTAATCAGTGCAGGGTTTCAGGAACGTATTCTTCGTCGCCCATGATGGTCAGCGCCTGGAAAAGTGCCTCGACAAGGATGTCGGTCAGGCCGTCGATGTCGTTCTCCTGCAGGAAAAGCGCGATCGACTGGTCGGAGGGCTGGCTCATCTGGTCGAGTTCCTTAGACATTCATGTCCCTTTCGTTTGTCCTCATGACGGTGGGACAGAATTGCGTGCTTCGGCTTGCGCCGGGCTGATCATGGGCCGCGGAAATCATCCGCGAAACGAAACGTTAGGTCTAACGACATCCTAACATATTGTCCGAGAATGACACGGCAAGATGTTGAATCGGAACCATAAGGTTTTTGGCGGGTTCACTTTTTGTGAAGGTCTAGCGGCGAAGGTGCCTTCATATCCGGGCGATTCGGCCCACCGAATATGGAGATGGCATGACACTGCTGCAATTCCCCGCCGACCGACGTACGGCCGATGTGAGGCGATGCGCCGACGCTCTCCAGCGTCTTCATGGCGAAGAGGCCAATCGCTTCTGGCGTACGGAAATGGCACAGTTCGCCCAGGGGTTCCGGGCGCAGGGTGTCGAAGATGAAGAGATCCGTCACCAGGCTGCGTTGTTCATGCATGCCGTGCAGATGGAACTCCAGTCGGCATTCGCCGAAGACGAGCGCGACGCCTCCGCTTATTGAGCCTGTTGGCGGCCCGGTTATTCGTGACGCAATGCGTCGATCGGATTGAGCTGGGCCGCGCGGCGTGCCGGAAAATAGCCGAAGACCATGCCGATCGCCGCGGAAAACAGGAAGGCGAGCAGGATGATGGTCGGGCTCGCCACAAACGGCACCTGCAGATAGCTGACGACGCCATAGGCAAGCGCCAGGCCGGCGACGATGCCGGTAATCCCGCCGAAGATCGACAGCATGACCGCCTCCACCAGGAACTGTGTGAGCACCTGCTTTTCCAACGCCCCGATCGCAAGCCTGATGCCGATCTCGCGGGTGCGCTCGGTCACCGATACCAGCATGATATTCATGATGCCGATGCCGCCAACGAGAAGGCTGACGGCAGCGACTGCGCCGAGAAGGCCGGTCAGCAGCACGGTCGTGCCCGTCATCGCGGCGGCTATCTGGGACATGTCGTTGACGGAAAAATCGTCGTCCCGGCCGATCGCGATCCGGCGGCGTTCTCTCAGGAGGCTTTCGACATCCGACTGAACCTTGGCCGTCGATACGCCCTCCTGCGCCGAGATGATGATGCTTGAAATGGTCGTCGTGCCGCCGATACGCCGCTGATGGAGTTTCAGCGGCATGATCACGGTATCGTCCTGATCGTCGCCCATGCCTGACTGTCCCTTGACGGCGAGAACGCCGACGACCGGGCAGGCGACATTGCTCACACGAATGCTCTGGCCGACGGGATCGGCCGCGCCGAAGAGTTCGCGGCGGGTGGTTTCGCCGATGATGCAGGCCGCCTTGCTGCCGCGGTCTTCCTCGGGCAGAAATTCGCGACCGAGAGCCAGTTCCCAATCCTGTGCGATCAGATAATCGCCGGTCGTGCCGATAACGCCGGTGGAGCGATTGGCGCCACCGGCAATGACGGTAACGGTACCGCGATTGACGGGGGCGACAGCGCGCAGGCCGCTGACCTGGTTGCGAATCGCTGCGATATCGTCATCGGTGAAGCGTTTTGCTTCCGAACTTGCACGACCGGGTCCCCACTGGCCGGGGCGGACGAAAAGCGTATTGGTGCCGAGCCGCGAGAGTTCCGCGCGCACCTTGGCGGTCGTGCCGTTGCCGACGGTGACCATGGCGATGACGGCTGCGACGCCGATAACGACACCGAGTACGGTGAGGAAGGACCGCAGCATGTTGCGGCTGATGGCGCGCCAGGCGAGCTTTGCCGTTTCAAACCACATGGGCGGCCTCGCTTGCATGGGTTTCGTCGCTGACGAGATGACCATCGACGAACCGGAGAAGCCGCCTTGCATAGCCGGCAATATCCTCCTCATGGGTGACCATGATGACGGTAATGCCGTTTTCGCGGTTCAGCCTTGTTATCAGATCCATGATCTCGATACTCGTCTTCGTGTCGAGATTGCCGGTCGGCTCGTCGGCCAGAAGTACGGCCGGATCGGTGACGATGGCTCTTGCGATCGCCACGCGCTGCTGCTGACCGCCGGAGAGTTCCTGGGTTGTGTGGCCTTCACGGCCGGCAAGGCCAACCTGCTGCAGTGCCGCCATCGCCCTGCGCCGCCGCTCGGTGTGATCAATGCCGCGATAGACGAGCGGCAGTTCGACATTTTCGACCGCCGAGGTGCGGGCGAGGAGATTGAAGCCCTGGAAGACGAAGCCGAGCATATGCCGGCGCAGCAAGGTCAGTTGCTCGCGGCTGAAGCCGCTCGTCGGAATACCCTGGAAGATGTATTCGCCGGAGGAGGGGATATCGAGGCCGCCGATAATGTTCATCGCCGTCGACTTGCCTGAACCCGATGGCCCCATGATCGAGACGAATTCGCCCTGCGCAATCGTCAGGTCGATCTTGTCGAGCGCATGGATCGTCGCTTCACCACGGCCATAGACCTTGGAGACTTGCCGAAATGCGATGAGAGGCGCGGTCATCGTCAGTCTCCCGTCACCGGCTGCGGGCTGTGGCGTCGGTGATCAGCTGGTCGCTATCCTTGAGGTCGGTCGACTTGACGGCGGTAAACTGGCCATCGGTCGAGCCCATTTCGACGGAAATACGCTGTGGAACGCCGTTGCGCAGGACCCAGACGGAGCGACCGGCCGTGGAGGCCTCGCCTCGGCTGCCGCGATTTCCACGCGGGCGGGGCGGCGAGAAAAGCCGTGAAAGGAAACTTCCGCGGGGCTGCATGGTCGAAGGCGGCGAATAACGCAGCGCCGCATTGGGCACGAGCAGCGTGTCGGCGACCGACTGCACGGTGATGTCGGCGGTTGCCGTCATGCCGGGGCGCAGCAGCAGATCCTGGTTGTCGACCGTCAATATGGCCTTGTAGGTGACGACGTTGGAGACGGTTTCCGAGGCAAAGCGGACGGCCTCGATCTTGGCCGGGAAGCTGCGATCCGGATAGGCATCGACCGAGAATTTGGCTTCCTGACCTTCCTTGACCTGGCCGACATCGGCCTCGTCGACTGCGACCTGAAGTTCCATATGTCTCAGATCACCGGCGATGGTGAAAAGGACGGGCGCATTGAGCGAGGAGGCGACGGTGGCGCCCGGATCGACATCGCGGGTCAGAACCACGCCGTCGATCGGCGAGACGATCTTCAGCTTGGAGAGATTGACCTCAGCAAGGCGGAGGCTGGCTTCGGCCGAAAGCACGGCAGCCTCATTGATCTCGGTGGTCGCCAGCGCCGATTCATAGGCGTATTTTGCCGCATCCAGTTCCTGCTGGCTGGAGATGCGGTTGCTGACCAGCCCCGAAAGGCGATCGAAGGAGGTTCGGGCGGAGGCGGCTTCCGCCTGCGCCTTGAGGACATTGGCCTTTGCGGAGGCGAGCTGGGCTCGGGCGCTCTGGACGTCGGCTTCCTGCTTGTTGGTATCGAGTTCGAGCAGGACCTCGCCTGCCTTGACCGCACTGTTATAGGTGACATTGACCTTGCGAACGGTGCCCGACAGCTCGCTGGAAATATCGACCTGATCGGTCGGCTGGATGGAGCCGGTGGCCGTGACGATAACCTGCAGGTCGCCTTTCTTCGCAGGCTGCGTCGTGTAATCGAACTGCTGCCCGCCACTTGCGCCGTAGAAATAGAAGCCGATTGCGCCGGAAAATATCAGAACAATAAACGCGACAAGCCATTTGCCCCGGCCGCGCTTTTGCCGGCGGCCGGAGGTTGCGAGGATCGCGGCGAGATCCGGAGCGTCCGGCTTGCCGGAAGTGGCGGGATCGGTGGGGGCGTTCACTCTGCAACCTCGTTTTCATTTTCAAGCTTCTGGAGGCCTGCCATCTTGCGCGTTGATCGGACCCGCGGGGCAGGCCGCCATCCTGTCTGGTTCCATGCCATGAAACGCGTCTGGCGAGAAATTAAATAACCGTAAGTTGTCGGTGATGGCGGTGTGGTCGATTTCTGCTTTTGCCGGCATCGACGATGCATCGAAGTCGATTATGGCGCGTTTCCCTCCCGCAACAAAGGAGATCTGCCATGATCGATGTAGCGAGAATCAAGGAACATGCGGAGATTATCGGTGCCGACGGCGTTCATGTCGGGACGGTGGACCGTGTCGAGGGAAGCCGGATCAAACTGACCAGGAAGGATAGCGGCGAGGGCCGGCATAAAGGGCATCACCATTTCATTCCGCTGGAACTGGTCGCCGATATCGAGGGTGACACGGTGAGGCTGTCCGCCGATGGCGACGTCGCCGTGACCTTCGAGGAGGAACAGGGCGGCAAGGGCGTTCACTGAAAACGTCGACGATAGAATCATATGGCCGGCGCTTTGATGAAGCGTCGGCCATATTTCGTTGTGGATACCGATTATTGCTGGCTGCTCGGCACGCCGAAGCGTTCGGGCAGGAATGCCGTCTCCGTCTGTCCGCCGCTGAGGCGATCGGATTTCGTAGGGGTGACGGAGTGAAGCGGGGCGATGGTGGAGATGACGGCGATGCCGCCTGCGACGACTGTCGTAACGGCAATAAACAGAGTACTGCGTTTCATCTGAATTCTCCTTCTCGAAGGGAAAACATCGGGCTCTCGAAATAAAAACATCCTTCCGGCGTCAGCGCTTTTTGAGTGCTGCGATTTCGCCGGAATGAAGGAGATGCCCTGCGGATGCCTACGCGTCTCTGCTCCTAGCTCTTGGCTGAAAGTTCGTTCGGGGATGCCATGATCTGCGTGTCACCGATCGAATTGTCCATGTATTTGAAACCCAGGATGCTCAGAACCGACGCAACAAGAATGACGAATATAATCCGCATGGAAGTCTCCTTCGGCGGAAACAACACGCAAGCCGATAGACTTGTTCCCTCGATGTTCAGGGGGCGGTGCAAAATGTAATGAAGATTTGTTTCCGATGCCGCAGCGACGTTACCTGCGTGCGGGGAATGAAGTCTTTCGAGTGGTGAGAGCACAGGGATTCGAACCCTGGACCTACTGATTAAAAGTCAGTTGCTCTACCAGCTGAGCTATGCTCTCTCACCAATGCGCCGGGGCGCCTTTCGAAAGTGCGCGATACATATTCAGGTCACCTTCTGCGGTCAACCCGCAAAACCATCAAAAAAAACGCATTCCGACGGTTTTTGTTCTGGTGCATAAAGGTGATTGGAATTATGCGGCGATCGGCGCTAGCGCCTCTGCCACTTATGATAATCCGGAGCGATCCTGTGTCCATTGCCGAAATCTCGATTTTTACCGCACTTCTCGCCGGGACACTGTCGTTTCTTTCGCCCTGCGTTCTGCCCCTCGTTCCGCCCTATCTCTGTTACATGGCCGGGATCTCGGTCGATCAGTTTCGCGACCAGTCGTCCGACACGGCATCGCCGGCGCGCGCCGCCGTCATCCGGTCGGCTATCTTCTTCACGCTCGGATTCGCGACCGTCTTCGTGATGCTGGGGGCCGGGGCGTCGACGGTCGGCGTACTTCTGCGCCAGCATCTCGACCTGTTGTCGAAGATCGGCGGGCTGATCATCATCGTCATGGGTCTCAACTTTCTCGGCCTGCT
Source organism: Hyphomicrobiales bacterium (assembly GCA_900469445.1). Lineage (GTDB taxonomy): Bacteria > Pseudomonadota > Alphaproteobacteria > Rhizobiales > Rhizobiaceae > Neorhizobium. Next base: position 210,261 of record UBXM01000010.1, read on the forward strand.
GCGGATCGGCTTTCTGTCGCGGGAAGCGCGGTTCCAGTCTTCCGGCCGTCCGGCGACGCTGTCGGGCGCCTATCTGATGGGGCTTGCCTTCGCTTTCGGCTGGACACCCTGTATCGGGCCGGTGCTGGGCGCCATTCTCGGTGTTGCCGCATCGCGCGACACGGTGGGCGAGGGTGCGGCTCTGCTCGCCATCTATTCGCTCGGCCTTGCCGTACCGTTCTGGATCGCCGCGGCCTTTTCAGGCGTGTTCATGCGCTTTATGACCCGTTTCCGTCGCCATCTCGGCATGGTCGAGAAAGCGATGGGTGTGTTCCTGATCGTCACCGGCTTCGCCTTCATCTTCGGCTTCGTCAGCTCTGCCGCGATCTGGTTTCAGGAGACGTTTCCAATTCTCATGCAGATCGGCTGACGATCTGACGAAACTGCGGATCAGAATAGCCGATGACCGATGTCGTTGCTCTCCTCGTGCCGTTCTTCGGCCTGATCCTGATCGGATATCTGGCGGCAAGGGCGACGGGGCAGCCGCTGGAAGCACTTGGCTGGCTCAATACGTTCATCATCTATGCGGCGCTGCCGGCGCTGTTCTTCAAGCTGGTGTCGCGCACGCCGGTCGAGGAGCTGACACGCATCGACTTCGTCCTGGGTGAGATCGGGGCGGTCTATCTGGTTTTCATCGTCGCCTTCCTGATCGGCTACATCCTGCGTCGCAATTCGTTCGAGGATTGCACGATCCAGGGATTTACCGCCTGCTACGGCAATATCGGCTATATGGGGCCTGGGCTGGCGCTCCTGGCCTTCGGAGAGGCGGCGGCGGTGCCGGTGGCACTGATCGTGTGCCTTGAAAACGCTGCGCATTTCATCGTCGCGCCGGCGATGATGGCGATGGCCGGAGACGACCGGCGGCCGATCCACGAAATCGTCGGCTCGATCGTCAGGAAAGTGGCGCTGCATCCGTTCATCCTGTCGACGGCGCTCGGTTTCGCATCCGCCGCTTCCGGCCTGCAGCTGCCTGGTCCAGGGCTCAAGCTGGTGGATTATCTGGCACAGGCGGCAGCACCCTGCGCACTGTTTGCAATGGGCGTGACGCTGGCATTGCGGCCAGTGAAGCGCATTCCCGCGGAACTCGTCTCCCTCGCGGTCCTGAAACTTATTCTCCTGCCGCTCAGCGTCTATGCTGTGCTGTCGCTGGTCGGTGACTTCGAGCCGGTATGGATGCATGCGGCGATGCTGCTTGCGGCACTGCCGACGGCAACCAATGTCTTCGTCATCAGCCAGCAATACGGTGTCTGGCAGGAGAGGGCATCCGCCAGCGTCCTGATCATCACGGTCGCTTCGATCGTGACCCTGCCGATCTGGCTTTATGTGATCTCCAGCGGGATGTTACCGCCGGATCTGTTTCCCTAATTCGCGAACGAAATTCTTCAGGCTGCGCCCCGGCTCGACGCCTTCCTGCATCAGCGCATTGCGCAACGGGGAGACGGCATTGAGCACATGCATGCCGGCGGCCCTTACCATCTGCACCGGGAGAAGATCGGTCAGCAGCGAGCGGTTCAAGAGGTCGACGCTGACGGTGCGGCTCATCACGTCCGGCTTCCGGCGGCGATTGTAGCGGTCGCCGGCATCGGCCGGGATCGGATGATCGCGCTGCGCCGAGAGCAGGTCGGCAAGCGTCATGCTGTCGCGCAGTGACAGGTTCAGCCCCTGTGCGCCGATCGGCGGGAAGGCGTGGGCGGCTTCACCGATCAGCGCCACGCGTCCGGCGCCGAAACGTTCCGCCATCATGCTCGACAGCGGCCATGCCTGCGCCTGTGCCTCGACGGTAACCTTGCCGAGGATCGACTGCATGCGTGCTTCGACGATCTTCGAAAGATCTTCCGTTGCAAGGCCTGTCAGGCGGGTCGCCTCTTCCGGGCGGACAACCCAGACGAGGCTGGAGCGCGAACCGGGCAGGGGTACCTGGGTAAAGGGCCCGCTTTCGGTATGGAATTCCGTCGAAACATTGCCATGCGGCAGGCTATGGCTGAAGTTCAAGACGAGGGCGGATTGCTGGTAGGACCATTTGCGCACCTCGATACCGGCTGCCTCGCGGGTGATCGACTTGCGGCCGTCGGCGCCGATGACGAAATCGGCCTCGATGATGTCACCGCCTGAAATCGCGATCGTCACCTTGTCGGTCTGGACGGCGACGCTTTCGACATTGGTCTCGATGCGGGTCAGATTGGGTTCGGCCGCAAGCGCGCCATCCAGAACCTCTACCAATGCCTTGTTCGGAATGTTGTAGCCGAAAGCGTAAAGCCCGATGTCGCTTGCCCGGAACTGGGCTGGCGGGGCGCGCAGCAGGCGGTTGGTGCCGTCGAGGATCTGCATGACGGAGAGGGCGGCGGCGGATGGTGCGATTTTGTCCCAGACGCCGAGACGCTCGAGATAACGCACGGACTGGTCCATCAGTGCGGTCGTGCGTCCATCGTCATGTTTGGGCGCGGCCGCGACGAGGCAAATTTTTCGGCCTGCGCGACCGAGTGCAAGGGCTGCCACCTGGCCTGCCAGTCCGCCACCGATGATCGCGATCTCGTAATGCTGCATGTCCGCTTCCAATTCTGTGTCGGCTTCTATGTAGAGTGTCTTGGCTATTCAATCCATGGGGTATCGATGAATGCCCCTTGCTGTCGCTAAGCGGTGCAAAACCCGTGATAAAGGCCGCTGCCGGTTGCAATATGCAGGAATTGGCAGCATACCCGGGGATCAAGCAAGGGCGGGACGCTAAAAAAACGGGGCGCGCGTGTTCAGACGAATCTTCAATTATCGTGCAGTGCCCTACGCGGAAATTCGCGCCTTCTGCGTCCACATCTTCACGGCATCCGGCTCGTTCCTCGCCTTTCTCGGCGTAGTGGCGGCGGCCGAACATCGCTTCATCGACATGTTCTGGTGGCTTGGTCTGGCGCTGCTCGTCGATGGCGTCGACGGGCCGATCGCCCGCAAGCTCAACGTCAAGGAAGTGCTGCCGAACTGGTCCGGCGACATGCTGGACAATGTCATCGACTACGTGACCTATGTGCTTTTGCCGGCATTCGCGCTCTACCAAAGCGGCATGATCGGTGAGCCATGGTCCTTCGTGGCTGCCGGCATGATCGTCGTTTCAAGCGCGATCTATTATGCCGATATGGGCATGAAGACGGATGAATATTTCTTTTCCGGCTTTCCGGTCGTCTGGAACATGGTGGTGTTCACGCTTTTCGTCATCGATGCGAGCGCCACGACGGCGATGATCGTGGTGACGATTTCCGTCATCCTGACCTTCCTGCCGATCAGTTTCCTGCATCCGGTCCGCGTCAAGCGGTTGCGCCCGCTCAATCTGGCGGTCGGGGCGATCTGGTGTGTGCTTGGCGGTTATTCGCTGCTCCTGCATTTCCAGTCGCCGGACTGGGTCGTCTGGGGCGTGGTGATCAGCGGCATCTACCTCTATTGCATCGGCGGTGTATTGCAGCTGTTTCCCAATCTTGGAAAATAACGCACTGCAGCACAGATCACGCTCTTTCATATTGTGGATGTCTGCAAAAACGGTATCAGTATCGAATGGCTGCCTTCAGTGATGTGAGGGACGGTCAACTCATTTGACAAAACGAAAGAAAATGCAGCGCTGCAACGGACGGCATTGCATATAAAAAGGGGGTTCCGTGACGTTTGAGGGCGTTGAAGCAAGCCCGCTTTTATCTGTCCGGGGGCTGAGCAAGCTTTTCGGCAGTTTCGCGGCCTGCGATGCAATCGATCTCGATATCGGCCATGGCGAAATCCATGCGCTGCTGGGTGAAAACGGCGCCGGCAAATCGACGCTGGTGAAGATGCTCTTCGGCGTTCTGCAGCCGACGGCGGGCACGATCTCCTGGGAAGGCAGGCCGGTGGTGATCCCATCGCCCGGCGAGGCGCGCCGTCTCGGCGTCGGCATGGTCTTCCAGCACTTTTCGCTGTTCGAAGCGCTGACGGTGGCCGAAAATATCGCCCTTTCGCTCGATCCCCGTACACCACTCGCCAAGATCGCCGAAGAGACCGCGACGGTTTCCAAGGCTTACGGCCTGCCGCTCGATCCGTCCGCGCATGTCGCCGACCTCTCCGTTGGCGAACGCCAGCGGATCGAGATCATCCGGGCGCTTCTGCAAAATCCCAAGCTGATCATTCTCGACGAGCCGACCTCGGTTTTGACGCCGCAGGAGGCGGAGCGGCTGTTCGAAACCCTGATGCGGTTGAAGGCAGAGGGCCGGTCGGTTCTCTATATCAGTCATCGTCTGGAAGAGGTGCAGCGGATCTGCGATCGCGCCACCGTGCTTCGCCACGGCAAGGTGACCGGCGATTGCGATCCCCGGAAGGAAACACCGGCCTCGCTCGCCCGCATGATGGTGGGAACCGAAGTCGCCGAAGTCCAGCGCGCGGATGCCGGAGCATTCGGCGATGTGCTGGTCGAAGTCGCCAAGGTTTCTGTTGCGCCGCGCACCCCGTTTGCCGTTTCGCTCAAGGATATTTCCTTGAAGGTTCGTGCCGGCGAAGTGCTCGCCATTGCAGGTGTTGCCGGCAACGGCCAGTCGGAACTGTTCGACGCGTTATCGGGCGAATATCCGATCTCGGACGATGACGGCATCCGTCTTCGCGGAAAGCCTGTCGGGCGGCTCAGGATCAACGGACGCCGGCTGCTCGGAGCCGGGTTCGTGCCGGAAGAACGCCACGGCCACGCGGCCGTCTCGGCGCTTTCGCTCTCCGACAATCTTCTGCTTGCCCGCAGTCGCTCCGACAAGAAGGCGTTTCTCGCCGGCGGGCCGCTGTCGATCCTTCGCCGGGATGCGATCCTGTCGGCATCGCGGCGCATCTGTTCGATCATGGATGTGCGCAAGAGCGGCGACGATCCGGCCGCAGGCTCGCTGTCGGGCGGCAATCTGCAGAAATTCATCGTCGGCCGCGAACTTGACCGTCAACCTTCGGTGCTGGTGGTCAACCAGCCGACCTGGGGTGTCGATGCGGGTGCGGCAAGCCGTATCCGGCAGGCGCTCGTCGATCTCGCAAAAGCCGGTTCGGCGGTCATCGTCATCAGTCAGGATCTGGACGAGATTTTTGAAATCGCCACGACCATTGCCGTCATTTCGGATGGAAAATTGTCGGACCCGTATCCCGCAGGGGAGCTTACGCTTGAACAGATCGGCCTTTTGATGGGCGGTATCCACGAGAGGCATTCCGGGGTGGAGACCGCGCATGCGCATTGAACTGCAGAAGCGAGCCAATACGTCCACGCTGTTCTCCATCCTTTCGCCGCTGCTGGCGCTGGCGTTGACGCTGGTGGCCGGTGCGATCATGTTCGGGCTGTTGGGAAAAAGCCCGCTCGGTGCGCTCTATATCTATTTCGTCGAGCCTCTCCTGGATGTTTGGTCACTGCACGAGCTGGCGATCAAGGCGGCCCCGCTGATCCTGATCGCCGTCGGCCTTTCCATCTGTTTTCGCTCGAACAACTGGAATATCGGCGCTGAAGGCCAGTTCACCATCGGCGCGATCACCGGTTCGATCCTGCCGGTCCTGAACCCCGAATGGCATTCGCCGCTGATCCTGCCGCTGATGCTGGTGATGGGAATGATCGGCGGAGCGCTTTATGCCGGCATTCCGGCGCTCTTGAAGACGCGGTTCAATACCAACGAAATCCTCACCAGCCTGATGCTGGTCTATATCGCACAGCTGTTTCTCGACTGGCTGGTGCGTGGCCCATGGCGTGATCCGCAGGGTTACAATTTTCCGCAGACAAAGAGTTTCCAGCCGGAAGCGGTTCTGCCGGAAATCCTTGATTCCGGCCGTGCGCATCTCGGCATCATCTTCGCGCTCATCGCAGCGGTGGCGCTGTGGTTCATGATGCGTTTCATGCTCAAGGGATTTCAGGTTTCTGTTCTCGGCCAGTCGGAACGGGCAGGGCGGTTTGCCGGCTTTTCGGCGCGCCGCATGGTGTGGTTCTCGATGCTGCTGTCCGGCGCGCTTGCCGGGCTTGCCGGCATTTCCGAAGTCTCCGGCTCGATCGGCCATGTGCAGCCGGTGATCTCGCCGGGCTACGGGTTCACCGCGATCATCGTCGCGTTTCTCGGGCGGCTCAACCCGCTCGGCATCATCGCTTCGGGTTTCGTGCTGGCGCTCACCTATCTCGGCGGCGAGGCGGCGCAGCTTTCGCTGAGCATTTCCGACAAGGTCAGCCGCGTCTTTCAGGGACTCATCCTGTTCTTCGTGCTTTCCTGCGATACGCTGATCCATTACCGGATCCGCCTGATCTTCAATCCGTCCACCGCGCAGGAGGGAAAACGCTGATGTTCGAAGCAATCCTTCTGACCGTCATCACCGCGTCGACACCCCTGGTGGTTGCCGCGCTCGGGGAGCTGGTTTCGCAGCGTTCCGGTGTGCTCAATCTCGGCGTGGAGGGGATGATGATCATGGGCGCGGTTGCCGCATTTGCGACGGCGCAGCTTACCGGCTCACCCTATCTCGGCATTCTCGGCGGTATCATCGGCGGCGGACTGTTTTCGCTGCTATTCGGTTTTCTGACGCTGACGCTGGTTGCCAATCAGGTGGCGACCGGTCTGGCGCTGACAATCCTCGGTCTCGGCCTGTCCGGCCAGATCGGAGAAGCCTTTGTCGGGATGCCGGGCGTCCGGCTGCAGCCGCTGGTCATTCCCGTGCTTTCCGATATTCCCTTCTTCGGACGCGTGCTGTTTTCCCAGGATCTGATCTTCTACATGTCGGTGGCTTTGGTCTTCGGCATCAGCTGGTTCCTGTTCAAGAGCCGGACGGGCTTGAAGATGCGGGCGATCGGCGACAATCACGGCTCGGCGCATGCGCTTGGAATAAATGTCGTGCGCACCCGTTATCTCGCCGTGTTGTTCGGCGGTGCCTGCGCAGGACTGGCAGGGGCGCAGCTCTCCCTCGTCTACACGCCGCAATGGGTGGAAAACATGACGGCCGGCCGCGGCTGGATCGCGCTGGCTCTGGTGGTGTTTGCATCCTGGCGGCCATTGCGGGTTCTGGCGGGCGGTTATCTGTTCGGCGCCGTCGGCATCGGTCAGTTGCACGCCCAGCTTCTGGCTCAGAGCGGCGGGATAGCCATTCCGTCGCAGCTTCTGTCGGCACTTCCCTATGCCGCAACCATTGTCGTGCTGATCATCATTTCGCATAATCGCCGCACGACGCTCATCAATACGCCGGCATCACTCGGAAAACCGTTTGTCCCCGATCGGTGACCACGTTAACGTTCATGTCATACTCCATCAGAGGTTGGAAAATGAAAAAACTCCTTATTGCGCTGACAGCTACAGCCGCCGTTCTCGGCGGTTTCGCCGGTAGCGCATCGGCTCAGGAAAAGAAGAAGATCTGCTTCATCTATGTCGGTTCCAAGACCGACGGTGGCTGGACGCAGGCGCATGATATCGGCCGTCAGGAACTGCAGAAGGCGCTGGGCGACAAGATCGAGACGCCGTTCCTCGAAAGCGTGCCGGAAGGTCCGGATGCCGAACGCGCCATCGAGCGCATGGCTCGCTCGGGCTGCGCCATGATCTACACGACCTCGTTCGGTTTCATGGATGCGACGGTCAAGGTTGCGGCAAAATTCCCGGACGTGAAGTTCGAACACGCAACCGGTTTCAAGTCGGCAGAGAACCTCGCGACCTACAATTCGCGCTTCTATGAAGGCCGCTATATCCAGGGCCAGATCGCCGCGAAAATGTCGAAGAAGGGTGTCGCCGGCTACATCGCGTCCTTCCCGATCCCGGAAGTCGTGATGGGCATCAATGCCTTCGAACTGGGCGCGAAGTCGGTCAATCCCGAATTCAAGCTGAAGGTCGTCTGGGCCAATACCTGGTTCGATCCGGGCAAGGAAGCCGACGCCGCAAAGGCTCTGATCGACCAGGGCGTCGACATCCTGACGCAGCACACCGACACGACCGCTCCGATGCAGGTTGCTGCCGAGCGCGGCATTCCGGCCTTCGGTCAGGCTTCCGACATGATCGCAGCCGGTCCAAAGACGCAGCTGACGGCGATCGTCGACACCTGGGGCGCCTATTACATCAAGCGCACCAACGCCTTGCTCGACGGTTCGTGGAAGTCCGAGCAGGTCTGGGACGGCCTGAAGGACGGCATCCTGACCATGGCGCCCTATACCAACATGCCGGATGACGTGAAGGCGATGGCGGAAGAGACCGAAGCCAAGATCAAGTCGGGCGAACTGCATCCGTTCACCGGCCCGATCAACAAGCAGGACGGTTCGGCATGGCTGGCAGCCGGTGAAAAGCCGGAAGACGGCGTGCTGCTCGGCATGAACTTCTACGTCGAAGGCGTGGACGACAAGCTGCCGAAGTGAGCTTTTGTCACCCTGTAGATCGAAAGGGCGCCTCGGGCGCCCTTTTTGTTTCCCGCAGATACAAGCCGTTTATCGCGCGGCAAGATTGTTGCTGCTAAACAGCGGTCAAATACCGAAGGAGATTCCCCAAATGAGCCGTTCCTGCCTAGCCGTCATTCTTGCTGCGGGCGACAGCACGCGGATGAAGTCGTCGATGTCGAAGGTGCTGCATCCGGTCGCCAACCGTCCGATGATCGCGCATGTGATGGCGGCGGTGGCGTCTGCAGGAATGACCGATGCGGCGCTCGTCGTCGGGCGTGATGCGGAAAAGGTAACCAAGGCCGGATCGATCGACGGGATTGCGGTGCGATCCTTCCTGCAGACCGAACGGTTGGGCACGGGTCACGCGGTGCTGGCCGCCCGCGAAGCGATCGCCGACGGTTTCGATGATGTGCTTGTCGCCTATGGCGACGTGCCGCTGATTACCGCTGCCCCCTTTGCCGCCGCGCGCGAAAAGCTTGCCGAAGGCGCCGATGTCGTGGTCATCGGTTTCCATACCGAAAGGCCCTTCGGTTACGGCCGCCTGCTGGTCAAGAACGGCGAGCTCGTCGCGATCCGCGAGGAAAAGGACGCAACCGACGAGGAGCGCAAGGTCACCTGGTGCAATAGCGGGCTGATGGCAATCAATGGCCGCAAGGCTCTGGCCCTTCTGGACAAGATCGGCAATGCCAATGCCAAGGGCGAATATTATCTGACCGATCTCGTCGAAATCGCCCGCGCCGAAGGCGGCAAGGTGGTGGCCGTCGACGCGCCGGAAACCGAACTGACCGGCTGCAACAACCGCGCCGAACTGGCGATTATCGAAAAGCTCTGGCAGGAGCGCCGCCGGCATGAACTGATGGTCTCGGGCGTTTCGATGATTGCCCCGGAAACCGTGTTCCTGTCCTTCGATACGCAGATCGGCCAGGATGCGCTGATCGAGCCGAATGTCGTTTTCGGTCCCGGCGTGACCATCGATGGCGGCGCCGTCATTCACGCGTTCTCGCATATCGAAGGCGCGCATGTGAGTGCCGGTGCGACTGTCGGCCCGTTTGCGCGTCTGCGTCCGGGGGCTGATCTGGCCGAAGGTTCCAAGGTCGGCAATTTCTGCGAAGTGAAGAACGGCAAGGTGGGCGAGGGCGCCAAGGTCAATCACCTCACCTATATCGGCGACGCCGTGGTCGGCGCGCATGCCAATATCGGCGCCGGCACGATCACCTGCAATTATGATGGGGTGAACAAACACCAGACGGTGATCGGGGAAAACAGCTTTATCGGCTCCAACTCGTCGCTGGTCGCCCCGGTTTCGATCGGTGACGGCGCTTATGTCGCATCGGGCAGCGTCATCACAGAGGATGTTCCGGCGGACGCACTGGCGCTCGGCCGTGCGCGGCAGGAAATAAAGCCCGAACGCGCCAAGCAGATCCGCGAGCGGGCGCTGGCCATCAAGGCTGCCAAGAAGGCCGGAAAATAAAGCTTGCGGCGCGTTACGATCCGATACGGAAAGTGACGCGCCATATGATTGCGTGCGATGCACAATCGGCTAGAAATCAGCCCGAATTGAATCACTTGGAGAAGCCTATATGTGCGGAATTGTTGGGATCGTCGGTAGGGAGCCGGTGGCGGCGCGTCTGGTGGATGCGCTTCGGCGGCTCGAATATCGCGGTTATGATTCCGCCGGTGTTGCGACCATCCACGAAGGCCAGCTCGACCGCCGCCGCGCCGAGGGCAAGCTGTTCAATCTTGAAACCAAGCTTGCCGGCGAACCGCTGCCAGGCACGATCGGCATTGCCCATACCCGCTGGGCAACCCATGGCGTGCCGAACGAGGAAAATGCCCATCCGCATTTCGTCGAAGGCGTCGCGGTCGTGCATAACGGCATCATCGAGAATTTTTCCGAGCTGAAGGACGAGCTTGTCGCGGAAGGTGCTGTCTTCACCAGCCAGACGGATACGGAAGTCGTCGCCCATCTGCTCGCGAAGTACACTCGCGAGGGTCTTGGCCACCGCGAGGCGATGCTTGCCATGCTCAACCGCGTTTCCGGCGCCTATGCGCTTGTCGTGATGTTTCAGGACGATCCGGGCACGATCCTGTCGGCCCGTTTCGGACCGCCGCTGGCCATCGGTCACGGCAAGGGCGAGATGTTCTTGGGCTCCGACGCGATTGCACTGTCGCCGTTTACCAACGAGATCACCTATCTGGTCGATGGCGACTGCGCCATCATTACCCATGACCGTCTCGAGGTGATGGATTATCAGGGGCGCCCGGTCACCCGCAAAAGCCAGATCTCCCAGGCGACCGCCTTCATGGTCGACAAGGGCAATCACCGCCATTTCATGGAGAAGGAAATCTATGAGCAGCCGGAGATCATTTCTCACGCGCTCGGCCATTATATCGATTTCGCCAGCAACAGGGTGAAGGCGACCGACAAGGCGATCGATTTCTCCAAACTGTCGGGCCTTGCCATCTCCGCCTGCGGCACCGCCTATCTTGCCGGTCTCGTCGGCAAATACTGGTTCGAGCGTTATGCCCGCCTGCCGGTCGAGATCGATGTCGCCTCCGAATTCCGCTACCGCGAACTGCCGCTGTCGCCGACACAGGCAGCACTCTTCATCTCGCAGTCGGGCGAGACGGCCGATACGCTTGCCTCGCTGCGTTACTCGAAGGATCAGGGCTTGAAGATCGGCGCGATCGTCAATGTCAGGGAATCGACCATCGCGCGGGAATCCGACGCGATATTCCCGATTCTTGCCGGTCCCGAGATCGGCGTCGCCTCGACCAAGGCATTTACCTGCCAGCTCGCCGTTCTCGCCTCGCTGTCGATCGCCGCCGGCCGTGCCCGCGGCACCGTTTCCGAGGCGGACGAGAAGGCGATGGTCAAGCATCTCGCCGAAATGCCGCGGATCATGAGCAAGGTCTTGAACGAGATCCAGCCGCAGATCGAAGCCCTGTCGCGCGATCTTTCGCGCTTCAAGGACGTGCTTTATCTCGGCCGCGGCACCAGCTATCCGCTCGCCATGGAAGGCGCGCTGAAGCTCAAGGAGATTTCCTATATCCATGCCGAAGGGTATGCGGCAGGCGAATTGAAGCACGGGCCGATCGCGCTGATCGACGAAAACATGCCGGTGATCGTGATTGCGCCTTATGACCGGTTCTTCGAAAAGACCGTGTCGAACATGCAGGAAGTGGCAGCCCGCGGCGGCAAGATCATCTTCATCACCGACGAGAAGGGCGCGGCAGCCTCCAAGCTCGAAACCATGGCGACGATCACGCTGCCCAATGTCGACGAGATCATCTCCCCGATGATCTTCTCGCTGCCGATCCAGTTGCTTGCCTATCACACCGCCGTGTTCATGGGCACCGATGTGGACCAGCCTCGGAACCTTGCCAAGTCCGTCACAGTTGAGTGATGGCGGCGATCCAAGGCTTTCCTTGCATCGCAGCAAACCATCCTGCATTGTCGCATCACAAGAATGCGGCAGTGCCCAATCGTCAATCGGGCAGAAATTTCCTAGGAAGATCAGATGAGTGAAAGCCCCGAGCGCATTTCTATGGCCGGTCGGCTCAGGAATAATTTCCTCACCGGTCTGATCATCTGCGCGCCGCTGGCGATCACTGTCTGGCTGACATTTACCTTCATCGACTGGGCCGACAGCTGGGTGACGCCCTATCTGCCGCAGCGCTACAATCCGCAATATTATTTCGACGTGACGATCCCCGGCACCGGGCTTCTGATCGCGGTCCTGTTCATCACCATTATCGGTTTTCTCGGCAAAAACCTGATCGGTCGCTCGATCGTCAATTTCGGCGAGTCGATCCTGCATCGCATGCCGCTGGTCCGGACGATCTACAGAAGCGTCAAGCAGATCCTCGAAACGGTGCTGCGCGAACAGTCGACCTCGTTCAAGAAATGCGGCCTCGTTGAATTCCCGAGTTCCGGCACCTGGGCGCTGGTGTTCATTGCCGGTGATGCGCAGGGCGAGATTGCTGCCAAGCTCAATCAGAATGGCGAGGAAATGGTGGCGGTCTTCCTGCCGCCGACGCCGGTTCCGACGGCGGGCTTTTTGATGTTCGTGCCGAAAAGCAAGATCGTCATGCTCGACATGACACCGGAAGAAGGCGCCAAGCTGCTGATTTCCGGCGGCCTGATCGCGCCGGACTACAATCCGGACGGCCCGGCCATCCCCGCCTTGCCGGCGCCGCGCAAGAAGGCCGCGAGAGGCCGTCGCAAGGGCGACGAGGAAATCGCGGTCATCCCGCCCTCAGAAACCTGATCGCCTCGTCGCGGCGATGTAGATAGAGCAGGACCCGCACAGCCTCGCCACGCTCGCTCGTCAGGTCCGGGTCGCGGTCGAGCAGGTAGGTCGCGTCCTTGCGGGCGATTTCCAACAGGTCAGCGTGGGCGGCGAGACTGGCGATGCGGAAACCCGGTGTGCCGGACTGGCGGGTGCCGAGAAGCTCGCCTTCGCCGCGCAGTTTCAGGTCTTCCTCGGCGATCAGAAAACCGTCCTCGCTGTCGCGCAGGATCGACAGGCGGGCATGGCCGGTTTCGCTCAAGGGGCCCTTGTAGAGCAGGATGCAGGTCGAGGCCTCGTCGCCGCGTCCGACACGGCCGCGCAACTGGTGCAGCTGGGCGAGGCCGAAACGTTCGGCATGTTCGATCACCATGATCGTCGCATCCGGCACGTCGACGCCGACTTCTACCACGGTGGTGGCGACCAGCATGCGGATTTCGCCATTCTTGAAGGCGCTCATCACCGCGTCTTTTTCCGGTCCCGCCATGCGGCCATGCACGAGGCCGACATTTTTTGCGCCGAGCTCGCGGGCAAGCACGGCATGGCGCTCTTCCGCCGACATCAGTTCGGAGACGTCCGATTCTTCCACCAGCGGGCAGATCCAGTAGGCCTTTTTGCCCTCGGCAATGGCGCCTTTCAGGCGGCCAACGATATCGCCGATCCGTTCGGTGGGCACGGTGACGGTCTGGATAGGTTTACGGCCGGCAGGTTTCTCGGTGAGCTTGGAGACGTCCATGTCGCCGAAGGCCGCCAGAACCAGCGTTCGCGGGATCGGTGTCGCGGTCATCACCAGCATATGCGGTGAGATGCCCTTGGCGGTCAGCCGCAGGCGCTGGTGGACGCCGAAACGGTGCTGTTCGTCGACGACCGCCATCATCAGGTTGGCGTAGCTCACCGTATCCTGAAACAGCGCATGCGTGCCGATAACGATCTGGGCTTCGCCAGAGGCGATGCGCTCGACGATGGCATCCCGCTCGCGCCCCTTGGTGCGGCCGGTCAAAAGCTCGACGGTGACACCGGCATCGCCTGCAAGCTTAGAGATCGTCGAAAAATGCTGGCGGGCGAGGATTTCGGTCGGGGCCATCAGCACCGCCTGTCCACCAGCCTCGACGGCAGCCGCCATGGAGAGCAGCGCCACCAGCGTCTTGCCCGCGCCGACATCACCCTGCAGCAGCCGCAACATCCGGTCTTCACCGGCCATGTCCTTGGTGATGTCGTCGATCGCCGCCTTTTGGCTGGGTGTCAGCGAAAAGGGCAGGGCGTGGACGATTTTGGCGGCAAGATCGCCCTTCACGCGGATCGGCTGGCCGGGAACCTTGCGGATCTTCTGGCGCACCAGCGCCAGCGAGACCTGACCGGCGAGGAATTCGTCGTAAGCCAACCTGCGCCGCGACGGCGCGTTCGGATCGATATCCTTTTCGTCTTCCGGGTGGTGCAGGCTGCGGAAGGCGTCGGAGACTGGCGGAAAATTCTGTTTCTGCGTCAGCGCCACATCGGCCCATTCGGGGAAGTCCGGCAGGCGCTCGACGGCGCCTTCGATGACTTTTCTCAGCGTTTTCGGCGACAGGCCGGCGGTGAGCGGATAGACCGGTTCGACCAAAGCCAGGTTCTGCGCTTCCGAGACCTTCACCATGAAATCCGGGTGGACCATCGAGGCGCGGCCGTTGAACCAGTCGACCTTGCCGCTGACCATGACCTGCTCGTCAACGGGCAGTGACTTCGACAACCAGTCGCCCTTGGCGCGGAAGAAGGTGAGCGCCAGTTCGCCCGTGTCATCGTGCAGGAAGACCCGGTAGGGCTGGTTGGTGCCGCGCGCCGGCGGCTGGTGGCGGTCGACACGTCCCTCGATAGTGACAATCGTTCCCTGCGGCGCCAGCGCGATGCCGGGGCGGTTGCGGCGGTCGATCAGCGAGAAGGGGGCATGGAAGAGAAGGTCGACGACACGGCAGTCTTCTGCATCCTCGCGGCCGGTCACTTTCGCGATCAGGTCGGCGATCTTGGGGCCAACACCGGGCAGCGACGAGGCGGAAGCGAAGAGCGGATCGAGTATGGCTGGGCGCATGGCGGTTAAATGGGACAAGTTTTGGCCATTTGGCAAGGTGACGGATGCGCATTTTGATCCTATATGAACCGCAAAACAGGGACATGGCTTATGACTGGATTGGCACGCACGAGCGCCGACCTCGACCCGCGCCGCAGGCGCATTCTCTATCGCTGCTGGCATCGCGGCATTCGCGAGATGGATCTCGTCTTCGGTTCGTTTGCCGAGGCGGAGATCGCAAAACTCTCCGATGTGGAACTCGACGAGTTCGAACAGATCATGGGCGAGGACGATCATGATCTGCATGCCTGGATCACCGGTGCGCAAGCCTTGCCTGCGGATCGCGACACGCCGCTATTTGCCCGGGTGGCCGCATACAAGCCGGACTTTTCTCCCGTTACCGAAGCCTCGCTGAAAGAGAAACTCGGCCAATGATTTCCGGATTCGACGCGAAGAAGATTGCAGCGGCCTCGACGCCGCTGACGGTCGGCAATGTGCCGCCCGGCATGGAGCCGATGGTGCTTGCCGAACTGGCGCGCTCCGGCCAGTCGGTGGCCTATGTGCTTTCCGACGGCCAGCGCATGCCCGATCTGGAGCAGATGCTCTCCTTCGTCGCGCCAGAAATCCCCGTCCTGACCCTGCCAGCCTGGGACTGCCTTCCCTATGATCGTGTTTCGCCGAGCGCGGACGTCTCCGCACGCAGACTGTCGGCGCTTTCGGGTCTGATCGCCCATGCGAAGAAGCCGCATCCGTCGATCGTGCTCGTCACCGTCAATGCCATGCTGCAGAAGATTGCACCGGCGGAGATCATCGAAAGCCTCGCATTCTCGGCCAAGCCCGGCAACCAGATCCGCATGGACGATATTGCCGCCCGTCTGGAGCGCAATGGTTTCGACCGCGTTTCGACGGTGCGTGAGGTCGGCGAATTTGCGGTGCGCGGCGGTATTCTCGATGTCTTTGTGCCCGGCACGGAAGAGCCGGTGCGGCTCGATTTTTTCGGCGATACACTGGAGAGCATCCGCTCGTTCGATCCGGCCAGCCAGCGCACGACGGGGCAGGCGCGGTCGCTCGATCTCAACCCGATGAGCGAAGTGACGCTGACGCCCGATACGATCAGCCGTTTCCGTACCAATTACCTTTCTCTGTTCGGTGCTGCCACCCGTGACGACGCGCTTTATCAGGCGGTCTCGGAAGGTCGCCGTTATGCCGGCATGGAACACTGGCTGCCGCTGTTTTACGAGAAGCTGGAGACGGCGTTCGACTACCTTGCCGGTTTCCGCATCGTCACCGATCACACGGCGCGCGAGGCGGCGGCGGAACGTTCGAAGCTGGTCATCGACTATTTCGAGGCGCGGCGTGATCAGGGTTCTCAGGGCAAGGGTGCTGCGGCGCATGCGACGCCCTACAAGCCTGTTTCGCCCGGCCAGCTTTATCTCGATGGCAAGGCGTTTGCCGCAGCCCTCGATGAGGTGGCGGCACTTCGGCTGACGCCGTTCAACGAGATGGATGCGTCCGGTCGCCCGGTGGTGACTCTCGATGCGCATACCGGCCCGCGCTGGGCGAAAAGCCAGGCGGAAGCGGGTGCGGAGACGCAGGATCGCGATGCCGGTGAGCAAACCCGGGTCAACGTCTTCGATCTGGTCGTCAAGCATATTGCCGACAAGCGGGCCGAGGGCACCAAGGTTCTCGTTACCGGCTGGTCTGCCGGTTCTCTCGACCGTCTTTTGCAGGTGCTCGACGAGCGCGGGTTGAAGCGGATCAGGCAGATCGACAAGCTGGCCGATCTCGACAAGCTGGAGAAAGGCGAGGCGGCATCTGCCGTGATGAGCCTCGAGGCCGGGTTCGAGACCGGCAATATCGCCGTCATCGGCGAGCAGGACATTCTCGGCGACCGCATGGTTCGTCGCGGCAAGCGGCGCAAGCGCGGGGCGGATTTCCTCACCGAAGTGGCCGGTCTCGACGAAGGTTCGCTCGTCGTCCATGCCGAACATGGTATCGGCAAGTTCGTCGGGCTGGTGACGATCGAGGCGGCGGGTGCGCCGCGCGCCTGCCTGGAACTGCATTATGCCGATCAGGCAAAACTGTTCCTGCCGGTCGAAAACATCGATCTTCTGTCCCGCTACGGCTCGGATGCGGCGGAAGCCAATCTCGACCGGCTCGGCGGTGGCGCTTGGCAGGCCCGCAAGGCCAAGCTGAAGAAGCGGCTGCTCGACATGGCGGGCGACCTCATCCGCATTGCAGCGACCCGCATGGTACGCAAGGCGCCGGTTCTGGCGACCCCGGAAGGGCTCTATGACGAGTTCGCCGCCCGCTTCCCGTATGACGAGACGGAAGACCAGGAAAACGCGATCGAATCGGTGCGTGAGGATCTCGCCGCCGGTCGTCCGATGGATCGCCTCGTTTGCGGCGATGTCGGTTTCGGCAAGACGGAAGTGGCGCTGCGTGCCGCCTTCTTCGCCGCGATGAACGGGGCGCAGGTGGCGGTGGTCGTGCCGACCACGTTGCTCTCCCGTCAGCATTTCAAGACATTTTCCGAGCGCTTTCGCGGGCTTCCGATCCGGATTGCGCAGGCATCCCGGCTGGTGACCGCCAAGGAACTGGCGCAGACGAAGAAGGATATTGCCGAGGGCAAGGTCGATATCGTCGTCGGCACCCATGCTCTTCTCGGCACCGGCATCCAGTTCGCCAATCTTTCGCTGCTGATCATCGACGAGGAGCAGCATTTTGGCGTCAAGCACAAGGAGCGGCTGAAGGATCTGAAGACGGACGTCCATGTGCTGACGCTGTCGGCAACGCCGATCCCGCGTACCTTGCAGTTGGCCATGACCGGTGTTCGCGAACTGTCGCTGATCACCACGCCGCCGGTCGACCGCATGGCGGTCCGCACCTTCATCTCGCCGTTCGATCCGCTGGTCATCCGCGAGACGCTGATGCGCGAACATTATCGCGGCGGCCAGAGTTTTTATGTCTGCCCGCGGCTTGCCGATCTCGCCGATATTCAGGCCTTCCTGCAGTCGGACGTGCCGGAGCTGAAGGTCGCGGTCGCCCATGGCCAGATGGCGGCGGGCGAGCTGGAAGACATCATGAATGCCTTCTATGACGGCAAATATGACGTGCTTCTGTCGACCACGATCGTCGAATCCGGTCTCGATGTGCCGACGGCGAATACGCTGATCGTGCATCGTGCCGACATGTTCGGTCTGGCGCAGCTTTACCAGCTGCGTGGCCGTGTCGGTCGCTCCAAGGTAAGGGCGTTCGCGCTGTTCACCCTGCCGGTCAACAAGACGTTGACGCAGATGGCGGATCGTCGTCTCAAGGTTCTGCAGTCGCTCGATACGCTCGGTGCGGGTTTCCAGCTGGCGAGCCACGATCTGGACATTCGCGGCGCGGGCAATCTGCTCGGCGAGGAACAGTCCGGCCATATCAAGGAAGTCGGTTTCGAGCTTTACCAGCAGATGCTGGAGGAAGCGGTTGCCGAGGTGAAGGGCGAGGACGAGATCGTCGATACCGGCTGGTCGCCGCAGATTTCGGTCGGCATCACCACGATGATCCCGGAAAACTACGTGCCGGATCTGCATCTGCGCATGGGTCTTTATCGCCGTCTCGGCGAGGTGCAGGAGCTTTCGGAGATCGACGGTTTCGGCGCGGAGATGGTCGACCGGTTCGGGCCTATGCCTCCCGAGGTGCAGAACCTGCTCAAGGTCGTCTATATCAAGTCGCTCTGCCGCAAGGCGAATGTCGAGAAGGTCGATGCCGGTCCGAAGGGCGTCGTCATCGCCTTCCGCGACAAGCAGTTCCCCAACCCGGCCAATCTCGTCGGCTATATCGCCAAGCAGGGTTCGCTGGCGAAGATCAGGCCGGACCAGAGCATTTTCTTGAACCGCGACCTGCCGACGCCGATGAAGCGGCTGGCGGCGGCGGCGCAGATCATGACGCAGTTCGCGGAACTGGCGAAGGGATGACGTGCAACCGGCGGCTGGCGATGCCGGCTGCCGGCTGGACATGGTACTCCCTTGGCGATCCTCGGTTTTTTCCTTGGGTGATCCCCGGGTTTAACCCGAGGACGGTCGGGGCGCTGAAAGCTGCCTCGTAAAAACTAAATTAAGTGACACCTCTCAGCGCCCCGTTCGGCAGTTTTTGTCCGTGACTCCGGTTGCTCTGCGGTAACGGGACGGTGGGCGAGGGGACGGGGCTTCGATC
>UBXM01000019.1 GCA_900469445.1 Hyphomicrobiales bacterium
TCGGCGTTCTTTCGGGGCTTCCGGCCCCTACGGGTGATCCTCTCGCCTCGCTGCATGTGGTTTCCCACACTTGGACGGCTCAACCGAACCCGGCATGGCTGCCGGGGGGAGGCTTGATAGGAAGAAGGTCGCCCCGCTTCCATGCATTTCACCCCTTCCGCCCTTGCCGCACGTTACGGTTCAGATGGAAGCGCCGGTTCCCACCTGCCCGCGAACGTCTCGCGAAACACTCCGGCGATGGAAACGGGATGATTGTAGGCATGGGTTTGGAGGGCGGGGATGAAAAAAGGCGTAAGTCATTGATCCGATGGAGCCCGGCCTCGCAAACGTCCCCGCTTTTCGGAACGGCTTGGCCGGTCGACGCGTTTTTCGGCATCACGACAGAGCCGGAAGGGTCGACAGGAATGCAGGATCTTGAGCGGATTTACCGCGACTACATTGATTGCCTGAACCGGCAAGACTGGTCTCGGCTTGAGGATTTCGTTGCCGTCGATGCCATCCATAACGACCGAAGACTTGGACTGGACGGTTACCGGCGGATGCTGGAGAGCGACTTTCGTGCCATTCCAGACCTCCATTTCAACATCGATTTTCTCGTCGTTGATGCGTCAAAGGTGGCGAGCCGGCTGGTTTTCGACTGCAGGCCGGTCGGCAAGCTGTTCGATCTGCCTGTCAACGGCCGGCGTATCCGGTTTTCCGAGAATGTCTTCTACCGCTTTTCCAGCGGGCGGATTGCCCAAGTCTGGTCCGTCATCGATAAGTCCGCCATCGAGGCGCAGCTTTCTGAAGAAGAGCCAGCTTATTTCCAGCCGCGAATGACGCAGACACCCATTTCGTAACTGCAGCCATCGACCGGTTTGAAATTGCCGTCGGCAAGTTCCTCGGTAACCGTGATGATCTTTGCTTTTGGGGCGAGGTAGGAGAGGCTCGGGCGCTGTGGTTCCGAAGCATATTGCCCCAGATAGATTTCCCGATAGCCGCCGCTGTAGATGATCGATGAGCCGGAAACCGTGGCGAATGAGCCCAAGGTGTGGATGGAGGGTGATTGGGAGGGGGACTGCGAGCCTGCATCTCTTCTCGATGACACTATCCGCGCGGCGCCGCCGAGTGTTTCTCCGGAAATGCGTTTCAAATGGCCGCGGTGGCCGTGATGCCCGTGGCCAAAATGGTGGCCCCGATAGCCTTTATCGCTGCTGTTGAAATCCGGGGAGACATCGCGGGCGGTGGCCACGGCGGCGAGGCTGCAGGCAAGTGCCGCTGCGAAAAGAACAGGTTTCATGCGATTCGCGATCATGGCGAACTCCGGTCATCATGGTTAATAGAAGGTTAACATGATCCGCCGGAAAATGCATGGGCGGCAACCAAATCTTTGGAATTGATGGTTAACTTGCCGCGGCGATATGTCCGAGGCTTGCCCCCTTGCAATTCCCAATCGATTAAATTCGAGCTCACTTGGAATTGTTCTTGTCGAAGGGGAATTCCAAGGCTAAACCACGCCGATGATGCAATGCACATTTTCTCGGCATAGTGCATTGCCGGGCGCCCGCCCGATGAGACGACGCCGCGAGGTAATGATGGCGAATGTAACGAATAACCGGCCTCTGTCGCCGCATCTGCAAATCTACAAGCCAATCCCCACAATGGTTATGTCGATCGTCCACCGTATTACCGGTGGCGCTCTGGCTGCGGGCACGATCCTGCTGGCCTGGTGGTTGATCGCTGCCGCTTCCGGCAAGCCCTATTTCGACTGGGTGAGCTGGCTGTTCGGCACCTGGATCGGTCTGCTGGTCCTGTTCGGCTATACCTGGGCCCTGATCCATCACATGCTCGGCGGTCTTCGCCATTTCGTGTGGGACATGGGACATGGTTTTGAAAAGCATTTCGCGACCAAGGTCGCACTGATCATGCCAATCGTTTCGATCTGTCTGACCGTGCTGGTCTGGATCATCGGCCTGGCCATCTGAGGAGGAAACATCATGGATATGCGTACTCCCCTCGGCAAGGTTCGTGGTCTCGGATCGGCAAAGGACGGCACCGAACATTTCTGGATGCAGCGGATGTCTGCCGTGGCGCTCGTGCCGCTCGCCATCTTCTTCATCATCTTCCTGATCCGCTATGCAGGCGCTCCTTACGAGGAAGTCGTCGGCGCGCTGTCGAACCCGCTGATTGCCGTGCTGTTCGGCCTGATGATCGTGGCCGGTCTCGTGCACATGCGCATCGGCGTTCAGGAAATCATCGTCGACTACGTGCATCACGAAGGCTTCAAGTTCCTGGCCGTGATGCTCAATACATTTTTTGCAATGCTGATCGGTGGCCTCTGTCTCTTCGCCGTTCTGAAAATTGCGTTCGTAGGATAATCCATCATGGCATCCGTCACTCCGATTTCCCCGAATGGGGGCGCCCAGAACGGCAAAGCGTATAATTATGTCGACCATTCCTATGACGTGATCGTCGTCGGTGCCGGTGGCGCCGGTCTTCGCGCCACGCTCGGCATGGCCGAACAGGGTTTCAAGACCGCCTGCATCACCAAGGTTTTCCCGACGCGTTCGCATACCGTTGCGGCGCAGGGCGGTATTGCCGCCTCGCTGCAGAACATGACGCCGGACAGCTGGCAGTGGCACCTTTATGACACCGTCAAGGGATCCGACTGGCTCGGCGATGTCGACGCCATGCAGTATATGGTCATGGAAGCGCCGAAGGCCGTTTACGAACTCGAGCACTATGGTGTTCCTTTCTCGCGTAACGAGGAAGGCAAGATCTACCAGCGCCCGTTCGGCGGCCACATGCAGAACTTTGGCGCCGGCCCGCCGGTACAGCGCACCTGCGCTGCCGCCGACCGTACCGGTCACGCCATCCTGCACACGCTTTATGGCCAGTCGCTGCGCAACAATGCGGAATTCTTCATCGAATATTTCGCGCTCGACCTGATCATGTCGGACGATGGCAGCCGCTGCGAAGGCGTCGTTGCCTGGAACCTCGATGACGGCACGATCCATCGCTTTGCCGCCAAGATGGTGGTTCTGGCGACCGGCGGTTACGGCCGCGCCTATTTCTCGGCAACCTCTGCCCATACCTGCACCGGCGACGGTGGCGGCATGGTGGCGCGTGCAGGTCTTCCGCTGCAGGACATGGAATTCGTCCAGTTCCACCCGACCGGCATCTACGGCTCCGGCTGTCTCATCACCGAAGGCGCACGCGGCGAAGGCGGTTACCTCGTGAATTCCGAGGGCGAGCGCTTCATGGAGCGTTATGCGCCTTCGGCCAAGGACCTTGCCTCGCGCGACGTCGTTTCCCGTTGCATGACGATGGAGATCCGTGAAGGCCGCGGCGTCGGCAAGAACAAGGACCACATCTTCCTGCATCTCGACCATCTGGATCCGGCCGTTCTGCACGAGCGTCTTCCGGGCATTTCGGAATCGGCGAAGATCTTTGCCGGTGTCGACGTGACCCGCGAGCCGATCCCGGTCCTGCCGACGGTTCACTACAATATGGGCGGCATTCCGACCAACTATTGGGGCGAAGTGCTTAACGCGGACAGCAATAATCCGGAGCGGATCATTCCGGGCCTGATGGCTGTCGGTGAAGCGGGCTGCGCCTCGGTTCACGGTGCAAACCGTCTCGGTTCCAACTCGCTGATCGACCTCGTGGTCTTCGGCCGTGCCGCCGCGATCCGCGCCGGTCAGGTCATCGACCGCGAAGGCGCGATCCCGGCGCTCAACGTTGCCGCCTGCGACAAGATCATGGACCGTTTCGACGGCCTGCGTCATGCCAAGGGTGCAACGCCGACCGCCGTGCTGCGTGACAAGATGCAGCGCACGATGCAGGACGATGCCGCCGTGTTCCGTACGCAGGAATCGCTGGAATCGGGCTGCAAGCGCATGTCGGAAATCTGGAGCGAGCTGCCGGACGTCAAGGTCACCGACCGTTCGATGATCTGGAACTCGGATCTCGTCGAGACGCTGGAACTGCATAACCTGATGGCCAATGCGATCACCACCGTCTATGGCGCCGAGGCCCGCAAGGAAAGCCGCGGTTCGCACGCTCGCGAGGACTTCTCGGAAGGCGCATTTGCCGGCCGCGACGACGTCAACTGGCGCAAGCATACGCTGGCCTGGGTCAACGAAAAGGGCGACGTCAAGCTCGATTACCGTCCGGTCCATACGGACCTGATCGCCGAAGGCATCGATCCCTACAAGATCGAGCCCAAGGCTCGCGTCTATTGATCCGGAGGGAAAAGAACCATGGTTGAACTCGCTCTCCCCAAAAACTCGCAGATGTCCGAAGGCAAGGTCTGGCCGAAGCCGGAAGGTGCCACGAACGTTCGCGAATACCGCATCTATCGCTGGAGCCCGGATGACGGCAAGAACCCGAGCATCGACACGTTCTATGTCGATCTCGACGATTGCGGTCCGATGGTGCTCGACGGTCTTCTCTACATCAAGAACAAGATCGACCCGACGCTGACGCTGCGCCGTTCCTGTCGCGAAGGCATTTGCGGTTCCTGCGCGATGAATATCGACGGCACGAACACGCTGGCCTGCACCAAGGGCATGGACGACATCAACGGCACGGTGAAGGTCTATCCGCTGCCGCATATGCCGGTGGTGAAGGACCTCGTTCC
The DNA here is from genome assembly GCA_900469445.1 of Hyphomicrobiales bacterium. Classification (GTDB taxonomy): domain Bacteria; phylum Pseudomonadota; class Alphaproteobacteria; order Rhizobiales; family Rhizobiaceae; genus Neorhizobium. The sequence goes on from UBXM01000019.1 coordinate 4,622, forward strand.
GGACCTCAACAACTTCTACGCCCAGCACCGCTCGATCGAGCCCTGGCTGAAGACGGTGTCTCCGACGCCGGCGAAGGAGTGGAAGCAGAGCCATGAGGATCGCCTCAAGCTCGACGGTCTTTACGAGTGCATCCTGTGCGCCTGCTGCTCGACTTCCTGTCCGAGCTATTGGTGGAACGGCGACCGTTATCTCGGTCCGGCAGTTCTGTTGCAGGCCTATCGCTGGCTGATCGACTCCAGAGATGAAGCCAAGGGTGAACGCCTCGACAATCTTGAGGACCCCTTCCGTCTTTATCGCTGCCACACGATCATGAACTGTGCGCAGGCCTGCCCGAAGGGGCTGAACCCGGCCAAGGCGATCGCAGAAATCAAGAAGATGATGGTCGAGCGCCGCGTCTAGTCGAACGACTTTTCTCAAGGCCGCGGTTTGATCGCCGCGGCCTTGAACTTCTCCGCGACTGCCCGGCAAGCACGCGGAATTGAACGCGCAGATGGTCGCGATTGTGCCGGATTGGCCGGATACCCTTGATTAACCAAGTGCGTTTACGATATTCCCGGCCAAACTGTCGTGCCCAAGTTGTAGGGCAGTGTGAAATAATCCGGACAGGAGTTTTTGATGCAGTTCAAATATGTGGCAACAGGTCTGGTACTGACCATCGCGCTGGCTGGTTGCCAGCGGACATCCTACAGCCCTTATAGTGATCTGCCTTCGCAGCCCGCTCCGCTTCAGGCTCAGCCCGTGCAGGGCGTTCAGGGCGGCCAGCTTCCGCCTCCGGGCGGCGCCTCGCAATATCCTTCCGCACCCCAGGGCGGCCAGAACATGGCCATGGCTGACCCGAATGCAGCCGCTCCGGCCAATGCGCTCGATGTCACCAAGGAGCAGATGGTCGGCAACTGGCGCGTTTCCAACGGCGGCTCTTCCTGTGACATGTTCCTGACGCTCACCAATCTGGGCAGCGGTTCGCGTGGAGGCACCCGCGGTTGCGCTGGCGAGCTGACGACCATGGGTTCGTGGGAAGTTTCCGGCAAGATGGTTCAGTTCAAGAACCGCTCTGGCGATGTGATCGGCCGCGTCTACAAGAGCGCCGACAACCGCTTCGACGGCACGACGAATTCGGGCCAGCCGGTCAACCTGAGCCGCTAATTACCGAGAGCAAGGGGCGTCCCTCGTGGAACCCATTCCAGAATATACGTCGAGCGTCTGCGAAGAGCTCAAGGCGCTGGCTTCGTCCGGCGTTTTGACGCCGGATGCGGCGCAGATGGCGGTTGCCGCCAAGCTTGACCGCGTGCTTGTCGCACTGCGTGAGGCAAAGCCTGCGAAAAAGTCGAGCGCACTCGGCTGGCTGTTTGCCCGGCGCGGCAATGGCCATGCCGAAAAGGTGCGTGGCCTTTATGTCTATGGCAGTGTCGGCCGCGGCAAGACGATGATCATGGACATGTTCTTCAAGAAGGCGCCGACGCAGAAAAAGCGTCGGGCGCATTTTCATGAATTCATGGCCGACGTGCATAACCGTATCCACGAGCAGCGGCAGAAGCTGAAACGGGGCGAGACGAAGCAGGCTGATCCGGTGCCGCCGGTGGCGGCAGCACTTTATGCGGAAGCCGAGCTTCTGTGTTTCGACGAATTTTCCGTCACTGACATTACCGATGCGATGATCCTGGCGCGGCTCTTCACCGAGCTGTTCGATCTCGGCTGCGTGCTGGTTGCCACATCCAATGTCGCGCCGGACAATCTCTATAAGGACGGGCTCAATCGTGGTCTGTTCCTGCCGTTCATCGGATTGCTGGGCAATCACGTCGACGTGGTGACGCTGGATAGTCCGACGGACTACCGGATGCAGAAGAATGCCAATCTTCCGGTCTATCTGACGCCGCTCGATGCGCGCGCGGATGCGGCGATGGAGGCGGCATGGCATCAGGTGACCGATGGCGACAAGGCCGGGCCGGTCGAATTACCGATGAAGGGGCGCAGCATTCATGTGCCCTCGGCGGTCGGCAGGGCGGGGCGTTTCTCCTTCTCCGATCTGTGCGAAAAACCGCTTGGCGCTTCGGATTATCTGGCAATCGCTGCCCGGTTCGATGTTGTCTTCGTCGAGCACGTGCCGCAGCTCGGGGCGGAAAAGCGCAATGAAGTGAAGCGCTTCATCAATCTGGTCGATGCGCTCTACGATCAATCCGTGCGACTTTTCATTTCGGCGGCAGCAACGCCGGATGCGCTTTTGACTGAGCGGCGCGGCACGGAAGGTTTCGAATTCGACCGTACCGTTTCCCGGCTTTTTGAAATGCGCAGTGCAGAATATCTAGTGCTCCATAATGAGAAGCGGCAGCAAGTCTGACATATTTATGGCGTAAATTCTTACGTTTACGTAAGTCAAATCATATCTAACCGATTGAAAAATATAGTCTCAAAATAATCGTTTGCCATTTTGGGCGGATGGGTCTATCCGTGCTGCCGCAAGGAGAGCCTGCGCTAACTTGCCGCAGGTCAGGATTTGAGAGGAAGCATTTCCATGTCGCGTAAGAAGATTGCACTTATTGGTTCTGGCATGATCGGTGGCACGCTGGCGCATCTTGCCAGCCTGAAGGAGCTGGGCGACGTCGTCCTCTTCGACATCGCCGACGGCATTCCGCAGGGCAAAGGCCTCGACATTGCTCAGTCCGGCCCCGTTGAAGGCTTCAATGCGAAGCTGACCGGCGCCAGCGACTATGCTGCTATCGAAGGCGCAGATGTCTGCATCGTCACCGCCGGTGTTGCCCGCAAGCCGGGCATGAGCCGCGATGACCTGATCGGCATCAACCTCAAGGTCATGGAACAGGTCGGCGCCGGCATCAAGAAGTATGCCCCGAACGCCTTTGTTATCTGCATCACCAACCCGCTCGACGCGATGGTCTGGGCGCTGCAGAAGTTCTCCGGCCTGCCGAAGAACAAGGTCGTCGGCATGGCTGGCGTTCTCGACTCGGCCCGCTTCCGTCTCTTCCTTGCTGAAGAATTCAACGTTTCCGTCCAGGACGTCACCGCATTCGTTCTCGGCGGCCACGGCGACACGATGGTGCCGCTCGCCCGCTACTCGACGGTTGCCGGCGTTCCGCTCACCGACCTCGTCAAGATGGGCTGGACCACCCAGGAGAAGCTCGACCAGATCATCCAGCGCACCCGTGACGGCGGCGCAGAGATCGTCGGCCTGCTGAAGACCGGTTCGGCCTATTACGCTCCGGCCGCTTCGGCGATCGAAATGGCCGAATCCTACCTCAAGGACAAGAAGCGCGTTCTTCCTGTCGCCGCTCACCTTTCGGGTCAGTACGGCGTCAAGGACATGTATGTCGGCGTTCCGGTCGTTCTCGGTGCCGGTGGCGTCGAGCGTATCGTCGAAGTCGAATTCAACAAGGACGAAGAAGCAGCCTTCCAGAAGTCGGTCGGCGCTGTTGCCGGTCTCTGCGAAGCCTGCATCGCCCTCGTTCCTTCGCTGAAGTAATTCAGCATTGAAAAGTTCGGCGCTCGCTTCCGGCCAGCGCTCACGTCATTCAAATAGGGATCAAGCCCCATGAATATCCATGAATATCAGGCCAAAGCTCTTCTGAAGGGCTATGGTGCACCGGTTGCCGAAGGCGTCGCGATCCTCAAGGTCGAAGAAGCCGAAGCAGCTGCCAAGCAGCTCCCGGGCCCGCTCTATGTGGTCAAGAGCCAGATCCATGCCGGCGGTCGCGGCAAGGGCAAGTTCAAGGAACTCGGCCCTGATGCCAAGGGCGGCGTTCGTCTTGCCAAGTCGATCGAGGAAGTCGTGGCTCACGCCAAGGACATGCTCGGCAACACGCTGGTAACCGCCCAGACGGGCGATGCCGGCAAGCAGGTCAACCGTCTCTACATCGAAGACGGCGCCGACATCGAGCGCGAACTGTATTGCTCGCTGCTGGTCGACCGTTCGGTCGGTCAGGTTGCTTTCGTCGTTTCGACCGAAGGCGGCATGGACATCGAAGCCGTTGCCCACGATACGCCTGAGAAGATCCACACGATCGCCATCGACCCGGTCACGGGTGTGACGGCTGACGACGTTGCCAAGATCTCCAAGGCTCTGGAACTCTCCGGCGCTGCCGCAGAAGATGCCAAGGCTCTCTTCCCGGCGCTCTACACGGCGTTCGGCGAAAAGGACATGGCGCTCCTCGAGGTCAACCCGCTGATCGTCATGAAGGACGGTCATCTGCGCGTTCTCGACGCCAAGATGTCCTTCGACGGCAACGCCCTGTTCCGTCACGACGACGTCAAGGCGCTGCGCGACGAGACCGAGGAAGACTCCAAGGAAATCGAAGCTTCCAAGTGGGACCTCGCTTACGTTGCCCTCGACGGTAACATTGGCTGCATGGTCAACGGTGCCGGTCTCGCCATGGCGACGATGGACATCATCAAGCTGTACGGCAAAGAGCCGGCTAACTTCTGCGACGTCGGCGGTGGCGCCGGCAAGGAGAAGGTGGCTGCAGCCTTCAAGATCATCACTGCCGACCCGAAGGTCGAAGGTATTCTGGTCAACATCTTCGGCGGCATCATGCGTTGTGACGTCATCGCCGAAGGCGTTGTCGCTGCCGTGCAGGAAGTTGGCCTGAAGGTTCCGCTCGTCGTTCGCCTCGAAGGCACCAATGTCGAGCTCGGCAAGAAGATCCTCAACGAGTCCGGTCTGGCGATCACCGCCGCCGACGATCTCGATGACGCGGCGAAGAAGATCGTCGCGGCGATCAAAGCCTAATCTGAGGAACCTGATACATGTCTATTCTCGTCAATAAAGACACCAAGATCCTCGTTCAGGGCCTGACCGGCAAGACCGGCACGTTCCACACCGAACAGGCTCTTGCTTATTACGGCACCAAGATGGTCGGCGGTATCCACCCGAAGAAGGGTGGCGAAACCTGGTCGTCGGGCGTCGATGGCACGGCACTGCCGATCTTCGCTTCGGTTGCCGAAGCCAAGGAACGCACCGGCGCAGACGCGACCGTAATCTACGTTCCGCCGGCAGGTGCTGCCGACGCGATCATCGAAGCGATCGAAGCCGAAGTTCCGTTCATCACCTGCATCACCGAGGGTATCCCGGTCATGGACATGGTGCGCGTCAAGGCAAAGCTCGACAAGTCGAAGTCGCGCCTTCTCGGCCCGAACTGCCCGGGCGTTCTGACGCCGGAAGAATGCAAGATCGGCATCATGCCGGGCTCGATCTTCCGCAAGGGTTCGGTCGGTATCGTTTCGCGCTCCGGCACGCTGACCTACGAAGCCGTTTTCCAGACGTCCAACGAAGGCCTCGGCCAGACGACGGCTGTCGGCATCGGCGGCGACCCGGTCAAGGGCACCGAGTTCATCGACATGCTGGAAATGTTCCTCGCGGACGAAGCCACCCAGTCGATCATCATGATCGGCGAAATCGGTGGTTCGGCTGAAGAAGAAGCAGCCCAGTTCCTAATCGACGAAGCCAAGAAGGGCCGCAAGAAGCCGATGGCAGGCTTCATCGCCGGCCGTACGGCTCCGAAGGGTCGTACCATGGGCCACGCCGGTGCAGTCGTTTCCGGCGGCAAGGGCGATGCTGAATCCAAGATCGCTGCCATGGAAGCAGCCGGTATCAAGGTTTCGCCTTCCCCGGCACGCCTCGGCAAGACGCTGGTTGAAGTCCTCAAGGGCTAAACCACATAAGGGTCTGTCGCCGTCTTAGAGGACGGCGATGGATATCGATTGAAGTTGCCCCTCACCCTAACCCTCTCCCCGCATACGGGGAGAGGGGACGTGCCCTACTCAAGGTCGAGTGTGCCGATGGAGTGAGACTTGCCTCCTTCGCCCCGCTTGCGGGNNCAGGCGGATGAGGGGCAGACCACGGACACCAGAGAATGCGGAGCCGGCGAGGTCCTCGGTTCCGACCACGTGAGGAGGCGGGCGCGGCGCCCGCAATAGGCCATGTCCCGGCAAGAAGCCAACGAGCAGTTTCTGATCACTTCGTTCCTCGACGGCGCGAACGCCGTCTATATCGAACAACTTTATGCCAATTACGAAGCCGACCCGAATTCGGTTTCCGAAGAATGGCAGGCCTTCTTCAAGGCCCTGGCCGACAGCCCCGAAGACGTGAAGAAGGCAGCGCAGGGCGCTTCCTGGAAGCGTTCGAACTGGCCGATCGCAGCCGGTGGTGACCTTGTTTCGGCGCTCGACGGCAACTGGCCGGTCGTGGAAAAGGCAATCGAAACCAAGGTCAAGGCGAAGGCCGAAGCGGCTGCTGCTGCCAAGGGCGCTTCCGTCAACGAAGCCGACGTTCATCAGGCGAGCCGCGACAGCGTGCGCGCCATCATGATGATCCGCGCCTATCGCATGCGCGGCCACCTGCATGCCAAGCTCGATCCGCTCGGCATCGCAAGCCCGGTCGAGGACTATAACGAATTGTCGCCGAAGTCCTACGGCTTCGAGGAGAGCGACTACGATCGCAAGATCTTCATCGACAACGTTCTGGGCATGGAATACGCGACCGTTCGCGAGATGATCGCGATCCTCGAGCGTACCTATTGCTCGACCATCGGCGTCGAATTCATGCATATGTCGAGCCCGGAAGAAAAGGCCTGGATCCAGGAACGGATCGAAGGTCCGGACAAGGGCGTCGCCTTCACGCCGGAAGGCAAGAAGGCCATCCTTTCGAAGTTGATCGAAGGCGAAGGCTACGAGCAGTTCCTCGACGTCAAGTTCAAGGGCACCAAGCGTTTCGGCCTCGATGGCGGCGAAGCGCTGATCCCGGCGCTGGAGCAGATCATCAAGCGCGGCGGCCAGCTGGGCCTCGAAGAAGTCATCGTCGGCATGGCCCATCGTGGCCGTCTGAACGTTCTGACCAACGTCATGGGCAAGCCGCACCGCGCCGTGTTCCACGAGTTCAAGGGCGGTTCGTTCAAGCCTGACGAAGTCGAAGGTTCGGGCGACGTGAAGTACCATCTCGGTGCCTCGTCCGACCGCGAATTCGACGGCAACAAGGTTCACCTGTCGCTGACCGCCAACCCGTCCCACCTTGAGATCGTCAACCCGGTCGTCATGGGCAAGGCCCGCGCCAAGCAGGACATGCTGGCCAAGGTCTGGGAAAAGGACAACATCATCCCGCTCTCCGAGCGCTCCAAGGTTTTGCCGCTGCTTCTGCACGGCGATGCGGCCTTTGCCGGCCAGGGCGTGGTTGCCGAAATTCTCGGCCTGTCGGGCCTGCGCGGTCACCGCGTTGCCGGCACGATGCATGTCATCATCAACAACCAGATCGGTTTCACCACCAATCCGGGCTTCTCGCGTTCGTCGCCTTATCCGTCCGACGTTGCCAAGATGATCGAAGCGCCGATCTTCCACGTCAACGGCGACGATCCGGAAGCGGTCACCTATGCCGCCAAGATCGCCACCGAATACCGGATGAAGTTCCACAAGCCGGTCGTGCTCGACATGTTCTGCTACCGTCGCTTCGGCCATAACGAAGGCGACGAGCCGGCGTTCACGCAGCCGAAGATGTACAAGGTCATCCGCGCCCACAAGGCAGTGGCCGAAATCTATGCCGAACGTCTTGCTGCCGAAGGCGTGCTGACGGACGCCGAATTCGACAAGATGAAGGCCGACTGGCGCGCCCATCTGGAGGCCGAATTCGAAGCCGGACAGGCCTACAAGCCGAACAAGGCCGACTGGCTGGATGGTCAGTGGTCGGGTCTGCGCTCGGCCGACGATGCCGACGAACAGCGTCGCGGCAAGACCTCGATGCCGATGAAGAGCCTCAAGGAAATCGGCCGCAAGCTGTCGACCATTCCGGAAGGTTTCAACGCGCACCGCACGATCAAGCGCTTCATGGACAACCGGGCTCAGATGGTCGAGACCGGCGAAGGCCTCGACTGGGCGATGGCGGAAGCGTTTGCTTTCGGTTCGCTCTGCGTCGAAGGCACGAAGATCCGTCTTTCCGGCCAGGATTGCGAACGCGGCACGTTTTCGCAGCGTCACTCGGTTCTTTACGATCAGGACACAGAAGAACGCTACATCCCGCTGTCGAACCTGCAGCCGGGCCAGGGCAAGTATGAAGTCATCAACTCCATGCTGTCGGAAGAAGCCGTTCTCGGCTTCGAATACGGCTACTCGCTGGCACGCCCGAATGCGCTGACGCTCTGGGAAGCCCAGTTCGGCGACTTCGCCAACGGTGCGCAGGTCGTGTTCGACCAGTTCATCTCGTCGGGCGAACGCAAGTGGCTGCGCATGTCCGGTCTCGTCTGCCTTCTGCCGCACGGTTATGAAGGTCAGGGTCCGGAACATTCGTCCGCCCGCCTGGAACGCTTCCTGCAGCTTTGCGCGGAAGACAACATGCAGGTTGCCAACGTCACGACGCCGGCTAACTACTTCCACATCCTGCGCCGCCAGGTGAAGCGCGACTTCCGCAAGCCGCTGATCCTGATGACGCCGAAGTCCTTGCTGCGCCACAAGCGTGCAACCTCTTCGCTGGCGGAACTGGCGGGCGAAAGCTCGTTCCACCGCCTGCTGTGGGACGATGCAGAAGTGATCAAGGACGGGCCGATCAAGCTGCAGAAGGACGCCAAGATCCGTCGCGTCGTGATGTGCACCGGCAAGGTCTATTACGATCTTCTGGAAGAGCGCGAAAAGCGCGGCATCGACGACGTCTACCTGCTGCGTATCGAACAGCTCTATCCGTTCCCGGCCAAGGCTCTGATCAACGAGCTTTCCCGCTTCAAGAACGCGGAAATGGTCTGGTGCCAGGAAGAGCCGAAGAACATGGGCGCCTGGGCGTTCATCGACCCGTACCTGGAATGGGTTCTGGCGCATATCGATGCCAAGTATCAGCGCGTCCGCTACACGGGCCGCCCGGCTGCAGCTTCGCCTGCAACGGGCCTGATGTCGAAGCATCTGGCACAGCTGGAAGCCTTCCTCGAAGACGCTCTGGGCGGCTGATTTTTCAGCCGTCTCCCCTAAATTGTTCGAAACGAAATCCAAAGAAACACGGAAACAGATCATGGCCACCGAAATTCGCGTCCCTACTCTCGGCGAGTCCGTCAGCGAGGCAACAGTCGGCACCTGGTTCAAGAAGGTCGGCGACACGGTCAAGGCTGATGAGCCTCTGGTCGAATTGGAAACCGACAAGGTCACCGTCGAAGTGCCGGCTCCGGCCTCGGGCGTTCTGACCGAAATCGTCGCCCAGAACGGCGAAACCGTCGGTCTCGACGCGCTGCTCGGCCAGATCGCCGAAGGCGCTGCGGGTGCGGCAACTGCCGCTCCGGCTGCAAAGCCCGCCGAAGCCGCTCCGGCACCTGCTGCTGCAGCACCGGCTGCCGCTGCGCCGGCCGGTGGTTCTTCCATGCCGGCCGCCCCGGCTGCCGCCAAGGTTGCTGCCGACGCCAATATCTCGACTGCCGATATCGACGGTTCTGGCAAGCGTGGCCAGGTTCTGAAGGGCGACGTTCTTGCCGCCATCGCCAAGGGCCCGTCCGCTTCGGCTGCCCCTGCTGCCGCTGCTCCGCGTCCGGTTTCTTCGGCTGAAGATGCGCCGCGCGAAGAACGCGTGAAGATGACCCGTCTGCGCCAGACGATCGCCAAGCGCCTCAAGGACGCCCAGAACACCGCAGCCATGCTGACCACCTATAACGAGGTGGACATGTCGGCCGTGATGGACCTGCGTAACCGCTACAAGGACGTGTTCGAGAAGAAGCACGGCGTGAAGCTCGGCTTCATGGGCTTCTTCACCAAGGCCGTCACCCACGCGCTGAAGGAACTGCCGGCCGTCAACGCCGAGATCGACGGCACCGACATCATCTACAAGAACTACTGCCATGTCGGCATGGCCGTCGGCACCGACAAGGGCCTGGTCGTTCCGGTCATCCGTGACGCCGACCAGCGTTCGATCGCCGGCGTCGAGAAGGAACTCGGCCGTCTTGCCAAGGCAGCCCGTGACGGTTCGCTCGGCATGGCCGACATGCAGGGTGGCACGTTCACCATCACCAATGGCGGCGTCTACGGCTCGCTGATGTCCTCGCCGATCCTCAATGCTCCGCAGTCGGGTATTCTCGGCATGCACAAGATCCAGGAGCGCCCGGTCGTCGTCGGCGGCCAGATCGTCATCCGTCCGATGATGTATCTCGCGCTCTCCTACGATCACCGCATCGTCGACGGCAAGGAAGCGGTCACCTTCCTCGTTCGCGTCAAGGAAAGCCTGGAAGATCCGGAACGTCTGGTTCTCGATCTCTAAGACTTACATCCTGAATTAGGGAGAGCAGCATGGAACCCGCTTCGGCAAATGCGACCCATCTCGTGGTGGTGCTTGTCCTAAGCGTCGTCCTGCTGCTCTTTCATATTCTGCTGCAGGGTTTTCTTGCGACGCGTGAACTGGGTTCCAAGTGGAATGCCGGCCCGCGTGACGAGGACCTTGCACCGAAGAATGCTGCGGCGGGCCGGGCGGCCCGTGCCTCGAAGAACTATCAGGAAACCTATCCGGCCTTTATCGGCCTGCTTCTCGGTCTCGCCTTCATCGGTGATCCGACCGGGCTCGGCATCGGTGGCGCCTGGGTGTGGCTGATTGCGCGCATTGCCTATGTTCCGCTCTATATGGCGGGCATTCCCTATATCCGTTCGCTCGTCTGGCTGCTCAGCCTTGCCGGACTGCTGATCATGATGGCCGCTCTGCTGTTCTAGGGGATCTTGTTGATGCATGCCTATCTGATCGAACTGCTCTCACTGATGGCCATCTTCTCCTTCGCGATCGTCTCGCCGGGGGCGGATCTGGCCATGGTGATGCGGCAGGCGCTGGTGCATGGACGGCGGCAGGCGATCATTACCAGCTTCGGCATAGGTGCTGCTCTGATGTTCCATGTCAGCTACACCATCCTCGGCCTCGGCCTGATCATCTCGCAGTCGGTCTATCTCTTCAACATCGTGAAATGGCTGGGCGTTGCCTATCTGATCTATATCGGCGTGAAGGCGCTGAAGGCTGGCCGGACCGAGATCACCGTTTCGGCGGAGGCGCAGGGCGAGGCACCGCGGAAGCAGTCGGCGACGAAGGCATTCATGCTTGGTTTCGCGGCCAATGCGCTCAATCCGAAGGCCGTCTTCTTCTTCCTGTCGATCTTCTCGACCATCGTCAGCGCCCATACGCCGATGGCGATCAAGTTCGGCTACGGGACGGTGATGGCGACCTGCCTGATCCTCTGGTTCGTCGGCGTCAGCACGTTCATGACGACGCCGCGCATGCGGGCCGCGTTCTCGCGCGCCAGCAAGTGGATCGATCGGACCAGCGGCGTGGTGTTCATCGCGCTCGGAATTAAACTCGCAACTGAAAAAGCGGCCTGAGGGCCATTCTCGAAACGCTGGCGGGAATGAGCCTGCCAAAACCAGAAATCAGGAATTAGAACATGGCTTATGATGTCGTCGTTATCGGAAGCGGTCCCGGTGGTTATGTCTGCGCAATCAAGGCAGCCCAGCTCGGCCTGAAGGTCGCTGTCGTCGAAAAGCGCGCCACCTATGGCGGCACCTGCCTGAATGTCGGCTGCATTCCGTCCAAGGCGCTGCTGCATGCGTCGGAAATGTTCCATCAGGTCGCGCATGGCGTCGATACGCTCGGTGTTGAAGTTGCCGCTCCGACGCTGAACCTGACCAAGATGATGGCGCACAAGGATGCGACCATCAAGTCGAACACCGACGGCGTTGCCTTCCTGTTCAAGAAGAACAAGATCGACGGCTTTATCGGTACCGGCAAGATCGTTGCTGTCGGCAAGGTTTCCGTCACGGGCGAAGACGGCAAGGTGCAGGAACTGGAGACGAAGAACATCGTCATCGCTACCGGTTCCGACGTTGCCGGCATTCCGGGCGTCAATGTCGACATCGACGAGAAGGTGGTCGTGTCCTCGACCGGTGCGATTTCGCTGGAAAAAGTTCCGCAGAACATGATCGTTGTCGGCGGCGGCGTCATCGGTCTGGAACTCGGCTCGGTCTGGATGCGCCTCGGCGCTAAGGTCACCGTCATCGAATATCTCGACAAGCTGCTCGGTGCGATGGATGCCGACGTGTCGAAGCAGTTCCAGCGGATGATCGCCAAGCAGGGCATGGATATCCGCACCGAAGCCAAGGTTACGGCCGTCGAAAAGACCGCGACCGGCGCCAAGGTTACCTATGAGCCGGTCAAGGGTGGCGATGCCGTCACCGTCGAAGCCGACGTGGTGCTGATCTCCACCGGCCGCAAGCCCTATACCGAAGGCCTCGGACTGGAAGCTGCAGGCGTTGCGCTCGACAATCGCGGCCGCGTCGAAATCGACGGCGGCTTCAAGACCAATGTTGCCGGCATCTATGCGATCGGCGACGTGGTGAAGGGTCCGATGCTGGCGCACAAGGCGGAAGACGAGGGTGTTGCTCTCGCCGAAATCCTCACCGGCCAGCACGGCCACGTGAACTATGACGTCATTCCGGGCGTCGTCTATACCCAGCCCGAAGTCGCTTCGGTCGGCAAGACGGAAGAGGAACTGAAGGCCGCAGGCATCGCCTACAAGGTCGGCAAGTTCCCGTTCACCGCCAACGGTCGTGCTCGCGCCTTGCTGGCGACGGACGGTTTCGTCAAGATCCTGGCCGACAAGGAAACCGATCGGGTTCTCGGCGGTCACATCGTCGGCTTCGGCGCCGGCGAGATGATCCACGAGATCACCGTGCTGATGGAATTCTCCGGTTCGTCGGAAGACCTCGGCCGCACCTGCCACGCGCACCCGACCATGTCGGAAGCCGTCAAGGAAGCAGCCCTTTCCACCTTCGCCAAGCCGATCCATATGTAATCGGTCCGACTATCAGAGATGCGAAAGGCGGGATCATCATGGTCCCGCCTTTTTCTTTTATCCGGCTGTCCTAAACTTCATGTTCTATTGCTCATAGAGCGGTTTCACGCAAAATCGGTGTCCACTTTTGCTGGAATTGCTCATTCTGGAAGGTGACGGACATGAAGACCGCATTCTCTGTGCCGCAACGCATCCTGCACTGGCTGATGGCCGTGCTGATCCTGTTCAATCTCCTGTTTTCCGATGCGATGACGACATTCGGAGAACTCTATTTCGGCGATAAGCCGATACCCCCCGAGATCATGAACTCGGCGAATGTGCATGCGTATGTGGGGATCGCAATCCTGGTTCTGGCGCTGACGCGGCTCTGCCTTCGCATTGTGACGGGTGCGCCGCCGCATCCGCCGCAAGAGCCGGCCTTCTCGCGCGTCGTGGCGACGATCACGCATTGGTCGCTGTACGCGATGTTCATCATCATGCCACTTGCCGGGATCGGCGCCTTCTATTTCAAGAACGGCATGGCTGCGTTTGCCCATATCGGCTGGATGAAGACGGTGTTGTGGGTGCTGATCTGTCTGCACATCCTCGGGGTGCTGGTGCATCAGTTCTACTGGAAGACCAATATCCTGCGCCGGATGACGAGCGGGCGGACGTGATTTTTGATTATCCGAGAGTCTCGCCTATCGGTGTCGTCATCCTCGGGCTTGTCCCGAGGATCTAAACACCTCACCAGAACTGCAACGTCGTGAACCCTGAAACGGCAGCAGATCCTCGGGACAAGCCCGAGGATGACGAAAACAAACGCCCCGCGTGTTCCGCCCTTACGTCCTGACCGCGTGGAGATACTGGAAGTGGCGGTCGTATTGGGCCAGCACGTCCTGGATCAGTTCCTCACGTGTCAGGCCCATAACGTCGTAGTCCTGGCCGCCATCGGAAAGGAAGACTTCGGCGCGGTAATAATTGTCGGTGTGCTGGCGGTTGGACTGGCTTTCGATGAAGCTGTAGCTCGGCAGGTCGTAGGAACGCATACGGATGCCGTAGGAGAACTCCTCCTCGCCACCCGGGGTGACGATCATCTTGATGCGATTGTCGTCATGCTGGATTTCAGCCTCGAGCGAGCGTTTGCGCAGTTCCGCCACGACGTCTTCCAGCGCGGGGGTCGCGATTTCCGCCAGGAACTTGATGACCTCTTTCTTGCGTGGATAGGTGATGATGCCCTGAAGCTGTCTCTGCCAGCTGACGGATTTGCGGGGGCGCAGGCTCTGAACCAGAGCGTTCTGGCGCACGCCTTCTCGGCGCAGGCCCTGGAAGAGACCCCAGCACATCAAAAGCATAACGAAGGTGAAGGGCAGGGCGCCGGCAATCGATGCGGTCTGCAGGGCATCCAGCCCGCCGGCGGCAAGCAGGACGGCGCCGATGACGCCGCCGGTGATCGCCCAGAAGACGCGGCGGGCGACCGGTCCGTCTTCGCGGCCGCCGGAGGTGAGCGTGTCGATGACGAGAGCGGAAGAATCAGCCCCGGTAACGAAGAAGAAGACGATCAGCGCCATGGCGAACCACGAGACATAGACGCCGGCCGGGAACTGTTCGAGGAAAACGAAGAGCGCCAGCGTCACGTCCTTTGCCACCGCGTCCGATACCGCCGTTGTCTGGCCGGTCAGGTGCATGGCAAGTGCGGTGTCGCCGAAGACGGTCATCCAGGCGAAGCTGAAACCGGCCGGCACCAGCAGCACGCCGAAGATGAACTGGCGGATGGTGCGGCCACGGGAGATGCGGGCGATGAACATGCCGACGAAAGGCGACCAGGCGATCCACCAGCCCCAATAAAACAGCGTCCAGTCACCCAGCCATTCGGCCGGCTGTTCGTTCGGAGCATAGGCATACATATAGAAGGTGCGCAGCACGAACTGGTCGAGATAGGCGCCGAAATTCTGCACGAAGGCGCGCAGAAGGAAGGTCGTCGGTCCCATGATGAAGACGAAGGCCATCAGCGCGATCGCCATGATCATGTTGAGGTTCGACAGGAACTTGATGCCCTTGTCGAGACCGGTCGCGACCGAGATCGTCGCCATGCCGGTGATGACGATGATCAGCGGCAGCTGCACCCAGAAATCCATCGGCCAGCCGAGCACATGGGCAAAGCCGGCATTGACCTGCAGCACGCCGAGGCCGAGAGAGGTGGCGACGCCGAAAAGGGTGCCGATGACGGCGAAGATGTCGACCGCATTGCCGATCGGGCCATAGATACGGTCACCGATGATCGGATAGAGCGCCGAGCGCATGGTGAGCGGCAGGCCGTGGCGATATGAGAAATAGGCAAGCGACAGGCCGATCACCGCATAAACGGCCCAGGCATGCAGGCCCCAGTGGAAATAGCTGATTTCCATGGCCGTGCGGGCTGCCTGTATCGTGGCGGGATCGCCGACCGGTGGTTTGGTGAAGTGGTTGACCGGTTCGGCAACGCCGAAGAAGACGAGGCCGATGCCCATGCCGGCGGCAAACAGCATGGAGAACCAGGCCGGATAGCTGAAATCCGGCTCCGAGTGGTTCGGCCCGAGCTTGATGTTGCCGTAGCTCGAAACACCGAGATAGAGCATCAGCATCAGGAAGATCGCGACGGCGAGAAGGTAGATCCAGCCGAGTTCGTTGACGATCCAGCTTTGCACGGCGGCAAATACGGCGGCAGATGCCTGAGGTGCGATGACGCCGGACAGGACGAAAACGAGGGTGATGCCGACGGACCAGAAGAATACGGGCCGATTGACACCCTCCATCAAACCAACTTTGCCGGATGGCGGTGTTTCGCTCGCGTCTGCCATGATTGCCCCTTGCACTTGCCCGTTAAAGCATCGGGGCCTTGTTTTAGTCCCGATGCATAAGCGGGATATGGAGCCGGTCGCGGCTTCGCCAAGTGGCACGAATGTAACCGATATATGCTCAGATCGCGGAGGTGACGGTGAAGCCCTGTTCGCGCAGAAGCTCGACAAGGCCTTCCTCGCCCGGCAGGTGAAGAGCGCCGACGGCCATGAAGACATTGCCTTCGCTCAGGATGGGTGCTGCGCGCTCGGCCATGAGATGGTTCCGCTTGGTGACGATCAGTTCCTCGAACTCGGCATAACCTGCATTGTCGCTGCCATCGGGTGCCACCTGTTTGAGGAAGGGCATGGTGAAGCCGATCTCGCCGGAGAGATAAAGCTGCGTCATGGTTTCGAAGACGTCATCCATTTTCGGGCCGAGCTTGATCGTTTCGACCAGCGACTTCAGATGCATCTCGGTTGGGATGGCGGCCATGGCGGAAAGCTGTTCGGCAAGCGTTTCAAGGCCTTTGACCGCCTTGCCTTCGGCTGCGGCATCGAGCGCGATGCGCTTGTCGAGAAAGGCGGTGTTTCCCTGGCGGGCCAGTTCGCAGGCGGGCAGCGAGACGAGCGACATCAACATCCAGGGCTGCATGCGGGAGACGGTCGCCAGCGGAACGCCGCGCTTTTTCAAGCCCTCTTCGAGGACGGCGAGGTCATCCGGCTTCATCAGCTTTTCGATGGTCTTTCCATCGGTCAGCATGGTCAGTTCCGGCTTGCTCAAAATGCCGGCCAAGGCCTTGTTCTGGTCGAGGATCTCGTTGGATTCGACGACGATGGTCTTGGCTTCGGCGAGCCCCTTGTCAGCGCCCGAGGGCATCTTGAGGACCCGCGGATCGGTGACATGCATGGTGCCTAGAAGATAGGACGGCGCCACACCCGGCTTTTCGACCTTCCAGAAAATGCCCCTGGCATTCGGTACCTTGGCGGCTTCGGCGAGAGCCTTTTTGTAAGCGTCCGGGTTTTCCGACTTCATCTCGTCGACGAGATTGACCCCGCGGCAAGCAGGCTCTTCCGCTCTTGCCGATGACAGCGTGCCGAGAACGAGGATCAGCGAGGCGAGAGCCGCCATATGCAGCAATGCAAGCAGCCACAGAGCATAACCCTGCAGGCGTTCGAAAAGCGGGCTTTCGAGGAATGAAGAATTCATGTCACGGATCCGGATTAATCGGCCCAAAACGTATCACTGCCGGTTCGACAGGTGCTTAACGGGGTTGGTTAACGATTGGTTCAAGCGCGTCTATTCACAAGTCTCGCCTCATGCACGCGGATGGGCGCGGTCATAGACTTCAAGAAGCCGCGAAGTGTCGACGCCGGTATAGACCTGGGTCGTCGACAGGCTGGCATGGCCGAGCAGTTCCTGGATGGTGCGCAGATCGCCGCCGCCGGCGAGAAGATGGGTGGCGAAGGAGTGGCGCAAGGCGTGTGGTGTCGCCGTATCCGGCAGGCCGAAGGCGCTTCTCAGCTTCTGCATCTGTCGCTGGATGATGGCCGGCTGCAGTGGGCCACCGCGGGCGCCGCGGAAAAGGGGCTTCTCATCGGTCAGATGGTAAGGGCAGATATCGCGGTAACGGGCGACCGCCTCGGCAACGACGGGCAGGAGCGGCACGATGCGGGTCTTGCCGCCCTTGCCCTTGATGCGCAGCGTCCTCGTGCCGGGTTCGATCTCGCCGGGAAGAAGGCCCAGCGCTTCGGAAATGCGCAGGCCACAGCCATAAAGCAGTGCCAGAACGGCAGCGTCGCGGGCGGCGATCCAGGGTTCGTCCTGAAGCTGGGTTTCGCTAATGGTCAGGCTGGTCGCCTGCCGGTCGCTCAGCGGTTTCGGAAGCGATTTCGGCTGTTTTGGCGCGCGGACGGCGCCGGCGGCTGCGGCATTCACCAGTCCCTGGCGCTCCATGTAGCTGAGGAATGATCTGAGGCCCGCAAGGTGGCGGCCGAGCGAGCGGGAGCCGGAACCATCCCGGCGGCGGGCGGCGAGAAACGAACGCAGATCTGCCGGTCGAAGCGTATGAATGTCGGAGATTTTTGGCGGACCGGCGAGATGACCGGTCAGGAAAGTGAGGAATTGCCGCGTGTCGCGCTCATAGGCATCGAGCGTATTGGGCGACAATCTGCGTTCGTCCTTCAGGCTTTCCAGCCATTCGTGGCGTTTGGCGGCAAGATCGGGCGCGGCGATGATCAGCAGTTCGTTCAAACGTCTCGACCGTTGATTTTGGTGGAAAGGAGCACCAGATTGCTACCGACAGCGTTACGGAAATACTAAGCCTCCGCTGTCTGCCAAAGTTTTATCATACAGGGCTGCCACAAGCGTGCCCTGCGCAAGGAGTTTGTATGGCCCGCCGTGACAATTCGACGACCTTCAGTCAATTCGCGGAGACCCTTACACTCAACTCACGCGGCCGGCCGGGCCATATCGTCGACACGCTGATCGGCGAGCGCGGGCAGCGTATTGTTGGTAGCCCGTTCTGGCCGATCATGCGGCCGTTTCTCTACACGTTGCTTCGATATGGAAAAGCCATCGAATTCGCCGATGACGTTGCGCCGAAGAGCGGTTTCCAGTGTTTCGAATATATGAGCGACCTGCTGAAGCTCGAGATCGAGGCGCGGAATGTCGAGCGCATTCCGGAAAAGGGCGGCTTTATTCTGGTCAGCAACCATCCGACCGGGATCGCCGACGGGGTTGCGGTCTTCGATTTGTTGAAGGCGAAGCGGCCGGACCTGATGGTGTTTGCCAATCGGGATGCGGTGCGCGTCAACCCGCGCTTTGCCGAGATGATCATTCCGGTCGAATGGCGCGATGAATACAAGAGCAAGCTGAAGACCCGCGAGACGCTGGTTCTGACCAACAAGGCGGTCGACGAGGGCAAGGTGATGGTGCTGTTTCCATCCGGCCGCATCGCCTATTGGGCGGATGGCAAGCTGAACGAGCGGCCGTGGAAAACATCCGCCGTCAGCCTGGCGCGCAAATACAATCTGCCGATCCTGCCGATCCATATCACGGCACGCAATTCCGGCCTGTTCTACTGGTTCGCCAAATGGTCGACCGAGCTGCGCGACATGACGGTGTTCTACGAGCTCTTGAACAAGAAGGGCAACCGCTTCGATTTCACGGTAGGGCACATGATCCAGCCCGATCAGCTGGAAGGTGATCCGGCGGAGGTGACCAGGGCGCTGGAACAGCACACGGTGTTCAATCTGGCAATGGATGGCGATAGCCGTTTTGCCGGATTGAGCAGTTCGGATGTCGTGTCTGCGGCCTGAGCAAAAGGCTCAGCGCCGGATGGAGGTAAAGCGTGCTTCTGCGATCCATGTCCGCTCAGAATTATCGCTCTTTGCGATCGATCGGGATGGATCTCGCCGGCATCAATGTCTTCATCGGTGAAAACGGCGTTGGAAAATCCAATCTTTATCGGGCGCTCCAGCTGGTGCAGGCGGCGGTGCGCGGCACTCTGGCGGCCGAGATCGCCGCGGAGGGCGGCATGGCTTCGGCGCTCTGGTCCGGCCACCGGCGCAACGAGAAGAATTTCCGCATCAAGCTCAATGTCGAAGTGCTGGACGAGGAGCGCGCCATCACTTTCCGATATCGCGTCGAAGCGGGCCTGAGGCCACCAAAAGCCGCGGCCGGTTTTGCCTTTGAGCCTCAGATCAAGGAGGAGGAGCTTTCGATCGAGACCGGGCGCAAGCCGGTGACGATGATGAAGCGGGCCGGGCCCGGCATCATGGTGCGCGGGCCCGAGGGGAGGATGGCGGAGTATCCTGAAAAGGCAATGACATCGGAAACGGCGGTCGCGCTTTTAGGCGATGCCGGGCACTATCCGGAAATCGGCGCCTTCCGGCGGATGGTGGAAAGCTGGCGCTTCTTCCATGGCTTCCGCACCGATCGCGATTCACCGATGCGGCAGCCTTGCCTGGCCGTGACTTCGCCATTGCTCGACGAGGACGGCGCCAATATCGCGGCGGTCTTTGCGACGCTGACACATATTCGCGGGGATGCGATCGAGCTCAACCGCGCGATCGCGACGGCCTTCGACGGTGCGACGC
Organism: Hyphomicrobiales bacterium; assembly: GCA_900469445.1. Classification (GTDB taxonomy): domain Bacteria; phylum Pseudomonadota; class Alphaproteobacteria; order Rhizobiales; family Rhizobiaceae; genus Neorhizobium. Next base: position 24,301 of record UBXM01000019.1, read on the forward strand.
TTCAGGTGCCGGAACCGGGGGAATATGCCGAGTTCGGTCTTGTTTTCCCGCATTTGCCGCTGCGCGTCTTCAAGCCGCGGGAATTGTCGGACGGACAGATCCGTTTTCTCGGGCTGGCTGCGGCGCTGATGTCCTATCGCCAGCCACCGCTGATCGCGCTTAACGAGCCGGAGGCGAGCCTGCATCCGGACATGCTCGAACCGCTGGCCGACATGATCGCCGAAGCGGCGCAATCGAGCCAGATCTGGATCGTCACCCATTCAGAACACCTGGCTGCCGCCATTACCGAGCGCTGCGGCGTGCGGGCGAAACGGGTTATCCGCAGGGATGGAGCCACCTGGCTGGAGGGCATGCGCGCGACCGGATTGATGGAAGAGGATGACGAGGACGAGTGACCCATAAAAGAGTTCACTTTTGTTCCGTCTTTCGGCATGGTCGCCGCGCATGGGCAAAGATTCTTCTGACATGATGGGTTCGCTGTTCGGCGATGCGCTTGCGCCGTCGCGGGTGCCGGTGCGCGTCGTGCCTGTCCTCGTGCCGCTGCCGGTGCCGGTTGCCTATAGTTATGCGGTGCCGGACGGCATGCATGTCGAGCCCGGTTCGGTCGTACAGGTGCCTGTCGGACCGCGGCAGGTGATCGGCGTCGTCTGGGACGGCGAAAACGACGAGCGGCTCGATCCTAAGAAGCTTCGACCGATCACGCTTGTCTTCGATTGTCCGCCGCTTTCCAAGGACATGCGCGATTTCGTCGACTGGGTATCGGCCTACACGCTTTCTCCTCCGGGGCTCGTGGCGCGCATGGCGATCCGCGCGCCTGCGGCGCTCGATCCCGAACCGATGGTGGAGGGGCTGCGTTATCTCGGTGGCGAGCCCGACCGGCTGACGCCGGCCAGAACCCGCGTGCTCGACATGGCGCGCGAGCAGGAGGCGCCCTGGACGCGCAGCGGGCTGGCGAATGCGGCCGGCGTGTCGCTCAGTGTCATCGACGGGCTGATCAGGCAGGGGATGTTCGACACGGTCTTTCTGGCGCCGCCGCCTGTCGTGGCGCGACCGGAGCCGGATTATATCGCGCCGCGCATCGAGGGTCCGCAGAAGGAAGCCGCCGAAGAGATCGTCGGATCGATAAAGGAAGGCGGTTTTGCCGCCTCGCTGATCGATGGCGTTACCGGCTCGGGTAAAACGGAAGTCTATTTCGAGGCGGTGGCCGAGACGCTGAGGCGCGGCGGCCAAGTGATGATCCTTCTGCCGGAAATCGCGCTGACGCCCGCTTTTCTGGAACGTTTCGAACAGCGGTTCGGGGCAAAGCCTGCCGAATGGCATTCGGATCTTTCGCCGCGCATGCGCGAAAAGGTCTGGCGCGGCGTGGTGACGGGTGAGGTGAGGGTGGTCGCCGGTGCGCGGTCAGCGCTTTTCCTGCCCTTCGAAGAGCTTGGCCTCATCATCGTCGATGAAGAACATGACCCTGCCTACAAGCAGGAAGACCGGGTTTTCTACAATGCCCGCGATATGGCGGTGGTCCGGGCGAGGATCGGTGATTTCCCGGTCGTTCTCGTGTCTGCAACGCCTTCGGTGGAAAGTCAGGTCAATGGCCTGTCCGGCCGCTACAATCTCGTGCAATTGCCGACCCGTTTCGGTGATGCGGCCTTGCCCGACCTGCATTTGATCGACATGCGACGGCATCCGCCGGAACGCGGCGGGTTTCTGTCGCCGCTGCTGCTTCGAGCCATGTCGCGAAAGCTGGAGAAAAAGGAGCAGTCGCTGCTGTTCCTCAATCGCCGTGGTTACGCGCCGCTGACGCTCTGCCGGGTCTGCGGTCACCGGTTCCAGTGCCCGCAATGTTCGAGCTGGCTGGTCGAGCATCGTTTCCGAAACCAGATCCAGTGCCATCAATGCGGCTATCATCAGCCGACGCCTGAAGCCTGCCCGGAATGCGGCACGTTCGATCACCTCGTTGCCTGCGGTCCGGGCGTGGAGCGTATTGCCGAAGAGGTCGAAAGGCATTTTCCCGATGCGCGGACGATCGTCATGTCCTCGGATATCCTCGGTGGCGTCAAGCGCATGCGGCTGGAGCTCGAGGCGATCGCCAAGGGTGACGTCGATATCGTCATCGGCACGCAGCTTGTCGCCAAGGGGCATAACTTTCCGCTGATGACATTGGTCGGGATCGTCGATGCGGATCTCGGGCTTTCCAACGGTGATCCGCGCGCAGCAGAGCGCACTTTCCAGCTGCTTAGCCAGGTAACGGGTCGTGCCGGACGAACCGGTCTGAAAAGCCATGGTCTGATCCAGACATTCCAGCCGATGCATCCGGTGATGCAGGCGATCGTTTCGGGGGATTCCACCGCTTTCTACGAGCGGGAGATTTCGGAACGCGAGAAGGCATTGCTGCCGCCGTTCGGCCGGCTGGCGTCATTGATCGTATCTGCGGATACGAGGGCGGATGCAGAAAATCACGCCCGTGGGCTGCGGGCTGCCGCACCGCATGTGTCCGGCATAGCGGTGCTTGGGCCGGCGGAAGCGCCGATCGCGCTCGTGCGCGGTCGCTATCGTTTCCGTCTGCTCGTTCACGGGAGGCGCAATTCCGACATGCAGGCTTTCCTGAAATCGATGCTCGGCAATGGCCCGAAAGCGCGCGGAACCGTTCAGGTCCAGCTCGACATCGATCCGCAAAGTTTCCTGTAAACCTGACGGTGCCGACGCACCGCCCGGCTTTTACGCGATGCGACGATTGTCTTATACGCGCCGATCTTTGCGACTTGTTTACCCTGTTGGTTAGAATCAGTGCGATTCGAGGGGTGCGACAGCATGGAATTCTACTTCCCAACTGAACTGAACGAACAGGTTGCTTTTATCGGCTGTGCCGTAACGGCGCTGATTGGCCTGTTGATCTTCCTGGCTCCGGGGCCTTGCTTGCGTCTTTCCGCATTCCAGATCGGCGAAGTGAGGCCGGAGGGATACGGCTCGGTCAGAGCCGCAGGCGCGCGTTATATAGGTCTTGGCGTGCTGCCGGTCCTGCTTGCACAAGATTGGTTCTATCTGGCGACCGGAGTGGTGCTCGCACTCGGAGCGGCGGGCCGGCTGGTTTCGTTCTTCGTCGACCGCGGCGTAACGCCGCAGAATATTGCGTTTTTTCTACTTGAGGGTGTATTGTCCGCAGCGCCGCTCGCCTATGTGCTCGGTTACATCTAACGTCGCATAACGCCGCGCTCGGATACCGATCGCCCGCAATTGCGGGTGAAAGCTGCAAATAATCTCTGCATCCATTTGGCAGGTGGCCTTTTTCGGCGCCTAGGCGTGTTGCGAGTCCCTACATCCTATGCTAGACGAACCGCAAACGTCGGAAAGTCGGGACGCATGTCCAGCGGGTTCCGGGGGGAAATTCAATAAATTTCAAGATCTTGCGCGATTAACAATTTCGAGCACGATGCTTGGGATGTAATTCAGGGAAACTGTGCCTGTGGCTGACACGTCCCCGCTTATTTCAGGTGTTGCGGAGCGCTATGCTTCCTCGCTGTTCAATCTGGCTTTGGAAGCCGGTTCCGTCGATGCAGTGGGTGCCGATCTCGATCGGTTCCAGGCGCTGATGGACGAGAGCGAAGACTTGCGACGCCTCGTTGCAAGCCCGGTTTTCTCCGCTGCCGATCAGCAGCGCGCGGTCAGTGCCGTTGCCGACAAGGCCGGGCTTTCCGTAACCGTTCTGAACTTTCTCAAGGTCGTGGCCGGCAATCGCCGCCTCTTCGCTCTGCCTGGTATGATCCGCTCCTATCGCGAGATCGCCGCTGCGCATCGCGGTGAAATTTCCGCTGAAGTCACTTCGGCTCATGCGTTGACCGCAACGCAGGAAAAAGAACTCAAGTCGGCGCTGAAGGGCGTAACCGGCAAAGACGTAACCATCGCCGTTACGATCGATCCGTCGATCCTCGGCGGCCTCATCGTCAAGGTCGGTTCGCGTCAAATCGATACGTCCCTTCGCACCAAACTTTCCACCCTTAAGCTTGCATTGAAAGAGGTCGGCTGATGGATATCCGTGCAGCGGAAATTTCCGCAATTCTCAAGGACCAGATCAAGAATTTCGGCCAGGAAGCCGAAGTTTCTGAAGTCGGCCAGGTTCTTTCCGTCGGCGACGGTATCGCCCGCGTCTACGGTCTCGACAATGTCCAGGCCGGTGAAATGGTCGAATTCCCGGGCGGAATTCGCGGCATGGCGCTGAACCTCGAATCCGACAATGTCGGCGTGGTTATCTTCGGCTCCGACCGCGAGATCAAGGAAGGCGACACCGTCAAGCGGACCGGCGCCATCGTTGACGTTCCGGTTGGTCCGGAACTGCTCGGCCGCGTCGTCGACGCGCTCGGCAACCCGATCGACGGCAAGGGCCCGATCAATGCGACCCGCCGCGCCCGCGTCGACGTCAAGGCTCCCGGCATCATTCCGCGCAAGTCGGTTCATGAACCGATGTCGACCGGCCTCAAGGCCATCGACGCCCTGATCCCGGTTGGCCGTGGCCAGCGCGAGCTCGTCATCGGCGACCGTCAGACCGGCAAGACCGCCATCATTCTCGACACGATCCTGAACCAGAAGCCGATCCACGACAACGGCCCGGACAACGACAAGCTCTACTGCGTGTATGTTGCCATCGGCCAGAAGCGTTCGACCGTTGCCCAGTTCGTCAAGGTTCTCGAAGAACGCGGCGCTCTGCAGTATTCGATCATCGTTGCCGCGACCGCTTCCGACCCGGCTCCGATGCAGTATCTCGCACCGTTCGCCGGTTGCGCCATGGGCGAATACTTCCGTGACAACGGTCAGCACGCGCTGATCGGTTACGACGATCTTTCCAAGCAGGCTGTCGCCTACCGCCAGATGTCGCTGCTGCTGCGCCGTCCGCCGGGCCGCGAAGCTTACCCGGGCGACGTCTTCTATCTGCATTCCCGCCTTCTCGAGCGCGCTGCAAAGCTCTCCGACGACAAGGGCGCAGGCTCGCTCACCGCTCTGCCGGTCATCGAAACCCAGGGTAACGACGTTTCGGCGTTCATTCCGACCAACGTGATCTCGATCACCGACGGCCAGATCTTCCTTGAAACCAACCTGTTCTTCCAGGGTATCCGCCCGGCCGTTAACGTCGGTCTGTCGGTTTCCCGCGTCGGTTCGGCCGCGCAGGTCAAGGCGATGAAGCAGGTTGCCGGTTCGATCAAGGGCGAGCTTGCCCAGTATCGTGAAATGGCAGCGTTTGCGCAGTTCGGCTCCGACCTCGACGCCTCGACGCAGCGCCTGCTCAACCGCGGTGCACGTCTGACGGAACTCCTGAAGCAGCCGCAGTTCTCTCCGCTCAAGACGGAAGAGCAGGTTGCGGTGATCTTCGCCGGCGTCAACGGCTATCTCGACAAGATTTCGGTTTCCGACGTCGGCAAGTTCGAGCAGGGCCTGCTGTCCAACCTCCGTTCGGAAGGCAAGGACATTCTTGATGCGATCCGCACCGAGAAGCAGATTTCGGACGATACGAAGGCGAAGCTCAAGTCGGCGCTCGACGCCTACGCCAAGTCTTTCGCCTAAAGGTACGGATCTAGCTTAAGGACCGATAACGGATGCCTTCACTTAAGGATCTGAAAAACCGGATTGCCTCCGTCAAGGCGACGCAGAAGATCACCAAGGCGATGAAAATGGTCGCCGCGGCGAAGCTGCGTCGTGCTCAGGAAGCGGCAGAAGCTGCCCGTCCCTACGCACAACGGATGGACAAGGTATTGGGGAGCCTCGCGGCCGCCAATGCCGGCAATGCGGGCGCTCCGCTGCTGCTTTCCGGTACCGGCAAGGATCAGGTTCACCTCCTGATCGTCGCCACCGGCGAGCGTGGTCTGGCAGGCGGCTTCAACTCTTCGATCGTTCGTCTGGCTCGCGATCATGCTCTGAAGCTCATCGCACAGGGCAAGACGGTCAAGATTTTGACGGTCGGCCGCAAGGGCAACGACGTCCTGCGTCGTTCGTTCAAGGACAATATCGTCCATTACATCACGTTCCGTGAAGTCAAGCAGCTCGGCTTTGCCCAGGCTGACGAAGTCGCGGGCAAGGTGCTGGACATGTTCAACGCCGGCGAGTTCGACGTTGCGACGCTGTTCTTCGCACGCTTCCAGTCGGTGATCGCGCAGGTTGCAACCGCACAGCAGATCATCCCGGCCAAGTTCGAAGCCGCTCAGGCGACGGATACTTCTTCCTCGGCATTGTACGAATACGAGCCGAGCGAAGAGGAAATCCTCGAGGAGCTGCTGCCGAAGAACGTCGCCGTGCAGATCTTCCGGGCGCTGCTCGAAAACAACGCTTCCTTCTACGGTGCGCAGATGTCCGCCATGGACAACGCAACGCGCAACGCTGGTGACATGATCAACAAGCTGACGCTGTCCTACAACCGTCAGCGCCAGGCACAGATCACCAAGGAACTCATTGAAATCATTTCGGGCGCGGAAGCGCTCTGACCGAAAAGAAGAGGGTAAGAATCATGGCTACCGCAACGGGCTCGTCCCTCGGCAAAGTGACCCAGGTTATCGGCGCTGTCGTCGACGTCGCGTTCGACGGCGAACTGCCGGCGATCCTCAACGCGCTTGAAACCGAGAACAATGGCAACCGCCTGGTTCTCGAAGTCGCGCAGCACCTTGGTGAAAACCAGGTCCGTACCATCGCTATGGACTCGACCGAAGGTCTCGTTCGCGGCCAGAAGGTTACCGATACCGGTTCGCCGATCTCGGTTCCGGTTGGTGACCAGACGCTCGGCCGCATCATGAACGTCATCGGCGAGCCGGTCGACGAAGCCGGTCCGCTGGATCGCACGACGCTTCGCGCCATCCACCAGGAAGCTCCGGCCTATGTCGACCAGTCGACCGAAGGTCAGATCCTCGTAACCGGCATCAAGGTCGTCGACCTTTTGGCTCCTTACGCCAAGGGCGGCAAGATCGGCCTGTTCGGCGGCGCCGGCGTTGGCAAGACGGTTCTGATCATGGAACTGATCAACAACGTCGCCAAGGCGCACGGTGGTTACTCGGTCTTCGCCGGCGTGGGTGAACGTACCCGCGAAGGCAACGACCTTTACCACGAAATGATCGAATCGGGCGTCAACAAGCACGGCGGCGGCGAAGGCTCCAAGGCTGCTCTGGTTTACGGCCAGATGAACGAACCGCCGGGTGCGCGCGCTCGCGTCGCCCTGACCGGTCTGACCATCGCTGAAGACTTCCGTGACAAGGGCCAGGACGTTCTGTTCTTCGTCGACAACATCTTCCGCTTCACCCAGGCTGGTTCGGAAGTGTCGGCTCTGCTCGGCCGTATTCCTTCGGCCGTTGGTTACCAGCCGACGCTTGCCACCGACATGGGCCAGATGCAGGAACGCATCACCACGACGACGACGGGCTCGATCACCTCGGTTCAGGCCATTTACGTCCCCGCCGACGACTTGACCGACCCGGCTCCGGCAACCTCGTTCGCCCACTTGGACGCAACGACGGTTCTGTCGCGTTCGATCGCTGAAAAGGGTATCTACCCGGCCGTTGACCCGCTCGATAGCACGTCGCGCATGCTCGACCCGCTGATCGTTGGCGAAGAGCATTACGACATCGCTCGTAAGGTTCAGACGACGCTTCAGCGCTACAAGTCGCTGCAGGACATCATCGCCATCCTCGGCATGGACGAACTGTCCGAAGAGGACAAGATGACCGTTGCCCGCGCCCGCAAGATCGAGCGCTTCCTGTCGCAGCCGTTCTTCGTTGCTGAAGTCTTCACCGGTTCGCCGGGCAAGCTGGTTGCTCTCGAAGACACGATCAAGGGCTTCAAGGGCCTGGTCAATGGCGACTACGACCACCTGCCGGAAGCTGCCTTCTACATGGTCGGCTCCATCGAAGAAGCGATGGAAAAGGCAAAGAAGCTGGCTGAAGCCGCTTAATTGAGACTGAAACGGCGCGCCGGATATTTCGGCGCGTCATTCCTGCATAAGACACGCAAGCCTACGTTCAGATATTTATCGACGTGGGAATTAGGGGAAGTGGACCTTCATGGCCGACGCTTTCAATTTTGAACTGGTTTCGCCCGAGCGCCTGCTCGTTTCGGAAAAGGTGTCCGAAGTGGTGATCCCGGCAACGCTTGGCGAAATGACGGTGCTTGCCCAGCACGCGCCGACGATGACGACCATCAAGCCGGGCGTTGTTTCGGTGAAGCTCGCTTCCGGACAGGTCAACAAGTATGTGGTTTTCGGCGGTTTCGCCGATATCCTGCCGGAAAGCTGCACGCTTCTGGCCGACGCTGCAATCCTGGCCAATGATCTGACCGTGGATACGCTGCAGCACCGCATCGAGACGGCACAGGCCGATCTCGGCAAGGCGACCGATGATGAGCACAAGACCAGGCTCGAACAGTTCCTGACGGACCTGACGCATCTGAACGGTATCGTCGTCGCTGCATAATTTGCGCGACTTGCAATTTTAAAAGCGGTCCTTGCGGGCCGCTTTTTGCGTTTTATATCCGTTTTCGTCATCCTCAGGCTTGTCCCGAGGATTTACTGCCGTTTCAGGGGCCGCGACGTCTCGTCGTTAGCAACGTGATCAGATCCTCGGGACAAGCCCGAGGATGACGGCGTCGCGGATGGACCGTTTTGGGCGCTACAAGCCCAAGAGCAGATGCTGATGCAGGCGCGCCGCATTGGGTGTCAGGGAACGATAACGCGGCATGCCGAGGTGGTAACCGTAACCCGTCTCTATACGGTCGCTTCCGAGCTCGACCAGTGATCCCGAAGCCAGCTCCTCTGAAATAAGCCCGTGACTGCCAAGCGTTACGCCTTCACCGCGAATTGCCGCGTCAACCGCCAGCGAATAGGTGGAAAAGGACAGACGCGGCAGGATGCGGGTTTTCGGTGGGTTTCGCAGGCGTGCGAACCACTGGCGGAATGAGATCCAATGGGCGTTGAAACGCTCGTAGTCGATCAGATCGAGACGCGCGATATCATCCGGCAGCAAATCGGCCGGCGTCAGATTGCGCCGGGCGACAAAATCCGGTGAGGCGACGGGAACGAGGATTTCGGGGATCAATGGGGTGAGGTTCCAGCGGGGGTGTTCGCCGGTGGAGTAAAGAATGACGAGGTCGTTTGCTTCGGAGGCAAGCTCCGAGGGGGCGTCCGTCGTCAGCAGCCTGACCGATACGGATGGATTGCCGTTGTCGAAATCCTTCAGACGCTTGGCGAGCCAGAGATGCGAGACCGAGCCGCTTGCGGCGATCGAGATGGTTTCGAGACCACCTCCCCGGAAGGGTTCCAGGCTTTCCTCCAGATATTCGAGGGTCGCACGTACGCGTTGAGCCAGCCGCTCCCCTTGCGGGGTCAGGGCAAGGTTGCGGCCGCGGCGGGTGAAGAGCTTGGTTCCGAGCTGGTCCTCCAGTCCCTGAATGCGGCGACTGACGGCCGCCTGGGTGATGTGGAGCTCCCGGCCCGCGCGGGAAAAGTTCATGAACCGGCAGGCCGCGTCATAGACCCTGAAAGCCTCCAGCGGAATACGGTCCAGCATTCTATCCTCCATGATCTCAAATCATCAAATATCCCGATATTTGGCTGGATTTGAAGAGATGAAATTGTGATGCACAGTGCGCGTGACCGTTTCTCTGTCGCGAGCCATCATGCAGTTTTCCACCTCCTTCATCCCGGATATCCGCTTCGGTTCAGGCCTGTTCGGCAATTTGGCCGATTTGATCGGACCTTTCGAAGGCGTACGTGCCGTTCTTATCGTGATGGACGGTTTTCTGGCCTCCCGAGGGCTTGCAAAGGTTGTCGCGGGAAAGCTGGCTGAGGCCGGGATAGAGCCCAGGCTCTATTCCGATTTTTCCGGCGAGCCGAAGCTCGAACATCTACGGGCGGCAACTGCGATCGCGGTGGGCACCGATATCGTGGTTGGCGTCGGCGGTGGTTCGGCACTCGATATCGCCAAGATCGCAGCCTGCTGCGCCGTGTCCGGCCAAGATCCGATGTTTTACGCGCTGGCGGCCAATCCCCTGCCGAACAATCCGCTCAAAAAGATCATGGTTCCGACCACGGCGGGAACGGGATCCGAAACATCGGCTACCAACATATTCGCAGGACCGGAGGGCAAGAAGCTCTGGATCTGGGGAGCGGAGAGCAAGGCCGATCTGGTGTTGCTCGATCCGGAACTGACGATATCGCTGCCGCCGAACCTGACCGCCTGGTGTGGTATGGATGCCTTCATTCACGCCTTCGAGGCCGCGACAAACCGCAATGCCCATATGGGTGCCAAGCTCTATGCCCATGAAGCGATGCGGCTGGTCGCAGGCTCGCTGGAGGCGGCCGTCAAAGCGCCGGGCAATCTGGACGCGCGTGGAAAAGTGCTGCTCGGCTCCTGTTATGCCGGCATCGCGATCGACAATTGCGGCACGGCCGTCGCCCATAATATCAGCCATGCAATGGCAGGTCTGGCCCCCATTCATCATGGGCTTGCCACCGCTCTTGGTTTCGAGGCGACGATCGGCTGGCTGGCCGACCTGGATACTGCCGATGTCAATGAAGCGGCGCGCGCCATCGGGCTTCAGAATGCGCAGGCGCTGCCCGGTTTCGTGTCCGATCTGATGGATCGCTGCGGTGTGGAGCGGGTACTGCCGAAGGCGTTCGAACGCTTCTCTTCCGATGATCTGGCTGCCGAGATGCGTGCGCCTGAAAACCAGCCGATGCGGCGCTCGACCGTTCGCGAAATTTCCGATGCGGATATCGACGCTTTTGCGGCCAGAATCATGTCGCTGCCGAAGATGCTTTGAGGGAGACGTTTCATGACCAGGACCTATAGCCGCGACTTTTGGGAAAACGCGCTCTCCACCCTCAAGCTCGAAGGCCGTCTTTTCATCGATGGCGCCTATCGTGCGGCTGTCTCTGGAGAAACGTTTACCCGTATCCGCCCGATGGACGGCAAGCCGGGGGCGGAGCTGGCGCGTGGCGGGCAAGCCGATATCGATGCGGCGGTTGCCTCCGCGCGGGCAGCTTTCGAAAGCGGCATCTGGCGGAAAAAGGAACCGCTGGAGAAAAAGAAGATCATGCTGAAATGGGCCGAACTGATCCGCGCCCATGGCGAAGAGCTGGCGATGCTGGAAACGCTCGATGTCGGCAAACCGGTTCTGGCTTCACTGAATGTCGATGTCCGGCTCTGTGCCGATGGCATCCAGTTTTATGCCGAGATGATCGACAAGATCTATGACGAGATTGCGCCGACCGGGCCGAATGCGCGGGCACTGGTGCGCAAGGTTCCGCTCGGGGTCATCGGGGCCATCACGCCATGGAACTATCCGATGATCATCGATGCGTGGAAACTGGGGCCGGCGATCGCGGCGGGAAATTCGGTCGTGCTGAAGCCCGCCGAACAATCGTCCCTGTCGGCGATAAGGCTGGCAGCGCTGGCGATCGAGGCGGGGCTTCCGGCAGGCGTGTTCAATGTCGTTACCGGTTACGGCGAAGAGGCGGGCAAGCCACTGGCTTTGCATATGGATGTCGACATGATCGCGTTTACCGGCTCGACCGAGGTCGGCAAGCTGATCATGGGATATGCGGCGCAATCCAACGTCAAGCGGGTGGCGCTGGAACTCGGCGGCAAGTCGCCACTCGTCGTCTTCGAGGATGCCGATCTCGATGCGGCGGCCTCCGCCGTTGCTTGGGGTTGTTTCTACAATTCCGGCGAAACCTGTCATGCCTCGACCCGGCTTCTGGTGCAGCGGTCGGTGCAGGAGAGATTGCTCGAAAAGATCGAGGCGGTGACGAAGAGCGATATCGCGCTGGCCCATCCGTTCGAACCGTCGGCACAGATCGGCGCCTTGATCGAAGAAGCGCATATGACGAAAGTGCTCGGCATGATTGCCGCCGGCGAGAAGGAAGGCGCGCGCCGTGCTTTCGGGGCCGAGCGGGTGATGGGCGAGACAGGTGGTTACTACATTTCTCCCGGCGTCTTCGTCGACATGACCAACGATATGCGCCTGGCGCGGCAGGAGATTTTCGGGCCGGTTCTGGCAGCCATTCCCTTCGACACGGAAGAGGAGGCGCTGCGGCTTGCGAATGATACGATCTATGGGCTTGCGGGTGCGGTTTTCACCAGGGACATGGATCGCGCGCATCGCTTTTCCGAGGCACTGCATGCGGGGACGGTGTGGATCAACACCTATGACATGTCGAATTTCTCGACCCCGTTCGGGGGCTTTAAGCAATCCGGTTTCGGGCGCGACCGCTCGGTGCATGCGATCGACAAATATTGCGACTACAAGACGATATGGCAGCAGTTCGGGTGAGGGGGCTCTGCACTCGCGCCTGTATGTGAGTAAATGTTGAGGGTAGGCGGTTTGTGTTTGGATCCTCGGGTCAAGCCCGAGGATGACGGCCGAGAGGGGGCATCAAGGGTGGCTGCAGCAATCTCGCTACAAACTCCAATGGTTCATCTGGGGCACGTCGCCCACTACACACTCGTCATCCTCGGGCTTGACCCGAGGATCCAGACACAAGCAGCCAGGCGAGCACTTAGGCACCAAGCCTGAAGTGGGAGAGGACCGCATGAGCAAGATCACATCCATCGAAATCTCCCACCATCGCCTCCCTCTCGATCCGCCCTTCAAGGCGAGTTGGGACGGGCGGGCGCGACGATATTTCGATTCGACGATAGTCAGGGTGAAGGATGACGAGGGCCGGGAAGGGATCGGGTCCGGAGATCTGATGAAGGGGTTCGAAGGGCACGAGGACCTGTTTGTCGGTCAGGATCCGCGGCATCTGGAGCGTCATTACGAGGTGTTGTCGCATATCAACTTCCATTATGGCCGCTGCTGGCCGCTGGATCTGGCGCTGTGGGATCTCGCCGGCAAGATTACCGGAGAGCCGGTGTGGCGCATGCTAGGCGGGCGATCTGACAGGGTGAGGCTCTATGCGTCGTCCGGTGTGCTGCGTGAGCCTTCCGCCATGGCGGATCAGGCGGAGCGTTATATCGGCGAAGGTTTTCCGGCGATGAAGGTGCGGTTTTCGTCATCGGCCGGAGGTCGGACGAGTTGGCGTGACGATGTGAAGGCGCTGGAAGCGATCAGGGCGAAGGTCGGGACCAAGCTGGAACTGATGGTCGACTGTAATCAGGGCTGGCGCATGCCCTGGGATACGACGCTGCCATGGACCTTCAAGGACGCACTGACCGTTGCGAAGGAACTGGAAGGACTTGGCATTTACTGGATGGAAGAACCGCTGTTCCGGTCCGACCGCAAGGGCATGAAGGCGCTCAAGGAAGCGACGTCGGTGAGGATTGCCGGCGGCGAGATGACCCGCGAGCTTTATGAATTCCGCGATATCATCGAGGAACGTGCCTTCGACGTGATCCAGCCGGATGTGGCGCTGGTCGGCGGTATCACCGGCTGCAGGCGGCTGGTCTATCAGGCGCGGGAGGCGGGGGTGATGTTCACGCCGCATAGCTGGACGAACGGGATCGGGCTTCTGGCCAATGCGCATCTGACGGCGGGGGCCGGTGACGCGCCGTTCCTCGAATATCCTTACGACAATCCGGAATGGAGCGAGGCGAGGCGGGATTATCCGATGGTCTCGCCGCTCAAACACCGGCAAGGCTGGCTGGAGCTGGGTGAAGAGCCGGGGCTTGGTGTGACGCTGGACGAGGAGCGTCTTCGCGCCACACGGGTCGGCTGATTTGGCCATGGCACGGTGATGGCGAAGTGCTATGCTTGGCCATTTCCTGGAGTGATTGCGATGAAGATCGGTATTGTCGGTGCAGGCATGGTGGGCAGTTCGGCGGGGTTTGCGCTCGCTATCGCCGGATATGCCAACGAGATCGTGTTCGTGGACAAGAACGAAGCGCTGGCGGTGGCGCAGGCCGAGGATATTTCCCATGCCGTGCCGTTCATGTCGGCCACGCGGGTGAGGGCCGGCGGTTATGCGGATCTCGCCGGGGCCGGTATCGTGGTTCTTTCCGCCGGTGTCGGGCAACGGCCGGGCGAGACCCGGCTCGAACTTCTGGAGCGCAATGCTGCCGTCATCCGCAGCATCGTCGGGGAAATCCTGGCTGTCGTGCCGGACCCGATCCTGCTCGTTGCGGCCAATCCCGTCGACATCATCACCCATATCGCGGCAAAGATTTCCGGCCTGCCGCGTCACCGTGTGATCGGGTCCGGGACGATCCTGGATACGGCGCGGTTCCGCAGCCTGCTCGCCCGTCATATCGAGATATCGCCCCAGTCCATCCCGGCCTTCGTGATCGGCGAACATGGGGATAGCGAGGTGCTCGCATGGTCGGGTGCGGTTGCCGGTTCGGCCGACCTCATCTCGTTTGCGGCGCAGCTCGGCAAGCCGATCACCGAGGATGTCCGCAAGGCGATCGATCACGACGTGCGCAATGCCGCCTACAAGATCATCGAGGGCAAGGGGGCGACCTATTACGGTATCGGCGCCGGGATTGCCCGGATCGTCCGGGCGATCACCAGAGACGAAGGATCGGTGCTTTCGGTGTCGATCCATACGGATCACGTCGCCGGCGTCGACAACGTGACCCTGTCTCTGCCGCGTGTCGTCGGTGCTCGCGGTGTCACGGCCGATCTTCTTCCCGATCTCGAACCTTCCGAGCAGCAGGCGCTGACACGCAGTGCGCAGTTGCTGAAGGATCTTTCGGATTCTCTTCGGATCTGAGCATCGACATATCGAATGGAGCTGCGCGCCTGTTCGATTGCCTGTTGGCAGGTTCGAACAGAAGGGGCTAAAACTCTTCCCTGACGAAGTTGAGGACAAGATGCTCGCAGGCCTGCCCATGTATGACTGGCCGGAAATTTCCGCAGCCACCGACGCGTTCTGGAATGTGCTCGCGGACAGTCTGCGGCGAAGAGGAATCGACGCGCCCAAGACGCTCGCCCGGCAGGATGATCTGGCGGCGATGTGGTATTCTCCGGATCTGGTTTTCGGGCAGACCTGCGCGCTTCCTTTCGCCATGGATCTTCATGCGCATGTGCGGCTGATCGGATCTCCCGCTTACGACATCGGTTGCGCGCCGGGCTGTTATTACAGCCTGTTGATCGTGCCGAAGGGACGCTCCACAGATCTGGCAAGCTTTCGTGGCCCTGCCGTGATCAACGAGTTCAGTTCTCAATCCGGCTTTGCGACGCTGATGCTGTCGCTCATCACTGCGGGTACAGACATGAGCGAGGTGGAGGTCGACACATCCGGTGCGCATCGCGCCTCGATCGAGGCGGTGGCGAACGGCCGGGCGCAGCTGGCGGCGATCGACGCGGTCTCGTTCAAGCTGGCGCAGCGTTATATGCCGGAGGCCGCGGCGGTCGATGTGATCGGCTGCACGCGTCCAACACCGGGAATGGCCTTGATCAGCGCCTTACCGGCAAGGTCGACCGATGCTCTTGCCGCGGCGTTCGACGAGGCTGCCAATATGATCAGCCCGTCTTTGCGGGGTGAACTTCTGCTGACAGGCTTTCTGCGGCGGAAAGCTCAGGATTACGCCGGCGTTGCGAGCGACTGGCGCTCCATCGAAGCGCATCTGCCGCCGAAGATTGCCTATAGTCTCAAATCCTTTGCGATGCGCCGATGATCGACAAGCTGGAATTCTTCATCGTTCTGGCGCGGGAAGGCCATTTCGGCCGGGCTGCCGAGGAATGCGGCATTGCCCAGCCTTCGCTTTCTGCCGCCATCCGGCAGTTGGAAGAACAGCTCGGCGTCCAGCTGGTGGTGCGCGGCTCACGTTATCAGGGGCTGACGCCCGAAGGGCAACGGGTTCTGGAATGGGCAAAACGTATTGTCGGTGATGCCCGGACGATGCGCGAGGAGATGCGGGCGGCGCGCAAGGGGCTGGCGGGGCATATCCGGCTCGCCGTCATTCCGACGGCGCTTGCCATGGTGCCGAGGCTGACGCAGCCGTTTCAGGAAAAACACCCGAACGTGACCTTCTCGGTCGTTTCGCGCAATTCGCTGCAGGTGCTTTCGCAACTCGACGATTTCGAGATCGATGCCGGGATCACCTATCTGGACAACGAGCCGCTCGGTCGCGTCACCAGCGTCCCTCTTTATTCGGAGAACTATACGCTGGTGACAGCGGAAGGAACGCGGCACGCCGACCGGGAAACCGTCAGCTGGGCCGAGATGGCGGATATGCGGTTGTGCCTGCTGACGCCGGATATGCAAAACCGGCGGATCATCAACCAGCATCTTTCCAATGCGGGCGTATCGATCACGCCGATGCTGGAATCGAATTCCATGGTCGTGCTGCTTTCGCATGTGGCAACCGGACGATGGGCCAGTATCATGCCGCGCAATGTCGCCAGGTCTTTCGGCTTTACGCAGAACCTTCGGATGATCCCGATCGTGGAGCCGGAAGCGAAACATATGGTGGGGCTTGTCGCGCCGTATCGAGAGCCGTTTACGCCCCTTGTTTCCGCCCTGCTGCATGAGGCGAGAGGCCTCGGCAAGGACATGGTAGAGATATAGTTCGGGTCTGGCGCTGGCAGGCTGGTCCTGGCGATTTATGGCTGAGACATTACGTAGTATTGATGCTTTTTACGGGCGGTGCCAGAGCGTATCGACCACAACAATCGAGGAGAGGTTATGACCGGCTTCAGAACGACGACCGTTGCGCAGGAGATCATTCGCCGGAATGGCGTGGTCCGCGCAGGCTCGCGGGCGGTGCCGGAGGAAGTGCCGATCGCTTTTTCCTATGGTGGCTCCACCCATGCCGTGATGATGGGCACACCGGCGGATCTGGAAGATTTCGCCATCGGTTTCAGCCTGACGGAAGGGATCATCACCTCGATGGCGGAGATCGAGGAGGTCGTGGTTCTGGACGAGGGGCAGGGCCTCGACGTCCAGGTTCGGCTTGCCGACGACAAGGAGGATGCCTTGCGCGCCCGGCGGCGGCATATGGCTGGACCGGTGGGCTGCGGGCTCTGTGGTATCGAGTCGATCGAACAGGCCATGCGGATCGTGCCGGATGTCAGGGATGCCCGAATATCGCTGACGCCCACGGACATTACGGCTGCGATGGCGGCTTTGAATGGCGCGCAGCCTCTGCATGCCGAGACACATGCGGTTCATGGCGCCGGCTTCTTTATTCCCGGCGAGGGGCTTATCGCGGTTCGCGAGGATGTCGGCCGGCATAATGCGCTCGACAAGCTTGCGGGTGCGGTGATCCGCGCCGGACGGGCGGGCAGTCAGGGCATCGTCGTGGTGACAAGCCGCATCTCGGTCGAGATGGTGCAGAAGACTGCAATATTGGGAAGCTCCACGCTTGTGGCAATTTCCGCGCCGACAGCCCTTGCCATTCGTACGGCGGAAGAGGCGGGCATGACACTTGTCGCGCTGACGCGTGGGGAGGATTTCGAGATATTTGCCGGTGCCGAGCGTATCGAGCTTGGGGCCGTAGCCGACGTGGCGTAACGTTTTCGACCTGAAGTCATAGCCGCCTCACGATTTCATAAACGGAGGATGCTCCGTTTATATTGCCAAGCTGCTCGATATCGGCTATTGGTGCGCCGTGCCTTTCGCGGATTGCGCAGTCCTGCGGTCGAGGCACCATCTCATTTCCAATTACACTATCTCCCAGATGGAGCCGTTCATGCGATATAATCAATTGGGCAATACAGGGCTGTTCGTTTCAGAGCTGTGCCTTGGAACGATGACTTTCGGCGAGGCTGACAGCGCTGCGCTGTGGGGCAAGATTGCCGGGGTCGATCAGGACGCGGCGGACCGCATTCTTGATCGCTCGGTCAAAGCCGGGGTCAATTTTGTCGATACGGCCGATGTCTATTCCTTCGGGAACTCCGAGCGCATCCTCGGTCAGGCCATCCGCAATATCGGGATTGCCCGCAAGGACATCGTGATCGCCACCAAGTTTCTAGGGCAGATGGGCGACAAGCCGAATGACCGAGGTGCGTCGCGCGGGCATATCATGGATTCGGTCGAGAGAAGCCTCGAGCGGCTGCAGGTCGATCATATCGATCTTTACCAGATCCATGGAACCGATACGGTGACGCCGATCGACGAGACGCTGCGGGCTCTCGACGATCTCGTGTCACGCGGGCTGGTTCGCTATATCGGGCTTTCCAACTGGGCGGCGTGGCGCATCGCCAAGGCACTCGGTATTTCCGAGCGGCGCGGTTTTGCCCGGTTCGAGACGGTGCAATCCTACTACTCGATTGCCGGCCGTGACCTGGAACGCGAGATCGTGCCCTTGATGCAGGAGGAGAAGCTCGGCCTGATGGTGTGGTCACCGCTTGCCGGTGGTCTGCTTTCCGGAAAATACGGCCCCGGCGCATCGGGTGGTGGCGAAGGGCGACGTCAGGAATTCGATTTCCCGCCGGTCGACAACTATCGCGCCTGGGCCTGCGTCGCAGCGATGCGGGAAATTGCGGCCAGGCATGAAACAAGCGTGGCTGCGGTGGCGCTCGCCTACATTCTTGCCAAGCCTTTCGTCACCAGCGTCATTATCGGCGCCAAACGGATCGAGCAGCTGGATGAGAACCTCAAGGCTGTCTGCGTCAAGCTTGACGCCGATGATATGAAGAAGCTCGATGAAGTCAGCGCGCTGATGCCGGAATATCCGGGATGGATGCTGGAACGGCAGGCCGCGGGCCGCCGGCCGGCTCCGTTCGAAGCGAAGATCTGACGTTTTTGGGGAGGCTGGATCGGCCTCCCCATCTTCCTTTCACGTCAGAACTCTTCCCAGCCCGCAGCTTTCTTGAGATTGGCATGGGCCATTCGCAGAGGAGTCGTGCCGGCGTAAGCAGGTTGCGAAGTGGGTCTGGATGTGAGGCGTGTTCCTTCCCCGATATCGAACTGCATCAGCAGCTCGCGCAGGCTTTGCGCCTCGCTTGCCAGCGAATGGCTTGCAGCGGTCGTCTCTTCCACCATGGCGGCGTTCTGCTGGGTCGCCTGATCCATGTGGTTCACCGCCTGGCTGATCTCGCGCAGGCTCGACGCC
Source organism: Hyphomicrobiales bacterium (assembly GCA_900469445.1). Lineage (GTDB taxonomy): Bacteria > Pseudomonadota > Alphaproteobacteria > Rhizobiales > Rhizobiaceae > Neorhizobium. The sequence goes on from UBXM01000019.1 coordinate 43,257, forward strand.
TGTTCGCGGGAGGCTTCGACGATGGCCGAGACGTTGTCGTGGATGCTGGCGACCTGGCCGAGGATATCTCGCAATGAGGCCCCCGTGCGACCGACGAGTTCAACTCCGCCGGAAACCTGATGGCTGGATGTGTTGATCAGCGTCTTGATTTCCTTGGCAGCCTTGGCAGAACGTTGGGCAAGTTCGCGGACTTCCTGTGCCACGACCGCAAATCCCTTTCCGGCCTCGCCTGCACGTGCAGCTTCGACGCCGGCATTCAGCGCCAGAAGATTGGTCTGGAAGGCGATGTCGTCGATGACGCCGATGATGTTGGTGATCTCGTTCGATGACTTGGCGATCTCGTCCATGGCGGAAATCGCCTGCTGGACGACGAGGCCGGACTGTTCGGCGTTCTGGCGAGTGTTGGTGACAAGCCGTCCTGCCTCCTCGGCACGATGGCTCGAATCCCCGACCGTGCGGGTAATCTCCTCGAGCGCGGCTGCGGCTTCTTCCAGCGATGCTGCCTGTTGCTCGGTGCGTTTTGCCAGTTCCTGCGATGCGTCGCGGATCTCGTTAGATGCAGAAGCTATGCCCGAAGCATTCTGCGCCACCACTTTCATGGCATCTCGCAGCTTGGCCGCGACCGAATTGAAGTCCTGCCGGGTCGATTCCATGCTGGGCACGAAACGGGTGTCGATCGACTGATCGAGCTTGCCATCCGCCAGATCCCGGAGACCGGTGCCGAGCATGCCGATCGCGCTCATGCGCGGGGTGACGTCGGTGGCGAATTTCACCACCTTGGATACCTTGCCGTTCAGATCGGTGATCGGGTTATAGGCAGCCTGGATCCATATCTCCTTGCCGCCCTTGCCGTAACGGACGAATTCGTCGGCTATGAATTCCCCTTTTGCAAGGCGTGGCCAGAATTCCGCATATTCGTTCGATGCGGCATAACCTGGTTCGCAGAACATCCGGTGATGCTTGCCCTTGATCTCGGACAGATCGTAGCCCAATCCGGCGCAGAAATTTTCGTTGGCATCCAGAATGGTGCCGTCGGGCAGGAATTCGATAACGGCCTGGGAGCGGCTGATGGCGGACAGTTTGGCTGCATCCTCGACAGCCCTGATTTTGGCGGCGGTGATATCGGTTGCGATCTTGATGACCTTGTAGGGTTTGCCGCCGCGAGAGACCGGGTTGTAGGAGGCCTGTATCCAGATCTCGCGTCCCGACTTGGTGATCCGCTTGTATTCCCTGGCGTCGAAATTGCCGGCCGCCAGGTTGGCCCAGAAGGCCTTGTATTCGGCAGAGGCCGCATAGTCCGTTTCGCAGAAGATACGGTGATGTTTGCCCTTGATCTCCTCAAGCGAATAACCCAGCGCTTCGCAGAAATTGGGATTGGCGTAGAGAATGTTTCCGGTAACGTCGAATTCGATGACTGCTTGCGATCGCGATATCGCGGCGAGCGTGTCTAATGCACCTGCCGCTTTGCCCAGTCCCAGCATGGAGTTGTCCCTCAGACGTAGCCTTTTGGCGGCTACCGCCATTTCTTCTGTGGAGCCTGCGCTTCTTTCAACGCGCTGAACTTCCATTTATATTAGGACATTAAAAAATTAATGCGGTCTTTATTAAAATCAGGATTATTAGCCCGCAAATAATAAGAGCCGCGTTTCCGCGGCTCTTGATGTTTCTATCTTTCCGATAAACTGCCTTCAGGCAGCAAGGTCTTCCAGCTCGTTGCCCTTGAACATCTTGGCAAGATTGAGGAAGCAGATCATGCCGTGTTCATTGGCAATGATGCCTTCGGAGAAAGACTTGTCGAAGGATGCGGATACTTCCGGAACCGGCTGAACCTGGCTCGACGGGATGGTGAGAATGTCGGAGACGCGGTCGACAAGCATGCCGATGACCATGTTGTGGACTTCGGCAACGACGATGGCGCTGCGCTCGTTGGCAACCGTGCTCTTCATGCCGAGCTTGTAGGCCAGATCGATGATCGGGATGACGGAACCACGCAGGTTCATGACGCCGATGACGTCCTTCGGTGCGTGCGGGAGAGGGGTGGAAGGTGCCCAGCCGCGGATTTCGCGGATCGTTGTCGTCTTGACGCAGAATTCCTGATCGTGAAGACGGAAGGCGATGATCTCAAGCATTTCGCCGCTATACATTGTAGAATTGATCGTGGTCGCCATCAAAAATGCCCCAGCTATCCGTTGCCTGCCCGACGGTCACTGCGCCCGATGAATTCGAACGCAGCGTCCATCACGTCACGATCCGTTGCCTAATCACGGCGGATTTCGAATCGCGTGATGCCGATACTAGCTGAGGAATATTGCTCAAACATAAACCGTGTGGCGTAAAAGTGCGGCCTATCGGATGCCCGAGACCCTCAATATTCTTTCTCGTAGAAGATACCTGCCTTGCCACCTTCGGTGCCCGCTCCGGCCTTGAGTTTCACGCCGCGCCCGACATCGAGATTGATGGTTGCCTGGGCGCCGCCTTCGCCACCCTGCTCGACCTGAAGATAGGTGCGGTCGTTGATGTAGCGGCCCACCGAGACGCTCGTTTGACCGGCTGCATCCGTATTGATGTCCAGATCATCGACGCCGAGATTGCTGCGCAGCGTCTGCAGCAGAGAGGTCGAGCCGCCGCCTGCCAACTGGCTGACGGCATCCGCCAACTGGGCGATCTGCAGGGGGGAGAGCCGTGACATGGACTGGCCGAAGATCAATTGTGCGAGCACCTCGTCCTGCGGCAAGGCCGGCGATGAGGTGAAGGCGATCGTCGGATCATCCGCCATGCCGGTGACGCCGACGGTGATCGTCGTCTGGCCTGAGGTCGTGTCGGCGGACATGTTGAGAACCGGGATCAGGCCTCCGCCGAAGGTGATGTCGCCTTCGGTGAAATCCAGGCGCTTGGTCAGAATGACGATGCGGCCACGGCGCATCTCGAACCCACCGCTTACCTGCGGCTCGATTGCCGTTCCTGCGACGGTCAGTTCTCCACCGAGTTCCGCATCGATGCCGCGACCGCGAACAAAAATCCCGTTCGGTGCGCGTATTCGCAGCTCAAGCTTGATGGGATTGGAGCTGCCCGATGCCTGTTTCGGTCGAATTTCCTCCATCTGCCGCAGAACATCGGCAGGTGCATTTCGGTGCCGGATATCGACGGAACGCAGCGAGGTCGGGAGTTTGGCAGGAACCGTGATCGAGGCCTTGGTGAGCGTGACGTCACCGCCGAGCGTCGGGCCGGAAAGGACCGGTCCCCTGAAGGTCAGCGTACCGTCCGCCGTGACGGCAAACAGGGTGCCATCCGCATAACTTGCCTGTGCCAATCTGATGGTCAGGTCGGCTGGAAAACCGGATGCGGGTTCGATGCCGACCGTGCCTTCAACCGAGACGGTGCCACCGCCGGAAAGCGAACCCGAGACGCCCGACAGGCGCGCGGTCTTGCCGTCCAGCGCGACATTGGCTGCAAGGTTGCTGATCGCCAGATTTCTCCGCACATCGATAAACCTTGAGCCGGACGTCGAAAGCGTGCCGGTGACCGCCGGCGATGCGGCATTGCCGCCGACAGCGATATCGACATTGCCGGTGCCTTCCAGAACGAAACCCTGGGCCGCAAGCTGGCCCGAAAGGATGGAGAAGGGCACGCTGCCGTTGAATTTCAGATTGAGCGGCCTGTCACCGGTAATCACGACCGAACCGCCGCCGGAAAGCGCGATGCCGCCTCCACCGGAAAGGCGGGTGTCAACGGTGACGCGTCCATCCTGGAACGTGCCTTCCGCGGTGATGTCGACGGCTGCAACACCGGCACTCGACGTCTGGCTGACAGCCGCATTGTCCCAGCGAAGATCGTAACGAACCGCAGGTGCCTGGGGCGTGCCGGTGGCGGTTACTGTGCCGGAAATCATGCCCTGTGCGCCGAGATTGGGAACGAAGGCATTGGCGAGATTTGCAGGTATGGCCTTGGCGCGTGCATTGATGTTCAGCGCCGGGCCGCCGGCTTGATTGAGAAGCACCTTGCCATCGGCTGTGATCTCCATGCCGCCGCTGCCGGCAACACGTGTCTGCTCTAGTGTGACTGCGCCATCTGCAAAGGTACCGGCAGCCGAGATGCGAAACGAACTGATGCCAGCATCGCGCATCTGGCGAAGCTGGGCATCACTCCATTCCAAATCATAACGTATGGCGGGAGCCGAACTGGTGCCCGTTGCATTGATCGTGCCCGAAATGCTGCCTGCCGCGTGGATCGTGGGCAGGAAGGTATTGAGGAGACTTGCCGGCAGCGCTTTAATGGTCGCGGCAATATCAAGAGTTGAGCCCGCCGTACCGTTGACGGCAACGCTGCCGGTTCCCGTGGCAAGCGTGAAGTCCGACAGGCGAGCGCCGCCGTTTTCGATGACGATCCGGGTCGGGTTGGCAAGTCGAACAGGGATCTTCTTCGGCGTTGCTTCGAAACTCTCTATGCCAATGGCAAGGCCGCCGGCCGTTTCGATCGCAGCCTTGGTCACCAGGGGGGCGCCGTCGTAATTCGCCGAAAGATCGATCGAAGTGGTCGTGCCGCTGTGGTTCAGCCCGACATTCAGTCCTTCGAGGAAAATGCTCTCGGTTCCAAGGCGGGCGGCACGGATGGAACCCTGCGCCGCGATCGTCTTGATATCGGGAATGGTGAGGTCGATTGCAGGCTGCAACAGACCGGCATTTCCGCGGCGAAGCGCCGAACCGTTCGCCTTGATGATCGCGCCTGTAGTCTGGCCTTCGCGATTGAAGGTAACGGAGCCTTTCAGATCGCCCTGAGCCTGCTGGGCGGCGAGCGCAGCAAGCAGGGAGATATCGGGGAAATCGAATTGAAGCTGGCCCGACGGAATGAATTCAGGCGAGAAGCTCAGGGCACCCGTCAGTCTGTTGGGACCAATCTCGGCATTGATGGCCGGGGCCTGCGTTTCACCATTGGCGGAAGCAAGGTCGGTGTTGATGCGGATCGGCTTGCTGTCGATCGAGCCGTTGACGGCCAGATGGCCCTGCGGCGCGTCGGGATTTGCCGTGCCTTCGAGGACGAGGCTCAAGTCTTCCAGCTTGCGCCCTGCGAGACGGGCTTCGGCGGAGTTGATGACGGCTCTTACATTGGCGCCGGTCAGCGGGCCCTTTGCGGAAATGTCGAAGCCTGCTGCCCCTTCCGCATCGCCGAGCCAGCGCTTGATGTCCGGCAGGCGGCCTGCAAGCCGTCCCGAAACGTTGCCGTTTTCCATCAGGACGTTGCCATGCGCTTCCATGGCGTTCGACTTGACGACGAGGTTTTCCAGGCTCATGCGGCCGCCCTGAACGACGTCCACATAACCTTCGGCGGCAATCGGTCCTTCAAAGCGGGGAGCGAGCGCTGGAGGCAGAATATTGGGATTGGCCGAGAGACGGAAATTGCCGGTGACGGCCTGTTTCGAGGTGTCGTAGGCGCCGCTGACGGTACCGTTGAAGCCGGCGCTTTCGAAGGTGGCGGCGTCGAGCCCGATCGCCGGCGGCGCGAGGCGCAGCGGTGCGTCCAGGGTCACCGGACCGCGCACCATCCGGCCGATATCGGCATTGGTGAAATTCAGGTCGCCCACGGTGAAGCGGCTGCGAATGCTGCCGGCCCGGGTGATGAGATCGAGGTCTTCACTTTCGGCTTGTAGCCGGATCTGGCGGAAGCGCCCTTGCGGAAGCTCGGCATAGGGAAGCGCGGCGGTTGCGTTGAAACGCGCCGAAGCGGCCGCACCCGTCAGGGTGAAGTTCAATGTCTCGACCGAAAAACGGCTTGGCTGGCCATTGATCGGCCAAGCGACCTCGACCGGTCCCTTGGTGCCGGCAAGGCTTGCCGTCAGGCTATTGTCGCCTTTCGGATCCCAGGCGCCCTTCGCCGAAATACGCACCGCGCCCGAGGTCAGCTGTCCGCGCTGGAAATCGATGCGGCCCGATTTCGAATAGGTCGCGGCGATATCGATATCGGTCGTGCCGTCGAACAGATCCCTGAGCGCCGGCGGCATCAGGGTCGCAAGCTGGCCGCCGCCCTTGATCTCGACGCGATGGCCGCCATTATCGACGAGCACATGCCGCCCATCCACGGAAATGACCGGTTGGCCGTCGACATTGCCGCTGAGTTTGCCGGCCCAGTTGGACAAGGGGCCTTCGCCATCCAGGCCAAGCTGCACGGCCGGAGCGCCGGGCAATCTCAGCAGGCGTGCGAGCAGACCGCCTTCAGGCTCGGAGACCGAAGCCTTTAGTGTCAGGCGGTTTTCGGACGGGGCATAGACGATGTCTGCGAGCGCCTTGGCATCCGGCTCGTCCTTGCGGGTCGCCTGAAGATCGAGCGCGATATTCGGTCCTGTCGCATCGATCGATCCCTTCAGCGACAAGGCGAAGTCGCGGCCGGACAATGCCTGGGAGAGGTTGATATCCGGCAGATCGAGCTGTGCGACGCGAATGCCGACCGGCAGGGTGGTGCCGGAATTGGTGGTGGTCGTTGCCGGCTTGGCGGTTGTCGGTTCCGGTGGGCGGAAGAAATCTATCGCGCTTGCGGAAATCCTGTCGGCACGGAACTCACCCGTAATGAGGGCGGTCGGCGACCAGTCGATCTCGATGCCGTTGATCTGGGCGTAGGGGCCCTTGCTATCGGAAAGCGTCAGTGCGTGGACCCTGAGGTCGCCGGTCAGCAGGCCTTCAGGGCGCGAAAACGTGATGGAGCGATCCGGCGTGGAGACGATCGACGATATGCGGCTGGCAGCCATATCGCCGCCTATAGGCGTGAAGGCGACGAAAAGAACAACGCCGAGCGCCATGACGAAAAGGACGCCGATAGCCGCGATTGCGGCTCTCAATGTCCATTTCAGAAGGCGAACGATGAATGTCATAGTTGTATTGCTGCCTCTTTAGAAAGCCTGGCCGATGCCAGCATAGATACCGAACGAATTTCCACCGTCATAGCGCTGTAGTGGAACTGCGAAATCCAAGCGGATGGGGCCGAAGGGTGTTGCATAACGCAATCCCAGTCCTGCACCCATACGAATATCAGAGAAATCAGGCACGATTTCGGTTGCCACCGTTCCCACATCGACAAACGGAACGATGCCAATCTTTTCTGACACTTTTACGCGCGTTTCGAAAGACGCCAATATGTAGGAGCGGCCACCCAACGCATCATCATCGTCGTTGTAAGGCGATATTTCGCGATAGCTGTAACCGCGGACCGAGCCGCCGCCACCCTGGTAAAAGCGGCGTGTCACCGGAATGTCCTGAAGGTCGCCGGTTCCGACCAGGTTTCCGCCGCCGAGCCGGGCTGCGAGAACCACCTTGTCTTCGGCTCCAAGCCCATAATAACCGGAGATCGAGCCTTCGAACGAAGAAAAGACATTGCCCTTCAGCGCCTCATAACTCGGCTTGGCGGAGACCGTTCCGTAATAGCCTTCGGTCGGATCGAGCTTGTTGTCCCTGGTGTCGCGTTCGAAGGACACCGGCAGGCTGAAGGTCAGGTAGTCGTTGCGGCCGAAGGCGTCGTCGGCGCGGATGTAGGATATCTCGCCGCCGCCGGTCAGCTTGTCCGTCGGGTTGAGTTCGTAGGCGATGCCGGCCGAGTAGGTGATCGACTGGGCTTCGTAGATGTCGTCCGGGTTCTCGCTCTTGGCTTCGAGCTTGGATACGAACGTCGCTTCCGGCACGAAGGCACCGGGTTTGGTGAAGGTAATTCCGGCGGCATAGTCGAATGTCGTCACATCGGCTGCACCGATGCCGGTGACCGACCCTTCGAGCCGCAGCGATTCGGCCTGACCGAACAGATTGCGGTGGCCCCAATATCCCTGGACCCCGGCGCCGTCGGTGGATGCATATTCCAGGCCGAAGCCGAAATAGCGGAACTTGCCCTCGGACACTTCGATGGCAAGCGGCAGGGAACCATCGGGCGCAAGGCTGTCGGCTTCGTGAATGGTGATGCTCGAGAATACGCCGAGTTCGCGCAGGCGCTCAGAGGCTTTTTTCAGCTGCTCGGGTGAGTAACGCTCACGCCGGTCGAGCCGGGAGTAACGCTGGATGAAGTCCGGGTTCACGGCGCGCGCGCCCTTGACCGTGACTGTCCCGAACGGCGCCACGGGGCCACCGACCGCGCCGAGCACGACATCAACGGTCCTTTTCGCGTGGTCCGCGGTGATCTGCCGCTGGAGAGGGTGCGCCAACGGGCGTCCTTCTTCCTTGAGGTCGAGAACGATCTTTTCGCCTGCCTTCAGGATGATCAGCGAACCGGCCGGGCCGCCCGGCTCCAGATCATAATCGGCAGGATTGCGTCCGGCCGCGTCACCCTCGAACCGAACCGAGCCGAGTTTGAATTCGGGGCCGGGCGTCACGTTGATTGTTACCGGGACGGGCTTGGAATGATCGAAAGTCGGGTTTGGAGGCAGCTGGTCGATATTCGTTCCGGCGATCGATATGTTGACGACACCGCCGTATCGCGCTTCCTCGTAAAGCACGGCCACAAGGCGATCGCGGTCCTCGCGTGCCTTGACGATAATGCCAAGATCACCGGAAACCGGCTTTTCGTCGTCATTCACCAGAGCTGCAGCCGATTCCAGCCGGTCGGCCAGGTCGCCGTCCGCATCGCCCGTGTCGATGGTGGCTTCATAACGAACCGGATCGATAACCTCGACGGTTTCTTCGTCACTTCCAAACAGCGTGATGCCAAAAATCTTGAAGGCATAGGCCTGAGACGCAAAGACCGGCGAGAGAGCCAAGCTACCAGCCAACAGGCAGGCCAAGCGTTGCCGCCGGCTGCTCCAGTCGCTCATCCTCCCAGCTTTTATCTTTTCCATACGCAGACTTAGTTAACGCAGCTGTCGGTGAAGACCCTCATGGTCGCTTGAAACCTCTGTACCCGTAAAATCTTAAAAGGGGTACCCTTGATCTCGGCTGCATGATGATTTGATGAAATAAAAGGCCCCGAAGCTGGCTTCGGGGCCACATATCTGAAATATCTGACTTTATGTCGGTTGCGGCCGATCAGTAACGGCGCGGGCAATCGTCGATGTAACGACGACCATAACGGTCACGATAGTAGCACTGGCCCGGCTGTTCAGAGACGTTGCCGATGAGAGCGCCGGCTACGCCGCCAATCGCGCCGCCGACCGCTGCTCCACGCACGTTGCCGGTGGCAACGCCGCCGATGATGGCGCCGGACGCAGCGCCAATGCCTGCGCCCCTTTCCGTGGCGGTGCAGCTTGCGAGCGATGCGCCCACCATCAACATAATCAGAGCCTTTTTCATGGCTTCCTCCGGTTCGATTTCGTCGCGTCAAGCCTTTCAAAGGCGCGACGTTTCTGTTGGAACAATAGTTCTCGCTTAGAAAGAGTCCATATAGATGCTACGTTTTATTGCGTGAAATATTGCGATCGCCAGGGAAATTGCGGCTCTAGCGAGATGCCCGGAAATGATATTCAATCAGCAATTGCCGGCGCTGACGTTTAGTCCCGATGGGCTGAGATTTTTACCTCACGCTTGATGTGGGTCAAACTTCACATTTTCACTACCGCTAAGATTTGGATTGGAATAAATCTAAAATGGGCCTATTGCCGCAGGCATGCGTGAACAGCCTCTTCAGGCTTGACGAAGAAGCTGGCAAAAATCAAAAAAGCCTAACGCAGTTTTTGGAGCGTAAGCATGGATTTCGAGGCATTTTTCAAAAGCGAACTGGACGGACTGCATCAGGAAGGCCGGTACCGCGTTTTCGCCGATCTCGAACGACAGCGCGGAAGTTTCCCGCGAGCGACGCACCACACGCCCGACGGCACCAAGGACGTGACTGTCTGGTGTTCCAACGACTATCTCGGGATGGGACAACATCCCGCCGTGATCGCGGCAATGCATGAAGCCATCGATCACTGTGGCGCGGGTGCGGGAGGCACCCGGAATATTTCTGGTACGACCCACTACCACGTTCTGCTCGAGCGCGAGCTCGCGGATCTGCATGGCAAGGAAGCCGGCCTGATCTTCAACTCCGGCTACATGTCGAACTGGGCAACGCTTGGCGTTCTCGGCCAGAAGATCCCCGGTCTGATCATTTTCTCCGATGCGCTGAACCATGCTTCGATGATCGAGGGCATTCGCCACGGCAAGTGCGAGCGGGTGATCTGGAAGCATAATGATCTCGTCGATCTGGAGGCCAAGCTCGCTGCGGCCGATCCGAAGGCGCCGAAGCTGATCGCGTTTGAGAGCGTCTATTCGATGGATGGCGACATTGCTCCGATCAAGGAGATCTGTGATCTCGCCGACAAATACGGCGCGATGACCTATCTCGACGAAGTCCATGCGGTCGGTATGTACGGGCCACGCGGTGGCGGTATTGCCGAGCGCGAAGGCCTGATGGATCGTGTGACGATCATCGAAGGCACGCTCGCCAAGGCGTTCGGCGTGATGGGTGGCTATATCACGGCGTCCACGGCGCTTTGTGACTTTGTTCGTTCGTTCGCCTCGGGCTTCATCTTCACGACGTCCCTGCCGCCGGCGCTTGCTGCCGGTGCGATCGCCTCGATCAGGCATCTGAAATCAAGCCAGATGGAGCGCGCCCGCCATCAGGAGCGTGTCCGCAAGCTGCGCAGCATGCTCGATGCCAAGGGTATCCCGCATATGCCGAACCCCAGCCATATCGTGCCGGTCATGGTCGGCGATGCCGCCAAGTGCAAGTGGATCTCGGATCTGCTGATGGACAACTGCAATATCTATGTGCAGCCGATCAACTACCCGACCGTGCCGCGCAAGACCGAGCGCCTGCGTATCACGCCGACGCCGCTGCATTCCGATGCCGATCTCGAACATCTCGTCAATTCGCTGCACCAACTGTGGTCGCGCTGCGCGCTGGCGCGGCATGTGGCGTGATTGAGGGCGGTTAATCCCCTCACTTGCGATTTCTAACACTTAGCTTTCAGCTAAGATGTTGAAATCGCTTTCTCTCCCGCAAGGGGAGAGATAACCTGACCGCGAGCTCGACGCCTTACCTCTCCCCTTGTGGGAGAGGTTACAAAATCAAGATCTTAGCCAAAGGCTAAGTCTTAGATTTTGTTGGTGAGGGGATTGCTCCCTATGCCACCATTTCCTTTTTCGCGATCACTTCGGCAGCCCGGCGGCGTGCTTCCGTGTCGGCGGCGAAGACGTCGTCCATGGTGATCGCCGAGCCGTAACCGACCATTTCATCCATCACTTCTTCGGCTATATCCGCCATCTGCAGGAAGCCGATGCGCTTGTCGCAGAAGGCGTGAAAGGCGATTTCCTCCGCCGCATTCATCACCGCGCCCTGAACGCCTCCGCGGTCCATGGCGGTGCGGGCCAGCCTCAGTGCTGGGAAACGCACTTCGTCGGGCGCTTCGAAATCCAGCCTTGCAAGCTTGGCGAAGTCCAATCGCTCGACGTCGAGTTTTGGTCGGTCGGGGTAGGTCAGGGCGTAACCGATAGCGGTGCGCATGTCGGGGCAGCCGAGCTGGGCAAGCACCGAGCCGTCGGTGTAACCGACCATGGAATGGATGATCGATTGCGGGTGAACGACCACCTCGATCTGGTCGGGTCTGACACCGAAGAGGTGTTTCGCCTCGATCATCTCAAGCGCCTTGTTGAACATCGAGGCGCTGCCGATCGAGATCTTCAGGCCCATCGACCAGTTCGGATGGGCGCGGGCGATATCGGCGGTCACATTCGCCATCTGCTCGCGGCTCCAGGTGCGGAACGGCCCACCGGAAGCGGTCAGCACGATGCGCTCCACGGCATGTCGCTGATCGTCCTCGAGCGACTGGAAGATGGCGCTGTGTTCACTGTCGACAGGGATAAGCTTGCCGCCGCCGTCGGCGACTGCCTTGACGAAGAGTTCGCCGGCCGAAACGAGGCATTCCTTGTTGGCAAGTCCGATATCGGCGCCGCGCTCTGCGGCTGCGAGCGTGGGGGCAAGGCCGGCAGTGCCGACGATTGCGGCCATGACCCAGTCGGATGGTCGCTGCCCCGCCTCGACCAAAGCCGTGCGGCCTGCGGCAACTTCGATGCCGGTGCCGGCAAGTTCATCCTTCAGCGTGGCGTAGAGCTTGTCGTCTGCCGTGACCGCGAGACGTGCTCCGCAAGCCTTTGCCTGTTCCGCCAGAAGCGCGATGTTGCTGTGGCCGGTGATGGCGACGACATCGAATGCCTCGCGGCCACCGAGTTGGGCTACCACGTCGAGCGTGTTGACACCGATCGAGCCGGTCGACCCGAGAATGCTGATGCGGCGTCTATCCATATCTGCCATGCCGTTTCCATATTCACAGTTGCGGTTGGTCTACAAGTGAACGGGCCTTGTCACAAGAGCGCTCACGACGTGGCAGATGTGATCGGATATGGCTTGATCCGGCCGCCGATGGGAGCGAAATGGAACGATGAGCGAAATCGCAAAGATCAAGACGACCTGCGTCATCGCCGGTGCCGGTCCTGCCGGGCTGATGCTGGGCTTCCTTCTGGCGCGGGCAGGCGTCGATGTCACCGTCATCGAAAAACATGCGGATTTCCTGCGGGATTTTCGCGGCGACACCATTCATCCCTCGACACTGGAGGTAATCGACCAGCTTGGGCTGATCGACGCGTTTCTTTCCCTGCCGCACACGCGGGCGGAAAAGCTCTCGGCCGAAATGGGCGGTCGGACGATCACGATCGCCGATTTTTCCCGGCTACCGGTGAAGAACCGCTTCATCGCCTTCATGCCGCAATGGGATTTCCTGAGTTTCCTCGCAGCATCTGCACAAATCTATCCCAATTTCCGGCTTGTCATGCAGGGGGAGGTCACGCGTCTGCTTGAAGATGGCGGGAAGGTTTCGGGGCTGGTGGCCCGAACGCCAAATGGCGAGATCGAGATCGAAAGCGATCTTGTCGTCGGTGCGGATGGTCGCAATTCCGTTATCCGTGCCAGGGCCGGGCTGCGTGTCGAAACCTTCGGGGCACCGAGCGAGGTTGTCTGGATGAAGCTCTCCAAACAGGAGGGCGATCCCGATGAGGTGATGGGGCATGCCGGTCCAAGGCAGGGCCTCGTCTTGATCGATCGCGGCGATTACTGGCAATGCGGTTACGTGATCCGCCGGACGACATTTGCTGAAATATGCGATCAGGGTATCGAGGCGTTTCGAAAGATGGTGTCCGATGTGTCGCCGCTGCCTGTCTCGCGCATGGACGAAATCCGGTCGTTCAACGATACAAGCCTTCTGACCGTGCGGATCGATCGCCTTCGGCAATGGTGGCGGTCTGGATTGATCTGTATCGGCGATGCAGCGCATGCCATGTCGCCGATCGGGGGAGTAGGCGTAAACCTTGCCATTCAGGATGCGGTGGCGGCGGCCAATATCCTCTCTCTCCCTCTTCGCGAGGGCAGGCTCGCGGACGCGGATCTTGCTGCGGTCGAGAAGCGCCGCGGTTTTCCCACGCGTGCTACGCAAAAGCTGCAGTTGATGATGCGCAGCAGCCGCAGAGCGGATCAGGCGGATGACGCCAAACGAAAGGGTCCGCCCGGTTTCATCCGCGGGATCGCCCGCTGGCCGATTCTTGCGCATCTTTCCGGCCGGCTGATCGGTCTTGGTTTCCGGATGGAGCGGATCAGGGATCCGCGCCCGCAGTAGTCAAGAACTCGCTCGAAAGCTCGTGCCGACAGGCGGCCTTGCAACCTTTGCGTTCCTTATTCGTTGATTGGAATGACGAAGCCGAGGGTTGGCCGTGTTTCTTGTTCACCGCGTGCTGATATTCCTGATTATCGCGTCCAGCGCCGCGCTGTTTTCACAGGCGCCCGAATTTGCCCAGCAATATCGGCAGCGCCTTGGCGGCGCCATCGATGAGCTGACGAGGATCATCCAGACTTTCGATGAACAGGCGAACCACGCCGGCCTGGACAGGCAGGCCGCCCTGAATGTCTACACCGCGTCACAGGAGGGTTTTCTTCGGCAGCAGGGGGATGCTCTCCGATCAAGTTTTGCGCGATACCAATCGCTTTCGGACCAACTCGAAGATCTGTCTGCCGCTTCACCGATCTTGAGGCCGGTGATGATCGCCCGTCAGCCGGATCACCGGATCATCGCCCATGTCTGGCAGGATTTCGTGCCGGCATTGCCCGTCAGTATCGCCGGTGCCGTATGGGCCGGTTTCGGCGCGCTGGCTGGCGCGATTGCGGCCTCGTTTCTCGTCGCGCTGTTCGGCATGGTAACGCGGTTCGGCCGTGGTTCGAGGGCAAAGGGTGCCTGCCCCGTCGGGGGAAGGGCATTGCAGTAATCCGCGCCCTATCGCCGCAGTATTCGAGCCTCCGGTTGACCAGCATCAAGGTTCCATTCCGGAGGTGCGGCAAAATGGATCGAACATCATCGGATCAACAACCAATACGCAGACTGTGCGGATGGAGCGAATGGGCTACAGGATCGGCACACTCAATGCCCGAGACGTGTTGCGTGCCTATGCGTTGATCGAGCGGATCATGCCGGGGGTGGATCTCGAACAGTGGATCGCACTTACCGCCACGGCATTGCTGTGCCGCTGCTGGTTTGTCGTCAAGGATGCCGAAGGCTATATCCGGGGCATCGCTTACGTTGCCGTCAGAGGCGAGGGCGACCTTCGACGTCAGGTCGAGGTTCCGCTCTTCGCGTCGGTGAGCCTTGTCGATAATCGGGAAGTGCTGGGGCTGCTTTTTTCACAGATCAGGACGTTTGCGCTCGAGGAAAAATGCAGGACGATCCACATATGGACGGCCACGCCTCCGGATTGGTCGGTGCTTGCGGGATTTCTCGAGCATGGACCGTGGGATCACGGTTTGGTCTGCGGCATCGACAGCGAGCCGCCGCTGGATCACCCGATCTTGCCGGTAAAGATGTAACCCACGCCGCGGATCGCCTTGATGAACTGGGGATGTTTGGCATCCGCCTCGATCTTGCGGCGAAGCCTGACGATCTGCGCATCGATCGTACGGTCGAAGGCTTCAAGATGGCGGCCACGGGTCAGGTCCATGAGGAAGTCGCGGGTCAGAACACGTCCGGCATGGTTGAGGAATGCGGCCAGCATGTCGAATTCGCCGGTCGTCAGTTCGACTTCGGCTCCCGCCGGATCGAGCAGCTGGCGTCGTGAGACGTTCAGCGTCCATCCCTCGAAAAGGATGGTCTGGTCCTCTTCCTGCACGACTTTCGGGGCTGCCGGCTGACGTCGCCTCAGTATGGATTTCAGCCGCGCATGAACTTCCCGCAGGTGGAAGGGTTTCGCAATGTAGTCGTCAGCGCCGATCTCTATGCCGATGATGCGGTCAACGACATCATCACGGCCGGTCAGCATCATGATGGGAACGTCGGATGTCGCGCGGATATCGCGGGCGAGATCGAGGCCGTCGCGCCCACCGGGAAGCGACAGGTCGAGCAATACGGCGTCGATATTATTTTGACGCATCGCAACGTCCATCTCGACGCCATCGGCTACCGTCGTCACGCGATAGCCCTCGCCCTCGAAATAGCGGGCAAGCATCTGGCGGATACGGGGATCGTCATCGACGACGAGGATGTGTGCCGCGTGGGCAGGGTCAATAGACATTAAAAACTAGCCGGGCTGTTACAAACTGTTACCAATTCGAACCGTATTTTACAGCGGTAGCATTCGCGTGTTACCGCCGGGAGGTCAACTACCCCCATCAAACGACGGGGTTAATACCATGTTTCTCACCAGCTATAATCGCGAACGCACAGCAGCAAATCTTCTTCATGAAGCAGAGCCGGAAACGCTCAATGGCCTGTTCTCGCGGCAGCCGGTCGAGTTTATCCAGTCCGGTCAGTCGATCTTCTTCGAAGGCGATGAAGCAAAACATGTCTTCGAGGTCGTGGAAGGTGCTTTGCGTATCTTCCGGATTATTTCGGACGGGCGCCGGGTTATTACCGGTTTCGTTTTCGACGGCGATCTTCTCGGTGTGTCGCTGAAGAGCAATTACCTCTACAGCGCCGAAGCGATTGTCGGGACCAAGGTCCGCAGGCTGACCAGGAAGAGTTTCGAAGCGGCCGTGCTGGAGTCGGAAGAGCTGCGCCCGCAGATGTTTGCGCGGGTTTGTGACGAGATGGCCGCTGCCCAGGATCAGATGGTGCTGCTTTCGTGCAAGAGCGCCGAGGAACGGCTTTGCACATTCCTGCTGAAGCATCTGCGCAGGGCCGCGGCCAAGAGCGAAGTGCAGTCGATGGTGCAGCTGCCGATGACGCGCCAGGACATGGCGGACTATCTGGGCCTCACCATCGAAACCGTCTCGCGCACGATCACCAAATTGAGCACAAAGGGTGTTCTTGGCTGCGTCGGCCGGCATTCGGTGAAGATCATCAAGCCGATGTTGCTTGCACAATTGGCCGGAGACGAAGATGAATGCCGCTGGGGAGACTCGATGGGGTCGGCCGAAGATCGGCGCCATCACTAATCGCAGCCAGGATATTTGATGCCACATAAAATAAGAAACACGCTCACGACCCAGGCTGAGCTGGATGCGGTCCTCCATCTGCTGGACGATGCCAATGTCATCGTCCACGGGAATGACGGCATCATCACCCGGTGGAGTTCGGGTTGTGAGGCGCTCTATGGCTGGCCGCGCGAGGAGGCGGTCGGCCAATCCGTTCACCAGTTGCTGCAGACGCGGTTTCCCAAGCCGCTCGATGAAATTCGTCAGCAGCTGATGTCGGAATATTCCTGGCAGGGGGAGCTGGAGCACCGCACACGCGACGGCCGCCCGGTTTTCGTTGCGACGCGTTGGGTCTCCGTTTCCCTGTCGGTCGATGGAGCGCCCATCACCATCCAGACCAACAACGACGTGACAGCGATGAAAAGGGTACAGAACGATCTGGCGGAAAGGGAAGCACATCTCCGCTCTATCCTCGACACCGTGCCGGAATCCACCATCGTCATCGACGATGCCGGTATCATCACGTCGTTCAGCGCGGCAGCGGAAAGGTTGTTCGGCTACAGTTCTTCGGAGGTTTGCGGCCAGAATGTCAGAATGCTCATGCCCAATCCCGATCGCGATGCCCATGACGGTTATATTTCCAATTATATGGAAACCGGAGAGCGCCGGATCATCGGTTACGGTCGCGTCGTGACCGGGCTTCGCAAGGACGGCACGACGTTCCCGATGGAACTTGCGGTGGGTGAAGCGAGAACCGGTGGCAAGCGCATCTTTACCGGCTTTATCCGCGATCTCACCAGCCGCCAGAAGATCGAGGAAGAGCTTCGCCAGTCGCAGAAGATGGAAGCGATCGGTCAGTTGACCGGCGGACTGGCGCATGACTTCAACAATCTGCTCACGGTCATTAGCGGCAATCTCGAGATGATGGAATACAAGCTCGACGATCCCAATCTTCGGGTTCTGCTGCAGGAAGCGCAGGCGGCGGCCGATGACGGCGCAAAACTGACCGGTCAGTTGCTGGCCTTCGGACGGCGTCAGCCGCTCAACAACAAGCTTGTCGATGTCGGGCAACTCGTCTCGAGTTTTTCCGACCTGATGCGACGCACGCTCGGCGAGGCGATCGAATTCAGGACAGTCATTGCAGGCGCGCCGAACGAGGCGCTTGTCGATGCCTCACAGCTGCAGAATGCCATCCTCAACCTCGTCATCAATGCGCGCGATGCGATGCCGCGCGGCGGCAAGCTGACGGTCGAGATTTCCCGTATCAAGCTCGATGTCGACTACGCGCAGATGTATTCGAACATGCGGATGGGCGAGTTCATTCTTGTCGCCGTCACCGATACCGGCACGGGCATGTCGCCGGAGGTCAAGGAAAAGGCCTTCGAGCCGTTCTTCACCACCAAGGGTGTCAGCGCCGGCACGGGCCTCGGCCTCAGCATGGTCTATGGTTTCATCAAGCAGTCGGGCGGCAATATCCAGCTTTACAGCGAGCCGGGGCAGGGGACGTCGGTGCGGATGTTCCTGCCCGCGGCCAAGCGAAAGGTCGAGAAGGAAGGGCTTCAGGCCGAGGGACATCCGGCGCAGAGCCCGCTGCCCGGTGGACCGGAGAAAATTCTCGTCGTCGAGGACGATGCCCGCGTGCGCCGCGTGACCGTGTCGCGCCTGACGAGCTTCGGTTACGAGGTGATCGAGGCCGAAAACGGTGCCCAGGCGCTGTCCCAGCTCGAGCGTCACGAGGATATCGCACTGCTGTTTACCGATGTGGTGATGCCGGGCGGCATGACGGGCGATGAACTGGCGAACCGCGTTCGGGCGGAAAAGCCGCATATTCCCGTTCTGTTTACTTCGGGTTATGCCGAACCGGCGATCGCGGGGCGCGAACTTGCCCTGTCGGGAAGCTGGCTGAAAAAGCCCTATACGGCGCGCGAGCTCGCGGTACGTATTCGTGAACTGCTGGACTGACGATCCCGTGCCCTTTTCGGGGGCGGCTGCATTCGCCGAGCCCATTCGTGCGCCTTACCTGCAAGGCCGCGCCGCTGCTGCGATTGAGGCCATTTTCCGGCCATTTTGTGCTCTGGTGCCTTTGTTTCAAAAGGTGGCGTGGATAGGTGCCGCTTCTGTGCAAAACTGGCACAAATTAACGAACCATTAAGCTGCTGCGCACATGGTCGCGCCCATGACTATGTAGTTTTGGAGTTGGTCATGCGCATCAGTGGCGGCGTTGTGCTTCTCGTCATTCCCATCATCGCGATCCTGCTTTTCGGCGTATCCGTCTCGTGGACACGTCTTCAGACGGTGGACCGCACATTCACGAGTTCGATCGGTCCGAACGCCGACATGCCACAGCCGGCGCGGCCTTGAGGGCCGCTGTCACTTGAGTTTTTGTAGGAAATGGTGATCCCAGATGGACCACGATTTCTCGCAAATTCATCAACAAAAACAACGAAACTAGCGATAGGTGCGGGGATTTCGCGCGCCTTTGATTTCGCTACGAAATTTTAGACGCTCCCCGCACCCGTAAATCCGGGTTTTGGCATTGAGAAGCCCACGTCCCGAACGGCGATGGCTTCGCGAAAACCCACCTTTGCCGGGGCAGGCTACCTTATTTGATCACAGTCTGTTCCGGGCTTTTTCAACAAAGCGGTCCGCAAACGGTCCGCTTCCGGGTTTGTTCTGAGTACCGGGAGCCATCAATGAACATGACGTTCCGGCCGAATATTCCGGCCCAAATCCAGACCTATACAGCGATCAAGACATTTGCCGAAGCCGCCGCCAGCTACATCGAGCACGGTGGCGATGGTCGCTATATGGCGCCGATACTTGCTCGCATCGGCACCATGCGCCTCGATGCTATTCATCCCTTCGATATCCGGGAACTGGCGAAAGAGCTTTACCCGACGCAGAGCAACGCGACGCGAAATCGGTGCGTCATCACACCGATCCGCGCGGCCTGCTACCATGGCTGCGATCGAGGCTGGGGACCGATGGTCCGTATTAAGAATTTCAAGGAGGAAAGGCCGAAGCGAAAGAAAGCGGCAACGCAGGCTTGGCTGCATGCCTTCGTTCGGCAGTGCGCGAAGGATGAC
The DNA here is from genome assembly GCA_900469445.1 of Hyphomicrobiales bacterium. Classification (GTDB taxonomy): domain Bacteria; phylum Pseudomonadota; class Alphaproteobacteria; order Rhizobiales; family Rhizobiaceae; genus Neorhizobium. Next base: position 62,729 of record UBXM01000019.1, read on the forward strand.
TTGCCGCATGTCGCGGCACTGATCCTCTTCATGAGCCAGACTGGGGCTCGCGTGTCAGAGGCCATCGCACTTAGGTGGAAGGATGTCGACCTGGTTGGCAGAACCGCATTACTGCTGAAGACGAAGACAGATCGCAACTCCGTCAGGTTTCTCACAGACCAGCTGGTGGCGAGGCTATATGCGCTCGCAGCTGAAGCCGATCCGGAAGCCCGCGTCTTTCGGTATAAATGCAGGCATTCAGTCAACGAGCGGATCAAGGCGGTATGCCAGCGCGCCGGCCTCACCTACAAGCCATCTCACACCTGTGGCCGGCACGCTTTCGCTAACAATACGCTGGCGATGGGACTGGACATTAAGTCCATCATGGACGCTGGAGGGTGGCGCAGCGCGGCAGTCTTTCTCGGAACCTATGCCAACCCGAGAAACGCCGGCAGGGTCGTGGCCGATCGCCACAACCTCTACCTTTTCGAGAACGATCTATAGACCTTACGGATAGGAAGCGGGCCCGCGTATTAACTACGTCGAAGGATGTTGATAAACGTTGCCTAAATGCAACGTAATTGTTTGATTTGGCCACTAGCAGAAAGCAGGATCGGCTGTTAAGGTGACGTTAACGCGCCGGAACCATATTGACTTAAAAGAATTTTGGTGTAGGGCGCCCTTAAATATGGCGCATTCAAAGCCTATCTTAACCTCATTAAGAGGTCTAGCGCTGTTGTTAGACCCGTATTGACCAGGAGGTCAGCATGACCGAGAGCGAGACCAAGTTCCTTTCGCTCCTCTTCGCGGAGGGAAGGGTTGTTGATAACCTTAAATTCTTCCCAGGCCCGGATTGCAAAACAGCAGACCAGCTTTTTGAGGCTGGCCGTGCAGCAATCGCGGCTGCGCTGGGCGCCGAGGCGGGGGATAACATCCCGGCAAACGGACGTGAAGTCGTGGCGATCGGGGATTACGCGCAGGGCTTCTAAAAACTTTGGTTAATGATAAATAGAATCCGGGCTTTGGGCCCGGATTTTTTTTGCGGAGTTACAGGTGTCAGTTTCTAAGTTGATTCGTCATTTCGAGGCTCTTGGGCGGGTTCCAGTCTCAATGACCGAGGTAGTCGCCGAATTCCGTCGCTCCCTTCTTACTTCAGGGCTTCAGGTTAAAGGCGTGGACCTTCCTGCGAACGTTTTGCGCGGGACGCATTTTCACTACCACCATGAGCCGCACCCCAACTCGATTGTCATGCCGGGATCAATGGCGCTGGTTGTGTACAGCACGCAGCAGGATTTGAAATGGCAGAGGCTAGTTTGCTGTAAAGAACTGATACACGTCCTAGACTCACCAGTCGTTCAAACGAAAGACGAGAAGGATATCATCAAGCTCGGTTCAAAGCTGGCAGATAAATCGAGGCACTATGAAGGCGCCAGCGACCTTCAGTGGTTTTTTGACGACCTTGCAAAATACCATGCGCTTGCGATCTTGTTCCCGTTCAGCTTGCGTGAAGCTATCATGGATGCCTATTTGGCGAAGCACATCGATGATGCTGCACTTTCTGATGTCGTTCAGATTCCGGAAGAGTTCGTCAAAATGGTCATGAGCGACCAGTGGAAATTGCTGAGAGAGACTATTCTTCTTACAGAATAGAATAAAGTTTTCTCAGCGTTTGCGCGCCATTTCTAGCACAAGCGCTCCGATCGAGCGTGTAAGCCCTTCCATCTCGCCCGCCAGCGTCTCCAGACGCCGACATAGCATATGGACATGGTCATCCTTTTGCTCTCGATCCGCCTTCAATTCGGCGGCAAGCTCTTTGACGGCTGCCGTCGCATTGTTGAGAGCGGTAGGATCAACGATGACCGCAGCAACTTCTGCAGTCGTCGAGCTCTTCTGAGGTGAAGAATTGGCGCCGGCAGAAATCCCGGCGTAACGCACAACGAAAATGATAGCGACGGTGACGCCGAATGCGATGAGAGCAAGCGGCGGTAGCTCAGACAGTTGTTGTCCCATTGCGTGCTTCCCCTTGATCACGAGCAGCGCGATTGATGTTCACCAGCTCTCCGATTGCGAAGAACGGGTAGATGGCAATCCATGTGCTGACGACGTCAGAGGATGCGAAGCCATACGATATGCCTGTCCAGATGAGACATCCGACAGCGGCAGAAAATTGCCGGATCTGGGGTGTGACCTGTTTTCGGGCGCCATTGATGACCAGGCCGATGATCCTGAAGCAGCCGACAATAAGCATCGTCCAGCCCAACGCGTCCTCAGACGGCACCAGGTCGCGGAACGACATGAAGGCGGGTTGGTTGAACGTCTCCGACGGCAGCAGCAGCACGCCGCCAAAGACAATCATGTGGATGGAGTAGAACCACTCCATCATCCGAGGGCCGAAACGATGCTGGATCCTGATCCAGACACCTGTCCCCCGATAGCCATCGCTCATTTCGATTTCCTTGACTGAGGTGTGGTTATGGGTTTCCGTCCATCGATGACGGACGAGTGGCAGAAGAAGTATGAATGGCGGGTTACATGGCCTGGCGAAGGCCATGAGGACTGGAGCGGTTATGACGGCCCGATCTACATCGGCCGCATAATGCGGGATCTGACGACAAGCACCCATAAGAACGAGTTCATGTGGTCAGGCGGCGCTCATGGAAAAGACGGCTTCAAGCGCCGTATCATCATGCCTCATCGAGGATGGGAGCCGGAACACTGGCAGGCCGCAAAAGCCGTCGAAGACTGGTATGAGCGGATGCGCGAGGCGAACGGATTGCCGCCCCGCCTTTGATGTTCAGGCGGCGGAGAAACGAACGAGCCCAGCCACCATTGCCCAACCAAGCTAGCAGAGTTACCGTCGACAGTCCTGTTGATTACCCTTGGGAGATAAAATGAACGACAGAGACGAAGAACGGAAAGCCGTTCGTTACGAGGGTATAATCGCGGCACTTCGAGATAAGAGCTCGACCGAGTGCCCTTACCCAGCTGATGATGATCGTCACGCCATCTGGGTCGAAGGTTACCGTTCTGCCGAGCCAAACGTCATCAAGAAATAACCGCCTCCAAGGGATATCAGCAGGCACGCGAGCCGATACCATCCGTTAACCATTTTAGCGGATGTTCAGTTCGCGTGATGCCCCAAACCTTACAGTCGCGCTGAAAGAGTAGGCCTGTGCGCCGCGCGTCAGGCCTACTCCTTTAACCCAACTGACGAATGCTGTGCGATAGCTTTGCGCAAGCAATCAAATGTAACGTCCAAGTACCGAATGTGGATGTGGGGGAACACATGACTTGGAAACCGGTATCTTTGCTAGCAGCAGATAGAATAGCCTTCCTAAAGTTTGATCACTTAGCCGGTGCTCACTGGATAGGCTATGTTAATGAGGATGGTATTTGTGAATGGCCTGACAAAGTTCGCGGCTATCGGCCAACGGGATGGCAAAACACCATTGCCGACGCCGAATCGATCAGAGCATTGATTGCTGAGACGCTTGGACGCTCTCTAGAAATCTGAGCGCGAGCGGCTATCGTGCGCGGCGCACTCTTCGGCCGTCCAAGACTTTGCGCCACAGATGCCGGCAACCGTATCGTCGATCTTCTCCTGATCCCGCGCCGTCGCGCCGCGTGCGCCGATTAGAGAAGTCCCGACGATCAATCTAGCCGTCGACTGCAACTGGCTTTTCGCGGCATTCACCTGAGGCGTTGAGGTACAAGCCGCCACGCTCGATGCACAGACGACGACGAACGCGAGCCTTGTCAGCTTCATTGGATAGTTCTCCGATTGCAATATTGGTTGCCGCCTGCAGAGAAGCGCGCTCAGCGTCTCGCGCCTCCCGCTCTGCCGAAGGTTGCCAGACGAGGGCATTGATGGAGAGGCAGCCGAGGAAGCCGGCTGCCGCCCCGCCGCCGATCTTGAGTGCGTCGAGAATGCCGAACATCATGCCGCCTCGGGCTGCAGATCGAGCGCGTCTTTCAGTTCATCGGCCTTGCGCTTTGCCCAGAACCGGTAACCGAGACCGCCGATCGCTACGACCACGCCAGCAATGGCAAGCCCCGCCAGGATGTTCGACACGAGCTGAATCGTGCCGTATGGCATCAACTGCTCTTGAGCCTGAGAGATGACGACCGACAGACCCCCAGCGCCGGCAGCAGCGTCACCGGGAGCGCGGGAAGGCGCAGCCTTGGCGTCCGAGATAAACGCCTTGGCATCGCCACCCAGCACATAGACCGGCTGGGGACCGACAGACCCCGAGGCCCATGCCTGCCCGGTCTTGAGAACTCCGCGGATACGGGACAGCCAGCCCTTGCCGAAGTCGCCCCACGTCTTGAGCGAGCGGAGGAACGTTTCACGGCGCTCTATGATGCGGGCGATCAGAGCGTCGTTGTCGTTGACCCCGTCCAGTGCCTGCAACGTCCCCTGTCCCACAAGGCCGTCGATCTTGCCACTGTATAGGCCCATGGCCTGCAGTGCGCGCTGGAGCCACTTCACCGACTGAACTACACCAGAGTTCACCGCGCCGTCGAAGACGACGTAGGAAACGCCGGACGCCATGCGGTCGCCCTGCAGCTTGTCCCAGTATTCCCGGCGGTAGATCGCCTTGAGCTCAAGTTCCGTAATGCCACGAACCGACTGTGTCGGCATCTTCAGGGAACGTCGGTATGTGTCATAGACCCGCTGCGTTACCCCTTTCATGGTGGCTCCACCCGGATCCTTGGGATGATTTGCAAAGCCGCCCTCATGAACAAGGACGTGCGTCAGCGAGCGAGCGAACTCGTCGATCATTGGTGTTTCTCCGGTGTTGATGATGACAGGTGAGGAGGTCAGCCGTGAAAAGGCAGAGGCATCCCTTTGTAGATGCAGACGGCAGCTATTGATTTCGGCAGGCCGTGATTGCAGTGTGCCGCGCTAATCAGAGGATTACCGAATGGCGAAGCAGATCATTGAGGAGTGGCAAGTCCAAAGGACTATGAAGTATATGTTAGCGGCTGCAGCTGCCGCGTTCGCAGCCGGTAATGTCAGCGCGCAGGACGCTGGATGCTCAAAGATTGACGGCGATTTGGATCGGCTCGCTTGCTACGACAAAGCGTCTGGGCGAACTCCAACCCTCACCGAAGAACCCGTAGAAAGCGGGAAGTGGCAGCCATATTCCGTTGCGTCTAAGATGACTGACCGGAATTCCTATTACCTGTCTGTGGAATCCAATGAGGTCGTGAATTGTGGATGGAACAACGGGGCGCGCATAACGCTGACCGTGAGATGCCACGAAGGAAAGACGGCCCTTATCTTCGAGACTGACTGCCATATGACATCGAGCGAATACAACAGCTATGGAGATGTTGAATACCGCCTTGATGCGGAGAAGGCGAAGAAGGTAAGCACCGATGCTTCGACGAATAATCGCGCCCTCGGCCTCTGGTCGGGCGCCAAGTCCATACCTGTGGTTAAGCAAATGCTTGGCAAAAAGCAGATGGTTTCCCGAATGACGCCGTATGGGGAGAGCCCATTCACCGCCACGTTTGATATCGCCGGGCTCGATGACGCGATCAAACCGTTACGCAAAGAATGCGGTTGGTGAACCCACTGAAAATGCCCGCCGAAGCGGGCATTTTCAAGATGCAAATTCGCCGACAAAGGTAAAGGTTTTGCTCCCCGTTGCCCTCGGTTTCGATCTTACGCCGCATGCAGAGTTACTACGTATCATCGTCCCACCGCTTGAATTCAAACCGGTGGGCTTGATCTTCATGCTTTTTGCGATACGACTCGCTCACCTTCCTAGGTCGTCTGTATTGCCAATGTTCAAAGGATTGTCGGATGGATTTAAGCGCGTACTCGTCGATCGCGAAATCCGCAATCGTGAAATCTCCTGAACTTATCGAGCACCCGGTAAGTATCGGCCCGGGTTCTGAGATTCATGGCGAAAGCCGCGTTGGTGCATATCTGTTTCTGAACTTTCGCTCGATCATCTACCCGCACGTGAGCATAGGCAGGTTCTGCTCTATCGCGCGAGGTTGCGAGATCGGCGTAGCTCAACATCCGACGCACTTTCTTTCCACTCACAGCTTTCAGTATAATGAGGTGCTCTTTTCCAAAATGCCCGGATATCAGGGGAAGCGCACACTTCGCTGGAGATCACACGTCGACACGTCCATAGGTAGCGATGTCTGGATTGGTGCTCAAGCGATTGTTGTCGCGGGCGTAAAAATTGGGCATGGAGCGATCGTCGCCGCCAACGCAGTGGTTACGAAGGATGTACCCCCCTACGCCATTGTAGGGGGGTCTCCGGCACGTATCATCAGATACAGGTTTGATCATGATGTAATCGAGCGGCTTGTGGCCACAGAGTGGTGGAGTCGCCCTTTGGAGGAAATCAGAGGACTTCCTTTCGATGACATCTATGCGTGCCTCGACCGACTCGAGAAGACGGACGACATGCCACGTCACGCCATGCCAAGTGCCTGAATTGCGACTACAATACCGGCTTCAAGCCTCCGGAGATGATTAAGGAGTGGTTGGCGCTCGTAGTTTCCCCTCGCTTACTCAACGAGGCGGCCTGGTGACTGTCGTGCCATTGAGTACCTCGCCGTCGCGATCCGGCATTGATAGCGAATGCCGGATCGAAGTGCCTGGACTGTCTATCGCGAGAACAAGCCCAGACGATCGATAGGCCCGCCTTCGGAGGCGGGCTTTTGCTTTTGATGTCGAGAATAGCGTTCAGCTTAGCCCGATAGAACCAGACCGGATAACCCCATCGGATTTAGAGCGGGGTCAAGTAACCGATTAGGTCACATTGCTGCGGCCACGCTCTAGGCTACACCGTACTTAGCGCGCAAGGCTGTCAGTACAGCGTCAATTTGCCCTTCGGCCAAGGCTCCATCGTAGCAGAGCACACGGCCGACATTGCCGAGCCACCCATTTCCACCTGAATAGCCTCCAGTGCCGGCTATGGCATGAACATCCGCTTCAGCGACAACCATCTCGTACTGGTTTGCAGCGGTCACCTTAGATCCCACCGTGTTAAGATAGATCGAAACACGCTGAGCGGCATCATCGTACACACCGCATAAGACAAATGCTGCGTCTCCTGCCGGGACGTTTGCCACAGGAATTTGCGCAAGCTGGGCGGTTACAACGCCCGATGCGGCACCCATTGAAAGGTTTCCGTTCGCGCGCAGACCGAGGGCCATCTTCGTTACGGCACCCGTGCCCACACCGATCTCGGCGATAAGCCGTGCGTCGATGGGTGATGCTTTCAGAGCCGGGGAGATGGTTGCCACAGCGAACCACGTGAAAGAGTCTGCTGGCGGTGCTGACAGCTTCAGGTCGCTGGATTGGCCGGTGCCTGCGCTGATGACGAAAGCAGGATTGCCTGCCAACACTGAAACGCTTTCAGATTTCGAAACCGAGGGCCTTGTTGCCGAAACAACCTTTTTGGCACCCCTGTCTTTGCCGTAGATTGAATAGCCATCGCGCGGCCCGAAAACCTTTGGATGGATATCATACCGGAGGAGACTTGCTCCCGCGTCATTTCTTATGCCGCCGAGCACGATATCGGTGGCATCAACGTCGATGCGAGGCAGGATGTTCGCGCCGGACCCCTTCACCCCGCGCATGATCTGGAAACGTCCGACATTGGACATGAAAAGTACCTCTCGTTTAGGAAATTGCGATGAGTTGGTGGCAAGCCCAGTTCGGCATCTGATTGCCGTCGATATCGAGATCGCTCGCGCTATCACGGAAGTTCGACCTAGCGCCGGTCGTCGGCCCAGCCCCCGCGCCCGACGTACCCGAAGCGGCGATTCCGATTGATGCAGAAGAGAAGCTGACTGGATCCCCAGAAAGGGTTACAACGATATCGTTCCCCTCGATGGCGACGCTTGCAATGGTTCGGGCTGTGCCACCAGTCTGCGACCACGTGATGCCATAGTTGCCGGGATTGCTTACGGCGGCCGTGTCCAGAACGAGCGGCCCCACGGGCACATGCATTGCAAGTCGGATGACACCAGCGGCCCGGCTTACGCTTACGCAGTAGAGCGGCAAGGCATCCAGCCCGGCACGGAAGCGGTTGATGGCCCGCCCATGGTAACTCCCGAGCCTAGCGTAGGCTGCGGCAGATGCGAGGTGGGTTCCGTCACCCGACGGCAGGAAGTACTTTGGGCCAACGCAAACGAACTTCGTAGGCTGATCGATCGCGACTTCTAGCTGAGCAAACGGCACTTGCGAGGTCGCAATGCCGTAACTTGTCCAGTTGCTGATTTGATCGAGAACAACAACGATCTCTTGCCCCATATCGTCCGAGGCATCTTGCTGCAGCTGCGCCAAGTACCCTTTGTAGGTGGCCTTCGTCGCCAAGCGATCGTTTTCGCCCTGTATCCAGTGGAGGGCGCCAACCTCGTACGATAGCCCATTGAGCGCAGCAACAACCCGCCCACGGCGATAGGCACCGATCAGGTTTTCCCACTGAACGCCGTTCCCGCCCTTCTTCAACTCCCCATAGCTTTGCGCGCCACGTCCTGCAGTGGTTACAAGTCCGGCTTCATTGGCGGCAAGCCCACCGCTATCCGTGGCCTTCCAGACCAGACCAGCACCTGGGCTTTCAGTGGTGCCAGTTTCACGGGCATCCACCAGCGAGTAACGGTTTGCAGCCGGAACCGGATATTCGACGGGAACAGTACCGCGATCGGCAATGCCGCCGTTGAACATCGCCGCTCGTCCAGCCCGGAAGGCCGTCGTATGCGCGATCGGACTTCCGCCTGTTCCCACTGAGAGGGACTGCCCGTACAGAAGATAATGAACCAGATGGTCTACGGTAGACGAAAGCTGGGTTGTGGCCTTCAGGTACTCTTCCGCGAAGGTGACCTTCACGCCATCGTCAACGACGTATCTCGCGAAATCGCCCTTGATTGTCGCGTTAGAATTGGTCGTTCCAGGCGGTGTATCGTAGGTGATAGCTGCGCGCTGACCATCGACAACAACAACAACCTCTCCACCAGCGACCCAGGCGGCCTGACTTTCTAAGGGAGCGGAAGATGCAGGGTAAAATTCGTCAGCTCCGTCCCAGGCGGACAGGATTTCAAGATCCTCATTGACGACGGCCCACACCCACTTTGGATCGAGGAGTGGATAGGTATTGCTCACGTCCACCGTCCCGTCTGGGCGGTAGCCGATGAGCACCGTCTCTTCGTCTTCAGCTATGACGCCGCCCGAGTATGTGGTGTCCAGCAAGTAGTTCAGGTTTCCGGCGTCGCGCGCAATTTCCTGTTCGGCGGCCGTCGCTCTATCTACCTCTTCCTCAAGGTCAGAAAGCGCAGCCTTCCCATCCAAGGCGCCCTTGAGAGCGGGAGCATCCAGAACGTCACCGACTCGCCGCCATCCTTGCGGGCTGATGCTCCATATATATTCGCCTGCGTTCGGCACGGTATCGCCCGTGACCGGATCGACGTGCGTTCCGGATACGTTTGAATTGATACGCGCGGGCTGACCGGATTTTACACCCTGGATATTGTTGAGCGCAGACCATGAAATGGCAACAGTATAGCCTTCTGCGGCGCTAACGATCGCATCCTCAAGTGTGCCGCCTACGCGGCGTATCTCGGCTTTATCGGGATGGTTTGACGCAGATGCTGGCCCATCAATCCACGCGCTGTTAAATGCATCGCGAATGCGACCCATGGAGGACTCTCCCTATAAGAAAAGCTAGCAGTTAAAAATATTAAGCCTGATCGTCTGCGCCCTCGACTCTCTCGCTCCCGCGTGCTTGCTTGGCGCTCGCAACGGAGGACGAAAATGGCCGAAGAGTTTGGCAAGGGCGCCGAAAGCCCTTTGACGATCGCGATAGGAGCTTCAGCGCTAGCGCATCACAGGATTTTACACACGCTCGTGACGGCAGAGCTGATGTCGCAGCAACAAGCTGCGAGCACGATGGTTGAGATCGCCAACGACATACGGAACCTCACCGAAGACGGAGGAGGCGAAGCACTCGGTGAAGTATTAGCTGGCCGTTACGAGGTGATGGCGAGCTGGCTTCTAGGGAAGCCCCAAAGTCTCTGATCTCTTTCGGCGTCGGCTTGTACGGCTCGGGCATCGTGTTCTCCTGCAAAATCGCCTCGGCAAGCGGCCAAGGTGATGATTGATATTGGTTTCGGATTAGCCGGCGACGGTAGCGCCGTTGTTTGCGGCGATGGGGTCGCCCATCACCCAGGCCATTGAGTTGGCGGGCTTCGAAAGGTCGGCGCTGAGGGCCGCGAGCGACGAATAAATCAGGCCGCCGTTCGAGGTGAAGGCCGTCACGATACCTTCCAGCCAGGTGCCCCAGCGCCGAATACGCGTTTTCTCCGGCTGCTCTGGGGCGCTTGCCGGTCCGTCAGCCCAAATTGAAGCCGCCAAATCAACCATAGTTTTCTCCATACGGGAGCGACCCGGCAAAAGCCGGTCACCGAAAAATGCAAGAAAGGGACGCTAAGAAGCGCGGAAGCCGCGCAGTCGGACAGGAATTGTAAGCACCGAACCGAGAGAGACTACAACGGTGGGTATCGAGTAGTAGACCTCGACGACACCGTCTGAAGCCACGAATGCGGTGCTCTCGATGGAGATCCCGCCGACCACCACAAGCGGAGCCGCAGCGGGTCCATTCGTCGGCTTTGCCGACCGATGCACAAAGACGAGATCCCCAACCCTTGCCTCAGGGACAGGGATGGAGGCTACCTGCGGAGCAGCAAGAACCGACAAGATCCCGGTTCGAGTGATCGAGAAGTATTTCTCAAAGACGATACCGGCAGACTTCACCAGTTGCTTGGCCTCGCCGGCATCCTTCATGGCTGCTTGAGCGAGAGCCTCGGACGAGGTTTGCTGATCTCTCCAATCGATCTGAGGCATCAAGGCACCGTCACCGTGATCGGCCCCGCCGGCGTATCAGCCAGCACGCCCGAACCATTTTTCGAGATCGCCCAGTACCGCCATGTGCCGTTTCCGGGCGTGTCAGCGAAAGCCCGAACCTCGTTCGCAGTGACGCGAAGATCGCCCGAGATATCGGCTGCCTGCGCAAAGGTCTGCGTCGAGGTGCCACGCCGGAATGAAATGTAGGCAGAGTTGTCATTCGCCGCGCGCGCACTCGGCGTGACAGTAAGCCCGGATTTCGGCGCCTGGAACGCTTGGGGAGTGCCGGGCTTTACTGGATCTGCAACAGCCGCAATATTCTCTACCAGAGACTGCTCTGAGGGCGTTCCACCCACTTTGCGCCACTCGACGGCAACATCATACAAAGCCCCGTCGACGAGGCCGATTGCTTCTGCACTGAGATTGTCCTCGGCGACCGTCATAGGCTTCCACTTGTTCTGGTCTGCCAGCGAGATTTGTGCATATGCCCTCAGGTCGTCGCGATCCGGATAAGCGGACCAAGTCGCCGTGATGACAGCAACCTTGTTGCTGCCGGAGACATTCCTCTGGCTGCCGATCACGACCAGGTTAGCCGGCGGGTCGAGGTCTTCATCTTCCGTGCTCGGAGGCACTGGAGGCGGAGTGCCTTCCTCGGCAGAGGTCACGATATACATCGATGGTCGGCAGCTCCTGACCTGCATCATCACCGTCATCGTGTCATCATCCTCCTGGTAGTCCTCGATCTCGAATGGTTCGAAATCGATGCCCAGTTCAGCAATCTCAAGATAGATGCGCCGCTCGCCACGCGCCTGGATGCCCCATAGATCGGTGACGATCTTGCCCTGCCACCGGGCAGCAGCGCGCTCTGCTTTCAACTTCTGGACACGCCGACCATGGTGATGGTTCTGGATTTCATAGGCCTCGATCGGAATAGTGCGCGTTCCTTGCGCACTGATATCCGCCTCGTCGCGCCATGGATCGCAAGCAGCTTCGGAGTATCCGGCCAGCGGGTTCGTGTATTGAAGCGTGACCTCGTTCGCCTCACGAAGCGGGCCGCTCGAATCCGACATTTCATAGGAGACGATGCAGCCATCATGAATGCGGATCGTCGGCTCGACCCAGATGCCGGGATGAATTCCGATCTTGCCGTTTGCCTTCAGGTAGATCCTGCTGTCGGTCGCCGTTTCCATCCGCTCGATGATGTCAGCCGGCTCTGTGGTAAGATCATACGAGAGCTGACCGTGATAGCGGCGCACTGTCCCGCCGCCGTTCGTCGGAAGGATCTCATCGGCCACATCTGCCGCGACAGCGAAATCATCCTCATCGAAATAATCCCACGCGATCCCGGCCCCGTCAGAGTTACGCAGGTAGTCGAGATAGATCAGGTTTAGGTTCGGGTTCCAGCCGCTGACGCCAGTTCTCGGATCATAGACGATACCATCATCGCGCAAGCCTTTGTATTGCGGGATCCGGTTCGGATAGACCGAGTTGAATTTCTCCTGCTTGACGCCCTTGGCAAGTATCGCGACCGATATGCAGCCATCACCGCGATGCGATGGACCCCATATCGCAGGAAAGATGGCCGCGATACTGCTGAAATATGTCTCGGTTGGCAGACCGCGGCGAGTCTCAATTTGTATCTTCCCATTGAAGGGCTTTGCCTGGATGAAACCCTGCGCATCGAGAGTAACCGGGCGATCATCGATATAGTGTTCGCGAAACGCAGCTGTCGGACCTTGCCCGATGTAGATGACCATGTAGAGGCCACCGCGTCGGGAGCGATAAAAGACATAACCGCCACTCGTCATCACGCGCCCATAGTGCTTCCGGCGCACAAGGACCGACTGCCGAAGTGTCGACTTCACGTCCTGAGGCTTCAGTGTCGAAGCCTTCTGACCGAACAGCGCATTGATGCCGGCACTGATGCCCAGGCCGATCGCGCCCGCCAGCAGGTTACCGGCAAACGTGAGTGATCCGGCCGCCCCGACAAGGCCAGGCACACCTATCGCAGCGATGAAACCCACAACAGCCTGAGGCATTACGTCCTCCAAGCCATGATGGCATCGCAACGGTAGCCAGCCAGTCCGTGGGCAGACTTCACCATCCAGCGACCCCGACCACCCATAACGGCGCCGAAATCTTGACCATGAACCGAGATGACGCCGATATCGCCCGGAAGCGGGTCATCCACCATCTGCGCACCCGCACGAACTGCACATCTCTCAACAACGGCCAAAACCCCACCTTCGCGCGCGACGACAGCCCTGCATTCCTGCTCGGTACCGTAAGTGCCGCGCAGATCTGCGGCCGGGTCGATGCCGCGCTTCAGCATCCACCAGTTGGCAACCGTCATCGCGCAGTCGTTTTCGCCCCACGCAAAATCAGCGCGAGCCAGGTCTGCCAGAAATTTTTCAAGCATCAGAAATCCGGGAATGTGATCCGTCTTGTGTCGATACCGGGCGTGTCGTCAGCATAGGCGTCACCTTCATGACGGTTTCGCTGATCAGCTGGCGTCACATAGGCAAACTTGGCGCGTTTCTTCGCTGCGAAAGGGCCTTCCGCCGAGATGGAAACCGTCCTCACGAAGCCTCCCTCTGTCGCCTCGCGGGTCGATGTCAGTTTGCGCATGAGGCCGAATGAGACCGCGTATGGATTATCCAGCAATCCCCACTCGTCATCGAAAAACTGATCGAAGACGACTGCCGACCGGTCAAAGTATTCCGAGGCCTCGCCCTTCGCCTTTGCGGCGAAACTCTCATCAACGCCAGAAAGCGTGAATACCAGCTCCGGCGCCTTTCCGCCCATGGAGGAAGCGATGCCCGAAATCTTTCCAAGGCCGCCGACACCCTCCCACTCCCTACCATCTTTCGTGGTCAGCTTGCCGAAGCCATTCCATAAGCCCATCCGCTTGCTCACGAAATCCATCTCAAGCAGACGCGCCTTGCGAACCACCCTTCCGGCAAGATGGGCCTTGATCGTTTCAGGAAATTCCATTCCAGCTCTCCTCCAAAGAGATGGATGGCCGCGCGAAACGCCCGTATTCCAGGTTCAAGGAACCGGCCTCTTCATCGCTCAGGTTCATCAATATCTTCGGGTCGGCAAAATCGACCTCATCCCCAGACGAAAGCGCAACACGCAACGTCGGCCTGAAGCGGATGTCGACAATGTTGCCGTCAACTTCCGGGGATGCCACGATCACATACATGCGGGGAACAGCGACCCCTGCAACGATCGACCAGACCGTGAAGTACATGCCCTTTCGGATCGGCCCCGCCTGATCAATGATGAGCCGCATAGTTGTGGAACGCTGCGCCACCGGTTGAGCCGCCCTGACTTTGATCGTCGACTGCCGATAACCTGCACCATCTGAGAAAAACGACCCGTCCGAATGCGGTATCCCACCGATGACGGGAGGAAGGCCAGGAGGGCTAGGCGCTCTCAGATTATCATACGGGCCGATGATCACATCATTCGCGGACCCGTCGAGAGAAGCCAGCGTGCCCCGCCATTCGAGAATGGCATCACGCTCGAGAATAGGAAAGTTCGCCAGATCGGCGATCCAGAAGCCAGCATCCGTACCAACCGTCTGCCGTTTTCCTGAGAAGGTCTGCGGCCCACGCGTATTCATGGGGCGAATTCGAAAATTGATATCCGCCGGGATGAGGCTCTGAGGCCAATATTCAATTGTCACAGATCACCGCCACGAATTGGACTGGGAATAGGCAAGTCGCTGATTGTTCTCCTTCAGCCGCGCATCGATCAGAGCCACGGTCTTCTCGCTCGCATCGCCCTGAATGATGATGTCGCCCTGGCGGAAGATGGCAGAACCGCCACCCCGCTTTGAACGTTTGGGATCATAGATATCCACCTGCTCGGACGGCTTTTTACGAAAGGCCACAAGCTGATTATCAATGCCGCCTATCCCACCGACACCGCCGCCCGGCATGATGGATCCACCTTTGTAAGCCCCCGGAACCAGGGCGCGGAAGACGCTGCCAAGGATAGAGCCGAAGCCGCCGCCTGATGAGCCACCGCCACCGAAAGCATTCGACAGAGCCTTCAGCCCATCGTTTAGAGCGAAATTGGCGAGTTGCTTGGCGAGGTTCGCAACGGCATCCTTGGCAGCCTCGCCGCCCTTGATGAAGCCCGCGAACAGATCACCGATCGACGAAGACAGCGACTGGCCCATTTGATCGAGGCCAGACATCGCGCCCTCTACATCGCCAGCAGCTCCGGCCGCAGTGCCCTGCACACCCGCACGCATGCTGTCCATGCCGTTCTGCAGACCCTGCATGACGTTGACACCGACCGCATGCATTACACGAGACGGCGAATGGATTTGCAGCGGATTTTTGAACCAGCTGACAATCCCATTGCCGATCGAGGTGACGCCAGCCTTAAGCTGTTCTGCTTTTGCCTTGATCCCCTGCCACAGACCGTCGATGATCTGACCGCCGATCTCGATCATCTGCGCCGGCAGGTTCATGAAGGCGTTGACGATATCCGCTGCAAGTTGGAGAACGCCCCGACCCATCTCTCCAAGTTTTGCAGTGAACCCAGGAATGATCGTGTCAGCGATAGTGCCGAACGTCTGCCAGAAGTTATTCAGCAGCGCGAGAGCAGAATTCCACGCACCGGCAAAATCGCCGGTCAGGATCTGCGCGATACCGGTCGCCATCAAACGCGCATTTTCCACCAGCCCCATCAGACTGGTTTTCATGACAGCGACGGCGGTATCGACGATCTGACCAACAATCGGGAATGACGCCCTGATCTGGTCCCAGTTCGTATAAATAGCGACAGCAGCCGCAGCCAGCGCGGTTCCCGCCGCAACTGCCGCGATGACAGGCCCGCTGATAGCGCTGACCGCAACGACCATCAGACCCAACGCCGTAACAGCCGGCCCAACGACTGCGGCGATACCGGCTACCACCGCACCCCACTTCACGATCTGCGGGTCCGTCTGATTAAGGTAGACTGCAAATTCGGTGATCTTCTGGACAGCCGCCGTCACCCATTCGATCAGACCGCTATTCGCAATCACGACACCGAGGCCGCGCAAAGCAGCGCCGAGCGAAGACATTGCCTCGGAGAACTTCTGAGCCTGCGCAGCCGTCTCATCAGAATAGATCCCGCCTAACGCCTCTGCTTTTTCCCCATAACGCTGAAACTCAGCCCCACCGTTGCGGAGCAAGGGAATAAGGCCGGAAGCCTCATCAGCAATAGCCTCCATATAGAAGGTCATTTCAGCTTGGCTCACGCCAGCCTTTTCAAGGCTGGAATAATACAGCTGCAATGCCTGCGGACCGGAAAGCCCCCGGAAGGCTTCCGCAGTGACGCCGACTTTCGGGGCGATGGTCTCGAAGAAATCCTTCATCTCTCCGCCGCCACTGGACAGGAAATCACCAACCTTGTCCTGCGTATCCTTGAAGATATCGCCGAGCTTCTCGCTCTCGATACCGACCGTCTTGGCGCCGAAAGCAAGTTTCTGGAATTCCTGAAATCCCGCTCCAGCCAGCCGCGCACTGTTCGAGATCTGATTGATCTCCTGCGACATGCCACTCAGCGCAGCGGTCACCGCCGTGCCCGCTGCGATGACAGGTGCGGTGACAAACGTCGACATCTTCGCGCCGACCGACTGCATGCGCTTCCCGACCTTGTTGAGGGTAGCAGGAAGGGTATTCAGACCATCCCTGAATGCAGCAGTATCGATCGAGAGATTGACGCGAAGCGCGCCGATGACGGCAGAGGCCATGATTTACTTCCGTGAGGAGGAAACCCAGGCGGAGAAAGCAGCAAGGCTATCCCGCCAATCCTGAGGCTTTTGCTCGGTGGGCTTTCGCCCCCAAAGCAGGTTCTTCAACTTGAAGAAGGTTTCTGATTTTTGCGGCGCATAGGCCGACATGAAGGCAACGTGCCAGGCGAGCCAGGCAGTCTCATTGTGCTCTCGCTCCAGGCGCTTAGCCGCGCCGTCGAAGCAATGAGAAATTTCGGTCAGCGTCATCCGCCAGAACAAGGCGGGATCGAAGCCGACCGAAACCCATTCAATTAGAAGCGGCGCAGGGTCTATCCGCGCGCCGCATTCCGAGGGCGGGAATTGCCCTTTGCGCCTCCCGCCTTTGGCTGCGGAAATGCCAGTTCGAAAGCCTTGCTGATCGCGACGCCGCATTCTTCGATGCCGGCATTAGACGCGATGTTGCCCGCATCCTTGATGGTGAGATCGTCGTGATTATCCTGCAAGCCAGCCCACAGGACAAAACGCAGCGTCTTCATCTCGAAAGCGTCGCCGGCCTGCATCATCTTGCCGACTTCCGCGATCGGCTTGCCGAAATGCTCCTCGATTTCGCAAACGGCGTTGATCGAGAAAGACACCTCATATTGCTCATCACCCGCCTTGAGGGTAACCTTGCCACGAAACGGATTGGCCATTACGCGACAACCGCCGAGGTTCCGACACTGGTTTCAGTGACCGTGAAATCATCATTCTTGGCAGTCACCTCGACGGTGATTACGTCACCGACATTCGCCACCTTCGGCACGAAGCTGGAGCTCGTTGCGCCAGCGACGACGGTATCATCCGCCTTCCACTGATAAGTGATGTCGGAGGCGCCGGCCCATACGCCCTGCACCGCCTCAAGCGGAACGCCGACTTTCGCAACGCCTTTGATCGTCGGCGCGACGATATTTTCCGGGGCCGTCGCGTCCGTCATAGTCGGCTCACCGCTGACTTTGAGGGTCAGCGTCGCGCTCGAAACGTCTTCCACCGACGCATCCTTTTCGTAACCGGAGCGTGAGCAGGAAAAGATGCACTGCACACCGTTCGGCCAGACGAGGTAAGCGACAAGACGCTTGCCGCGCAGCGAAAGCAAGAACCGATCCGTCACCGAGCCGGGGATATAATTCATTTCGAAGCTGGCTTCGCCGCCATCGGTCAGACCGGGAACGAATTCCCGATAACCGTTTGGAGACTGGCTATGCGTCGCCTCCTGCTGATCGTCGGTTTCGGAAGGCGGCGTGGCCGTCTTCGTTTCCGCAATCAGGAACTTGGTCTGCGGCTCGCTGGCAAGAGCAAGCAGCAGCACGAATCCGTAGCCGATCCGGGCCTGTGTTTCAGACATTTCAGGTCTCCCTGTAGTGGATGATGTAGTCGCTGCTGACGCGAAATAGGCGGGTCACATCACCGGCGTCAGCGGCCGGCAGATCCCGTTCTGAATCGAGGAAAATTCCCTGAAACCTTGCGTCCCGATAACCGGAAAGGCGAGACCTGATCGCACGCGATGCCTTCATCGCAGAACCGTAGGTATCGCCGTAACTGTCAATCTGGATCCGCGCTTGCCGGTATCCGGAAGCGCCTTGTGAATGGTAGTCAACCTGACCCGACGCCCGCTGCAAAATGGCATACGGCCTTACGCCGTTCCCCTGAGGGGCAGAGAGCCAGTTTATGCGATTGGACAGCACGGCTTGCACTGCCGCATCCGAAAGCAGCAGGCCTATAAACGCTTCTTCCATGGATCATTTGCCCTTGGCTGCTTTCTTCGCAACACGCGCCGCAGCTTCCTCGATCGCCGTCCAGAGACGGTGCGTGATGATATGAAGGACATTGTTCTTTTGGCTGTCCCACGCCGGTCGCGCAAATGGCTGCGCAGTGTGATTTTCGTTCCCAAATTCCTGCTGAACGCCGGCAGGGTTATTGGCGCCGACAAAGGCCTCCGAGAAGTCCTGGCCGCCGCCTTGCGCCTTGTGGAGTGATCTTTGTCGCCGCGTCAATCGCGTGCCGACATCAATGCTCTCCGAGAGGTGATACTCATCCTTAGGTGCGAGCGAGCGCATGGACTGAGCCAGAGGCTCACCGGCCTCTTTGAGGACCTTTCGCAAGGTTGCTTTACCCGTTGCCTTTGGGAGATTTGAAAGAGCCCGTTCAAGCTCTTTCAGACCGTCAATCTTGACTGTGGACTTCGCCATGATCAGCATCCCGAGCGGCCGTTATTTCGAGAAAACGGTTACGCCCCTCATTGGTCTCTTTGATCCCTTGGATATTCCAGGGCGCACCATCGTAGAAAATGCGGTCGGTGGCCCGGAAATTTCGAGAAGCGATGCTAGATCGGACCACAAAGCGGCTCACCAGCACAGATCCGACCTGCCCAGCCGCTTCCTTTTCTCCGTCGCTGACATCCCTGCGACGTGCCCAGACCTTCTGCAGGTCCGCCCAGATCTCAGTATTCTCGTTAAATTCATTCGTCGTCGTCGTGAAGCGCTGAACGACAATACGACGATCGAGATCACCCGCCTGCATAGTTACACCCGCAGCCATCGATATGGATTGATAAGCGCTTGCGCAGCCCTTGGAATACCTTCACCGCCACTACGGTTCTCGAAAAGGTCACTGACAATCATCATTGCCGCTACCTTGAACGCACTCGCCGCCTCGGTCGGGACCAAGGCGATATTGCAGTACTGGAGCGCCGTTTTTTCGGCGGCATCCATATAAGCCTGAATGGTGGCGTCGTCATCGCTGCCGTCGACGCGCAGGTGTGCCTTCACCTCTTCCAAGGTGTAGAGCGGGCCGAGTTGTGTGATGACGACGTTTGCCATGGATCAGCCCTTCTCCGTACCGAGATTGCGCTCGACAGCTTCCTGACCACTGATGGTCGGGTCATTGAAGTCGATCCTGTTCTGATCGACGCTGGTTTTTTCGCGCGGATTGGCATCCACGGCCGGATGGCCAGCGTCGATCTGGTCACTCGGCTGGATAGGAGCGCCAGACGGATCAAAGGTTTCTGCCGGCGGGATGTTTGCCGGATCTGCGTTCGGGTCGGTCGTTACGACCGTCTTTCCCTGTTTCGCCACCATTAGTGCGTTCTCCAGTTGGAAGGATGCTGTTGGCGGCACCCCGCCAACAGTCGATATTCAGGCAGCCTAACTGGATGCCTCGATTACGCGTTAACCGCGATCTTCAGCGCCCGCATGGGCTCCGGATTATAGACCCCGCCGCCAACACGCTTGGTTGTGTAGAAGTGCACAAACGGCTTGTTGGTGAAGGGGTCGCGGAGGACCCGGATGCCGACGCGATCGACGACTAGGTAGGTCGCGTCCATGTCGCCGTAGAGGGCGGCGATGCTGCCGGCCGCGACTCCAGGCATATCCGGGATCTCGACAATGGCTTCACCAGCCAGCGTTGCTGGCTGACCGGCCGCAAAAGAAGGTTGCCACAGGTAGTTGTTCTGGCCGTCCTTCAGCTTTCGCATTCCGGCCTGAGCCAAGCGTCCTGTATAGAGCTTGGCGTTCTGCCGGAACTCGGCCGGAAGCGAATAGAACAGGTCGATGAAGCCGTCTGAGGTCAGCGCAGCAGCCGAACCGCTGTTGATCGCCTCGATAGCGCCCCAGGGGTGGCGAGCAGCATGGGCGCCGCCCGTCACGTAACCGAGGATGCCGTGCGGCTTGTTGACACCATCGCCGGAGAGGAATGCGATACCTTCCTGACGGGCGAATTCGGTATCAACTTCGTCCGACAACCACTGTTCGAGATCGATGGCAGAGTCGTCGAGCAGCTGCTGGGAGATCGCCGGATTCGCGTAGATTTCCCCGAGAGGGAAGTCGAGCGAGCCGATCTGCGGCGTGGACGTGGCCGGACGCGCTGCGGTTTCACCAACCCAGCCGGAACCGACGGCACGATCGGTAAAGAGCTTTTTGAAGCCGGCCGTGGTGATCGAGATAACGCGAGCGTTGGCACGGATTGGCGAAACCCGCTTCAGCTTGCCCGTAATGGTGCGGTCCCACTCCACCGGAGCAAGGTAGCCGCCGTCTTCGGCAGTACCCTTGGTCATAGCGGCCTGGACATCGCCCTTGCGCATGTGCGCTTTGAAGGCAGACACATATTCCGGATCGCCCGGGATATCGCCGATGACACCGGCGCCGATCTTGGCCGCCGCCATCTTCGCATTGACGTCGTCGAGTGCCTTCTGGAAATTTGACTGCAGGTCGCCAACAGCAGCGTTGATCCGGTCGACCTTCTCGTTCATCACGACATCATCGGATTTCGACTTCAGCTTCTCGTCGTTGGCCTTCTTGAAGTCATCGAACGCGGCTTGGAGCTGGGTCAGCATGACCTTCGGATCAGAACTGTCCGCGCGTGGGGCGGCATGAACGGCACGCGGCATATGGGCGAGCGCCGTCGAGGCTGCAAAAGCAGCCAGTGCAATGTGCTTCATAGGGTATCTCCTAGGATCGAAGCGTGGAAATGAGCCCGGCAAGCCCGGACCAGTCTTCGCCAGCGCCCGGCGTGGCTTCAAGGGCAGCGCCTGGCGTACCTTTGATCTTATTGAGGCGAGCGCGCGCATCGCTGCGCTTCATTCCCGCCGATACGAGCGACAGTTCAGTCGCCCTGATTTCGTTGACGGTCTGGTCGCGTGCCTTGGCGCCCTCGTCGACCGTCATGCTGTCCGACGACAGCAGAGCGTCAGCAAAGCCCCGCTCGATTGCCTGCGATCCTGACATGAAGGTTTCGGAATCCATCCACTTAGCGATCTCTTTCCCTTCGCGGCCGGATCGGGCGGCATAAAGATCAACCATCGCCTGATCGAAGGGCTCAAGCCATTCCGCCGTTTCACGCATGTCATGGCGATTGCCGACAGCGACAACCCAGCAATTATGGATCATGAGGAAGGAAGCAGCGCCGATCTCGATGTTGTCACCGGCCATGGCAATGATTGACGCCGCGGAGGCCGCCATGCCCATGACCTTTACCGTGATAGGCTGCGGATGTTCGCGAAGGATGTTGTAGATCGCGATGCCCTCAAACATGTCCCCGCCTGGGCTGTTGATCTGCACCTCGATCGGCTTCGGGCCGATGGCACGCAGCTGAGACGCAACTCGCTTTGCGGTGATGCCGCCACCAGACCAATAGTCCTCGCCGATGACCTCAAACATGGTGATGACGTTGTCGCCAGTCTCCAACGCCCTGATGCCAGCAACGTCATCGGCCCAACGATCAAACACAGCGGGTTTGGTGAAGGCCGACACGTCGCGGTTGGCTGGAAGCGGAAGAGCGCCTGGACGCACCTTCGCCCGCGGGGTTGTGATCGCGCCACGCGGAGGCTTGGCTGCAGCACCACCAAGAATAACGGCGGAAGGCTTGGGCTTCGCCGCAACTGTCGGCTTAATCGTCATCGTCTTCACCTTCGTCTCTTCCCGGTTTTTGTGCCGGCTCTTTCGGATGATCGTCAGCGGGTGCGGGGCTTGCGCCCCCCATCATGGTGTGGGGCGGCGCCTCCCGTTTCGGCAGGTCCATCGCCGCACGTACTTCATCGACATGCATCCAAGGCGCATGACCACCAGCACCCAACGCCTTGGAGAGGAAGTCGGCCTGATCCTTCAGAGAACCGCGCAGCAGAGCCGCCGGGTTGAACTTAGCCTCGAATTCCTCGACCTCGTCCTCATTGAGGAGGCAGCGCTCAATGGCTTGCTGCCATGCCTCGAACCATGGGTTCAGCGCGTAGGCGACAAAGAACTGGCCGAGCGCTTCGATGCCGGAGCCCCAACTCGTCTCGTCGACCATCAGGAGGGGGCGCGGAACGCCCGAGACACGAGCAATTTCCTCCACCTGCAGTTTGCGCAACTCGGTGAGCTGGGAATCCTTCGCCGTCTGCCCGAACGCCTTCCACTCCATTCCTTCTTCAAGGATGAGGGTCTTCCCAGCGTTCTCGGCGCCTTCCTTCTCCGCAAGGCTCGCCTTCAAACGTTCGAAAGACTCGTCGGAAAGCTTGCCCTTGTGGGAAAGCGAACCGCCGACGAAGGTGCCGTTCCGGAACATGCGACCGGATGCCAATTCTGCACTGAGTGCGAGACCAATTGCCTGCTTTGCTTGCTCCACCAGCGAGAAGCCGTGAACGCCATCGAGCGAAACGCCACGCAGGTGAAAGATGTCGGATGGTGCGAAGTTGATCTGAGCCCCCTTCGAGGGCTGGTAGACATACTTCATCTGCCAGTCGTCGGTCAGCGTCGTCGTCATGCGGCGAGAATCCAACGGCACCAGGCGGACGATCGTGTTCTTGCCCGTCCGCAGGCTGCGCGAGCGCACAATCAGAGCATAAGCATCGCGATGAACCAGCGCTCGCAGCTGCATGCAGGAACGGAAGTCGAAAGCACTCTGCCAATCATTAGGACGACGGTGCAAGATCCTGAAGAGCGGATGATCTTTGGCTTTGGACTTGTCGCTGCTTTTGATGAGATGCAGCGGCAGCATGCCTATCGAGTTCGAGATCAGGCTGGCGGCGCGGAACATCGCAGGATTTCGCAGGGCAGTTTCCGGGTTCACTGTGAAGCCCGAGGCGCTCATCATCCCATCGCGAAGAAGCTCAATCAGACGCGGATCATCCAAGGCCAAGAACTGGGCAACGGAGCCAATGTCTGCGCGCGGCGCAACCGAAGAGGCTTCCGGCGCGCGCCGAAAGAAGTCGAAGACACCCATCCGCTAGATCATCCTTATGCCGCGTGTTTCGTAGACGGATTGTCCAACCGCTTCCGGGTTTCTGCTCATCATCTCGCCAGCGTTAAAGGCCGCCACCAACGGGTCGATCTTCGAACTGACGGTTTTCTTGTCGATATAGACATTTACGCCGCGCTGCTCCGCGCGAGCATTCTCGACGCACCAGCTTAGGAGCCGCGAGCCGTTGTGCTTCATGGTTCCATCTGCGAGCTTGCGCTCAATACCGAAGATGGAGGAGGACAGGCGATAGCCCTGCGAAACCGCTTTCACCATCGGATCTACGATCGAGTAACTCGCGAGTTCTTCCAGCAAGGCAGTCACGCCGTTCGGGTCGAGCCCGATTGCTCCCTCTTCAGGGAGAAGGCCCGCGTCACGGATCTCTGCGATTATCGCAGCAGCCTCCTCGACATCCTGCGTAACCCGCTTACAGATGACCAGGTCGCCGTCACGCTCGAAGTCGTTGAGCTTCTCCACTATCTCCGGATGGCGTTTGAGAACGGACGGTTGCGCCCATGCCTTTGCCCAGAGCAGCCAATGACGGGTGTCCTTGTGTCGGCCAATCGCCGCCAGCCCCCATAGATCGAGCAGGCCACCAACGTCCCCGCCAAATACGATGACGTCGCAGACCGACTTCATGTATTCGAGGCTGATCTGCTTATCGACCGAAGCCTCCCAGTAGTCGGCGCCAATCCAGCGGTCGGAATGAAGCGCCAGCCCGATCTCCACGTTGAGATGCTGACTGGCCCACCGGCGCTCTTCTTCCTCGCCCTTCTTCTGAGCGGCCCGCCACTCCTCTTCGAGGCGATCAATCGTGATGGACAGGCCAAGGTTCGGGAGAACCATCGACCAGTGCTTCGGATCCTGCCACGGCTTATCCTTAGCGGTCTGCATATCCTCCGGAAACTCGTAGAGCACCGGAAGCGTGCTGCTGTCGGTGATCGTGCCGTCACGCACGCCGCGAGCGTACTGAAGCTCTGACTTGAATACCCCTGACGGCGGCTCATCACTTTGCGTGGTGATGATGATAAGGAAGGATTCCTTGTTCGGGATCAATCCGCCGCTGATTTGCCCCAGCACGCGCGACGCATACGAGTACGACGACATCACGTGCAATTCGTCTAGCAAAACACCCGCCGGCTTTGATCCGGTCAGCACCTTCATATCGAAGGTCTTGATCCGGAGCTTAGCCTTGTTCAGACGATCCTTGATCGTTTTCGTGTGCTCGATCGTCTGAAACCGCTTCGACAGATATTCATCTGCCTCGATCATCCCGGCTGCCTGCTGGTAGGCAGTATCGGCAACATCCTGTGTCGGACCGATCAGCAAGAACTCAGCGCGTGGGCGCTTGTTCATCAGCAGCGCCACGACCATGATACCAGCGCCGCCGGTGGTCTTGGAGTTTTTCTTCGGCACCAAGCCAAAGACGTTCCTCACATGGCGCTCACCGTTCTCATCGATGGAGCCGAAGATCGCCCGCACGATGTCGCGGAACCAGTCGCCAGCCGCATCAGCCATGTAAGGCTGATCAGGAACGTCTGGCAGACGCAGGTTGTTGAAGATCCCGACAGCCCGATCGCCTTCTTCCTGATCAAGGGGAAGATCCGGAACAAGAGAGCGGCCCGACTTGAGCCTCTCTACCCAGTCCGGGCAGGCGAAACTCCAATCGGCCCTTATTGCAGAAGCGTAGCCCAAGGTGTGCCTTCATGCGCCGTTTTGGCGTCCTGGTCGGCTGCAGCCTTTTTGCCCAGCTTGTCGGCTGAAGGCTGGTCCTGATGTTTCGGGATCGGCAGAGCCGGCGCGCCCTGCTTCTCGATGATGTCGAAGATCCGAGAGATGGCGACCGAGTTGCCCGACTTCAGTTTCTTCAGCGTGACTTCGAGAGCCATGCCTTCGATCACGTCGGCCCCGTCCTGAAGCTCTCGGGAAAAATTCTTGCGAAGCGTCTTCTCATCGCAGCCGAGATAGCCGGCTATCCGCGCTTGCGTCCAACCTGCTGCCCGAAGAAGACATACAAGTTCTTGATTTTCATTGTTCTTTGCAAAGGAAGGTCGGCCGCGTCGATCCTTGATCGGTGCGATTGGCTTCCCGAACAGATCGAGCTCGACATCCTTGGTGGAAAAATCGTCGCTCACGGTAAAAAAAATCTCCGAATATGAGGGGCGCGGGTCTAGGCCGAAGGGGGTATCCAGACTTTCGACCCGCCCCCCCTAGGGGTCAAGCCTGGCCTTCAGGTCGGGTCAGGACGGTCTCGATCATGTGGTCGGAGCAGTAGGGCATCACCGGAGATCCTTCATGGAACTCCAGCTCTCCGCGCTTCTCGATCTCAGCGAGACCACGATCGGCGAGATATTGGCCGATCGTCATCAGCTTGATGATCTCGTCTGAAGGCAGTTCTTCAACAGCCAATCCAGACGTAAGAGATGCCACCGCCGCTTCCAGTTCGTCCTGCGTCAATTCACTATCGTTCATCGTCACCATCGGGACTGGGCCCGCTCCTCTTTCTGCTTCTCGCTGTCGTGGAACGCTTTGCTTACGCAATGCAGATTACTTTCATCCCAGAACAGATCAGGGTTGCCACGGTGCGGGATCTTGTGGTCGGCAACAGGGCTGTTGTCCGCCGGGTACGTGCCGATGCATAGGACGCCGGTGCGCTGGCAGGTGTACTTATCCCTGACCAGGATCTGACGACGAAGCTTCTGCCACCGTGCTGTCTTGTACCAACCGCGATGTTCGAGGTTGGCATCACGCTCACGATGGCG
Organism: Hyphomicrobiales bacterium; assembly: GCA_900469445.1. GTDB lineage: Bacteria > Pseudomonadota > Alphaproteobacteria > Rhizobiales > Rhizobiaceae > Neorhizobium. Next base: position 88,824 of record UBXM01000019.1, read on the forward strand.
TGCCTGCTCATCACCAGCCATACGGCCAAGGCGAGGAGCAAGGGTTGTGATCTTGGGCTTGAGAGTGGTGAGGCGAGAACGGCTCATATCTCTAGATGCACGAAAGGCGACCGTCAGGCCGCCTTGTCATTCATTCGGTCATAGCTTTCGCACTGGCCCTGAATCGGTGTCTCGCTTGGGAGACTGTCAGGGTTGGGGCTGACCGGCGTACCGACCTCGGGATTACTCCCCGCTTTCTAGGCGTTTTCAGAGGCTCACTTCAGGATCATCAGCTCATCCAGTGCCGAATGACTCTCACAACTTTTCGAGAAGCGCAAGAGGGATAGTTACCGGCACATCACCACCCAGCATGCGCACGCTGACAACAACATCTCCGCGGCCTTTTCGGTTCGGAGTGACCACCAACGCTGTGAATTGATGGAAAGGCCCACCATTGATCATGACGCGATCACCTGCCTGAACAATCACCCCGCAAGGCTTCTCCCAATCATAGGCACCATTGTCAGCCATATCCTTGAAATGATTGACTTCTAAGCCGCTCATAGGCCGAGGCTTCAAACAGCCTCCGAGAACCTCGATCACGTACTCAATACCCTTGAGGGCATCGAGAAACAGAGGCTCAGACGCCATCTGAACGAGAACATACCCATGAATGACGGGCATCATCGCACCCTCGATAACGCGGTGCCTGCGGCGAAGATCAGGCCCCTTTCGCATGGGAACAAGCGACGAAATACCTGCCTTTGATAAGGCGTTATCCACAGCGCTTTCTCGCCCAGTCCAGCAACGCAGCGCGAACCACGGCGAATCATCTCGCACCATTCGAGTCGCCATCTCCAGGCGCTCCATCCGCATGCGCCGCTCCGATTCTTCAAATCCAGATCCGCGACGAACCCCGATCGGCATTCCCACCATATTGCCGTTACGCTGCATCATCGTCCCGCCTCTCGATAAGCTGTCTCTGGAAATTGCGAAGCGCTTGCGCAACCGCTTCGTCTGGATCATCGATGCCATCCGGCAGCGCCGGGAACTGAACGAAAGGAAGGCCATTCGGCTCAGGCATCCACGGCCAGAAGCGCTCATGATGCAGCCGCTTCCACGCCTCCCAGATCTCACCGCCTACTGCCACCTTGTCGAAGGTCTGGCTGATAGCTACGATGTGAGGAGGAACCAGAATAGGCCTCCGGTCACGTGCCGCCTCATTCAGCTTGACCGCTTCCGGCCAACCTTCCTTCTCGCGCTTGTCGCGCCAGATCACATCAGCCTTTTCCGGCTTGTTATCGAGGATCCGCTCCTCCAGCGGCGACAGGGACAGCGAGACTGGATGTTTCGATAGCTCCGCCATGCGCAGTGCCGCCCATGGCCTCGAATACGGGTTATGCCTTTCGGTCGCCGCTGAATTGCCGATGACCTTTCCTTCGAGACGCTCCCACGCCCGTTCGGCGAGATAGGTCGCCGCAGCCTTGGAGAACTTGCGACCGCTGGCCTTCGCTGCAGCCAGATAGTCCGGCGTCTTCTCCTCGCAGGCCACCCTCTGCTCTTCGGTCAGGTCAAACCAGGAGCGTCGCGTCGGCGCCTCAGCGTCAACTGCGTAGGTTGGCCACGTCTTCCACCAGGTGCGAAAACGCTTTTCCAGCGCCTTGGGATTTTCCTCCCCTTCAAGCCCGCGCTCGCGCTCTCTCTCTTCTGGTTTTTCTTGGGTCGTTAAACTTGGGTCCTTAATAGGTGCCGATCCAGGACCGGCAGGGGGTGCCGACTCTGGACCGGCAGGGGGTGCCGGTATACCGGCAGGGGTACCCGCGTCATTGTAGGACTGGATAGGATCATTTTCCTCTTGGTATGCGTCAAAATCATAGCCGGAGGGCGGAGCGCGATCGTAAAGAACACGATAGAAGTGCGCCGTGTCGCTTCCGTCCTTCGTGTCTCGCGCATGCTTTTCCAGCACGCCGATATCGATCAGCCGATCGAGCGATGACTGTATCGTCGAGCGGGCACAGGCAAGCTCGCCAGCCATCTTCACCTGGCTTCGCCAGCACCATCCCTGCTTGTCGGCATGACGCCCCAGCAGGCAAAGCACCTGCAGATCCTTCCCTTTCAGCCTAGGATCGGTGACGATCCAGCCGGGGATGATCGAAAATCGAAAGTCATGGCTCATGCCGCACCGTCCTTGGGCACTTCCATCTGCTCCCCCTTTTTCACCGCGCCCCACATTGCAAGCCGGGTGTATTCGGTCGCCATGCGCACGGTGTGCGTAGGCAGGCCGTCTGCTGTCCGCGTTGCATCGATCTCGGCAAGCAGCGCCGAAAAATGGTCATATCCGGCCACAAAGCCGATGGTTTTCAGGTGGTCGCCGATATCCAGCGAATCCCGCTTGATCACGCCGAGAGGCACGCGGGAGAGCCATTCGGCCCGATCCCGGTCGCTCTTGGCCGCAATGAGAATGTCGACGATGGGAAGGTGTCCACTCACCGCATTTCCTCCTGCGCAGAGCCGCCGAGCAAACGCACACCGTGCATCGAAGGGTCAGCCTTAAGCGCCCTCCACAATCTCACTCGCACATCGCGCGAGACGATCTCTCCCGCAATTGCCTGATCGAATTGATCTTTCGTAACGCCAGCGCGCCTCATGATCGCCGCCCGCTCAGCAGCGCACGCTTCATCGAAGGACATCGATGGACGCCTCAGGCTCTTTCGCTCATCTGGAAACTCAGCACGATATCCAGCCATCTCGATCCGGGCACTGAGAAAGCCACGCAGCCTCTTCGGGGAAAAGTCAGGCATCATGCCGCCACCGCCCTTCCGGCTCGCCACGCCTGCACCATCTCGTGCGCGTTCGCGTCCGCCGTCAGCTTCATGCCTGCGCCGGTCGGCATCCACATGCCATCCTCGCCCTGCTTAATGAGATCGAGGCCCGACATCACGTCGATGATCGCAACAGCAACGCTATCGCGCACACCGATGCCACGCCGTAGAGCGGCGGCATCGAATGGTTCAAGCTCTTTCAGCCAGAGGATTGCACGCTGAATTTCTTCGTCGACACGCTCATCAGTCGTCTTGCGCGGCGTTGTGCGGCTGAAATCGTCCTCAGCCTCGGCAAAACCCATCGGCGCCCGATGGCCACCGGCACCCGGCGGCAACGCCTCGGCATTTTCAAAAGCCTTCCAGTCGACCCGGATGACCTTGAACGAACCGTCCCGGCGGCCATAACTGCCGTCTTCGTTCCGCTCCCAGACGAAGAAACCGGTATTCATCTGGCTGGAAGCTATGTTGCCGCTCCAGCCATCCCTGTGCATCATCGGCAGGCGACGGGTGAAGACATAGACCCGGCTCGGCGGGTTTTCGTCCATAACATAGCGCCGGTCAGGATCATCAAACCCGCACATGAAGTTCAGGTTCAATAGCGCCGCCATCTTCCGCGGCTGATGAACGCGCAGCGCATGCGCCAAGCACTTGTTGGCAAGATCACCATAAGGCGGGTTGGTAAAAATGTCCGTGCCGACCGTCTCTCCGGGATCGGACAAAAGGAAATCACCCACCTGCTGCAGCTCGCCGTGCTGCGTGCAAATCCCGCGATCGACGAGATCCGATATCTGCACGTCGTAACCCGCCGCCTCCAGCGGACGCAGGATCGCAGCCTTGCCGACGAACGGTTCCTTGATGATCTCGGAGAAACTTTCGAGCGCCAGCACTGTCCGCGTCGCCTCGATAGGCGTCTCGTAAAGCTGGTCGCCCTTCTCATCATTGGTCGCCGTCTTGGTGCCAATGGCATGTCCGGCAGCCTGTTTCAGCGCCCTTCGGCTTGGCTCCATGCCGGTTTCGACACGCGCCTGGATGGCTCGCTCCACGATACCCGGCTCTTTGCTTTCGGCATCGCGCAGCTGGCGCGCCTCATGCAGTTGCTTGGCGGTAAGGCCCGCATCTTCCAGCGTGAAAACATTCTCATGGGGAATGTTTTTCGGGCGTCCTTGCCCCGCCATCACGCCGGATGCCTGCGCCTCGTCGACCTGGTCGGCAAGCGCGATCTTTGCGCGGCTCTCAATCAGCAGCGCATCCGCCTGCATCCGCCGCGCCTTGCCGATCAACTGCTCACCGGCCTTCACGCGGCTGGCAAACGTCACCGCCGCCTTGGCATTGTCATAGGCACCGGAAGACAGCATCAGCGCTGCCTGATAATCTCCATCGTCGAGCAATGCGCGCGCCCGGTCTACGGTGGCGGCGAGGTCTGACTGATCACGAACAGCAATATCGCTCATGCTGGCCTCCGCGTGTTCGGATCACGCCAGCAGACGCCGCTCTCGATCATGTTGCGGACATAGCGCTCGTAAGCACCTTCTTCGCGAAGCTGAACACCGCCTGAAAAATCCGAAAGGCCCGCCGCATCGTAGTGGCGAGCCGAAGCGCGAAAATTGCGCAATCCGGATGTGTGTATGAGATCGCCAAGCCTTTGGCTCATCGGCAGAACGGCAGGGGTCATGTCGAGCACCCCTTTGCCTTTCCGAGAAGCACCCGCCGGCTGACCTCGACGGCGCCGAGCCGCACGGCCTTCGCGCGGTTCGACTTGCAGATGTCATAGTGAGGAGCGCCCGGCTTATCCTGAAACCAGCGCTTCACGCCCAACTGGTCAGCCATGGCATGCAGCTCACCCAGCGTGTCGGCAGCCATGTGGCACATCATCATGCGCCCGATGCGATAGGAGGAGATATCGACGTAGACCGCCATCAGTGACGCTCCTGCCCAAAACCACCCTCACGCATTTCCGTGAGGGCAACCTGCAGCCCGAGAAGCGCTGTTTCGTCGTCGACACCGGCAGTCAGCACCGCGGCGGCGCAAGCCACCGTGGCGATATCAACCCCGCGCCTTGGATCATCTGGGAGCAGAAGGCACATAGCGGCCAGCCGTTCGGAGTCGCTTTTCGGACCGTCCGCCATCAGCTGCCCCCAACCATCATGGCGTCGAGACGCGCCAGGAACTGCTTTGCCGCGACGATCCTCTCGCGGATCTCCAGTCGTTCGGCAGCGTCGATGTGATTGTCATCCTCGATCGCGGCCGCCACGGTCCGCACCACATCGTCGAGCACGCCATCCAACTTCAGGATCGCACTAGCCGTGATGGCCCCGAAGCTCTGCGGCTTCTCATCCCGGACGATCCGCGTGAAAGCCGAAAGCATGAACGGGTGGTCGCAGCGCCGATCCAGTTCGGCGGCAAGGTCGAGACGAATGAAGCTCTCCCGCCACTCATCGGCGGGAGAAGCGTATTTCGTCAGGGTAGAAGACGCGACGCCGAGGGCCTCAGCCGCACGGCTGACGCCACCAAGCGCCTCATAGGCCGAAGCCGTTGCGGCCTTGATGACGGATGCATGAATGTCAGAAATAGCGCGCACGAAAACGTCCCCGAAATGGTCAAGGAAAAAAGCGGTTCAAATGGATTCCGTGAGGTCTGGCGCAGGCCAGCCTATGAGAGGGCCGTCAACTCATCGGAGGCCCACATGCATACATCGAATAAATCGGCCGGGACGGTCCGCCTCCTCGGGCAGAACCCGAGGACCACTGCCCCGGCCGAATTGCCGCGCGTCGCAAACGCAATACAGGCGCCGCGCGGTGGGCGGCGAACGGCAGGGAGGAGAAGCCGACGCCACCGGGAAGAAGTTGTAGGCCGGTCATTCGGCCGCCTCGCATGGAAGAAGACTTTCAATAGGAACACCAGTTTCGCGATTGATCGCCACAGCAAGCCGCAGAGAAGGAGTGGCTTTACCCGACCGTATCTTCGCAATCATCGAACGATCGCAATCAACGCGCTCGGCAAGCGAAGCGTCGGAAACCTTGGCGTTCTCCATATAACTGCTGAGTGTGCTCATGGCTGCAGAATGTGAATGTCATGAACGTGAATGTCAAGCACAATGTGAATGGGAAGCCATGGAAGCCCATCTTGCCACATGAGATATTGCGATCATGGCACCAGTGAAGAAAACCTTAGGCGAACTTGGGCGCACGTACATCGCCGAGTGGCGTGAGAGCAAAGGCCTAACGCAAGAGCAGCTTGCCGAGGGCATTGATCTGTCACGGAGCACTCTTTCAAAAATTGAAACATCAGAGGCCCCTTATACTCAGAGGAGCCTTGAAGCGATCGCTAGAGTTCTGAACTGCCAACCCTTTGACCTCTTGAGGCCAATAGCAGCGAAAGAGCAACAGTCTCCCGGAGCCACGCTTCGTTCTGCGCTTCTGTCGTATGGCGTTGACCGCTCACAGATGGACCTGCTGATCGGCATCATTGATAAGTTCATTCCATATGTGGAAGCCGCGGAGCAACAAGAACAAAGCCAGCCTGGTGATCAATCTCCACCCGCCAATCGCCGCCGTGTAACAACGCCATAAGGCATGAAATCTCGGCGGCCTTCCGCTTTATGACGATCTCTGGCGCAGCTGGCGAATCCGCCCCAGCTGCATGAAATAGACCCGCAACGATTTCGTCGTTGCGGGTTTTGTACTTCTGCCGGATCTGATGAATGATCGCCATTTACTTCCCACATTAGGCTTATCAGAACAAGAACCAATAGTGAACAAGCCGACAAGGAATCGCAACCCTTGAACCATTGAAATGGATAACAAGCGCTGCAAACATTTGATTCAAGATGAGAATATTTTCTTGATCAACTTCGCTGCTCGCGGTCGCTTATTGCAAAGCCCGCCTGCATCAAACAAAGCGAGAGTTCTTGTCATTCACATTTTCGCTTGACTGAATTGTGAATGCGATGCACATTCCATCCATCCAAGCGGCTCGCCGCAAGGATTGCCCTCCGGCAGGCTGACGCGTTGTCCTCGTGGCGCGTCAGCCATCCGGCCCCAGCAAACGGATGGAGACTAATCATGAACGTTGAAAACCATCGAGCATTCCCATTGTGCCGAAACCGCGATGAACAGGTCGCTTGCGTGGCAGAAGCCATGCGCCGCCTCGGCGAGGGATGCACTGAAAATGACCTCAAGAACTGCCTCGGCATCACGACCGCTCAACTCGCATCGCTCGCCGACGACGCTCGCGCTCTCGCTACCGAACTGAGCACAGTCCATATCCGCGACACCGTCCCGGCCCGTCGCGCCGCCTGATCCGCTTCGGTGCCCGGCCGGGCTCGCCGCCGCGAGCGATCACAACCGACCGGCATCCGAAACGGATCGGAGGCCATCATGTCAGCCATCGCAATTTTATCCCAATACCGCAAACCGCTCTCGTCAATGTCGGATACCGAACTCGACGACGAGCTGACGTTCTGGAACCAGGAGCTGGTCTGCCGCAACCGCTGGGGCGACACGACCGAGGTAGCTTTGCAGGCGATCGAGGAGATCCATGCAGAGAGGCTGAGGCGCGCGCTCGCTGTCATCCGCACAGGAAAGGCGCCATCGCACTTGCGCCTGGTAAAGCCGGAAGCCCAGCGCCCAATCGAGGTTCGCGTCATGGGCGCCGGCAAGAGCCGGGCGGAATATCGCCCCTCGCGTAGGAACCTCATCGGCGCAGCCACCATCCTGCTTGCCCTTCTGATCGGCGCGACCGCAATTGCCGGTCAGCGCGCAGTCGAATTGAACGAGCAGTACGCGAGGGAAATCGTATGAGCGCCGATATCGTCCGCTTTCCGGTCAGGCCAGCGCCGCGTCTTGCAGCGGCGTCGGCAAAGAACCTGCCCGACATCACCAGCGATCACTTCGACCGCGAACTGCGCGAGGTTTCGCGTCGCCTGGACGAAGCGACCGGACACTTCGGCATGCTGGCAACCGAGCCGGTGAAAGACACAGCGATCTCCGAAGGCTGCATCGCTTTGCAGGCTGCGCTCTTTCACGCCCTGACGCTGGACGGCTGCCGTACCGATACCCTCCCACTTCGGCAGATGCTGGTCTCGCTGCACATGAAGCGCATGGATGCGATGGAGGCCGGCAATGACCGCGTCTAACCGTAAACTGCCAGACGACGATATCATTGCGCGCGACGCAGCGCAGGGCATGAGCCTGCAGCAGATCGCAATGCGCTATCACGTCTCGAAGGACCACATTCGCCGCCGCCTGAAACTGGCCGGAAAGTCGGCTCCGCTCTCGCCCTGCATCAGCCTCGTCGAGGACGAGCGCCGCATCGTCATCGAGAGGCGCGTCACGGCAGCAGAATTCGGCGGCTCCGCCATCCTCCGCGTCAGTTTACCCCGCATCGGCATGCACGTCGCGTTTCGCCAGAACCCGCGAGGCGCAGAATGAATATCGACAGCGCACGCAAGCTCTATCCGGAAGCCAAGCAGTTGGCCGGCCTCGTCAGTGACGAGTGGACCGAAAGCTACGACACCAAGAACAGTGTCGCTCAGATCTGCGTGCGCGACAGCGCAACGGGCGAGGTCGATCCGATCGCGAACGTCCTGCCATCATGCAGCTTCGACGATCGCATTTTGATGACGAAGGCGCCGGTTCTTATCCGCGCGCTGGTTGCCATATGCGAGCGCTCATTCGAGGAAATCCGAAGGCTAAAACCCAAGGAAAAGAAGAAGTTCACCGAGGCTAACCGCTGCGGAAAGTGGTGCCATGACAACTTCATGTTTGCTCGCTGGCTCACGCTGGCAACAGGGCTTCACGACGCAAGCGACGCGGAGCGGATCAAAACGCACGTCCGATTTCTGCTGAAGGTCGAATCCCTGTCGGAAATCGACACGAAATCAGAGGCCGCCGGGGCGTGGAGAAAGATGCGCTCCGACTTCGAGGCCTGGAACAGATCTCAGAACGCCAATCATCAGAGGGGTTCATAGGCTATGGCGACGATTAATATCGACATCGACGACTATCTCGATGAAGCAAGCACATCGGCATTGATAGATGAGCTTGAAGGCAGAGCTCGTCGCGACCCAAAGGCAAAGTCTATCCTAGCATCCTATCGATCCTCCACTGACCAAATCGCGGCAGAATGGCGGCTTCTGGTTGATCTTGTCGCATCACACGAGATCGACGATGCGCTGCATCTCATCCGCAAGATGGTTCCCGAAACGATCTCCCACGGCGAGATTATCATGGCTCAGCGGCGCGCTGATCAATTCATCCAGCATCATTGAGGTCGAGATGAAAAGCGAAAACTCCATTAAAGATCAATCGAACACCCCCGCACCTGCGCCGCATTTGCGGGTGCCAACCCGCGAGGACATTGACGCATGGCTTAAAGCCAATTGTGGCGTCGGCATCCCATTCAAGGACGCGACCGACAATGCGTCGATGCTTCACGGCCTAGCCTACATCCTGCGGCAGATCGAAGGCACCAACAAATACACAGTGAACATCGGGCAGACAGGCCCCGCCACGTCTGCGCTTCGTATGGCTCTGGACCGCTTCGCCGTCGACGCCCTCACCACGGAGGGCCAGCCATGAGCATGTCCGAAAGCGCATATCGCGCCGAACGAGACCGCCAGACAGAAATCCTCGGCAAGGTCATCGACAAGGCGATGCAGGACGCGGCCGAACATTTCGAAACCCCAATGCTCAACGCCGTGATCGGTGCACTGGTCGCCAACCTTGCTGAAAGCCTGTCGGCGGTCGGTGATCATCGGACCCGCAAGCAGCTGCGCCAGCTCGTCGACAAAGAGCTATCCCGCCAGATCGCCGCGCTCGTTGCTCGCGGCCGTCCAAACGCACCGACAAAGGTAATCTCGGGAGGCCTCAACTGATGAGCATGAAACTCACTCTGGAAAACAAGATAGCCGATATTCCAGAACTCAACCGCTTCCGCATCGGTGATCACGTCATCGTGGACGCCAGTGCCGATAATGACCGCTTCGACGGCGTCATCATCGGGATCGAGTTTCGCCGCGTGTACGGCTCAGATCGGCTGGAACCGAGCATCACGCTCTTGCACGACGGCTATATCACGGACGAGTTCAAGCCGATCGATTGCCGGAAGGTCGATGCACCGCCCCAATCGAATGTGACGGGCTATCCAATCGAGGATGAAAACTATGAACCTGAGTGGGAAGGCCACGAACTTGTTGAGGCGGTGATCGGTTTGCAAGAACGCGTTTTACGAAACCTCTGTATCGCGACAACGTCCGATCAGAAAGAGAGACAGTGGCATGTGGTGGAAGCCGAGGAAGCTTACCAAAACTACCTAGTTGCCTTTCAAACCCTACGCGCATGGCTGGCGAGCAAGGGCGTATCTATCCCCGGCAACACCCCTTCACCCGAAACGAATGTGGATGTGGACACCAGAGCAGCAGTTGCCCTTGGAGCCGCTGTTTTGACACGGATCGAAGACCCGGCCGTAAGGGAGACTGCTATTCGAAATGCCCTCACGATGGCGTCACTGAACCCATCGCCCCAATCGAATACGGACGGCACATCCGAGATCTTCGAAGCGATGTGGAAAAACCACCGTGACGAACTTCTGGCGCGCGTCGCCGAACTGGAGGCGCAACTGGCGAGCCCGGGCACCGCACCCGAGAACCATGTGAGCGTACCACAGAGCGCAATCGACTGGCTTTTTGGCGAAGGCCCAGACGCCAACGGCGAATGGTTTGAGCGTCCCGAAGGAGCGCATAGCTTCTGGTGGCGCTCGCACTTCCGCAAGCTCATTTTCAACGTCACCCAGTCTCCCTCACCACCGGAGAAGGGTACGCCATGAGTACCGCTCTCCCAACCTTTTGGGTCCCATTCGCGATGATCTTGTCGCTCTGCATATTCATCGCCTGGCGAGAAGATTATCTGCACGGTCCGCAACGTCGCGAAAAGCGTGATCAATGGACGCCGCGTTATGCGCTCTGCCTTACGTACGCCGGCAGAATGGTCCTTCTCGCTGGGGTATGCGCCCTAATGCAGTTTTTCGCATGGGTATTCGAGGGAGTGCTTTGATGGCCTATTTCCTCATCCCCAACCCGAAAATGACGGGTGATATCGAAGCGGCAGCAACGGCAGCCATAAAAGCTGCTCAGGAAGAAATCACCGTCGATCGCATCGAATCGTCTAACGATCACTCTGATATGATCCGCATGGCATTCGTTGGCGCCATTTCTTCGGCCATCCTCGCCGAGCGTCGCCGGTGCGCCGAAATCGCCTCAAGCGAAGCAATCAGACGCCTCAACAACGAGGATGGATACCCCTTTTCCCGCGCCCATGATTTTGTGGTTGTCGCCAGGAAAATTGAGCGGGAAATTTGGCAAACCGCAACGGTAGACGAGACGACGGATCTGCCGGACATCCTGCCTGGACCACGCGATAAAAGCGACAGAACCGGGAAACGAGACCGCCAGCGTCTTCAATCCGCCTTCAAAAAAGGCGTGAAGGAAGGTCGGCGTCTGGAACGGGAAGCCCACGCCGCAGAAGTCGAAAAAATCTCGACGACGCTTTCCGCAAGGGAGGCAGACTAATGGGACGCCGCGCCATAGCCTTCACAGAAGACAGCGTTTCGAGAGCGATCCGCGCCGTGAAAAAGGCTGGCGTCGAGATCCGCACGGTTCGCGTGGAGCCTGATGGTTCCGTCGTGATCAACGGAGAGGGCGAGCTCTCAGAGAAAGACGTTGCAGATTCGGCGAGGGGATATCTATGATCCCGGACATGCCGCGACCTCGATACCAATATTGCCAGCGTGAAGTCTCCAGACACGGAAAGGTGACCTGGTATTTTCGCGTGGGCGACGGACCTAGGCAGCGTTTGCCGGGTGAATACGGTTCGACGGAGTTTGTCGCCGCTTGGAAATCTTGCATGGCCGGGGAGGCGATCGAGCCTCAACAGGCAGGCAAGCACACCCTGCAGTGGCTCGTCGACAAGTATCAGGCTTCCGCTGAGTGGAAGGCGCTCAAGACATCAACCCAGAAGGTCCGAGCCAACATTCTGAAAAACGTATGCAAGACCGGCGGCGCCCTTCTTATTCCCTCAATCAATCGCAAGGTCATAGCGTCCGGTCGCGACAGGCGAGGGGATACACCTGCAGCCGCCCTCAACTTCATGAAGGTCATGAACTACCTGTTTGAATGGGCCGTTGACGCCGGATACGCCAGGACAAACCCGGTCAAAGAGGTGAAGAGGCCTAAGTCAAAAACGACCGGACACAAGCCGTGGACCGAAGACGATGTAATCGCGTTCTACCGCAAGCACGGTCCCGGCACGCAAGCCAGGCTCGCGATCGAGATGATCTTGTTCACTGGACTTCGCCGCGGCGACGTATGGCGGATTGGCCCGCAGCACATTCGCAACGACGTGCTGGAATTGAAGGCTGAGAAGAATGGCGAACAGCTCTACATCCCGCTGGATCCGATCCTCAAGGCCGCGTTCGATCGAGTAACGACCGGTCATCTGGCCTATCTCGTCACCCCAAAACACGGCCGCCCGTTCAAGAGCAAGGAATCGTTCGGGAACTGGTTTGGGAAAGTATGCTCGGAAGCAGGCGTGCCATCGAGAGCGCACGGCATTCGCAAAACGGTCGCACAGAAACTTGCCGAAGCAGGCGGAAGCAACGCTGAACTGAAGGCGCTTTTCGGCTGGACCTCCGACGCAATGGCCACGCTTTACACCCGTAATGCTGATCGGAAGAAGCTCGCCGAGGGCGCCGCTCAGAAGCTAATGGTGAACAGCCTATCCCCGCACCCCTCTGCTAGGTGCGGGAATGACGCCGAATAACGTAAATTCCTCAACCACTTAGAAAAAGGATGGTGATCCCAGATGGATTCGAACCATCGGCCTCAGGATTAGGAATCCTGCGCTCTATCCTGCTGAGCTATGGGACCACTTGCGCTCATCCATACAAAAGCCGTCCGGATTAGCCAAGCCTTTTTCCGGCGATCATTCCGATAGTCGCTCCTCGGCAAGTTTCACCCAATAGGAGATGCCGTAGGCGATTGCTTCGTCGTCGAAATCGTAGGCCGGGTTGTGAAGCGGTGCGCTGTCGCCGTTGCCGATGAAGATGAAGGCGCCGGGGCGGCGTTTCAGCATGAAGGCGAAATCCTCGCCGGCCATGGTCGGATCGACGTTCGGATCGACATTGGCCGCTCCCACAACCCGGGTTGCCACGCTGATGGCGTGATCGGTTTCCCGGTCGTGGTTGAAGGTGACCGGGCACTGGCGGTAATAATCGATCGCTGCCTGTGCGCCGTGGGCGCTGGCCAATCCTTCAACGATCTGGCGTATGCGGTTTTCGGCCAGATCGCGGGTGTCTTCGCTCAGGGTGCGCACCGTGCCCATGATCGTTGCCGTGTCCGGAATGATATTATGGGTGGTGCCTGCGTCAAAACGGGTGACGGAAATCACCACCGACTGCACCGGGTCGGCGTTGCGGGCGGCAATCGCCTGCAGGCTGCCGACAAGCTGTGAGCCGATGAAGATCGGGTCGATCGTCTTGTGCGGCTGGGCGGCATGGCCGCCGCGACCGGTAATGGTGATGGTGAAGCGATCCGGGGCCGCCATGATGCCGCCCTTGCGGATGGCGAACCGGCCGAGCGGAATTCCCGGCATGTTGTGCATGCCGTAAACTTCCTCGATGCCGAAACGCTCCATCAGGCCGTCTTCGATCATGGCAAGCGCGCCGGCTCCACCTTCTTCCGCCGGCTGGAAGATGACGGCGACATTGCCGCTGAAGTTGCGGGTTTCGGAAAGATATTTCGCCGCGCCGAGAAGCATCGAGGTATGGCCATCGTGGCCGCAGGCATGCATCTTGCCCGGCACGGTCGAGGCGTAATCCCTGCCCGTCAACTCCGTCAGGGGCAGGGCATCCATGTCGGCGCGCATGCCGATCGTACGCGGGTTCGATCCTGCGTCGGCGCCCTTTCCGCGGATGATGCCGACGACACCCGTCTTGCCGATGCCGGTTACGATCTCATCGACGCCGAATTCGCGCAGCTTCCCTGCCACGAAGGCTGCGGTCTCGTGAACGTCATAGAGAATTTCGGGGTGCTGGTGGAGAAATCGTCGCCAGCCGGTCACTTCGCCCTGGAGCTCGGCGGCACGGTTCAATATCGGCATTCTTTTTCCTATCGGCGTAACTTCACGGGGTTATGACACTCCACCCATCAGCATAGTGCCTGCCCGGATTGACGTAATCAATCTTCTTTGCCATTGCTTCGACATATAGGCCATCTAATGGCCCCACTCGTTAACATTCGGACGAGGACCACCTTGCTGCACTCAAATATTCGCCATCGCGCCGCCAGCCGGCTTTTATGCCTCGTGACGGCGGTGGGACTTGTCGGCTCCGCCACGGCTGCGTCAGCCAATCCCAAGATGATCATCGATGCCAATACCGGCCGCGTGATCGCCCATCAGGAGGCGTTCCGCAAATGGTATCCGGCATCGCTGACGAAGCTAATGACCGCCTATGTCACGTTCAGGGCGCTGAAAAGCGGGCGGCTTTCGCTCGACAGCACGGTCGTGATGAGCAAGTTCGCCGCGGACCAACCGGCCAGCAAGATGTATTTCCGTCCCGGCTCGCAGCTGACGCTGGACAATGCCCTGAAGATCACACTGGTGAAATCGGCAAACGACATGGCAGTTGCCGTGGCGGAAACCGTCGGCGGAACCAATGACCAGTTCGTGGCGATGATGAATGCCGAAGCGCAGCGTCTCGGCATGTCGTCGACGCATTTCATCAATCCGCATGGATTGCCGGGCAAGGGCCAGTATACGACGGCCCGCGATCTGGCGATCCTCGCCATGCAGATCAAGCGGGAATTCCCGCAATATTCCGGTTACTTCACCATCGAGGGCATCGATACCGGCAAGAAGAAATATCCGAATTTCAACACGCTGATCGGTCGTTTCGACGGGGCGGACGGGATGAAGACCGGCTTCATCTGCGCTGCCGGTTTCAACCAGGTGTCCTCCGCCACCCGCAACGGCCGCACCGTCGTTTCGGTCGTGCTCGGCTCCGACAGCCTTGCCGGTCGTGCAGACGATTCGGCCAATCTGCTGCAGCAGGGTCTGACCACTTCCGGCAGCCAGGGCGTTCCACTGGCATCGCTTGCACCTTATGGCGATACGACGGTGGTCAACGATGTCAGCCAGGAGATCTGTAATCCGAAGGCTGCCAAGGTTCGAAGCGAAACCCGCGACGATGCCGGCCGCACGGTGATGCATTCACCCTATATCCACGAAATGACGCGTCCGCCGCAATATACGTTCGCGGGTCTGATCCCGGGAAGCGAGCCGGTGGAAACGAAGATCGGCGAGAAGACCTACGCCAATATCCCGATCCCGGTACCGCGCCCGACTTTCTGAGTGGCCTGAGTTTCTGATTGGCCCGACTTTCTGATTGGAATGACACATGGCCTACGGGCAGAGCCGGATCCCGGTCTCCATCATCACCGGCTTTCTCGGCGCCGGTAAATCGACGTTGCTCAACAGGATGCTGCGCGATCCCGAAGCTCGGGATATTGCGGTCATCATCAACGAGTTCGGCGAAGTCGGCATCGACAACCTGCTTGTCGAGGCTTCCGGCGATTCGATGATTGAACTGTCGAACGGCTGCCTGTGCTGCACGGTGCGCGGCGAGCTGGTCGATACGCTGGCCAACATGATGGACGCCATCCAGACCGGCCGCGCCAAGCCGGTCACGCGTGTCGTGATCGAAACCACTGGCCTTGCGGATCCGGCGCCTGTCATGCAGTCGGTGATGGGCAATCCCGTCATCGCGCAGAATTTCGAGCTCGAGGGCGTGGTAACCGTCGTCGATGCCGTCAACGGTCTTGCCACGCTTGATGCGCATCAGGAGGCGGTTAAGCAGGTGGCGGTTGCGGATCGGCTGATCCTGTCAAAGCAGACGCTGGCGAGCGCCGAACAGCTCTCCGTGTTGCGGGCAAGGCTCGTGTCGCTCAATCCGCGTGCGCCGATGGCGGATGGCGATGACATGGCGACCGGTAGCCTGGCGGTTCTGGAGAACGGGCTATACGATCCGGCGACGAAGATCGCCGACGTGGATCGCTGGCTGCGCGATGAAACCGCTGGCGAGGGCCACGAGCATCACCACCACGGCCATGATCACAAGCATGGCGATGCGTGTGGTTGCGGACATGATCATTCCCATTCCCATTCCCATTCCCATGAGCATGACCATGGGCATGCTAACCACCATGACGTAACGCGTCATGGCGACGATATCCGCTCGTTTTCGATCGTCCACGACCGGCCGATCGATCCGATGGCGCTCGACATGTTCATCGATCTCTTGAGGTCCGCGCATGGCGAGAAGCTGCTCAGGATGAAGGCGATCGTGAAACTCTCCGACAATCCGGAGCGGCCGCTGGTGCTGCACGGGGTTCAGGCGATCTTCCATCCGCCGCAGCGCCTGCCGCGCTGGCCGGAAGGTTCCGACCAGAAGACGCGGATGGTGCTGATCACCAAGGGGCTGCCTGAAGGGTTCGTCGCCGATCTCTTTGCAGCATTTACCGGCGAGCCGAGGCTCGATCGTCCGGATCGCGCGGCGCTGGAAGACAATCCGCTGGCCGTGCCAGGCTTCAGGCGCTAACCGACATACGCTTGCGAATGACGAAACGGTGGCCTTCCGCCGTTTTCTCGCTCTCCAGGAGTTCGTGACCTTCCTGATGGCAGAAATGCGGGATATCGATCCCGGCCAGGGGGTCGCTGGTCTCCAGAATGAGACGATCGCCATCATGAAGAGCTTTAAGCCGACGACGGGTTTTCAGGACCGGGAGAGGGCATTTCAGTCCTCTCAGGTCGTAAAGCGCGTCGACCGAGGCGGTCACTGCTTGTCCCAGAACTTCCAGAACGGCTTCTTGGCTTCGCTGACGGGAGCAGAAGGTGCCGTGTAAGCGAGCGGGTTCTGTTCTGGAACCGGCACGGCAGTGGTCCTGCCTTCGGCAGTCTGGACTGTTGGTGTTGCCGCTACTGCGGGCGAGGAGGAGGGAACCGTGCCCGTCGTCGCAGGCAGGCGGCCCTGCCTCATCCGTTCAGCCACGGTTGCGGGCTGCGGGGCGGTGGAGGCGAGCTGGGCCGATGCAGGCTTCGGTTGGCCGGCAGCCATCCGCTTTTCCATCAGCGCCTGGAATTCGGACTGGCTCATCAGCTTGCCGGCTTCGAGCGACGTGCCGGTCGGAGCATAGGCGAGTTCGCGGCCCTTGCGCTTTTCGGCAACCACGGCCTTGCGTTCGGCTTCGCTCGGCTCGTACCAGACCTTGGTGCCAAGCTTGTCGACGGCTTTCTCGAAGGCGACGTCATAGCTCTTGTTGTAGGTGGATAGAGCCGAGACCAGTGCGGGTGACGTCGACATTTCCGGGCAGGCGGCGGCTGCGCTGAGCGGGCCTTTGCTTACCTGGTTGAAGGCGTATTTCTTGCCGCAGACGGCGACTTCCGGCGGACGTTTGGTGACTTCGAAATTGTCGTAGCCGACCTTGATCATCTTCCAGAAGTCGGAATGTTCGCTTTCGCGGTGGCGGGCCATGTTTTCCGCCGTCATGCGGAAGGGCAATGCCTGCAGCTGGACGGATGTCTGGCCGCCCTTGAAGGCGTCGCGGGCAAACGCGTAGATTTCTAGGATCTGCTGGTCGGTCATCGAATAGCAGCCCGACGACGAACAGGCGCCATGGATCATCAGGTTGGTGCCGT
The DNA here is from genome assembly GCA_900469445.1 of Hyphomicrobiales bacterium. Taxonomy (GTDB): domain Bacteria; phylum Pseudomonadota; class Alphaproteobacteria; order Rhizobiales; family Rhizobiaceae; genus Neorhizobium. The sequence goes on from UBXM01000019.1 coordinate 106,372, forward strand.
TGCGTCCGTTGGCCGCGTCATAGCGATTGGGGAAGCCGGTGTTGATCGCAAGATAATATTTCGAATTCGGGTTCAGGTGCGCCGGCGTCAGGCTGTAGAAACCTTCCGGTGCCTGGCGGTCGCCTTCCTTGATCTTCGGCCCGAGCTTGCCGGACCATGCGCAGATGTCGTAGCTCTTGATGACATCGAAGCGGTTGTCGGCCTTCGCCTTCCAGACCTCGAGCTTGCCCTCTTCCTTGAGGATGCGGATCATGATCGGCGAATTGCGCGGCATGTTCTTCGCCTGCATGTCGGCGACGATCTTTGACGGCAAGGGTTGCTCGACCTTGTTCTTGACCTTGGAAAGATCAATGTTTCCGGCAGAATCAAGGGTGTCGTTGCAGCCTGTAAGGGCTGTTGCAACCAGAAGAGCGAAGGCGATGTGCTTCAGACGCATCGGAACGGACCACATATCTAGTTCGGCATCAAACCGGGGCAGAGCGTGTAATAATGGTACGGTAAGCTTTATATTTTCTTAACCGCTAGAAATCTCCTGTCCGGCAAGATTCTCGGCGCTCACTGTTATGATCAATGTGGCGTTGATTGGCAACCTTCTATCAAGAAAGTGACAATCAGAGGTTCCGACCGATTTCCAGGAATTTCTGGCGGCGTGCGTTGCGCACTTCTTCGCCGGAAAGCTTCGAAAGATCTGTCAGAGCGGACGAAATCACCTTGCCTGCAGCGTTCATGACCGTGATCGGCTCGCGATGCGCGCCGCCATTCGGTTCGGGAATGATCTCGTCGATGATCCCGAGACCCTTCAGATCCTGCGCGGTGATCTTCATGTTGGTGGCCGCTTCGCGCGCGCGGGTCGAATCGCGCCACAGGATCGAAGCCGCACCTTCCGGTGAAATGACCGAATAAATTGCATGTTCGAGCATATAGACGCGGTTGCCGGTGGCGATCGCAATCGCGCCGCCCGAGCCGCCTTCACCGATGACGATCGAAATCATCGGAACTTTCAGGCCAAGACACATTTCCGTCGAACGGGCGATAGCTTCCGCCTGGCCGCGTTCTTCCGCGCCGACGCCTGGATAAGCGCCTGCGGTATCGATGAGTGAGATGACCGGAAGGCCGAAACGGTCAGCCATTTCCATGATGCGGATCGCCTTGCGGTATCCTTCCGGGCGCGGGCTGCCGAAATTATGCTTGAGGCGGGTCTTGGTGTCGCTGCCCTTTTCCTGGCCGATCAAGGCGACCGGAATGCCGTTGAAACGCGCCAGGCCTGCCTGGATGGCGGCATCCTCGCCGAAGTTGCGGTCACCGGCGAGCGGCGTGAACTCGGTGAAAAGATGGGCTGCGTAATCGACGAAATGCGGACGCTGCGGATGGCGCGCGACCTGCGTCTTTTCCCAGGCGCCGAGCTTGGAATAGATTTCGCGGGTGGCTTCCTTGACGCGCACTTCAAGCCGATTGATCTCGTCGGACGTATCGATGCTCTCGTCTTCGGTCGCGAGCTTCTTGAGCTCGTGAATCTTGCCCTCGAGGTCCGAGATTGGCTTTTCGAAATCGAGATAGGTTTGCATCAGATCCGGTTTCCCGTTGTTTTCCCATGGGAACATGGAGCTCCCATTTTTCATTTGGGGCTTCTAATCCCGGTTTTTGGCTTCTTTTGCAAGGGGGTGATGTGTTTCCACCAGTTGACGAAGCCTTTCTTCCAGCACATGCGTGTATATCTGCGTGGTCGAAATGTCTGAATGTCCAAGCAGTTCCTGTACTACGCGCAGGTCAGCGCCATTCTGTAAAAGATGACTCGCGAAGGCATGTCGCATGACATGCGGCGAGATCGCGGCGGTCTTGAGGCCGGCGCGGGCGGCGATGCCCTTGAGGTCGCGGGCGAAGACCTGGCGGGGCAGATAGCCGGCACTGCCCTGGGACGGAAACAGCCAGGGGCTTTCCTCTCCATCCGCTTCGATTGCCCGTTTCGCCTCGCCATAGGCCTTGAGTGCGGCAATTGCGGAGCGTGACAGCGGAACGAGCCGTTCCTTGTTGCCCTTGCCGCGGATCATCAGGAAACGGCCATCCTGCTCCAGCACTTTCAAGGGGAGCGAAACGAGTTCGCTGACACGCATGCCCGTCGCATAGAGAAGCTCGAGAAGTGCCAGCATGCGCAGGCGCGACAGCTGGCCGTTGCCCGGTTCAGCAGCTTCCAGCGTGGCACGTTCCAGAAGACGGGTGACGTCCTCTTCACTCATGTTCTTCGGCAGGGCGCGCGCCTTTTTCGGCGCATCGAGAATGGCGGAGGGATCGTCACCGCGCAGTCCCTCGGCATAGAGAAATTTGTAGAACTGGCGCATGGCGGACAGCCGGCGTGCCTGCGAGGAGGCGGCAAAGCCTCGCTTGTTCAGATTTCCCAGGTAAGCGGAAAGATGCGTGTTTTGCGCCGCAAGCGGCGAGGTCTTTAGCGAAATCAGAAAATCGTAGAGATCATCCAGGTCGCGCCTGTAGGATTGAAGCGTATTTTCGGCGGCTCCGCGTTCTGCGCTCAGCATTTCGAGAAAGGCTTCGATATGGGCGGCGGAAAGATCCTTCATGAAAGATCGCCCGGTTATTGATGCGCCGGCGGGTTCAGTCGTTCCGAGGGGACGCGGATGGTGATCTCGCGCTCCTTCGGCTCGACGAGCACCACGAGCGCGACCATGCTGCCATAGATCACGCCGGCAATGGCTGCCAGGATGAGCAGGAAGCGGAAGAGTGTGGGCATGGAAAGGCTCCGTATCGTTACGGCGCACTATAGCCCTAATGGTTTACAGATCGACAAGAAGTGCATCTTCCGGGTGATCTAAGGGGATCTCGTCGCCTGCGTGGCTTGACGCTGAATGAACATTTGTTGATACCGTTTTTGCGAACGGACGGCATCATGAGTGAAGAAATAACAGTCGAGCGACAGACATTACGGGACCAGGCTCGCGCAGCGCTCGGCAACCGCAACCTGATTTTTGTCGGCCTGATGGGCGCCGGAAAATCTGTGATCGGCCGGCTGGTGGCCCAGGCGCTCGCAATTCCCTTTGTCGATACCGACGCGGAAATCGAATCCGTGTCGAGGATGACGATCGCGGAACTGTTCTCACAATATGGTGAGACGGAGTTTAGGGCGCTGGAAACGCGGGTGGTCGAACGCCTGCTCAAGCAGGGCCCACGGGTGGTATCGACCGGCGGCGGTGCCTTCATCAACGAAGCGACGCGCGCCCAGATCAAGCAGGGCGGCTTGTCGATCTGGCTGAATGCCGATCTCGATACATTGTGGGACCGGGTCAACCGGCGCGACCATCGCCCGCTGCTCAAGACCGAAAATCCAAGACAGACGCTGGAAAACCTGATGATCCAGCGTTACCCGATCTATGCCGAGGCTGATCTCACGGTAATGTCGGTGAATGTCCGCAAGGACCTGATGGCCAACGAGGTTCTGCAGGCCATCGCCACGCTTGCTCAACAAGGTGATACAGAATGACAGTGCAGTCCCGATCCCCTGAACGCCTCGTACATGTGCCGCTCGGAGACCGGGCTTATGACATCCTGATCGGCCCCGGTTTGCTTGCGCGGGCTGGCGGAGAAATCACTTCAAGGCTCAAGGGCCGAAAGGCTGCGATCATCACCGATGAACATGTCGCGCCGCTCTATCTCGAAGCCTTGATGGACGGACTGCAGACCGACGGGATCGAAGCCGTGTCGCTGACGCTTCCTGCCGGCGAAAAGACGAAAAGCTTCGACCATCTGGCAACCGTCTGCGACATGGTGCTTGCTGCCCGTATCGAACGCAATGACGCGGTGATCGCGCTTGGCGGCGGGGTGATCGGCGATCTTGCCGGTTTTGCCGCCGGTATCGTGCGCCGCGGCGTGCGTTTCGTGCAGATCCCGACCTCGCTGCTTTCGCAGGTCGACAGTTCCGTCGGCGGCAAGACCGGCGTCAATTCCCGCCATGGCAAGAACCTGCTCGGCGTGTTCCATCAGCCGGATCTGGTTCTGGCCGATACGTCTATTCTCGATACGCTTTCGCCGCGCGAATTCCGCGCCGGTTATGCGGAAGTGGCGAAATACGGCCTGATCGACAATCCTCAATTTTTCGAATGGCTGGAAAAGAACTGGCAAAAGGTCTTCGAAGGTGGACCGGAGCGGATCGAGGCGATTGCCGTCAGCTGCCAGGCAAAAGCGGATGTCGTGGTCGAGGACGAGCGGGAGATGGGGCGCCGCGCGCTGCTCAATCTTGGCCATACATTCGGTCATGCGCTCGAAGCCGCCACCCACTATGACAGCGCAAGGCTGGTGCATGGCGAAGGTGTCGCGATCGGCATGGTTCTGGCGCATGAGTTCTCTTCCCGCCTCAATCTCGCAAGCCCGGACGATGCCAAGCGTGTCGAAGGCCACCTGAAGGCGGTCGGATTGCCGACGAAGATGAGCGATATTCCCGGCGAACTGCCCGGCGCGGATGTGCTTCTCGATGCGATCATGCAGGACAAGAAGGTGAAGGGCGGCAAGCTGACTTTCATTCTCACCCGCGGCATCGGCCAGTCCTTTGTCGCCGACGATGTTCCGTCTTCGGAAGTGCTCAGCTTCCTGAAAGAAAAGCTGGCAAAATGACAGCTTCCGGCGGCCTCCTTTCGCGCAGTATCAACGCGGTCATCCGCGGGCTGATGCGTGCGACCGGAACGTCGCTGAACGGCCAAACGCTGATGCTTTGCGGTCATGACGAGTTGCATGCCGCGCTCGATGCGATGCACCGGGACGGCAATTTCGGTGCGCAGGATCGCGACCGGCTGAGCGAGCTGTTCGATCTCACCGAGCTGGAAGTTTCCGACGTGATGCGCCACCGCATGGCGATGGTGGCCGTCAATGCGGATGATCCGGCGGATGTGATCGTGCGCACGGTGCTCGAAAGCCCCTATACGCGCATGCCGGTGTGGCGCAATTCGACGGAAAACATCATCGGTGTCGTGCATGCCAAGGATTTGCTGCGCGCGCTGCTGGAGCCGGACACGACGCCTGCCGATGTCGATATATTGAAGATCATGCAGAAGCCTTGGTTCGTGCCCGACAGTACGAGCCTCAAGGATCAGCTCGCGGCCTTCCTGAAGCGCAAGGTACATTTCGCCGTCGTGGTCGATGAATATGGCGAGGTGCAGGGCATCGTCACGCTGGAAGACATCATGGAAGAGATCGTCGGCGACATTGCCGACGAACACGATGTCGAGATCCAGGGCGTGCGCAAGGAAGCCAACGGTTCGATCGTGGTCGATGGCTCGGTGCCGATCCGCGACCTCAATCGCGCGCTCGGCTGGGACCTGCCGGATGACGATGCGACGACGATCGCCGGGCTGGTGATCAATTCGTCCAAGCTTATTCCCGAAGAACGGCAGGCGTTTACGTTCTATGGCAAGCGGTTTGTCGTGATGAAGCGTGAAAAGAACCGGATCACCCGGCTGAGGATCAGGCCGGCTGATGATGCTGTGCTTCCGGCGGAGTGATTTCGGTTCGGGCGACATTCTTAATGCTGACAAATGATCACGAAAGTTTAGCTCAATCTTCAGTTTTGTAACCTAACGCCGGCACTACCGTATGTTTAAGGTATTGCCATGAGTATCGTGACATTGGAGCAGGTGGAGGCCCAGATAGCGCATCGTTTCGCGCTTCTGCGTTTCAGGCCGGAAATCGAATTGCTGTTCAGGCGGGATTATGTCGCGGAGCGCAATCGCCTCATCGGCATCTGGGTCGCGATCGGTCTTTTGATCTACAATCTGGTTTATTTCGGCGATCGGGCCATGATCCCCGACGTGTTGACCGAAGTGACGGCGCTCAGGTTTCTGGTGTTCACGCCCGCCGTCATCGCATCGGCTTTCGCGGTGCGGCACTGGCCGAGTTCACGTCTTTATGATGCCTTGAGCGTCTTTGTTGCAGTCCTGGGTGTCAGCCTGCCAATGGCGGCTGCCGTCGGTAGCCAGAGTTCCTATCTTCTGATCTACCAGAACTACAATGCTGCGGCCTTCCTGTTTTTCGTCATCGCCTTGCGGCCTTTGTTTCGCGCCATACTGACCGGACTGGCGCTGATGTGTCTCTCACATCTTTCCGCCGCCTATCTGACCGACGCATTCGATGCCGTTACCTTTGGCGGCATCGTGACGTTTTACCTGATGCTGTCGATATTCCTCGCCGCCGCCGCCTATTTCCTGGAGCGCACCGACCGGCGTAATTTTCTCAACCAGTTGCGCGCAAGCCTTCTTTACCGGCGGCTGGAGGTCAATTCCGAGCGCGACGAGCTGACCGGGCTTCTGAACCGCCGGTCACTGGCGCGTATAGGACGCGAAATCTGGAGCGTTGAGGCCGCGCCGCAGGTGGTTTCGGTCATCCTGCTCGATATCGATCATTTCAAGCGCTTCAACGACCTTTATGGGCATCTCGATGGAGATGCCTGCATCCGCACTGTTTCGCAGCACATCTGCGCGACAGTGGGCAAGGGGCATTCGGTTTTCCGTTTCGGTGGAGAAGAGATGTTGATCCTGCTGCCGGGGCAGGGGTCTCCGCAGGCCGTGGCCATGGCTGAAAAGATCCGCAGGGCGATCGAGGAGCTGGCCATTCCGCATGGCAGGTCGGATCATGATATCGTGACCGCAAGCCTCGGCGTTGCTTCCGCCATGCCTGCGCAGATGGCGATCGAAAAGCTTCTCCAGCGGGCAGATGAGGCGCTTTACGAGGCCAAGCACCGTGGGCGCAACATGGTCGTTATCGCCGAAGAGCCGCAGATCGCGGCTTAGTCGGATAGAATGCGATCTGTGAAGCTTCGCAAGGGCGTGGGGCCGGGGCTTGGTCTTCGCCCCACCAATCCCTATCTAAACCCCATCACCAGCGCGTCGGTTCTCCCGGTGCTGCGGCTTCCACCGCAAGCGCGTGAAGACCGGCGTCCAGTTCCGGTTTCAGAAGGGCATTCACCGTCCGATGCCGGTCGATCCGGCTCATGCCTGAAAAGGCTGCTGCGACGATACGCACACGCATATGTGTTTCGCCTTCTCCATCCATGCCCGGCTGATGGCCGGCATGCTGATGGCTTTCGTTGATCACATCGAGCCTTTCGGGCGCGAGATTATCGCGAAGTGTGGCTTCGATACGGGCTCTGATGGACATTTTTAGGCTCCGGTAGTCGGCGCAAGAGGGTGATCCAGAAACCAGCAACAAACCGCTTTGTCAATTCTTGTTTGGCCCCATCTTGGGCCCCATAATGAGTGCCTCATGAAGCTCGACTCCAAATATTTCGACCGGATCCGGACGCGCCGGAAAAGGCAGCAAGATGCCCCGCCGCAAGCGCCGACCTGTCAGTGGGACGGCTGCGACAGGCCAGGTGTGCACAAGGCGCCGGTCGGGCGGAATGCCGAAGGCCAGTTCTTCATTTTCTGCTTCGAGCATGTGAAGGAATACAACAAGGGCTATAACTATTTCTCCGGCCTGTCGGACGGCGAGATCGCGCGCTACCAGAAGGAAGCAATCACCGGTCATCGCCCGACATGGAAGGTCGGCGTCAACAAGGACGCCAAGGACGGGCCGATCCATTCGTCGTCACGCTCGGGTTCCGCCTATACGCAGCAGCGCTTCAAGGATCCTTTCGGCTTCGTTTCGCAGGCGCGGGCCGGCGGTGGCGGTCGTTACGAGACTCAGGGACGGAAGCTGAAGACACTGGAAGCCAAGGCTTTCAACACGATGGAGCTTGGCGCCAACGCGACCTCGAGCGAGATCAAGACCCGCTACAAGGAACTGGTGAAAAAGCACCATCCTGATGCCAATGGCGGTGACCGCGGCTCGGAGGAACGTTTTCGTGCCGTGGTGCAAGCATATCAGTTGTTGAAGCAGGCGGGTTTCTGCTAAGCCTCAAAAATCAAGGCAGCGTGATTGATGGCCGGGCGGTCGCCCGTGCCCTGGAGTTATGATGAGCAAGATTGACCTGGATATTACCAACCTCCCCGACACGACGGTTTCGGTTCGGGAAGTTTTCGGCATCGATACCGATCTGATGGTTCCCGCCTACAGCAATGGCGACCCTTACGTGCCGGACCTCGATCCGGACTATCTCTTCGATCGCGACACGACGCTCGCCATTCTTGCAGGCTTTGCCCATAACCGACGCGTGATGGTCTCCGGCTTCCACGGTACCGGTAAATCCACCCATATCGAGCAGGTCGCAGCCCGCCTCAACTGGCCTTGCGTGCGTATCAACCTCGATAGCCATGTCAGCCGTATCGATCTCGTCGGCAAGGATGCGATCGTTCTCAAAGACGGCAAGCAGATCACCGAATTCAAGGACGGCATCCTGCCCTGGGCCTACCAGCACAATGTCGCGCTCGTCTTCGACGAATATGATGCCGGCCGCCCGGACGTGATGTTCGTCATCCAGCGCGTCTTGGAAAGTTCCGGCCGCCTGACGCTGCTCGACCAGAGCCGCGTCATCCGTCCTCACCCTGCCTTCCGCATTTTTGCGACGGCCAACACCGTGGGTCTCGGCGATACGACCGGCCTCTATCACGGCACACAGCAGATCAACCAGGCGCAGATGGACCGCTGGTCCATCGTAACCACGCTGAACTACCTGCCGCATGAGAAGGAAGTCGATATCGTTGCCGCCAAGGTGAAGTCGTTCGGCGCCACCAAGGAAGGTCGCGAGACGGTTTCCAAGATGGTCCGTGTTGCCGATCTCACCCGTTCGGCCTTCATCAACGGCGACCTGTCGACCGTGATGAGCCCGCGTACCGTCATCACCTGGGCTGAAAACGCTGAGATCTTCGGTGACGTGGCCTTCGCCTTCCGCATTACCTTCCTCAACAAGTGCGATGAGCTGGAGCGGACCCTGGTGGCCGAGCAGTACCAGCGCGCCTTCGGCGTCGAGCTGAAGGAAAGCGCCGCCAACATCGTACTGGGAGCATAAGGCAGAGGAAGCGAAGCCTATGGCAGGTCGCGGAGACAATTCCAAGGGCAAGCCCGCCGGTCCGGTCGATACCGAACCGATGCGGCGGGCGATAACCGGCTGCGTGCGGTCGATCGCCGGCAATCACGAGGTGGAGGTTTCCTTCGCCAACGAGCGTCCGGGTCTGGCCGGCGAGCGTATTCGCCTGCCGGAAATTTCCAAGCGCCCGACAGCGCACGAGCTTGCGGTGACGCGTGGTCTTGGCGATTCAATGGCCTTGCGGATCGCCTGCCACGACAGCAATGTCCACGCGACGCTTTCGCCCCAGGGGTCGGACGCACGGGCGATTTTCGATGCCGTCGAGCAGGCGCGCGTCGAATCGATCGGCGCGCTGCGCATGGCGGGTGTCGCCGCCAACCTCAATTCGATGCAGGAAGAGAAATACGCCAAGGCGAATTTCTCCGGCATCGAGCGGCAGGAAGAAGCGCCGATCGGCGAGGCGGTCGCCATGCTGGTGCGCGAAAAGCTGACCGGCCAGAAGCCGCCGGAAAGCGCCGGAAAGGTGCTCGATCTCTGGCGTCCTTTCATCGAGCAGAACGCTTCTGGCGATCTCGACAACCTGAAAAACGTGATCGAGGACCAGCAGGCCTTCGCCAAGCTCGTCCGCCACATGCTGTCCTCGATGCAGATGGCCGAGGATCTGGACGGCGACGAAAACGAGCCGGAAGAGATCGAGAACCAGTCGGAAGAGGATCAGCCGAGCAGCGGCGAGACCGAGAACGAAGAGGTCGAGGAAGAAGCCGGATCCGATGCCGCCCCCGCAGAGCAGAGCGATGCGGCTGACGAGGAGATGGACGAAGGCGAGATGGACGGCGCGGAAATGTCGGACGACGAGATGTCCGACGAGGCCGACGACCATTCCGAAACGCCCGGCGAGACACGCCGCCCGAACAGCCCGTTCGACGATTTCAACGAGAAGGTGGATTATCACATCTTCACGCAGGAATTCGACGAGGAGATTACCGCCGAAGAGCTTTGCGACGAGGCGGAACTCGATCGGCTGCGCGCTTTCTTGGACAAGCAGCTTGCTCACCTGCAGGGTGCCGTCGGTCGTCTGGCGAACCGCCTGCAGCGCCGCCTGATGGCGCAGCAGAACCGCTCCTGGGATTTCGATCTGGAAGAGGGGTATCTCGATCCGGCCCGTCTGGTGCGCCTGATCATCGACCCGATGCAGCCGCTCTCCTTCAAGAAGGAGCGCGACACGCAGTTCCGCGATACGGTCGTGACCCTCGTCATCGACAATTCCGGTTCGATGCGTGGGCGGCCGATCACGGTTGCCGCCTCCTGCGCCGATATTCTGGCCCGCACGCTGGAGCGTTGCGGCGTCAAGGTCGAGATCCTCGGCTTCACCACCAAGGCGTGGAAGGGCGGCCAGAGCCGCGAAAACTGGCTTGCCAGCGGCAAGCCGGCGTCGCCCGGCCGTCTCAACGATCTGCGCCACATCATCTACAAGTCGGCCGATGCCCCGTGGCGTCGTTCGCGCCGCAATCTTGGCCTGATGATGCGCGAAGGCCTGCTCAAGGAAAACATCGACGGTGAAGCGTTGATGTGGGCGCATAACCGGCTGATCAACCGGCCGGAACAGCGCAAGATCCTGATGATGATCTCGGATGGTGCGCCGGTCGATGACAGCACGCTTTCGGTCAATCCGGGCAATTATCTGGAGCGGCATCTGCGCGCCGTCATCGAGCAGGTCGAGACAAAGTCGCCGGTGGAACTGCTGGCGATCGGTATCGGCCATGACGTGACGCGCTATTATCGCAATGCCGTGACCATCGTCGATGCCGACGAGCTTGCCGGTGCGATGACCGAGCAGCTTGCCGAACTGTTTGCCGACAAGGCGGCAGGTGGTGCTGCGCGCGGCGGTCGCATGCGCCGGGCCGGCTGACTTCGTTGTCGAAGCTCTCATACGTTCTTCTGGCCGGTGTCGTCCTTGCGATGATGCCGGCCATATCATTTGCACAGGATGCAGTGCAGGTGAGGGCGAAGCCGATCTCGCAATTCAAGTCCGGCTCCGATCAGACCGTGTTCGGGCCGCTGGAGTTTATCGGCGGCATCGAGTTCAGCTCGAACGATGGCCGCGTCCAGTCACTTTCCAGCATCCGGTTGCGGCCGGATGGCACGCGCTTCGTTTCCGTTCTCGATACGGGCGAGTGGCTGACCGGCCGGATCGCGCGGGATGCAGCGGGCAGGCTGTCCGGGCTTTCCGACGTTGCAGTCAGTCCCATCCTGATGCGTGATGGCCGTGCCGGTTCCAAATCCGCATCGGACGCCGAAGGGTTGGCGCTGCGCGACGGCGAGGCCTTTGTCAGCTTCGAGCAGCGGCACAGGATCGAGGCCTATCCCGATCCCGGTTTCGAGAGGTCGAAGCCCTCACGCGATGTAGATTTCCTCATCCCGCTACACGAGCTTCGGCGGAATGCCGGCATTGAAACGCTGGTCGTGTCGCCCGCTTCCAGCCCGCTTCAAGGCGGGCTTGTGGCGATCGCGGAGAGCAGCCGGGATGAAGCGGGCAATCTGCTTGCCGCGATCGTCGATGGTCCACGGAAGGGGCAGTTCACGGTTGTGCGCCACGACCCTTATGATGCGACGGACGGCGCCTTCCTGCCGGACGGCGATCTGTTGCTTCTGGAGCGTCGGTTCAGTTTTGTCGGCGGAATGGGCATGCGTATCAGGCGCATCAAGGGCGCCGATATCCATCCCGGCTCTGTGGCCGATGGTGAGGTGCTGATCGATGTCGGCATGAACCATGCGATCGACAATATGGAAGGTATCGACGTCGTCGAAGGGGCGGATGGGCAGCCACATCTTATTCTTGTCTCGGACGACAACGGCAATTTTCTCCAACGTAACGTGATGCTGGAGTTCCGGTTGAAACCGTGATCGCGGTTCTTTAGCCTTCTCCATTGTGTGCATGGAGGATTGGGCGATGGTTCGTTTACATATCATGGGGGCATCGGGTTCCGGCACCACCACACTCGGCGCGGTCCTGGCCGCCCGTCTTGGTGTCGATCATCTGGATTCCGATGATTTTTACTGGATGCCGACCGATCCGCCTTACACCACGCCACGGCCGATCGAGGCTCGCATCGATCTGCTTCATGAGCGAGCCAGGCCCGATCATGGGTGGATATTGACGGGCTCTGCCCTCAAATGGGGCGTGTCCATCGAACCGCTCTATCAACTGATCGTGTTTCTGCAGCTGGATCCGGCCGTTCGTATGGGTCGCATCCGTGCCCGCGAGATCGAGCGCTATGGTACGCGGATCGAGCCCGGCGGCGATATGGCTGTCAAGAGTCGAGAATTTCTGGAATGGGCGGAAAGTTATGATGCAGCCGGGCCGGAACGGCGAAGCCTTGCGGCCCATGAAGCCTGGCTTGTAACCCAGACGGCGCCGATATTACGGCTGAATTCGTTGGGTTCGGTGACGGAGCTTGCAGATGCAATTCTCCGTCATCCTGTCGTTATGGCCAAAGCCGGCCAGTATTAGCGGGCAGGTGCGGCCTGCTGCATCGGCTTCAGTACGTTCATCAGAGCGCCATAGGGCAGAAGCAGGACCACGCCGACCACGACCTTGACCACGAGATCGCCAAGACCCCAGGAGATCCAGCGCGGTGCTTCGGTGGACATCACACCGAGGATCGGAGCCGATGCGGTGGCGAAGTCGAAGTTCGGACCGATGAAGGCGAAGACGGGCGCAAAGGCGATCGAGAAGAACAGGACCGTATCGATCACCGTGCCGATCATCGAGGCGGCAAGCGGGGCCTTCCACCAGCTCTGGCGGCGCAGCTCGTTGAAGACGGAGATGTCGAGCAACTGGCCGATCAGGAAGGCGGTGCCGGAGGCGATCGCGATGCGTGGTTCCGAGAGCCAGAAGGACAGAGCGACGCCAACGACGAAGCCGACAAACACGATGCGACGGGCAATGGCCGGGCCGAACTGGCGGTTGGCGAGATCGGTGACGAGGAAGGCGACGGGATAGGTGAAAGCGCCCCAGGTGAGGATGTCGCCGAGAGCGATGCCCCACAGAGTTCCGGTCAGGTGGAACTGGACGAGAATGTTGGAGGCGACAACAATGGCTGCCATCGCGAGGGAATAGATAAGGGTATAGCGTGCTACTTGCATTTTTTTATCCTGGGGTATGCCACCAGTTGCGGGAAGGCCAAGAGAAAAGGCTTGTCCGGTATTATCCGGTCAAGCCTTCTCCAAAGCCGGTGATTGTAGAATTCGCTGATTAAGCAGCAGCGACTTCTGCAGTCTTCTTGGCGATCTGGCGACGCAGCAGACGAGCGCGCATCGACAGTTCGGTCTCGTTGGCCTTCAGAAGGAAGGCGTCGAGGCCGCCGCGGTGTTCAACCGAACGCAGGGCGTGCGCGGAAACGCGCAGGCGGAAGCGCTGGCCGAGAGCGTCGGAGATCAGAGTGACCTGGCACAGGTTCGGCAGGAACCGACGACGGGTCTTGTTGTTGGCATGGCTGACGTTGTTGCCGGTCATTACGCCCTTGCCGGTCAGTTCGCATACACGAGACATGGCATTCACCTTTGTTTTCTTCTGCAATCGGAGGCTCATCCGGACAATGTCCGGCATGCCGATCCAACTGGTCTTGATTGGAAAGTTGCGGTTCTATAGTCAGTGAGGCCCGGCGCGTCAAGCCAAAACCTTGGCTATCGTGTGCCTTTGCACCGCGACGAACTGCAGCCGTGGCTATTTTCTTGCCATGATGCGCCTCTTATATCGGATTCTCGGAATTCTCAAACCGGTGCAGGCAAACCATGTTTTCATTCATCCGCCCGCTAGCGGGAGTTGTTTTCCTCCTCGCCGCGAGTGCCTCGCCGGCGCTGTCTGCCGAGAAGCATGTCACCGATTATGACATCACGCTGGGCATCCTGCCGATTGGTACGGCAACCTTTTCCAGCGAGTTCGATGGCAATGGTTACAAGATCAACGGCATCTTCAAATCCGGCGGCATCGTCAACATCATCAAAAAGGTGTCGGCCGAAACGAATGTGGCGGGGCGGATAAAGGGCGATCGTCTTCAGGCCGACCGATACAATCTGGTCTACAAGCTCGGCAAACGGACGCGGATCTATGATGTCATCTATACGAACGGCAATGTGACGGACACGACGATCACGCCGGCACCCCGCCGCAAGGCGGAAAACTGGGTGCCGGTGACGCCGCAGGATTTGCGTTCGGTTCTCGATCCCTTGAGCGGATTGATCTTCCCGGAAGGTGCTAAGGTCTGCCCGAGCCGGGTTCCCGTCTATGACGGGGAGTCGCGGATGGACCTTCTTTTGAGCCAGGAGGGGACAAAACCCTACGAAACGAAGGGCTTCAAGGGCGAGGTCATCGTCTGCACCGTCCGCTACCAGCCGAAATCCGGTTACCGTAAGGGGCGCGATGACATCGAGTATCTGAAAAAGACGCCGATGGAAGTGTGGTTCGCCAAGGCTGACGGTGCCAATGTCTATGCTCCCATCTATGCCCGTATCCCGACAAGAATGGGACCGCTTTATATAACGGCCGCCCGATACGGCGGTTGACGAGCAAGGCCCGGCGCGGGAAGAGTAGGCCCAAAAATGCATAAGAGGGGCCTGAGTTGAAAATTAGAGGTACTTTGACCGGCTTTACGGCGATCCTGATGTGGTCGCTGCTGGCGTTGATGACGGCCGCATCCGGAAGCGTTCCGCCGTTCCAGATGAATGCGATGACATTTGCGATCGGCAGCCTGCCGGGGCTGTTGCTTCTGGCCGTGAGGCCCGAGCGCATCAAGCTGCTCAAACAGCCGGCGAAAGTGTGGATCATCGGAATTGCCGGCCTGTTCGGCTATCATTTTCTCTATTTCACCGCACTGCGCAATGCGCCGGCGGTCGAGGCCGGGCTGATCGCCTATCTCTGGCCGCTGCTGATCGTCGTCGGGTCGGCGCTTTTGCCGGGCGAAAGGCTGCGCTGGTACCACGTCGCTGGGGCGCTGGCCGGTCTGTGCGGCACGGTTGCGATCGTGTCGCGCAATGGCGTGTCCTTCGACCAGTCCTATCTCCTTGGCTATGGCGCGGCGCTGCTCTGCGCTTTCACGTGGTCCGGCTATTCGCTTCTGACACGCAGTTTCGATCGGGTATCCACCGACGTGGTGACGGGGTTCTGCCTGGCAACCTCGCTTCTGTCGCTCGTCTGCCATCTGGCGCTTGAGACGACCGTCTGGCCTGCAAGCGGGAGTGAATGGGCGGCCGTCATCGGCCTCGGCCTGCTGCCCGTCGGAGCAGCCTTTTATGCCTGGGATTATGGTGTGAAGAACGGCGACATCCAGGTGATCGGTGCGGCAAGCTATGCCGCACCTCTCTTGTCGACGCTCATCCTACTCGCAAGCGGTTTTGCCGAGCCGAGCTGGCGGATACTGATCGCCTGCGTGCTGATCACCGGCGGGGCGGTGCTGGCGGCCAAGGAGATGATCAGGCCGAGATCGAAAGCGGCAGAAGCGCCTGCGGAATAGTTACTGTCCAGGCTCCCAGCCTTGTTCGGCCATCTCGAAACTCGAAAACTCGAATGCCGGGGCAACCGTGCAGCCGACGAGCGTGAATGCGCCCAGCGGTTCTGCCGATTGCCACGCGTTCGCCGGCACCACACCTTGCGGGCGTTCACCGGCTGCAAGGTTCGTACCCAGGCGGACTTCCTCAACCGTAGCCCCATCCGAAATCCTCAGAAGCAGCGGATCGCCGGCATAGTGGTGCCAGACCTCGGCGGCATCGCGGACGCGGTGCCAGTGGGAGCGTTCGCCTGCCTGCAGCAGGTAATAGATCGCCGTCGACGCGCCGCGGCTTTGGCCGTCGCCATCGCGAAAGGTTTCTGCAAACCAGCCGCCTTCCGGGTGGCGCTGCATGCCGAGCGTGGCGATGATCTGTTCCGCGGTCTGATTGGAGCTACTGGAGGTCATTGCCCTAGAAATTATCCTTGCGCTTGCGGATTTCGGCGAAGACTTCCTCGTTCGTCCTGCTCTCCATGATCAGGTTGCGACGGATCTTCGGATCGTTGGCGCGCAGGAAGGGGTTGGTCTCCTTTTCCAGCCCCATCATGGTCGGGATGGTGAATTTGCCTTCTGCACGTAGCTCCTCGATCTGGGCGACACGCCGTTTCAGCGCCTCGTTGTCGGGATCGATGGTCAGCGCGAATTTTGCGTTGGACAGCGTGTATTCGTGGCCGAAATAGATGGCGGTTTCATCGGGCAGAACCGCCAGTTTCTGCAGTGAATGCCACATGTCCGCGGCCGGGCGCTCGAACAGGCGACCGCAACCGAGTGCGAAGAGCGTATCGGCTGCAAACAGGATCTTGTCGTCGGGGAAGTGGAAACAGATGTGGCCGGCGGTGTGGCCGGGGGTTTCGATCACCCGCACCAGATGTTCGCCGAACTGGAATTCCTCGCCATCCTCGACGCTCCTGTCGAGGCCGGGAATGGCGACAGCTTCGTTCACGGGGCCGATGATCTCCAGCCCGAAACGATCCTTCAGTGCCAGATTGGCTTCCACGTGGTCGGTGTGATGGTGGGTGGTGAAGATATGGGTGAGCTTCCAGTCGCGGCGGGCGGCGGCCTCAATGATCGGCTTTTCCTCCGGCGCATCGATCGACACCGTCAATCCGCTTTCCGGTTCATGCACCAGAACGCCGTAATTGTCGCTCCGACAGGAAAAAACTTCGATTTCCAAAGGCTTCATCCGAATACACCTATTGCTCAATGCGTGTTGCGCAACAATGTAGAGGGAGGCATGTCCAAGTCCAACCACGAACACGAGCATTTGCGTTTTGTCTGTCGATATTGTTGATCTTCGCGAGTTCTATCATTCTTCGCTCGGCCGTCTGGCGGAGCAGTCGATCGCGATGGCTTTATCCTCGCTCTGGGCGCGGCTGCCGGAAGAGCGTCTGGTCGGCCTGGGATATGCCGTGCCTTATCTCGATCGGTTCCGGGCCGATACGGAGCGCACCTTCGCCTTCATGCCGGCGGGGCAGGGGGCGGTGAACTGGCCGGTCGGTGAACTTTCCTCCACAGCTCTCGTCTTCGATGAAGAGCTGCCACTGCCTGACAGTTCCGTCGATCGGGTGCTGATGGTCCATTCGCTGGAATTTACCGAAAACCCGCGCGAGAGCCTGAAGGAAATCTGGCGGGTTCTTGCGCCCGGCGGACGGCTGGTGATCGTCGTTCCCAATCGCCGCGGCGTGTGGGCGCGCATGGAGCATACGCCCTTCGGTTCAGGCCGCCCCTATTCGCGCAGCCAGCTGACGACCTTGCTACGCGAGGCGAATTTCACGCCGGGTGCGGCGGCCGAGGCGCTGTTCTTCCCGCCGTCGAAGGTCCGCATGATCCTGAAGTTCCGCAATCTCCTCGAGCGATTGGGACGCCGGTTCTGGCCGGTCTTTTCCGGCGTCATCGTCATCGAGGCACAGAAGCGGCTTTATCAGGGCCTGCCGGTGGCTGCGCGCGCTTCACGGCGTGTTTTCGTGCCGGTTCTGGCGCCGCAGGGCGTCAGAACCACGCGCGACCGTAATCAGGGTTGAAGGTCGAACAGGCCGAGTGGCTGTCCTTCCATGGAGAAGGGCACGGATTCGTGGATATGGGCGATCAGCCATCGGCCATCCTCGCGGGCAAAGGCGACAGTCAGCCGGAACCAGAAGCCGTTTTTCTCTCCGCCTTTTTTCGTGCCGCCTAGCCAGGCAAGCGCCGAACACCAGCCGGTGTCGCCGCCGAGCCTCAGGTCCGTGTCACGGATGTCGAATTCCAGCGGCCCATCCCAGGTGTCAAACCAGGCCTGAAGGCCGGCCTTGTGGTTTCCTGTCTCCTGGAGTGGCGGGGCAAGGCCGAATTGGCGGACCGTTGCGGACTGGCAGTTGATGATGCCGTCCGCGTCCTTTTCCCTCAAAGCCTTCATCCAGTCTTCCAGCAAGGCTCTGATGTCGTCGTGGTCTCCGATCGCCATGATTTCCTCCTTTGGTCGTCGGTCCTTTGAAAGACGTTTTGGTTCCGATCGTTCCGACACTTGCTCTCGACAATATTCGTTTTCGGCTTTAATCCCTCTCACATCCCTGCCATTGCAGGCATTTTCCAAGAAGGTTGATCCGATGAGCATCGTTGTGAGTGAGCCCGTTCCACGTCCAGGCATTCTGGATATCGCCGCCTATGTGCCCGGCAAGGAACATGCTCCCGGCGTTGCGCGCGTGTTCAAGCTGTCCTCCAACGAAACGCCGCTTGGCGCCAGCCCCAAGGCGATCGAGGCTTTCCGTCAGTCGGCCGGCCATCTCGAGATTTATCCGGACGGACAGGCGCTTGCGCTGCGCGAGGCGATCGCGTCCGTACACGGCCTCAACGTCGCAAACATCATGTGCGGCAACGGATCCGACGAACTGCTCGGCCTTCTCTGCCACGTCTATCTCGGCGCGGGTGACGAGGCGATCATCACCCAGCACGGGTTCCTCGTCTACAAGATCCAGATCATGGGCGCGGGTGCTACGGCAATCGAAGTGCCGGAAAAGGATCTGACCGTCGATGTCGACGCGATACTTGCTGCCGTGACGGAAAAGACCAAGCTCGTCTTCATCGCCAATCCGGGCAACCCGACAGGCACCTATGTTCCGGTCGCCGATATCCGCCGCCTGCATGCCGGCCTGCCGAAGAATGTCATCCTCGTTCTCGATGCCGCCTATGCGGAATATGTACGCAAGAACGACTACGAAGCGGGCGTCGAGCTCGTTTCGCAAAATAAGAACGTCGTTATGTGCCGCACCTTCTCCAAGGTCTATGGTCTGGCCGCTCTTCGTATCGGCTGGATGTACGGCCCGGCCGGCATTCTCGATGCGCTGAACCGCGTGCGTGGCCCGTTCAACATGAACGCGCCGGCGATTGCCGCCGGTGCCGCCGCCATCCGTGACCAGAATTTCGTCGGCGAGGCCGTCGAGCACAATCTGCTCTGGAAAGACAAGCTGACCCATGCCTTCGAGACGATTGGTCTCACGGTCACGCCGTCGGTCGCCAATTTCGTGCTGATCCACTTCCCCGACGTCGATGGCAAGCGTGCGCCGGATGCCGACGAATTCCTCACCAGCCGCGGTTATATCCTGCGCATGGTGAAGGGTTACGGCCTGCCGAATGCCCTGCGCATGACCGTCGGTTCGGAAGAAGCAAACCGCGGCGTCATCGAGGCGCTGGGCGAATTCATGGGACGCCCTGGGGACGCAAATGATGAGTGACGTGCATTTCGAGCGGATCGCGCTGATCGGTATCGGTCTGATCGGCTCGTCGATCGCCCGCGACGTCAAGCAGCTCGGGCTTGCAAAGCATGTCGTCATCTCGACGCGCAGCGAAGAAACGCTGAAACGCGCCGAAGAACTGGCACTCGGCACCGAATACACGGTTTCGGCCGCCGACGCCGTGAAGGATGCCGATCTCGTCATCGTCTCGGTGCCGGTCGGTGCTTCGGAAGCGGTTGCCAAGCAGATTGCCGGCTCGCTGAAGCCGGGCGCGATCGTCACCGATGTCGGTTCGACCAAGGCTTCCGTCATTGCGCAGATGGCGCCGCATATGCCGGACACTGTGCATTTCATTCCGGGCCACCCGTTGGCGGGTACGGAAAAATCCGGTCCTGACGCGGGTTTTGCCGGCCTGTTCCGTGATCGCTGGTGCATCTTCACGCCGCTGCCGGATACCGATGCCACCGCTCTCGACAGGCTGAAGGCCTTCTGGATCGCGCTCGGCTCGCGGGTGGACGACATGGATCCCGAGCACCACGACAAGGTGCTGGCGATCGTTTCCCACCTTCCGCATATCATCGCCTACAATATCGTCGGCACGGCGGACGATCTGGAAACGGTGACGGAATCGGAAGTGATCAAATATTCCGCCTCCGGTTTCCGCGACTTCACCCGTCTTGCCGCGTCCGATCCCACCATGTGGCGCGACATCTGCCTGCATAACAAGGATGCGATCCTGGAAATGCTGGCCCGGTTTTCGGAGGATCTCGCCTATCTGCAGCGGGCGATCCGCTGGGGCGAAGGCGACAAGCTGTTCGAACTCTTCACCCGCACCCGCACGATCCGCCGCTCGATCGTGCAGGCCGGCCAGGATGTGGATGCACCCGACTTCGGCCGCCACGCGCTGGATAGCAAGAAGTAAGACCGCAAGAGGATTTTGCGTCGCGCGATTGCGGACGCAAAATATGTTCGCGCTTTTGCTACAATCGCTCAGATCGGCGGGATTTCACCGATCGGGATCAGGCCGCCGGCAAACACCTTGCCGCGGCGAATGGTGATGTCGATCGAAGCCTTGGCTCCGCCGCCCAGCGCCTGCATCATGTTTGCTGCCGTGCCGATCGTCGATTCGAGATCCGGAAAGGCGCTGCTCAGACTATCCTGCCAGGCGGGGATGTCCTCGATCCTCAGCTTCAGCTTGCCGGACATGCGACCCTTGTCATCGAAGGAGAACGGGCCTGAAAGCGTCAATACCTGACCCTTTCCGAGATCCGCCTTGAATTCGCGCAGCTCGCCTTGCGAACCGTGCAGGGCAAGGCCGCTGTGATCGCTGCCATCCAGAACGCCTGCGCGTCCGGCAAGCGTCATGTCGATGCTGGCATTGGTTGCCGGAAGAAGCTGCGGCAGGCCCGTCGCGGTCGTCGTCAAATTCTGCAGCTCGATTGCGGCGTCCAGATCGGAACCGTTCTGGCGCAGATGGATCTGCGACTGATCGGCGACGATATCGAAGGCCTGGCCATTGGCGGAGGACAGGATGGTCGTTTTCGGCTTTTCGATCACCATCGAAGCGCGTTCAACACCCTTGAGCTTGGTGACGAGGCTGGATTGCAGCGTCTCCCAGGTGCTGGTGACGGAGAGGCCATGGCCGGTGCGAATTTCCGAAGGGGCGTCGAGCTCCCAGACGATATGGCTCGGATTATAGACCTGAGCGGCCGAACGCAGCGTGCCGAAGCTGGCGGAAATGCCATTGGCATTGTCGTCGACATCGACCTTCGAGCAGAAGAGCCCGATACGGAAAGGATAGCCGCGATATTCGGCATTCTCGCATGAGGCCGAAATGCCCGCATCCGCCTGGCTGCCGAGAAGAAGCAGGGTCTTTTCGCGCAGGACGGATGCGGCGTAGAACCAGCCGGCAGTGTAAAGGCCGATGACGAGAAGGACGGCACTTGCAAGCAGCCATAATTTGGTGCTGACGCCGGATCGGCTTGACGCTGCCATGTTGTTCTCCCAATGGTGCGGCGCAAACTAAAGCAATTCCCGCAAAAGTCGGAACCGGTTTTGCATCCGGAATTGCGTTGAATAGATAGGGCGGTTGCGCGTTTCGCAGAAAAGCGGAAACGCTCCCGAGTGACGGCATGGCGTGCGATATGGACGAATTTTGGGTCTTTGGCTACGGTTCCCTGATGTGGAATCCGGGATTTCCCTATGTGGAGCGGCAGGTTGCCCGCGTTCACGGCTTCCGCCGTTCATTATGCGTGCGCTCCACTGCGCATCGCGGGACCATGGAAAATCCGGGTCTGGTCATGGGGCTCGATCGGGGCGGATCATGCCGCGGCATGGCATTCAGGGTCGCCGATGCGGATCGGGAGGATGCGCTCGATTATCTGCGCAAGCGCGAACTGATCACCAATGTCTATGTGGAGCGGGTCGTTTCCATCAGTCTTGCAGACGGGCGCCGCGTCAGATCCGTCACCTATGTGGTCGATCGGCTGCATCCGCAATATGCAGGAAATCTCAGTGTGGAAGAGGCGGCAGCCGTGGTGTTGCGCTCGCACGGCCAGTCAGGTCCGAACGACGCCTATGTACTCAACACCGTTGCCCAGCTGAAGCAGATGGGGATTCGCGATCTGTGGCTCGAAGCCGTAGGCGAGGCTGTCAGTCCGAAAGTGGCTTAGGCCGCGGACTGAGCCCGCAGTTCCGCCAGCCGCTTGGCCGCTGTCGGCGGCAGCGGCAGGTTCGGGTTGGCCTCGACGGTTTCGATCAAGAGATCGTCGCTCGCCTTTTCCATCGTTTCGATCAAATGGGCGTAAAAGGCATCCGGATCCATGCCGGGCTGGATCGGCGGCAGGATGCGGACCTTGAAGTGGCCGGGATATTTTACCAGCTTGCGACGGCCCCAGAACAGGCCCCAATGGGCAACGATCGGCACGACGGGAACCTGCACGTCGCGATAGATACGGGCGATTCCATAACGATATTCCGGCGGCGCGCCGGGCGGCTTGCGGGTGCCTTCAGGATAGATGATCAGCTGGCGGCCATTCGCCATCTCCTGCTGGGTGCGCTTCATCACCTCGACCATGACCTTGCCGCGGGCGCCGCGATTGACCGGGATCATCTTCTGCTTGGCCACATACCAGCCGAACAGAGGGATCCATGTCAGTTCGCGCTTGAGGATGTAGACCGGATCGCGCTGGTGCGGCAGAAGCGCGAACGTATCCCATGCCGATTGGTGTTTCGGGGCGAAAATGCAGCCGCCTTCGGGAATGTTTTCAAGGCCTTCGATTTCGAAGGTCGCGCCGATGATCTTTTCAGCGAGCCGGTTGACGGCTTTCGCCCATGCCTTGGGAACCCGCAGCGCGGCCTTGCGCGGCGCCAGGAAATAATACGGCGAACAGACAATCATCCGGACGATGAGATCGGTATAGAAGGCGGTGTTGAACAGCACCGAGCGCAACAGCAGCATTATGGCTTCCTCATGAGTAAGCGTTGCCTACACGAGATCGTGCGCCGACAAAAGAGTTGTTGAGGCAAGATCAGCCGGACGGATTTGCCGGCTTGCCGCGATCTTCCTCTTCGGTGCGAAGGCCGGTCCAGCGGGCGACGCCCAGCCAGTCGCGGAAAGATGCGAGAACGACCTTGCCGTATTCCGACAGCATGGTGCGCAGCGTATCCGGCTCGGTGAACCAGGCCCGGCGGGCGAGGTCCGCGTTGATGACCGGGTAGGGGATGAATTCCGTTGCGGGATCGGCCCGTCGCAGTTCATGGAGGCTGCGCAGCATATGGTAATTGTTGGTCACAACCAGAACGGATTTGTAGTTGTGGTCGTGGATCCAGCGGGTGATTTCATTGGCATTGCCGATCGTGTCGATCGCATCATAGCCGATATCGACGCAACACTTGAAAAGATCGGCCGAGGCCTGGGTTGCCTTGCGGATCTGGGTCGGCGTGGTGGAGGGATGGGCGCCGGAGATCAGCAGCCTTTGCCCGGCACCATCACGCAACAGGCCAAGCGCCTGCTCGATGCGGAGGTAACCACCCGTCAGGACCACGATCGCGTCCGCCTTCACGCCATCGGGTGCACGCAGCGAGGTGACCGAATCAGCGAACCACAAAAAGCCGCCGCCGAGAACGGCCATGCCGATAAAGGCCAGCATGATCAGCCGTCTTGCGAACCGTCGCAAGGCGCTCTGGCGCGACAATAACCCGATCTCCGGCCGATCCGGAGGTCGGCTTTCGGGCGTCCAGCGATTGCTCTTGCCGAATTTCATGACCCGTCATTAGTCGCAGTTTGATGCCGTGGATAGTCCCAGAAACATTACCAAATAATATGACTGTATGTCACGATGGCGGCAGCCCATCAGAGCGGGAAGGATCGGAGCGAACAATGTCGATTTCGTCGATCGTCCGCATGACGGTGAAACGGGCCGTCATGGTCGTCAGCAGGGCGATGACCAGCATGGTTGCGAAGATACCGAGATAACCGGACCAGCCGATGGTGAAGGATCCGAACAGGGCCATCGCCTGTTCACTTTCAGGTGTGGCGCGGGAATTCGACTGCCAGAGGCTCGCCGTTGCGAATAACAGGGCGGCCACCGCGCTGCCGATTGCGGAGCCCTTGAGGCTGATCTTGAGAAAGTGCTTCTGGAATTCGTGGGCAACGAATGTGCGCTCGGCGCCGACGAAATGCAGCACCTCGACGATGTGCCTATTGCCTGAAAGCGCGCCGCGGGTGGCGAAGATCACGGTCAGGATCATCGCGGTGAAAACGAGAATGAGGACACCGGTGCCGATCCAGACCGTCGTTCGCGCCATGGAAACGAGGCGATCGACCCAGGTGCGGTGATCGTCCAGTATGGCCTGGGGCAATTCGGCCTTGAGAAGATCGCGGATCGCGGCAAAATCCGGCGGGTTGCTCTCGTCGATGGTGATGATGACGAGGCGGGGGACCGGCAGGTCGTCCAGTTGCAGGTCCGCGCCGAGCCAGGGTTCGAGCAGTCTTGCGGTCGCCGCATCATCCATGATCGTGCCGGATTTGGTGCCGACGAATGTCAGCGCCAGGTCGCGCGCCTTTTTCAACGCCGCGTCCATGTCCAGCCCATCGGCCGGTTTGATCTGGATGGTGATCTCGCGAGAAATCTGGCTCTGCCAGCCGGCGGCCGTGGCGCGCACCATGCTGACTGCGCCGAGCGTTAGACAGGCAAGGAAGGCCATGATCGCGATGACGACCATCAGCGCATTGCCCTGAATATTCGCAGGCGGCAGGATCGCGGCGGTCGGGCGAACACGCATCTCCGTGCGCCGCCGGGATGTTTCCTGGCGCTCGGGGTTTGCGGTTTCCTGTTCGGGAAGATCATTCCTTCCCATCCGGCCTGCCTCATTCATAGATGTCGAGCCGTCCTTCGGTCAGGATCATGCGCCGCGCATCGACCTGATCCATCAGCGCCAGATCATGCGTGGCGATAACGACGGCGGTGCCCAGTCGGTTCAATTCCAGAAACAGGCTGAGAAGACGCCGCGCCATCGGCGGATCGACATTGCCCGTCGGTTCGTCGGCCAGCAAGATCTCCGGGCGGTCCATCAGGGCGCGGGCAATCGCCGCGCGCTGCTTTTCCCCGCCCGACAGGATTGCCGGCAGCACATTGATCCGCTCGCCGAGCCCGACCCATTTCAACAGGTCGATCACGTCATTGCGATAGGACGCTTCGTCCTTGCCCCTGACCCGCAGAGGCAGGGCGACGTTTTCATAGGTCGTCAGATGATCGAGAAGACGGAAATCCTGAAAGACGATGCCGACGCGGCGGCGCAGCATCGGGAACTCGCCGCGCGGGATCTGCGAAAGATCGCGTCCGAACATGTGGATGATGCCACGGGTCGGATTGAGCGACATGAACAACAGCCGAAGCAGCGTCGTCTTGCCGGCGCCCGAGGGGCCGGTCAGGAACTGGAAGGATCGTTTGGGAATGTCGAACGTCATGTCCCGGAGAATTTCCGGGCCCATGCCATAACGCAGACCGACATTTTCGAAATGGATCACCGGAGACCTTGTCTTGGCTGTGTAAAAGCTTCAGCGGCTATCTCTTAACGCCGCGGGTAAACGAAGGGTAAATCAAGCAGTCAAAAGGGCGATTTTCAGGCCGAATTTGGAAAGCGTTAACCATGTCAGTTTACGACTGGGGAGAGTTTGTTTCAATGCCCGACCTTTGACGTCGGATCGTGACCGATCCGAGCGGTTTTAACGAGGTGGGCGGAGAGGGCACCATGAGCACCTTCCAGCAGCGTCGCGAAGCCCGCGCCGAAATGCCGATCGATATCCTTCCGCCCGAAGGCGAGGAAAAAGGCGGCAATGGAAAGGTCATCCGTTTCCCCAAGCCATTCCCCAGGCAGGCGGAAATCGAGGATGCGCATTTCGTGCCGGTCAACGACCGTAGCCGCCGGCGCGCGACAGCCGATGTTTCTTCTAATGACCGTCGTCCGCGAAAGGCGGAGGTCGCGCCACGCAAGGCCGCTATCGGTGGTCTTTTCGGTGTGATCGAAACCAAACTGCTGCGTTTGTCTCCCGATGCCTTCGTTGCGGTGGTCGCAAGCGTCGTCGTGACCGTGTTCACGCTGTTCGGCGGTTTCTCGCTGCTTTCTGGCGGATCATCGGTGGATCCGGGACCGGCGATCGATATTACTCACGTGACGATGACACCGCAGGATGCCAACGGCATGCGGGTGCTTCTGATCAACGGGATCGTCGAGAACCGGACGGAGGGTCGCCTCGCCATGCCATCGATCCGCGCGGAGCTTATTTCGGGCGAGGTTGTGGTTGCGAGCACGCTGATCTCGACCGCCGCATCCCAGATCGGCGGCCGCGAAAGCTACGGCTTTTCCGTCCGTGTACCCCATCCCGGTGGAAAACTTCCCGATCTCAGGCTCTCTTTGGCCGATCGCGGGGCCTGAAAGCTTTCTTTAGCAGTGCCGATTGTGCTATCGCCGCGTCTTTAGAGACACGCAGGAGAGCCTCATGCCAGTCGTGCGCGGCAAGCAGATCGAACCGCTTTTTTCCGCCGAGCAGATTGCCGAGCGCAATCATGCCATAGCCGCAGAGATCGCTAACGGCCCTACCAAGGATCTGCTGGTCATCGCGATCCTCAAGGGCTCGTTCATTTTCGCAGCCGACCTTCTGCGCTCGCTGCACGAAACCGGCCTTGCCCCCGAAGTGGAATTCATCACCCTATCGAGCTACGGCACGGGCACGGTGTCGCAGGGTGTTCGTATCGTCAAGGATATCGACAGCGACGTGCATGGCCGCGACGTTCTTCTGATCGACGATATTCTCGAATCCGGCCGTACGCTGAAATTCGCCAAGGAACTGCTTTACGAGCGTGGCGCACGCAACGTGACGATCGCCGTTCTCCTGGACAAGAGCGTCAAGCGCAAGGAAGAGCTGGAAGCCGATTATGTCGGTTTCGAATGCCCTGATTATTTCGTTGTGGGTTACGGCATGGATGCCGCTTATGCCTTCCGTGAACTGCCTTTCGTCGGCGTGGTGACGGGCGACGCCTGACCTGAAATGCCCGTCAGGATGCAGGAAATCGCACCCTGACGGTCGCAAGGCGTTAACCATGCGAGCCCTCTAAGGGCGCGCCGTTTACTCCTCGAAAAGGAAAGTCTGGTCATTTGCTCCCGAATTGAAACACAGGGAGCGATGATCGCTATGGCCAGAATCCTGATTACTGAGGATGAGGAATCTCTCCGTCGCTTCGTTGCACGGGCATTACGTCTCGATGGCCATGAAACCTTCGAAGCCGGCGATGGAGCCGAAGGGCTGGAGCGTCTCGATGAAGGCTCCTACGATCTGCTTCTCTCGGATATCCGCATGCCGGTGATGGACGGGATCGAACTCGCTCATCAGGCATCCGCCCGTTTTCCCGATATGAAGATCCTGCTGATGACCGGTTACGCCGAGCAGCGGGAACGCGCCGACGATCTCGCCTTGAAGATCGTCGACGTCGTGCCGAAGCCGTTTGCCCTGCCGGACATCCGCAAGGCTGTCGCCATGGCGCTTGCCGGCGTGGCTTCGCAGGCTGCTTGAGATATCTGAAAGAAGCTGCCCCTCACCCTAGCCCTCTCCCCGCAAGCGGGGCGAGGGGACGTGCCCCGCTTTATGCTGGAGATGAATGGAGAGGTTGCGGCACATGTCCTTCTCCCCGTCATTACNNAGAAGGTGCCGGCAGGCGGATGAGGGGCTTTGCTCGCGCTGCCTCTTCAATCCTCACCGTATCTCCAGCAACCGCTCCAGATACTGCCGCTCGGCATCACCCGATAATGCGCCACCCAGTTTCTCGCGGATCGCGTCGAGGATTTCGCGGGCGCGCTGCACGTCGATCTCGTCCGGCACCTTCACCTGATCGCCGAAATCCGGTCCTGACGTGGCGCGCGGGCGTCCCAGAGGGTCGCGGCCGTTCTGGCCGCCTTGGTTGGCCATGCCTTCGCCCTCGCCATTCTGCTGGCCCTGCTGTCCTTGCTGGCCCTGCATGGCCTGCATCATCTGCTGCATCATGTTCTGGGCGCCCTGGCGCAGTGCGTTGAGCGCATTGCCCTGGCCCTCTACGGCCTGTTCGCCCTGACCTTGGCCGAGCGCCTGACCGGCATTGCCCATCTCGCGCTCCGCCTGGCCAAAACCTTCGCCCGGCTGCATGCCGAGATCCTTCAGGCCCTGCTGCAATTCGCCAAGCTTCTTGCCGAGGCCTTCCTGCTGGGCGCGCAGGTTCTTCAAGGCCTCGCGCAGCTGTTCTGCGGTCATCTGGTCGGTATTCTGCTGACCTTGCTGGCCCTGACCCTGCTGCCCTTGTTGCCCCTGCTGACCTTGTTGGCCCTGTTGCTGCTGGCCCTGCTGACCTTGCTGCGACTGCTGTTGCTCATCGCCTTCGCCCTGCTGCTCCGGGTCGCCGCGCTGCATGCGGTCGCGAAGCGCCTGATCCAGCTTGAAGGTCTGGTCCATCAGGCGCTGCTGTTCCTGCATGATCTCGCCGAGCTTGTCGATCTGCTGGCGCATCTGGCTGTTCTGCTGCTGCTGGCCCTGCTGGCCGCGCTGCGGGCGTCCGGCCTGCAGGTTGTTCATCATCCGCTGCAATTCGTTCAGCATTTGCTGGGCGGCGTCGCGATTGCCGGAACGGGCTAGGTTCTCGATCTGGTCCATCATGTTCTGCAGATCACGCTGGCGGATGACGTTTTGCGCCTGCATGTTCTGCTGCGCGCGCGGCGCGTTCTGCATGCGCTGCGCCAGCTCGTTCATGTATTCCTGCATCGCCTCGCGCATTTCCTGCATCAGGCGGGCGATCTCCTGATCATTGGCGCCATTCTCCAGGGCTTCGGAAAGATTGCGCTGCGCATCACGCAGGCGGCGTTCGGCAAGCGACAGGTCGCCATCCTCGATGCCGAGCGCTATCTCCCAGAGATAGTCGGCGGTTTCCTTCAGCTGCTCCTCGTTGCGGGCAAGCTTCATGCGTCCACGCGCGGATTCGATCAGAAGAAAATGGCTGAGGTTCGGAATTGTCTCGTCGGGGCGAATGGTCAGGGCTTCGTTGAGTTCGATTGCCTTTTGCATCTGTCGCGTATCGAGCGCAAAGACCTGCCGCTGTTCGGCAACGGCTGCGGCGAGCGGCTCGGAGAAGCCGCGGCCGGGCAGGATCATGTCGTGGGCCGGGCTGCGGCCCGTCTGGCCGGCGCCATCGGTCGCCACCAGTGTCACGCGCACGCGCTTGCCGGCAAGCGGATGTTCGATCAGGCTGCGGCTCGTCAGGGCCTTGAATTCCTGGCCTTTGGTCTGGCGCGGCAGATCGAGCCGGTATTCGGGCAGCGGATAAAGCGGCGTTGCGGCCGGGTCCTGCGTTCCTGCCGGCTCGATCAGTGCATGGGCCTCACGAATGCCGTAGTCGTCCTTGGCACGGAAGCCGATCTCGAGCGCGCCATTGACCGAGCGTTTCGGCTGGCCTTCGAAGGCGATTTCCGGCGGGCGATCCTGAATGACATTGAATGTCCAGCTCTGGCCATTGACGGTGAGATTGCCGCTTTCGTTGACCGCCATGGCATAGGTGCGCGGTGCGAGCGGCTGGTTGCCGTTCGCAGGGGGCGCCGGTGGCTGAGGTGGTGGCGTCTGGCTGGCCGGGGCCTGCGCGTTATTCTGGGCCTGCTCTGCAGCCTTTTTCGCCGCTGCCTTTGCCTCTTCGGTCTGGAGCGTCACATCCTGCTTGTTGGCGCTGGCGGTAAACACCACGGCCTCTTCGCCCTCGCCGCCGGTCACGCGGACCGTCAGGGCGGAATTCTGCGGAATGGAGACGGCCCCGTTGTTGTTCTGCGCCTGCTGGCCGGTCAGAAACACAGGTGCGCGCCCGGTATAGGAGGGTGGTGTCAGCCAGGCATCGATGCGCAGGTCGGGATTGATGCTAGGGGCCGGCGGCGTGGGCACGAAAGCGTCGCCCAGGCTGCCGCCGCTGTTGGAGTAGGAAAAGGCAAGCGCCACGGTGAAGACAAGCGCCGGGACGGCGCGCAGGCCGAAACGGTCGTGTCTGGCTATATCCGGCTGCGGCAGGCCGGCGTCCAGCGCGGCGATCCGCTCGGCCATGCGGACCTGGTGCTCCTTCCACAAGGCGCGGGAGAAGGGTGTCTCGAAAGCAGGTTCGTCTTCCTGCACGCCAACCGGCTGGTGCGGAAGATTGTTGCGATCCTCGAGCAGGCGGTCCGCCTCACCGGCGCTCGGCCAGCGGACGCGCGCAAAGGGAAGCAGCGTCAGGGCGAAGCCGCCGAAGAAGGCTGCAAGCAGGATCCAGCGCAGCCAGTCCGGCGACAGGCGGAAAATGCCGAACCAGGAGGCCGAGAAAAACAGGGCGACAATGCCGACAGGCGCCAGCGCCAGTGGCAGGATGCGCTCGAAAAACAGCACGATACGCGCGAAGGAACGCTTCAGGGCCACCCTGCGGGCAAGCGCGGGATGGGTGTCGAAAGCACCTTTGCGGGTAAAGCTCATGCGGTCCGTCTCCGATCGTGGCGGCGCAAACAAGCTCCTAAGATAACAGTCTTTGTGGCGAAGACGAGGGCAGGCATGTGCCGGCCCTCATATTTTAGGCAGTTTCCCGCAATTGTGAATGTCGCGTCAAATGCGCGTTCGGGCGCGCATTCAGGTCTCAGCCCAGCCAGGCGGGAACGGAATCAAGCCCGATAAGCTCATCATAGGTGCCGCGCGGGCGAATGACGTGGAACTCCGAACCCTTGACCAGAACTTCCGGCACGAGGAGGCGGGAATTGTAGGTTCCGGCCTGTACTGCTCCGTAAGCTCCGGCAGATGCGACAGCAATCAGGTCACCCGGCTTCGGCTCGGCCATTTCGCGGTCGAGCGCCAGATAATCGCCGGTCTCGCAGACCGGGCCGACGATATCACCCCGGATGCGCGGCGCATCGGCGGATGGTACGACGACCGGGCGGATCATGTGATAGGCTTCGTAAAGCGTCGGGCGGATCAGGTCGTTCATCGCGCCGTCGACGATGACGAAGGCCTTCTCGCCGCCATCCTTCACATAGATGACCTCGGTCACCAGAATGCCGGCATTGCCGACGATCAGCCGGCCGGGCTCGGTAACGATCTTGCAGTTCAGCGAACGCAGCTGGCGCTTCACCGTGTCGGCATAGGCGTCCGGCAGCGGCGGGGGCGTGTTGTCGTCCTTGTAGGGGATGCCGAGACCGCCGCCGATATCGACGTGATCGATGCGATGGCCATCGCCGCGCAGCGTGTCGACCAGTTCGCGCAACAGACGGAAAGCATGTTCGAAGGGCGCAAGCTCGGTGATCTGGCTGCCGATATGCATGTCGATGCCGGTGACGTCGATGCCGGGCAGTTCCGCCGCATGAGCATAGACCGCGCGGGCGCGTTCATAGGCGATGCCGAACTTGTTTTCCTTCTTGCCGGTCGAGATCTTGGCATGCGTTCCCGCATCCACATCCGGATTGATGCGGAAGGAGACATGCGCCCTTTTGCCGGCCTTGACGGCACGCAGGTTGAGCACTTCCAGTTCCGGCTCGGATTCGACGTTGAAACAGTAGATACCGGCTTCGAGCGCCAGGTCCATTTCGGCAACCGTCTTGCCGACGCCGGAGAACATTATGCGGCTTGCCGGAATGCCTGCGGCCAGCGCGCGGCGCAGTTCACCACCCGAGACCACGTCCACACCGGCACCCAGCCGACCGAGCGTCTTCAGCACGGCCTGGTTGGAATTCGCCTTCATGGCATAGCAAACCATGGTGTCGACGTCGGAAAACGCTGCGGCGAAGACCTTGTAGTGCCGCTCGAGCGTTGCCGTCGAATAGACGTAGAACGGCGTTCCGACGGCCTTGGCGATGTCCGGAATGGCGACGTTTTCGGCGTGCAGAACGCCGTCGATATACTGGAAATGGTTCACGTCAGATCCCGGAAATTATAGAAGGGGGTCAAGGACGAAAGGCCGGTCCGCCACCGGATCCGCTGCCTGGCCCTTGGCCTTGCGAACGTTCTGCTGTTCCACCGGCGTGCTGGGGCGGTCGAGGTCGCCCTTGCGGCCGCAGCCGACGGTAATGATGCCGGCAAGGCCGAGCACCAGGGCGACGCGGGCGGTATTCATCAGCGACTTCGACATTCTTTTCTTTCTCCGGCACGGACAGGCGGAACTTTCATAGCGAAGTTCCCGCCCTTTGTGCAGTTCAATTCCGTATCAATTGGCGATCACTCGATCACGGTTCAATTGCGGCCGCGCCAGTAGGCGATCTGCTTCCTGACTTCCGACGGCGCGGTGCCGCCAAAGCTCTGGCGGCTGGCAACGGAGGCATCGACGGTCAGAACATCGAAGACCTTCTGCGTGATCGCCGGGTTGATCGCCTTCAGCTCATCGAGCGAAAGTTCTGCAAGTTCGCAGCCCTTCTTTTCGGCAAGCGCCACGGCATGGCCGGTGGCATGGTGGGCGTCACGGAAGGGCAGGCCGGCCTCGCGCACCAGCCAGTCGGCCAGATCGGTGGCGGTGGAATAACCCGAGCCTGCGGCGGCGCGCATGCGGTCCGCGCGGATGGTCATGTCGCGCATCATGCCGGTCATGGCGGCAATCGCCAGTTCCAGGTTTTCGGCGGCATCGAAGACCTGTTCCTTGTCTTCCTGCATGTCCTTGGAATAGGCGAGCGGCAGGCCCTTCATGATGGTGAGCAGCGCTACCAGCGAACCGTTGATACGACCGGTCTTGGCGCGCACCAGTTCGGCGGCATCCGGGTTCTTCTTCTGCGGCATGATCGAAGAACCGGTCGAAAATGCATCCGACAGGCGCACGAAGCCGAATTGCGGCGTCGACCAGATGACGATTTCTTCGGCCAGACGCGACAGGTGCACGGCGCAGATCGAGGCGACCGAGAGGAATTCCAGCGCGAAGTCGCGGTCGGAGACGGTATCGATCGAGTTGCGGGTCGGCTCGCGGAAACCGAGGGCCTTGGCCGTCATGTGGCGATCGATCGGGAAGCCGGTGCCGGCAAGCGCTGCCGCGCCGATCGGGCTTTCGTCCAGATGATCGATCGCGTGGCGCACGCGGGCGCGGTCACGGCCGAACATTTCGACATAGGCCATGCAATGGTGACCGAAGGTAACCGGCTGGGCTGTCTGGAGGTGGGTGAAACCGGGCATGACCGTGTCGGCATGTTCTTCGGCGCGGTCGAGGAAAGCTGCGATCAGATCGGTCAGCATCTTCTCGGTCTTGGCAAGCTCTTCCTTCACCCAGAGGCGGAAGTCGAGCGCCACCTGGTCGTTGCGCGAACGGGCGGTGTGCAGGCGGCCGGCAGCGGGACCGATCAGGGTCGCCAGCCGTGCCTCGATGTTCATGTGAATGTCTTCGAGCTTGCGCGAGAACTCGAACTTGCCGCTCTCGATCTCTGACAGGATCGTGTTCAGTCCTTCGACGATCTTGTCTTTATCTTCGCGCGAAATAATGCCTTTTTCGGCCAGCATGGTCGCATGCGCGATCGAGCCGCGGATGTCCTGGGCGTAGAGCTTCTTGTCGAAACCGATCGAGGCATTTATCTCCTCCATGATCGCGTCCGGTCCAGAAGCGAAACGTCCGCCCCACATCTGATTGGAAGAGGTCGCGTCCTTCGTATCGGCCATGATGCTTAGTCCTGGAGTTGAATAATGACAGCCAAAAGACCGTTTGGTCTCCCGTCCGCCCGATTGATCATGATTGCCGCCATTGCGGGGATTACCGCCGGCGCCGTGGCGGTATACGTGAGGAGCATGGGGTCTGGCAATGGCATGGACGGCCTGACGACGGCCTCTGCCGGTCAGTGCGAAGGTTCCGCCGAACTGGCGAAGTCGGTTTCCGCCTTTTCCAAGGGCGAAGTGGCGGCCATGGCGGCGGCGCAACCGCCGCGCCCGTTGCAGCTGGCGTTCAAGGGGCCGGAAGGCAAGGACATGACGGTGGCCGATCTCGCCGGCAAGACGGTGCTCCTCAACCTCTGGGCCACGTGGTGCGTGCCCTGCCGGGAAGAGATGCCGGCGCTCAACGCTTTGCAGAGCACGATGGGCGGCAATGACTTCGAGGTCGTCGCCGTCAATATCGATACCGGCAGCGACCAGAAACCGAAGAATTTCTATCAGGACTACAAGATCGACAAACTCGCCTTCTACAGCGACAGCTCGATGGGCGTTTTCAACGCGGTGAAAAAGGAAGGCCTCGCCTTCGGCCTGCCGGCGACCCTGATCCTCGACAAAAAAGGTTGTCTGATCGGTGCCATGAACGGCCCGGCCGCATGGGACAGCGAGGATGCCAAGGCGCTGATCACGGCGGCGAAGGGGGCGTAGCCTCCGCCAGATTATTGTCGATGGACGGCAACCGGATTTTCGATATTCTCTCAAAAGTTGTGATGGTGGAAGCAGACGCGCGCTGCCAGGCGTATCGGAGAGGATGGGCCGCTTCGACCGGGCGAAGGCCTCGCTATCCAACTGGAGAGTGAACTATGTGGCCAATGCCATTTAGCATCACGTTTATCATACGGAAAACCCGCACGAGCTGGCAGGCAAGCGTGCGGGTCACATTCCGAAAATAAATAAGAGAGGCGGGCGAAAGCTCGCCTCTCACTCCGCAATATAGTCCGTCATACGTCTTCTTACAAGCGCAGTGGAGGACCTTACCGCGTCGGAACCGGAACCTCGCCGCGGTAATCATAAAATCCGCGGCCGGATTTGCGGCCGAGCCAGCCGGCTTCGACGTATTTCACCAGAAGCGGGCAGGGGCGGTATTTCGAGTCCGCCAGGCCATCATAAAGAACCTGCATGATCGACAGGCAGGTGTCGAGACCGATGAAGTCCGCCAGCTGCAGCGGACCCATCGGATGGTTGGCGCCGAGTTTCATAGCGGTGTCGATCGCGTCCACCGAACCCACGCCTTCGTAAAGGGTGTAGATCGCCTCGTTGATCATCGGCAGCAGGATGCGGTTGACGATGAAGGCCGGAAAGTCCTCGGAGACGGTCACGGTCTTGTCCAGCGAGGCGACATATTCCTTGGCGGCCCGGAAGGTCGGCTCGTCGGTGGCGATGCCGCGCACCAGCTCGACCAGCTTCATCACCGGCACCGGGTTCATGAAGTGAATGCCCATGAAGCGTTCGGGACGGTCTGTCGCGGATGCGAGGCGGGTGATGGAGAGCGACGATGTGTTGGTGGCAAGCAGCGCCTCGGGCTTCAGAACCGGGCAGACATGGGTGTAGATCTTGCGCTTGACGCTTTCGTCTTCGGTCGCCGCCTCGATGACGATGTCCATCGGCGCCAGGTCGTTGACGTCGGCGGAGCCCGAGATTTTCGAGAGAGCCTGATTGCGCTGATCGTCGGTAATCTTCTCGCTGGCGACAAGGCGGGCGAGCGTGCCGTTGATGGTCGCAAGTGCCGCCTGGATGCGGTCGGGGTCCAGATCGTAGATCTGCACCTTGTAGCCCGCGAGGGAGGAAACATGCGCAATGCCGCAGCCCATCTGACCTGCGCCGATGATGCCGATATTCTGGAAAGCCATAACGCTTACTCCATCCCTTGGGCTTGGGCGCACTTATCGCGTGCGCTCTTTATTTGAAAAATGCTTATTTAAAAAATGCCGGGCCACGTATTGCGGTCCGGCATTTTTTATTCGCCTGGCCATCATTTTGCCAGCTTTTTTCGCAGCTGCGAAGAAGGTGCCCTCTTCAGAGCGCCTTTTCAAGCTTCGGCAGGATGTCGAAGAGATCACCGACGAGGCCGTAGTCCGCGACCTGAAAGATCGGCGCTTCCTCGTCCTTGTTGATGGCGACGATGACCTTGGAATCCTTCATGCCGGCAAGATGCTGGATCGCACCGGAAATGCCGACCGCGATGTAGAGATCGGGGGCGACGACCTTGCCGGTCTGGCCGACCTGCCAGTCGTTCGGGGCGTAACCTGCGTCGACCGCAGCACGCGATGCGCCAACGGCTGCACCCAGCTTGTCGGCCACCGGAAGGATGACTTCCTGGAATTTTTCCGAGGAGCCGAGCGCGCGACCACCCGAGATGATCACCTTGGCCGATGTCAGTTCCGGACGCTCGGACGAAGCGAGTGCATCCGAGACGAAGGAGGAGATGCCCGGATTGGCGGCAGCCGAGACGGCTTCGACAGAAGCCGAACCGCCTTCACCGGCGGCAGCGAAGGATGCCGTGCGCACGGTGATGACTTTCTTTGCATCGCTCGACTGGACGGTCTGGATGGCGTTGCCGGCATAGATCGGGCGCTTGAACGTGTCGGCGGAAACCACCTCGACGATTTCCGAGATCTGCATCACGTCGAGAAGGGCTGCAACGCGCGGCAGCACGTTCTTGGCCGAGGTGGTGGCCGGGGCGATGATGACGTCATAGGCAGGTGCCAGAGAGACGATCAGGGCGCCGAGCGGTTCCGCGAGATTGTTGGTCAGCGAGGCATCGTCGGCGACGAGAACCTTGGAGACGCCTGCAAGTTTGGCTGCTGCATCCGCTGCGGCCTTGGCGCCGGCGCCGGCGACGAGAACATGTACGTCGCCGCCAATTTGCGATGCTGCGGTGAGAGCCTTGGCCGTCTGTTCCGAAAGGCCGGAGGCGTCGTTTTCTGCCAGAAGAAGAATGGTCATGTTTTTTGTCTCCTTGCCTTGTCAGATCACGCCGGCGGTCTTGAGGCTGGCAACCAGCTCTTCGACGCTTGCCACCTTGACGCCAGCCTTGCGGCCGCCCGGCTCTTCGGTCTTCAGCACCTTGAGGCGCGGTGCCGTGTCGACGCCGAAATCGGCCGGAGCCTTCTTGTCGAGCGGCTTCTTCTTCGCCTTCATGATATTCGGCAGCGAGGCATAGCGCGGCTCGTTGAGGCGCAGGTCAGTCGTCACGACGGCTGGGAGCTT
Organism: Hyphomicrobiales bacterium; assembly: GCA_900469445.1. GTDB lineage: Bacteria > Pseudomonadota > Alphaproteobacteria > Rhizobiales > Rhizobiaceae > Neorhizobium. The sequence continues at coordinate 142,987 of UBXM01000019.1, forward strand.
CACCTCGATCGTCTGCGAACCGCCATCGACTTCGCGGGTAACGGTCGCCTTGTCGCCGGATACTTCGATCTTGGAGGCGAAGGTTGCCTGGGCGGTGCCGAGCAATGCCGCCAGCATCTGGCCTGTCTGGTTGGAATCGTCATCGATCGCCTGCTTGCCGACGATGATCAGGCCGGGCGCTTCGGCGTCGACGACGCCCTTCAGGATCTTGGCGACGGCGAGCGGCTCGACGGCGTCATCGGTCTCGACGAGGATGGCGCGGTCGGCGCCCATGGCGAGCGCGGTGCGCAGCGTTTCTTCCGCCTTGGCCGGGCCGATCGACACGACCACCACTTCTTCCGCCTTGCCTGCTTCCTTCAGCCGCAGCGCCTCTTCGACCGAGATTTCGTCAAAGGGGTTCATCGACATCTTCACATTGGCGAGTTCCACGCCCGTGCCATCCGGTTTGACGCGGATTTTCACGTTGTAATCGACGACTCGCTTAACAGGCACCAGGATCTTCATGGGGTCCTTCCTTGACTATCTCCGACGGCAAAATGCGATATCTGCCATCTCCTCATGTGTCAGTGGGCGACATGGATACGCATTTTTCACCCGAATACAACGCCGTTTCCATGCCGACACTTGCGCATTTCTCATATCCCTATTCGACGCGTGCGGGTACCCGCGGAACGCCCGGTTTGTGATGCACGGCGCGTGGTGTGACGATCTGCCGGTCGAAGAGCGGAACGCCCGGCCGCCGCATGACGAGCACCAGAAGCGCCCCGGCAATGATGCCGCCGACATGCGCTCCCCAAGAGACCGCATCGTCCATATTGAGCGCCAGCATAACGAATTGCTGGGCGATCCACAGCGCCAGCGGAATGAAGGCCGGCAGCGGCAGTGGGATACGAAACAGAACCAGCACCCAGACGCGCACCCGCGGATGCAGCAGGAAATAGGCCGCGACGACCCCGGAGATCGCGCCCGATGCGCCAATCAGCGGGCCTTCCGATTGTGGTGCGACGAAGCCGTGGAATGCGGCGCCCGCGGCCGCGCAGAGAAGGTAGAAGGCCAGAAAGCGGAAATGGCCAAGCGCATCTTCGACATTGTCCCCGAAGACCCAGAGAAAGAGCATGTTGGGGGCCAGATGCCAGAAGTCGATATGAAGGAAGGCATAGGTGAGGAAGGTCATGTCCTCCGGCACCAGAATCAGTGACGGATCGAGCACCGCGTGGTCGAAGATCAGGGCGGGGATAAAGCCCAGGCCCAGCGAGGCGCGTTCGGCCTGTTCTACCGGCGCTAACGTGGTGAACAACCATGCCAGCACATTCAGCACGATCAGGCTGATCGTGACCCATTGGACGCGGATATATTTCAGCTCGTTCGTGTCATGCAGCGGGACGAACATGCGCGATCTCCTGGAGCGGCAACTAGCGGTGTTTGCCGGGAACCCACAAAATATCGGCCTGTCCGCGATCATTTGCAAAGCGGGCGGCGACGAAGAGGAAATCGGAGAGGCGATTGATGTATTTCAGTGCCGCCGCGCCGACCTTTTCCTGCCGTGACAGTTCCACCATCAGCCGTTCGGCGCGTCTGGCGATGGTTCTTGCCATGTGCAGATTGGCGGCGGCGGCCGTGCCGCCGGGCAGCACGAAGGATTTCAGCGGATCGAGTTCGCCGTTCAGGCTGTCGATCTCCCGTTCCAGCCGCTCGGCCTGCGCCTCGATGATGCGCAGCGGCTCATAGTCGAGCGTCTCGCCGGTATCCGGTGTCGCAAGGTCGGAGCCGAGATCGAAAAGATCGTTCTGGATGCGGACCAGCATCACGTCGAGTTCATCCACGCCTATTGTGTGAAGCCGCGCAAGGCCTACCGCCGAATTGGTCTCGTCGACCGTGCCATAAGCTTCTACGCGCAGATCGAATTTTTCGCGGCGGGGGCCGGAGACGAGCCCGGTCGTGCCTTTGTCGCCGGTGCGGGTGTAGATCTTGTTGAGTTTTACCATTTTGCTATCAGTCCCTTCTTGCGGTGGAGCTGCCGCTCACCCTAACCCTCTCCCCGCAAGCGGGGCGAGGGGACGTGCCTTGCTCGGCGATAGAGATTGGAGCAAGACGGTGCCACATCGTCCTTCTCCCCGTTTGCGGGGAGAAGGTGCCGGCAGGCGGACGAGGGGCTGCCATGTTTCACTTGGTCCAAAGATAGCTCACTCAACTCGGCCGTCCCCCGCCGGTGATCCACAGCGTCAGCATGATCAGCGCGATCGCTACCGCCTGAAGGATGACGCGCAGCTGCATCAGCTTGTTGGAGCGGTTGGCGTTGTTGCCTTTCAGCATGTTGAACAGTCCGCGGATCAGGACAAGCACGACGAGGCCCATCACGATCAGGGTTAGGATGGTGGTGAAACTCGACATGTCCTGCCTCCCGTCAGTTGTCAGTCGATACGGCGCATCAGTGTGTAGAAGAGCTGCGCCGGAAGCAGTCTCTTCAGCAACGCACCCTGCTTTGCAGGTCTGGTTACCAGATAATGCGGCTTTGGACGAGGCGCGTTCAGGGCGTGATCGAGCACCTTGTAAACCGCTTCCGGCCCGAGCTTGTGGCGGTTGACTGGGCCGCTGCCATCAAGGCGTTTCAGCTGCCTTGCGTAGTCGGCGGCATGCGCTGAATTTTCAAGATCGATATTCTCGCTAATCTTGGCAAGCGCATTGGCGGTGAAACGGGTGGCGATCGGTCCCGGCTCGATGAGGCTCACCTCGATGCCGCTGCCGGCAAGCTCCATCCGCATTGTCAGCGTCAGGCCCTCGAGCGCATATTTCGATGCAGTGTAAGCGCCGCGATACCGATAGGGCAAAAGGCCGAGGATTGAGGAGCAGTTGACGATACGGCCGCGTCCTTGAGCCCGCATCAAGGGAATAACCTGCCGGGTCAGTTCGTGCCAGCCGAACAGGTTGGTCTCGAACTGGACGCGCAGCACATCCGTCGCCAGATCCTCCACCGCGCCCGGCTGGCCGTAAGCGCCGTTATTGAACAGCGCGTCGATCCTGCCGCCGGTGCGGTCGACTACGGTTTGCACCAGCTGATCGATCGTATCCTGCTTCGTATAATCGAGGATCAGCGCCTCTATGCCGTCAGCTTCTAGAGCGGCAAGATCCTCTGTCTTTCGCACCGTGGCGAAGACGCGCCAGCCGTCGGCCTTCAATGCCCTTGCCGCATAAGCGCCTATACCCGAGGAACAGCCGGTGACAATGATCGTTCTTGTTGCAGTCATTCAGGAATTCTTCCTCGGCACTCACCTGTACAAGTGAGAATGTTCCTCCCATATTTCGCCTTAAGTCACAACGGAGCAGACCTTGCAGGAAGAAACACGCCGGCCGCGATGGCACCGATTGGCCTTCAAGGTCCTGTGGGATGCCTATTGGCATTTCTCGGAGGACGACGGCTGGGCTATGGCAAGCCATGTGGCGCTTTCCGGCCTGCTGGCGCTTTTCCCCTTCCTGATCTTCGGCACGGCGCTGGCCGGTTTTCTGGGGGCGGGCGGATTTTCCGAAACGGCCATCCATCTGATGTTCGACGCCTGGCCGGCCGATATCGCCAATCCGATCGCGTCGGAAATCCAGCGGGTGATCGACATGCCGCGCGGCGGGCTTTTGACCCTCTCGGTGCTTGCTGCCGCCTATTTCGCCTCCAACGGCGTCGAGGCGCTGCGCATCTCGCTCAACCGCGCCTACCGCGTGACGGAGACGCGGGCCTGGTATGTGACGCGTCTCGCCAGCCTCGGTTACGTCATCGTCGCGGTCATCATCTTCGCCGTGATCAGCATCGTGCTTCTGGCGGTGCCGGTGGCGCAGCGCTTTGCGGAAACCAAGTTTCCGTGGCTGATGAGCGATCTCAATGCACTCGCCAATTGGGGCCTTGTCGGCACCGGCCTGCTTCTGATGATCGGGTTACTCTTTTCGCATAAATGGTTGCCGGCAGGCGACCGGCGGATCATCGATGTGTTGCCGGGGGTGGTGCTGACCATCGTCATCTGGACGATCTTCGGTTTCGGCTTTGCCGCCTATCTGTCGAGTTTCGCCAATTACGCTGCCACCTATGCGGGGCTCGCCTCGATCATGATCGTGCTGGTCTTCCTCTACATGGTCGGCGTGATCTTCATGCTGGGGGCCGAACTCAATGCCGCGATCCTCAAATACAAGGTCTATTCGGTGGTCAATCAGGTGAACAAGAAGCGCAAGGCCAAGCGCTCCGGCCGGTCACAATCCGACAAGGCGGCGAATGTCGGCGGGGGAGAGACCATCCTTACGAAGAGCCGCAATTCCGGTTGATCCCTCGCTTTTCGACAGTTTGCGCCCGTCGCCTCCGAGGGTAAGCCGGTGGTGGTGGTAGACGGGTTGGGGAAGCCCAAGCAATTCCTGCAGCAGCCGGTGGATGGCGGTGGCGGCGTAGAGATCCTGGCCGCGTACCACATGGGTTATGCCCTGTAGGGCATCATCGACCACGACCGACAGGTGATAGCTCGACGGCGCATCCGAACGGGACAGGATGACATCGCCCCAGATCGCCGGATCGGCCTTGATGATGTCCGTTTGCCCGCTGCCGGTTTCCTGCCATGTGAGCGGTTTTTCGATCAGCGCAACCGCCTTGCCCACATCCAGCCGCCATGCATGTTTTACGCCCCGTGCCATCAAGTCGGCGCGTTCCGCCTCGCTGCGTGTCCTGTCGTCATCGGGATAAAGCGGCGACCCATCGGGGTCTCGCGGCCATGTCGTACCCTTGGCCTCATATTCCGCCACACGGGACTTCACCTCGCCGCGGGTGAGGAAAGCTGGATAGACCACTCCCATCTCGCGTAACCTGTCGAGGGCTTCCCGATAGGCATCAAAATGCTCCGACTGGCGGCGCACCGGTATTTCCCAATCAAGACCGAGCCAGGCGAGGTCGCGATAGATCATCTCCTCGAATTCGGGTGTACAGCGCGCCAGATCGATGTCTTCGATGCGCAGCAGAAACCGTCCACCCGTTGCCTTTGCCATGTCGTGGTTCAGCAATGCGGACAAGGCGTGGCCGAGATGGAGAAAGCCGTTCGGACTTGGTGCGAAACGAAATACTGGGCGATCTGAATGCTTTGACTGCATGAACTGCGCTTGTGTTTGGATCCTCGGGTCAAGCCCGAGGATGACGAGCTTGTGGTGAGGATCTAGCAGATAGCAGCCTTGGGAGCTTGCGGAATCGTTTCCTCAGATACCGGGGCTGAACGCCTCGCCACAAATCTCTCCGCCGTCATCCTCGGGCTTGACCCGAGGATCCGAACACAAGCATGGATGTGACATGGGCGAAAACCAATTCAGCATCATCCGCAACGACGCCGACATCCGGAACGGCCTCCGAGAGCTCCTGCTGCTCGACCCCCGCCTTGTCCCGATCGCCGAGATCGCCGGCCCGCTTCCGCTGAGGCTAGCTGCGCCCGGTTTTGCCGGTCTCGCCTCGATCATCGTGTCGCAGATGGTATCGCGGGCGAGCGCTGATGCGATCTGGCGGCGGATCGAGGCGGCGGGACCGGTGACGGCGCAAGCCTATGCGGCGCTTGCGCCCGAGATCATCGCCACATTCGGCCTTTCCCGCGCCAAGGCCTCGACGTTGACTTCTCTTTCGCAAGCGGTTCTCACCGGCGCGATCGATCTGGACGGGATCTGCGTGATCGAGGGTGAGGAGGCGCTCCGGCAGCTTGTGTCCCTGCCCGGCATCGGCCCGTGGACGGCCGAAGTCTATCTGATGTTCTGCGCCGGTCATGCGGATATCTTTCCCGGCGGGGATGTGGCGCTGCAGACTTCCGTCGGCCGGGCCTTCGCGATGGAGGTGAGGCCGTCATCCAGACAGCTCGTCGAAACCGCCAGATCATGGTCGCCCTACCGGTCGATCGCGGCCCGGCTTTTCTGGGCTTATTACGCTGCGACCATGCGTCGCGAGGCTTTGCCGATCGTATAAATGCGGTGAAGTATCCCGCTGCATTTATAGGGCTTCACAATCCTGTAACAACGGACCTAATATAGAGGAGATAGATGCCGAATCGGGTAGGAGCGTCACTTGACGATTGCAGTCTCCCCGCAGGCCTTGCCGGCGCTCGTCCTGAACGCTGACTACCGGCCGCTGAGTTACTATCCCTTGTCGTTGTGGTCCTGGCAGGACGCGATCAAGGCGGTCTTCCTTGACCGTGTGAACATCATCGCCGAATACGATCATTCGGTCTGTTCGCCAAGCTTCACCATGCGCCTGCCAAGCGTCGTCAGCCTCAAGACCTATGTGCAGCCGACCCGCAACCCGGCCTTTACCCGGTTCAACGTGTTCCTGCGCGACAAGTTCGAATGCCAGTATTGCGGCGCGCATGACGAACTGACCTTCGACCACGTCATTCCGCGGGCCCATGGCGGCGAGACGACCTGGGAAAATGTCGTGGCGGCCTGTTCGCCCTGCAATCTCAGGAAGGGCAGCAAATTGCCGAAACAGGCCGGCATGATCCCGCATCAGCGGCCCTATGCGCCGAGCGTGCAGGACCTGCACAATAATGGCCGGCTGTTCCCGCCGAACTACCTGCATGAAAGCTGGATGGACTATCTCTACTGGGATACCGAGCTGCAGCCCTGACAGGGCCGCGGCACCCGGCTTACATGTTGCCGATTTGCGCGAAGGCCGCTTATGCGGCCTTTTTTGCGCCGATGAAGGCGACGGCTGCAAGAAAGACGCTGGCAACGACATTCCAGCCGGCAAAGGAGAGGCCGAGCACGCGAAGCGCTGCATCGGCACAGGACGGGCCATGCACCGAGTTCAGGTCGCCCAGAAGATTGCCGGCATTGGTGGTGACCGCCGAACTGCCGCCGCAAGCGGTCGGTCCTGGCCAGAAACCCCATTCGACGCCCGAGTGATAGACGCCCATGCCGGCGCCGACCAGCATCATGATGCCGACAACGATCAGAAGCGAGCGGGTGATCCAGGACGGCAGGCCGAAAGCCGCCGAGCCGACCGCGAGAATGCCGATCGGGATGCCGAAATAATAGGGATCACGCTCGAGCAGGCAGAGAGCGCAGGGAATATAACCGCCGATATGCTCGAAGCCCAGTGCGCTGCCGACGGTTGCCGCCATGGCAAGCGTCAAGAAAGCGGCGTAGCCGGTTCCCTTGCGGAACTGAGTTGTGGAACCTGCCAGCGCCATGCGCATCTCCTTCATAGTCGCCATCGAACGCCACCGTTCGATAATTTGCCGATGAGGCCAAATTGGGCCGAAGCTGTAGAGCACAATCCGCCGTTCTGTAAACGGGTGGATGGACAGGCATCGCCGTCTGCCTTCGGCAAATTGTCGTGATCGGTCTGGCCTTTGTCGACAATGCTAGCTGGAGGCACAGAGGCGTCAAAGCCACATTGAAGCCGCGCGTCATCGTGTCAGGTGGCGATGGCGGTCATCCGCGTCAGATCTTCACCACCTCATCGCGCCAGAAGACGATCACATATCCTCCCGCCGGCTCGGCATCCGCAGCCCAGCCCTTAAGCTGTGACATGTATGGCTCGTGGCGCCAGAGGTCGGGACGATCGGGATCGGCAAGCACGGTGATCTGCTCTCCCTGGCCATAGACCATCATGTGGGATCTCGATGGTTCCCATTCGGGGCCCAGCCCGTCGTCGAGCATCCAGCGACAGAGGAAATCGCGACAGAGTTTTGGGCGGTCCGCATAGATCGAACAGCCCTTGCCGGCGATGCAGTGCCTGCACCACGCGTCCGCCGGCTTGTCGAGATCATCGATATCGGGCAGCCGGCAACAGAGTGTGCAGCCGTGACAGCTGCGGCTTTCGAGGGGCGCTGGGGCGGAGTTCATGTTCGGATTTCAAGATGCCCGATATCGTTCAGATGCAGTCGCGATCGCAGTCGCAATCGCGGCGCGCGTTCAGCGCCGCTGGATACGTTCGTGGAGAGCCGTCGCCAGAGCCAGGAGGAATTCCTTGCGCCGGGCATCGGAAGCGCTTTCCGCCCCCAGTTCCACCGGGTCGAGGATTTTTTCCATGAAGCCCTGGTGGTTAAAGGTGTCGGCAGCGACGTTCACTTCGACCTCATCCATGAAATGTTTCAGAAAAGGCGCAAGCGCAAGATTGGTGTCCTTCTGGTATTGGACTGCCATCTGCTGAGCCAGCGTGCACATCTGAACGTAGGGGCCGAGTTCGGCGCTCATTCAATTCTTCTCCCGTGTTTCCTAGACCTACCGTCATTTAGGAAGAATATCGTGCGCCGCAACGGTAAAGCCGAGCTGCTTGCCGAATATTGTTTCGAAAGGGAGGCTTTTGGTGGAAACGGCAATGATGATCCAGGGACATATCGAGCCTGAAGGTGACGCTCGGCAAGCGCAAGTTCCAAAATCGTCATGAAACCCGCCAGCGCCATGCGCATCGACTGTAACTGGCCGTGACAGCTCATGACGGGCATGTGCCACATTGCCGTGATGTCCGCTGCACGTCTGAAGGGGCCGTGATTGCAAGCGTAATGCACGTTTGGTACGAGCGTCTCAACTATTGTAGGTGAAGGCTCTATGACCAAAATTGACATCTGTATCGTGGCTGGACGGCGTCCGGATTTGCTTGCCGAGACCTTGTCGAGCATGTCGAGCCATGTTTTCCGGCATTTCGAGGTGGCTGGCGCCTATATGAACATTGACCCGATCTTTGGGGATCAATCCAACCACGAACAATGCCTTGAAATCTTCAAGAGCCATTTTCCGCAAGGGACGGTTTTCGAACCGGAAGCCCCCGGATTTGCTGCCGCCGTGGGCCGCGTCTGGGCTGCGACAACCGCCGAATTCGTTTTCCATATGGAAGATGATTGGATCGCGCTGCAGGATATCGGTGTCGAAGTGCTGGCGCCTTTCGAGGACCCGAGTGTGGCGCAAGTTTCATTGCACACGGCCGAAAAATACTGGGACGTGAAAAAATCCGGCCATCTTCACCGAAAGAGACAGTATTTCCGTTTTGCTGGAGTTAAACTCCCGAAATTCACAAGCAAGCCGATCTTCACGACATCGCCATCGATCCTGCGCGGCGATTTCGCGCACAGCTGTTCGGCTCTGTTCGATCCCGCTAAAGATCCGGAGAAGCAGTTTTACCTGGGCGTGAACTCGGCTCTCGAAAGCCATGTGGCGCCCCTGAACAACTTCATTTTTTCGCCCGAGAACAAGCCGGTGATCAGGGATATCGGGCGTGACTGGCGCTCAGACCGCGGAATCACAAAGATAGTGACGAATGGCAGTTCGACCTGGGAAGGGATGTGAACACCGCCGGATCAGATTCCCAATTGAGGTTTGAGTTGGTCGCCTGCGGATAGGTCACGTTTTTCCTAATGCGTTATGCGTTTCACTCGCAGGTTGTTCTTGCTGCATCGTCATATCAGTGACGGATGGTCGAGAATGCTGGAAGCCTGGTCATCTGGTTTTCGCCAGGCCTTCATCGCCGCCGATTATCTGAATGGGAAGCTTGCAAGGAGCTTTGCCATTGCTGCTTCCTGTGGTGGTGCCGGCTTATATTGATCGTGTTCCAAGTCAATTTTCCCGGCAAGCACATCATCAAAATCGACCGCCGATCCAAGTCGCTTTCCTCGCTGAGCGGCGTAGTCGTCGAACTTGAAACCGTCCCCCTTGATGGCCGCATGAGGGGCCATCCAGCAGGACGGCACATTATAGGCATCCGCTACAATCAGGCCATGGAGGCTGCTGGATATCACAAATTCCGCACCCGCGATCTTGGACGCGATGCTTCTTGGTTCCTTTAGGAGATCCAGTATTTCCCAATGTCTGGGCAGACGATCTCCGTATTTCTTCTTGAATACGTCCAGCGTGACGAAATGTGGCGCAATCAGCACCTTACAGTCTTTCGATGGGCCTGCCGGCCAAATCTGGGGTAACAGCAATGCCGGATCTCCAAGAGCGATATCTCCCGGTGATACTCCTGTTTCCTTCAGTCGCTCGCGGCTGAGAGGGCCTCGCACTGCCTGGATCTTTATGGATTGAGGCCAGATCGCCCGCGTATCGGCGGCCATGAAGCCTGATCCCCAGACCTGCATAGTGCGCCAAGGAAGCTTGCGAAACCACTTGACCGGCTCTCCCCGTTTGCGTCTGAAATATGCATCAAGCACGCTACCAACCCCGAGTAGCTCCGCCTTCGAGTAATGAACATATTCTGCTTCAAGTTGGAAAAGTTCGCCCAGCAAATGATGCATGAGATTATCGCCGAAATTCTCCGGCGTTTCACCAAAATGCTTCCCGACAGACGCAGAAAACACTCTCACCTTTCGCATGTACATTCTCCAGCTGATGCGCATCTGAAGTCGCTATATCAGGTGGTGAGCGACTTATTCAAAGGCAGCCGTTACACTTATCCGGTACGACTTGCTACCGATTTTGCCGGGCGACTGCAAAGATCCTTTGCTGTTTGCGAATCCGCTGTTTTGGACAGGCGGCCCGAGGCGGTGTGCGAATATTACACCCAAGCGGACATTTATAACGGAAACGTTAGAACGGCGCGCCAACAGGCGATAAGCGCATCCACTAAACAGCCGATATATTTTTCGCTTATTTCTGAAAATCTGGTGCCCCGTGCCGGAATCGAACCAGCACTCCTCTCGGAACCTGATTTTGAGTCAGGCGCGTCTACCAATTCCGCCAACGGGGCACGGTAGATGTGGAACGCGCTTACCATGCGCAGCCACGAGGATGCAAGGCGCAACTTCTTGAAATGTGATCCGCAACGATCCGCCTCCGGGCAGATCGGAAGGTGCGTACTGTCGCCGTCATAAATCATTAATATTTGCGCACAACATATTAGTGATTGCTGAAACTAAAGCGTCAGACTGGAATTCGAATCCGTGGGTTCTGCAGGCAGGCCCCTCAAGGAGGAGAGTGTCATGAAAAAACTGTTTGTCTCGGCATTGATGTCCACATGCATCGCCACGATCGGGCTGACGCCGGTCCACGCTCAAGGATTATCCGTCGGCGGTGATCGGGGTATCAGCGCCAGTGTCGGCAGAAATGCTGATGGCGGTCTTGGTGTGGGCGCGTCGGTTGGAGGTCGAGGCGGGGTGAATGCCGGCGCCAGTGTCGGCGGGCGTTCGGGTGGTGTCGGGGCGGGCGCGTCCGTCGGTGGCCGAAACGGTGCGAATGCCGGCGCGAGCGTCGGGCGCAATTCCGGCGTGGCGAGCGCCAATGCCTCCGTTGGAGGCCGAAACGGCGTGAATGCCGGCGCCAATGTCGGCGGTTCGCGCGGCGGGTTGAATGCTGGGGTCGGGGCATCCGTGGGTGGACGCGATGGCGTGAATGCGCGGGTCGGCGCCAGCACGGCGAATGGCATCAATGCCCGCACGACAGCGACTGTCGGCGGCTCGGGTGGAATTGCAGCAGCCCTCGGGCTTGGTATTGGAGGAACGACCGGCGTCGGGGTTGATGTCGGCGTCGGTGCCGGTGGCGGCACGCCCGGCACCGGTCCAGGTACGGGCCCTGGTACGGGCTCTGGTAGCGGGCCCGGGACAGGCGGCGGTGGATCCGGCGGCGGATTGACCGGACCTCAGCGCGCCGCATTCAACGCCATGTCACCCGGCGAGCGGCAGAAATTGCTCAAACGCTGCGTGGATGTCTCCGCCGGCGGTTACGATGCGGCACTTGTCCAGCTGTGTCGGATGCTGCGGATGACTGCATCGCGATGAGCAAATGCGTAAAAGGCCTGCGCGAATGCAGGCCCTTCGTGTTTCAGAATGCACGGTAACAAGGTCAGGTGTCGCGGCCGGTCAGATGCATCAGCTTTTCCCGCAGCATGCGTGCTATGTTGCGGGTGTTGCGGTAGAGATGCAGCTGGGCTGCGACCTGGCGGACGTCACGGTCGCCATTGCGCGTCAGGCCGATGACGAGGCTTCCCATATCCTCGCGCTGTTCCCACATGCGGCTCATGATCGGATGGTCAGCCACGGCGCAGCTATCGGTGCGCAGGATGTTGGCGTCGTCCAGGTGCCAGTCGGTCAGCTTCATGATCAACAGCTTGCCGGGTGAGTGGCGGCTGAAGCCCTCGTCATAGGCGGTCTTCCAAGTATAGGCTTCCCCGGCCATCAGGAACACGATGATCGAGGCGATGGCGCGGCCATCGAGATCGACCGTGTGGATGCGCACCGCATCGATTTCGGCAAGGTTGGTGATCGCCTCGCGGGCGAAGGCGGCGCGAAAACGGTCGTTGATCAGCGCGGAGCGTTTCTTGCCCTTCCAGCCCTTCGCTTCCAGAGCAAGGAATTCCTCCATCCGCAGCCGAACCTCTTCCGGCTGGCGGGCGACATTGTAGGTCAGGGTTCCGAGCTTTTCGAGATTGCGCCATTGGCGGCGCATTTCGCGAACATGATGGGCGGAGATGGCCTGTTTCAGGTAGCTGTCGCCATCGAGATAACTTTCCAGCATGGGGCGCTTGAAGGTATCGGTCGTGGCGACCGGCAGGTCGCGGGCGATGGCGACCGCCTTGGCCAGCTGGGCAAAACGGCCCGACAGGCGGATATCCGGCAGAACCAGCACCGATGGCAGCTTGGCCTCGCGGCGGGCAAGCACTTCGAACAGGTTGTCGATGGTTTCGGCGGCATCCTCGGCATCGACGAGCGGTGTTCCGAGCGGGCCGAACGGGTTTGCCCAGGTGCGGATGATCGACGCGCCGACCGAAAAGCCGGGCCGTTCGACGGTAAACGGCATCAGCAGGCGCAGGCGCGAGCGCATGCCGTTGTCGTCACGGATGAGGGCGAAGCGCACCTGCTTGTCTTCCACCCGCGGCATGGCCGGCGCCAGAAGCCGGGCCGAGAAGAAGATGTTGGGTTCCATCACCCGGTGCGACAGGAATTCCAGCTCCTCCTGCAATTCGTAGCCGAGGGTTGCCGGATAAAGCGAGAATTCGCGTCCCGCCCGGCCGATGGGCAGGCTCAGGTCGGCTTCCGGCAATTCGGGCCGTTCCTGTTGCTGCCGGGCAAGTTCCTTCGCATCGTCGATACGGCTGCCGGATGGCGGGATCTGCATGGTCAATTCCCTCCCGATCCGGCGTTGGGTTTGCGGGCGAAGGCAAACAGTGTGATGCCCAGCGTGCGGCGGACTGTCAGATGAAGCAACAGGGATTCGATCATGATGGCAGTTGCAGCCGCAACCGCTGCGCCAGTCAAGCCATAGAGCGGGATCATCACAGAATAGAGCATCGCCGCCGCGATCAGGGTTACGGCATAAACGGCAACGCAAAGCTTCTGGTGCCCGGCCATGCTCAAAAGGATTTCCGCGGGGCCGATGGAGGCCTTGGTCAGGATGCCGGCAAACAGGATCACCATCAGCCAGTAGCCGTCGGTGAAATTCGGGCCGAACAGCGACAGGAGCAGTTCGCCGGCAGCAAGGGCACAAAGGCCGATGACCAGCGAGGGCCAGAAGGTCCAGCGCGTTGCCTGGGAGGCGAAGCTTGCCAGCGCGCCATGATCGTTGGCGGCAATGATGGCGGAAAAGCGCGGTGCGGCCGCAGCCTTGACCGAGAAATAGACGAACTGCACCAGCACGATCGTCTTTGCCGCGGCGAAATAGATGCCGACCTGATCGGGCGGGAGGTAAAGACCGACGACGACGACATCGGCATTGGTCAGCATGAAGCCGATGCCGTCGACGAGGAAAAGCGGCAGGGAATATTTCATCCATGTGCCGAACTGATAGCGGCGGGGCGTGTCGCTTCCATTCTTGCGGATCACGGCTACAAGCTGGGCGAGGTGGGCAAGTGTGGTGACATAGGTTGCGGCAAGTGCAGCCCCCATGGCCGTCGTCGCATCATGGGGGGCGTCGATGAGTGCCGCTGCGGCCATGAAGGCGAGAATGAGGATCGGTCTGAGGATGAAGGTCGGTGCGAGTGCCGACACGGTCCAGCCGCGCGCCCTCGCCATGCCGTCGAGAATGTCACCGAGCGCGATCATCGGAATGATGAAAAGCGCAATCCCGATCGGCACGAGGTAATAGGCCGCGATACTGTCGCCGAACAGGAAGAGAAAGGCAAAGCCCAGCGCGCCGACCAGTGTTGCCGTTACAAGCGCGATCAGGCAGGCGGCGGCGTTCAAGCCGCGCAGCATGGCGGTTTCGCCGCCTGCGATGTGCTGGTGGTAGAAACGGATGATCGAGGTGTGAAAGCCGAGGCAGGAGAGATTGCCGGTCAGGATGACGATCACCCAGACGAAGGCGTAGATGCCGTATTCGAACTCGCCCATCAGGCGGGCCAGAATGATCTGGGAAATAAAGGCGATGGCAGCCGAGGCGATGCGGATCGCAAAGGCCGTCAGGGCCTGCCGTTGTGCGCGGGCGGTTTCGCTCCTGTCCGTCAGAACCGTGCCGGCCTTTGCGATCAGCGGTACGATCCGGGCGCGCAGGCCCGGCGGAAGCAGTCTTTCCGCTGTTTCGATAACCGCCATGAAGGGCACGCGATACCCGTTACGCCACACAAATACTGGCAAAAAGCATGGCATGTCAGGGTTAAAAAACGGTTGGCGGTGCCGATAGACTTGCGGATTCCTGAGGCCTGCAAAGCAAAACGCCGCCCGATGGGCGGCGTTCGTGTTGTCTATTTCTGCCTGCCTCAGGCCTGTTCGAAGGCGCCGTGGCAGTGCTTGTATTTCTTGCCCGAACCACAGGGGCAGGCTTCGTTGCGGCCGACCTTGCCCCAGGTGGACGGATCTTCCGGGCGGCGGTCTTCCGGTGCGGCGATGAAGTTTTCGCCGTCGTGGCCGCTTACCTGATCTTCGCCGGTCATCGGGTCGAGATGATGTTCCTCGTAGACCTGCGGCGGAACCGGCGGCTCCGGGTTCTGCATCAGCTCGACGCGCATCATCTGGGCGGTGACGGCTTCACGCAGGTTGGCAAGCAGGGCCTGGAAGAGTTCGAAGGCTTCGGCCTTGTATTCCTGCAGCGGATCGCGCTGGGCGTAGCCGCGGAAACCGATGACGGAACGCAGGTGGTCGAGGTTGACGATATGCTCGCGCCACAGGTGATCGAGCGTCTGCAGCACGATCGAACGCTCGACATAGTTCATCACTTCGTTGCCAAAGCGCTCGCGGCGTTCCTTGACGGCCGTCTCGGTCGCCTCGGTGATCCGTTCGCGGATATCGTCCTCGCCGATACCTTCTTCCTTGACCCAGTCCTCGATCGGAAGATCGAGGTTGAGCAGGCGCTGAACGTCCTGGTACAGGCCCGGCGCATCCCACTGTTCGGCATAGGCGCGCTCGGGAATGTGCTTGGCGACCATGACCTCGATGACTTCGTTGCGCATGTCTTCGATGGTCTCGGATACGTCTTCCGAATCCATCATCTCGATGCGCTGTTCGAAGATCACCTTGCGCTGGTCATTGGTGACGTCGTCGTATTTGAGCAGGTTCTTGCGGATGTCGAAGTTGCGGGCTTCGACCTTCTTCTGGGCGCGTTCCAGCGCCTTGTTGATCCACGGATGGACGATTGCCTCGCCTTCCTTCAGACCCAGCTTCTGCAGCATGCCGTCCATGCGGTCGGAGCCGAAGATGCGCATCAGGTCGTCCTGGAGCGACAGGTAGAATTTCGAGCGGCCCGGGTCGCCCTGACGGCCGGAACGGCCGCGCAGCTGGTTATCGATACGACGGCTTTCGTGGCGCTCGGTGGCGATAACGTAAAGACCGCCGGCTTCGAGAGCCTTGACCTTCAGTTCCTTGATCTCGGCGCGGATCGCCGCTTCCTTGGCGTTGCGCTCGGCTTCGTCCTCGATGCCTTCAAGCTCGCGCTCGAGACGCATGTCGACATTGCCGCCGAGCTGAATGTCGGTACCGCGACCGGCCATGTTGGTGGCGATCGTGACGGCGCCGGGAACGCCGGCCTGGGAAACGATATAGGCTTCCTGCTCGTGGTAACGGGCGTTCAGGACGTTGAACTTTTCGAAGCCCGACTGGCGCAGCATGTTGGCCAGAAGCTCGGACTTTTCGATCGAGGTGGTGCCGACCAGGACCGGCTGGTTGCGATCGTGGGCGGCCTTGATCTCGACGATGATCGCCTTGAACTTTTCCTCGAAGGTCCGGTAGACCTCGTCGTCCTCGTCGATACGGGCGATCGGCAGGTTGGTCGGGACTTCGATGACTTCGAGCTTGTAGATATTGCCGAATTCTTCGGCTTCCGTCTGCGCCGTACCGGTCATGCCGGCAAGCTTGGAGTACATGCGGAAATAGTTCTGGAAGGTGATCGAGGAGAGCGTCTGGTTCTCCGGCTGGATCGTCACCTTTTCCTTGGCTTCCAGCGCCTGGTGCTGGCCTTCCGAATAACGGCGGCCCGGCATCATGCGGCCGGTGAATTCGTCGATGATGACGATTTCGTCGTTGCGGACGATATAGTCCTTGTCGCGGGTGAAAAGCTTGTGGGCCTTCAGCGCGTTGTTGATGTGGTGGACGATCGCGACGTTTTCGACGTCATAGAGCGATTCGCCCTTCAAGAGACCGGCCTGGCGCAGCAGGTTTTCGAGCTTCTCGGTGCCGACTTCGGAGAAGTTGGCCGAGCGCTGCTTTTCGTCGATCTCGTAATCTTCTTCGGAAAGAAGCGGGATGTAAGTGTCGATCGTGGTGTAGAGATCGGAACGGTCGTCCAGCGGGCCGGAAATGATCAGCGGCGTGCGAGCTTCGTCCACCAGGATCGAGTCGACTTCGTCGACGATCGCGTAGTTGTGGCCGCGCTGAACCATCTGGCCGCGCTCGTATTTCATGTTGTCGCGCAGATAATCGAAGCCGAGTTCGTTATTCGTCGCGTAGGTGATGTCGCAGGCATAGGCCGCGCGGCGCTGTTCGTCGTCGAGACCGTGGACGATGACGCCGGTCGAAAGGCCGAGGAAACCGTAGAGGCGGCTCATGATGCCGGCATCGCGCTGGGCGAGGTAGTCGTTGACGGTAACGACGTGCACACCCTTGCCCGACAGGGCGTTGAGGTAGACTGCCAGCGTGCCGACCAGGGTCTTGCCTTCGCCGGTCTTCATTTCGGCGATCGCGCCGTCATGCAGGATCATGCCGCCGGTCAGCTGCACGTCGAAGGGACGCATGCCGAGCACACGCAGCGACGCCTCACGCGCCACCGCGAAGGCGGGGATCATGATGTCGTCCAGCGTCTTGCCGTCGGCCAGCATCTGGCGAAACTCGACCGTCTTGTTGGCGAGCTGCTCATCGGTCAGCGCCTTGGTCGCTTCCTCAATGGCATTGATCTTGGCGAGCGTCGGCTTGTAGCCGCGAACGCGGCGCTCGTTGGCCGAACCGAACAGTTTGCGGGCGATGCCGCCGAAGCTGACCATACGAATGGTCCTTTCTGATCTCAGTGCCATGGGATTGCAGGTTGGAAAAGCAATGGTTCCAATGCCGGCAAATTGTCCCGTAACGCCCGGAAACTCTTCTGGACGCCAAGTTGCGTGACAGATAAGAGGGGGTCCGAATTATGTCAACGGTTGCGGCCGATACACTATGGCCACATTCCGGTGTTTGTGAAGGATTCAGGCCGGATCTAAGCCCAGAGACCGGCATCCATGCGAAAGGTAACTTATGTTGCGCCACAAACTTCTCGTCACAGCAGCCATCGCCGCAGCGATCTCCTTCCAGGCTCCTGCCTTCGCGCAGGAAGATAAGGTCGTCGCCAAGGTCGGCACGCTCGAGATCACCCAGTCGGAACTCGATCTTGCTGTCCAGAACCTCGATCCGCAGCTCGCCCAGCTGCCGGATGAGCAGAAGAAGGTTGCGGCCCTGTCCGGTGCGATCGACGTCAAGCTTCTCGCCAGCGGCGCGCTTGCCGAAGGCGTCGACAAGACCGACGACTTCAAGAAGCGCATGGCCTATATCGGCGATCGCGAACTGCACAACGCCTTTTTCCGCAAGCATGTCGTCGAAGCAACGACGGATGAAGAGGTCAAGGCACGCTACGACAAGGAAATCGCAGCTCTTCCGAAGCAGGAAGAAGTGAAGGCCGCGCATATCCTGGTGAAGACCGAGGATGAAGCCAAGGCCGTCATCGCTGAGCTGGATGGCGGCAAGGATTTCGCTGCAATCGCCAAGGAAAAGAGCCAGGATTCCAACAAGGACGACGGCGGCGATCTTGGCTGGTTCGGCCCGGGCCGCATGGTGCCGGAATTCGAAGAAGCTGCTCTCGGTCTCGAAAAGGGCGCTTACACCAAGACCCCGGTCAAGACCCAGTTCGGCTTCCACGTGATCAAGCTCGAAGACAAGCGCGACGCTCCGCCGCCGGCTTTCGAACAAGTTCAGGACCAGGTGAAGCAGCTCGTCATGCGTGACAAGTATGTTGCCATCCTGGAAAAGGCCAAGGCAGATCAGAAGATCGAGATCACCGACGAAGCCCTGAAGAAGGGTTATGAGGAAGTCGGCAAGATGCAGGACGGCGCTGCCGACGCGGCGGCCCCGGCTGCTGCTCCGGCTGCCCCGGCTGCCAAGCCTTGATGTGAATGAGGAGGGGGCGCTTGCCCCCTCACTTGCAATTTCTGAAACTTAGCCTCTGGCTAAGATTTCGAAATTGCTTTCTCTCCCACAGGGGGAGAGATAATCCTGCCGCGCTCTCGGCGCTATACCTCTCCCCTTGTGGGAGAGGTTACAAAATCAAGATCTTAGCGTTAGCTAAGTCTTAGATTTTGTTGGTGAGGGGATCGCGTCATCATCTGCCGCCAAATTGCCCGACCACACTCATCAGCCAGGTCCCGTCATATGTCCGCTTCCGTCTCCCCGCTCGCACCGAAATCCTATCCCGAAATGCCTGTGGTCCGCGGCGTGCGGATGGCAACTGCTGCTGCCGGCATCAAGTACAAGGGCCGCACCGATGTGCTCTTGATGGTTTTCGACGAGCCTGCGGCGGTGGCCGGCGTGTTCACCAAGTCCAAGTGCCCTTCTGCGCCGGTCGATTTCTGCCGTTCGAACCTCTCTCACGGCGTGGCCCGTGCCGTCGTCGTGAATTCCGGCAATGCCAATGCCTTTACCGGCATCAAGGGCAAGGCTGCGACCGCTCTGACGGCGAAATCCGCATCGGAAGCTGTCGGCTGCGGCGAGAACGAGATCTATCTTGCCTCCACCGGCGTGATCGGCGAGCCGCTCGACGCCACCAAGTTTGCCGGCGTTCTGGGCGACATGAACAAGACCGCTGACGGCGATTTCTGGCAGGAAGCCGCCAAGGCGATCATGACCACGGATACCTATCCAAAGGTTGCCACCCGCACCGCCGAGATCGGCGGCGTCAAGGTGACGATCAACGGTATCGCCAAGGGTGCGGGCATGATCGCGCCAGATATGGCGACGATGCTTTCCTTCGTCGTCACCGACGCCGACATTTCCTCTGCCGCTCTCCAGTCGATGCTGTCGGCCGGTGTCGAGCCGAGTTTCAATTCGATGACGGTCGATAGCGATACATCGACCTCCGACACGCTGATGCTGTTTGCCACCGGTGCTGCTGCCGCCGACGGCCAGAAGCAGATTGCCGATGCCAACGATCCGGCACTTTCCTCCTTCCGCGAGGCACTGAACGCGCTCCTGAAGGATCTGGCCATTCAAGTGGCCCGTGACGGCGAAGGCGCAACCAAGATGCTCGAAATCACCGTGACCGGCGCCGAAAGCGATGCCGCGGCCAAGACGATCGCCCTGTCGATCGCCAATTCGCCGCTGGTCAAGACTGCGGCAGCCGGCGAAGATGCCAACTGGGGCCGTATCGTCATGGCCGTCGGCAAGGCCGGTGAAGCTGCCGATCGCGACAAGCTGGCCATCTGGTTCGGCGATATCCGCGTTGCCGTCAACGGAGAACGCGATCCCGCCTATTCGGAAGACGCGGCATCCGCCGTGATGAAGAAGCAGGATATTCCGGTGAAGGTCGAACTCGGCCTCGGGTCCGGGACGGCCACCGTCTGGACCTGCGACCTGACCAAGGAATATGTCGCCATCAACGGCGATTACCGGAGCTGATGCGGGGATGGCTGCATCATCCGTAAAGCCCGATCTGCCACTGGTCCGCAGGCTTGAAGCCGTCGGCTTTCGCGCATGGCCGGCCGCCTCCGTCGTTTATGACGGAAGCTGGCAGGTACGGCTGACCGGCGGACATCCGTCCAAACGGGTCAATTGCGTCGTGCCGCTCGATCCGTCCGATCATCGCGATCTCGATCTGCGGTTGGCCAAGGCCTCTAAGCGGTTTGCGGATTACGGCAGGACGCTAGTGCTGCGCGAGACACCACTGGCGCCGCCGGTCATGATCGAACATCTGGCCCAAAGCGGCTGGGAGGTTTTCGAGACGGCGGATGTGATGACGGCGGACCTTGCCCGGATCGAGCTTCCCGATACGCTCGATTATCTGCCGAGCCACGATATCGGGCGTTTTGCCGATGCGTGCCTTTCCGTTTCCGAGGACGATCCGGCTCTGAAGCCAGCGCTTGCGGAAATCCTCAGCGCCATCAAGCCGACATCCGGTTTCTTCATGAAGCAGGACCCGGGCAATGGCGCTGTAGCGACCGTACTGTGCGTGCAGGACAACGATCTGGCGGGCATTCTGTCGCTTACAGTCGCGCCGTCGCACCGTCGTGAACGGGTCGGGACCGACATGCTGTCTTCGGCGCTGCGCTGGGCCCGGATCAGCGGTGCGCGATCCGCCTGGCTGCAGGTGGAGGAGACGAACGAGGCCGCGATCGCACTCTATCACCGGTTCGGCTTCACCAAGGCCTATTCCTATCGTTACTGGCGGAAATCATGAGCGAACAGAAAAAGCTACTTCTCGTTTCGGCCTGCGCGCTGATCGATGCCGATGGCCGTATCCTTCTTGCCCAGCGGCCCGAGGGCAAGTCGCTGGCGGGTCTGTGGGAGTTTCCGGGCGGCAAGGTCGAACCCGGTGAAACACCGGAAGAAACTCTGGTGCGGGAGCTTCAGGAAGAGCTCGGGATCACGACGAAAGTGCCCTGCCTTGCGCCGCTCACCTTCGCGAGCCACACCTACGAGACCTTTCATCTGCTGATGCCGCTTTATGTCTGCCGCCGGTTCGAAGGCGTGCCGACGGGGCGCGAGGGACAGCAGATCAAATGGGTAAGGCCAAACGCGCTTCGTGATTACCCCATGCCACCGGCCGACGAGCCGCTGATCCCGATCCTCCAGGATCTTCTTTAAGTAAAATTAGAATCGTCGAATTTATCTCGCGTTAACATTTCGTTCAACGGATTCTGGCATCTTTGTGGCCAGGCACGTAATGATCTGACGAGGCTTCAGGGGAATGAACGACGAGTTCTGGAAAACTGTGCGCAGTCGCCAGCGGGCGACGTACAGGTCCGGCAAGACCGGGGCGCTGAATATTGCGTTGCTTTTCGGAACAGCTGCGATTGCCCTGTCGCTGATCGTGACGCCGATGCTGGCGGAGCGGTCGGACCAGAAGCGTCTTGCCCATGTGCAGGAAGACTTCGACATGCTGACGACGGGATCGATCAAGCCCACTGAGGCCGGCTCGAAGCACTACACGATCCGCAGAAGCGTTCTGCAGGAGACCCCCGGTTCGGTTTGCATCGTTCAGGGTTACGGAGCACACGGGGGCTGCTGAACGGTCCCTCGCATGATCGAACCGCTTTATCCGGCGGTTAAATTCTAAGGACGACCGATGCGCCTGTTCCGCAGCTTTATCAAGGATATCGGTGGAGCGACGGCCGTCGAATACGGCCTGCTGATCGCCATTCTCGGCGTCACGCTCGCCATCGCGCTCGGCAACTATTACGATGCGATGAACAACATGTTCGGTACGCTCACCAACACCTATACGAATGCAGCCAAATAGGACGGTTTATCCGTCCAGATTTTTCAGGGCATCGGCGAGGCGAACCTTGGCCGAACCGGGCTTCAGCGGCTGCGGCTGGCTTTCGTGATGGGCCCATCCCGACACGTAGATGATCGAGAAGGTTGCCCTGATCCGGCCATCGGGATCGGAATAACGCTCCGCATAGATCTCGGCTGCTCTCAGGAAAAATGCCCGTCCCAGCGGTTTGCGGCTGCGCCCTTTCAGCGGGTTGGCCATGCCCATTGCCCGCAGGTCGCGCATCAGCGGAAACAGGCTGTCATAACGCACCGTATAGTTTTCGGCATCGACGACCGGCAGGGTGAAGCCCGCCCGCTGGAGAAGTCCGCCGATATCGCGCACATCGGCGAATGGGATGACGCGGGGGCTTGCGCCGCCCGTCAGTTCGGCCTCGGCTGCAAGCAGGACATCGCGCAGTTCGGCAAGCGTTCCAGCGCCCGGTATTGCCGCAAGGAACAGGCCGTCCGGTTTCAGGGCGCGCCGGATGCGTACAAGCGTGCCCGGCATGTCGTTGACCACATGCAGCGCCATCGGCGAGAGGACGAGGTTGACGGAGGACGGCTCGAGCGGCACGTCGTCGAGACCGGCGGCAAGGATGGGCTCTCCGGCATTGGCGAAACGTTCGCTGGTTTCGGCGCGCTTGAGGGTTTCGATCTTGCCGGTCGCCATCGCCTTTCGCGCGGTGATGCCGGTTCCTCCATGCAGCTCGACGGCGAGGGGAAATTGCCGTTCCACGACGGAAAGCCGTTCGGCCATTTCGCCTGCGGCAAGATCCAGCAGGAAATCCTCGTTGCCGGTGCGATTGGCAAGCGCCCGTTCGCGCCTGCGGGCCAGCAGTTCTTCGTCGAAGAGAAATTCCATCATCACCACTCGATTGTGCTTCGCTAAGGCGCGTTCTGTCGCCTATTGTCAAGTTCATGTCCGAGCATTTGGCCAACAGTCTCGCAAAAACACTTGCCCGATCCGCTTCGGCCTGTCTGCGGCGGATCGCCGATATCGTCTATCCGCCGATATGCCTCGGCTGCGGGGCGCTGACCGGACGTCATGGTGCGGTCTGCGCCTGCTGCTGGCGCGAGATCCGGTTTATCGAGCGGCCTTATTGCGAGGTGCTCGGGCTGCCATTTTCCTATGATCCGGGGCAGGGCCTGCTTTCTGCCCAGGCGATTGCACATCCTCCCGTCTTCGAACGCCTGCGGGCGGCGACCGTTTTCGATGGTGCTGCGCGCAACATGGTTCATGGGCTCAAATATAGGGACCGCGGCGACCTTGCGCCAATCATGGCGGGATGGATGGAACGGGCAGGGGGTGATTGCCTCAACTCCTGCGACGCGATCCTGCCGGTGCCGTTGCACAGGACGCGGTTCGCGCTGAGGAAATTCAACCAGGCGGCCGAGCTTGCGCGGCATCTCGCCAGGAGAACGGGAAAGCCCTATCTGCCGGCAGCGCTTGTCAGGACGAAGAGAACGCAGCGGCAGGTAGGCCTGACGGCAAGAGCGCGCGAGGACAATGTGCGGGCGGCGTTCAAGGTGCCGGAGGGCCACGAGGCGGATGTGTTAGGCAAGCGCATCGTTCTTATCGACGATGTCTATACGACGGGGGCGACCGTTTCGGCCGCCACGCGGGCCCTGAAGAAGGCGGGCGCCGTGGAGGTCAGTGTTTTGACCTTTGCAATGGCATTGGCCGAAACTATATGACAGTCATGGCAAAATGGCGCGACGACGGTCTGCGCCCGGAGATCAGCATGGCAGATGTTACCATCTATACCCGCGAATATTGCGGTTACTGTTCGCGCGCCAAGGCGCTGCTTCAGTCCAAGGGCGTCGAATTCGTCGAGCATGACGCGACCTATAGCCAGGAACTTCGCGCCGAGATGATCGACAAGGCGAATGGCCGTTCGACCTTTCCGCAGATCTTCATCAACGGCGAACATGTGGGCGGTTGCGACGATCTTCACGCGCTCGATCGTGAGGGCCGGCTGGACACGATGCTCAAGCAATAGGTCGATCCGATGGCGATGAAAGTAGCTGCAGTCCAGATGCGATCCGGCGTCGATCCCAAGGCGAACGCCGCCGACATGTCTCGGCTGGTGCGGGACGCGGCGGCGCGTGGGGCGACCTATGTGCAGACGCCGGAAATGACCGGCATGCTGCAGCGCGACCGCAAGGCGGCCCGCGAAGTTTTGCGCAGCGAGGCTGATGACCCGATCGTTGCTGCGGCGCGCGGGCTTGCGGCTGAACTCGGTATCTTTCTCCATATCGGTTCGACGGCGATTGCCCGCGAGGACGGCAAGATCGCCAATCGCGGTTTTCTGTTTTCGCCCGATGGCACGCAGATCTGCACCTATGACAAGATCCACATGTTCGATGTCGATCTCGACAATGGCGAAAGCTGGCGCGAGAGCTCGGCCTATGAGCCGGGCAGCGTTTCGAGGGTCGTCGATCTCCCCTTCGCGAAACTGGGCCTTTCGATCTGCTACGATGTGCGGTTCCCGCAGCTGTTCCGTGCCCAGGCCATGGCCGGGGCGACTATTCTGACCGTTCCCGCGTCGTTTACCCGGCAGACGGGCGAGGCGCATTGGGAAATCCTGCTGCGCGCAAGAGCGATCGAGAACGGGGCGTTTCTGGTCGCCGCTGCCCAGGCCGGTTTGCATGAGGATGGCCGGGAAACCTATGGCAACTCGATGATCGTCGATCCCTGGGGCAAGGTTCTTGCAAGGGCCGGCGATGTCGGTGAAGAGGTTCTGGTCGCCGAGATCGATCTCGATGCCGTCCATTCGGCACGTCGGAAAATTCCCAACCTGAAGAACGCACGCGAGTTCGTGCTGGAAGAAATTGCCGGCCCGAACGCGACAGCGGGCGCCGGTGGAGTGGCAGCGTGATCAAGTATTCCCTGTGCTGTGACAATGCACATACATTCGAAGGCTGGTTTTCCGAAAGCGCCGATTTCGACCGGCAGGTGAAGAGCGGGTTCCTGACCTGTCCGATCTGCAATTCCGGTTCGATTTCCAAGTCGCTGATGGCGCCTTCGGTTTCCACCGCGCGGAAAAAGGAAGCCAAGAAGCAGATGGCGATGGATCTCGCCCGCCAGGAAGCGATGACGAAGCTGAGGGAAGCCGTTGCCAATATCCGGGCCAATTCCGAGGATGTCGGCGAAAAATTTCCCGAAGAGGCGCGCAAGATCCATTATGGCGAGGCGGATGCCCGCGGGATCATCGGTCAGGCAAGTATCGACGAGGTTCAGGACCTGATCGACGAAGGGATCGACGTCGCGCCGCTTCCCAACCTGACGGATGACACGAACTGAGATGGGTGGCGCGGCGAAACTGGCGATCTACAATTTCGGCCTGTTCGTTGCTTCCTATGACAGTCCCGAGGTCGAAGGTTTCCGGCTGCGTGAGCCATCCAATTTCCTTGCCGCCGAGAGCGCGGAAGGTTTTGCCGGACGCTCCGGTTACGAGGGTGACCCCGGGCCGGAAAGCTGGGGGCAGCAGGTCTTTCCACGCTTCATCAACGGCAGCGGTTTCGACACGGCGCCGTCCTCGCTGTCGTTATGGGACGATCTCGAATCGCTGATGGCGTTTACCTATTCCGGCGTTCATGCCGATGCGCTCAAACATGCCAAGAACTGGCAGGTCGAGAAACGATGGCCGGCGCTGGTCCTGTGGTGGGCCGAGGCCCGCCCCGACTGGAACGAGGCCGTCGAGCGGTTCGAGCATCTGCACGACCATGGGCCGGGGCCGCGGGCTTTTCATTTCAAAGATCCCTACGGGCCGGATGGCGAGCGGATAGCGATCGACCGTGCCCGCGTGCGCGAACTCGCCGCGCTCAATGCCGAAAGACACAAGGACCTGATGGCGCATGTGCTTTCGGTGAAAGCCTAGCATGAGCGGCGGGGAGGGGGATGGTCAGTCGTCCGGAAAAAGCAACTTCACATAGTTTTGCGTGCCATGGAAAACCCGCAGGACCTCGATACGGGTCGTGCCAATTTCGTACAGGATCAGATATCGCCGATAAGGGCGCTTACGTATTTGCCGATCCGTATGGTGCGCAATCCTTTGAAAAGCGTAGGGTGTCTCCGAAAGTGCGAAGCATTTTTCGTAGAGTTCCTCCACAAAGCTGTCGGAACGGGCTGGATTGGATTTTGCTATGTATTCGCCGATGGTTACGAGGTCCTCGATCGCCTCGCGAGCGATGATGACCTTCATCGCAGCTTCGGCTTGAGGCCGAGTCTGGCGCGGACCTCCGCAAAGGCTTCGTCGAGTGGCAAATAGCGTCCGGCCTCGATGTCATCGATGCCCTTTTGCAGTTCGGCATCGAACTCGCGTCTGGCGAGATCACGCTCGCGGCGTTCGCGGATCAGTTCCTCGACGTAATCGCTGGGTGAGTTGAACGGGCCGCGCTCGACCTCTGCGAGGACGAAATCCTCGACCTCGGGTTCAAGCGTCACCGTGATTTTCAGGCCTTCCGACATGGGCGGTTCCTCGCTATGGCCGAGACTTTATCACAGCCGTAGACAAGGGCAAATCAGCCCTCGCGCTTGGCGAGCAGCATGTAGTTGACGTCCATGTCGGGGGAGAGGTTCCAGCGGTCCTGGAGTGGGTTGAAGAAGACACCGGTGCGGTGGACGATGTGCAGGCCGGAGGATTCGAGCGGGCGTTCGATCTCTTCCGGGCGGACCAGCTTT
The DNA here is from genome assembly GCA_900469445.1 of Hyphomicrobiales bacterium. Taxonomy (GTDB): domain Bacteria; phylum Pseudomonadota; class Alphaproteobacteria; order Rhizobiales; family Rhizobiaceae; genus Neorhizobium. Next base: position 169,510 of record UBXM01000019.1, read on the forward strand.
TCATACTGGTGGGTGCCACGGGGGAGCCAGCGCAGGACGTTTTCGGCGGCGAAGATGGCCAGCGCGCGGGCCTTCAGCGTGCGGTTGATGGTGGCCATGAACATCAGGCCGCCGGGGCGTACCATAGAGGCGCAGGTGGTCAGGAAAAGGTTGACGTCGGCGACGTGTTCGACGACTTCCATATTCAAGATGACGTCGAAGCTTTCGCCTGCCTGTGCCAGATCTTCGGCGGTGACGGCGCGGTAGTCGATCTCGGTGCCGGTTTCCTTCGCATGGGTGGAGGCGATGCCGATATTCTTTTCCGACGGATCGGCGCCGATGACGGTTGCGCCCATGCGGGCGACGGGTTCCGACAGAAGGCCGCCGCCGCAGCCGATATCGAGAATGCGCAGGCCTTCCAGCGGGCGATGCGCCTTAGGGTCGCGGCCGAAATTCTGGCAGATGCGTTCACGGATATAGGCGAGGCGGACGGGGTTGAATTTGTGCAGCGGACGGAATTTTCCCGTCGGGCTCCACCACTCGGCAGCCATTTTCGAGAACATCTCGACCTGATCCTTGTCGACCGTGGTTCTGGCTGCTTCCGTCATCGTTTCATCATCCTTTAGATTCTGCACCTGAAGTCGGCTGTCGTGCCGGAGAAGTCAAGTGTGCAGCCACGTCCCTGTGCTGGCTGCGCATGTTTATCTGGATGAGGAACAGAATGTCCCAGAACGTCTTCTGCTTGAGTTCGCCGTTGCGCCCCTCGTCCAATTTTTCCATGACGCGGCACAGATAGGCGTAACGATCTGCCGTGGCATTGGCCATGCACATCGGGAGATCCGCGCAGGCTGTTCCGCTCAGGCCGATCTCCTTGTGTGCGCGGATAACGCCTTGCTGGTGGGGGGAGGGCAGCATGGCGCCGTTGCAGAACTGGTAGCGGCGGCACATCCTGTATCGGCAGTGGCGGCTGCGTATGTTGACGAGGGTTGCCGCAAGACGCCACGCTTCCTCATGGGCTTCGGCCCGGCGTTTTTCGTATTCGGTGAAATCCTGGCCTTTCATCATTCATTCCTCGATTTTGGTTGGGGGAAGGACAGAGTCCTCCCTTGGTGCGGAGCGATTTTTTTCCTCGGGTTATCCTCGGGTTTAACCCGAGGACGAGGATCGGCCGGGACACGTCGGGTGCCTCGAATTGAATTTTTATAGTGACACTCGGCGTGTCCCGT
>UBXM01000024.1 GCA_900469445.1 Hyphomicrobiales bacterium
ATGAGTTGGAACCCCGCAATTGAACCGGGCTGTCCGGACGATGTCGGTACGGATGCAATCGAGACCCTGATCGTGCCTCGTGCGCGAGACCTAGGCGGCTTCGAGGTGCGGCGCGCCTTGCCGGCGCCGAAGCGGCAGATGGTGGGGCCGTTCATCTTCTTCGATCAGGCTGGCCCAGCGGAACTTCTGTCCGGGCAAGGCATCGATGTTCGACCTCACCCGCATATCGGTCTCGGCACTGTCACCTATCTCTTTCAGGGCGACTTTCATCACCGCGACAGCACCGGCGCCGATCAGATCATTCGTCCCGGCGCACTCAACTGGATGGTTGCTGGCCGTGGTGTTTCCCACTCGGAACGGACATCCGCGACGGCCAGAAGCGGGCCGAACAGCCTCTCGGGTATCCAGACCTGGCTTGCCCTGCCGGAAGCCGATGAGGACATGGATCCGATGTTCGAGCACCACGGCAAGGAGACGCTGCCGGTGATCGAGGACAGGGGCGTTTCGCTGCGGCTCATTCTCGGAAACGCCTATGGCGAGACCGCACCGGCGACCATGTTCTCCGAGACATTTTATGCGGATGTAACGCTCGAAGCCGGTGCCCGGCTGCCTCTGCCGGACAATCACGAAGACAGGGGCATATACATTGTCGATGGCTCAATCTCGATTGCCGGCCAAAATTTCGAAGCAGCACAGATGGTGGTTTTTCGCCCCGGTGACAGGATTACCATCGCAGCCGGTGAAAGAGGGGCGCGTCTGATGGTTCTCGGCGGGGCAACACTCTCTGGACCACGCTACATCTGGTGGAACTTCGTCGCGTCATCGAGAGAGCGCATCGAGGAGGCTAAAGCAGAATGGCGCGCACAGAACTGGGGCAAGGGACGCTTTGACCTTCCCGCAAACGACCGGGAAGAACATATTCCGCTTCCGGACTGAAGGAGACTGTCGAAGCGATCGCGACAAGCGATCAGCAAGGAAGAACGGCAAAGCGGGCATGAATGCCGCGCCAACCAACACATGGAGGAAGCAAGATGAACAACAGGTGGCCTGATCTCGATTATTTAAGCTGGCGTGAAACCTGTTCCGCCCTGCATCTCTACCTGCAGATCGTGGGCAAGTACCGGCTGGCGCATACACCGTGGCTCAACCATTCCTGGAACGCCACTTTATATGTCACGCCGCGAGGTCTTACGACGTCAAGCATCCCTGATGGAGCCGGGGTCGAAATCCTTTTCGATTTCCATGATCACCGTGTGATGGGTTTTAGCGGCGATGGTCGCACCGCGTCCTTCGACCTTGGGCCGTCCACGGTTGCAGAGTTTCACGGCCGATTTGTTCAGTTGATCCTAGATCTCGGCGGTTCGCCGAGCTTCAACGGGCAACCGAACGAAGTGCCGGACCCCGTGCCGTTCAAGGAGGACGATCGCGACCGTGTTTATGATCGCGATGCCGTACAGCGCTTCCATCAGGCTTTGATGGCGATCGACCGTGTCTTCAAGACATTCCGCACGTCGTTTCTTGGAAAGTCCAGCCCCGTCCATCTGTTCTGGGGTAGTTTCGATCTTGCCGTCACGCGGTTTTCCGGGCGGCCCGCGCCGCTGCATGCCGGCGGGATTCCGGCCTTGCCGGATGATGTTGCGCAGGAGGCCTATGATCGCGAGGTGTCATCGGTAGGCTTTTGGCCGGGCGGTGGCGGCCTGGACTATCCGGCTTTCTATGCTTACGCCTATCCGGCGCCCCATGGTTTCCGCAATGCGGCGATCAGGCCCGACGCGGGCTTCTGGCACGAGGGTCTCTCCGAGTTCATCCTGCCTTATGATGCCGTGCAATCGGCCGCTGATCCTGATGCGGCGCTGATGGCATTTCTCATGTCCAGCTACGAAGCTGCCGCCGATCTGGGGA
>UBXM01000041.1 GCA_900469445.1 Hyphomicrobiales bacterium
GCGGTCAACACGATGGACCATGACACGCAGAAGAACGCCGCCATGGTCGAGGAACAGACGGCGGCAAGCCACGGTCTTGCCCGCGACGCCGCTTCGCTCAACGCGCTTCTTGCGCAGTTCAAGCTGTCGGTTCAGACTTACAAGTCGACCGTCCGCGCAGTAAAGGCCAACGAGACGCCCGCGGCGTCACCGGCCCGCGCTCTCGGCCGCAAGCTGGCAACCGCCTTCTCCGGCAATGCCGCCGTTGCCGTCAAGAACGACAGTTGGGAAGAGTTTTAAGTCACGCTTCTATTGACCGGTTCAATTGAGAAATGAAGAAAAGGCCGCAAGCATAACGTCTGCGGTCTTTTTTTCTTTGCGCACGCCCCAAAACATCGGCGGACATATCTGGGATGACGTCTTGCCGCTTCTCAATCGGTTGGCCCGCATTCAGGTCTAAGGCTGCGTCGCGCACTACAATGGCTCAGGTTCCGCCGATACCGATCGGCTCCCGGTGACCATGTCCACAATCCTTCGGCTGAACCTTATCGTGGGTGGCTTCATTCAGACCGAGTTCGCCGCCGGCTTCTAAATGAAGCCGGGCCGCATGTGGCCTCTGGCAATATCCGCTGCCGGAAGGATATCGTCGGTGGAATCTATAACGCGCGAAAGTCTTCATCGACATGCTTGCATATGATGATTTCAGTAATTTAATCATCAGGATCGCCGGGTAAACTCAATAAACACATTATGATGATCGAGAGTTAATTTCCGATCGAGAGCGGGTGTGTCAAGTTTGGGATTGCCACGCTTAACGTTTATTCGCACGGCCAAGGGCATGTCGGCGGGCAGGCGACTGAACCCCTGTTCAAGTCACCGCTGAACGTCTTGACGTCAAACATCCACTGGTCCTCAACGGATCGCAAAAGATTGTAAGCGTAACGTATCGATGGCGATCATGCGTTCCTCGTCGGTCGGCACGACCAGCGTGGCGACGCGGGTCTCGGCCGCGCTGATATTGGGATGTCCTTTGCGGGTGATCTCGTTGACGCCTTCATCGATGGAGACGCCGAGAACGCCAAGACCTTCGCAGATGCGGGACCGGATTTCGGCGCTGTTTTCGCCGATGCCCGCGGTGAATACTAGTGCATCAAAGCCGTTCATGGCGGCGGCATAGGCGCCGATCTGCTTGCGGATCTGGTAGACGAAAACTTCGACGGCGAGCTTGCATCGTTCATTGCCTGCGGCAGCAGCCTCGCAGACTTCGCGCATATCGTTGGAAAGACCCGAAAGGCCCAGAAGCCCGCTCTTCTTGTAGCAGATGGCCTCGACCTCATCGAGGCTCATGCCCAAGGTCTTGACCAGATGGAAGATGATGGCCGGATCGAAATCGCCGGAGCGGGTGCCCATAGGAATGCCGCAGAAGGTGCCGAAACCGATGCTGGTATCGACCGACTTTCCACCCTTCACCGCGTCGATGGTGACGCCGTTGCCGAGATGGCAGACGACCATGGACAGATCCTCGATCGGGCGGTTGAGAACTTCCGCAGCTGCCTGCGCCACATAACGGCAGGAAGTGCCGTGGAAACCGTAACGGCGAATGCCGTGTTCACTGCACAATTCATAAGGCAGGGCATAGACATGCGCATGCGGTGGCACCGTCTGGTGAAAGGCAGTGTCGAACACGACGACATTGGGCGTGCCGGGAAACAGGCGCTTTGCCTCTTCGATGCCAGCGATGTTGCAAGGATTGTGCAGCGGGGCAAACGCCGAGCACTCGGCAAGCCCCTGCATCACCGTATCATCGACAAGAACGGATTCCACAAAGGTAGAGCCGCCATGGACGGCGCGGTGGCCGATGGCGGTGATTTCGCGCGTATCCCTGATGACGCCGATTTCAGGCGACAGAAGGTTCTCCATCATCAGCGCAAATCCGGCCTGATGGTCGGCGATATCCCTATCTATGCGGATCTTGCCGGTTTCGGTGCGATGATCGACGTAACTGCCCGGCTCACCGATCCTGGCGATCCCGCCCGATGCCAACACGTGCGCCAGGTCGGCGCTGTAGAGTTGGTATTTCAGGCTCGAGCTGCCGCAGTTGATCGTCAAAATCATAGAGGAAATCCTTTTGTGAAAAGAGTGGCGACGCGGTGGGAGGGGATGGCCGCGCCGCCGGGACCGCAGTAATGGCCCCTGTTCAGACCGGAAGGGGCACGAGCGCCCAGAATCCGAGGAAGGTGAGCCCGTTGAAGACGAAGGTCATCAAGGCGATTGTGCAGGCCGGCGGGTCGATGTGAGTGTCGCCGTGGCACAGGAACAGGCGGGCAAAGAACTCGCCGATAAATGCACAGACGAGACCGGCAATGGCGGCCCAGAGAATGCTGCCGGACGAGGCGCCGACGATAGCGGCCGGCAACATGATGTGGTGGGTGACGGGCGTCAGGACGCCGACGGTCAGCAGGATAAGGCTCGACGCGGCCAGGCCGAAAGCCAGAAGCGCGCCCGGCGTGCCGTAAGTCAGACCGAGCCAGCCGCCCAGCAGACCGCCACCGACGCCGATCACAACCAGCTGGCCAATTCCGCTCTGGAAGACCAGCCATTTGGTGGCATCTGTCGGTTCAAAGAATTTATGGCCGGGTTCGGACTTGCCGCACAAGCCGCATTTGCCGAAAGCGAAACGGGCGATGAAGGCCGATATGACAACACCGGCACCCGGAAGATCGGTCCATGCCAGCAACGGTGAAAAATTCGGGATCATGGCCAGCAGCCAGACGATCGTGTAACCGATCAGGCCGAAAATACCGCCAACCAGCAGGACGTCAGGGCTGTTAAGGCCCATGCCGGCAGTGGTGATATTGCGACCGCTATCCAGCTTGCCCTTGCAGGCGGCATAGGCGGCGGCGGCGACGCCCGATGCGAAACCGCCCACATGCGGGCCGAAAACACCAAACGGAATGCCGAAAAAATCGGTCGCCGCCGGTGCGACCGCCAGCTGGATGGCCACACCCAGCATCGTCAGGATGCCCACGAAGGCGAAGGCGGGCAGGGCGCCGATGGCGGCGCCAAAGATGCCGCCGCCAAAGGCGACGAGCAGGCCGAGCATTGTCATGTCTAGTTCTCCCCCGAGCCTGCCGTTGCCGGCTTCCCTTGCCGCGTCGGATGCCCGTAAAAATGTCGTTGCGATTGCGACCGTCCGCCGCCAATTCCGCCTATGACCATCAACGCAGGCACAGCTGCGCACGCGAGTGCCAAAGGGCCCCGTCCTTGCGGTCGCCGATGCTGTTGTCGAAAAGAAGCGCGGTTTCAGGTTGTCGATCTGGTGTAAAACTATCGAAGCGGGATGAAACGGGTCAACGCGACGGTCTTGGCCTCAAAGGGTAGTTTCTTGCTGTTTTGTGCACGGCATGCCGAACACGCCAAAGTGGCTGGAGAAAGCCAATCCTTTCATCGGCTTGCAGCGCCAGATGAAAGATGGGCACTGTGTCGCATGGGCTTTCGGTCAAGACGTTGTGCATCGCTTCAACGGCTCCGATGACAAGAAAACACCAGGCCTGTCATTGCTTGTCATACTGTCTCGGGACGTTTTCTGGCTGAGTGCCTGATTTTGCAAGGCATTTCCGGATTTCGCAGTCGGGTCAAGTATTTACCCGTCCATGTCAAACCCGTCTCGTTGACCCTCTCGCCCCCCGAAGCCTACCTTTTTTGCCAGAAGACGCGGCAAGCGATGACCGCGGCAGATGGCAGAAATCGTTATGAAACTCAGCGACAACAAGGTGCTCATGATCGTCGGAGATTACTCTGAAGATTACGAAGTCATGGTGCCTTTCCAGGCGCTGCAAATGGTCGGCCTGAAGATCGATGCCGTCTGTCCGGGTAAGCGGCGCGGCGAAACGATCAGGACCGCCATCCACGATTTCGAGGGTGAGCAGACCTATTCGGAAAAACCCGGCCATCTGTTTCGGCTCAACGCGGATTTCGCGCTTGCCGAGGCGGATCAGTATGCCGGTCTCTATCTCGCCGGCGGACGCGCCTGTGAATACCTGCGCCTCAACAAGCAGGTGCTTTCCATCATCCGGGCCTTCATGGCGCAGAACCGGCCGGTGGCCGCGATCTGCCATGGCCCGCAACTGCTGACGGCCGCCGATGTGGTGCGCGGCCGCCGCCTGACGGCTTATCCGGCCATCGAGCCCGAAATACTGGCCGTTGGCGCAAACTTCGTCGCGGTGGCGGCGGAGGACACCATCACCGACGGCAATCTCGTCACCTCGCCGGCCTGGCAGGGGCATCCGACGCTGCTGCGTGCTTTCGTCGAGCTCGTTGCCCCGACAATCCTGAACACCAAGACGACACTGAACTGAAGAATACGCCCCCGGCCAAAGGGCATCGGGGACGTCTACCACACTGGAGGACGTAATGATTGAGAAGGGCTTTTCCAAACCGACAGACCGCGTGATGCGGCTGAAGAAGCAGATCATCGATGCCCGGCCGCATGTCGAGTCGGAACGCGCTGTTCTGGCCACCATAGCCTATCAGGAAACCGAGGGCCTGCCGCCGATCCTGCGGCGTGCCCGCGTCGTTGAAAAGATCTTCAACGAGCTGCCGGTCACCATCCGCGAAGATGAACTGGTCGTCGGTGCGATCACCAAGAACCCGCGTTCGACGGAAATCTGCCCGGAATTTTCTTTCGACTGGGTCGAAAAGGAATTCGAGACGATGGCGACCCGTCTCGCCGATCCATTTGAAATTCCGAAGCAGACGGCGGACGAACTGCGCGAGGCCTTCAAATACTGGCCGGGCCGTACCACCAGCGATCTGGCATCCTCCTACATGTCCCAGAAGGCCAAGGACTGCATCGCCAACGGCGTCTTTACTGTCGGCAACTATTTCTATGGCGGCGTCGGCCATGTCTGCGTCGATTACGGCAAGATCCTCAATATCGGTTTCCGCGGTGTCATCGCCGAGGCTGTTCGTCAGATCGAAGCACTCGACCTGATGGATCCGTCCTATATCAAGAAGCAGCAGTTCTATAACGCTGTCATCATCTCCTATAAGGCCGCTATCGATTTCGCCCACCGTTATGCCGACAAGGCAACGGAACTGGCGCGCGCCGAAAGCAATCCAACCCGTCGTGCCGAGTTGGAGCAGATCGCCAAGAACTGCTCTCGCGTTCCGGAATATCCGGCCTCGAACTTCTGGGAAGCCTGCCAGACGATGTGGTTCGTGCAGTGCATGCTGCAGATCGAATCCTCCGGCCACTCCATCTCGCCCGGTCGTTTCGACCAGTACATGTATCCTTTCCTCAAGGCCGATACGACGATCAGCCGCGAATTCGCTCAGGAACTGGTCGACTGCATCTGGATCAAGCTGAACGACGTCAACAAGACCCGCGACGAGGTCTCGGCCCAGGCATTTGCCGGTTACGCCGTGTTCCAGAACTTGTGCGTCGGCGGTCAGACGCCAGATGGCCGCGATGCCACCAACGACGTTTCCTACATGTGCATGGAAGCCACGGCGCATTGCCGCCTGCCGGCACCGTCCTTCTCCATCCGCGTCTGGCAGGGCACGCCGGACGAATTTTTGCACCGCGCTGCCGAAGTTGTTCGCCTCGGTCTCGGTCTGCCGGCCGTCTATAATGATGAAGTCATCATTCCCGCCCTGCAGAACCGTGGCGTTTCCCTGGCCGATGCCCGTGACTACGGCATTGTTGGCTGCGTCGAACCGCAGGCGATCCACAAGACTGAAGGCTGGCACGACGCCGCTTTCTTCAACGTCGCCAAGGTTTTGGAAATCACCATCAATAACGGCAGGGTCGGAGATACCCAGCTCGGCCCGGTCACCGGCGATGCCAAGGCCTGGACCTCGCTCGATGATTTCTACGACGCGTTCAACAAGCAGATGGCCTTCTTCGTGAAATATCTCGCAGAAGCCGACAACTGCGTCGACATTGCGCATGCCGAACGCGCACCGCTGCCATTCCTGTCGCCGATGATCGAGGACTGCATGGGACGCGGCATGTCGGCTCAGGAAGGTGGAGCGATCTACAACTTCACTGGCCCGCAGGCTTTTGGCGTCGCCGATACGGGTGACTCCGTCTATGCGATGAAGAAGTTCGTCTTCGACGACAAACGTTTGAACATGGCCGAACTGAAGGAAGCGCTCGACGCCAACTTCGGTCTCGAAATCGGCGCAACAGTCAAGGCCGGCAATGGCGGCGGCGAACTGACCGAAGGCCAGATCTACGATGCCGTCCGCAAGGTTCTTGCCGCCAGCAAGTCGGTGGATGTCGGAACGCTGAAGGACGAAGTCTACCGGACGCTGGCTGCCGGCAATGCGCCCGCAGGTTCTTCGAAATACGAAGACGTCCGCCGTCTGCTCGACTCCGCCGAAAGCTTCGGCAACGACATCGACGATGTCGACCTGATCGCCCGCAAATGCGCTCAGATCTACTGCAAGGAAGTGGAAAAATACACCAACCCGCGCGGTGGTCAGTTCCAGGCCGGCATCTATCCGGTTTCGGCCAACGTCTTGTTCGGCAAGGATGTCGGGGCTCTGCCCGATGGTCGTCCTGCCAAGGCACCGCTTGCCGATGGCGTTTCACCGCGTCAGGGCAAGGACCGTCTCGGTCCGACGGCTGCCGCCAACTCGGTTGCCAAGCTCGACCACTTCATCGCTTCGAACGGCACGCTTTATAACCAGAAGTTCCTGCCCTCGGCACTCGCCGGCGATACGGGCCTGCGCAACTTCGCCTCGCTGGTCCGCTCCTACTTCGACCAGAAGGGCATGCACGTGCAGTTCAACGTGATCGACCGCAAGACGCTTCTCGAAGCGCAGGCCGATCCCGAAGCACACCGCGATCTGGTGGTCCGCGTGGCCGGTTATTCCGCCCAGTTCGTCGTGCTCGCCAAGGAAGTGCAGGACGACATCATCAGCCGCACGGAACAGTCGTTCTGATCAGGACAAGGCCCCACCCTGCGGGGTGGGGACGAGGGAGGGGCGCGGGCCGAAGCAAAGCCTGGCCCGCGCCTTCCAAAAACAAGATCGAACCGTAATGACAGGTGAACCCATGCCCTCCTACAAAAGCTTTTCCCCCCGGACCGAGATCGTGTTCGGCGAAGGGCTGCTCGACAGGCTGCACGCCTATCGTGGCCAAAGGGTCGGCATCGTCACCGACGACTTCATGGCAAAATCCGGCCCTCTCGACCGGGTGCTGTCGCACCTCGACGGCTGCGAGGTCAAAGTTTTCGCCGAAGCCATTCCCGAACCGCCCATTGCAACCGTCACCAAGGGTGCCGGTATCTTTGCCGAATTCCGTCCGGACGTGGTGATCGCGCTCGGTGGCGGCTCGCCCATCGATGCCGCCAAGGCGATCGTCGCCGTCCTGCGCTCGACCGATACCACCCGCACCATCCGTTTCGTCGCCATCCCGACCACCAGCGGCACGGGCTCGGAAGTCACCTCATTCGCCATCATCTCGGACCCGGACAAGGGTCGCAAATTCCCGCTGATCTCGCCGGAAATGGTGCCTGACGTTGCGATCCTCGATCCCGAGTTCGTGCGCACCGCACCGCCCAAGGTAACCGCCGATACCGGCATGGATGTCATTACCCATGCGCTGGAGGCGGTGGTGGCCAATGGCCGCTCGCACTTTACCGATGCCTTCGCCGAAAAATCGCTGGAGCTCGCCTTCGCCAATCTGCCCAAGGCCTACGCTGACGGTAACGACATGGAAGCGCGCGATGCGATGCATCAGGCGTCGTGTCTTGCAGGCCTCGCCTTCAGCGAAGCGGGGCTCGGCATCAACCATGGTCTGGCGCACGCCATCGGCGGGCGCATGCATCTGGTTCACGGCCGCATCAATGCGGTGCTGCTGCCGCATGTCATCGCCTTCAATGCAGGGCTTGAGGAAGATGCGCCGGGTTGCCGCGAAACGCTTTCCATCTATGCCCGCATCGCCACCCGCATCGGGCTGGATGTGCCGAGCCCGCGCGCCGGTGTGCTGGCGCTGATCCGCGCCATCCAGTCCCTCAATGCGCGGTTTTCGATCGCGGCCACGCTTGGCGGCCTCGGCATGGAGGTCGAGGATTTTCGCGGGGCAATACCGGAGATCGCAACAGCGGCGCTGGCGGATGCCTGCACCGCGGGAAACCCACGCCGACCCACGCTCGCGGAGCTTGAAATGCTTCTCGGCCGGGCCGGGGGCTAAGGCCGGGAGGGAGGAGCAGACGACACGTCCAATCCGAAAATACGGTCATCACATCAACACCAAACACGCAAGCTAAGGAGTTAAGTCATGCAACAGGAAGCTCTCGGAATGGTCGAAACCAAAGGTCTGGTTGCCGCCATCGAAGCAGCGGACGCCATGGTCAAGTCGGCCAATGTCGCCATCGTCGGTTACGAAAAGATCGGCTCGGGCCTCGTCACCGTCATGGTTCGTGGTGATGTCGGCGCCGTCAAGGCCGCAACAGACGCTGGTGCCGTCGCCGGAGAAAAGGTCGGCACGGTCGTTTCCGTCCACGTCATTCCTCGCCCGCACATGGAAGTCGAAAAGGTCCTGCCGGAACAGAAGGCCGGCTGAACCCCTGAACGCAATCTGGAGGATCGACAATGAAAGATGCTCTTGTCGAGCAACTCATGGACGAGGTGATCCGCAAGATGGGGGGGAGCGCAAGCTCCCCGACCGCGGCGGCCCCCGCACCTGAGAAGACCGCGCCTGCGAAAACGGCGCCGAACGCCTGCAATCTCACCGAATTCGTTGGTACCGCCAACGGCCATACCGTCGGTCTGGTGATCGCCAACGTGGACCCGCTGCTGCACGCGCAGATGAAGATCGACAAAAAATACCGGTCGATCGGCATCATCGGCGGACGCACCGGTGCCGGCCCGCAGATTTTTGCGGCCGACGAAGCCGTGAAGGCGACGAACAGCGAAGTACTGCTGATCGAATTGCCGCGCGACACCGAAGGCGGCGGCGGCCACGGCAGCTTGATCATTTTTGGCGCCGAGGACGTCTCCGACGCACGCCGCGCTGTCGAAGTCACTCTGTCCGAACTCGACCGCACGTTTGGCGATGTCTACGGCACGCCGGCCGGCCATCTGGAATTCCAGTACACCGCCCGCGCCAGCCATGCGCTTGCAAAAGCGTTCGGTGCGCCGGTCGGCCAGGCTTTTGGCATTACGGTCGGTTCGCCGGCTGCGATTGGTGTGCTGATGGCGGATACCGCCGCCAAGGCGGCCACCGTCACCGCGATTGGTTACGCCTCGCCGGGTAACGGCGGCACGAGCTTTTCAAACGAATCGATCTTCATGTTCTCAGGCGATTCCGGCGCGGTCCGTCAGGCGATCCGTGCGGCTCGCGATGTGGGCAAGCAGGTCCTCGGAATGCTCGATCCGGCGCCGGTCGTATCGTCGACCAAGCCGTATATCTGAAACTGAAAGGAGACCGTCATGTCACAAGAGAGCCTTGGGCTGATCGAGACTATCGGGCTGTCGGCGGCCATAGCCGCTGCGGATGCAGCGGTGAAATCGGCCAATGTCACGCTTGTCGGCTACGAACTGACCAAGGGCGACGGCATGACGGTCGTGAAACTCCGCGGTGACGTGGGGGCCGTCAAGGCTGCAGTGTCCGCAGCCGAAGCGGAGGCGGGGCGTGTTGGACGAGTTGTGGCGACCCGGGTCATTGCACGCCCCGCCAGCGATCTGACCAAGGTCGTGGACACGAAGGACACCGTCGGGGCCGAACGCCCCGCGACTTCCAACCTTGAGCCAACAGGCCCCGAAACTGTCGTGATGGCGACGGAGGAGGAGCCTTCCGCGAAGCCGGTGCCCGCGCCGGAGGAAGTGCCCGGACAGGCACTTTCCGGCGAAGGCGGCGAGGCTGCTGAGCCCACCGTTTCACCGATCAGCGAAACCTCCGAAGTCGAGCCGGCTGCTCCCGATGCCGCGCCTGCTACGGCCGGGGCAGCTGAACCGGTGCGGCAACAGCAGCCGCCTCGCTCGCCGTCGCGTCCGACGAAACCGCACCGCAGACGCTGACGATCAATGCCGGCCGGCGGAACGTGTCGAAACCGTTCGCCTGCTGGATCGACAAGGAATGCCCGGAATGCAGCGGGCGGAATGAACAGGACAAGACAATGCAGATCACCCGCGCGGTTCTCGATGAAATAGTTGCCAGACTTCTGGCCCAGGGACTTGCGGCCGCCGCGGGTGCGGGCGCGAAAAGCACCGCCGGGATCAAGGCCGAGACCGTAGAGCATACCGATCCCCATCTGGTGCCGATCGGCATTTCCAACCGCCATATCCATCTTTCACGCTCCGACATGGATGCCCTGTTTGGCCCCGGTTCGCAATTGACCCGCAAGGCCGCATTGAAACAGCCCGGCCAGTATGCGGCAGAAGAATTGGTGACGCTGCGTGGCCCCAAGGGCGAGATCAGCAAGGTGCGCGTGCTGGGCCCTCTGCGCAAGGAAACCCAGATCGAGGTTTCGATTGCCGATGGTTTCGTGCTCGGCATCAAGCCACCGATGCGCATGTCCGGTAAACTGGAAAGTACGCCCGGCGTCGAGCTGGTCGGCCCGCATGGCACGGTGAAGAAGGAAGGCGGCGTCATCGTTGCGCTGCGCCACATTCACATGTTGCCGGCGGAAGCCGCAAAGCTCGGCCTCAAGAATGGCGATGAAGTCGATGTCGTGGTCGAGGGCGTGCGTGGCGGTGTTATGCATCACGTCACCATCCGCGCCGCCGAAGCCTCCTCCACCGAAATGCATATCGATGTCGAGGAAGCCAACGCTTTTAGGCTGAAAAACAACACGCTCGTTCGGATCGTCAAGGTCTGAAGGGGAGAGAGAAACCATGTCCACCGTCGACAGCAAACTTAAGGCATTTGGGACACTGGTCCGCGAAGGCGGGTTCGTACCCGCTTGCGACCGCGTGCCCGGACCGCTGAAAGTGGGTGTCGATCTCGGCACGGCCAATCTCGTGCTGTCGGTGGTCGATGCCAAAAACAATCCGGTAGCTGGTGCGACCTGGCGCTCGACCGTGGTGCGTGACGGTATCGTTGTCGATTACATCGGTGCGGTGAATGCCGTGCGCAAGATGAAGGCCGAGGTCGAAGAAAGGCTGGGCGAGCCGCTGCGTTATGCTGCTGCGGCCATTCCGCCGGGCATTCATCGCGGAAGCACCAAGGCTATAGGCAATGTTGTCGAGGCTGCGGATTTCGAGCTGATCGAGATCATCGATGAACCAACAGCTGCTGCACGCCTTCTCGGCGTGACTGACGGTGCAGTGGTCGATGTCGGCGGCGGCACGACGGGCATTTCCGTACTGAAGAACGGTGAGGTTATCGCTTCCTTCGATGAAGCGACAGGTGGCACGCATATGACGCTGGTTCTGGCTGGTGCAAGGCAGATCATCATCGCCGAAGCGGAAGCCGAAAAGCTCAATCCCGCCAACGAGCGCGATGTCTTTGCGTTGGTGCGCCCGGTGGTCGACAAGATGGCGACGATCGTTTCGGGTTTTCTGCAAAGATTTCCCGATGTGGAAACGATCCATGTCGTCGGTGGTGCCTGCTCTTTCACGGAATTCGAGGCGGTGATGGCCAAACAGACGGGGCGCCGTGTCATCAAGCCGGTTGAGCCGCTGTTGGTCACTCCGCTTGGCATCGCGATGTTCGACAGCGGCGTTCTGCCCGAGATTGGGGCACCGCAATGACACAGCTCGACAGCATGCTTGACCGTATCCTTATCGACCTTCTGTCCGACCGTATCATTGAACGGATGAAGGGTGGCGCAGCTGTTCAACCGCGCTCGGCACTGGTTGTCTTTGCCGGTACCGATTTTGGGCTCGAAGCCGCAATTGCACAGATGGCGCAGTTGCAGGCGGCAGGCTGGTCTTTTGAAGCCGTGTTTGCGCCGGACGCGCTGGCGCTGACCAAAAGCCGTTTGGCCGATCTTGTCCTGCCGGAAGCCGAAGGTTCGGTGGCCGATCTGCTGGCTCGCTATCAACTGGTTCTGGTGCCGACATTGAGCCTGTCGCTGGCCGCCAAGGTCGCGGTCGGTATTGCTGACGACCGGTTGTCGTTACTTCTGCAAGGCGCGTTGGAACGTGGCATCCGCGTTATTGCCGCCCGTGATGGTGTCTGTCCGAACGGGCGGGATCGTCGCGAGCGAGGGCTTCTGCCCAATGCTGCCTATCAGGCAGTGATGAGCGGACATCTGCAGAAGATCTCGGAATTCGGTGTCGAGCTGAGCTGGGCCGCGCGGCTTGTCGCGGCGGTCAACGGTAAGGGCCGAAAGCCGGCTACGGTTACGAACACAATCGCGCAAACCGGCGTGTTCGGCCTCAGCGAAGCGCGCGGTTTTGCCGGTGACCAATTGCAGCTGGGTGCGGGCGTCATCGTCACGCCTGCCGCTGCCGAAGAATTGCGTGCTCGGGAAATCCGGCTCGTCAGATCCGGTGCGTGAGGAGGACGGACACAATGTATCTCGCAAAAGTCATCGGACGGGTGGTTGCCACCACCAAGGATCACAGCCTTTCGGGCTCAAAACTTTTGATCGTGGCGCGGCTGAATGAAGAGCTGCAGCCGGAGGGCCGGACCGATGTTGCCGTCGATACGGTGGGGGCCGGCAAGGGCGAAACCGTGATCGTCACCACCGGCAGTGCCGGTCGTTTCGCCGGTTCGCTGCAGCATTCGGTGGTGGATGCCACCATCGTCGGCATCGTCGACACGGTCGAATGCAACACGCTGGCGGAGGTCTGATCATGATTGCCGCCGTCGACCGGGACCGGATCATCGCAGCCCTTGTCGGCGAACTCGGCAAGCGCGGCCTGATGGAAGCGCCGGCATCGCAGCGCCTGACGTTTGCCGATGCCCAGGTTCTCGCCGTGAGCGCTGAAGCCAAGGCCCGTGCGCTGGGCCTGCCGGTGTGCATCGCCGTTGCAGATGCCGAGGGGGGCAAGATCCTCTTTCACCGCATGGACGGCAGCTTGCCGGCAAGCACCGGGCTTGCCTCGGCAAAAGCCTGGACGTCAGCGGCCTATCGCATGGGCACGGATGAACTTGGCTTGGCTGCCCAGCCCGGCGGCATGCTGTTCGGTGCCGGGCATACCGATGCCCGCGTGGTTCTTTTCGGCGGGGGCATTCCCTGCCGCGTCGACGGCGTCGTGATCGGCGCCATCGGCATCAGTGGCGGCACGGTGGACGAGGACATGCTCATCGCCCGCCATGCGCTGAATGAGTTTTTCCAAGCAAGGGGAACGGTCCCCGGAGAAGGAACAGGACTATGAACGACAAAGATATCAACGACGCCGTCAACCGCGTCCTCGCCAGCTTCTCCGGTTCCTCCGCTCCCGCAAGTTTTGTTGCACCTGTGCCGGCACCTATCGCTCCGGCTGCTGCAGGTCTTTCCATCGATGACACGGTTGCCCGCATCATGGCCGAAATGGCTGGCGGCAAGGTGGCGGACAGTGTCGCGTCCGCGCCTTTCAGCGATGGCTGCTCGGCGCCCGGCGAAGCCAATTGCTCGGGCTGCACCGGCTGTGGTCTGGCAACCACCTCACCCGTTTCTCTGGATATTTCCGATGAGGAAGCGTTGACGCTCGGTGAAGGCGTATTTGCCACCATGGACGAGGCTATCGAGGCAGCCGCCGAAGCACAGCGCCAGTACCTCTTCTGCTCGATGTCTGCCCGCAAGAGTTTTGTCGATGGCATTCGTTCGATCTTTGTCCAGCCCGATATTCTGGAACGCATCTCGCGCATGACGGTCGAGCAGACCGGCATGGGCAATGTCGAGCACAAGATCATCAAGAACCGTCTGGCCGCGCAGAAGACCCCCGGTACCGAAGATCTGACGACCGAGGCGCAGAGCGGTGACGATGGCCTGACGCTGGTCGAATATTCGGCTTACGGCGTCATCGGCTCGATCACGCCGACCACCAATCCGACCGAAACGATCATCTGCAACTCGATCGGCATGCTGGCCGCGGGCAACGCCGCCGTGTTCAGCCCCCATCCGCGTGCAAAGATCGTGTCGCTGCTGACGATCAAGATGATCAACCGCAAGCTGGCAGCACTCGGCGCGCCCGCCAACCTGATCGTCACCGTGCAGGCTCCGTCGATCGACAACACCAATGCCATGATGGCGCATCCGAAAGTGCGCATGCTGGTCGCGACCGGTGGTCCTTCCATCGTGAAAACCGTGCTGTCCAGCGGCAAGAAGGCCATCGGCGCCGGTGCCGGTAATCCGCCTGTAGTGGTCGATGAAACCGCCGACATCGAAAAGGCGGCACAGGACATCGTCAACGGCTGCAGTTTCGACAACAACCTTCCCTGCATCGCCGAAAAGGAGGTCATCGCCGTCGACCAGATCGCCGATTTCTTGATCTCGCAGATGCAGAAGGCAGGTGCCTATCTCGTCAAGGATCCGGCTGTCGTGAAGAAACTGGAAGAACTGGTTCTGACTGCCAAGGGCGGTCCGCAAACCAATTGCGTCGGCAAGAGCGCCGTCTACCTGCTCGACAAGGTCGGCATCAAGGTCGGCCCGGATATCCGCGTCATCCTCATCGAACTGCCGAAGGAACATCTTTTCGTTCGTGAGGAACTGATGATGCCGATCCTGCCGCTGGTGCGCGTCGCGGATGTCGACGAAGCCATCGATCTTGCCGTCGAACTGGAGAACGGCAACCGTCATACGGCGATGATCCACTCCACCAACGTCCGCAAGATGACCAAGATGGCCAAGCTCATCCAGACGACGATCTTTGTGAAGAACGGTCCATCCTATGCCGGCATCGGCGTCGGCGGCGAGGGATACACGACCTTCACCATTGCCGGCCCGACCGGCGAGGGGCTGACCTCGCCGAAATCCTTCGCCCGCCGCCGCAAGTGCGTGATGGTCGAGGCCCTCAACGTTCGTTGATGGCCTGCCGACTGAAAAAGAACGACCGAGGAGACCCGCCATGACGACCCGCATCATCAACGCCCCGCATCCTGATGTGTTGCAGATGTTGCAGCGGCGAATGCCGCCGCATGGCCGGGCCTGGGTGCAGGCCAACCGGGTGGACTCGGTCGGCCTGATGCAGATCCCGGTGGCGGATCTTTTCTATTTTTCCGACCTCGCGCTGAAATCGGCCGACGTGTTCACTGTGGAGCTTTACGGCACCTGCCCGCAGCACGTCACCTCGCTGGCGGTTCTGGGGGAAACCGCCTCCGTGCGCATGGCGATGGAAGCGATCGCTACCGCGCAGAAAAGCGAATTCTAAGCGACCTATCCCGGATACCCCGCATAAAGGCAGGACTTTGAAATGGCCCAGATCGACTACGAAAAAGAAGGCACCGTCTTCGACATCCAGCGCTATTCCATCCATGACGGGCCGGGCGTGCGTACTATCGTGTTTCTGAAGGGTTGTCCGCTGCGCTGTCTCTGGTGCTCCAACCCGGAATCGCAGAACCCGGAGCCTGAACTGTTCTTCCGCCCATCGGCCTGCATCAAGTGCGGTCGCTGCATGGAAGTCTGCCCCACCAATGCGCTGGCCTATGAAAATCCCAATTTCGTCGATCGCGAAAAATGCATCAAATGCGGCGCCTGCACAAAGGTCTGTCCGACCGAAGCGTTGAAAATGGCGGGCAGGCGGATGAGCATTGCCGAAGTGATGCAGGAACTTCGCAAGGACGCCAATCACTATCGCCGCTCCGGCGGCGGGGTTACCCTTTCAGGTGGCGAGCCGCTGTTCCAGCACGCTTTTGCCAAGCAGCTTCTGATGGCTTGCCATGAGCAGGGCTGGAACACGGCGATGGAAACCACCGGCAGCACCACACGCGAGATCGTTCGCGACGTCATCCCGCATGTGGACCATGTGCTGATGGACCTGAAGGTGATCGATCCGGCAACCCATCAGGCCGCGACCGGCATCGACAACCGGATCATTCTCGAAAACGCCCTATGCATCTCGTCGCTCACCCACACAGTGGTGCGCATTCCTGTCGTGCCGGGCGTCAACAATACCGTCGAGGCGATTACCGCCATCGGCAATTTCGCAAAGCTGATGCCGGGCGTGAACACCGTGCATCTTCTGCCCTATCACACCTATGGCGAAAACAAATACGCGCTGCTCGGCCGCCCTTATCCGATGTGCGATGCGCCGAACCTCAAGCCGGAAGACATGGCGCCGTTCAAGGCCGTCATCGAGGGGCTCGGCTTCACCTGCGTGATCGGCGGCTGAGTGCCGTGAATGAGGGTCGGCAAGCCCGGCCGGGAATGAAAGGAGGCGGCCATGGTCGCGCGTTACACCACGTCGGAATCAGTTACCGAAGGTCATCCGGACAAGGTCTGCGACCAGATTTCCGATGCCATTCTCGATGCGCATCTGGCGCAGGATCCAATGGCGCGGGTGGCGGCCGAGGTGATGGTGTCCGGCAACATGGTGCATGTGGCCGGCGAGGTGACTTCGACGGCACGCGTGAATGTCACGGATATCGTACGCGGTGTCATCCGCGGCATCGGTTATACCTATCCTGATCTGGGCTTTGATGCGGATGGTTGTTTCATTCTCACCGACCTGCACGAACAGTCGCCCGATATCGCCCAGGGGGTCCTCCGGGAAAAGGATTTTGGTGCCGGCGATCAGGGCATATTTTACGGCTACGCGACCGACGAAACCGAGAGCCTGATGCCTGTCGCCATAGAGTATGCGCATCGCCTGACATATCGGCTGGCTGAAATGCGCAAGAACGGCCTCCTGCCGTTTCTGCGGCCGGACGGCAAGGCGCAGGTGACATTCGCGCATGATGCGCAGGGCCGGCCCGAGCGCCTGATCAGCGTCGTCGTCTCTACCCAGCATACGCAGGAGGTTTCCGAAGAAACGCTGCTGCGCGGCATTATCGGCCAGGTGATCGCGCCCGTGATGGGGGAGTGGTTGCGGCGTGACACACGGGTGCTGATCAACCCGACAGGGCGGTTTGTGGCTGGTGGTCCGGCAGCCGATACGGGGCTTACCGGGCGAAAGATTATCGTTGATACCTATGGCGGCATCGGTCGCCACGGCGGCGGCGCCTTTTCCGGCAAGGACGCGACAAAAGTGGATAGAACCGGTGCCTATATGGCCCGTTATATCGCGAAGAATGTCGTGGCGGCGGGACTGGCGAAAAACTGCGAAATATCGCTGGCGTTTGCGATAGGTCAGACGATTCCGGAAATGGTCGGGGTATCGGTAGAGGGGAAATCGAAGGTCGATACGGATATTATTGCGGAAGCGATACGCGAGCTGTTTCCTCTCAGCGTATCCGGGATGATCGATGCACTCGCGCTGCGCCGTCCCGTTTTTCAGAAAACCGCTTCCTATGGTCACTTCGGTCGGATGACGGAGGAGAGGTCATGGGAGAAAACGGATCGCGCACAGATCCTTCGGAAGCGTTGCGTCGGCTGACACCGGAGGTCGTGCTATTCCCCGAATTGTTTCCGGCAACGGCCGGCCGGCCTGCCGATGACACGGCGGCCGTCAAGGCTGCACGCCGAAAACGCCTGCTGGAGCTGATGAGCACAGACATGCTCCAGAAGGTTCAGGACAATTTCAGTGCCGCCGTCGGCGTCGCCATGGTGATCGTCGATCCGGACGGTGTGCCCGTCACCAAGCCGTCCGGTTTCTCCAGCTTCTGTCAATCCATCCGGCAGCGTGCAGAATGGCGTGAACGTTGTTTTCACTGTGATGCGGTGGGCGGGCGCACGGCGCTGTCTACCGGGGAACCCTCGATTTACAAGTGTCATTGCAGTCTTGTCGATTTCGCTGCGCCGATCATCATGCGCGGCGAATATCTGGGGGCCGTCATCTGCGGACAGGTCAAGCTGGCAGCCGGCGAGGATGCGCCGGGACTGGTGGACCTGTCCAACATCTTTCCGACGGAAAAATCCTGGCATGAGGACCAGCCGCTTCTGGACGAACATAGGCGGATCGGTGAAATCACCTATGAGAAGCTGCGTTCGGCGGCTTTTTCGATGTTCTATATCGCCTCGCATATCGTGGAAGAAAGCTACTCTAAGGGCGTGATGCAGGAGCTGTATGCCAACAATTTACGGCTGGCCGAGGAATCCAAACGCCGCGCGCAACTGGAAAAACTGCTGCGCGAGGCCGAGTTGCAGGCGCTGTCCTATCAGGTCAATCCGCATTTTCTGTTCAATGTGCTGAATACGATCGGACGGCTGGCGCTGGTGGAATCCGCCCAGCAGACCGAAAACACGGTTTATGCCTTCGCCGACATGATGCGCTACATCCTGAAAAAAAGCGGTTCGCAATTCGTGCCGCTGCGCACGGAGATCGAGCATGTCAGCAACTATCTGCAACTGTTGAAGCTGCGCCTCGGCGATCGCTTCGATTTCACACTGGACGTGCCGGAAGAGTTTCTGGAGGTGCTTTGTCCGTTCATGGTGCTGCAGCCCATTGTCGAAAACTGCATGAACTATGCGATCGAACCGCGCGAAAGCGGTGGACTGATTGAAATCGTCGGATATCGCGACGGTGCGGATGTCATTGTCGACATCGTTGACAATGGCGCCGGCATTTCGCCGGAGCGCAAGCAGGAAGTGATGCGCGGGGAGGCGGATCACGGCAATCGCAAGAGTATCGGCATCTACAATGTCGACAGCCGCTTTCGTTATTATTTCGGGCCAGAGCATGGTCTGGAGATTTTAAGCCCTTACCGGCAGGGGCGCGGCACACTGGTGCGGATGCGTTTCCCGCTCGATTTCGACCCCGCCGAATTCTGATTTTTGACTGATACCGATGCCTCGAGGAGGAGGAATAACATGTTCAATATCGCCATCGTCGAAGACGAAGAATTGGAGCGGCGCGCTCTGCGCTCGATCCTCGAAAGCAATGTCGAGGGTATCCGTATCGTCGGCGAGGCGAAGAACGGTTCCGAAGCCGTGCGTCTGCTGGATGAGGAGCGCATCGAACTGATGTTGCTCGACATCAAGATACCTCGTCCCAACGGTTTGGAAATTCTTCAGATGATCCGCGAGCGGCATAAGGCGACGAAGGTGCTTATCCTCACGGCCTATGATTATTTCGAGATCATGCAGAAGGCTATCGAGCTTAAGGCCGACGGATTTCTGTTGAAGCCGGTGCGTACCGAGGCGTTGCTAAAGGCCGTGGAGGACTGTCGCGCGGACTCTGTTGTTGCCCCATCGCGGGACGCGGGTGAACGACTGGTCTCCGAGGCCGATGATCCGGCCGATGGTGATATCCGCAACCATCTCGCCGCCTTGGTGAAGCAGGGCGCTTATCGGGACTGTTTAAAGCTGGTTCGGCAGCGGCTTGAGGCGATTTACGCCCATCGCGATATCGCACCACGCCATGAGGTTCTCGATCTCGCCGAGGTGCTGACCGATCTGGCCACCGAGTTGGGGTGTGAACTGGAACCGGCGCTGTCGCGACAGATCGACGCTCTGGAAAGCCAGCGGCTGGATGCGCGCAGCCTCTACAAGGTGCAGGAACTTTTCTGCCAGATGACCGATGCGCTGTTCGACAATGACGAGGAGCGGGGTGTGCCAGCCTCCGAACGCATCGAGACCGTCTTGCAGTTCATCGAGCGCAATTTGTGCAAGGGCGTGACGCTGGAAGATGCGGCCGATTTCGCGCATGTCAGCCCATGTTATCTCAGCCGTCTGTTCCGTAAGGAAATGAACATGACGTTCATTTCCTACATCAAGGAGCAGCGGATTGAGCGAGCAAAGCAATTGCTGCAAAATAGCGACCAGCCCATCACCAACGTGTCGCTCGACCTGTCCTATGCGGATGCCAACTATTTCTGCAAGGCTTTCAAGAAGGAGGTCGGTATTTCACCTTCGGAATATCGTCAGAAATTCAAACAATCCAGGCTCCTTCGAGCGAGCTGAAACATGCTTTTCAGTCATCTGTGGGCCCTGCGGCTCTGCAAAGCTTCATGACCTGTTTTGGTGATGCGGATGTAGCGTTCAAGGGCAGCTGGGGCCACCCCTTCAAGGCTCTCCCAGAATAGGGGGGGCGGCCTAGCGGAATGGGCGTGGCTTCCTCCGAGCCTTTCAATTGATCCAGGCCTTTTTGATGATTTCGGCTTTATGCCGGTCCGGCACGCAATGTCCCGGCGGCGCAGCTTTGTATTCAACCAGGTCAAGTGAGATCTGCGGTGGCTCAGCCAGCCGGTGGCTTCGACGGTCCGTTTGTTGTAATCTCATGAATATTGGGAGGACGCATGGAACGTCGTCTCGCCGCCATCCTGATCGCAGATGTCGTCGGTTACAGCCATCTCAGCGAAATCGACGAAGAAAAGACACGCGCGCAATTCAGGTCCGACACGGACAATATCTGGATCCCCGCTATCGAGGCCCACAGTGGCCGGCTCGTGAAGACGATGGGTGACGGCCTCCTCGTGGAATTTCATAGCGTCGTCGATGCTCTTCGGTGCGCGATCGATGTCCAGAGACAGAAGAGAGAGCAGGGCCATTCTTCTGCTGGACCTGCGCAACTGCAATTCCGCATTGGCATCAATCTTGGGGATGTTCTTGTCGAGGGCGATGATGTGCACGGTGAAGGCGTCAATATCGCCGACCGTATCGAGGCATTGTCGGTGCCCGGCGGCATCGCGATATCCGGCTCCACCTATGATCAGGTCAGATCCAAGATCAATGTCGAATACAAGTCTTTGGGAAGTCGAAAAATCAAGGGGCGCTCCGAGCCCATCAGGGTGTACCGTGTTCTGTCTGAGGCGCCGAAACTACGGCGATTTCCAGTAATCAGGCTCCTATGGCGGAGGCGCATACCGGTTGCCATCGCCATGACCGGGGGACTGCTGGCAGTGGTCGGCCTGACATGGTGGCATGCGCAGCCCACTTTGTTTGATGCACAGCCAACGCGGCAATATGCCTATCCGTTGCCGGACAAGCCATCCGTCGCGGTTCTACCCTTCACCAATGTGAGCGGGGAGACAACCCGCGATCACTTGGCCGAAGGTCTCACAGATGACCTCATAACCGAACTCTCGAAGGTTTCCGGCCTCTTCGTGGTGGCGCAACATTCCGTCTCGGATGCCCGCGAAAAATCCGGTACGATCCAGGAAGTGGCGTCTGCGCTAGGGGTCCGGTATGTGCTTGAGGGAACGTTGCAGCGCGACGGACCACGTCTGAGGATCAATGCCAAGTTGATCGAGGCAATGACAGGCCTGTCAATCTGGGCCGAAAAATACGATCGCCAGTATGCTGATTTGTTCACCGTTCAGGATGATGTGATCGGACGGATCATATCGGCGCTCTCGGTCAAGTTAAGCAAAGGCGAACAGCAACAGCTTGCCCGCCTGCCCACCGACAATCTGGAAGCGTATGACTATTACATGCGGGCCCAACATGAGGGGTTCATTTATGGCGATGTCGATACTTATCGGCGGACATTGTCCTTCTATCAAAAGGCAATCGAGCTCGATCCCCGCTTTGCAAACGCCTATGCTGGGATAGCCCGGGTCGCCGTCGACGTCTGGCGTAACGACTATAACTTCTTGTGGTCGGCCGCGGTCGCGCGAAAGATTGCCTATGATGCGGCGGGACAGGCGTTGAAACTGGATCCCGGAAACTCCCGGGCGCATACGGTCCTTGCATTACTGCAATGGGTCGATGGCCACGGTGGCGAAGCGCTTGCGTCGGCCAACAACGCGATAGCGGCCCAACCCAACGACGCAGAAGCGCTGGCCAATCTTGCGCTCATCCAGGCCCATACAGGCTCGCCTGACGAAGCCGTTTCCACAATCGAGATGGCGCTTCGGCTTGATCCCTCACCGGCGCCTGGGTTCAAGCTGCTCACCGGAATAGTATTTTATACCGCGCGAAAGGATAGCCACGCGATCCCGCTAATCGAGGCCGCGCTGATGAGCCTTCCGAAAACCGAACCGGCTCGAGAATATCTTGCGGCAGCCTACGCAAATATCGGCGATAAAACGCGGGCGCGGGAGGAGGCGACACGGTTGCTTGGGCTCTTTCCGGAAAGCAATTTGAGCTATTATCGGTATCTCTATGACTATTGGGCAGACGAAGATCTCGACCATCATCTGACCGCCCTCAAATCCGCCGGCATTCCGGATTGGCCATTCGGCTTCGAGGGCCATGACCGGGATCGGATAACAGGGGCGGATCTGCGAGCGTTGATCGACAATCAGACATGGATTGGCAGGCATCGAAACGGGTCCGAATTCCTTCAGTATTTCAGCTCGGACGGAAAGACGGCTTACCGCAGCGCCAACACAAGCATTACCGGCACTGCCGAAATCAAGGACGACAGATTGTGCGAGAAATTCGAGGGCTATTTTCTAGATCGCCTGGTGTGCGGCACCGTTTATCGCAACGTAAACACGGGGATGGCCAATTTCGCTTATGTCCATATCACGCCACGATCGCTGCAGTATTTCTCGCTTGAGGAAAAAGCGCGCTGATTGCAACTACGTCATTGCCACTGCTTCTGGATCTTCTCGGATATGAGCGTCTGCTGGACATCGGCCCAGTGTTTTTGCGATTCCGGCACCTTTGACTTGTTTGTCTCCATGCCTTCGGCCGCGCCGGGATCGTAACTGATATAAAGTTTGCCATCGATGATGCGCCAGGCGCGCGGATCGACATTGGTCGTTACCGTCCCGAACGACACACCATCCGCGCAATATCCGCCATATTGAGGGGCATAACGGGAAGGTTCCTTGACGAAAAGATCCCGGTGTTCGGCACTGGCAAAATACCAGATCGCTCCCAACCAGCGATGGGAATATTGGGCGTTCCCTTCGACCGCCTTGCCATCGACGAAATAGGCAACCGGGTCATATCCCTTGATCGCCACATTGCCAAAATAGCCCGTATTCACGACGTCTTCGCCGGCTGCGGTTTGCGCCAGCGAGGCGCAAATTGCCAGCGTAGCCAGCCCAAGATGACCCATTTTCCTGTTCGTGGACATGATGTCCCTCCCGATGTCGCCCTCAAGTCATGTCAGGGCGACTTCCGTTTCATGCACTCCTTGTAGAGCGGTTCACCGACGAGTTCAGCCTTCTGGCATGTCGCGCCCGCCTTCATCAGCATCTCGCCGACATCCCAATATCCGCGCCACCCGGCTTGCGTAAGCGGCGTATAGCCATTCCTCTCCACCGCCTCGACATCCGCCTTGTTGGCAACCAGAAATGCGGC
The DNA here is from genome assembly GCA_900469445.1 of Hyphomicrobiales bacterium. Taxonomy (GTDB): domain Bacteria; phylum Pseudomonadota; class Alphaproteobacteria; order Rhizobiales; family Rhizobiaceae; genus Neorhizobium. Next base: position 23,157 of record UBXM01000041.1, read on the forward strand.
GACATCGGCATGACCTTCTTCTGCCGCTGCGTGCAGGGCGGACATGTGGTAGAAATTTTGGGTGTCGTTAACGGCAGCCCCATCAGCAACAAGACGTTTCACTATGTCGAGGTTTCCGACATAGGCGGCGGCGTGGAGCGCAGTCAGACCGCTTTTGTTGCGACCGGCGACATCGGCACCGCGCGCGAGGATCAAACCTACGGCGTCGGCATTTCCACTTAGCGATGCCAGGATGAGAGGCGAATCTCCGGCCTCATCTGCATCCGAGACATTGTTTCCCGCGTCGAGAGCCTGCGTCAGAAGCGCGATATTCCCATTCCGTGCGGCCTCGTGCAGTTGACCTGCGGCCGCCAGATTGGCCGATAGACCGACCATCAAAAACATCGATTTAGCGAAGACCACGGCACAACCCTCCCTGGCCGGGAGAGCTTCAGGCGCACTCCCACCTGCACGCCGCATTCAATAAATCAGGAGGGCGGAATATAGCAGTTATCAGGTTTTCAAGCAACCAATGCTTCCAAAAGGTGGCGAGCGATCTTCGCTATTTTGCGCTACCGATCAGTCTGGAGTAGGCGGCTGGCGCGCATTGACGAGCTCGACGGTTGTTTTGCTCAACCGCGTTACAAGCGTGCGCATGATCTCCGAAGCGACGGTGGGAAACTCGCCAGTCAACGCTAGAAAGTGATCATTGGAAATGCGCAGCGCTTCCAGTTTCGACGTCGCACGTACAGTTGCCGTGCGTGGAATATTACAAAGAGCAGACATCTCGCCAACAACCGCATTGCGGCCGACTTCCGCGACGGTCATGTCGCCGGAGGCAGATGAGACGATGACATCTGCCGTGCCGGACAGCAACACAAAGGCGGCATCGCCTTGGTCACCTTGGTGGAAGAGATCCTGACCTTTTCGGTAGATCATGCGGTCGCAAGCAAAAGCCAGCAGCTTGAGCTTAGCCGGCTCGACGCTTGAAAAGATGGGTATTTCCCTCAATGTCTGGACTTCATCGCTGAGCAATCTAGTCTCTCCGGCAAGATATTTTCTATCGCATCTCGATGTTCATGGGCGGTCGGACGGTAACTCCAGGAAATCTCGAAACGCGGCATTTGACTGCGCCAGTTCAAAATAGCTCCCATTGCCGATCAACGATCCGCGCCGAAAAAATAGGACCCGATCGAAAATTTGTGCCACACGCGGATCGGAAAGGACCCACAGGATAGTAGAGGCTTGCTCCGCGTCGTTTCGCCGTTGGACGATGCCCCGCGTGATCTCTTCGTCAACCCGCTGGTCAAGTGCCGACAAAGGCCTGTTGAATATAGTGAAGTCCGAGCGTTTCATCAACGCGCGAGCAAGGTTGAGCTTTTGCCGCTGTGCAAGCGAAAGGCGTTTTCCTCCAGCGCCGACGTCAAATTGCAGACCGATCGACAAGACATTTTCATAAAGGCCCGCCGCGCGAAACAGCTCCTTCACAATGGCCTGAATATGAGCGTCGGCGTCAGCCACCTGAGAAGCGATGCGTCCGAAAAGCACATTGTCGAGTAACGTCGCCGACGCGGTAACGCGCTCGGGATCATGCCGGTCAATCAGTTTTGCTATGTCGTCGGGAATGTCGGTATGAAAGAGTTTCCGCGTGGCCACAAGCTGGTCCATCAGTGGCTCGGTGAGAATGCCGAAGCGGTGAATGGGTTCGATATAAGCCAAGCTCAGCGCGATAATCGATGCGCGATCGTCAGGGGAGATGCGCTCGAAGCGAAGCCCGCGGCATCGTGACAGCCTTGCCTGATAGAGCGGAATTTCTTCCGCTGCCATAAATGTCAGCCTGCGAAAGAAAGAATGCTGGGGTGCCACGTCGCGGAAGAGTTCAACGGTGGTTTCAGCGATCTCAAAGCCCATGTCATAGAGGCTGCGGTCAAGGCCGGTCGAATGCAAAACCTGCTCGAAACTGGGGTGCGTGATGACGTCCAGGTCAGAGGAAGTCCCCTGGCTCCGGGTTCCGAAGAGTAGGTTTTCTCCGACGCTCGCCTGTATGTTGTAGCGATCGAAGTCGAGCGGTATGAGCATATCGTCGAGTTGCGTCTCCACCAGGCGCTTGCGCAGCGAGCCGCGTAGTTCGACGATCCTCGCGCCAATCGTCGCCTGCTCTTTCGTATCGATCGTGGAGCGCAGTCCAAGCCCGAAAATGTCATTCGATATCTGCAAGTCTTCGAGTGTCGGCAGAGCTTTGTGGAGAAGATCATCCGGTCCATCGGCTCCCGCAGCCTGATAGTCGATCCAATTCCGATGCGGCAAGAAATCGACATTTCCTGCCAAGCGTGCCTCGATGGCATAACGCTCGGTTTCAATCAGCTGCTCGTCGTCAGCCGCCGCATCCGGCCTGGGAGCATTTTTCAGCCCATAAAGCAGATTGTCCATCAAACTGCCATGCAGCAAAAACGGCTCGCCTGAAGCATAGGCGATGCGCCGTCCTGTGATCGATTCCGGCATGTCGAGCAGGTCTTGGCCACCAATCGAGATGCTGCCGAATTCAGGCCAGATGAGACGCGCGAGGGCTTCTGCGAACGCTTCGGCTCCGCTGCCGGCGGCACCAACCAGGGCGATCGTCTCCCCGGGTTTGATCTCGGTGGAAACCTCATCCAGCAACTTCGCTCCACTATCGTCGACGAGTGTGAGGTTGCTGATGATGATGGAGCTTTCCAATCGTGAAGCCGGACCACCTGCAAGCGCGTGAACCGATTGTGCGATAAGCGGTTCGACGCTGAATTGGTCGCATACAGTTCCGTATTTTATTTGCACGTCCTGCCGAGCCTGATCCCAATCAATGAGATCCTTCAATGGGCTTGGAAGATCCTTGTAGGCGGCGATGACGGCAACGAGCTGGCCGAGATCGAGCTTTCCAATCAAAACGAAATAGCCGCCGAAGGCGTAGAAGATGAACGGCGTTACCTGAGCGAACAGATTGTTGACGAACTTTACCAGAAACTTCCACTGATAGAGGTCGTAGCGGATCGAGAAGATCCGGCCAAGGCGCCAGGCGATGTCGGCGCGTTCGAGATTGGAAGTGTCGTTGCTGTGGACTGCTCCAATGCCGTCGACGATTTCGCTGACACGGCCCGAAAACTCGCGGGCAGTCAATTGGCGCAGGCGCCCGAGCTCCAGCACCCTTCGGCGCATCCGTGGTATGATGCTCAGCTGTATGCCCACGATGCAGGCGGTGATCATACCAAGCCACACATTCTGAACGATGATGAAACAGAGCGTCGTCAGCGCCTGACCACCAAGAAGAGCAGGCAGGACAAACGCGTCGCCTGTAAAACCTCCCAGTGGTTCCACCTCGTCCTTGACGATGCTGGCTATTTCGGCGGATTTGAGCCGTTTGAAATGCTTGGGAGGAAAGCGCAGTACCCTGTCGACGAGTTCGAAGCGGATACGACGCAACATCCGTTCGCCGAGCCTGCCCTTGTATATATTGATGTAAAACTTGAAGAGCCCGTTTATCAGCACCAGAAGCAGGAATACCGTGCTCAGCGCCATAAGCGTCTGCTGACGGTCGAGATCTATGCCCTTGAAAAATTCCCCGCGCCCGATCACCGGAAGGTCATAGATAATCCGGAAAAACGGCTGTCGCTCATCCAGCGCTTCAAAGCCGTTACCCTGAATTGGGCCATTGATGATCTGCTTCGGCAGGTCGAAGGCCAAAAAAAATGGCACCATGGATGCGGCTACGACGAGCAGGATCCAAAGTTGTTGCCTGCGGGTATGGCTCCAGATGTAGCGGAGCAGGCTCCTTTCCATCGCATCGACCTGTTCGAAACCATGGTGGTCGCAACCAGGGGCAAATTTAGATACAGGCTGCCGACCGGGAGGCGGAGCATAGGTCAGATCAGATAAACTCGCAAACTGCAGTACCGCCAAGCCACCGGGCCGGCTTCCATTACGTCGGCTGCGTCATTGCCGTCAGATCCCGCCGAGGGTCTGGCGTCACGTCGGCAAATGCCTCTGCGTCATCGAGCACGGGACGGTCAAGCGTCGAAGGTTCGGATCCGTTCAAAAGCGGCACCGCTCGGCTCATTGCTGATGCAGGATGTGAGAGGTCGCCGACATCCGTCATCAAACCGTCGCAAGGCCTTCACGAAACTGTCTCCTGCAATTGCTAGATCGCCGCCATTGCAATTATATTTGCACAGGAGATACGGATGTCACAGAAATTGCAGACTACCATCGCGGCCAGCATGATTGCTTTGCTTGCCAGCATGGGCGTGGCCGAAGCGGCGACGACGGTGAAATTTTGGCACAGCTTCAACAAGTCCAACGGCGAGGCGCTCGACAAGGTTATCGCCGGTTTTGAAGCCGCCAATCCGGATATCGATATCGAAGCCGAATATGTCGGCAACTATAATGACATCATCGCCAAGCTGCAGGCTGCCATTCCGGCGCGCCGCGCTCCCGATGCAGTGATCCTCGAAGTCACGCGTTACGGCCTGTTTGCGAACAACAATCTGCTCACCGACCTGACGCCCTATTTCGATGCCGACCCGCTGAAGGACGATCTTTACGATTACGCACGCGAAGTCGGCGTTATCGACGGCAAGAATTACGTCGTGCCGTTCAATTCCTCGACACCCGTGCTGTATTTCAACAAGGATATTTTTGCGCGCGCCGGTCTTTCCGCCGACACACCGCTGAAGACGTTCGACGAGATCACGGCTGCCGCCAAGACGATCAGCGAAAAGCTCGGTTCGGAAGGCGTTTCCGGTATTGCCGCACCCGGCCAGTTCGCGCGTTGGGGCCTTGTGATGGCCAATGACAGCGAGATGGTGGACCCGAAGACCGGCGAAATCCTTCTCGACAAGCCCAACACGATCGAGGCCTATCAGTGGATGGCGTCGCTCGTGAAGGATGACAAGGTCTCTTCGCCCGACGGCGTGACCGATGAGGACAATGGTCGCGACGCCTTCCTCGCCAAGAAGGTCGGCATCATGATGAACTCGACCGGCAACTATGTCGGCGCCAAGAAGGCGCTGGGCGACAATCTCGCCGTTCGCCCGATGCCCTGCAACAAGGCCTGCTCGGTTCCGATCGGTGGCGCCGGCATCGGCATCATGTCGACGTCGGAAAAGGACGTGCAGGACGCAGCCTACAAGTTCATCAGCTATGCCGCATCGCCTGAGGCCAATGCGACCTGGTTTGCCGGCACCGGTTACCTGCCGATCAACAAGAAGAGCGCGGCCTTGCCGGTCGCCAAGGAAGCCCTGGCGACCCAGCCCGGCATCGATGTGGCAATCGAATCCCTGCCGGTTGCCCATGGCCGTGCCCGCACCACCGTCGTCACCTGGATGCGCACCACCGAATACAAGATGTGGGAAGCCATGGCGCTCGGTCAGCGCAATGTCGAGGAAACCATGAAGGACTTTGCTGCGCAGACGCGCGCCGAAGAAAAACGCGTCAGCAACTGATCCTCTCTGTAGAAGGGCACCGGCGGACGCCTCAAGCGTCTGTCGGTGCAGTCGTTCCATGCTCCGCAAGCTTACACCTTATCTGTTCGTGGCGCCGCTGATGGTCTTCATCGCGCTGTTCACCTACATTCCCATTTTCGCAAGCCTCAACCTCAGCTTTCGCGAATGGAATTTCCTCTCCCCGGACATGCCGTTTGTCGGGTTTCGCAATTACGAGCAATTGCTCGCTTCCCGCGACCTTTGGAACTCGCTTTGGGTAACGACGCTGTTCGCCGTCCTGTCCGTGCCGCTGCGGCTTGGCCTTGCGCTGGTGATTGCCGCCTATCTCGTGCGTGAAACCGTGCATGTGCGGTTGCTCCGCGGCGCATTGTTTCTGCCTTCGGTCACGTCCACGGTCTCCATCGCCGTGGTGTTTTCGTGGGTCTTCTCGACCGACTACGGCATGGTTAACGCCATCCTCGGCACGTTCGGTCTGGGCAAGGTTCAGTGGCTGCAAAATCCGCATCTGGCCCTCTGGGTGCTGATCTTCGTCAACACCTGGAAGCAGATCGGTTATGACATCGTCATCTATATCGCCGGCCTGCAGGCAATCCCGCGCGAGCTCTATGACGCTGCAGCCGTCGATGGTGGCAAGCGTCTGCATGTGTTTCGCCGCATCACCATGCCGCTGGTCATGCCGACCACATATTTCCTGCTGGTGATTTCGGTCATCGAAGCCTTCCAGGTTTTCACCATCGTCAACGTCATGACGCACGGTGGCCCGGCGGGCGCAACCGACATGCTCGTCAACCTTCTCTACGAGATCGGCTTCGTGCTGTTCGATATCGGCCGTGGATCGGCCTTGGCAGTGCTGCTGTTCATCCTGCTGGTCGGCCTCGCCATCCTGAAATCGCGCATCATCGGCCGGAAGGTGCATTATGAAGCCTGAAAACCCCATTCTTGCCGGGCTGGCGCTGGTCGCCGGCCTGCTGTTCCTGTCGCCGGTGCTCTATTCGATCTGGATGTCGTTCCAGACGGTGGATGCCTATTATGCCGGTGAGCTCGGCTTCACCCTCGACAATTATGCGCGAGCGGTCGGGCAATACAATTTCGCCCGCTATCTGCTGAACAGCCTGATCGTCTCGGGACTGGTGACGTTGCTCGGCATCACCTTCGCCACCATGGCAGCCTATGCTTTTGCCCGGTATTCATTCCGGGGCGGCAATTTCCTGTTCGCGGCCACCGTCGCGACCTTGATGATCCCGAGCCACATCAGCCTCATTCCCAACTATCTGACGCTGGCGAAGGTCGGGCTGCTGGACAGCTATGCCGGCCTCATCCTGCCGGCGATTTCCAATGGTTTTGCCGCCTTCTTCCTGCGCCAATATATTCGCGGCATTCCGAAGGCGCTGGATGAGGCGGCTTACATGGATGGCGCCACGTCGCTGCAGGTCCTGTGGCGCATCATCGTGCCGCTGTCGCGTCCGGCCATTGCCTCCATGGCACTCTATATCTTCATCACGGAATGGAACAATTACATCTGGCCGCTGGTCGCTGTCGGCAAGCAGGATCTCTACACGCTGCAGATCGGCCTTGCCCGCCTTTACCGCATCAACCCCGGTGAAGGCCTGATCGACTGGCCGCTGGTCATGGCCGCGTCGACGATCACCATTCTTCCCGTTCTCCTCGGTTTCCTTCTGGTGGAGCGCCATCTCGTGCGCGGCATCACCATGGGCGCCGTCAAGTAATCCAGGACATTTTGACATGACACGCATTGCATCCCATCGCGGTGGTACGCTGGAATTCGGCGACAGCACGCCCCACGGTTTTGCCGCCACCGCCAAAATGGCGCTCGAAGAAGTCGAGTTCGATCTCCATCCGACGGCCGATGGCGCGATTGTCGTTCATCATGACGCCACGCTCGATGCCACCACGGATATGACAGGCGCCATCGCTGACATGACGCTGGCTGAAGTCAAGGCAGCGACGATCCGTTACGGTGCCGGCAGCCATCCGATGACGCTTGAGGAATTGTGCGCGCTTTATGCGAGCAGCCACGTGAATTTCCGCTGCGAGATCAAGCCGGGCATGGACGGCCTTCCGTATGAAGGTTTTGTCGGCCCCGTCATTGCTGAACTGAAGCGTCATTCCATGCTGGAGCGCACCACGTTTTCATCCTTCCTTGTCGCCTCCATGGACGAAATCGGAAAGGCGAGCAGCCGTCCCAGACTATGGCTCGTCAGTCCGCCGGTCCTGCGACAACTGGGGTCGGAGGCCGTCATCGAGACGGCGATTGCCCACGGCATTCCCGAGATCGGTGTCCATATCGATACCGCCGATGCGGACCTGATGGCAAAGGTGCAGGCCGCCGGCCTCGATTTCGGCTGCTGGGCCGCCCACAGCCGAGCACAGATCACCAAGGCGCTCGATCTCGGCGTGAAGGTCTTTACGACCGATCGCCCGACACTTGCGATCGCCGCCCGCGCCGAACATCGCGGGGAGACATCGGTATGAGCGGGATTTCTCTGCGCGATATTCGCAAGGCCTATGTCAACGGCCCCCAGGTTCTCCATGGCGTCTCACTCGATATTCAGCCCGGCGAATTCGTGGTGATCGTCGGTCCGTCCGGCTGCGGCAAGTCCACGCTTTTGCGGTTGATAGCGGGGCTCGATCGCTGCGAAGACGGCACCATCGAGATCGGTGGACGCCGTGCCAATGATCTGGCGCCGCAGGACCGCGACATCGCGATGATTTTTCAGAATTACGCGCTTTATCCGCATATGACGGTGCGCGAAAACATTGCGTTCGGTCTGGAACTGCGCGGCATGAAAAAAGCGGAGCGCAATGAGCGCGCTCAAAATGTCGCGAAAACACTGCAACTGGAGGCTTATCTCGATCGCAAGCCTGCAGCTTTGTCCGGTGGTCAGCGTCAGCGCGTTGCGATGGGGCGGGCGATGGCCCGCAATGCCTCCATCTTCCTGATGGACGAACCGCTCTCCAATCTCGACAACGCTCTTCGCATCACCATGCGCACCGAGATCAAGGAACTTCACCGGCAACTCGGCGCGACCATGGTCTATGTCACCCACGATCAGACGGAGGCCCTGTCTCTGGCGGATCGCATCGCGGTCATGAAAGATGGCCATCTTCTGCAGTTCGATCGCCCGGACGTGATCTACGACCGCCCCGCCAATCGTTTCGTGGCCAGCTTCCTCGGCAGCCCGCCGATGAATTTCGTCGCTGCCGACATGCTGCCGGACTGGACCGGGCCACATGGCCTGACGGCCGGGCTGCGTCCTGAAATCCTTTCCGTACATGCTGAAAAGCCGAACAAGACAGCACTCCCCGCGCGCCTGCTTCTGTCCGAGATGACCGGTTCAGACATGCTTCTCCATTGCGAAAGCCCGGCTGGGCGTCTGACAGTTTCGGCTCCGCGTCAGGATATACCAAAAAATACAGAACAATTCTGGATTGCTTTCGACCTTGACCGCGCGCTGTTTTTCGATAGCGAGAATGGCGACCGTGTTGATCTTCCGGTTGCAACGCAGCCGTAACGATAGCCAAGCCTTGGGAAGTCGATGGACAAGCAGGATACACCGCTCGCACTGAGCGATCTCATCAGCCGTCATTCGACGCGATTGACCGACGCCGATACGCGCCTGCTTGATGTGCTGATACAGGATCCGATCCGCGCGGCACTGGAAAACGGCAAGGATGTCTCTTCGCGGGCAGGGGTCCATCCCGCCTCGGCGGTCAGGCTTGCACGGCGCCTGGGTTTCAAGGGATATCCGGAATTTCGTGGATTTCTGCAGTCCAGCCTGACGGAAGGCGGCGGTGACTTCGAAAACCCTGCCGCACGCATGGCCGCACGCCTTGTGAAGGCCGAAAGCAACGGCTTGCTGGCATCGGTACTGGACAGCGAGATCGCCGCACTGCAACAGGCGCGCAACAGTGTCTCCGATGCGGATATTCGCGCGTTTTCCACGTGCCTGCGCGACAGTCGTCGAGTGTTTGTTTTCGGTCGCGGGCATTTCGCGGCGTTGTCGTCATTGATTGCCCTTCGGCTCAATCGTTCCGGCTATGAGGCAATCGATCTCGCCAGCCAGATGCACCAGCTGGCGGAAGTGCTGTCGACGCTGTCGGCCGAGGATGTCGTCCTGCTGCTTGCTTTCCGAAGAGCGCCGCCGCTTCTGCAGGAAGTGCGCGATATTGCGTCACAACGGGGAGCAATAACTCTGGCTGTCACGGATGTCGGAGGTACACGTATCGAGCCCCCGGCGGATCATCAGATTTTAGTGTCGCGAGGGGAGCCTGGGGAATCCCAGTCGCTTGTGGTGCCGATGACGATTGCAAACGCGATCATCCTGGATCTGGCGTCCATAGATAACGGGCGGTCGATAAAATCGCTTGGAGAATTCAAGTCATTTAGAGCGTCGTCGCGATTGACTGCAAGCTGACTGCTGCAGGCTCAAGCCGCTTTTGGGATTATGCGGCGGCTCGGATTGGGCTTAATCCAGCGGACTTCCATCGTCCAAGCAGTGTCGAAGCGTGACGAGTGCAAATTTCGGACATTGGCCGCTCTTGATGCAGGTTTTTCTCATCACTTTCGGGACGACGATTCACTATCCCCCAAGCACGGACATATGCCGATCTATGGCAACTGCGTTCCCGACGCTGAAGCTGTGGCGGGCCGGTTTTTGCGCGACAGCCTCAACGATCGCTGCTTCCAGCCTGTCGTCCGAAGACGTGCTACGCAAGATTGCTCGCAACGGCACAGATCCCTCATTGCCCATGCAGGTATAAAGTCGCCCGCAGCAATCCAGCCTTATCCGGTTGCAGGTGGAGCAAAAGTTGCAGCTCATCGGCATTATGAAGCCAAGTTTTCCGCCGGTCTCATCGATGCGAACATAACGTGCCGGGCCGCCCGTCGAGGCCGAGACAGGCGTCAAGGTCCAGCGACGGCCGAGATCCTTTTCGAGAGATGCAAGCGATAGAAAACTTCGGGAGCGGTCGTGGGCGACGAGGCCGAGCGGCATTTCCTCGATCAGCGTCAGATCCATGGCGCGGCCATGGGCAAAACGGATGAGATCGCCCACGTCCTGTTCGAACCGGCCGCGCATGGCGACGGCATTGATTTTCACCTTGAGGCCGGCTTGCAGGGCACGGTCGATGCCGGTCAGCACTTTTCGAAGGTCGCCGTGGCGGGTCAAGGTGCGGTAGTGGTCGGCATCAAGGCTGTCGAGCGAGACATTGATACGCCTGACGCCCGCGCCATATAGCGCATCCGCATAACGCGACAGCTGCGAACCGTTGGTAGTCACGGTCACTTCGTCCAGATCACCATTGCCGAGATGAACGGACAACATTTCGAACAAGCGCATGACGTTCTTACGGACCAGCGGCTCACCACCGGTAATACGGATCTTGCGCACGCCGTGGCGGATGAAAAGCGCAGCCAGCCGATAAAACTCCTCCAGCCGCAGCACGTCGTTATGGCTCATGAAACGCATGATTTCCGCCATGCAATAACTGCACCTCAAATCACAGCGGTCGGTCACGGAGATCCTCAGATAGGATGCGGTCCGGCCATGACCGTCGGTTAGCGCAAGCATGTCTGGCGAAGCGGTGGCATTCACGAGCCGCTTATCCTCTCATCGGCACTCCTTCCGTGGCCGGCCACCTCCATCTCGACCAGTCGCATTTGCTGGCCGCCGGAGCAGTCAAGTCGCGAGCCGCCACAGGTCGGACAGGTCTCAAGACGGTCGGATACGGTGGTTTCGGTGTGGCAGTCGAGACATTTTGCCTTGCCGGGAGGGCGGTCGATTTCGAGCACCATACCTTCGAGGAAGGTTTCGCGGGTCGAGATCTCCAAAGCATACCGCAGGGCATCCGGCTCGAGACAGCTCAGCATGCCGATTTCGAGCCGCAATCGCTTCACTGCCGTAAAGCCGAGCCGGAATTGCTCGTCTTCAAGCTGGGAGATGATGCGTTCACAAATGGTCATTTCATGCACGGCAATATCCCTGCCTGTGATGTTTTCCGTTTCGACCACCGGGCATCGGTCTTCATCCGATGCCCGGTGTTGTTATCTGTCGTCTGCCGCAATCAGGCATGGTCCAAGGTTTTGGCTTTCACGGGCGTTGCCGCCTTGGCCAACCGCTGCTTCAGGCCGCTATAGTCCTGCTGCACCTTGCCTTCAGCCCATTTCTGGTCGGCAATCGCCTCGACGCGCACGGCTGCGAATTTGTATTCCGGCGTTTTCGAGATCGGATCGACATGATGCACGGTCAGTTCGTTGCAGGCGCCGATCCACCACTGATAGGTCATGTAGACGACCCCGAGATTGGTGCGGTCCGTCACCTTGGCGCGCGAGATGACCTTGCCGCGACGCGATATGACATAGACGAGTTCCTCGTCTCTGATCCCAAGCTTCCTGGCATCGGCCGGGTTCATCGTCACATAGCCGGGTTCGTCGGCAAGCGCGGTAAGAGCGGCACAATTGCCGGTCATCGAACGGCAGGAATAATGCCCGACCTCACGCACCGTGCACAGGCCGAGCGGATATTCCTCGTCGACCTTTTCCAGCGGCGGACGCCATTCGGCGGCAAACAGCAATCCCTTGCTGCTCTTCGTCTGGAACTTGTTGCCGGTATAAAGATAGGACGTGCCGGGATGATCCGTGTCCGTGCATGGCCACTGGATATAGCCAAGACCGGCCAGACGATCGTATGTCGCACCAGTATAGAGATCGCAAAGCGAAATCAGTTCGCTCCAGATTTCTTCCGTGCTGTTGTAATGCATCGGGTAACCCATGGCGGTTGCCAGCAGTCCGTAAATTTCCCAGTCGTGCTTGACGTCGCCCTTGGCGTTGACGGCCTTGTAGAAACGCTGGAAACCCCGGTCGGCGGACGAAAACACGCCATCATGCTCGCCCCAGGATGTTGCCGGCAGAATCACGTCGGCATACATCGCCGTCTTGGTCATGAAAATGTCCTGGACGATGATGAAGTCGAGGGCCGCAAAACCCCGGCGCACCGTTTCCAGATCCGGCTCGGTCTGGGCGGGATCCTCGCCGAAGATATACATGGCCTTCAGCTTGCCTTCCTCGGCGGCATGCGGCACGTCGGTGATCGACATGCCGATCTCTTCAGGCAGGCTCGGCACATTCCATGCCTTGGCGAATTTGTCGCGCGCCTTGGCATCCGTCACATATTCGTAGCCGGGGAAGACGTTCGGCAACGCGCCCATGTCGCAGGCGCCTTGAACGTTGTTCTGGCCGCGAACCGGTCCCACGCCGACATTCGGGCGGCCGAGATTGCCGGTCAGAAGCGCAAGGCCCGAAAGGCCCTTTACAACGTCGACGGCCTGTCCCCATTGCGTCACACCCATGCCCCACAGGATGGTGGCCGATTTGGCGCCGGCATAGACCCGCATGGCCTTGCGGATTTCGGCTGCTTTCAGCCCGGTAATGTCCTCGACATATTCCGGCGTGTATTTCTCGACGGTCTTTTTGTAGTCCTCGAAGCCTTCCGTGTAATTCGCGACAAAATCGCGGTCATAGAGACCTTCGGTGATCAGAACGTTGGCGAAGGCATTGACCAGCGCCATGTTGGAGCCGTTCTTCATCCCCAGCCACATGTCGGAAATGCGCGCAGTCTCGATGTAGCGCGGATCGCAGGTAATGATCTTGGCGCCCTTCTCCTTGGCTTTCAGAATGCGGCGCGCAACGATCGGGTGGCTGTCGGCGGCATTATAGCCGAAACAGAGGATGCATTCGGTATCCTCGATCTCGCAGATCGAGTTGCTCATCGCACCATTGCCGAGCGTCACCATCAGGCCGGAAACCGACGGCCCGTGGCAGACACGGGCGCAGCAGTCGATATTGTTGGTGCCGATGACGGCGCGGGCAAACTTCTGGGCGATGTAGTTGGATTCGTTGCCGGTACCGCGTGACGAGCCGGTGAGCATGATTGCATCGGGCCCGTGTTTTTCCTTGATCTCGCCAAGCCGTCTGGCGGTGAACGCGATAGCCTCGTCCCATGAAACGGGCTCGAATTCCGCGTCACGGCTTCTGCGCAACATGGGCTGTTTCAGGCGTGGGGACAGGATTTTCGTATCGTTGATGAAATCCCAGCCGTAATACCCCTTCAGGCAAAGTTCGCCCTGATTGGTGACGCCATCGAGCGGTTCGGCGCCGACAACCTTGTCGTTTTCAACGATGAGGTTGAGCTTGCATCCGGAGCCGCAATACGGACAGACAGAAATGTGTTTTTCCATGATCTTGCCTCTTGAATATCTCGTGATCGTATCTCGATCGGATCAGGCTGCCGTTTCGGTCAGCGCGCTGCTCAGAGCGGTGCGCAAGCGGCGCTGGTTCTGCAGTTCCGCCATCCGGGCCTCATCCATCACGTGCAATGCTGCGGTCGGACAGACCTGAACGCAGGCAGGCCCCTGTTCGCGATTGATGCAGAGGTCGCATTTGTGCGCTTCCGCCCTGACGCCGTCTGCAAGCTGTGTCCCCGAGACGGTGCGATGGACGGGATGTGTCAACACCTCCATCACACCGAAAGGACAGGCGATCACGCAGGTCTTGCAGCCAAGACATTGGGATTGATCAACCTGAACCGTACCGGAATTGAAGAAGATCGCGCCGCTGGGACAGGAGTTGAGGCAGGGCGCATCCTCGCAGTGGTGGCAGGTGACAGGTGTCGAGACTGCGCTCGTGAGCATCAGCTTCAGCCGTGGTGCAAAATTGGCCGGTGAGAGTGCGCTAACACTGTTTGCAGGTTCATGCGCGATTGCGCACGCCACCTCGCATGTGTGGCAGCCGATACATTTGCTGGGTTCGCTGACGATAAACCGATTCATTCTGGTGTCTCCAATAGAAGCGACATTCGCAGGTGAAAGCCGGTTCGGCGGGCCGGTCGCCGCTCGCTTGCCGGCTTCAATGTCCTGCCAGCTCTGGACTCATCAAAAGTACTTATTGCTCGATAATTTGAGTATATCAAAGCGCCTCGGCAGTTGAATATTTTATATTCTCGTAAAAAAATTATCGGCGTGATCTAGATCAATGAGTCACATCTGTATTTCGCGTCAATTCGGCGCCGAAATAACAGTATTGATTGCGATGTATTGCAATTATATTTGCTTAAATGGCGATTTTTATTGGTTGATAAGGAATATTTATCGAAGCAACGTCACTCAGCGTGACGTTGCATGTCGAAGCGACTGGGCCTTCCGGCCTGCTCGCATCATTGTGGAGAAACGGACGTGAACCGTTTTGTCATTGCCGATCCCGGACGCTGTATCGGATGCAATACCTGCATGGCGGCATGCTCGTCGGTCCATCGTAGCGCAGGCTTGCAGGCCCTTCCGCGGCTGACCGTCACACGCACATTCGACGTCACCGCGCCAATGCTCTGTCGCCATTGCGAGGATGCGCCGTGCGCGCGAGTGTGCCCGGTCGATGCCATCCGGCTGACGGGGGACCGCGTCGAACTCAACGAACAGGCGTGCATCGGCTGCAAGATGTGTGCGGTTGCCTGTCCGTTCGGTGCAATCACGCCGTCCGGCACGCCGCTGGCCGGTGTGGCGAGCAGCCATGTCGGACAGCGTTCGCCGTTGTCGACTATCGATCCGTTGCTTGCCTGGACGGCAGGCGTCAAGGCCGTTGCGGTGAAATGCGATCTTTGCGGATTTCAGTCATCGGGACCTGAATGCGTGCAGGTCTGTCCGACCGACGCCTTGCAGATAATGAACGACGTGTCGCTCGACGATTCGATCACAGCCAAGCGCCTCGCAAGTGCGCAGGTCGCCGCCACGCTGAACGTTACCGGTTTTGAGATGGTGCAGGAAAGCCCACAAGGGCGGTCGACTGGGGAGGGCGGCTGACATGACATCGTTCCAGCTTCTGGCCATCTCGCTTACGTTTTCAGTTCTGGCCACCTTCGGCAGCCTTCTGTCGGCACGTAACGAAAGGCTTGCAATCGCCATGTCCGGTGGCGGCGGTTTGCTGGCGGCCGTTTTCGGCTGTCTGGCCGGGTTTTCAGTGCTATTGGGCGCACCTGCAGTGGTGGATATCACCGGCCCGTTTGCCTTTGCCCACTTTGTCCTGCGGCTCGATGCCCTGTCGGGCCTGATGGTGCTGGTCATTTCCGCCCTGGCGGCGGTATCCTCGATCTACTCCTTTGCCTATGTGCGTGAATACGAAGGTCGCGGCATCGGAGCGATGGGGTTCTTCTTCAATCTCTTCATCGCCTCCATGGTGCTGGTCGTTGTTGCCGATAATGCCTTCTGGTTCCTGGTCTTTTTCGAGATGATGTCGCTCGCCTCCTATTTCCTGGTCATTTTCGATCAGGACGAGGAGGCTGTTTCTGCCGGCTTCATCTATTTTCTCGTGGCACATGCCGGCTCGGTGGCCATCATGATCGGCTTCTTCCTGATGGCGAATGCCGCGGGCAGCCTGGATTTTTCCGACTTCCGCGCCAATCGTCCGGGCGAACTCGCCGGTTCCATCGCCTTCGTCCTGGCGCTGATCGGATTCGGCGCCAAGGCGGGCATGATCCCCCTGCATGTCTGGTTGCCGCGCGCTCACCCGGCGGCCCCCTCGCATGCCTCGGCGCTGATGTCGGGCGTGATGATCAAGATCGGCATCTTCGGCATATTGAAGGTCGGCGTCGATCTTTTAGGCGGCGGTGTTTTGTGGTGGGGAATCACGGTGCTTGTGCTGGGCGCCATCTCGTCGGTGCTCGGTGTCATCTATGCGCTTGCCGAACACGATATCAAAAGGCTGCTGGCCTATCACTCGGTCGAAAACATCGGCATCATCATGATGGGTGTCGGCACCGGCATGATCGGCCTGGCTGCCGATCAACCGCTGGTCG
The DNA here is from genome assembly GCA_900469445.1 of Hyphomicrobiales bacterium. Lineage (GTDB taxonomy): Bacteria > Pseudomonadota > Alphaproteobacteria > Rhizobiales > Rhizobiaceae > Neorhizobium. The sequence goes on from UBXM01000041.1 coordinate 39,469, forward strand.
CCGTGCTCGGCTTGCTGGCCGGGCTCTATCACCTCGTCAATCACGCGGTTTTCAAGGGGCTGCTGTTTCTCGGTGCCGGCGCTGTGATCTATCGGCTGCACACCAAGGATATGGACAAAATGGGCGGGCTTGCCCGCACCATGCCCTGGACCTCGGCATGTTTCCTCATCGGCGCGCTGGCGATCTCGGCCATTCCGCCGCTCAACGGCTTCGTGTCGGAATGGTTTACCTATCAGGCACTGTTTGCCGCCGCACTTGAAGGCACCTTCCTCGTCCGCTTTTCAACGCCGATTGCCGCAACGGCGCTCGCGCTGACCGGTGCGCTGGCGGTCATGTGCTTCGTCAAGGCCTATGGTGAAATGTTCTCCGGCATGCCGCGCAGCAAAAAGGCGGAGGACAGCGTCGAGGCGCCCTTGCCAATGGTGGCCGGCATGCTGCTTCTCGCTGCCGCCTGTATCGCTCTGGGGCTCGGTGCGCCGGTCATTGTTCCTGCCATGTCGAATGTGGCGACATCGGTGCTCGGCATGGCGCCGGTCGAGGTTGCAGACGGTATGATCGTCATGCCGGGCGGCACAAACAAGGCTGTTCTATCGACACCGCTTCTGGCTGTACTTCTGATCGGTCTCGTCAGCCTGCCGGTGATGATCAGCGCCTTGTTTGCCAAAGGCCGCGCCGGTCACAGACGGGCGGCGGATCCCTGGGCCTGCGGTTATCTGCCTGATGCCGAGATGACGGTGACGGCACACAGTTTTGCCCAGCCGATCCGCATGTTCTTTGCCCCGCTCTACACAACAAGCCGCAATGTCGGGAAAAGTGCTCAAAAACTGGGCGGAGGGATCGATGCCTGTGTTTCGGCAGCGCGCCGCATCGAGCCGATGTTCGACCGTCTGCTGGTGACGCCGGCGATCGGTCTTGTCGATAGCGCTGGACGCCGCATGCAGATGCTTCAGGGCGGGGGGCTATCTACCTATTGCCTCTATATTGTCGCGGCGCTCGCGGCACTCCTTCTCATCACGCTTCGCTAGGGAGAGAAACGGACGTGCCCACACTCAGCCAATTTCTCATCGCACTCCTGCAAGCCCTTGTTCTGCTTGCTGTTGCTCCGCTGTTCACCGGCTTTCTGCGCGCAATGCGCGCCAGAATGCACACACGTTGCGGACCAAGCGTGCTGCAGGATTACCGCGACATCGTCAAACTGCTGAAACGGCAGGACATGCAGCCGCCGGCAGCCGGTTTCGCCTTCCGTTTCATGCCCATCGTGATGGTCGCCACATTGCTGACCATCACCATGGCCCTGCCGGTTGTTACCCGCGCAACTCCGATTGCAGGGCTCGGCGACATGATCACCGTGATCTACCTCTTTGCCGTCGTCCGCTTCTTCTTCTCGCTTTCCGGCCTTGATTCCGGTTCGTCTTTCGCTGGCATCGGTGCCAGCCGTGAACTCACCCTCGGCGTGCTGGTCGAACCGACGCTTGTCCTGTCAATTCTGGTTGCTGCATTGCTCGCCGGTACGACGGATATTGGCGGCATTGGCGCGGCGATATCGAGCGGACATGTCAGCTCTCTCGGAGCCGTATTCCTGGCCGGTGTTGCCTTCGCCTTTGCCTGTTATTTCGAACTCGGCAAACTGCCTTACGATATGGCCGAGGCCGAACAGGAGCTGCAGGAAGGACCGTTGACGGAATATTCCGGCCCGTCACTGGCGCTGCTCAAGATCGCCATGGGCCTGAAACAGCTTCTCATCCTCGCCTTCCTGTTCGCGGTCTTCCTGCCGTTCGGCAGCGCGACGGACATGGGGATCCTCTCCGTCGTCATCGGACTTGTCGTTTTCATCATCAAGATCGCCGTGGTCGCACTCATTCTGGGCGTGGTCGAAAACAGCGTCGCGCGGGCCCGTTTCCGGCTGACGCCGCGACACAGCTGGTCCGGCCTCGGCATCGCTTCGCTCGGCTTCGTTTTTTATCTCGTGGGCCTGTGAGCAGGGAATAATGTCATGATCAACCTTGCACTTGCCAGTATCCTGCTTCCCGCCATCGGTGCGGCGCTCATTCTGCTGTCGCCCCGGCCATGGGCAAAACGTCTCGGCCAGGTCTTTGCCGGGTTGGCGACGCTGGCGCTGCTGGTGCTTGCCTGGCATTTCGCGCAAAGCGGTTGGGTCGCTATCGAATATTCCGTGATCCGCTTCGGCGATATCGAAATTCTCGGCCTTGTCATCGACAGCGTTTCGGTTCTAGTGGCGGTCGCTGTGGTCGGCATTGGTTTCCTGATCTCTGTCTATTCCGGCGGTTATCTCGATGCCGGCAACCGTGAGCATCCCGATGGCGTGAAGCGGCGTTATTTCGCCTTTCTGTCGCTGTTCGTCGGCGCCATGGCCGGTCTGGTCTTCTCCTCGACGCTGATCGGGCAACTGGTGTTCTTCGAAATCAGCGGCCTCTGTTCCTGGGGGCTGATCGGTTATTACGAAAAACCCAAATCGCTGTTTTCCGCCGCCAAGGCGCTGATCATCACACATATCGCTTCGCTTGGCCTCTATGCCGCCGCAAGCGTGCTCTTTCTCGAAACGGGCACTTTCTCGCTCGCCGCCATCGGTCAGTTGCCGGAAGGGTACAAGACAGCCGTTCTGCTGGCGGTGCTGGTTGCCGCCTGGGGCAAGTCGGCGCAATTGCCATTTCACATGTGGTTGCCGGATGCGATGGAAGCGCCCACGCCGATCAGCGCCTATCTGCATGCTGCATCGATGGTGAAGGTCGGCGTCTATATTTTCGCGCGCGCGCTCATGGCTTCGAACGGCGCTGATGAAATCGTCGGTTATATCTGCGTGGTGATGGCGACGCTCACCATCATCTACGGCTTCTTCATGTATCTGCCGCAGGTCGACATGAAACGGCTGCTTGCTTATTCGACGATCACCCAGCTCGGATACATGTATCTCGGTCTCGGCCTTTCGGTGTTCGGTTCGCAGCTGGCCTTTAATGGCGCCATCGCCCACCTGTTCAATCACGCTTTCGCCAAGACGCTGTTTTTCCTGGTTGCCGGCGCCCTGAGCTACACCACGGGCACCCGCATACTGCCGCAGATCAGGGGCATTCTGTCGAAATCGCCTCTTCTCGGCATCGCATTCGTCGTGGCTGCGCTCGCCATTGCAGGCGTGCCGCCGTTCAATGGCTTCTTCTCCAAATTCGCGATTTTTGCCGGCGGCTTCCAGGTGGCGGACCAGCACCCGCTGCTGATGGTGCTTCTGGTGATCGTGCTGATCGAATCCGTCGGCAGCTTTGCCTGGCTGATGAAATGGGTCGGCTGGTCGGTGCCGGGCCGATCATCGGAAGCAGTTGCCGGAGCCTCCGCCGTGCCATCGCCGATGCGTTTCGTGCTGATCGTGCTGATCGTCATGGCCGTGTGCTCGAGTGTGATTGCCGCAGGCTGGCTTGGTTAGGAGAACGGACATGTCGGATATGCAGATCGTAAACGGCCTGACGGGTCTCCTGATCATCACATCCCTTCTGGTGGTGGTCACACGCAAGCCCAGCCATTCCGCAGCGTTTTATGCGCTCCAGTCTCTGGTTCTGGTGGCAGTCTTCGTGTCGCTCGCCTCCGCCATCGGCTCGGTTCAGCTCTATTCCTGGGCAGCCGTCGCTTTCGTCACCAAGGTCGTGCTCGTACCGGCAATCATGATCCGCAGTTTCGGAAATCTGGCCGATGAAAAGCTTGGCGGCGGGGCGCGCATATCACCGGCGCTGACGGTTGTGCTTGCGGCCTGCGTCGTTCTTCTCTGCTCGCTGATTGTTTCCGCCGTGACCCTGCCTGCGGCTCAGGCCGTCAAACCGGCGCTCGCCATCTCGCTGGCGCACTTCTTCTTCGGGCTGACCTGCATCGTGACGCAGCGCAACATTCTCAAGCAAGTGTTCGGCTACTGCCTGATGGAAAACGGCTCGCACCTGACCCTCGCTCTTCTGGCCGGTAACGCGCCGGAACTGGTGGAAATCGGCATCACCACCGATGCCGTTTTCGCCGTCGTCATCATGGTCGTGATGGCCAGACAGATTAACCGCAAGCTGGCGACGCTCGATGCCGATCAGCTCACCAATTTGAAGGGATGACGGCCATGACCCCGTCGGATCTGTTGCCTTTCCTGCTGTTGGGCCCGCTGGTCGCGGGGCTGCTGATCTTCGTGATGCCGGTGGATGAACGCTCTGCATGGCGTGTGGAGGTTCTGCATGTCCTGTCCATCTTCTTCGTGCTGATCGTCGGTCTGGTCGTCATCGCGAGCGTACTTTCGGGCAGCACGATTTTCGCTTCCAGCAATTGGCTGATGGTCGATCCACTGGCCGCCGTCTTCGTTGGGCTGATTGCCGTCGTCGGTTGCCTGACGGGCCTCTACTCGATCGGCTACATCCGTCACGATATCGCGGCCGCCGAACTCACCTTGCAGCAATTGAAGGTCTATTACGGCTTCTTCAACCTCTTCCTCTTCACCATGCTTCTGGTCGTCACATCCAACAACATCTTCATGATGTGGGCTGGGATCGAGGCGACGACGCTCGGTTCGGCATTCCTTGTCGGCATCTACGGAAAATCGACCTCGCTGGAAGCAGCCTGGAAATATCTCATCATCTGTTCGGTCGGTGTCGCCTTCGGCCTTTATGGCACGATCCTCACGTTCGCCAATGCCGAGGCCGGCGCCGTCGATCCGCATCAGGCCGTGCTATGGACCAGCATCGTCGCCCATGCGGCAGTGCTCGATCCCATGCTGGTCAAGATCGCCTTCGTTTTCGTGCTGATCGGTTTTGGCACCAAGGCCGGGATCTTTCCCATGCATGCCTGGCTGCCGGATGCGCATTCGGAGGCACCAAGCCCGGTCTCGGCGCTTCTGTCTGGTGTGCTCCTGAAATGCGGCCTGTTCGTCATCATTCGTTATGCGATGGTGACGGGCGGCACCGTGGGGCCGGAATTTGCGCAGAGCCTGTTCCTGCTGCTCGGCATCCTGTCCGTCGGTGTCGCGGCGTTTTTGTTCTTCACGCAGAGGGACCTGAAGCGCAAGCTCGCCTATTCGAGCGTGGAAAATGTCGGGCTTATCCTGCTGGGGCTGGGCTTCGGCGGCCCGCTCGGTGTTGGCGCAGCGCTGTTGCACATCATCAATCACAGCCTTGCCAAGGCGCTGCTGTTTTGCGGTTCCGGCAACATCCTGATGAAATACGGCACGCGTGATCTTGCCGGCATCAAAGGTGTGCTGCGCGCTGCGCCATTGACGGGTGTACTCATGATGGCGGGGGCCATGGCGCTTGCAGGTTTCCCGCCCTTTAACGTCTTTGTATCGGAATTCATGACCATCAATGCGGGGCTCGGCGCCGGCCAGTACTGGCTCGTGGGCCTTTGTGTTCTGCTCCTGACCGTCGTGGCGGCTGGTTTTGTCCAGATCATCGCCGGTTCGATCCTAGGCAAGAAGGCCGATGCCATGCCCGTCCGCGATGTCGGCTGGCAGGCGCTGACGCCGATGGCCGTATTCGCCCTGCTGATCATGGTCATGGGTATCATGATCCCTCGACCGGTCACCGATCTGCTGACAAGCGCCACCCATCTGGTCCAGCAGCCAGAAGCTTCAACCATCGTCGCCGATCAGGCTCCACCTTCGATCGTCTTCCAGAAATAACCGTCAGTACCACGGAGATCTCCCATGAATGTTCATATCGATGCCCGGGTCGGCGCCTCACATATCAGCTATCTGCGTGCGAAACTGCCGCATGCGGTGCTTGAGGAAAACTGGCAGACACCCAATCAGGTGACTGTGACCGTGAAACTGAACACGCTGCCCGAGGCCGTCGCCACGCTTTATTATGGGCGCGAAGGTTGGTTGTCGGTGGTCGTTTGCAACGACGAACGGCCAATCAACGATACGTTCGGTCTCTATTATGTACTGTCGATGGAAGGCGAGGACAGGTGCCACGTTATCGTGCATGCGGCCGTGCCGAGCAGCAATGAGGAATTTCCGTCGGTTACGCCAAAAGTCCCGGCCTGTGTCTGGGGCGAACGTGAAATCCGCGACATGTATGGTTTGCGCCCGATCGGCCTGCCGGACGAACGGCGTCTGGTACTGCCCGACGATTGGCCGGACGATCTTTACCCGTTGCGCAAGGATGCAATGGACTACCGGCTGCGTCCGCCGCCGACGAGCGACAAGGAAAACTACCAGTTTCGCAATGATGCGGAAGGTGAAACCACGGTCGTGCCGCTCGGTCCGCTCCACATCACCTCAGACGAGCCCGGCCATTTCCGGCTGTTCGTCGATGGCGAAGACATTATCGATGCCGACTACCGGATGTTCTACGTGCATCGCGGCATGGAGAAACTCGCCGAAACGCGCATGGGCTATAACGAGGTGACCTTCCTCGCCGACCGTGTCTGCGGCATTTGCGGGTATGCCCATTCGGTTGCCTATGCGAGTTCGATCGAGAATGCGTTGGGCATTGTCGTGCCGCAACGCGCGCATGCAATCCGCTCGATCATGCTGGAGACCGAACGGCTGCATAGCCATATGCTCAATCTGGGGCTTGTCTGTCAATTCACCGGCTTCGACAGCGGTTTCATGCAGTTCTTCCGCGCACGCGAAAAGGCAATGACACTGGCCGAACTGCTGACCGGCGGGCGCAAGACCTATGGCATCAACCTGATCGGTGGTGTCCGGCGTGATGTCCTCGCCGAGCAACGCAGCCGCACGCTGGCGCTGGTCGCAGAACTGCGTGCGGAAGTGCAGCGCCTCTTCGAAATTCTTCTGGCGACACCGAATTTCGGCCCGCGCGTCAAGGGTGTCGGCATTCTGGACAGGAAAATCGCACGAGATTATTCGCCGGTCGGGCCTGTCGTGCGCGGCAGCGGCTACCGCCGTGATACGCGCGTCGATCATGCTTTTGCCGGTTACGGCAGCGTCGATGTGGACATCAACACCGGAGACGGTTGCGACGTGCAATCGCGCACGATGATCCGCGCCGCCGAGATTTTTGACAGCCTGTCGCTGATAGAACAACTTCTCGATAGCACCCCGACAGGTCCGATTCTCAACGAGGATTTTGTCTACAAACCCTATAAATTTGCGCTCGGCTTTACCGAGGCGCCTCGCGGCGAGGACATTCACTGGTCCATGACCGGCGACAACCAGAAGCTTTATCGCTGGCGTTGCCGCGCCTCGACCTACGCCAACTGGCCGGTGCTCAGATACATGCTGCGAGGCAATACCGTCTCCGACGCGCCGCTGATCGTCGGGTCGATCGATCCCTGCTACTCCTGCTGCGACCGCATGACCGTGGTCGATGTGCGCAAGGAGACGAGCCGGACGATCCCCTACAAGGAAATGGAACGCTACTGCCGCGAGCGCACAGACTCGCCGCTGAAGTAGGGGGTGGCAATGCTGAAACTGTTGAAGGAAGTTTTCCGGCAAGGCGATGCAACGGTGAAATACCCGTTTGCTCCTTACGAGGTCGAGAAGGATTTTCGCGGTCGGCCCGAACATGTAGCCGAAAACTGTATCGCTTGTGCCGCCTGCACCAGCGCCTGTCCTGCCAATGCGCTGTCGATGGAAACCGATCTGGCCGCGGGCACGCGCACCTGGTCGATTTCCTACGGTCGCTGCATTTTCTGCGCCCGCTGCGAAGAAGTTTGCCCGACACAGGCGATCAGGCTCACGACCGATTTCGAACTGGCCGTGGCGAACAAAGCGGACCTCACCAGCCAGGCAGTGTTCAAGCTGGCCGATTGCGTTTGTTGCGGAGAGCCTTTCGCGCCGGCCAAGGAGATTGCCTATGTCACGGCTTTGATCGAAGCGAACAGCGGCACGAATGGCGCGTCGACCGGTGCCGAAAAATCCTCGGAAGCTGAGCGCCGGCGTCGGCTGCTGTCCACTTGTCCGGCCTGCAAGCGCGCAAACGATTTGCAGCAGATTGCCCAAATTGCCCACCGGCAGGAGAAGAACCGATGAAAATGGATACTCCGGCTGACATCCAGCGCATGAAAACCTCGCTGCTGACCAATATTCGCCGGTCGGCCTATGTCTACCGCGTCGATTGCGGCGGCTGCAACGGCTGCGAGATCGAGATATTTTCGACCATCACGCCTGTCTTCGACACGGAACGCTTCGGCATCAAGGTCGTCGCCTCGCCACGGCATGCCGATATCCTGCTTTTTACCGGTGCGGTGACACGCGCCATGCGCATGCCGGCACTGCGCGCCTATGAAGCCGCGCCCGATCCAAAAATCGTCGTTTCCTACGGAGCGTGCGGCTGCACCGGCGGTATCTTTCACGATCTCTATTGTGTTTGGGGTGGGACCGACCAGATCGTTCCGGTCGATGTCTATATTCCCGGGTGTCCTCCGACGCCGCCGGCGACGATTTACGGTTTCGCTGTTGCGCTCGGTCTGTTGGAACAGAAGCTCACGGCGAAGACCCATATTGAAGGCGAGGGGGAACGGGTGGGTATGGCCTATCCCGAACTGCCCTATAACCTGCGTGTTCACGTCGAGCGGGAAGCCCGCCGCATGGCCGGTTACCGGCAGGGGCGGGATATCGCCGACCGCTTTCTCGGGATGCTGACCATCCCCGGTGAATTGCCGCTCAATCAACGGATTGCCGCACTCATCTCGAAGGAACCGGATCCACGTATCGCGGAAATCTTTCTGCGGCTTGGTGATACGCTGAGAGGCGGGGAGCTGAGCGCATGAAGGGCGATGTCGTATTCTACCGATTGAATGCCAGGATTCTCGAACGGGAAGAAGACATTCCGGAGAATGCCAAACAGGTCATGTATTACTCGCTGGCGATCGGTCATCACGTCGGTGTTTTCGATTGTTTCAAACCGGTTCTTCGTTGTGAGGGCGCTTTTTTCCAGCGGCTTCTGGATGCACTTCCGGAGGGTGAAGCCAAACGCAAGTTCGATGGCATTAACCGGTTCGGCGAAATCACCATCGACCGGTCACATACCGTTCTTCTGGGATCGGCCATCGATGAGGTCGCCGAGAATGCCGGGGCAGAGATTGCGGACTGGTTGGCCGAATTTTCCATCTCACTGGCGGCCATAGAGGCGGAACCGGCGATCTACATGATGGGGCGGCGGATATGAGCGGCGGACTGGTTCTGACGGTCGGCAATACGCTGATGGCCGATGACGGCGCAGGTCCGCTTCTGGCCGAACTGCTCGAAAACGAACCCGCGCCGGGCTGGTCGGTGATCGACGGCGGTTCGACACCGGAAAACGTGACGCATAGTGTGCGGGCCGCGGCGCCGCGGCGTGTGCTGCTGGTCGATGCCGCCGATATGCGATTGCCGCCGGGTTCCATCTGCCGCATCGATGCGGCGGATGTGGCCAGGCAGTTCCTGATTACCACACACGCCATTCCGCTGGATATCCTGATCACCTCGCTACTGGAAACCGTTGCCGAGGTGGTCTTTGTCGGCATCCAGCCGGCGGTCGTGACGTTCTACGGCGATATGACGCCGAAGGTGAAGACTGCGGTCGAGGGTCTGCATCGCAGCTTGACATTGGGGATGGACCCGAACGATCTGCCGACTGTGGCGGAGTGCCATGAGGAGGCAGTGGCGAGCTAGCGCGCCTGCGCTGGCGATGGAGGAAGCCATGGCTGACAACAGTTCAGGGGCCGGGTTGCTGGGCGCGGATGCCTATTCACCGGCTGAAATTCAGGAAAAAGTGGAAAAGCTGGGTGTCAAAAAGGCGCGTATGCCGTTTTTGCCCGAGTTCATGCTGTCGATCGTGGCGGGTGGCTCGATCGGCCTTGGAGGAATGTTCTTCATTATCGTTCTGGCTGATCCGACACTTGGATTTGCCTTCCAGCGCCTGCTCGGTGGGGCAGTCTTTTCGCTTGGGTTGGCGCTGGTGCTGATCGGCGGGGCCGAACTGTTTACCGGCAACTGCCTGATCGTGATGGCTTGGTGCAACAAACAGATCCGCACCGGTGAACTACTCAAGAACTGGACCATTGTCTGGTTCGGCAATCTTGTCGGTGCTCTTGGTCTTGTTCTCCTGCTTTACATGGCGCATTTCGCCGATCTCAACAACCGTAACGCCAGTGCAGCAATCCTCACACTGGCGGCCGGAAAGATGACGCCCGATGCGATGACGATCTTCGTCAAGGGCATTCTCTGCAACGTGCTGGTCTGCCTTGCCGTCTGGCTGGCTTACGCCGGTCGGACCGTTGCGGACAAGATGGCGGGCATGATCTTGCCGGTTGCCGCTTTCGTTGCAGCCGGCTTCGAACACTGCGTTGCCAATATGCTCTTTTTGCCAATGGCGTGGCTTTTGGTCGAAACCGGGCATGTCCCCGCGGGTCTGGATGTGTCCGTGATTACCCTTGCCAATATCGTTCACAACATCATCCCCGCCACGCTCGGCAATATTGTCGGTGGGGCCGGTTTTGTCGGCCTGATCTACTGGCTTATCTATCGCAAGGGGCTCGGCGGGTTGACGCCTCTTGGCCATGCTCAGGAACAAATTCCGTCCGCTGGCGAAGCACGGCTGAAAAGCCAATGACCTTACAACTCCGGCAGATTGTGGTTTTCCAGTTGGAGGCGAGAAGCACGCCTGAGTTGATCTGGGTCATCAGTCCAAGGGCTGTCACGGTTAAAGTTGAACAGGCCTGCGTGCAAGCGCCGCGTTTTGGCGCGAACCTCACCGTACAAGAAACAAGCCGAGCTGTCGCATTGCAATGAACCACTTTGGAAAGCCACTCGCATCCCGGATGACGAGTGGCGAGAATATCCGTTTTATCTCGGTCGGCATGGTCGCCCTGCCTCGCAAAACGAGGCCAGGGCCTGTCGCGGTTGGTGGAAACGCGATGCGATGTCCCGTCACCGGCACGGCTGGGAAGCGCCTGAGCCGGCCGGTCCTCGTTACAGCAGGCTGGCCTGTGCGGAGGCAGTCCGATGTATGAAAAACTTGAATATCTCCTCGCCCTCGATCGGGAAAAGCATTTCGGTCGAGCCGCACAGGCTTGCGGCGTTTCGCAACCCAATCTTTCGGCAGCCCTGAAACACTTGGAACTGCAATTCGGTGTGGTTCTGGTCGAGCGTGGCACACGCTTCATGGGGTTTACGCCCGAAGGTGAGCGTATCCTGATCTGGGCGCGCAGCATCGTCAGCGAAGTACGGGCGATGAATGCCGAAGTCGAGCTGATGAAACACGGGAATGAAGGGCATTTGCGGATCGCGTCGATACCAACTGCGCTTCCCATCATTTCGCTTCTGACCAAGGCCTATTGGAGCCACCATCCAGGCGTGCAGGTTTCGATTGCCGCCTGCAGTTCCGACAACGTGCTCGACCGGATCGAAAACATCGAAGCGGATATCGGCATCACCTATTTCGATCAGGAGTCGCTCAGGCGCAATGCGGAGATACCACTCTATCACGAGCACTATTGTCTGATCGTGTCGCGGACCTCGCCATTGGCCACGCGCGCAACGGTGACATGGGAAGAAGTTGCCGCCTTGCCGCTCTGTCTTCCCGCACCGGATACCCAGAACCGCCGCATCTACGACCGGATTTTCAAGGAGGTTGGCGCGACCGTGCGTCCGCTGCTGGAATCCAATGATTTTGCCGTGCGGCTTTCGCATCTGCGGTCCGGTGGGCTGGCGACGGTAATGCCGCGCATGAAAGCGCGAGATCTGCCGCTGCCGGAGGGAACCGCCATCGTTCCGATCGTTGCGCCGGAGGCAAGCACGCTGGTGGGCATGATCTATCCGAAACGCGATCCCATGCCGCCGCTCGTGGCGGCATTTATCAGCGAAGCCCGTCAGGTCGTGCCGACACTGACGGCAATGGCATGAGCACATGCCATCGGTTTGAATGGAGAAAAGACAATGTGCAGCACATGCGGATGCGGTGGCTCTCACGCGACGATAGATGGTCACGAACACCAGCATCATACTCATCATCATGCTGGCGATGCTCATGGTCACGACGATCATCACGTGGGGCAAGCGCATGGTGAGGCACGCCTGGTCACGCTGGAGCGGGATATTCTGGCGGAAAACGACCGGCTGGCGGCTGCCAATCGCGCCCACTTTGCTGAAGCAGGTGTGCTGGCGCTCAATCTTGTGTCCAGCCCTGGCTCCGGCAAAACGACAATTCTGACGCGCACGATTGCCGAACTGTCGGCAACGGTGCCGCTGGCGGTCATCGAAGGTGATCAGCAGACGAGCAACGATGCCGATCGCATTCGGGCAGCCGGAGCACCGGCAGTACAGATCAATACCGGAAAAGGCTGCCATCTCGATGCGCATATGGTCGGCCATGCCTGTGAAGAGCTGGCTCTGCCCGCCGGTGGTGTGCTGTTCATCGAGAATGTCGGCAACCTTGTTTGCCCGGCGGATTTCGACCTCGGGGAAGCTGCAAAGGTCGCCATTGTGTCCGTGACGGAAGGTGACGACAAACCGCTGAAATATCCCGATATGTTCGCGGCCGCCCGGCTGATCCTCGTCAACAAGATTGATCTTTTGCCACATCTGGACAGCGACCTCGAAACGCTGCTGGCCAATGCAAGGCGCATCAATCCGGCTGTTGACATTCTAACGCTGTCGGCACGAAGCGGCGAGGGCATGGATGCCTGGTTTTCCTGGTTGAAGGCGCGGCGGCCGCGCAAAGGTTAGAAGCTGTCCGGGCTGGATTGCAGCCGCTACCAAGCAACTGCCACGCTCAGCAGATGCGTGGCAATTGTTCACCGTTGAACCATTCGACGACCCGCTCGCTGCCGAACGCCGTCTTGAGCCAGACGAGCCTGCGTTCGTCCGCTTGCGTATGGCCGATCACCGTTGCGTCCTGTCCGAACGGCTGGGCGCGCATCACGGATACCAGCCGTTCGGCCTTGTCCCGCGGGCAAAAAGCGACGAGTTTGCCTTCATTGGCCACGCCCAGCGGATCGATGCCGAGCAATTCGCATGCCCCGCGGACGGAGGGCCTGATCGGTACCGCGTCCTCATCTATCACCATCCCCAGCCCGGATTGATGGGCAAGTTCGTTCAGGGTTGAGGCCAATCCGCCGCGTGTCGGGTCACGCAGACAATGAATGTCAGGTTCGGCATCCACCATGGCGGCAATCAACCCGTGCAAAGGCGCGCTGTCGCTTTCGATCGTGGTCTCGAATTCGAGGTTTTCACGTTTAGAGAGAAGCGCAATACCGTGATCGCCGATCGTGCCGGAAACGATGATGGCGTCACCGGGCTGGATCCGGTCGCCAGCGATATGAACCCCGTCGCGCAGCGCACCGACACCTGCTGTGGTGATGAACACGCCGTCGGCCTTGCCTCGTTCCACCACCTTCGTGTCACCGGTGACGATAGGTACTCCCGCTTCCCGAGCCGCATTGGCCATGCTTTCGACGATACGTCGCAGGTCGGCAAGGGGAAGTCCCTCCTCGAGTATAAAGCCTGCCGAGAGGTAGAGAGGGCGGGCGCCGCTCATTGCAACATCATTGATCGTGCCATGGACGGCCAGCGAACCGATGTCGCCGCCGGGAAAAAAGATCGGCGAGACGACGTAACCATCGGTAGACATGACCAGCCGCTCGCCGATGGGCGGCATTACCGCCATGTCATTGCCCTGGGCGAGATAGGGATTATCAAATGCGCCGGCGAAAACTTCACCGATGAGCTGAGCCATGGCGCGTCCGCCGCCACCGTGGGTCAGGTCGATCCTGCCATTCACCAGATCGAGCGGGCGAGCGGAAAGGTGGCTGTTGCGGTCGGTATGCGAATTCATGCAGGTTCCTTTTGGCCTTTCCCGGCCATGTTGTGGCGGCCATAAAGCCAGTGGGCGGCACAACCTCCCTCGCTCGAAACCATGCATGAGCCGATCGGATTGTCGGGTGTGCATCCGCGCCCGAACAGCGGACAGTCCTGCGGGTGTTTGATGCCGCGCACCACCTCGGCGCAGGCACAGGATTTCGGGTCCGGCACAGTTCGGTAAGGCAGATCGAAACGCCGTTCGGCATCGAAATCGGCGTAGTCATCGGCAAGCCGCACAGCGCTGTCGGGCAATGTGCCAAGCCCGCGCCATTCGAAACTTTTTCGCAAGGTCATCGTCTCGGCGATGACGCCGCGCGCCTTCTCGTTGCCGACTGCCGGCAACGCCCGGACATAGGCGTTCTCGACGCGAGGCCGATCCTCGTTCACCTGTCGCACCAGCATGAGGATCGCCTGCAAAAGGTCGAGTGGCTCGAAACCGGCCACCACGACCGGCATGCCCTCATCGGAAAATTCCCGATAGGCATCGATACCGATCACCGCAGAAACATGGCCCGGGCCGATGACGCCCTGCAGCGGCAGGCTCCCGCCTTCGAAAACAGCGCGCATAGCCGAAGGCGTCAGCACATGATTGCAGAAAATGCTGAAGTTCTTCAGGCCCTCGGCGCGAGCCATCTTGACCGCCATCGCGGTCGGTGGGGTGGTGGTCTCAAAGCCGATGGCAAAAAACACCACGTCGCGTCCCGGATTGTCCCGCGCGATCTTCAATGCATCGAGTGTCGACCATACCATGCGGATATCGCCGCCCGCCGCCTTTGCCTTGAGCAGGCTCAGGCGATGAGAACCGGGTACGCGCATCGTGTCGCCATAGGTGCACAGGATCACGCCATGGTCGCATGCCAGCTCGATGGCGCTGTCAATGCGCCCGACCGGCAAGACGCAGACCGGACAGCCCGGTCCATGCACCAGCCGTATGGAGCCGGGAAGCATCGCCTCAAGGCCGTAACGCGCTATGGTGTGGGTATGGCCACCGCAGAATTCCATGAAGCTGTATTGGCGGTCGGGTCGACATTCGGCAGCGATCGTTGCGGTGATTTTTCGCGCCAGCTTTCCGTCGCGAAATTCCGAAGCGAATTTCATCCCAGGAACTCCGCAGGTTCGAATTCGGCCAGTTCGCCCATCTCTTTCAGAAGCGCCAGCGTCTCGGCGGCCTCCTGCGGGTCGATCCGGCTCAGAGCAAACCCCACATGCAGCAGAACATGGTCGCCGACCGCGACATCGTCGACCAGCGCGAGACTGACGACCTTGACGATGCCGTCGATGCTGACCCGCCCCATCGATCCGGGCATCAGTTCGATCACTTCTGCCGGTATTGCCAGACACATTATTTTCTTTCCCTGCGGACCGTCACCATGCCCTCAACCTAATCCTTTGCAGGCGGCGTGACCTTGATGGATGTCAGCCAAGCATTCGGAAAGAAATGTGTTGGCTTAAAACCGCATTGCACAAGGCGGCGGTTCGCCCGTTGATGTGCTCGATGAGCGACCTTTGTGGTGACGGGCGAAAGAGAACTGTGTGGAAAAAAAGAGGTGGCTTGGAGCCAGATTGAGACCCGAAGCCTATCCGAAACCGGGAGAGCCTTCGGGTCTCATGTCACACGATCACGACGCCCCAAGTTTTACCTTGGGGCGTCGTGTACTTCCTCGGTACTATTTCAGACGAGAAGCGAATTTTTCGATCGTCTTGTTGGCGCAGGCTTCGTCCAGATTGCCGCCGGGTGCGCCGGCGACGCCAATTGCACCGACTGTCGCGCTACCGGCCTTGACGGGCACGCCGCCTGCAAGAACAAGAAAACCCGGAATGTCGACGAGGCCGGCGGCACCGGCATTTTTCGCGACGTTTTCAGCCATTGCGCCCGTCGGCGTGCGCGAAGACGCTGACGTGAAGGCTTTTGCGGTTGAAGCATTTGCCGTATGCGCCCCGGCATTGTCAGCCCGAACAAGAGCGAGCAGCACGCCGGAGCGATCGGTTACAGCCGCAGCGACATTGTAACCATCTGTGGAGCACGCGGCCACTGCAGCCTGGGCAAGTTCGACGGCCAGCGACGTGCCGAGGCTGGGTTGCTGGACAACATCCTGCGCGAGAGCCGGGACGGTGAAAGACGCTGTAAGGGCAAGCGAAAGCAGAGCGGTTTTCATGTTGGTAGCCTTTCGGTTGGTGACTGGACTGCAATCAACCTAGCTCGACAAGTGACACCGCGAAATTCGCATCCCCACCGAAGGGCATCGGTAAAACTACCGATGCCCGGCAAGCCAGATGCGGGTCTGTTCGGCAACAGCGGACGTGCCGAATTTCGTGGCGATGTTGGCACGATGACTATCGACCGTGCGCACGGAGACGTCGAGTGCCGTTGCGATCTCCCTGCTTGCAAACCCCTTCGACACCAGCTCGATCACCTCCCGTTCGCGTGCCGTCAGAAGGTCGATCAGGTTGCTGTTCTCCCGAAGCGCCAGGAAGTCGCCCAGCTTTGCCTCGCAGGCGGTGATGGCTTCCATCAGAACATGTTCGTCGGCAGGCTTTGTCAGAAAATCCGAAACGCCTGCCTTGAACGCGCGGCGGCAAGCTTCAATATCGCCATGTCCGGTGATCATGATTGCGGGCCATCCGATGCGCAGATCCGCCAGCTTGTTCATAAGCTGAAGACCGCTCGTCGCCGGCATTCTCAGATCCAGAATGAGAATGCCGGGTTGCGCCTTTTCTATATTCGCCAGCAAGTGGGCAGCGTCCGGATAGGACGTGACCTCCCTGCCATAGGTCGCAAGCAGAAGCGTCAAGGCCTCTCGCACGGAGGGATCGTCGTCTACCAGATAGATCATGGCAAAACACCGGTTGGGAGATGGATGGTGAAACGGGCACCGCCATCATTACATGCTTCGATCGATCCGTTCATCTTTTCGAGCAAACGGGCAGAGAGCGGCAGCCCGAGGCCCATGCCGTCCGTCTTGGTCGTGAAAAACGGATCGAATATGCGCTCAAGCGACGAAGGTTCGATGCCGGGGCCATTGTCGGCAACCATGACAAGCACCTCGTTCCCCTGCCGTCGGACATCGACTGTTATCTTCGGGTCCTGTCGACCTGCAATGGCATCGGCAGCGTTGCGGACCAGATTATGAAGAACCTGCTGAAACGAGATCACATCGATATGGCCGGTTCCGACCGCGTCGGACTGCGTCACCACAAGGGTGATGCCGCGCTGCGCCAGATCGGCGTCCACGAGGTGCAAGGCTTCGGTGATTGCCTCGGTAAGGCGCACTTCCTCGATCCGGGCAGGGGCCCCGGAAACGTAGGCGCGCATGCGGGAAAGGATATCCCCAGCGCGCCTGGCGTCGCGAATATTTGCATCGACCGCACTTTTGAGGATGTCTGGGCGGTTGATCGACAATGCACGTTTCGCCGCCTGGCTCTGGCTGAGCATGGCGGCAATAGGCTGAGCAAGTTCATGGGCAATGCCAGACGCCATTTCACCCATGGCGTTCACACGGCCGGCCTGGGCGAGTTTCGCCTCCTGTTCAAGCAACATGGCACGCCGCTCCTGCGACTGGCGTTCTCGGCTGGCATCGCGATATTTCATGATCAGCCAGGTAATTGCTGCCAGCGCTGCAAGAAGGGGCAGGGCCAGATGCGGAGGGCAGAGTTCATTCAGCCTGAAACCGCGGCTGACCGTCAGATGTAAAGGCTGGCTGTGATTGCCGGTGTCCAGCGCATGGGATGCAGTCCACAATGCAGGGCTGCCGTCGGACGTTTCAAAAAGCACCGTGCCGTTCAGCGAAAGGGTGGACGAATATTCTCCACCTTCATCGCCCATATCCAGCAATGCGTCCGTATCGATACGCAGGCGCAGGACCCGCTCGGGTGCAACCAGCTTGAATATCTCGTAAGCATGCGGTTCGGTCGCCGGTCGAACTGACGTATCACCGATCTTTTCGAGGCCGGTCAGATCCAGGTTCTGCCGCAGGTCCGTAATCGCGGGGCCTGAAGCCTTTCCGTAGGATATCGCTCTTACGGTTTCCCTGCCGATGGTGATGGTCGTTATGTCGGTAATGCGGGGATAGCGCGCAATGATGTTTTCGGCCAGTCCCTGGATACTGGTCGATGGCTCATCAGGTGACATGCGAACGACCGCTCCGAGCCCGGAGAGGTGAGCGTCATGCTGCGCCAGCCTCTCGGCAAGAAGCATTTCCATGCTCCTTGTCCGCTCCGAAAGATCAGAAACACCGGACGTGTATTTGTAGACCGCCAGCAAGCCGATGGCGGCAAGGCTCATCAACAACCACACTGTCAAAGCACGAATAGGAAGGACGCCTGCTGGTTTCAGCTGTCTCAAGACCATGGATATAACAGTCCACTCTCTGCCAATGAACAAGCAATAGCCCTTTCGTGCGGAACGACAATCCGTAAACCTACCGTCATCCGGTTGATGATCACCGGATCAACATACGACGGCTGCATATAGCCCCTTTTCGACGATCTTCAGGATGACCTTCTTACTGTCGAGCACCATCTCCCGCACATGCAGACGGTGTCACCCAAGTTCGCCATCGATCATTCGCCCTACCCATGCGCGACCAGTCCACACACGATCGATCCTTACCTCTTCATCCTCGGTGAAGACATGACCGCATTCGGGCCTCTCTGCCTTGATCAACAAGCGACACAGCTTGCCGAACCAGACATTGGTCTGCCCTACGCATTCGATACCAACGCCATGCGACAAAAACGTCGCCCTCATCCGGAGGCACTTAAAGCGCAGTGCGGATGCCGCCACTTAGGCATCTGAAATTACTATGAAAAAGCAAGGGGCGGCGATTTATTACCATTCTTAATCACAGTGATCCGATAAATTCAATTTCTTAAATCAGACCGCTCTGACACAGGTTTTTCAGGCGATATGTTCGGAGAAAGCAAGCATCGTTCCGGGAATTTCAGGTCATTGAAAATAGCGGTTAGCTCCGCCGAATCCGGCTCATGTGAATTTGAATTTCTTGCCTGATTAATAATTTTGAAAGCGAACTTTTACGTTCGCGCTCATGTAAATCATGGGAGAGGAAAGTATGTTAGCTATTCTTGGCTTGATAACAATTCTTGTGTTGTTGATAGTAATATTGACCAACCGGCTTTCGCCGCTGGTCGCCCTGATCGTCATTCCGATCATTGCCTCGCTGATTGGTGGTTTTGGTGCCGAGACAGCGACGTTTATCGTCAGCGGCGTCAAGAACATCGCCCCGACAGCGGCAATGTTCGTCTTTGCGATCGTCTTCTTCGGCGTCCTGACGGATGCCGGTATGATGGATCCGATCATCGATCGTATTCTCAAGGCGGTCGGGTTGAAGCCGACGCGTATCGTTGTCGGTTCCGCTCTGCTCGCGCTCATCATCCATCTGGATGGTTCCGGCGCCGTGACATTCCTCGTCACGATCCCGGCCATGCTGCCGCTTTATGACCGTCTCGGCATGCAGCGTCGTGTTCTGGCCCTCGTCGTCGCAATGGCCGCCGGTGTCAACTTCCTGCCCTGGACCGGTCCGGTTCTGCGCGCTTCGGCGGCACTGAATGTCCCGGTCTCGTCGATCTTCACGCCGCTTTTCGTCGTGCAAATCGTCGGTCTGGTCTTCGTATTCGCCGTTGCCTGGTACATGGGTAAGCGCGAAGAACGTCGCCTTGGCCTGGGTGCCGGCGGTTCCGTCGTCGAAGGATCGGAAAGCAGCTACAAGCGCGAGCTGACCGATGCCGAAAAGGAAATCCGTCGTCCGCGTCTGTTCTGGGTCAACATCATCCTGGCGCTTGCCATCCTCGGCACGATGATCTCGGGTTATGTCGATGCAGCCCCGATGTTCATGATCGGCACCGTTCTTGCCCTGATGATCAACTATCCGAACGTCAAGGACCAGAAGGCCCGCGTCGATGCCCATGCCAAGGCCGCGCTGATGATGGCCTCCATCCTCTTCGCCGCCGGCGCATTCACCGGCATCATGGGCGGCACGGGCATGATCAAGGCCATGGCTGCTGCCGGCGCTACCTATGTTCCCGCCGACCACGCACAGGCCATTCCGTTCATCACGGGTATCATCTCGATGCCGCTCAGCCTGCTGTTCGACCCGGACTCCTACTACTTCGGTGTCATGCCGGTCCTGGCGAATGTCTATCACAGCTTCGGCGGTGACCCGATCCACGTCGCCCAGGCTTCTATCCTTGGACAGATGACGACCGGCTTCCCCGTCAGCCCGCTGACGCCTGCCACCTTCCTGATCATGGGCCTTACCGGCGTCAGCCTTGGCGAACACCAGAAGCTGGCAATCCCATTCCTCTTCGCTGCCACGGTCCTCATGACCATTACCGCAGTGATCCTGGGTGTCATCCCATCCCCGTTCGGATGAGCAGCGCCCGCCTGATTTGAAATAAGGAGTTTTAATTATGCGCACTATTCGCATCGGATCCGGAGCTGGATATTCCGGCGATCGCATCGAGCCGGCGGTGGAACTCGCCGAAAAGGGCAACATCAATTACCTCGTTTTCGAATGCCTGGCTGAACGCACGATCGCAATCGCCCAGAATGCTAAACTCAACGATCCGACCAAGGGTTATGACGCGCTGCTGGCCGAACGCTTCGAGGCCGTCCTGCCGATCTGCAAGAAGAACGGCATCAAGATCATCACCAACATGGGCGCTGCAAATCCGCAGGCCGGCGCAGCCAAGGTTCGTGAGATTGCCGCTCGGCTTGACCTCGGCAAGCTCAAGATCGCAGCCATTTCCGGCGACGACGTCGTTGAAGCGTTGAAGGTCAGCGACACGAAGATCCTGGAAACCGGTGCGCCGGCTTCCAGCATGGCCGACGTGCTGGTATCGGCCAACGCCTATGTGGGCGCCGCCCCGATGGTGGAGGCGCTCGCCAATGGCGCAGACGTCATCATCACCGGCCGCGTTGCCGACCCGTCCATGTTCCTCGCTCCGCAGATCCACGAATTCGGCTGGTCGCAGGATGATTGGGACAAGATCGGCAAGGGTACGGCTGTAGGTCACCTTCTGGAATGCGGTGGCCAGGTCACCGGCGGTTATTACGCCGAGCCCGGCAAGAAGGATGTCGCCGATCTGGCGCGTCTCGGCTTCCCGATTGCCGAAGTGTCGGAAGACGGTGCAATCGTCATCACCAAGGTCGAAGGTTCGGGCGGCAAGGTCACCGAGCATACTTGCAAGGAACAGATCCTCTATGAGGTTCATGACCCCAAGACCTACCTGACCCCGGACGTGACTGCCGACTTCTCGCAGATCACCTTCACCGAGATCGCGCCCAACCGTATCAGCGTTACCGGCGTTACCGGTCGCGCCCGCACGGATACCTTGAAGGTTTCCGTCGGTTACAAGGACGGTTACATGGGCGAAGGCCAGATGTCCTATGCCGGCCCGGGTGCTTTGGCCAGAGGCCAGCTCGCGCTCGATATCGTCAAGGAAAGGCTCAAGATCACTGGCGTCAAGGCCAGCGAACTTCGTTTCGACCTGATCGGCGTCAACGCGATCCATGCTGATGTTCTGGCGCCGGCTCCCGAGCCGACCGAGGTCCGGGTCCGCGTGACCGGTCGCTGCGACACCATGAAGGAAGCGGTTCGCATCGGCAACGAAGTTGAGACGCTCTACACCAACGGTCCTGCCAGCGGTGGCGGTGCCACCAAGTCCGCCAAACAGGTCGTCGCCATGTTGTCGGCTCTGTTCCCGCGCGAAAAAGTCATTCCCGTCATCGATTATCTGGAGGCATAAGGCCATGAAACTCTTCGACATCGCCCATTCCCGTACCGGCGACAAGGGCAACATTTCCAACATCTCCGTCATCGTCTACGACCAGAAGGATTATGAGCGCGTCCGCGAATACGTCACCCCGGAACGGGTAAGGGCGCACTTCAAGGGCATCGTCAACGGCGAGGTCGTTCGTTACGAAATTCCCACGCTCGGCGCGCTGAATTTCGTCATGCAGGACGCGCTTGGCGGCGGCGTCACACGCTCGCTCGCGCTCGATGCGCATGGCAAGTGCCTGGCTTCGGCACTGCTCGCCATGGATATCCCTGCCAAGAATTAAGGGGATGATGGTGTCGGGCAACCTGCCTGCCGGCAGATTGCCCGCACCGTTCCCGAAAGGATTTTTCAATGTCTAAAGTAAGTACCGTCGAGGCGGCCGTCCAAAAGATCCCGGACGGTGCGACCCTCATGATCGGCGGCTTCATGGGCGCCGGCACACCGCCGAACCTGATGGATGAACTGGTGCGGCAGGGTAAAAAAGACCTCACCATCATCGCCAACGATACGGCACGCCCCGGCACCGGCATCGGCAAACTGATCGATGCCGGTCTGGTGAAGAAAGTCATCACCAGCCATATCGGCACCAATGCCCAGACCCAGAAGTTGATGATCGCGGGTGAACTGGATGTCGATCTCGTGCCGCAGGGCACGCTTGCCGAACGCATCCGCGCCGGCGGCGCCGGCCTTGGTGGTGTATTGACGCCAACCGGCGTCGGCACGACGGCAGCTGACGGTAAGCATACAGTCGAAATCGACGGCAGGATCTTTCTTGTCGAACAGGCGATCAAGGCCGATTTTGCCCTGATCGCGGCCCGAACCTCGGATTATTCCGGCAATCTGCGTTACCTCCTGACATCGCGCAATTTCAATCCGTTGATGGCGCTTGCCGCGGATTTGGTGATTGCCGAGCCCGACGAGATCGTCCCGATCGGATGCATCGAGCCGGATGCCGTCGCCACACCGCATGTTCTGGTGGATATGATCGTCGTGAAGGGAGCGGACGCATGAACGAGAAGGAAATCATCGCCAGACGTGTTGCCCAGGAATTGAAGCATGGCGATCTGGTCAATCTCGGTATCGGCCTGCCGACCATGGTTGCGTCTTATCTTCCGGCCGATTCCGGCATCTCCTTCCAGTCGGAAAACGGCATTATCGGCATGAGCGCGCTTCCCGACCCGGCGCTTGCGGGCACCAATCTGACCGATGCCGGCGGTATGCCGATCGGTGCATTCCCGGGCGCCTGTGCTTTCGATAGCGCCATGTCCTTCGCGCTCATTCGCGGCGGCCATCTGGACGTTACCGTGCTTGGCGGCTTGCAGGTGGACGAGGGCGGTCAGCTCGCCAACTGGATGGTGCCGGGCAAGATGGTTCCGGGCATGGGCGGCGCCATGGATCTCGTCACCGGTGCCAAGCGCGTCATCGTGGCGATGACACATACGGCAAAGGGCGCAGCCAAGATCATCAAGAAGTGCACCCTGCCTTTGACTTCGGTTCGGCGTGTCGATCTCGTCGTCACCGAGATGGCGGTGATCAAGCCGACGGAAGAAGGGCTCGTCCTTCTGGAAATCGCACCTGCTCTGACCGTGGATCAGGTCATTGCAGCCACGGAAGCCACATTGCTCATGCCCAAGGCTCCCGGCGTGATGAACCTAGCTGTGTAACGATGCAGGCGGCTCGGGAGAGGGTGGTTCGGTCATCCCTCCCGTCGAAGAGGTTCGCGGGGCACGCAGCCCTGTTGCCTGCGGCGCGACAGCCCCTATGCCGCGCTCTTTTCAATCATCCGTGGATTGCGTCGAATGACGATATCGCAGACGTTTCGAGGAAAACCATGACCAATATTGTAATAGTATCCGCAGCGCGTACGGCAATTGGCAAGTTTATGGGAGGTTTGTCGAGCCTTCCCGCCCATCAGCTGGGTGCAGTTGTCACGCGGGAAGTCCTGCAGCGCGCCGACATCGAGGCCGGTGACGTTTCTGACGTCGTTCTGGGCCATGTTCTCAGCGCCGGTCAGGGCCAGAACACAGCCCGCCAGACCGCCGTTGCCGCCGGCATCCCGATGAGCGCTACGGCTCTCACCATCAATCAGGTCTGCGGTTCGGGCTTGCGCGCAGTGGCACTCGGTGCCCAGTCGATCCTTGCCGGCGATGCCGATATCGTGGTCGCAGGTGGCCAGGAGAACATGAGCCTTGCACCGCATGCCGCCGTGCTGCGCTCAGGTGTGAAAATGGGTCCCGCAGAATTCGTCGACACGATGATCAAGGACGGCCTGTGGGACGCATTCAACGACTATCACATGGGCATCACCGCCGAAAACGTCGCCGAAAAATACGGCTTTACCCGGGAGGAACAGGACGCATTCGCGCTGTCTTCCCAGACCAAAGCGGCGGCGGCGATCGCAGACGGTCGTTTCAAAGCGGAAATCGTTCCCGTCACCATCAAAACCCGCAAGGGTGATGTTGTCGTCGACACCGATGAAGGCCCACGTGCCACTACGCTCGAAGCTCTTGCCGGGTTGAAGCCTGCCTTCAAGAAGGACGGCACGGTCACGGCCGGCAATGCCTCTGGCCTGAATGACGGGGCCGCGGCTGTCGTGCTCATGCGCGAGGAAGAAGCGGTGCGCCGTGGCCTCACACCGCTTGCTCGAATTGCCTCCTTCGCCACCATGGGCGTCGATGCGGCGATCATGGGAACGGGGCCGATCCCGGCATCGCGCAAGGCGCTGGAACGGGCCGGCTGGAGCGTCGGTGATCTCGATCTGATCGAAGCCAACGAGGCTTTCGCGGCGCAGGCCATGTCGGTCAATCGCGATCTCGGCTGGGATCCGGCCAAGGTCAACGTCAATGGCGGCGCCATTGCCATCGGTCATCCGATCGGCGCGTCCGGCGCGCGTGTGCTGGTAACGCTCCTGCATGCACTCAAGGCCCGTCAGGCGAAAAAGGGCATCGCAACGCTTTGCATTGGCGGCGGCATGGGCATCGCGCTCTGCGTCGAACGTTTCTGACAACATCAGGAAACGTCTTTCGATACCGATACCACGGGAGTTTTTCTTCCGTGGTTCCGTTCTTGCCGCTGCGCCGGGGCCATCCTCCTAAACCACTTGCGCGCGGCAAAACCGGGCAGCCCCGTTCTTCCCGGGGTTGCCCGGAAGCGAAACACCGACCGCCCCCAAAAACGGTGCCTGCCGTTCCCGTAGGGCTCATGGCGGCCGTGCGAGTTTTATTGTCAATTCATGACAACGATCAAATGCCGGCGCCCGTCCTTCGGATAGCCATGGGGCAGGGTCGTTTCCGTCTCGGCCAAAACAGGCTCTCGGCGCAGCATGCGACATGCGTTGCCCCGGGATGCTTATGCGAAAGAGCTCCGACCGATCATGACCTTTCCTCCGAGTTTCCGCCAAGTCCGCGCCTTTCTCGCACTCGTGAAACATCTCAAATTCACGCGAGCAGCGCAGGAGCTGAACGTCTCCCAGCCCACGCTGACGGTGCAGATCAATCAATTGGAGGAACAGCTTGGTATCAGGCTATTCGACCGTAGCAAGCGGCATGTCGAGCTGACGCCGGCGGGGCGCAACCTGCTGCCGCTGATGGAGCGATTGTCCATGGGCATGGATGAAGTCATGCTCGCGGCTTCCGATCTGAGCTATGCAAGGCGGGGGATTATCAGGGTGGCGGCCTTGCCATCGGTGGCGGCCAGTTTTCTGCCGCGGGCGATCATGACCTTTCGGCGAGATAATCCGGGCATCATTATCAACGTCTGGGACGTCGTTGGCGAAGAAATCATTCGGCTGGTAAAGGCCGAGGAGGTCGATTTCGGTATTGGGACGCGCATAAGCTCCGACAGGAGCATCAAGGTGGAGGACTATGTTTCGGATAGTCTGTGTGCGTTTTATCCGACAGGCCATGCTTTGGATACATCTGCACCCGTCATGCAGGTCAGCGACTTCGTTTCCTACCCGCTCGTCCTCACCAGAAAAAACAGCAGCGTCCGTGTGCTTTTTGAACGATCCATGGATCGCGAGGGATGCGAAGTGAACGTCGTCATGGAGACCACCTATATGTCCACGGCGTTGAGCATGGTGCGGGCCGGTATCGGCGTCGCCATTCTGCCCTCGTCAGCAGTCGAAGCTGGCAACATGAACGGGTTGGCGTTCAAACCGGTGGAGGCCCCCTGGTTCAACCGCCGTGTCGGGATCATACGCAAGGCTGAACGCTCGCTTCAGCCCGTTGCAGCTCGCTTTATCGAGGCCATGCTAAAAATGACGGAAGTCGAAAAAGCGGAGAGTTTCAGATCTGTTCGTCGACTGGAAACCGTTCCCAACAAGACCTTTCAGTAACCGCGAATGTATGACCTGAAGAGGTCCACGCGATCGTTCGGTACCGGGTCGCTCGGTCTAAGAGAATTTCATCAACGCTCATGAAGAGACCTTGTCGGTTTGATGAGGTTGGGGGCGACCTTCCGGTGTAACTTTAAAATTCGACCAGTCGTCGGGGCGGCTCCACGGCAGTTGAGCCGGCTCGACGATCCGCCGCGAACCGGATCGCCTGAACCAGGTCCAGATCAAGCACTGGTTTGGCAAGCACACCAAGCGTTCCCGGAACACCACCGCGCAAAGCGCCGGGTTCGCTGGTCATGAAGAGAACGGCGACGTTTGCCTCGGCAAGCGTCCGGCCAACAATCGGCCCCGTCGGACCGTCTTCCAGATTGACATCCACCAAAGCAATGTCGACATCCGTGCCGAACATCATCGCCTGGTACATGTTACTGGCGATACCGACAGGGTGATGCCCAAGCTCTTCGACAGCGTCTTGAAGATTGAGTGCGATCAGTGGCTGATCTTCTACGATAAGCACGTTATAGCCCATTGTTCTTCTTCATTTTGACCAACGTACACGAGGTTAACCGGCAAACGTGCGCAGGGTTCCAACGGCAACCCATCCGATACCGGATGAGGATGGAGATAAGGGCAAAACACCTTCTTTTGTGTACGGTTGCGAGACTTCTAAAACGGATTGGGCCCTCTATATTGAGACCGAGCTTTTCGGTTGGCAAAATACGCGTGCGTGAGACAAACAACGGCGATGACGGATACAAGCAGTTTCGCAGATAGAGCGCCCAGCTCGGCATCCGTCATCGCCTGTTTTGACTGGTCAACAACGCCGCTTGGACCGATGGAAGAGTGGCCGATCTCGCTCCGCACGGTCGTCGACATGATGTTGAATTCCGAATTTCCCCAGGCCGTCGTCTGGGGACCTGAATATACCACGATTCATAACGACGCATTTCTTCCGATCCTTGGGGCAAAGCCTTGTGCGATCGGCCGCTCCTTCGCCGACATATGGTCCGAAGCCTGGGAACGCATTGGTCCGATCGCCAGAGCCGCCTACGAAGGTAAGCCGACCTTCATCAAGGATTACCCTCTCGTCATAAATCGAAATGGCCGAAGCGAGCAGGCCTATTTCACCTTCTCCTACAGTCCGCTGAAGGATGACGACGGGCAGATCGCCGGCATGATCGATACCGTTATCGAGACGACGCAGACTGTCCTTGCCAGTCAGGCTGAAGAGCGCCTGCGGCTCGCAAACCAGGTTACCAACGATGCGATCTGGGACTGGAATTTCATGACAGGCCATGTCAGCTGGAACGAGGCGCTGGCAGTTGCTTACGGACATCAAATTCAGGAGGTTGAGCCGACGGGACAATGGTGGATCGATCACATTCATCCAGAGGACCGCGAGCGCATCGATATCTCCATTCACGCTGTGATAGATGGATCCGGAACGCTATGGGCCGACGAATATCGCTTCAAGCGAGTCGATGGTTCTTATGCATACGTCTATGACCGCGGGAACGTGATCCGGGATGAGGCAGGACAGCCATTGCGGATGATTGGCGCGATGCTCGATCTCAGCGGTGCGAAAGCCGCCGAAGTCGCCTTAAGGGAAAGCGAGCGCCGCCTGACGACGGAAAGAGCGCTTTTGCGCGCGGTGGTTCAACAGGCACCAATCGGCATATCGATTGCTTACGGAGACGGCCACGAAGAGATAAATGACAGGCTGGAGGCCATGCTTGGCCCGCGGTCCAGAACGGCGGGAGCGTTGCGGTCACTCGGCATCTTTTCAGTGGGGGATGTCGCCGACGAAAGACCATTGACCGCTGTCAACGAAATGAGCGGCGAAAAACGCCGGTTCGAGGTGACCAGAACGCCTGTGCGTGGTGATGACGGGAGCATTCTGGCGACAGTCTCGATCGTCGCCGATGTCGAGGAACGTTTGCAGGCTGAAGAGCAGCGCGCTGTTCTTAACCGTGAACTCTCTCACCGCCTTAAGAACACTCTGGCGGTCGTTCAATCCGTTGCCACTCAGACACTTCGCGGCGCGACCGATATCAAGGTGGCTCAGCTGACGCTCAATGAGCGCATTGGCGCACTCGCAAGTGCGCACGAGGTGCTGCTGACGGGCCATCGGGACGCGGGTCCCGTCGCCGACCTGGTTTCGGCTGCAGTTTCGGTTCACGATATGGATGGTCGGATCCGAGTTTCCGGCGAAACCGTCATGATTGGACCGAAAGCTGCCCTGTCACTTTCGCTTATCCTTCATGAACTGGCGACGAACGCCTCGAAATATGGCTCGCTGTCGACAGAGGCCGGACATGTGGATGTCACATGGCGGATTGTTTCGGCCGACGGGGCTGGCGAAAATCTGTTCGAGTTGCAATGGCTGGAAAGTGGCGGGCCAGCGGTGGATGCGCCGGCAAAGCGCAGTTTTGGAAGCCGCTTGATTGAAATGGGGCTTGGCGGTGGAGTGCAAAGCTCCTCGACACTCGACTATCGACCCGAAGGCCTGCACTGCAGGATCATCGCGCCCTTGTCCGACCTGCAGTCCGAACACTAGAGGCGGGGCAGCAACACTCGGTCACATGACACCAATCACGGCATCCATGAATTCACACTTTGCAACGAATATCCCCGGTTTGGACCATGGATGTTCTGTGGATATCCTGGGGACAACTGATTTGCGTGGCGTCTCATGCATCTTTTGCCTTCCGCCTGCGTTGTCTTTCAAATGATGCAAGCAGGGAGTGATCGTTTGGCAGGGCCGACGAAAAAACGAGACAGGAATGCCGACGTCAACCTTGAGGCTGAGGTGAAGCAGCTGAGAGCCGAAGTCGCCAACCTGAGGATCAAATTGTCGGAAATACACGGTCGCTCCGACCTGCAAACCGAGGTCCGGCGCGATCGTCCCTGGATTAGGATCGCCGCCACGGTCGGCATTACCTTTGCTTTAGGCAGGATGATCCAGGCCCTGCGGCTTCCAACTGCGGCCGCCGTAGCAATCCCGATGATCACCAATGAGGTGAACCGGCGTTACCTCTAAGCCCGGTCAGCTGCCGCACAAATTCCATGGGCTTGGTATTTATCGAGGCAAGACAGGGCTACCCCTGTCTTGCCTCGATAAGCGCTAGCAGCGATCAACATACCGGTTGCCATTGCGGTCACGATAATAGCAGCGACCAGGCTGATCAGCGACATTGCCGATCAAAGCGCCTGACACGCCACCGACTGCGGCACCAACTGCAGCGCCTCTGACGTTGCCGGTTGCTACACCTCCGATGACGGCGCCGCTGGCGGCGCCAATTCCTGCGCCACGTTCAGTCGACGAGCACCCTGCAAGCGATAAGGCTGCCAGTAGTGGAATGAGCAATTTCTTCATCGAGTTCTCCTTTGGTCACCGCAAGGAACGGCTCGGAAATCGATCGGTTCCTTGAAAGCCGTCACATCGATCGAGCAGAGACTGCACATCCTATGACGAACCCATAGAGATACGCCGGTTCTTCGGCCCGGCGTATCTTCACGATAAAAGCGATCAGAGTTTTGCAATCAATGCCGCTTCTTCGTCGTCGCGCTGGCGCCCACCGACGGCTGCAGCGGCCGACGCGATAAAGGCTCCAACCAAAAGCGATATGGCTCCGAGCATCGCGGTCGTCGAGGCCGACTCTCGTGCCTCGTCAGCGGCCTGCTGCGCGTCTGCTTTTGCCTGTTCCATGCCTTGCAGGACGGTCGCAACCCTTTGATTTGCTTCATCGGGCGTCAGACCGGTGCGGGATGCGACGATCGCCGACAGATATGTTCTGTCTTCATCGGGCATATTCCCCGCCGCCGCGGATTTGATAAGGATGCGGGAGATTTCCGCAGTTGCGGCCGTATTGTCGGACTGGGCGCGGTTGCGAAGATCCTGCGGGCGCAAAAGCACATCCGTGAAATAGCCCGTGGCCATATCCGGCGATGCATCATCACCACCGGAAGCAGCTGCGCCTGCGATGCTGGCGGTCGAAGCCGCGGACGTGAGAGCCTGAACGCCGCCTCCGATCAGCGATGTGAACGCAGATCCTGCAAGACCGGCAATCACGACAGTCGCAAGCGCCCAGCTTAGAAAGCCATGCGCGGTATCGCGAAAGAAGACTTCATCCGTATGAATGCCTGCCCATTTCGTGCGAAGGCGACCGGTCAAATATCCACCGAGCGCAGAGGCCAGCCATTGGACTACAACGAACCATATTGCCGCTGTCACGCTTACCGTAGTGAAGGAGGCGCTCTCGCCCGCCCAAGGCGACACCATCGTCAGCCCTACGCCGGCTCCCAGGAGAAGAAGAATAAGAGCGACCGCGGATGACGCGACCGCGCCGCCTATGACCGGTCCCCAACTCAGCGCGGGCACCGAGGATTCCACCCCGACATCGGAAACACCAGATTGATACAAAGGCATGTCGGTCCCCTAGCGCATAAACAGGACAAGGAGGATGACGATCGGCAAGGGAATGCCAAGAAGCCAGAGAAGAATACCGCGACCCATGAGAGGCCTCCACTGAATTGAAAGTTAGCAACGCCTGAACGTTGTTCAGGCGCGGGAGTTCCGCGGAGGGTCGCTTTCGTACGGTTATGTACCAGCCGGCTGAAGACGGTTGATCGTGAGCCTCGAAGCGCTGGTTCCTTAGGCTCTTGGCCGAGGGGGCTTCGAGCTTGCAGATCGTAGCTTGAGCCCGAGTGTGAGATGGGCGGCCTGCCGAATTCTGACACGTCCGATCCGGTCAATTTGCTGCTCGACGCGTGTTTTTCATGAGAGTGCAGCTAGGCCTTGTCGCTGGATTGCCTGGCCATGAGCTCGCCGATTTTCGCGGCAAGCTTCTCGACGGCAAATGGTTTGCTGATCATGTCCATGTTTGTGCCGAGGAAGCTCGCCTTGGTTGCGGCGTTTTCTGCATAGCCGGTTACAAACAAGATCGGCAATTCGGGCCTGTGGCGACGAGCAACCTCGGCCAATTGTCGCCCATTCATGGAGGGAAGCCCCACATCGGATACCAGGAAGTCGAGCCGGCGGTCGCTGGCCAGGTATCGTATTGCGGGATCGGCATCAGCCACCGGGATAGCCTTATAGAACAAGTCCGAAAGAACTTCACAGATCAGCAGCCTTACTGCATCGTCATCCTCTACAACGAGAACGGTCTGGCCCTGTCCCTCTACAAGCGGTGCGGTCATTGCGGCGGTGTCAGGCTCAAGAGCTGTTTGCGCGGCTGGCAAGTAGAGCCTGATGCAGGTGCCCTGACCGGGTTCGCTTGAAATCGATACGGTTCCTCCGGACTGCTGCGCAAATCCGTAAATCATCGAAAGGCCAAGGCCGGTCCCCTGGCCGATCGGTTTCGTCGTGAAAAACGGCTCGAACACTTTTCCAACCACTTCCGGCGGCATGCCGACACCCGTATCGCTCACCTCGATGACCATGAAGTCTCCAGGAGTTAGATCGAGATCGTTGTGGTCTCCAAGTGTCTTCTGGGTTGCACTGATCGTGAGCCTGCCACCATCCGGCATGGCGTCCCGTGCATTGATGGCGAGATTGAGAAGAGCACTCTCCAACTGGTTGGCATCTGCGATAACATGGCCGATATCCGCGGCCGTTTTGATCTCCACGTCGATATTTTCCGGCAGGGTGCGCTCCAGCAACTCCCTGGTGGCATTCAGTTGGGCAAGCACATCGAGCGGCTTTGCATCCAGCGTTTGCCGACGGGAAAATGCAAGCAACCGCGCGATCAGCGCTGCAGCACGGTGGGCTGAATCGGTCGCTGCATCCATGAAGCGATCAACGTCCTCCGTCTTGCCCGAAGCAATTCGGCGTTTGGCCAGATTGACCCCACCGATGATACCCGTAAGCATGTTGTTGAAGTCATGGGCGATGCCGCCTGTCAGCTGACCGATCGCTTCCATCTTCTGGGCTTGCCGAAGCGCGTCTTCCGCCCGGCCGCGGGCAGCCATCTCCTGTTCGAGCTCGGCGGTGCGCTGTGTCACCCGTTCTTCGAGCGTTCGGTTGAGATTGTCGAGCGCCGTTCTTTCAGCCCTCAGCGCCGCTTCTGAGCCTGCAAGCGCTTTCTCGGTTTTTTTGCGGTCAGAAATGTCGATGGCCGTGCCGATGAAGCGAACCGGGGTAAGATCTGCGAAAATCGTGCCGCCCTTGGCGACGATCCAGCGTTCGACGCCATCCTCGATCCCGATCGTTCTGTATTCGATATTCACCTCGCCACTGCCGCCGGGCGCGAGCGCTTGCTTGACCGCCTCATCGCAGCGATCACGATCATCCGGGTGAAGACCTGCAAGGAAGCTATCCTCGTATGTAATTTCCGCGTCAGATCGTAGCCCGAACATCGTTTTGCAGCGTTCGTCCCACCGAAGCCGCCCGGTTTGAGGATCGAAGTCCCATATGCCAATGCCGCCGGCGGTCGTCGCCAGCCTCAACTGAGCTTCGCTTTCGTCCAGTTCCTCCAGCCGATCGCGCATTTGAAACTGCTTCTGGCGCAATCGCATGGCTGAGGCGAGGGCGCTGAACAACGATGCTCGCCCCAAAGGGCGCTCGAGCACAACGCTGTTGCTGGCCAGATCGAACAACGACAGCTGTGACAGTCGCGCGTTTGGCGTGCGACCAGTCCGCTGTGCCGCAAGAAGCACGAACGGTATGTCGGACCAGGATGGCTGAGCATCGAGTGCGAGTTTGAGCACATCGGCACCGCCCTTCAAGGCTTCCTCGGTCAGGAGGATGACGCCGATATCGTCTCCGACCCTGCCAGCCACGTCCGTGATGTCCCGGCACACGACAACGTCATAGTTGCGATCCCGAAGAAGAGGCGCGACGCTTTCGGCATCTCTCCCGAAAGGCGCGCAAATCAATACTCGATGACCTTCGGTACCCGCTTCAGCTGTCACCGTTGCGATCTTCCATCAGAGGGTCCAACTGTCCAAGATATTCGGGCGTTCCGGTAAGGATACCCCTGAAGCGCGACAGGGGTTCGCCCACACGGACGCCCTGGTCGTCGATGCGCAGTTCGCGGATCGTGTCTTCATGAGCGCCTCCGCGGTTTTTGATCACAGATACCGCCTTGCGGATCCGGCCCTCGGCCTCAAAGAAACGCAGGAGCACAACGGCATCCGCGATGTAGGAAATATTCAGGTTTGTCGCCATCGAACCGACAAGTCCCAATTGCGGGTTGATCAGGAAGGTCAGAACGCCTTTCTGGCTCAGGTAGGACAGCAGTTCGTGCATCTGCAGGATGAGGTGCTGCTCCTGCGGCATCGCGGCCATGTAGCCGTTGAGACTGTCGATGACGATCATCCGAGTCTTGCGGTCTTCGACCTCGCGCCGCACCTTGGCGGCGAACTCACCGGGCGAAATCTCGGCCGGATCGTTTTGCTCGATGACAAGAAGCCCACTGTCGATATGCGGTCGCAGATCGAGGCTGAACGCGTTGGCGCGCTCGATCAGCGTTCCGATGCGTTCGTCGAACTCGTAGACTGTGCAAGGTTCGCCGCGCTCGCAGGCCGCGAACAGATATTGAAGGGCAATCGTTGTCTTTCCGGAGCCCGCCGGGCCGGTCAGCAGCACACTTGTCCCTCGACGCGGCCCGCCTCCAAGAAGATTATCGAACTCCAAAACACCACTTGGCGTCACATCTCCTGAAAAGCTGGAATGATGTGTAGAGGCGATCAGGCGAGGATAAATCTCGATGCCTCCTTTGCGGATGGTAAAATCGTGGTAACCGGCGGTGAAGTCGACGCCGCGGAGTTTCTGCACCTGCATTCGGCGGCGGGCGGCACCAAAGTCGAGTGTCAGGCGTTCGAGCGTGATGACGCCATGGCAGAGACTGTGCAGATGCGCATCGCGCTCATCTGCGCTGCCGGTCATATCGTCGATGAGGAGCACGGTAGAATCCCGGCCAGAAAAAAATTGCTTCAACGCGAGAACCTGGCGCCGATAGCGAAGCGGATCCTGTGCCAGAAGGCGCATCTCGGACAGGCTGTCAAAAACGACACGCTTCGGCTGAACCCTTTCGACCTCGTCCTGAATCAGCCGGATGGTCTCATTGAGCTCCATCTCCCAGGGATGCAGGATGCTCTGCTCGCGCCCGTCGCCGAAAATGTCGGAAGCCGAACTGAACTCGAATATGTCGAAGTCCTCGATGTTCCACCCGTGAGAAACGCCCACCGCGGCAAGTTCCTCCCTAGTCTCGGAAAGCGTGATGTAGAGCGCCTTTTCGCCGACCCGGACACCTTCCCGCAGGAACTGCAAGGCAAGCGTCGTCTTGCCCGAGCCGGGGGCTCCTTCGACAAGGTAGAGACGGCGCGACGGGAGCCCGCCCTTCAGGATGATGTCGAGGCCTTCGTTCCCCGAGGAAATAACTGCAGGCAAATGATCGTCCTCAGATTTGTACCCAAATACGCTCGACGAGAAAATATGACGACGGGACTCGAAGACAATAGCGAGCCATCCGGGACGAACGCCGAATTTGGAATATCCTACTCATCCTCCATCCTATTCGGCGGGTAGCTGCAGGTCATCCCATTCTCCAACGCCCGAAGACTTCGTACGGTTTCGTACGGTATGTGGGGCGCCGCGAATGACGATCGCGTCTGAGAGGCTCCACGCTACCTTTGCTGGCCTTCGATGGAACCGACGAGCCTGTCGATGATTGATGCCTTGGCTTCCTCGCGAGGCAACAAGGGAGCCGTCATGCGCAAAACAACCGTCCTCGAAACATCCCGGAGGGATCCCATGGCCGCAACAGCCGCCGCTTCACTCGCCGTTGGCGCCGACAACCCCACGCGTGCAGAGCCGAATGCGAAGATGGATGGCCAAAATCGCACTCGAGTCACACTATCCGTCAACGGCAAGAACCATGATCTTGATCTCGACAATCGCACAACTCTGCTGGATGCCCTTCGCGAACATCTTCATCTGACCGGCACGAAAAAAGGCTGCGACCATGGGCAATGCGGGGCATGCACGGTCATTGTGGATGGACGGCGTATCAACGCCTGTCTGACGCTTGCCATCATGCATGAGGAGGAGGCGGTAACGACGATTGAAGGCCTGGGGCAACCCGGGAACCTGCACCCGATGCAGGCAGCCTTCGTCAGACATGACGGGTTCCAGTGTGGTTACTGCACACCGGGGCAGATCTGTTCCTCCTTGGCCGTGCTCGAGGAAATCAAGGCCAACATACCCAGCCATGCAACAGGTGATCTCGCGGCAGCCGCCTCTTTGACGCCGGAGGAAATTCGCGAGCGGATGAGCGGTAACATCTGTCGATGCGGGGCTTACTCCAACATCGTCGATGCGATCCTCGACGCAGCGGGGACACGCGCATGAGAGCTTTCACCTATGAGCGCGCATCGTCCGTCGAAGCTGCCGCCAAGGCTGCAGCCTCCAACCGTGATGCCAAATTTATCGCCGGAGGGACCAATCTGCTCGATCTGATGAAGCTTGAGATAGAAACACCGACCCATCTGATCGATGTGAACGGGTTGGGACTGGACCGGATCGAAAAGACACCCGAGGGCGGTTTGCGTATCGGCGCCTTGGTGCGCAATACCGATCTGGCGGCTCACGACGCCATTCGGAAAGACTACAGTCTCCTGACGCGCGCACTCGTCGCCGGTGCATCGGGGCAGCTTCGCAACAAGGCGACGACTGCCGGCAATCTTCTCCAACGCACCCGCTGTCCCTACTTCTACGATCCCAACCAACCCTGCAACAAGCGGCGGCCGGGAAGCGGCTGTTCTGCGATCGGCGGGATCACGCGCCAACTCGCTGTAGTCGGCACGAGCAAGGACTGTCTTGCCACTCATCCGAGTGACATGGCTGTTGCCATGCGGGTGCTCGACGCAGTTGTCGAGACAGTGCGTAGCGACGGCTCCAGCCGATCCATTCCGATCGCGGAGTTTTACAGATTGCCCGCCGACACACCGCATATCGAGACCGAACTCGAAGCAGGGGAGTTCATCACCGCCGTTGTTCTGCCCGCTCCGATCGGTGGCAAACATATTTATCGAAAGGTGCGTGACCGTGCGTCTTACGCTTTTGCGCTCGTCTCGATAGGCGCGGTTATCCAGGAGGATGGAGCCGGTCGCGTTGCAGTTGGCGGTGTAGCCCACAAACCATGGCGCATGGAAGCGGCAGACATGGAGCTTGCGAATGGCGCGCATGCGGTTTCGGCAGCACTTATGGCCGATGCTCGCCCGACGGAACAGAACAGATTCAAGATCGATCTCGTTCGGCGCACGCTTGGTGCAGTGCTCAATCAGGCAAGGAGCTGATCCATGCAATTCGACAAACCGGCAACCACCAATCCGATCGATCAGATGAAAGTCGTTGGACGGCCAATCCATCGCATCGACGGCGAGTTGAAAACAACCGGACGCGCAATGTATGCCTATGAATGGCATGATCCGCAAATGCCTTACGTTTACGGCTATCCGGTAGGCGCCGCCATCGCCAAAGGGCATGTCACGGCGATCGACACATCCGCTGCGCAAACATCGCCCGGTGTACTCGGCATCGTCACGACGCTTGACGTTGGCGATCTCACCAAGGGAAAGCTGAATACCGCCAAGCTTTTCGGCGGCAGCGAAGTTCAGCACTACCACCAGGCTATCGCGGTGGTGGTGGCAGAGACATTCGAGCAGGCGCGTGCCGCTGCCTCTCTGCTGAAAATCGACTACGTCGCCGAACCGGGTGTATTTGACCTTAAGCAGGCGATGATCAATGCAGTGAAGCCGGATGAGGCTTCCGAACCGGACACCGCCATCGGTGATTTCGACAATGCGTTCAAAAATGCAGCCGTAACTGTCGACGAAACCTACACAACGCCGGATCAGTCGCACTCGATGATGGAGCCGCATGCCTCGATCGCGGCCTGGGATGGTGAGGACCTCACCGTGTGGACATCGAGCCAGATGATCGACTGGTGGCGCACAGATCTTGCGATCACACTCGGCATCGACAAGCAAAAGGTTCATCTGATGTCGCCTTTCATCGGCGGCGGTTTTGGCGGCAAACTGTTTCTTCGTGCCGATGCGGTGCTCGCTGCGTTTGCGGCCAAAAGCGTCGGCCGCCCCGTCAAGGTGGCTTTGCCAAGACCTATGATTCCAAATAACACCACCCACCGTCCTGCCACGATCCAGCGGATACGCATCGGGGCAGGGCAGGACGGAAAGATTTCAGCGATCGGTCACGAGAGCTGGTCGGGCGATCTTCCCGGCGGCGGTCCGGAGACTGCGGTCATGCAGACCCGGCTTCTCTACGCAGGCAGCAACCGCATGACCGCAATGCGCCTGGCGACGCTCGATTTGCCTGAAGGCAATGCCATGCGTGCGCCGGGCGAGGCCCCCGGCCTGATGGCTCTTGAGATCGCCATTGATGAAATGGCGGAGAAACTCGGGATGGATCCGATCGAGTTTCGGATCCTCAACGATACGCAGGTCGATCCGGAAAATCCCGAGCGGCCATTCTCCTATCGGGATCTGAGCGGCTGCCTTAAGCTCGGGGCAGAACGGTTCGGATGGGCCGAACGCGGACGCCCGGCTACGCGCCAGCAAGATGGCTGGTTGATTGGGATGGGCGTTGCCGCAGCATTCCGCAACAACCTCGTCATGCCGTCCGGCGCACGGGTTCGGCTCGGTCCTGACGGTATCGTGACCGTCGAGACGGATATGACCGACATCGGAACAGGCAGCTATACCATCATCGCTCAGACGGCGGCCGAGATGATGGGCGTTGGGATCGACAAGGTTGCAGTGCAGCTCGGCGACTCGCGGTTCCCGGTTTCGGCGGGTTCGGGCGGACAGTTCGGCGCCAATTCCGCAACGTCAGGGGTGTATGCCGCCTGCGTCAAACTTCGCGAGGCTGTTGCGGCAAAGCTCGGGTTCAATTCCGTCGATGTGATATTCGAGGAGGGAGGCGTCCGTTCAGGCAACAGATTTGTTTCATTGGCCGAAGCCGCCGGACCGGATGGCGTGGTCGGTGAAGACACCATGGAATGGGGTGACCTGACCAACACGCATCAGCAATCTACTTTCGGAGGCCACTTCGTCGAAGTTGCGGTCGATATCGCCACCGGCGAAACGCGCATTCGCCGGATGCTTGCCGTCTGCGCAGCGGGTCGGATACTCAATCCGATCACGGCACGCAGCCAGGTGATCGGCGCGATGACGATGGGTGCCGGCGGTGCGCTGTCCGAAGAGCTCGCCGTCGATACGCGCCTGGGCTTCTTCGTCAATCATGATCTCGCAAGCTACGAAGTGCCGGTCCATGCTGACATTCCGCACCAGGAGGTGATCTTCATGGACGAGCTCGATCCTTACTCCTCTCCGATGAAGGCCAAGGGGATCGGTGAACTCGGCCTGTGCGGAGTTTCAGCCGCGATTGCCAATGCGATCTACAATGCGACCGGCGTTCGTCTGCGGCATTATCCGATGACGCTCGACAAGCTGATCGGTTATCTGCCGGAGGTGGCGTGAATGCTCTCTCTCGGGCGTTAAGAGGCACAAATGGGCGCAACACCTTGGTACAGAAGGAGGTTGCGGCGAATGGCCACTGGATGAAACACGCCAATATGGTAGCATGGACGGATGCAACTGACGCTTTTTTCGGATTATAGTCTTCGTTTGATGATGTATGTCGCGGTGTCCAACGGGCAGCGCGTCACGATCGAGGAGGCCGCCAACGCTTATGACATCTCGCGAGCGCATCTCATGAAGGTGGCGCAATTTCTGGTGCGGGAAGGTTTTCTGGAAGCCACCCGTGGCCGCACCGGAGGTCTCAGTCTGGCGCAACCCGCAGAGGAAATATCACTCGGCAGCCTGGTGAAGGCTACTGAAACGGGATTTGATATCGTTGAATGTTTCAGCGAGGAGGGGCGGTGTAAAATAGGGCAGGTCTGTCGCCTGCGCGGCGTACTGGGTGAGGCGATGCAGGCTTTTCTGCAGGTGCTTGACCGTTACACGCTTGCCGACATGGTATCCAGATCAGAGGATTTCGATTTTCTCAGGGTCGCCTGACGCCCGCAACTCTATCCCGCCCGGATGATCTAGCTCTCCTGCCGCGCCTGCGGGTCAGCATATGATTAGTGTTGATATACGTCCTATGCAATTGAAATATATCGTTTCTTCAATATCCGACGCGAAATCGGCAGGTTTAATTGATGCATCTAAAAGATGCATTTGAAATACTTGATTTGGATCAACGTGCATTAGCGAGGCCCGCTCTAAACCCGTTCGCAACACCAAGGCAACGTGGAGGAAGCGAAGAGCCTTATGTGCGTGCAGTCTCGAAATCCGCTGGAATATTTCTCTGTCCAAACCTTCATGCTGGCGGTCTTCGCGTGTCTTGTCCTGACGCTTTCCTGGGCTGCTCCGGGCCATGCAGCCAACCGCTTGCCAACCTATCTGGAAGAGGTGAAGCCGAGCGAACTGTTTGCCGGCGCCGATCGTTTCGGGACGCCTGTGGGCGAACCTCCCATCGCCCCGGTGCTTCGTGGCGAGGAGGTTTTAGGATTCGCCTATCTCAACTCCGACTTCTCCAGTTCCATCGGGTATTCGGGCAAGCCTATCCACATCGTTGTCGGCATTGACCAGAAGGGCGTGATCCGCGGGTTCAAGCTCGTTCACCATGACGAGCCGATCGTCCTGATTGGCATCCCGGAGGCGAAGGTTGTCGCCTCCATGAATGCGCTTCTGAACAAGGACCTCGGACGCGTTGCATCCGGCGCGGAAATGCCGCCGCAGGTCGATATCGTCAGTGGCGCCACGGTGACCGTTCTGGTCATGGGCGACAGCATTTCGCGAGCGGCGGTCCAGCTTATCCGGTCAAACCGGCTTGGCGGCGATGTCGCTGTGACGGCAGACGAGCCGACATTTGTCCGCAAGCTCGATCCTTCGAAGTCCGAGATCCGCGATTGGGAAACGCTGGTGGGCGACGGCTCCGTGCGCAGCCTGCGCATGACCGTCGGCGAGGTTTCCGAAGACTTTCGAAAGGCTGGAAAGACTGTTGCCGCGGACAAGCCCGAAACGCATGATCCAAACGGCAGGTTTATCGATCTCTATCTCGCCCCTGTCAGCGTTCCGTCAATCGGTCGTTCCCTGCTGGGCGATGTTTCCTACGAGCGTCTTGCGTCTCGTTTGAAGCCTGGGCAATCCGCCATCCTTGTTGCCGGTGACGGTGCCTATTCCTTCAAGGGGTCGGGTTATGTGCGCGGCGGCATTTTCGACCGTATCGAGTTGCTGCAGGAAGGTCAGGGATATCGGTTCCGCGACCGAAATCACACCCGCATTCCGGTATTGGCAGCAGACGGGGCGCCGAAGCTTCGTGAGATCGCGCTTTTTGTCGTGCCGCCAGAGTTTCCATTCGACGTCACCCAGCCGTTCGATTTGCAGATGCTGGTCCAGCGCAATACGGAAGGGCGCGACAAGGCGATCATACCCTACAATCTTCCTTACGTTCTGCCTGACAGCTATGTCGTCGTGGAAAAAGCCGAAAAGGCTGTAGTCGCACAGTCCACCCCCGCAAACGTCGCCGCCGAACGGCCGGCCGACATTCGCCCGGAAGCAGCGATCGTCGGCGAGCAGGCATTGTGGATGCGGATATGGGATATGAACCGTATCAAGATCGGGATCACGATCTTCGCTCTGCTAACCCTGACTGTGATCTTCTTCTTCCAGGACTGGCTGATGAAGCGCCCCGTATTCTTCCGGTGGCTGCGTGCGGGATATCTGCTCTTCGCATTGGTCTGGCTGGGTTGGTACGCCAATGCCCAGTTGTCGGTCGTTAACGTCCTCACCTTCGTCAACTCGCTCGTTACCGGCTTCAATTGGGAGTTCTTCCTTTCCGCGCCGCTGATCTTCATCCTGTGGGCTGCGGTGGCCGCCGGTCTTCTGTTCTGGGGGAGAGGGCCCTTCTGCGGTTGGCTCTGTCCGTTCGGCGCGCTGCAGGAATTGACCAACAACATCGCGCAATGGCTGAAAGTGCCGCAGCTGAAATTGCCATGGGGCCTGCATGAACGTCTGTGGCCGCTGAAATACATCATCTTCCTCGGCCTGTTCGGACTGTCGCTCTATTCCGTCGCGCTTGCTGAAATGTTTGCCGAAGTCGAGCCGTTCAAAACCGCGATAATTCTCAAGTTTGCCCGCGAATGGCCCTTCGTCATCTTTGCCCTGACTATGCTCAGCGCCGGGCTGTTCATCGAGCGTTTCTATTGCCGCTATCTCTGCCCGCTGGGCGCAGCACTCGCCATCCCGGGACATATCCGCATGTTCGAATGGCTCAAGCGATGGGGCGAATGCGGGTCTCCCTGCCACCTGTGCGCCAAGGAATGTCCCGTCAACGCGATCCACCCCGAAGGCAAGATCAATGTCAACGAGTGCATCTACTGCATGCATTGCCAGGAACTCTACCACGACGACCAGCGCTGTCCGCACATGATCCAGGTGCGCCGGAAGAGGGAGAAATTCATGGCCCTTTCATCCCCCGCCTCCCGCGGAGAGGTGCCAGCCAAGACAGTCGTTACCCACAACGGCGCTCCGATCCAAAAGGGCGGAAAGCCGTCGGAAAATCCGGCCTAATCAATCAACCAGGAGAGGAAACAATGACCACTGAGAATAACTCGCTACGCCTGAACCGGCGTCAAATTCTCGGCTCGACGGCGTTCGCCGCAGCGGCAGGGGCTGCCACTGTGGGCGGTGCGCTCAGCCTGAGCGGCGGCACCGCGACCGACGCCGCCGCACAGCCTGCATCCGGCAACAATTACGAGATCAAGCCGGGCGAACTGGACGAATATTACGCCTTCTTTTCCAGCGGTCAGACCGGCGAAGTCCGTGTCGTCGGCGTGCCGTCCATGCGCGAACTGATGCGCATTCCCGTACTGAACCGTTGCAGCGCCACCGGCTGGGGACAAACAAACGAAAGCCGCAAGGTGTTGACCGAAGGCCTGCTTCCGGAAAACAAGGAATATCTGGCCGACAAGGGCGGGATTTACCTCAACGGCGACCTGCACC
Source organism: Hyphomicrobiales bacterium (assembly GCA_900469445.1). Lineage (GTDB taxonomy): Bacteria > Pseudomonadota > Alphaproteobacteria > Rhizobiales > Rhizobiaceae > Neorhizobium. The sequence continues at coordinate 81,411 of UBXM01000041.1, forward strand.
ACGTTACGCCATCCTATACGGATGGTACGTTCGACGGCCGTTACCTGTTTGCCAATGACAAGGCGAACACGCGTATCGCCCGCATCCGTCTCGACGTGATGAAGACCGACAAGATCCTTCAGATCCCGAATGCGCACGCCATTCACGGTCGTTGCCTGCAGAAATACCCGAAGACCAATTACGTCTTCTGCAACGGTGAAGACCGCGTGCCACTGCCGAACGATGGCAGCATTCTCGACGACAATTCTCAGTACCATGCCGTCTTCACTGGCGTGAATGCCGAGGAAATGACCGTCGCATGGCAGGTCATTGTCGATGGCAACCTCGACATCCTCGATACGGATTATAGCGGCAAATACGCCTATTCGACCTGCTACAATTCCGAGGAAGGCATCAATCTCGAACAGATGATGGCGAAGGATCAGGATTGGATCGTCATCTTCAACATCCCGCGTATCGAAGAAGGCATCAAGAACGGCGATTTCAAGGAAATCAACGGGGTCAAGGTTCTCGATGGTCGTCACGGTTCGCGTTACACGCGCTACATTCCGGTCGCCAACAGCCCGCATGGCATCATTTCCGCACCCGACGGCATCCACCTGACAGTCAGCGGCAAGCTGTCACCGACGGTGACCGTTTTCGATACGCGCAAGTTCGACGATCTTTTCGACGACAAGATCAAGCCGCGCGATACGGTCGTCGCAGAGCCTGAACTGGGCCTCGGTCCGCTCCACACCGCCTATGATGGTCGCGGCAACGCCTACACGACACTGTTCATCGACAGCCAGGTCGTGAAATGGAACATCGAAGACGCCAAGCGCGCCTTCAAGGGCGAAAAGGTCAATCCGGTTCGCCAGAAGCTCGACGTACATTACCAGCCGGGCCACCTCGACTCCTCCATGGGCAAGACCAAGGAAGCCGACGGCAAATGGCTTATCGTTCTCAGCAAGTTCTCGAAAGACCGTTACCTCAATGTCGGCCCGCTGAAGCCTGAAAACGACCAGTTGATCGACATTTCCGGCGACGAGATGGTTCTGGTTCATGACAGCCCGAGCTTCGCAGAACCGCATGATGCTGCCATCGTGCATGCGTCGAAGATCAATCCGGTTAGCGTCTGGAACCGCGAAGACCCGTTCTTTGCAGATGCTGTCGCTCAGGCAAAGGCGGACAACATCGACCTCCTGATCGACAGCGAAGTCATCCGCGATGGCAACAAGGTCCGCGTCTACATGACCTCGGCCGCACCTGCCTTCGGTCTGGAAAGCTTCACCGTGAAGCAGGGTGACGAGGTGACTGTCTACGTCACCAACATCGATGAAGTGGAGGATCTCACCCACGGCTTTGCGATCATCAACTACGGCATCAACATCGAAGTGGCGCCGCAGTCTACCGCGTCGGTCACCTTCAAGGCCGATAAGCCCGGTGTGTGGTGGTATTATTGCTCGTGGTTCTGCCATGCGATGCACATGGAAATGAAGGGCCGCATGATGGTGGAGCCGAAAAAGGCATGATCCACCGTTACGGTGCGGCAATGTCGTGGATGGTGACGCTCGTCGCCACCATTCCGGCCCTTGCCGGGGCTGAGACGATCAGCCTTTCCGCCGCCTCCACCACTTCATTACAGCAGGCAATCGATGCCGCAGCGCCCGGAGATACGCTGGTGCTGGAGCCGGGAGAGTTTCGCGGCCCGGTCGTCATCGATCGCTCCGTTACGCTGCGTGGCAATGAGGGGGCGAGCATCGTCGGCAACAATACCGGTAGCGTCATCACCATCAAGGCCGCGGATGTCGTTGTCAGCGGTCTCACCATCAGCGGTTCCGGCAGCGATCTCGATACGCAGGATTCCGGTATCTTTGCCGCCGAAACGGCCAAGCGTGCCGTGATCGAGAAAAATCGGATCGTTGGTAACCTGCACGGCGTCTGGCTGTTCGGGGCGGACGATTCCCGCGTCTGCGACAATGTCATCACCGGGACGGCGTCTCTTCACATGAGCCTGACCGGCAATGGCGTCTCCCTGTGGAACTCACCCGGCGCGAAGGTGAACGGCAACGATATCAGTCTGGGCCGAGACGGCATCGCCACCAATGCCAGCAAGCGTAACGTCTTCAGCGGCAACCGTTTCAGGGACCTGCGTTTCGCCATCCACTACATGTACACGCATGACAGCGAGATCAGCGACAACGTTTCGCTCGGCAATTCTGTCGGTTACGCGATCATGTTCTCAAACAAGCTGAACATCCGAAACAACCTGTCGGATGGAGATCGCGATCACGGTCTGCTGCTGAACTATGCGAATTATTCCGTCATTACCGGCAACAAGGTGCTGGGGCATCTTCAGCCGGAAGCACGCTGGACGGCGGGTGGCACGCGTTCGACCGAACACGGCGTGCCTGCCAGCGATCCCGAGGAAGCCGCAAAACTTTCAAACGGACAGCGCCTTGGACCGGAAAAATGCGTTTTTATTTACAACGCCAACCGCAACCGGTTCATGGACAATCATTTCGAGAATTGCGCCATCGGAATCCATTTCACGGCCGGATCCGAAGGCAACAGCATGAGCGGCAATGCCTTCATCAATAACCGCAACCAGGTCAAATATGTCGGCACGCGTTATCTCGACTGGTCGCATGAAGGTCGCGGCAATTACTGGAGCGACAATCCCGGCTTCGATCTGAACGGCGATGGTATTGCCGACAATCCCTATCGGCCAAACGACCTGATCGATCAGGTCCTGTGGACCGCACCTCAGGCAAAACTGCTGATGACCAGTCCGGCCGTTCAGGTCATTCGCTGGGCGCAGGCACAGTTTCCGGCGCTGCTGCCCGGAGGCGTAGTCGATAGCCGCCCACTGATGACGCCTACCTCTGTCGAGAGGAATATCCAATGACAGCCTCGGTCACTACCACAAGTGTTTCAAAGCAATATGGCGGTGTTGCCGCCGTCAAGGATGTGTGCTTCGAGCTGAATGCGGGTGAGACGATTGCGCTCGTCGGCCACAATGGTGCGGGCAAAACGACGCTCATCAAACTGATGCTCGGGCTCATCCGTCCCACCAGCGGGTCGGTGACGATGCTCGGTGGCGATCCGGCTCGCGGCGATTTTCATGTTCGCCAAAGTGTCGGTTATCTGCCGGAAAGCGTGTCGTTCCACATGGCTTTGACGGGTCGCGAGACGCTTGCCTTTTATGCCCGCCTGAAACGTGTCGAGTTTTCCAACGCAGAAATTCTGTTCAAGCGCGTCGGCTTGGCTGCGGAGGCCGTCGACCGGCCGGTTCGCACCTATTCCAAGGGCATGCGTCAGCGTTTGGGGCTTGCGCAGGCGCTGCTCGGAACGCCGCGTATTCTGTTGCTGGATGAACCGACTAGTGGTCTGGACCCGGCGCTGCGGCATAATTTCTACGATCTGATCAGCGAGCTTCGTGCTGATGGCGCAACGGTTCTTTTGTCTTCACACGCGCTGACCGAACTCGAAAATCGTGCGGACCGGGTGATCATCATCGACCGGGGCGTGAAGATTGCCGACGGTACGCTTGATGAACTGCGCCATATCGCCAGTCTCCCGACGAGGGTGATCATCAGGCTGTCGGATATGGAAGCTTCGCCACAATGGTCCGGTGAATGGTGCAGGCAAGCGGGCGGCGCGTGGGAGGTCAGCGTCGATGCTGCCGACAAGATCGACCTTTTGAAGAGAATGACATCAGAGCCTTCGCTTCTCGAAAGCCTGACGCTTGCCGAGCCGACGCTTGATGAACTTTATGCGCATTTTCTGGGAAGGCAGGCGGCTCAATGAACAATATTCTCACTGTCGCCAGAAAAGAAATCCAGGAAGGGCGGCGCAATCGCTGGGTTCTGGCAACCACGCTTCTTCTGGCAGGACTTGCACTGACCCTGACATTTCTGGGAAGCGCGCCCACCGGTAATGTCGGCGTGAACCAGCTCGATGTGGTGATCGTCAGCCTGTCCAGCCTTGCCATCTTCCTGTTGCCTCTCATTGCCTTGCTTCTGTCGCATGATGCCATCGTGGGTGAAAGCGAGCGCGGGACGCTCATCCTGCTTCTCAGCTACCCGGTTGGTCGCAGCGAGATCGTGATCGGCAAGTTTTTAGGTCATCTTTCCATCCTCGCCTTTTCGACGCTGATCGGCTTTGGCGCTGCCGCGGTGGCACTTGTCGCCTCTGGAACCGTGATTTCGCCGGCAAGCTGGCGTGCCTTCGCCATCATGCTCGGGGCCTCCATCCTTCTCGGTGCGGTCTTCCTGTCGATCGGTTATCTGATCAGCACGCTGGTGCGCGAGCGCAGCACGGCGGGCGGTGTCGCCGTCGGCATATGGCTGTTCTTTGTGCTGATCTACGACATGGCTTTGCTCGGCGGCCTTGTCGCGGCGCAGGGGCGCTCGGTGCCGGCGCTGTTGCTGGATGGCCTGCTTTTGGCAAACCCAACAGACGCCTACCGTCTGCTCAACCTCGGTTCGGGCGCGGCCAGCGCATTGTCCGGCATGGGTGGCGTTGCCGCCGGCAGCAGCCTGTCTGCGCCTATCCTGACTGTGGCGCTATTGCTCTGGGCAATCGTGCCGCTTGGCATTGCCAATATCGTTTTCGCAAGGAGAGAAGCATGAAATTGACATTCGCGACCATGGCTCTGGCCGCCGTCTTCCTTGCCGGTTGCAGCCCTGAAGAGAATGCGGTCATGCCGGCTCCGACCGCGATGACAGCTGAAGCCATGGGTCGATATTGCGGCATGAACGTCATGGAACATGATGGACCGAAGGGGCAGGTGATCATGCAACAGACCGAGGAGGTCATCTGGTTCTCGTCGGCTCGCGATACCGTTGCCTTCACGATGCTGCCGGAGGAGCCGCGCGACATCGCGGCGATCTATGTGTCCGACATGAGCAAGGCGCCGAGCTGGGAAAAGCCCGGCGCTGAAAACTGGGTCGATGCGCGCAAGGCGCATTACGTGATCGAAAGCTCCCGCGTTGGCGGCATGGGCGCGACGGAGGCCGTTCCATTTTCGCTGGAACAGGACGCCAGCGCTTTCGCGTCGAAAAATGGCGGTCGCGTCGTGGGTTTCGAGGATATTCCCGAAAACTACATTCTGGGCTCGCAAGGCCAGTCCCCGGATGATGGGCAGGTTGCCGATCCGCATGGGGAAGGGGGGCACCACCATGGCTGAAGCGATCAGCCGCCGGCGGGTATTGCGGATCATGGCGGCGGGAGCCGGTTTGCCGCTTGTCCTGAATGGAACTCCGGCGTTCTCCCATCCTGAACCTGTGATATGGCGCGGGCATGCGCTCGGCGCGCCGACGACCCTGATCCTGAACCATCCCGATCGGGATCATGCACAAAGTCTCGTTCGCCGGGTCGTTGCGGAGGTGAACCGGCTGGAAGATGTCTTCAGCCTCTACCGCCCGAATTCTGCGCTCTGCGAACTCAACCGCGTCGGCGCTCTCGCCTTTCCACCACAGGAACTCGTGGATCTTCTGGCGGTCTGTCGGTCCGTCTGGGAAGAGACGGGCGGCGTTTTCGATCCAACGGTGCAGCCCTTATGGAAGCTGTATGCCGAACATTTCTCCCGCAGCGGGGCGAACCCGTCAGGTCCGGATCGATCTGCGCTTGAAAGCGCGCGTTCACTTGTCGGCTTCAAGCATGTCAGCTTCAACGCCCATCGCATTGCCCTGTCGAAGCGCGGCATGGCGATGACGCTGAACGGTATCGCGCAAGGGCATGTCACCGACCGGATCGTCGCTCTTCTGCGCGCCGGCGGTGTCGACAGCAGCCTTGTCGACATGGGGGAAGTTCGTGCGATCGGCGCGAAACCGGATGGAGCGCCCTGGAAAATCGGTATCTCGGAAAACCAAAGCGATACCGATATCGACCATTCGGTTTTTGTGACCAACAAGGCTGTTGCGACATCCAGTTCGAATGGCCTTCATTTCGATCGGGCACGCCATTGGGGGCATATCATATCTCCCAATGGCGGCCCCACCGTGCAGCACTATCGAAGAATGACCGTCATCGGACCCGATGCGACGCGGGCAGACGCGTTCTCCACCGCCTTCACCCTGATGGAAACGGCGAAGATACAGAAAGTGCTCACGCTTAATCCCGATATCGAAGCGGATTGGACAAGCTCCGACAATGCAAATTAACGGCAAAAGGAACAACAGCCATGGGATCCTTCAGCGTCTGGCACTGGATCATTGTTCTGGCAATCGTACTCATCCTGTTCGGTCGCGGCAAAATTCCCGATCTTATGTCCGACATCGGCAAGGGTATTCGGGAGTTTAGAAACGGCGTGAAGGATGACTAGGCTATAACGAGAGTGACGAAGACGAGGATCGTCTCTAGCGGCGGGCCAGCCGAGATCGTCACTGCCGGCTTGGCCGAAAACCGTTGTCAATCTGCCCTCCATTCATAACAGATCCGGTTTTTCGGGCGCCGCTCATGGTGCCCAGCCGCCACGGGTCGCGGGTGGGGATGATGACTGCTCCACTCTCGCGGAGAGGCGCCAAGATGGCGCAACACAAGGCAACGGGCATCAAGCGGCAGGGCGGTAACCAGCAGCTTTGAACCCCTCCGTCTCTCCCTGTAAAAACGTCTGTTCAGGCAAGGATCAGCGATCGTCTGGGGTTTCTTCAGCATCGAAAATGCCGATTAATTCCCTTTTGCGTTCCTCCAAACCAGCTTCCTGCAAATGTCAGAAATTAATTTTGCTCCCGCGTGCAAATTGTAATTGCTCGCGAGAGCAAAACTTGCAATGTTAGATCGCGCGGTTGGAGTGCCGCGCATCGGGAGGAAAAGAGTGTTAAAAATCGGATTGCTTGGCGCCGGCCGAATTGGCCGCGTGCATGCCATTAATATTGCCGGTCATGCCCGCAGCCAGCTGGTTGCGGTGTCGGATGTCAACGAGGATGCGGCGCATTCGCTCGCCGATGCTTATGGCGCCAAAGCCAACAGTTCGGATGCGATCCTTGCGGACGCGTCGATCGACGCCGTGCTTATTGCAACGTCGACAGACACTCATTCGGACCTGATCGAAAAGGCGACTGCGGCCGGCAAGGCTGTGCTGTGCGAAAAGCCGGTCGATCTATCGCTGGAACGTGCCCAACAGTGCCTCGACGCGGTAGACAAGACAGGCGTCCCGGTCATGATCGGTTTCAATCGCCGCTTCGATCCGAATTTCTCCGCGATCAGAGCATCCATCGCCGCCGGCGAGATCGGCAAGCCGGAACTTCTGTCGATCACGTCGTTTGACCCGGCACCGCCACCGGTCGCTTATGTCAAGGTATCAGGCGGTCTGTTCCGCGACATGATGATACATGATTTCGACATGGCGAACTTTCTGATGGGCAATATGCCGAAGACGGTCCATGCCGCCGGCACATCGATCGTCGATCCGGAGATCGGCAAGGTCGGTGATGTCGATACTGCTGTCGTGACGCTCACCTATGCCGATGGCCGTATTGCCGTGATCAAGAACAGCCGACGTGCCGTCTATGGTTACGACCAGCGTGTGGAGATACTTGGTTCCGAAGGCCTTCTGTCGGCCGGCAACGTGCTTGAGAACACGGTCTCGAAGGCCACGAAACAGGGCGTGACGAGCGCCAAGCCGGAATTCTTTTTCCTGGAGCGCTACATGCGTGCCTATGCGGCCGAATGGGATGCTTTCGTTGCTGCAATCCTTGATGGAGCCGCCATTCCGGTGTCGCTGAAAGATGGCGTTGACGCCCTTTCGCTTGCGGAGGCTGCGACCCGCTCGGCAAAATCCGGCCAGCCGGTTTCGCTCGCCTGAGACGCCATGGGTGGCGGTCGAAACCGGCGCCTCAAGAGATTGCTGCGGAGCAGGGGAGTGTTCCGCGGTTTTTTGAAGTCGATCCCGGATGGCCGCGTCCGGGGCTGCTTTGGAGCTAAAATGGGAGGGTATCATGAACAACGGGGCGACCGCCCGTTTGGAGGTCGATGCGGTGTCGAGCGCCACCGCAAACAGGCCTTCCGTTCATCCGTTCGCACCATGCAGAACTCGTCCCGCCGGGAAATCGAAAATATCATTTCCGTCGTGACGGCCTCCGCGGCGCAACCATTCGCATGGAAGGGCAGAAACAGTGACGAAGAAATTCGATGTCATCACGATCGGCCGAGCCGGCGTCGATCTTTACGGCGCACAGGTCGGTGGTCGTCTGGAGGACATGGGCTCGTTCGAGAAATATATCGGCGGCTCACCGACGAACATTGCCTGCGGCAGTGCCCGGCTTGGCCTGAAAACAGCATTGATCAGCCGCGTCGGCAACGAGCATATGGGCCGCTTTATCCTTGAACAACTCGCCCGCGAGGGGGTCTCTACCGAGGGCGTCAGGACCGACCCCCATCGGCTGACGGCGCTTGTCATTCTCGGCATTCGCGATGATACGCAGTTTCCGCTGATCTTTTACCGCGAAAACTGCGCCGACATGGCGCTGTGCGAAGATGATATAGATGAGGATTTCATCGCCTCTGCCCGTGCGGTCGTCGTTACCGGCACGCATCTGAGCAACAGCCGCACGGAAGCCGCCGTCCTCAAGGCGCTCACGCTCGCGCGCAAGCACGGCCTGCGCACCGCGCTCGACATCGATTACCGTCCCAACCTCTGGGGGGTCGCCGGCCACGGCGACGGGGAAAGTCGGTTCGTCGAAAGCGTCAGGGTTACGGCCAAGCTGCAGACGACACTGCATCTGTTCGATCTAATCGTCGGCACCGAAGAAGAATTTCATATCGCTGGAGGCTCGACGGATACGCTGGAGGCGCTTGGAGCCGTTCGGGCGGTCAGCGCCGCAACACTGGTTTGCAAGCGGGGGCCACTCGGAGCCTCGGCTTTTGAAAGCGCCATTCCACAGAGTCTTGATGACGGCCAAAGCGGGCAGGGCTTTCCGATCGAGGTCTTTAATGTTCTCGGCGCCGGCGATGGCTTTTTCTCCGGCCTGCTTCGCGGCTGGATGACCGGTGAAGACTGGCCGACATCGCTGAAATTCGCCAATGCCTGCGGCGCCTTCGCCGTCAGCCGACATGGATGTACGCCCGCCTATCCAAGCTTCGAGGAGCTGCAGTTCTTTCTGAAGCGTGGCATTGTGCGGCCCGATCTGCGCAACGATGCCGAGCTGGAACAATTGCACTGGTCGACAACGCGTCAGAGGCGGGTTGACGGTGACTGGTCCACCATGCGGGTCTTCGCCTTCGATCACCGCATGCAACTTGAACAGATGCCTGGTTACACCTTGCAGAAAGGCGCAGCCTTCAAGGAACTGTGCTTGCAGGCGGCTCTGCGGGTGCAGGCCGGCAAAGCAGGTTACGGCATTCTCTGCGACAACCGTATCGGCAGATCGGCCCTTCACCGTGCATCAGGTTCCGGCCTCTGGATCGGACGTCCGGCCGAGTGGCCTGGTTCGCGACCGTTGGCGCTGGAACCTGAGCTTGGGCTCGATTGCGGTACGCTATCGGAATGGGCACGCGAGGACGTAGTCAAGGTTCTCTGCTTCTGCCATCCCGATGATGACGCCGCCACGCGCACCGAGCAGGAGACGACCGTCAAGAAACTGTTTCAGGCGGCGCGGCGTAACCGGCTGGAGTTTCTGCTGGAGATCATCCCATCCAAGGTCGGCGCCACAGACGACGACACAGTCGCGAAGCTGATCAGGCAATTTTATGCCGCCGGCATCTACCCCGACTGGTGGAAGCTGGAGCCGATGAAGACGGCCGCCGGCTGGCAAAAGGCCATCGCCGCGATCGAGGCCCATGATCGGCATACGCGCGGTATCGTCGTGCTCGGGCTGGATGCGCCTGAGATGGAGCTTTCGGCCAGTTTCGAGGTCGCCGCGCAATTCGATCTGGTCAAGGGCTTCGCGGTGGGCCGTACGATTTTCGGTGATGCCGCCCGACGCTGGCTGGCAGCAGAGATGACGGACGCGGAGGCCGTCGACGATATGGCGAAACGTTTCGAGCGTCTCTGCCGGATCTGGGACAAGGCCCGCATGAAGGCAGGGGAGCAGGCAGCATGAAGACGGTGCGGTTGACGGCAGCGCAGGCCATGGTGAAATGGCTGGCCGCACAGATGACGGAAGACGGCGAACGTTTTTTCGATGGTGTCTGGGCAATCTTTGGCCACGGCAACGTGGCGGGACTGGGCGAGGCCTTGCAGAAAGCGGGCAACGGCCTGCCGACATGGCGCGGGCAGAACGAACAGACCATGGCACATGCGGCGATCGCCTATGCGAAGGCGATGAAACGCAGGCGCGTGCAAGCCGTCACATCATCCATCGGGCCGGGTGCCACCAACATGGTGACGGCTGCGGCATTGGCACATGTCAATCGATTGCCGGTACTTCTTATTCCCGGCGATGTGTTTGCCAATCGCAGGCCCGATCCTGTCTTGCAGCAGATCGAGGATTTCGATGACGGCACGGTTTCGGCGAATGACTGTTTCCGTCCGGTCAGCAGATATTTTGACCGTATCACCCGTCCCGAACAGCTTCTGACGGCATTGCCCCGGGCGCTGCGCGTGATGACCGATCCGGCGAGTTGCGGGCCTGTGACCTTGTCATTCTGCCAGGATGTTCAGGCGGAAGCCTATGATTGGCCTGAAGCATTTTTCGAGCCGAAGGTCTGGCGCATCCGGCGGCCTGAACCGGATCGGCATGATCTCGAGACAGTCGCAGAGCTGGTTCGCACCGCCCGAAGCCCGGTCATCGTTGCCGGCGGTGGTGTCATCTATAGCGATGCCGAGCAGGAGCTTTCCGACTTCGCCACCCGTCACGGGATCCCGGTAATAGAGACACAAGCCGGCAAGTCGGCATTGGCGCAAAGCCATCCGATGAATTTCGGCGCGGCCGGTGTCGATGGTTCGGCTGCCGCCAACGCACTGGCCCGCAAGGCCGATGTGGTAATCGGTATCGGCACCCGGTTTCAGGATTTCACCACCGGTTCCTGGTCGCTGTTCGAGGCGAAGGACCGGAAGCTCGTGTCGGTCAACGTGCAGGCTTACGATGCCGACAAACATGGTGCTATCGGGCTCGTCGCAGATGCAAGGGCAGCTCTTGCGGCCCTCAGCGAAAAGCTCGGCGATTACCGGGCCGGCGAACCGGATTTTGCGTCCCGCAGCGCCTGGCTTTCTGCCGTCGACCGTCATTGTGCAGCGCCTTCGCATGACGGTTTGCCCAGCGATGCGCAGGTGATCGGCGCCGTACAGCGCGCAACCGGCGAAGGCGCCATTGCCATGTGCGCGGCGGGCACGATGCCGGGGGCGCTGAAACTGCTCTGGCAACCGAGCCAGGGCGGCTATCACATGGAATACGGCTATTCTTGCATGGGCTACGAGATCGCCGGCGCCATGGGGCTGAAACTCGCACGTCCGGAGCGGGACGTGATCTGCTTCGTTGGCGACGGCTCCTACATGATGGCCAATTCGGAACTGGCGACTGCCGTCATGCGCAAGGTGCCGTTCACCGTGGTTTTGACCGACAACCGCGGTTACGGCTGCATCAACCGACTGCAGCGAGGCACCGGCGGCGAGGCTTTCAATAACCTCTATCAGGATTGCAATATCGAACAGCAGCCGGAGATCGATTTCGTCGCCCATGCGGGTTCGATGGGGACCTTCTCGGTGAAGGCGAAGGATATTGCCGACCTGGAGGTTCAGATCGATGCTGCCCGGGGGCGCGACATCCCGACCGTCATCGTCATCGAGACCGATCCGACGGATGGTCCCGGTTTCGGCGATGCCGGTCACTGGTGGGACGTCGCGGTGCCCGAGGTCGGCACAACCGAAAAACTGAAAGAGGCCTATGCGCGCTATCTCGCAAGTGCCGCCAAGCAGAATACCGTGAATTGAGGGACAAGAGATGATCCGCTTCGGCACCAATCCCATTGCCTGGGCCAATGACGACGACCAGAGCCTTGGCGCCAACATCCCGACTGAACAGATTCTTCGCGAGGCCAGCGAAATCGGCTTCGACGGTATCGAGAACGGCCACCGTTGGCCGAATGATCCGCAGGCATTGAAAGAACTTCTCGGCTCCTATGGCCTCGCCTTCGTTTCCGGCTGGTACTCGCTTAACTTGCTGACGCAGTCGGTTGAAGAAGAAAAAAAGGCCATTCAGCCGCATCTCGACAAGCTGAAGCACAATGGCTGCACGGTCTGTATCGCCTGCGAGACTTCAAACAGCGTGCAGGGGCAACAGGTACCGTTATCCGAAAGCCCTGTCCTGTCCGAAACAGAGATGAAGGTCTTTGGTGCCAGGGTTGAGGAATTGGCTGTGTTCGCTGCAGGTCAGGGTATCAAGCTCGTCTATCATCATCATATGGGCACGGTGGTCGAAACGCCGGAGGAAATCGATGCCTTCATGGCGGCGACAGGTCCGGCAACACGCCTGCTGTTCGATGCCGGACATTGCTATTTCGGTGGTGCTGGCCGCGATCCTGCACCCGTGCTTGTGCGCTATGTCGACCGTATCAGCCACGTTCATGCAAAGAACGTGCGCCCGGCGGTAATGCGCCGGGTGCGTGAAGAGCGATTGTCCTTCATGGACGGCGTTCGCGCCGGTGTATTCACCGTGCCTGGTGACCAAGAAGGAGGGATCGAATTCCTACCGCTGCTGCAAATCCTGAAAGGGGCAGGTTATGAAGGCTGGATCGTCATCGAGGCAGAGCAGGACCCCGACATGCATAATCCTTTGCAGTATCAGTCGCTGGGCCTGAAGACACTGAAGACTGCAGCTGCAAAGGCCGGCCTCATCTGAACGAATAGCAGGAGCGCATAATGCCCCACCTTCTCCATCGCCCTTTCGGCAATCACGGCAAGGTTCATGACATAACCCCGGCATTGGCTGGATGGAGATATGTCGGTTTTGCGCTCTATCGGCTGCGGGCCGGAGAGACGGCGGCAGACGTGACCGGAGATCGTGAGGTCATTCTGGTCATGGTCGAAGGCAAGGCAGCGATAGAGGGAGCCGGCAAGAGTTGGGGCGCACTCGGAGATCGCATGAGCGTGTTCGAGAAATCTCCGCCGCATTGCCTCTATCTGCCGAATGACAGCGACTGGAAAGCCGTTGCCGAAACCGATTGCGTCATTGCCGTCTGCTCGGCGCTAGGTAAAGGTGGGCATGAGGCTCGCCGTATCGGACCGGACGGGATCACGCTGACGCAGCGCGGTGAGGGGACCAATACCCGCTACATCAACAACATCGCCATGGAAAACGAGGACTATTGCGATAGCCTTCTGGTGACCGAAGTCTTCACTCCGGCAGGCCATTGGTCGAGCTATCCGAGCCACCGACACGACGAGGACGATTTTCCGCGCATCACCTATCTTGAAGAGACCTATTATCATCGTCTCAACCCGACCGATGGTTTTGGCATCCAGCGGGTCTATACGGATGATCTGCAGCTGAACGAAACCATGGCCGTGCATGACGGCGATGTCGTCTGCGTGCCGCGTGGCCACCATCCGTGCGGAGCACCCCACGGTTTCGAGATGTATTATCTCAATGTCATGGCCGGCCCCTTGCGCAAATGGCGTTTCGTCGCCGCCCCGCCGGTCGAGCACTTGATGCGGTGAAGCTTGAGGCGTAGCGAGGAGATGACATTGCCGCGTCGGGTCGGTTGCGAATGGCGCTGCGGGCCGCCTCAGGCGCTGTCGCGCACCATCAGCTTCCCCTGAAAAAGCCGATCAAAGTCACGATCCTCTTCACTGCCGAGAACCCTTACCAGATATTCCGCCATGTCGGTCAGTGGTTGCCGATAGGTGGTCAGGCGGTAATTGGCACCCTCAGCTTGCGGTACGTCATCAAATCCGGTGATCGCGATGTCTTCGGGAATGCGCAGACCAAGCTTATGACGGATCACGTCGGTTGCGCCGATTGCCAAAGCATCGTTCTCACAGACAAGAATGTCCGGCAGGGCAGACTTTGGCCTGCCGGCGAGCGCATTTTCGACGATCCCCCCTGCGAGTGCCGGGTCGTAAGCCGCAACGGATAGGGTCTCCGGCTCGTTGCCAAAATGCTGGCGCCAGTAATCGACGAATGTTTCATTGCGCAGCAGATGTGCAGATGAGGTGCGCGGCCCGGCCAGAAACAATGGGCGTCGATATCCGCGCTCATGCACGTAATTTGCAATCTCCTTCATCGCATGAACGTCATCGACGGCGATGGAAATGGTGTTTGGATTGCGCGATGTGCGAGCAAAAATGATCAGCTTGCGAAACCGGCGAGCATGCAGCGCGGTATCGAGAACCTCGTCATCGAACTGAATGCCGATCAGAATGACCGCATCGACGCGACGCTGGCTGGCGTTGAGCAGCGCATGGCCGGCATCGTCGCGGTCAAGCGTATTGACTAGAAGGATATCCCAACCTTCACGTCGCAGAATGCGCGTCAGCCGCTCCATCATCACCAGCTTGTGCGGATTTGCGAAATCGTCGATCAGCAGTGCGACCAGATTGGAGCGGTCCGAGGCCAGGCTCGCAGCCCGCAAGTCCGGTACATAGCCCAGTCTTTCGGCCGCTATCCGTACTTTCTCCAGGCTCTTGGAGGAAATCGATGCGTCCTTGCGGAAGGCGCGGTTGACCGTCCAGCGCGACACGCCAGCTTCCGCCGCCACATCGTCGGCAGTGATATTTCCCGCGAAGGCGGATTTCTTGTCTTCCGGCATGTCCATCTCCCGAATCCGCCATGGATCGGTGAATTTCATACATAACGTTTTTTTCCATCTCGCTGAAATTAATTTTGCTCCCGCGTGCAAACGGCTATTGCTCGCGAGAGCAAAACTTGCAATGTTCAATTTCAGAAGTAGTGGGAGCTGCTTTTAGGGGGGACCAGGGCGCGCGAGTGGGTTTGCCCGGCGCGGGCCATATTGGTCGCATGCATACCCTGAATGCCGCCGGTTATGCCCTCGGGCAGACCGGTTTGCTCGGCTGACACCGGAGGCGGCGTCGAGTGCCGTCGCAAAAGGAAATTGCTGCGGAGGGAGTGTCCGCAGGCTTTCGGTTCCGGTCCCGCATGGCCGGATGGACGGGGCGTCTGGGAGGGCGCTTTGGAACTTAAACGGGAGGATGTCATGAAGAAATTGCTTGCAGCAGCAGCAACGGTCGCGCTCGTCGCTGCCGCGAGCCCGGTGCTCGCTACAGATATCATTGTTGTCGCGCATGGCCAGGCCAACGACCCGTTCTGGTCGGTGGTGAAGAATGGCGCCGAAAAGGCTGCCAAGGATACCGGCGTCAATGTCGAATTCCGGTCGCCGGAAACGTTCGACATGGTCGCGATGGGGCAGATGATCGATGCTGCCGTCAATCAGGATCCGGACGGTCTTGTCGTCTCGATCCCCGATGCCGACGCGCTTGGCCCGGCAATAAAGCGCGCAGTTGAGGCCGGTATTCCGGTCATTTCCATGAACTCCGGCTCTGATGTTGCTCACGAGCTCGGGGCGAAACTTCATGTCGGCCAATCCGAATTCGATGCCGGCAAGGTCGCCGGCCAGAGACTGGCGGAGATGGGTGGCAAGAAGGCCATTTGTGTCAACCAGGAAGTCGGCAACGTCTCGCTCGATCAGCGTTGCGCAGGGTTCACGGAAGGCTTTGGCAAGGAAGTGAAGGTCCTGCCAACCACCAACGATCCGACCGAGGTGGAATCCAAGGTGCGCGCCGCCCTGGAATCCGACAAGGACGTCAATGTCGTGCTCTCGCTCAATGCCTCGCTGGTCGGCGAACCTGCGGTCAAGGCGGCACAGGCACTTGGCCGTGATGACGTGCTGATATCCACTTTCGACATGTCTGCCGGCTTTCTGAAAGATATTGCTGACGGCAAGGCCGCATTCTCCATCGACCAGCAGCAATATCTGCAGGGCTATCTGCCGGTCTCCTTCCTGGCGCTCCACGCGCAATATGGTCTGATGCCCGGCGGCGACGTCGCCTCCGGCCCGAACCTTGTGACCAAGGAGACTGCCGCACAGGTCATAGACCTCTCTGCCAAGGGTATCCGCTAATCACCTCGCTCTCCGGGCCGTCGCATCTTTTGCCGCGGCCCGGTCACCGATCCAGGAGACAGGTCAATGTCGCAAGACACGCTGGCGCGTGCGGACGAGCGGGTAAAATCCGAGTCCGTCGTCACCAAACTCATGAAACGGCCGGAGCTCGGCGCTATCGGGGGCGTGGTCCTCGTCACACTTTTCTTCATGGTCACCGCAGACCGCACCATGTTCACGCTCTCGGGCATCATGAATTTCATGACCCCGGCCGCACAACTCGGCATTCTTGGCATCGCCGCGGCCATGCTTATGATCGGCGGTGAATTTGATCTGTCGATCGGCTCCATGGTTGCTTTCGCGGGCATGATTTTCGGCGTCTTTGTCGTCAATGTCGGCATGCCGTTGGTCATCGCCATTCCGCTGACGCTCGGCATCGCCGCCGCGCTTGGCGCCACCAATGGCATGGTCGTCCTGCGTACCGGTCTTCCGTCCTTCATCGTCACGTTGGCGGGACTTTTCATCCTTCGCGGCGCAGCACTGGTCGGGCTTAAACTCTTTACCGGCGGCTCTACTCAGCTACGCGGTATCCGCGAAGCTGTCGAAGGCGATTTTCTTGCACCGATATTCTCCGGTGACGCGTTTGGTTTCATGATGCGCTGGCTGGCGGAGGCTGGCATCGTCGACAGCTTCAAGTCGGGCGTGCCGAAAGTGCCGGGCATTCCGGTCGAGATCATCTGGTTTGTCATCTTCGCCGCGATCGCGACCTATATTCTCCTGCGCACACCGATCGGCAACTGGATTTTTGCGACCGGCGGCGATGCGCTGGCCGCCGAGAATTCGGGCGTTCCTGTACGCCGGGTCAAGATTTCGCTCTTCATGCTGACGGCCATGGCCGCGGCACTCGTTGCCATCATCACCGTCATCGACGCCGGCTCCACCGACGCCCGCCGAGGTTTCATGAAAGAGTTCGAGGCAATCATCGCGGCGGTCATCGGCGGGTGTCTGCTGACCGGGGGATATGGCTCGGCGGTCGGAGCTTTCTTCGGCGCCATCATCTTCGGCATGGTCACGATCGGCCTCACCTATACCCGCTTCGATCAGGACTGGTTCCAGGTTTTCCTCGGCGCCATGCTCCTGCTCGCGGTCATCTTCAACAACGTCATTCGCCGACGTGTGACCGGGGAGCGCTAGAACAATGTCCGCACCGATCATCCATATGGAAAACATCAAGAAGCACTACGGCAATGTCATCGCGCTCAATGGTGTGACTTTCGATGTCAGAGCAGGCGAGTGCCACTGCCTGCTCGGCGATAACGGCGCCGGCAAGTCCACCTTCATCAAGACGATGTCCGGCGTGCATAAGCCGACCGAAGGATCGATCACGTTTGAAGGCAAGCCGTTATCCTTCAATAGCCCGCGCGATGCCATGGAAGCCGGCATTGCCACCGTGTTTCAGGATCTGGCGATGATCCCGCTGATGTCGGTGACGCGCAATTTCTTCATGGGGCGCGAACCGACCAAGGGAAGAGGGCTGTTCAAGCGGTTCGATATCGAAACCGCCAACGAGATCACCATGACGGAAATGCGAAAGATGGGCATCAATCTGCGTGGCCCGGACCAGGCCGTCGGCACCTTGTCCGGCGGCGAGCGTCAGACGGTAGCGATTGCCCGCGCGGTCTATTTCGGCGCCAAGGTGCTGATCCTCGATGAGCCGACATCGGCGCTTGGCGTGCGCCAAACCGCAAATGTGCTCTCCACCATCAACCGGGTAAGATCGCAGGGCATCGGCGTCGTCTTCATTTCCCACAATGTGCGCCACGCAATGGCTGTCGGCGACCGGTTCACGGTGCTGAACCGCGGCCAGACGCTCGGCACCGCCACGCGTGGAGAAATCAATGCCGCCCAGTTGCAGGACATGATGGCGGGTGGGCAGGAAATGGCCGAACTGGAAGGTTCGCTGGGCGGAACGATCTGAGGGTATCGCGCATGGGAACTTCGCGCAGTCTTCCGGATATCCCGCTCGGTGTCGCACTGATCGGTACGGGTTTCATGGGCAAATGTCATGCCATGGCATGGCGGAATGTGGCTGCCGTCTTCGGTGGTGCGCATCACCGGTTGGAAATTCTCTCCGACGCCACGCTTGAAAGCGCGGAGAGCTACGCGCGGCAATTCGGTTTTGCTCGCTCGAGCGCACGCTGGGAAGAGGCCGTGACAGACCCGAAGGTCGATGTGGTATCGATCACGGCGCCGAACGGGATGCACCGGCCGATGGCTGAAGCGGCGCTGAAAGCTGGAAAGCATGTCTGGCTGGAAAAGCCTATGGCTTTGACACTCGACGATGCGGAGGCGATGGCGGCAACCGCCGCCGCCCATCCGGGCCAGGTGACCATGCTGGGCTATAACTATCTCCGAAGCCCTGCTTTCCAGGCCGCGCGCAACCTGATCCGCGAAGGTTCGATCGGTACGCCGCTCGCTTTTCGCGGGGTCTATGACGAGGATTATTCCGCCGACCCGCTCCTCCCGTGGTCGTGGCGGATGACTCACGAAGGTGGCGGCTTGGGCGCGCTCGGCGATCTCGGCTGCCACCTCGTGAGCCATATGCTGGCGCTGATGGGACCGGTGGCGGAATTGGTCGCCCAAACTCAGGTTGCCATTTCCACCCGGCCGTCACCCGATGGCCCGAAACGGGTTGAAAACGAGGACAGCGCGCTGGCGTTGCTTCGTTTCACCTCGGGAGCACACGGTTCGTTTGCGACTTCGCGTATTGCTCGAGGGCGCAAATGCCGGCTGCAATGGGAGGTGCATGGCAGTGAAGGCACGATCGTGTTCGATCAGGAAAACATGAATGAACTTTGGGTTCATCGCGCTGGTGAAGCCGGCTTCGTGCGGCACTTGACCGGCCCGGATCAGCCGGATTTTTCGGCATTCTGCCCCGCACCGGGCCACAATTTCGGCTTCAACGAACAGAAGGTCATCGAGGCACGCGATCTGCTGGCGGCGATCGCCGGTCGCTCCAATGCCGGTCCCGACTTCGCGCAGGGGCTTGAGATCGAGAAGGTCATTCACGCCATGGCGACCTCCAACGGGACTGCCATCCATATCGAAAGGCAATAGAGGTGACGAAAGAACTCGATATCTCCAGCATCGGCGGCCCCGGCATTTCGACGACGAAGGACCAACCCTTCACGCTGGCGGCATGCGCCGAAATGCTGTGGCGCGACAAACCGATCGAATGGCGGTGCGCGCAACTCAAGGAGCTTGGCTTTCAGGTAGGGCTGTGGAACTGGCCGCAGCACGATCTTGTCGCACTGGAAAGGTCAGGTGCCACCTTCTCGATCATGAACGGCTATCTTACCGGCCGATTGGCCGACGATGAGGGCGCCGACGAATTGTTGCACTCGGCACGCGAGGCGGCGCAGGTCGGAAAGCGGCTTGGCGTGGCTCGGTTGAACCTGCACGGTACAGGATTGGGGGAGGGCGGGCTGCCAGTCCGTCCGAGCGACGTGGTGACGGGGCGAATGTGGCTGAAGGCACGGGACAGCCTGATGCGTATTGCCGAATTGGCAGAAAAAGAGGATGTGGTCTTCACACTCGAAAACCTCAATCTACCGGTAGATCACCCCGGTACGCCATTCGGTCGTGCGGAAGACACGCTGGCGCTGGTTGAGAGCGTCAATCATCCGCGTCTCAGGTTGAACCTCGACCTTTATCACCTCCAGATCGGCGAGGGTAATCTGATCGAAACCTGCCGCACCTGCCTGCCATGGATCGGCGAAGTGCAGGTCGCCGACGTGCCCGGTCGATGCGAACCGGGGACAGGAGAAATCAATTATCCAGGCATCGCGAAAGCGCTTGCCGAGATGGGTTATCGTGGTCCGGTGGGATTTGAGGGTTTTGCCAAAGGAGATCCATTGGCGGCACTGGAGGCTTTTCGCGCCGCATTCACAGTGTGAAGCGCGTGTTTTCAGGTGGGCCAGAAGGCGCCGTCTAGTTTTGGCGCGTGACTTTCGATGCCCCACCTTTCCGTCCGACAGCTTCCCCAAGTGAAATGATCAACACGCAGATGGCGATGAGAACGAGCGATGCGGCCGAAGCTGCCGGCAGATCGGTGCCGGTCTCGGAAATCTTGCTATAGAGAACGAGCGGCAGAATATTCACCTGTGTGCCGACCAGTGCCAGTGCCGTACCGTAAGCGCCAACCGCAACCGCCGACGTCAGGCAGAACGCCGCAACGAGGCTTGGCGCGATCTGCGGCAGCATCACGTCGATCAATGCGCGGCCTGCACCAGCCCCCAGCGACCGAGCCGCGATCAGCTGATTTCGGTCAAAATTGCTGATGGCTGGCAATACGATCAGAACGACGCGCGGCACGAGATAATAGGAATAGGCAAGGCCAAGCCCGAAGGGCGAAAAGATGAAACCGCCGATGACGGCGGGGTCGAAACCCAGCTTTGCCAGAAGAAGGGTGACGAAGCCGGCGCGGCCAAGCAAAAGGATAAACCCGTAGGCAACGATCAGACCAGAAAATGTCAGCGGCAGGGAAATCGCAATCAAAGCGGCCGTCCGCGCCTTGGGCGCCAGGCGGGCAAGGGTGAGCGCGATACAAAAACCGACAATCAGAGAAAAGAGCGGCGCAGCTGTCCCGAGAACCAGCGTGCCCTTCAGGCCATTCCAGAACACCGGATCATTGACGAGCCGAACGAATGCGCCGCCATCCGTCAATGCACCGCTCATGACCGCGCCAACGGGTAAAAGGAAGAACAGGCCGAGCGTGATACAGCCCGGCAAGGCAAAGGCGGCGAGTGCCTTTCTGGAAGCGCGAACGCTCATTTGGAATACCCTGTTTGACGTATGCTCTTGATAGCGGCAGATGCGCGATTGCGTAGTGGCCTGCTCCGCTCGGGGGGAGGCGCGAACGGAGTAGGCTTTTTAGAAAGATATGAATGCCCCTTGCCTTGCGCATGTGCGAAGACGCCGGCTGGGGGCATTCACGTCAGCCAATTACTGTCCGAGAACAGCCTTGGCCCAACCAGCGTCGATTTCGGCCTTCTTGGCGGTCGCCTTGGCGATATCCAGCGGCTGGATTTGAGCGGCGGCCGGCATCTTGTCTGCAACCGCGTCAGGCAGTTTGATGCCCTCGACGGATGGGCGAACATAACCTTCAGCGAAGATTTTCTGGCCTTCGTCGCTCATGATGAAGTTCAGCCACAGCTTGCCGGAATTCGGATTGGGACCGTTCTTGACCAGCGAAATGGCGTAGGGAGCAGCGGCGGATGCTTCTTCCGGGATCACGACCTCGATGCTGTCTGCCATGCCATCGGTGAATTTGGCCTTCAGGCCGTCGTTTTCATAACCGATCCAGATCGGGATTTCGCCCTTCAGGAACTGCGCATAAGGCGTGGTGCCGACCGTGCGCAGAACGTTTCCGGCAGTGGTGAGCTTGCCGAGATAGTCGATACCCGGGGTGACGTTGTCCATCGAGCCGCCATTGCCGAAGCTTGCAGCAAAGGCAACGACCTGCCCCTGACCTGTCGAGCGCGGATCCTGGTAGACGATCGAGTTCTTGTATTCCGGCTTCAGCAGGTCGGCCCAGGTCTTGGGCACGTTCTTGACGAGCTTGGTGTTGACGAGGAACGCGACACTCAGCGTGTGAACGGTGAACCACTCGCCATTGGTCTCGCGCAGCTGTTCCGGCAGACGGTCGAAATTAACCGGCTTGTAGCCTTCGACGACGCCGGCCTTTGCCGCGTCGAGGGCAGAAGCTGCAAAGTAATATGCCGTGTCGGCCTGCGGGCGGTTGCGAGACTTGTCGAGGGCAACGACCGTGGTCGCGGACCCGATATCATTGTAGACCATTTCGATACCGGGATAACGCTTCTGGAAAGCCTTGAACTGGCCTGCCCAGTTCGCCCATGTCGGGCCGGTGTCGAAAGATACGACGATGCCTTCCTTCAGAGCCGCATCATAAAGAGCCTTTTCGCCCTGATAGAGTTCCGGGCCTTCGAAAGCGAATGCGCTGGTTGCGAGACCGAGGGCTGTTGCACCAGCCATTACGGTCGTCATGAATTGCCGTCTGTTCATGGAAATACCTCTGTTGAGATCAGTTTGCTGGGAGGAGACGAATTGCATCTGCTGGTATCCGTACCGAGGTCACGGCATCCCGAAGATGGGTTTCAAGGCGGATGAGGCCGCCGGAGACTTTGAGATCGATACGGCGAATAGGACCGAGATAACGGTCGGCATCCACGACACCGGAGAAATGACTTGCCGGCAATTCGCCACCCGCGCTCTTTGGTTCGCTGTCGGCGACAGGCAGCACTCGTTCGGGGCGGACGAAAACCGTGACCGCATCACCGGGCGAGCGCCCCTGCGTATCGCAAGCAAAGGAGCCGATTTCGCTCTCCACGACCCCGTGGGAACGGACCTTGCCCTGCCAAAGATTGGACTGTCCGACAAAACCGGCGACATAAGCGTTTGCGGGTGTCTCATACAGCTCGCGCGGCGTGCCGATCTGTACCAATCGTCCGTCGCGCATCACGGCGACCTTGTCGGCGATCGAAAGCGCTTCTTCTTGATCATGGGTCACGAGAAGGGTGGCTATGCCCGAGGCGCGCTGGACGCGCAGGATTTCGTCACGCATCTCGACCCGCAGGCTGGCGTCAAGTGCGGAAAGCGGCTCGTCCAGGAGCAGGCCCTGAGGGTCGAATACGAGCGCGCGCGCAAGTGCCACACGCTGCTGCTGGCCGCCTGAAAGAGCCGCGGGCAGATCGTCGGCACGGTTTCTCATGCCGACCCGCCCAAGCATGTCCAGGGCGCGACTTTGTCTTTCGCCCTTGGCGACACCGCGTACCTTCAAGGGATAGGCAACATTTTCCCACAGCCGCATATGGGGAAAAAGCGCATAGTTCTGGAATACCACCCCGAGCCGCCGCGCCTCCGGTGAAAGCGCGCTGACATCCTTGTCGTCGATGACAATGCGGCCCCGATCAGGGCTCACGAAGCCTGCAAGCAGCTTGAGAATGGTCGACTTGCCGGAGCCAGAGGCACCGATGATCGCGAGAAGCTCGCCCTTGCCGATCTCCAGCGAGATATCGAAAATGCCCGTCGTGGCGCCCGGATAGGTGAAGCTGACATTTTCATATTTGAGCGTCATGCCGCTGCTGCTTTCTTATTATTGGACAATCGGGACGTGAGGCTGCTCGCCAGCGATGCGATCGCGGCAAGGAGAAGCAGGACGATGGTGGCGGCGCAGGCAAACCCCGTGGCGCCGTAAAAAGCCTGCAGCAGAACGACTGGATAAGGTCGGGAAAGGAAACCGGCGATCAGGTTCGAAAGCTGGAACTCACCGATCGACAGGGCCGCTACCGTCAGCATCGAGGAGACGAGGCTTGGGCCAAGAAGCGGAAAGACAATGTCGCGGATCCTGGCGAAAAACGAAGCTCCAAGCGTTGCCGCGGCATGTTCGTATTCGTCGAGCCGCAACTGTTCCATGTCGGCGACAAGGGCCGTGACCGTGTAGGGCAGGGTGAGGACGAGATGCCCTGCCGCCAACAGCCAGAAACTGCCGAGCCAAGGAAGCTGATCCGACGAGAACACGAGGATGAAACCGAAAGCGAGAACGAGATCGGGAACGGCGACGGGAAGAAGCGTTACCAGACGCGCCGCCAGCCGTACGCCGCCTTTGGCGCCGACCTGAATGGCATAGGCGAGCGGCAGCCCCACCAGAACATTCAGAACACAGGTGATGCCAACGATCTGCAGGCTTGTAACGAAGGCTCGGCGAAAGCTGGGATCTGCTGCGACTTCCTCATACCAACGCCAGGTGAAGCCCGTTGGCAGAAGCGTATTGCTCCAACTCTCCCCGAACGACCCCAGTGCCAGCAATAGCACCGGCGCGAACAGGAACAGGAAATAGGCTATGGCGACGATGGGCAAGGAGGCGGTCCGCTGTCTTTTGCATATTGGGCTGACCGCCTCTCTATCGCTATCGGGTGATGGTTTTATGACAAGCGTAAGATATCTTACATTCCCATCAGGATTCGCTGGGCAACGCGATCGAGCACCTGCTCGATATCGGCCATGATCGGAACGCCATCGACATGAGGCGCACCCGCCATGGCGAGCACGAGCCGATTGAACTGCAGACCGAGCGCCATCTCGGACAATGTGCCGACGCCACCGCCGACAGCAATGAGGGCGATGCAGGCACGCGCTATGATGGCATTGCGTGCAGGACCTATGCCGGTCGCAATCGGAATGCCGACGAAAGGATTGGCCGCCTGCCACTCATCGTCCGGCAGAATGCCGATGGGTAAGCCACCGCGGGCGGAATGACCTTCACACACGGCTTCCATGACTCCATTTTTACCGCCGCAAAGCAGTTGCAAACCGTGGTCCGCCATGGCCGCGCCAAGTGCATAGGCAATCTCACGCTGCTCTGCGGTAGCCTCCCTTGGCCCGATAACGCCGACCGGCACGCGCTTGAGCGCCCCGCTTTCGGCCAGGAGCTTCAGGGCCTGCAGTGGCGACACGGCGGTACCGTCATGTTGCTCTCCATCGCCATCCAGCCATTCCAGGCGCGAAGGATCGAAAACTTTCCCGTCGGTGCGAAGGCAATTTTTCCGTGCGTCCCATTGCATTACTTGCATACTTGTCATGAACCTTCCGTTCCTCAGGGCATTCGTCAAACTGTCATGAACGTGTAATATATGTGACATCAATGGAAGATTTATGACAAGAGACTTCATGCCCCGGTCCGATGAGTTGACACCCCGCCAGACGGAAATCCTTCAGACAGTTGGAGAAACGGGGTATGCCACACTGGAAGCCTTGTCCCAGCGTTTCGATGTATCGGTACAGTCGATAAGGCGCGACATCATCCATCTAGACAGGATGCGCCTGCTACAGCGGTTCCACGGTGGCGCCGGGCCGATGGATTCGACTGTCCGTCTCGGTTATGCCGAAAAAACGATGCGTGCCGCGGCAGCAAAAGAAAAGATCGGCATAGCGGCAGCCCAACTTGTGCCGGAGGGCGCTGCGGTTTTCCTGGATGTAGGCACCACGGTAGAGGCCGTCGCAACAGCACTGAAGGAAAGAGGCATCCGCGTGCATGCGTTCACCAATAGCCTTGCCTGCGCAATGCTTCTGGCCGCAGAGCCCAAAATTCAGCTCCATGTGTTCGGCGGATCCCTGCGCGGTGCCGACGGGTCCCTGGTCGGAGCAACGACGCTGGCAGGCATCAATGCGATCCATTTCGATTATGCATTCATCGGATTTTCCGGGTTTGCGCCGGATGGTTCGGCACTGGATTACGATCTTGAAAAAATTGCCGTCAAACAGGCCGCGATGCGGCGCTCCGAATATGCGGTTCTTGTCGGCGATCAATCGAAATTCCACAACAAGGCTGTCGCCACGATCGGAGCGCCGAGCGAGTTTTCGCATCTGGTAAGCGACGCCAGCCCACCTGATTTTCTTCGCGCTTCCTTCAGCCAGGCGAGACTTGAGCTGATTACTGCCGAATAGACCGTTCCGCCGATTGTGGCAGCGCAGAAAGTATAAGCGCTAACGCAGCAGCGAAAAAGCGGCGTATATTCAGCAAAATAATAGAATTTCCTCAGATAAAGCTCAAGCTCATATCCACGTCGATTTTTTACCGGCGTCGGCATGGTCTGCGCGCTTTTCATAGCGGCCGGGGCGTCGAAATTGCCCCAGATTGTGATGCGATCTTCGTCCATGTCTTCGGCTTCTCCTGCCATCAAACCGAAATGACAGAACTGGCGAATTGACAGTTTTCAAGCTCCGTGTTTTGCTATGATGTCAGACCAATTTTGGTCTTGCATAAACATGATGAGGTTCAAGCTGTCTGCTTCACTTCAGCCATTGCCGACGATGAACCGCGCCAAACAGGTGACTGCGGCGCTCGCGCAATTTGTAGCGGCCTCGGAACTTAAAACAGGGGATCGCCTTCCCGCAGAGCGCGAGCTTATGTCCGCTCTATCTGTCGGGCGCTCGACGATCCGCGAGGCGATCCGGCATTTTCAGGCGCTCGGCGTCATCGAAACGCGCAAGGGCAGCGGCACCTATCTGCTGCGCCCGATCTCTCCCGATACAGTCCACATGCCGCTGTCGCTCGATACGACAAAGCTGCGCGATGTGCTTTTGCAGACGCTGCAGGTACGCCGCGGCATCGAATGCGAGGCCGGCATGGTGGCGGCGCAGATGCGCACTAGCGACGATCTGGCGATCATCGAGGACAAGCTCGTGAAGATGGAAACCGTCCATCTGGAACAGGGCTCGTCCGGCCCGGAAGATCTGGCGTTTCACCTCGCGGTTTATGACGCCACCCACAACCCGCTGTTTCGTCAGATCCTTGAGCAGATGCGCGAAAGTTTCGAGCATTTTTGGGCTTCGCCCTTCGATCGCAAGGATTTTGCCCGCCGCTCCTTTCCGTTTCACAGAACGCTTTTCGACGCCATCGCTGCCCAGAACCCTGAGCGCGCGCGGCGCGAGACACTGAAAATCCTCGCGGTTGTCGAGGAAGACATCAAGGAAATGTCCAAATGAACGAAATGCTCGATCCGTCGGCGTTTGCCTCGCTGATCACCGCCCATGACGACGGCAATTTTGCCGATGCGGTGGTGCCGCCGATCTTTCAGACCTCGCTGTTCACCTTCTCCGAATATGACGAGATGATCGCCTCCTATCGCGGCGAAAAGGTGCGGCCGATTTATACGCGCGGCCTCAACCCGACGGTGCGCATGTTCGAGGAAATGCTGGCCAAGCTGGAAGGCGCCGAAGACGCGCTCGGTTTTGCCAGCGGCATGTCGGCGATCTCGGCCTCCGTCCTGAGTTTCGTCGAGCCGGGGGACCGTATCGTTGCGGTCAAGCACGTTTATCCCGACGCTTTTCGTCTGTTCGGCACGCTTTTGAAGCGCATGAAGGTGGAGGTCACCTATGTCGATGGTCGTGATGAGGAGGCGGTCGCCAAGGCTCTGCCCGGCGCCAAGGTCCTCTACCTCGAAAGCCCGACAAGCTGGGTGATGGAAGCCCATGATGTCGGTGCACTGGCGGCGCTAGCGAAAAAGCACGGCGCTATCTCGATGATCGACAACAGCTGGGCAAGCCCGGTTTTCCAGCGGCCGATCACGCTGGGTGTCGATCTCGTCATCCATTCGGCTTCAAAATATCTCGGTGGGCATAGCGATGTCGTTGCCGGTGTCGTTGCCGGATCCAAGGAAATGATCGCGCGGCTGAAGTCGGAAGCCTATCCCTATCTCGGGGGCAAGCTCTCGCCCTTCGATGCATGGCTGCTGATCCGTGGCATGCGCACCTTGCCCTTGCGCATGAAGGCGCATCAGGATTCCGCACTCACCATCGCGCGGCGGCTGCAGGAACTGGATGTGGTGGAAACGGTCTGCCATCCGGGTCTGGCCAACCGCCTGCCGGCTGGCCTCACGGGCACTTCCGGCCTGTTTTCTTTCATCTTCAAGGAAGGCGTCGATATCCGCGCCTTTGCCGATCACCTGAAACTTTTCAAGCTCGGCGTCAGCTGGGGTGGCCACGAAAGCCTGATCGTACCGGGTGAAGTGGTGCTGCAGCAGAAGGCCCAGCCGAATTCCGCGCATACATTCGGCATCCATGCGCGGTCCGTACGCCTCCATGTCGGCCTCGAGGGAACCGAGGCTCTGTGGAGCGATCTTCAGGAGGCGATCGCCGTCGCCACTTAGCGCATCAACCAAAACAACTGGGAGCAGGACAATGAAAACAATGATAACGGCTGCATTCATCGCGACCATGATGGCGGGGACCGCCATGGCCGATACCACGCTCAAGATGGTGGAAGTGATCACCAGCCCTGAGCGCACGCAGACGCTGAAATCGCTGGTCGGCAAATTCGAGGCCGCCAATCCGGGCACCAAGGTCGAGATCATCTCGCTGCCGTGGAACGAAGCGTTCCAGAAATTCGCTACCATGGTGTCTGCCGGCGATACGCCCGACGTGATGGAAATGCCGGATACCTGGCTTTCGCTTTACGGCAACAACGGCATGCTCGAAAGCCTCGAGCCCTATCTCGAAAAGTGGGAGCATACCAAGGCGCTGACACCGCGCGCGCTGGAACTCGGCCGCGAGGTCAAGGATACCGCCTATATGTTGCCCTACGGCTTCTATCTGCGCGCCATGTTCTACAACAAGAAGCTGTTGAGCGAAGCCGGCGTTTCCGAGCCGCCGAAGACGATGGATGAATTCGTCAAGGCATCGGAAGCCGTCGCCAAATTGCCCGGCAAATACGGTTATTGCATGCGCGGCGGTGCGGGCGGCCTCAATGGCTGGATGATCTTTGCCGCCTCCATGGCCGGCGACAACAAGTACTTTACCGAGGACGGCACCTCGACCATGAACAGTGAAGGCTGGGCAAAGGGTATCGAGTGGATGGTCGATCTCTACAAGAAGGGACTGGCCCCGAAGGACAGCGTCAACTGGGGCTTTAACGAGGTCGTCGCCGGTTTCTATTCCGGCACCTGTGCTTTCCTTGATCAGGACCCGGACGCTTTGATCGCCGTTGCCGAGCGTATGAAGCCGGAGGATTTCGGCGTCGCGCCGCTGCCGAAGGGCCCGGCCGGCAAGTCCTATCCCACCATCGGTTATGCCGGCTGGTCGATGTTTGCCAAGAGCGAAAACAAGGACCTCTCCTGGAAGCTGATCGAAACGTTGCAGAGCCCGGAAGGCAATATCGAGTGGAACAAGAAGATCGGCGCGCTGCCGGCCTATACGGCGGCGGAAAAGGATCCGTTCTACGCCGGTGACCAGTTCAAGGGCTGGTTCGAGGAACTGGCCGACAAGGATACCGTTCCGACCGTGATGCCGACCTTCCTCGAGGAATTCGCCTTTTTCAAGGACTCGCTGGCGATCAAGACCTCGCAGCAGGCTTTGCTCGGTGACATCACTCCCAAGGAACTGGCCGATGAATGGGCCGAGTACCTGACCAAGGCACAGCAGAAGAACCTCTCCAAGAAGTAATCGACGTCGTGGCGGCGCGGACCTTTTCCGCGCCGCTATCCCGCCTTCCTTCATGCAATGACGGCGCAGATCTGCGCCGCAAACGGGAAACTGTCTGATGTCCATGACCGCCGACGTCTATGATCGTCGCCAGGATCGCAGGCCGTGGTTGAAGCGCCTTGCCGATGCCTCCGAGCCTTATCTTTACAGCGCGCCAGCGCTGATCCTCATCATCGTTGTCATGCTGGTGCCGCTTGTCGTCGGCATTTCCTACGCGTTTCGCGATATCCAGCTACTCAATCCGTTTTCCGGCGGTTTCATCGGGCTCGAACACTTCGAAACCCTGTCGAAGGACAGGGCGTTCTACACCGCTCTGAAAAACACGCTGTGGTGGACCGGTGCTTCCGTCTTCCTGCAGTTCGGCTTCGGCCTCATTCTGGCGCTTTTGCTCGACAAGCCGTTCATGGGCCGCGGCATTGTGCAGGCGCTGGTTTTCCTGCCATGGGCGGTGCCGTCCTTTCTCGCCGGTCTCAACTGGGCATGGCTGTTCAATCCGGTTATCGGGCCTATCCCGCACTGGCTGTTCGATCTCGGCCTGATGAGCCAGCCGGGCAATATCCTGTCCGATCCGCAATATGCGATGTGGGGACCGATCATCGCCAATGTCTGGTGGGGTATCCCGTTTTTTGCCATCACGCTTCTGGCCGCCCTTCAATCGATCCCGCGCGATCTGTATGAAGCGGCCTCCATCGACGGCGCGTCATGGTTCCAGCGCTTCTGGTCGATTACGCTGCCATTCCTGGCGCCGACCATAGCCATCACCGTGCTTTTGCGCACCGTTTGGATCTCCAACTTTGCCGACCTGATCGTCGTCATGACCGGCGGCGGACCTGCCGATCGCACCCAGATCGTCGCCAGCTACATCTTCACGCAGGCCTTCAAGGCGCTCGACTTCGGTTATGCCTCGGCGATCGCGCTGGTGCTGCTCGTGCTGCTGCTGGCCTATTCGATGCTGATCATCCTGCTGCGGCAGACATTGCTGAACAAAGGGTGAGGGTCATGAAAACATCGCTTCTTCCGACCATCGCGCACCGACTGGCGATCCTCGCCTATGTCATCTTCGCGCTCTTTCCGCTCTACTGGTTGTTCAAGGTGTCGCTGACGCCGAATGATCTGCTCTATTCCGAAGGCGTGCGCATGTGGCCGTCGCGGACCACGTGGGAACACTATTCCTTCGTGCTGCAACACAGCGCCTTTCCGACCTTCTTCAAGAACAGCCTGATCGTTTCCGGCTCGACAGCCATCATCGTAACGATCTGCGCCTCGTTGTCCGGTTATGCGCTCTCCCGCTTCAGTTTCCGCGCCAAATACTGGATCGTCGGGCTGATGCTTTTGACGCAGATGTTCCCACTGGTCATGCTGGTGGCGCCGATTTTCAAGATCCTGACGCCGCTTGGACTCACCAACAGCCTGACCGGACTGATCGTCGTTTACACCGCCTTCAACGTGCCTTTCGCGACTTTTCTGATGCAGTCCTTCTTCGACGGCATTCCCAAGGATCTCGAAGAGGCGGCGATGATCGACGGCGCCACGAAATTCACGGCGTTCCGGGAAATCATCCTGCCGCTCACGCTTCCCGGCATTGCCGCGACGCTCGGTTTCGTTTTCACGGCGGCATGGAGCGAGCTTCTGTTCGCGCTGATGCTGATCAACGGCAACAATGCCGCGACCTTCCCGGTCGGGTTGTTGACCTTCGTTTCCAAATTTTCGGTGGATTTCGGACAGATGATGGCGGCGGGCGTGCTCGCGCTCATCCCGGCCGCTCTCTTTTTCCTGCTCATCCAGCGCTACCTCGTCCAGGGCCTCACGGCCGGCGCGGTCAAGGGGTAATCTTATGGCTTCGATCGATATCCAGAACGTCAAGAAGGCCTATGGCCATGTGCAGGTGCTGCACGACATCGATTTGCAGATCAAGGACGGCGAGTTCGTCGTGCTGGTCGGCCCGTCCGGCTGCGGCAAGTCCACGCTGCTGCGCATGATTGCCGGGCTGGAAGGCGTTACCGGCGGCGAGATGCGTATCGACGGCAAGCGCGTCAACGAACTGCATCCGAAGGATCGCGACATCGCCATGGTGTTCCAGTCCTATGCGCTTTATCCGCATATGAACGTCGCCGGCAACATGAGCTACA
Organism: Hyphomicrobiales bacterium; assembly: GCA_900469445.1. Lineage (GTDB taxonomy): Bacteria > Pseudomonadota > Alphaproteobacteria > Rhizobiales > Rhizobiaceae > Neorhizobium. The sequence continues at coordinate 112,577 of UBXM01000041.1, forward strand.
GCCTCAAACTTCGCAAAACGGCGAAGAAAAAGATTGCCGCTGCCGTCGCCAGCGCCGCGTCCAAACTCGGTCTCGATCCGTTGCTCGATCGCCGCCCGAAGGCTCTTTCCGGCGGCCAGCGCCAACGAGTCGCCATGGGACGCGCCATCGTCCGTCAGCCGAAGGCTTTTCTGTTCGATGAGCCATTGTCGAACCTCGATGCGCGTCTTCGTGAGCAGATGCGCGCCGAAATCAAGAAAATGCATGGCGACCTCAAGGCCACCTCGATCTATGTCACCCACGACCAGATCGAGGCAATGACCCTGGCGGACCGGATCGTTGCCATGCATGGCGGGGTGGTCCAGCAGGTGGGGGCTCCGCTGGAGCTATACGACCGTCCCGCCAACCTCTTTGTCGCCGGTTTCATCGGCTCGCCGGGCATGAATTTTCTCGACGCGACCTATGCCAACGGCAATGTGACGCTGAAGGATGGGACTGTGATGGCGTTGCCGGCACCGCTGGCGGTTGCCGATGGCGCCAAGGTGACGGTTGGCATCCGGCCGGAACATGTGGTGATGGGCGGCGAGGGCTCGGGCATGGCGGCAAGTGTCGATCTGGTCGAGCCGACCGGTTTCGGCATCATCCTGCATCTTTCGCTGCACGGGCTGGCCTTCAAGGTGTTCACGCTGGATCGCGCGGCGCTGTCGGCGGGGCCGAGCGTTCACGTCTCCTTCCCGGCGCAGCATCTGCATGTGTTCGATGACAAGGGTGATCGCTGCGTGGCGCGTTGATCGCACTACGTCGGTGTTTCTACACCGGCGTAGCCTTCGATACTCATCGACCAATTATGCATGGGTAACGCGCCTTCACGTCACCTCATTAAGGCTGTGGCCTTGAGAGAGGCGGACCAGGTGGCATAGCCCGCTGCATTCATGTGAACCAGATCCGGTAGATAATATCGAAACATCGGCAAGCCATTCTCGCCGATCAGGCCGGTGCCAACTTCTATCCATGATGTGTCGTCGCGACCATCGCACCAGTCGCGTGCCAACTGATTGAACAGGTCGAATTCCTGCCGGTAGATCCACCGCGCGGGGCTGTGCTTGATCGACAGGACGAACACTTCGGACTGCGGCAGCGCCTGCGAGATCCGGTCTCGCAGGTCCTTCAGATGGCCAAGCGTCGTGTGGGCCTTGAGCCCATCGCTGGCGATATCATTTTCACCGAAATAGAGTGCTATTCGGCGCGGCTTGAGTGGCGTCAGAAGCTGATCCAGATAGTGGATGCCTGAAAGAAATGTACCGCCACCGAAACCTAGATTGACGACATCCAGCGAACCAAGATCCTCGGTGATGGAGCTCCAGATCCGGAAGGAGGATGAGCCGTAAAAGGCGATCGGATCGACGGGAAGGCCGACGCGCTCAAGTCGCGCCAGTATCGTGATGATATCGTTTTCGTGGCGGCTTGTGCCGATGCTGGTCGGAAAATCGTACATATCAATACCCTCAAACATATGTTCGGAACGACTTCGCCGGCCTGTTTCCCGGCTCGATGCCCCGCGTTTATGAAAGCGTGTGGCGCATTACATCCAGCGCGCCGCGGATCAGGACGTCGTCGTCGCCCATGGCGATCTCAAGGTCGAACACATTCGCGGCAACCACATAGAGATCGTTCAAGCCGTCATTGCCGACGATGGTCGCTTTGCCGCCTTCCGAATACCAGCCGGCATCGCGCGCCTGCCGGAATTCCTGGCCGATGACCATGCCATGGACATAGGACCGCAACTGGTTTGCCGAGAGCTTGCCGGCCAGTCCCCCGGTCCGTGCTGAAAACAGCAGAGAAAGCATGGCCCAGGAATTCTTCGCTTCCTCAAGACCCCAGAGATAGGCCTCCGGATCATCTACCGGCGGCTGTGTCGCTCCTCGGGCGATGAAGGAATTGTTCAGGAGCAGCGCAAAGATTTCACCGGTGACGAAAGTTTGAAAGCCGTCAATGCGTCCATCTTTCACCTGCGCCCACTTGCTGTGGGTCCCGGGGATAATGATCGTTCCGTCATCGGCCAGCCCGTGGCCGGCAACCTGTATTTCCTCGCCGCGCATAACGTCCGGGAAGGGCTTGCGCATAGGATCCGTCAGGCCGGGCAGGAAGACCAGATCAGATCCGTTCCGCAGTGATCTTCGTACGGAACCTGCGGCAAGCTCGGCCGGGCCTGCCGGGCAGCGTACATAGGGAATTTCAATCCAGCCATTGCGACTGGTGATCATTCCGAGTGCAGCGATAGGCAGGGCTCCATGGGACGATAACCATGGGGAAAGCGTCGTCATCAAAGCCTCCTCATGGTCTCCCTTGTTGAGGCTGGATATGCCTTGTGACGTCTCGAGGCTCTCCAGTTCATTCCCGCGAGCATCGACCAGCGTTGCCCTCAATGAAGTGGTTCCCCAGTCAACAACGATCGCCGCTGCTTCTGCTGCCATGTCGTGAGCCTCCTCCGCTCATTTCATCTGGGGGCTTGTCATAAGGCGGAAGTCTATGTAGTGTCAATTAGTGAATTCAAAGTACCACAATATGATACTTCATTGGGAGGTGAAGAAATGGCGACTGGTCTGAAAGGCATTTTGCCCGTCCTGCCGACGCCCTTTTTGGCGGACGGCGGTGTTGATGAGGCGGGAATGTCGCAGCTGGTGCGGTTCGCTCTCGATCAGGGTGTGGATGGAGTCGTGTTCCCCGGTTTCGCCAGTGAGGTGGAAAGCCTCACGGCCGAGGAGCGTGCCAAACTTTTGAAGCTTGTCGTTGCCGGTGTAGCAGGCAGGGTGCCGGTGGTTGCCGGTGCCAGCGCTACGGATTGGCGCGAGGTCGTGGAGCACGGCCGGATCGCGGCTGATCTCGGCATTCGCCATCTTATGGTACAGCCACCGAAGTCGGTCGGCACTGATGCGCCGGCGCTCATCGAGTTTCTCGGCAAGGTTCTCGAGGCGCTACCCGAAATCGAGATCATTCTTCAGAACGCGCCGGCACCCCGTGGTTCCGACCTGTCGCCGCAGGCGATCGTCGAGATCATCCGCGCCTTGCCGCGTGTTGCTTATGTCAAGGAAGAGACGCTGCCGGCCGGGCCAGCCATCAGCCACATCATCGCCCATGCGCCGGCAAGCCTGAAGGGTGTGATCGGCGGCGGTGGCGCGCGCTATATTCTCGATGAATATGCACGTGGTGCGGCAGCGGCCATGCCCGCTCTGGAAATCGCCGGTGAACATGTGGCGATTGACCGGGCCCTCGCGGCAGGCAGGCCTGAAGAAGCCCGCAGGATCTACATACGCACCCTGCCGCTTCTTGTTCTGCAGGCCGTCTATCGCATGCGGCTGACCAAACATGTACTGGCGCGTCGCGGCGTTATCGATGGCATCGGCGTGCGTGCGCCTACGCCGGACCTCGACGCGGCGGCTATCGCCGATATTGATGCCAATCTGGTGGAGCTTGGTCTTCTCTCCGCGGAGGCCGCATGAACAGCCCGGTTGCGACAGTCGAGGTTTTCACGCTTACCCAGCCGCGCAAAGTGCCCTATCTCGGCGCCTTGCGGGAAGGGGAGGTGGTCAATCCAAACGGTTATATCGTGCGCAAGGGAAATCGCACGGTTTATCCCACCTTCGACCGCAGCGTGCTCGTCCGCATGGTGACCGAGGCCGGCACGGTCGGCTGGGGTGAGACTTATGGCATTGTTGCGCCCGGCGCGGTTGCCGCGCTGATCAACGATATGCTCGCGGGCTTCGTCATCGGCCGCGATGCGTCAGATCCGTCCGCCATCTATGACGATCTCTACGATATGATGCGTGTGCGCGGTTATACCGGCGGCTTTTACGTCGATGCGCTGGCCGCGCTGGATATCGCGCTTTGGGATATTGCCGGTCAGGAAGCGGGCAAGTCCGTGCGTGAGCTTTTGGATGGCGGTGTCGAAAACTTTCCCGCCTATGTTTCCGGCCTGCCGGAAAAGACCCTTCAGGCGCGCGGCGAACTGGCAAAGTATTGGCAGGATCGTGGTTTCGATGCCTTCAAATTCGCAACGCCCGTGGCCGACGACGGTCCGGCGGCGGAAATGGAAAACCTGCGCAAGGTTTTGGGCCCGGACGCGAAGATCGCCGCCGACATGCATTGGAACCAGACGCCGGAACGGGCGCTGGAACTGATCGCCGAAATGGCGCCGTTCGATCCGTGGTTCGCCGAGGCTCCGGTCTGGACCGAAGATATTGCAGGACTGGAAAAGGTTTCGAAGGGAACGGATATCCCGATTGCGGTCGGCGAGGAATGGCGCACGCATTGGGATATGCGCGCCCGCATCGAGCGCTGCCGCATCGCAATCGTGCAGCCGGAAATGGGCCACAAGGGCATTACCAATTTCATCCGCATCGGGGCGCTTGCCGCTGAGCACGGTATCGACGTGATCCCGCATGCGACGGTCGGTGCCGGCATCTTTCTGGCGGCCAGCCTGCAGGCGTCCTCGACATTGAAGACGCTCAAGGGGCACGAATTCCAGCATTCGATCTTCGAGCCGAACCGTCGCCTTCTTTCCGGTGACATGGATTGCCGCGAAGGTCGTTATCACCTGCCATCCGGGCCGGGGCTCGGGGTAAAGCCGTCGGAGGCGGCGCTTGGTCTGCTGACACGTATCTGAATTGGTTCTTTGGAGGAGGAAACCATGAACAAGAGATTGAAAAGACTGGCGCTTAGCGCTGCGACTGCAACCTTGATGACGATCGGCGGCCTAAGCCCGGCCATGGCCGATACAGTGCTGAAATTCATTTCCTGGCAGACCGACGATGCCGGTACCGGCGAATGGTGGCATTCTGCCATTGCCGAATTCGAGAAACAACATCCCGGCGTGAAAATCGAATTCACCAAGGCGGAGCGCAGCTCCTATGCCGATACGATGACGACGCTGTTTGCCGCCAACCAGCCGCCGCAGATCGTCCATCTCGCCTCTTTTGAATTCCAGATGTTCGCCGATAGCGGCTGGCTGGAGCCGCTCGATCCGTGGCTGGAAAAGGACGGCATCGACATGACCGGCTGGGCCGGCCAGAAGACATGTGAATGGAATGGCGAAACCGTCTGCATCATGACGAACTATTTCGGCTTCGTCATGGCCTACAACAAGAAGCTTCTGGATGAAGCCGGTGTGGCCGTGCCGAAGACCTATGACGAGTTCATCGCCGCCGCAAAGGCGACCACCAAGGACCTCAACGGCGACGGTATTGCCGACCAGTTCGGCACGGGCCACGAAACCAAGGGCGGTCCGGGTCAGTATCTCACAGAGATGCTCAACTACATTATCGACGCCGGCGCCTACTGGACTGATAAAGAAGGCAATATCACCATCGATACGCCGGAAATGGTCGAAGGTCTGACACGCTGGAAAACCGTCATGAAGAGCGGCATCAGCCCGGTCGACATGAGCGCCAGCGATGTCCGCAAACTCTTCGCCGATGGCAAGATGGCCATGCGTCTGGATGGTCCATGGCTTTACGGCACGACGGAAAAGGGAACGGCAAAGAGCGATATCGTTTATGTCGCGCCGCCGCTGACCCCACCGCTTGGCGGTTCGTCAAACGTGCTCGCCATGCCGTCGGATATTCCTGATGACCAGAAGCAGCTTGTCTGGGATTTCATCAAGCTGACGATGACGCCGGAATTCCAGCGCAGCTATGCGACCATGGGCGGCAACACACCGCCTAGCCCGAAAGCCGATGTTTCCGGTGTCGAAAAGACCATTCCGCATTTTCCGGTTCTCTTGCAGACGATGAAGGAAGCGTCCGAAAAAGGTATCGACCGCGTGCCGACAGGGCTCGAGCTCTATTACAACGAATTCAGCAAGATGGTGATGGAAGAGAGCCAGCGGATGATCATCCAGGATCTCGATCCAGCGGAAGTGGCCAAGACCATGCAGGCCAAGGCGGAAAGCATCAAGGGCTGATCCGAGGCGAAACCACGGCCCGCAAGGTGGGCTGTGGTCACCACATGAGCATCCGGCAGGAGAAACATCCATGACCGACACCGTTCAGGCGGGGCGGCGCAAGTTCTTTGACCTTGCGCGTCCCAGCCGGCAGCATCTTCTCGGCTATATCCTGATCGCCCCCGCGGTGCTGATGGTTGCTGCCATCATCGTCTGGCCGCTGATCCTGGCGATCGACCTGTCATTCCAGCAGGTCAAGATCCCGAGGCTCGGCGGCGCCAGCCGACCGTTTTCGCTGAGTAACTATACCTGGCTGTTTTCCTCGCAGGAATTCTGGCTGGCTTGCTGGGTGACGCTCAAGCTCGTGGTCGTGGTAACAGCGGGCAGTGTCGCCGTCGGCTTGAGCACCGCGCTTCTCGTCAATAATCGCTTCAAGGGGCGCACTGCCGCGCGCCTCGGCATGGCTCTGCCATGGGCCGTGCCGGAAATCATTGCCGTCGTGATCTTCGCCTGGATGTTCGACACCTCATTCGGCCTGTTCGGCTGGCTGGCGATCCAACTCGGTTTCGCCGACCAGATGATCCCGTGGGTGAGCAGTTCGACGGCGGCCTTCTGGGCGGTGGCAATCACCATGGTCTGGAAAGGGTTTCCCTTTGTGTCGATCATGTGCCTTGCCGGTTTGCAGTCGATCCCGTCGGATTATTACGCTGCCGCCAAGGTGGATGGCGCCAGTGTTTTTCAGCGTTTCCGCTGGATCACCATGCCGCTCTTGATGCCGGTTCTGGGCGTCACGCTGGTTCTGACCCTGCTTTGGGTGTTCCGCGACTTTTCCATCATCAAGGTTCTGACCGGCGGCGGGCCGCTGCGTTCGACACAGACCCTGTCGATCATGACCTACGATCAGGCATTTCAGTATCACAACTTCGGCCGCGCCGCCGCCGTTGGTGTGCTGACGCTGGTCATCTGCATCATCGCCAGCCTGCTGATGCTCGGCCGGCGTTCGAAATCGATCTATTGAGGAGGGTCTGATGAGACGCACATTCGCACAGAGCCTCGCGCTTTACGCCACGGTGATCTTCACGCTGGTGATGATCCTGTTCCCGGTCTACTGGCTGATCGTCACGGCCCTTTCGACCACGAACGAACTCTATCGCCTGCCGCCGACCTTCTGGCCGACGGAACCGCAATGGGACATCTTTGCCCGGGTCTGGGCGGCAAAACCCATCCTCATGTGGTTGTGGAACTCGATGCTCGCCGCTGTCGGCTCAGTCGCGCTGTCCATGCTGGTATCGGTCAGTGCTGGTTATGCACTGTCGCGCTATTCGATGCGGGGAGGGGCCACGATGGGCCTGTTCGTGCTCACCGCAAAAATGCTGCCGGCCACGCTTCTGGTCATCCCGCTCTTCTCGATCTTTTCGAGCTTTGGGCTGATCGGCAGCCTGTGGACACTCGTTCTGGCGCATTCGACGATGATCATTCCTTTCGCCACCTGGATGCTGAAAGGATATTTCGACACGATCCCGAAAGAGCTTGAGCAGGCGGCCATGGTCGATGGCTGCTCGCCGCTCGGCGCCATGGTGCGGGTCGTTCTGCCCATCGCAACACCGGGGTTGGCAGCGACGGCGCTTTATGCCTTCGTGCTCAGCTGGGCGGATTACGCCTATGCGCGCACCTTCCTCGTTAATTCCCCGGACAACTGGACGGCCAATCTCGGCATCACCACGATGCAGGGCGAATATGTCACCTACTGGAACGACATCTCCGCCGCATCGGTGTTCGTCGCCCTGCCGATCATCGCAATCTACCTGTTTCTTGAACGTTATTTGGTCGGCGGCCTGACCGCTGGCGCGGAGAAATAAGCATGGCCAACATTTCCATTCGCAATGTCAGCAAGTCCTATGGCGCGCTCAATGTCTTGAGACCCTTTTCGCTGGAAATCGAAAACGGCGAATTCGTCGTGCTGGTCGGCCCGTCCGGATGCGGCAAGTCGACAATGCTGAAAATCCTTGCCGGTCTGGAACCCGCGACCGAAGGCCAGATCTTCATCGGCGACCGTGAGGTGACTGATCTTGCCCCCGGCGATCGCGACATCGCCATGGTGTTCCAGAACTATGCGCTTTATCCGCATCTGACGGTGCGCCAGAATATCGGTTTCGGTTTGAAGATGCGTGGCACGGACAAGGCGGAGATCGATCGGCGTGTCGATGATGCGGCCCGTATTCTCGAAGTGACGCCTTATCTCGACCGCAAGCCAAAAGATTTGTCCGGCGGACAGCGCCAGCGTGTCGCGCTCGGTCGTGCCATCGTACGCCAGCCACAGGCATTTCTGATGGACGAACCGCTTTCCAACCTCGATGCGAAGCTGCGTGTGCATATGCGCGCCGAAATCGGCGCTTTGCACAAGCGGATCGGTGTGACCACCGTTTATGTCACCCACGATCAGGTCGAGGCCATGACCATGGCCGACCGCGTCGTCATCATGCAGGGCGGCATCATCCAGCAGATCGCCGCACCCGACGAGCTGTTCAATAACCCCGCCAACCTCTTCGTCGCCGGCTTCATCGGTTCGCCGGGTATGAATTTTCTCAATGCGGAACTGCGCGGCGGCAAGCTGACGGCGTTCGGCCAAGAGATTTCCTTGCTTCGCGCCACCAGCCATCAGGGGCCGGTCGTGGTGGGGCTGCGGCCTGAGCACCTGACGCTCGGTGACGGCCCTGTCACATTCGGCGTGAGACCGACTCTGATCGAAAGCCTCGGCTCGGAAAAATACGTCTATTTCGATGCGGAAGGTGCAAGAATCGCCGATGGCGAGGAAAGCAAATCGAAGGGGCTGATTGCCCGCGTGTCGCATACCGGCAGCCTGCCGAAAGACGAGGAGATCAGGCTCGGCTTTGATCCCGCCCAGCTTTACCTCTTCGATGCCAAGACGGGTGAACGGCTATGATCCTTGTCACCGGTTCTGCAGGGCGCGTCGGCCGCGCCGTTATTGCCGCCCTGAAAGCCAAAGACCGCGTCGTTCGCGGGTTCGATCTGAGGCCATCCGGCATGGACGGCGATGAGGTCATAGGCTCGCTCGAAGACGCTGACCTGTTGGCACGGGCGGTCGAAGGCGTGACCGATATCCTGCATCTAGGTGCCTTCATGTCCTGGGCGTCTGCGGATCGCGATCGCATGTTCGCGGTCAATGTCGAAGGGACAAGGAAACTACTCGATGCCGCCTCGGCAGCAGGTGTCCGTCGGTTCGTGTTTGCATCTTCCGGCGAAGTTTATCCCGAAAACCGGCCGGAATTCCTGCCTGTCACCGAGGAACATCCGCTCAGGCCCAACTCACCCTACGGCCTGACAAAGCTGCTGGGCGAGGAGCTGGTGCGGTTTCATCAGCGGGTAGGGTCGATGGAAACCGTCATCCTGCGCTTTTCGCATACGCAGGACGCTTCCGAGCTGCTGGATGAGGAAAGCTTTTTCTCCGGCCCCCGTTTTTTCCTCAAGCCCCGCATCCGCCAACAGGAGAATTTCGGAAACACGGCCGTCGCCGATCTTCTGCGCGCGAAGGATATCGGTGAGCCGGCCCATGTGCTGGCGCGCAACGAAAACGGCCGGCCGTTCCGCATGCACATCACCGAAACCCGCGACATGGTGGCGGGCATTCTTCTCGCCCTCGATCACCCCGCTGCGGCAGGTGAGGTCTTCAATCTCGGTTCGGACGAGCCGGCCGATTTTGTCGACCTTCTGCCGCGCATCGCAGCGCTCACCGGCCTGCCAATCGTGCCAGTCGATTTTCCCGGCGCCGGCGTTTATTACCACACCTCGAACGAGCGGATCAGAAACACGTTGGGGTTTGAAGCGGAATGGACGATGGACCGGATGCTGGACGAGGCGGCCGCCGCAAGGCAGCAGCGCCTCGCCGGGGAGAAGACGGAATGAAACCAGAAACTCCGGGCGGCACGGCGGCACTCGCCAAGGGCCTGACCCTGCTCGACATGGTTGCCGATGCGCCTGAACCGCTGCGTTTCGCCGAGCTTTTGCGCGCTTCCGGCCTGCCGAAACCGACCTTTGCCCGCATCCTGCGCACACTGATCGCCTATGGTCTCGTGCGGCAGGACGAGGCTCGCGGAACCTATGTTCTGGGCCAGCGCTTTCTCGAAATGTCACACAAGGTCTGGGAGAGCTTCGATCTGGTTTCGGCGGCCACGCCGGAGCTGGAGCGGCTGGCGGCCGAGCTTGGCGAAACGGTCGCGCTCTGCCGTCTCGATGGCGTCATGACGCAATATCTGGCCGAGCGCTCGCCCAACGGGCTTTCCGTGCGGGTGGAAGTTGGCCGCCGGGTTCCGCTGCATTGCACCGCACCCGGCAAGGCGCTTCTCGCTTTCCAGGATCCGGCGGTCGGACGAGCGCTTATGGATCGGCTGACGCTTGACCGCCAGACACCACAGACGATCACCTCGCTTGAGGCGTTACAGGCCGATCTGACCCTGACCCGGGCCCGCGGTTATTCGATCTCCTATGAAGAGCATCTGCTCAGCGTCAATTCGGTTGCAGCGCCCGTGATGGGACGCGACAACACGCCGATCGGCGTGCTGGTGGCGCTCGGGCCCTCATCGCGCCTCGAGGCCTCCAACATCCATCCGGTGGGACGCGAGCTGATTGCCGCTGCCCGGCGCATTACCGGCGCAGCAGGCGCGGTTGCCATCAGCTCGCGGCCCCGGCCACGCTCGGCAAGCGGAAAGCCGATGGCAGAGTTGAGCTGCATTCTGCCCTGGGGCGCGCAGCTGGGCGAAAGCCCGGTCTGGCACGAGGCGGAAAATGCGCTTTATTGGGTCGATATCCTGCATCCGGCAGTCCACCGTTTCGATCCCGCAACTGGTCGCAATGACACTTGCGAAACCGGCAAGCTTGTCAGCGCCGTCATCCCGGTTACGCAAGGCCGCCTTCTGGTTGCTTCGCAGGACGGTATGGAATGGCTGGATTTTGCTTCCGGCCGCCTGACACCTTTCGTCAGCCCGGAAGCCGGCATTGCCGACAATCGCCTGAACGATGCCAAATGCGGGCCGGATGGCGCCATCTGGGTCGGTTCGATGCGCATCGACGCGTCCAAGCCGACCGGCGCGCTTTATCGCATCAATGCCGGCGGCGAATTCGAGGGCAAGGAAGGCGGCATCATCGTCTCCAACGGCTTGGGATGGAGCCCGGACGGGCGCACCTTCTATTTCGTCGACACGGTGCCAGGCCTGATCCACGCCTATGACTGCGATCCCGTGAGCGGCACGCTCTCTGCCCGTCGCGAGTTCGCCCGTATTCCGGTCGCCGATGGTCGGCCTGATGGTCTTGCAGTCGATGCCGAGGGCGGCGTCTGGTGCGCGATATGGGATGGCTGGTGCGTGCGCCGTTACCTGCCCGATGGCCGCCTTGATCAGGTGATCGATATGCCTGTGCCGCGTCCATCGAGCATCGCGTTTGGCGGGCAGGACCTGTCCACGCTCTTCATCACCAGCGCGCGCACACGCCTGCCTGCCTCGACCCTGGCCGAGGCGCCGCTGTCCGGTGGCCTGTTCTCCTGTCGTCCCGGCGTTGCCGGCGCGCGCATCTCGTTATTTGAGGGATAATGATGCATCTCGAAACGATCTTTGGCCTGAAGGGTCGCACGGCACTCGTGACCGGTTCCAGCCGCGGCATTGGCGCAGCCATCGCCGAAGGGCTGGCGGGGGCGGGGGCACACGTCATTCTGCATGGCACAAAGGCTGGCGGAGCGGCTGGCGTGCAACAGCGGATTGTCGACAATGGCGGTACGGCGCAGGAGCTGGCGAGCGATCTCTCCGCACCGCAGGCGGGCCGCGAACTGATCGAGCAGGCGGAAGCGATCGCGCCGATCAATATTCTCGTCATCAACGCCAGCGCCCAGATAAATGCCACGCTTGCAGATCTGAAATCGCAGGACTTCGCCTTTCAGGTGGCGGTGAACTTCGCTTCGACGGTGGATATGCTGCAGACGGCATTGCCGCTTATGGCAGCCCGCAAATGGGGCAGGGTGGTCTCCATCGGCTCGATCAACCAGCTTCGCCCGAAAGGCATCGTCACGGCTTATGCGGCGACGAAGGCCGCGCAACACAATCTCATCCAGAGCCAGGCGCGAGATTACGCCAGGGACAATGTCCTGCTCAACACGCTCGCCCCCGGCCTCATCGATACCGACCGAAATGCCCATCGCCGAGACGAAGATCCGGAAGGCTGGGCCGAATATGCTCGCACTCTGAACTGGGTGGGACGCGCCGGGCGGCCCGAAGAAATGGTCGGCGCAGCAATTTTCCTGTCATCGCAGGCCTGCAGTTTCATGACCGGTGAGAGTATTTTTCTGTCAGGCGGTTACTGAATTGATCCGCCGGAACAGCTGATCTTGTTCGCGGCCTATTACCAAAGCGACAACCAGCTCTTCCTGCACGAGTATGACGAGTTCTAAAAAGCCGTTGGGATCTGAGCACAAAGGAACGGCTTCGCTGTAGCCCAGGCTATTCGACCTTGAGGCCCAACTGTCTGACCAGATCCGCTGCCTGATCCGATGAAATGACAGCCCCCTTGAAGCGTGCGGCATCGCGAAGTGCGATCCCCCCGAGATCCGCCCCACGCAGATCGGCCTTCTCGAAACGGCAATCGTCGAGGATGGCATTTCGAAGCGAAGAATCTTCGAAGACAGCCTCGCGGAAATCACATCCCGCGAGGTCGGCTTCGGTGAAATCGATCTTCTTGAGGAGACTCTTTCGGAAGGAGGCCTTCGGCATCAAGGTCATGGAGAGCTTCACCTCCTCCATGTGGATGTTGAAAGTCTTCGCATCCGTGAAATTCGCTCCCGTCGCCTTGCATCTCAACAGCCGCAGGTAGCCCAGCGATGCTCCGAGGAAGCTGGCATTGTGGAAGTCGCCACCCTCTATGACGGCCTCCTGCATGTCGGCTCCCACGAAACTCGACGCGGCGCCACGGCACGATACGAAGACGGCTTCCTCAAGCGAAGAGCGATCGAAACTCGTTCCCGCTAGGTCGCAGCTTTCAAACCGCCACCGGCTGAGGTCCAGCCTGGAGAGATCCACTCCCTGAAGACCCGCCCCGACGATATTGACGCGCAGTCCGTCGCCGGAAAGCGCCTCGATGTCATGCCGGGCGAATTCGCCACCGTTGAGATGCCTGTCGAAGTCAGATTTCTTCATCTTCCGGTCCTCTTCTATCTGGATGCCGTGCGCTGCAGATCAGCGGTCACGATCTTCGCCGGCATCTTTCCCGTCCAGCCGCCTGCGAGTGCCTTGTTGAGGGTGAGGTATATGATCGCCAGGGAGAGCTGGCTATCGCTCAGGGCGCCTTCGGCGGCAAAGAGCTGACGCTGGCCGTCCAGAAGGTCAAGGTCGTTGAGGCCGCGGGGCATTTGGGCCGGATGCGCATCTTTTCACCCGGTTTCATATCATCGCCTTGAATGGTTGGCTCCGCCCACGAGGGGTGTGGGCGGAGCCTGAACCGTCCGGGGCGGGGTCCCCTGGACGGAAGCTCCGTCACCGATTGGAACCGTGACTGACTGGAGTTGTCGCACTGTCGATCTCGGCATCTTCCGGTTCCGGACGTTTCGTCCTGAACAGTTTCAGCACGAAAACGAAGAATGCCGGGACAAAAAACACCGCAAGCACGGTCGCCGAGATCATGCCGCCGAGGACGGCGGTGCCGATGGCGTTCTGGCTGGCGGCACTGGCACCGGAAGCGATCACCAGCGGCACCACGCCAAGCGTGAACGCCAGCGAGGTCATGATGATCGGTCGGAACCGGAGCCGGGCCGCCTCCATGGCGGATTCAAGCAGCGGCTTGCCTTCCGCGTAGTTGTCCTTGGCGAACTCGATGATCAGGATCGCGTTCTTCGCCGACAGGCCGATGATCGCGATCAGGCCGACCTTGAAGTAGATGTCGTTCGACATCCCGGCCGTCATGACGGCGAGAACCGTGCCGATCACGCCGAGCGGCACGACGAGAATGACCGACAGCGGGATCGACCAACTCTCGTAGAGGCCTGCCAGCAGCAGGAAGACGAACAGCATGCTGATACCGAACAGGAACGGTGCCTGCGAACCGGACTTGATCTCTTCGAGAGACTGACCCGTCCACTCGAAGCCAATGCCGTCCGGCATCTCTCCAGCGAGACGCTCCATCTCCGCAATCGCCGCGCCGGACGACGTGCCAGGTGCAGGTTCGCCCGCGATACGCACTGTCGGATAGCCGTTATAGCCGACGATCTGCGGTGATCCTTTCTGCCATTGCGCGATAGCGAACGACGAAAGGGGCACCATGCCGCCGCTGGCATTGCGGACGTTCAGTTTCAGCAGATCCTCGGTCTGCAGACGGTTGCGATCCTGCGCCTGCACGATGACACGCTGCATACGGCCGGCGTTCGGGAAGTCGTTGATGTAGGACGACCCGAGATTTGCTGTGATCGTGTTGTTGATGTCCGCAAAGGTGACACCGAAGGTGTTCGCCTTCTCACGGTCGATCACCAGCAGCACCTGAGCGGCATCCGGCAGGCCTTCGACGCGCATGCCTGTCAGGATCGGGCTCTGGCTGGCCTTCTCCATCAACTCGGCTCCAGCCGCCGACAGGGCAGCCTGTCCGACACCGTTGCGATCCTGAAGACGGAACGCGAAGCCACCCGTTGCACCAAAACCTTCGATGGCCGGCGGAGACAGCGCGAAGCTGGTCGCGTCCTTCAGGCCGAACAATGCCATATTGACGCGGTCGGCGATCTCCTGCGCGGAATTGCCGTCTCCGCGTTCGCTCCAGTCCTTGAGCGTCACGAACATGAGGGCAGCGTTGGCGCCGCTTCCGGAAAAGCTGAAGCCCTGGATGGCGATCACGTCCTTGACGGCGGGTTCCGCCTTGAAGATCTCCTCGATCTGTTCGACCGATGCCTGCGTGCGGTTGGCGCTGGCTTCCGGCGGCCCCTGGATGTCGACGATCAGGTTGCCCTGGTCTTCCGCAGGTACGAAGCCTGACGGAAGGTTCACGAACAGGTAACCGAGGCCGACGACGAGTGCGAGATAGATGACCATCATGCGGCCAGCGCGGCGCGTCATCCCGTTGGTGGTCTTCACATAGCCGTTGGTCAGGCCGTCGAACTTGCGGTTGAACCAGCCAGCCAGTCCCTTTTTCTCATGATGGCCCTGCTTGATCGGTTTGAGGAAGGTCGCGCACAGAGCAGGCGTGAGCGATAGCGCCAGGAATGCCGAGAACAGGATCGATACCACCATCGTCAGCGAGAACTGGCGATAGATGATGCCCGTGGAGCCTGGGAACATCGCCATGGGAACGAAGACGCAGGACAGGACAAGCGTGATCCCGAGGATCGCACCCGTGATCTGCTTCATCGCCTTGCGGGTCGCGGCCCGTGGTGACAGGCCTTCCTCGGCCATGATGCGCTCGACGTTCTCAACGACGACGATCGCATCATCGACGAGAATGCCGATGGCCAGAACCATGGCGAACATGGTCAGCACGTTGATCGAGAACCCGGTCGCGTACATGATCGCGCAGGTGCCAAGCAGAGCAACCGGAACGACGAGCGTCGGGATGACGGTGTAGCGGAAGTTCTGCAGGAACACGAACATCACGATGAAGACCAGCACGATGGCTTCGACGAGTGTGTGCAGCACTTTCTCGATAGAAGCGGAGACGAACGGGCTGGTGTCGTAAGGCACGTCGTACTTGACCCCGGCGGGGAAGAACTCCGACAGTTCGGCGAGTTTAGCCTGGACGGCAGCAGACGTGGCAACGGCGTTGCCTGTCGACGATAGCTGGATCCCGACGGCAGCACTCGGCTGGCCGTTAAGGCGGCTGGAGAAGTTGTAGTTCTCGGCGCCCAGCTCGATGCGTGCGACATCCTTGAGCAGCACGGAGCTACCGTCCGCGTTTGCGCGCAGGATGATGTTTCCGAATGCCTTTGGATCGCTGAGCTGTCCCTGAACGAGGACGGTTGCCGTCAGATCCTGATTGATCGGATTGGGGGCTGCGCCAATCTGGCCGGCGGCGACCTGTGCATTCTGTGCGGTGATCGCAGCGCTTACGTCGGCGGCGGTCATGTTGAGGCCGACGAGTTTGTCTGGATCGATCCAGACACGCATGGCGCGCTGGGCGGCGAACAACTGCGCGCGGCCCACGCCATCGATACGGCGGATTTCGCCCAGGACGTTGCGGTTCAGATAGTCGCCGAGAGCGACCTCATCCATTCTTCCGTCGGTCGATGTCAGGGTGATCATCGACAGGAAGCCGGATGCGGCTTCCTCGACGGTAACGCCCTGCGAGGTGACGGCGGAGGGAAGACGGGATTCGACACGGCGGATCGCGTTCTGGACCTTGACCGAGGCCTGATCCAGATCGGTGCCTGCTTCGAACGTGGCGTTGATGCTGACCGAGCCGGACGTGTCCGAGGTCGACTCGAAATACATCATCCCGGCAACGCCGTTCAGTTCCTCCTCGATCAGGCGCGTCACGCCCTGATAAATTTCCTGGGGCGATGCACCCGGATAGGAGGTCGAGATGGTGAGCTGCGGCGGCGCGACCTTGGGGTATTGCGCGATCGGCAGGAAGGGCAGGGCGATGATGCCTGCGATGGAGATGAACAGCGCGAAGACCCAGGCAAGGATCGGTCGGCTGATGAAGAACTGTGCCATTGTCTTACCTTACTTGGCCGTGGCGGCTGGCTGCTGATTGGCGGGTGCCCATGGTTCCGGGGCAACTTTCGCGTCCGGCTGCACCTTCTGCACACCGTCGACGACGACCTTCTCGCCCGCCTTGAGACCGCTTTCGACAACCCATTCCTGATCAAGCGCCTGGCCGAGTTCGACATCGCGGAGCTTTGCCGTGTCGTCAGCTTCGACGACGTAGACCTGCGCCTTGCCGTCCTGCGTGCGCAGCACGGAGCGCTGAGGGATGGTGATCGCGTTCTGGCGGACAGCCTGCTCGACTTTCACGCGGACATACATGCCCGGAAGCAGGTCGCCTGCCGGGTTCGGGAACTCGGCGCGCAGAGTTACCTGGCCCGTGGTGGAATCCACATTGGCGCTGGAGAACAGAAGCTTGCCCTTCTCGCCGTAGACATCGCCGCCGTCGAAGAGAAGTTGGACGCTTGCCTGGCCGGGAGCCGGGCTGGCAAGCTTGCCGTCGGCGACAGCGCGACGGAGGCTGAGAAGATCCTGAGCCGACTGGGTGAAGTCGGCATAGACCGGGTCGATCTGCTGGATAAGCGCGAGGTTCGACGTGCCGTCGGCTGTCACGAGCGCGCCTTCCGTCACGAGAGCGCCACCGATGATGCCCGTGATCGGGGCCTTCACCTCGGTATATTCGAGATTGATTTTCGCCTCTTCCAATGCCGCCTGCTGAAGGGCCACGTCGGCTTCGGCCTGCGCCAGATTGACGGCTGCCGTATCGTAGTCGATGCCGCTCGCGACGTTGCGCTCTCGAAGCGTTTTCTGGCGTTCGAGCTGGACCTTGGCGTTGTCACGGGTGGCTTCGGCACGACGGAGCGTGGCCTCGGCACTCGCAACCCTCACTTTGAACAGGCGCGGGTCGATCCGGTAGAGGACATCGCCTTCCTTCACCAGCGCGCCCTGTTCGAACACTCGCTCCTGCAGGATGCCGGAGACGCGGGCACGGACTTCGGAGATGCGTGTGGCGGCTACGCGGCCCGGCAGTTCGCTGACAACGGGAATCGGATGCGCCTTCAGGTCGATGACACCCACGGCAGCAGGCGGCATTTCTCCGCCCTCCTGCGCAAGGACGGTCGTCGTCGTCAGGGCGAGCATGGAAGTGGCAAAAAGGCACGCCTTCAGGCGCGGCAGTTGGCTGCAGCGGTACATGATGTTTCCTTAGATGTTCGGATCAGGCCGGGAGGGCCAGGTTGTTACTTGTCGGGGTAGGTTGCGTAGATCGTTCGCACGCCGTTGAGAATGTTGGCCCGCTCTTCCTCGGTCCATTGGTGGAAGGCGAAGAGCTCCGTCACATAGACACCTGTCAACGCCAAGTAGGCCATAAGAGCAGCCTCGGGCTTCGGTCCATTCGACATGGCCTCGAGGTCTGCCAGCGTCCAGTCACGCATCTGTTGCTGGACCTTTTCCTCCTGCGAAACGGAAGCACTGATCGCCAGCGAGACTGCGCGGTCGGCGTCCGTTATGCCTTGCTCCGCCGCCTTGATACGGCCGAACAATTCCGGGTGCGGCATGTCCTTCGCCTTCGCGACTTCCTCCGCCTGCCGCTCGATCTCGATCTTCATGCGACGGTCGATGAGCGCTTCGAGCAGCGCACTCTTGGACTTGTGATCGTAGACCACGGTCGACTTGCTGACCCCGGCTTCCTGGGCCACGGCATCGATCGAAAGCCCGGCAGCGCCGAGCTTTACGACCACCCGCTCGGCGGCATCCAGGATGTCATCCTTCATGATCTTGCGAATACGACCCACGTCATTCTCCAATTTATCACTTGTGCAATTTACGAACGGTCGTATATAAAAGCAATAGACAAACGATCGTTTGATAAAAATTCTCGCATTTCAGGTGCTCGCATGCCCACTGCCAATCGCTGGCTCGTCCTCGCCGCCGTCATGATGGCATTCCTTCCCGTCGTGGTGGATCTGACCATTCTCCACATTGCCGTACCTTCTCTGACCGTTGCGCTCGGCGCTTCAGGCACCGAGGTGCTCTGGATCATCGATATCTACGCGCTCGTGATGGCAGGTCTTCTTGTACCGATGGGTACGCTTGCCGATCGGCTCGGCTATCGGCGGATGCTCCTGATCGGGTTGGTTGTATTCGGGATTGCTTCTGCTGCCGCGGCCTTCTCCACGTCGCCGGCGATGTTGATCGCCTCGCGCGCCGTCCTCGGGGTCGGCGCCGCGATGATCATGCCCTGCGTCCTTGCGATCATCCGGACGACGTTCGAGGACGACGAGGAAAGGGCGAAGGCGCTCGGTCTCTGGAGCGTGGTCGGCATGGCAGGAGCGGCCATCGGGCCACTGGTTGGTGGTTTGCTGCTCGAGCATTTCTGGTGGGGATCGGTATTCCTCGTGAACATTCCTGTTCTCGCCGTCGTCATTCCGATGGTCTGGATGCTTGTTCCAAAAAGTGTCGGCACAGGATCGGGCGACTGGAATATAGGTCAGGCGGCGCTGCTGGTGGCAGGTCTTGTCTTGACGGTCTACGGCATCAAGACGGGAATGAAGGGAGGAATCGACGGCATCGTTGCGTTCTCGATGTTCGCAGGAATTGCGCTGCTGACATGGTTCGGACGACTTCAGGTCTCATCCGCCAATCCCATGCTCGATCTTTCGCTCTTCCTCAAACCAGCGATCGCCGCGGGTATGCTGATGGCGTTCGTCGCCTCCGGAGCGCTGGCTGGATTCGAACTGGTGCTGGCTCAGGAGCTCCAGTATGTCTTGGGCATGTCACCGCTTGACGCTGGGCTATTCATGCTGCCGCTCGTGGTGGCTGCGGCAGTCGGCGGCCCTATCGGAGGGCATCTGGCCAATCGGTTTGGTCTGCGGCCAGTCGCGACGCTTTCGATGGCGGGAGCATCGTCCGCGCTATTCGGTCTCGCGTTCATCGACCTGATGGCATCGTGGCCAGTGACTGCGATGCTTCTGGCGGTGCTCGGCCTCTGCCTCGGGATCGGACTGGTTGCCTCGTCCATCGCAATCATGGGGAGCGCTCCACCGGAAAAGGCTGGGGCCGCAGGCGCGCTTGAAAGCACAGGCTACGAACTCGGCGGTGGCATCGGCATCACATTCTTCGGGGTGATGGTGAACTCGCTCTACTTCTCCGCCGTATCCCAGGCATCGCCAGCCGCTGCTGAAGCAGGCGGATCGATTGGCGAGGCCATGACGACTGCGTTGCGACTGGGTGAGGATCAGGGTGAGGCTTTGCGGCAGATTGCGCGTGATGCCTTCAGCGATGCCCATGGCACCGTACTTCTGGCCACAGGCGTGATGATCGCCGTCCTGTCGGTCGCGGTATTCATCTCGCTTCGTGGAGGAGAGCGGGTGGGGGCGGCCAAGCACTGAGTTTGCCAAGACGACCTAACGTTGTTGGCGACGCTCAAGGACATTCTAACTCTGTACCCACCCTTACACACATAAAGATCGCATAATATGCATTATGGAACTCGGCAACTCTCATGGCACAAAGGCTGGTGGTACAGCGCCGTCGACCGGGCCATCAAGCGATCACCATTTGTATCCGACCGTCGCCATGATGATCCGCCGTGCGCCATATTGGCAGTCTGCTCGATCTAGCGGACGTAGCCCATGCCGCGGGAAATGGCTGCCGCGCTTTCCTGAACAATTGGAGCAAGCTCGATAAGTCTGGCTCTTGATATGTATGGCTGCGTGCTCGCCACACTCAGACCAGCGATGATCTTTCCTTGGGCATCACGAATAGGCGCCGCTACGCAACCGATCCCCGCCTCGTTTTCTTCAATTTCGAGAGTGTAGCCCGATAGGCTGAAGTCGCGCATCGAACTCAGATAGTCGCTCCAGGTCAGGAAACCCGGTGGCGGGCGATCATCGCCTAAGGCCTCTGTTTGCGCCAGGGAATAGAGCCTTGCCCACTCGTCTTCGCCAAGGTCAAGCATTTGCGCTTTTCCGGTACCCGTAACAGCTATCGGCTTACGGAGCCCCACGCGCGAGCGCATCTCCAGTCCACGTCGCCCCGATATCTTGTCGACATAAATAACATGGTCGCCATCGCGCACACTGAGGTGGATCGTATCGCTGGTCTCATCGGATAGTTTTTCCAGGATAGGTCTCGCCACGACGGTCAGCGGCATTTGCGTCAATGCCGCAGCTCCCAATTCAATCAACCGAGTACCAAGCAGGTATCCCCTTCCCTCGACATGGCGAATGAAGCCTTCTCTTTGCAGAAAGGCGACCAGTCGATGGGTGGTGCTACGGGTTGTGCCGGTTTCCTTGCCGATCGATGCCAGATCGCTCTTTCCGGCCGCGACGGCATTCAGCGTGGCAAATGCCCGTGACAACGATTGAGTGCCCTGCCCCGCATGATCGCTCATATAATATCCATACTATGAAACATATTCCTTCATAATGGGATGTAGCACAGGTTTTATCAGAAATACAACAGAGCAATACGACGATATTCCACATTATGGGACCTTATCTTACATATTGAACACATGCAAAAATGGTGTTAGGAGCTTGCCGACGTCGACGTGAAATTCATGCGACGGCCCTATTGGACGCTCAAAAGGGAGGAGCGCCTACACCATGGACTATCAATTCGACTTCAGCTTCCTCGCTGAATATTGGCCCGAGCTGCTCCGCGGTCTCTGGCTGACGATCAAGATGTCGGCGATCACGATTGTGCTCGGCTTCGCAGTCGGCACCCTATTCGCCATTGGTCGGAGCTCTCAAAGCAGTTGGCTTCGCCGCCTCTGTGCGATCTATGTGGAGGTGATCCGTAACACGCCACTTCTCGTCCAGATGTTCCTCATCTATTTCGGGCTGGCCTCACTCGGCTTGAAACTCAGCGCCAATTTTTGCGCGATCCTTTCGATCGTCATCAACATCAGCGCCTACACCTGTGAAATCATGCGGGCAGGCATCGAATCGATCCGCAAGGGTCAGCTTGAGGCTGCCAACTGTCTTGGCTTGTCGCGGCTGCAGACGCTGGCGATGATCGTTCTGCCGCCGGCGACCGAGCGCGTTTATCCCGCACTGACCAGCCAGTTCATTCTCATCATGCTGACGACCAGCGTGGTGTCGCAGATTTCCGCGGAAGAACTGACCTCGATCGCGACCCGGATAGACTCCATCACCTTCCGCTCGTTCGAGATCTATCTGGTGGTGGCAGTTCTCTACATTCTCCTGGCCGCAGCCGTACGCGTCCTCTTCTGGCTGCTCGGCCGGTTGACCTTCCCACGCTTGCGCCGTCTTGGCACCCCGCTCTGAGGTCCTGCGATGCTTACAAGTTTTCAAATTCAAGCGCTGCTGGTCGGCGCGGTCTGGACCTTAGGCCTGTCTTTGGTCGCCTTTGCCGCGGGCGGCATTCTCGGGCTGCTGATCGCCGTTTCACGCGTCTCCAAAAACCGCCTGCTGCGTTACCTGTCGTTCCTCTATGTGCAAATCGTGCAGGGTACGCCGCTGCTGATCCAGATGCTGCTGGCTTACTTCGGCCTGTCGCTTCTCGGTATCGACATCGCACCATTCGCGGCCGCCTCGTTGGCGATTGCCATCTACGCGAGCGCCTATTTCGGAGAGATCTGGCGCGGTGGCATATTGTCCGTGCCCAAGACCCAGTGGGAAGCTGCCGAATGTCTGGCGCTCAGTTCCCTTCAGCGGTTCTGGCTGGTCATCGTACCGCAGGCGCTTCGCCTCTCAACGCCTCCCACGGTAGGCTTCATGGTGCAGATCGTGAAGAACACTTCGCTTGCTTCGGTCATCGGTGTCGCCGACCTGACTTATACCAGCAAGCTCATCAACAACTCGACGTTCCAGCCCTTCCAGGTCTTCGTGCTCGTCGCCGCCCTTTATTTCCTGATGTGCTTCCCGCTCGCCTGGTGGAGCCGCAAGCTGGAGGATCGCCTCAATGTCTCCAATCGTTAAGCTCACGAACGTCTCCAAATCCTTTGGCGCCCTGCAGGTCCTCAAAGGCATTTCATTCGAAGTCGCCCAAGGATCGGTGGTTGCTCTTATCGGCCGAAGCGGCTCGGGAAAAAGCACGGCTCTGCGTTGCATAAATGGGCTCGAAACCATCAATGACGGTGAGATCGAGATCTGTTCGCACACGCTGGGCACCAAGCTCGACAGCAAGATCCTGCATCAATTGCATCTCGACGTCGGGATCGTCTTCCAGAGCTATAACCTTTTCCCGCACTTGACGGTCGGCCAGAACATCATGCTGGCGCCTCGCTGGGTGAAAAAGGCTTCGCGTTCCGACGCGAAAGAAACGGCCAGAGAAGTGCTCGACCGCGTCGGCCTCCTCGAGAAATTCGACAACTACCCTGAGCAGCTCTCCGGCGGCCAGCAGCAGCGCGTGGCTATCGCCCGCTCGCTTGCCATGCGCCCAAAGGTCATGCTGTTCGATGAAGTCACGTCGGCGCTGGACCCGGAACTGACCGGCGAAGTGCTGCGTGTGATGGAGAACCTTGCTCGTGAAGGTATGACCATGGTGCTCGTCACCCACGAGATGGCTTTCGCCCGCGGCGTCGCCAACAACGTGATCTTCATGCACGAGGGCAAAATTCACGAAAGCGGGCCAGGCTCAATGCTCTCCGCGCCCAAGACGCGCGAGCTCGCCCAATTCGTCGGCAACGGCCTCTGAAACAGGCGCCGACACAAATTTCAAAAACTCAACGGAGGAAATGAGTATGAAACTGACAGCTTGTCTTACCGCCCTTCTTGCAGCGGTTGCCTTGGGAACCGGCGCAAACGCCGTCAAGGCCGACGACCTTGCCAAGATCAAGGAGAACAAGTCGATCACCATCGGCATCGACCTCGGCCAGGCCCCGTTCGGCATGGTCGACGGCCAGATGAAGCAGGTCGGCTCGGACGTTGCAGCTGCCGAACTCCTGGCCAAGGATCTCGGCGTCGAACTGAAGGTCGTTTCCGTTTCGCCGGCAAACCGCATTCCCTACCTGATGACCAACAAGGTCAATGCGGTTATCGCCAGCTTTTCGATCACTGACGAGCGCAAGAAGACGGTCGATTTCTCCGCTCCCTACGCCGTCATCCAGGCTGCGGTTTCCACGACCGGTGGCCTGAAAGTGAC
The DNA here is from genome assembly GCA_900469445.1 of Hyphomicrobiales bacterium. Lineage (GTDB taxonomy): Bacteria > Pseudomonadota > Alphaproteobacteria > Rhizobiales > Rhizobiaceae > Neorhizobium. Next base: position 136,283 of record UBXM01000041.1, read on the forward strand.
CTCGTTGAAGGATATCGAAGGCAAGGAAGTCGCGGTGACGCGTGGCTCGACCAACGACCAGATCATCACCAAGGCAGTCACGGACGAAGGCCTGAAGGACGTGACCATCGTCCGTTACGACGACAATGCCACGGCGACCAACGCCGTCGTTTCCGGCCAGCAGTCGGTCTACGTGGTCGCACCGTCCCTGCTGGCGCCGGTCAACGCCGCAAATCCGTCGAAGAAGATCGAGCCGCAGCTGACACTCAAGACCTTCCCGCTCGGCATCGGCCTGCGCAAGAACGAGGATGCCTTCAAAGCCTATCTCGACAAATGGGTGGCGGACAACCTCGCCAACGGCAAGCTGCGCGAGATCTACAAGACCTACCACAATGTCGACCTGCCGGAAGACATGACCAACATCAACTGATCATGAAGCTCGCCGGCCTCTTGGCGGAGGCCGGCCCCCATTTCGCAAAGACACTGGAAATCGAGATGTCTGCACCAACAATCATCCGCCTTCGCCCTGAAGACGACGTCGTCATCGCCGCCAAGGCGGTCTCCGCCGGCACGGTATTGCCGGAAAACGAAGTCACGATTCTCACTGACGTGCCCGCGGGTCACAAGATCGCGGTGCGCGACATCGCGGCAGGCTCTCCGGTACGAAAATACAATCAGATCATCGGCGCTGCGAGTGTGGATATCGCCGCCGGCGCCCATATTCATGTTCACAATCTGGAAATGATGGAAGTCGAGCATGACTTCGCCATCGGCCAGGATTTCCAGGCCGTCGAGCAGGAAGCAAACCCCGTCACCTTCATGGGCATCAAACGCCCGGACGGGCGCGTGGCCACACGCAATTACATCGGCATTCTGACAAGCGTGAACTGTTCGGCGCGCGTAGCGCGCGCCATTGCCGACCACTTCCGTCGTGACATCAATCCGTCGGCGCTGGCCGACTTCCCGAATGTCGATGGCGTCGTGGCACTCACGCACGGCATCGGTTGCGGCGTCGATGTCAGCAGCGAAGGCATGGCGATGGTGCGTCGGACGATTTCCGGTTACGCCATCCATCCGAATTTCGGCGCGGTCGTGATCGTCGGCCTTGGCTGCGAGGCGAACCAGATCTCCACCATCATGGACGAGCGCGAGCTTTCAGAAAAAGAAACGCTGCAGGCGTTTACCATCCAGGCGCTCGGCGGGACTGCGAAGACCATTCAGCACGGCATTGAGAAGATCCGATCGATCCTTCCCACCGTCAACGAGGTTCATCGCGAACCGCTGCCGGTGTCCCATATCGTCGTCGGCCTTCAGTGCGGCGGCTCTGATGGGTATTCCGGCATTACAGCAAATCCGGCGCTGGGTGCGGCCGTCGATATATTGGTCAAGAATGGCGGCACAGCGATCCTTTCCGAAACGCCTGAAGTTTATGGCGCGGAACATCTTCTGACGCGTCGCGCCTCCAGCCAGGTCGTGGGCGAAAAACTTGTCCGGCGGCTGGAGTGGTGGAAGGAATATTGCGCCCGCAACGGCGCGGAAATGAACAACAATCCATCCTCGGGCAACAAGGCCGGTGGCCTGACGACCATTCTGGAAAAATCGCTTGGCGCCGTGGCCAAGGGGGGCACCACACCGCTGAACGGTGTTTATGAATATGCCCAGTCAGTTACCGCCAAAGGCCTCGTGTTCATGGATTCGCCTGGTTTCGATCCGATCTCTGCCACCGGACAGGTCGCCTCCGGCGCCAACCTGATCTGCTTTACCACCGGTCGCGGCTCTGCTTTCGGTTGCATGCCCTCGCCTTCCCTCAAACTGTCGACCAATACCGCGACCTGGAAACGCCAGGAAGAGGATATGGACATCAACTGCGGCTCGATCATCGATGGTGACGCCACGATCGAAGAGCTGGGCAAGACGATCTTCCAGATGATCGTCGATTGCGCATCCGGCAAGCCGTCGAAAAGCGAAGCTTTCGGCTACGGCCAGGACGAGTTCGTTCCGTGGCAGATCGGCGTCGTTACCTGACGCCAGTCCCCTCTGCTGCCGCTTTCCGGCCCGCGGCCAGCAGGCGGTCATGACGCAACGCACAGAGTTTGCGGGGGCGCAGCGGCGCCCTCGTTGAGAAAACACTACTTCCACAAGGAAATCCGGAATGCCGAAACCTGTGTCGATCATCCTCGATTGGGGTACGAGTTCGCTGCGTGCGGCGCTCGTTTCGGAGACGGGCGAGACGCTCGACACCCGCGACACGGCAAGCGGCGGCATCCAGTTCGT
>UBXM01000037.1:0-38167 GCA_900469445.1 Hyphomicrobiales bacterium
GACAGCTGTTCAAAAAGCCCTTCGTGGGGCTTTTTTGCGTTTCGGGAGGGGGATCTGAAATCCCGAATAATTCAGTTGCCTGAAATCAGGCCGCAGCAAAGGCCTGCTTTTCGAGTTCCATCAAGAAGGACAGATCGTTTGCCACGCCAGGGGCGCAGGCGACGACGGGGCCGCCATGGGCGAGAAGCCGGGGGAGGGGAGGAAGGGCGATGACTGCGCCGGCTTCTTTGGCGATCAATGCGCCGGCCAGCATGTCCCAGGCGGAGAGGTGGCGTTCGTAATAGAGGTCGGCCACGCCTTCCGCGACACGGATGAGGCCGATCGCGGCCGCACCCATGCGCCGGTAATCCATGCCGGTCTCGTAGATTTTTCGCGAGATGGACAGGTAGTCTTCGAAATCGGTCCTGCGGGAATGGCCGAGGATGGCGAGCCCACGCGACGGATCGGTGGTCTTTGCCGCCGTGATCTGTTTGCCTTCTCGCAGGGCGCCTTCACCACGGATGGCGCTGAAGACGGCGTTCTGGGTGGCGTCGTAGATGACGCCGACAAGGATTTCGTCGCCGGCGACGAAGGCGATCGAGACGCCCCAGTGGCGGAAGCCGCGGATGAAATTAGTGGTTCCATCGATCGGGTCGACGACCCATGTGCCCCTTGAGGAGCCGTTCCTGCTCGTGCCGCCTTCTTCCCCCAGAAATGCATCATCGGGAAACTGCCCGAGAAGAGCCTCGCGGATCATCTGTTCGGCGCGTTTGTCGGCGACTGTGACGAAATCCTGAAAACCCTTGTTTTCGACGGCAAGCGTTTCCGGCTGGACTTCGGCGCGGAATTTTGCCGTTTCCATGCCGACACGTCGGGCAATGGTTATGGCGGCCTCGGTGCGTTCACGCAGCGCGGCAAGATCGAATGGGGATGGCATCAGGCACTTCTTCTTTTTATCAATGTCACCGGCGTGAATTCCACGCGGGCAACGGCATCGGGGTCGAGAATACGGCTGGACAGGAGATCGATCACCTGTTCCGCCTGGATATCGCAGGGCTGCAGGAAAGTGGTCAGCTCATAAGCGCCCCAGCTGGCCTGGGGGATGTCGTCATGGCCGATGACCCTGACTTGGCCATCGTTACGGCCGGCATCATTGAGGCCATCGATGACGCCGCAGGCCATGTAGTCGTTGACGGCGAAGATGCCGTTTATGCCGTTATCCAGCAGGGCAGGCACGATATCGCGGCCATTGCGGTAGTCATTCTGGGTGACGGAGATGTGGGAGACTTCCGCGCCGAGGGATTTTGCTCGTGCCAGAAAAGCTTCTGCGCGTCGGCGCGAGGAATAGGAGATCGTGGTGCCGGCAATGACCGTCAGTCTGGTTGCGCCTGCCTGCAGCAGGTGGTCGGCTGCAAGGTGGCCGGCATTGTGGTCGTCGGAAAGAACGCGGTCGACGAGAGGATAGTCTTCGCCCTTGTTGATCAGCACGATCGGCACGCCTTCCGCCGCACATTCCTCGCAGATATGCGAGGGGGGAGCATCCGAGGTGACGATGACGCCCGATACCGCATAATGCAGCAATTGGCCGATGACGGTTGCGCTGTCGGCTTCCTGCGAGGTGGGAAGCAGGATCGGCCGATAGTTGCGGGCGATCAGGGCGCGGGCCAGATGTTCCACCTGCTGTGTTCGGAAAGGATTGTCGAGGCCGGCGGCGACCAGTCCGACGAGATCGGAGCGCTTGTTGGTGAGGCTGCGGGCGAGATAATTCACCCGGTAGCCGAGATCCTTGGCTGCCTGATAGACCTTTTCGCGGGTTTTTTCCGAAACGCTGGCATCCGGCGTAAAGGCACGGGAAACGGCGGCGCGGGAAACGCCGGCGGCGCGCGCCACATCATGCGAGGTTACCCGTTTTGCAGGGCGCTCAGCGCCGTGATTTTCGCGTACGCGCATCAGGTCGGGCAGGTTGGTGCAGATGCCGAGGACCGGCAGGGCGATGATATCCGCCAGGACTTCCGGCCGTTCCTCGTGCCACAGAACGATTTCGCGGCCTTCGGCGAAAGCCCGTTCGATCAGTTCGTCGGTGACGAATTGTTGCGGCGTGTCGCTCGCCTTTTCCCAGCACAGATGCAGGATATCGGCGGATGCCTCATCGCCTGCCGCATGGGGATCAGCGCCGACGCGGATCAGCACCGCCAGCGGATAATCGCAGTTCAGCTCGCGCAGTTCCCGTAGCTGTGCCGGATCGAAGGAACCGAAACAGGCGAAACGCTGCTGTTTGTCCTTCAGATGCTGCCAGCACAAGGGACCGGACCCGGCACGTTTCAGCTCGACATAGAGACCGCACTCCGTTTCGCGGGCAAGCGCTGCGACTTCCTCGAAACTCGGCACATCCGGTACCGCGTCCCGCAGGTCGGCGAAGGAGAGCTGCGAGATATGGAGATCCTTGCCGAAGACGCGCTCAAGATGGTCGTCATGGGATATCACCACGACGCCGTCGGCGGTGAGTTGCGTATCGATTTCCCACATTTCCGCACCGAGTTCGGCGGCGCGACGGAAGGCGGCGAGCGTGTTTTCCGTCTCGTGGCCGCTGGCGCCGCGATGGCCGACGCAAAAGGGCAGGCGTCCCCGATTTTCAGGCCAGCCGAAACGTGAGAAGAAGGCCGAGAAATCCCGAGTGGGTGTAGAGGTGGATGCAGACGTCATGACCGTGTCCCCCGTCAAAGTCTCTGACCATCGTCAGTGAAGACGAAAACCGATTTGCTGTCGATATGCCAGCGGACAGGTTCACCCACTGCCCAGATTTTTCCGGCCGGCTGGATCGAGCGCAGCACGGAACCGTCCGCCAGCGCGACGTCGTAGAGGTTTTCGCGGCCTTGGGTTTCGGCAAAGGCGATCCTGCCTTGGACGGCTATGTCGCCTTCAGGGCCGAAATGTTCCGGCCGAATGCCGAGTTTCAGCTGCGTGCCGTCGGCAATGCCCTGACGGGAGCCAAGTGGAACACGCAGTTTGATCGGGGCGATCGAGAAGGCGCTGTCCATGGCGATGCCGCTTAGGAAGGAGATCGGCGGATTGCCGAGGAAGCCGGCGACGAAAGAGGTGCGCGGATTGCTGTACATGTCGGCCGGGGTATCGATCTGGACGATCTCGCCCTTTTTCATGATGGCGATGCGGTCGCACATCGACATGGCTTCCACCTGATCGTGAGTGACCAGGACGGCCGTGATGCCGGTTTCAAGCTGGATACGGCGGATTTCCGAGCGCATTTCGAGCCGCAGCTTGGCGTCGAGATTGGCGAGCGGTTCGTCGAGCAGCAGGACATCGGGCTTGCGCACCAGGGCGCGGGCAAGCGCCACACGCTGCTGCTGGCCGCCCGACAGCTGGCCGGGGCGGCGTTCGAGCAGTTCCGAAATATGGGTGAGAGCCGCGATGGCGCGCACTTCGCGGTCTATATCGGCCTTTGCGTCTTTGCGGACCGTCAGCGGGAAAGCGATATTTTCGAAGACGTTCATGTGCGGATAGAGCGCATAGTTCTGGAAAACGACGCCGACATTGCGCTTCTGGCTGGGCAGGCCGCTGACATCGCGGTCGCCGAACATTAGCTGGCCCTTGTCCATGCGGTGGATGCCGCTGATGGTGAAAAGCGTCGTCGACTTGCCGCAGCCGGAAGGGCCGAGCAGCGCCAGCATTTCGCCATCGCGGATGGTCAGGTTCATGTCGTCGATGACGGTCGTTGTGTCGAATGTCTTGGTGAAGTTGCGGATGGAGATTTGCATCAGCCTTTGGTGCCCCCGCCGAAAATGTTCATGAGACGGTTCTGGAACAGCACGAAAAGTGCGAGCACCGGCAGCGTGTAGAACAGCCCGACCGACTTGAAGATGTTGAAATTATAGGTGCTGGAATTGGGGTCCGACACCGTGTTGAGATACATGGACAGGACTTCGAAATCGCTGGACGGTGCGAGAATGCGCGGCAGCATGTATTCGCTCCAGCCATCGATGAAGGCGAAAAGCGCGAGCGACAGAAGGCCGGGTTTGACCTGCGGCAGGATGATGCGGCGCCAGACGATGAAGCGGCTTGCGCCGTCCTGCACCCCGGCCATTTCGATCTCCCACGGAACGGCGTCGTAAAAGCCCTTCATGATCCAGATGCCGAAGGGCAGCATCAGGCTGGCTTTCACCAGAATGACGCCGATCAGCGAATTGTAGAGACCGGCAAACTGCAGCACGAGGAAAACGCCGATGATCAGCGTGACCGACGGAAAGGCATGCATGACCATGATGCCGGAAAGGACAAAACGCCGGAACGGCAGGGCCAGGCGCGACAATGCATAACCGGCTGTGGCCGACACGGAGACGACGATAACCATCATGCTGGCAGAAAAGAGGATGGTCGTCAGCGTCGGTTTCCAGATGTCGCCGGTAATCGTCGGGTCGATGAGGAAACGCCAGTGTTCCAGCGTGAATTCGTTGGGCAGAAGTGAGCCGGGCGGCGTGTTGCTGAACGTATCGACGAGCAGGAACAGATACATGATGAAGAGTGGCAGGCTGAGTACCGTCAAAAGCAGGATGATCGGCCAGGCGGCGAAATTGCGGGTCATGATCGTCCTCCCTTAAAACTCGATCTTCGGCTTCGACATCATTTCGTCGAAACGGAAGAGGCGGAGATAGACGATCGACAGGACCAGCCCGACGGCGACGAGGACCAGCGCCATGGCTGCCCCCAAGCCATATTGGAGATTGCCGGTATAGTTGTTGAGCGCGGTCTTGAAGGCTTCGAGCGCCCAGATCGTCGTCGTGCTGCCCGGTCCGCCATTGGTGGTGAGCCAGATCTGCTCGTAGGACGACAACAGGGAAAGCGTCTGGTAGCTGGTGACGAAGAGGATCGGCCAGCGCATCTGCGGCAGGATGATGTAGCGGATCTGCTGCCAGCGCGAGGCGCCATCGACTTCGCTTGCCCAGAGCTGCTGTACCAGAATGGCCTTGAGCGCGCCGGAAAACAGGATCATGCCGAAGGACGCGCCAACGAAGCCATTGACGAGGATGACCACCGTCCAGGCGCTCGCCACCGATCCCTTCATGTAGTTGAAGGCGGGCAGGCCGAGATCCTGGGCGATGTTGAAGACGAAACCGTCTTCCCAGGTGAACCATTTCCACATGACGGCGTAAAGCACGACCGGGGTGATGCGCGGTAAAAGCCAGAGCACGCTGAAGAAACCGGAACCTGCGGGCGGGAGGTAGAAGGTGGTGATCGCCAGAAACAGGCCGACAAACACGTTGAAGGCGAGCGTCAACACCACATAGAAGACCGTGTTGCCGATAATTCGCCAGGTATCGGGGGCGATAGCGAGATTCTTGAAATTATCCGTTGTCCAGGTCCAGCCGGTATAACTTGCGGTCGCGATTTTTTCGATCGCGCCTTCCGGCGGATTTTCGAGCATATGCGAAAGTGCGGCCTCCATCTCGCCGCGGCTGGCGTAACGCACGTTGAGAACCGACTGCTCGAAGGCGCCGGCGGCGATTTTCAGATCGCGTATCCGGGTCGGGCGGGATGGCAGTGTTTTCAGTTCGCGCTCGAAGGCGGAAGAGCTGGTGAAGGAGCGATCCTTGAGCCGTTCGGCAATTTCCGCGATGAATTTTGCATCGACACCGGCTGCGCGGGCTTTTTCCAGCCCGGCCTGATCGATGACGTAGCTCGACTGGCCAAGCGCGTCGATCGTCTTCGCGTCCAGGCCCTCATCGGTAAGTGACCGCAGGAGATTGCCGGTGACGACGTAGGAACCGCCGGAAATGCCGGTTGCGGTGCTCATGTTGGTGAAGGCGAAGACGCTGGTCAGTACGACCGGCAGGAAGAAGAAGCCGAGAAGCAGAACCATGGCCGGCGTCATGAAAGCCAAGCCGAGAAGATTTGCCCTGTAAGGCGAGGAAGCGCGCATGGGAACCTGGGGGAATGCAGAAAGACCGGGCGGCAATTAAGCCGCCCGGCGGATGGAAGGGATCAGCGGATGACGATCTTGTCGCCGAGCGCGTTGCGCACTTCCGTCTCGACAGCCTTGACGGCATCGGCGACGGAGTTGGTCTTGGTCCAGGAGGCTTCGAGCCCCTTGTACATGGCCTTCCAGACGACGCCGAAATCGCTGTTGTTGGGGATGGCGTTGGCCTTGGGCAGCAGGCCTTCGGTTGCGGCGCTCGTCCAGCGGTCATTGGCATAGAAGGGGATCGACGCTTCGGCAGAACCGATGGCGAGGTGGCCCGACTTCACCGCATGCAGTGCGTTGATGTAGGGCTCGGACGCCGTGGTGATCAGCTCGGCTGCAAGGGTTGCATCCTCATCCGAACCGCCGGTCGACAGGAGATAAACGAGCGGATGGGTGATCGTGTTGGCGCGGCCCTTTTCGTTGCCGGCCGGGATCAGGCTGTATTGCATCTGGCCGAAGAAGTCCTTCAGACCCCATTTGGCTTCCCATTCGGCCTTGTGCCAGGTGCCGCCGTGCCAGATACCGGCCTTGTCGCCGGCGACAGCCTGATGCCAGGTGTCCCAGGTCGTGCCGAGATAGGTGGCCGGGACGACGCCCTTTTCGACCGCATCGACGAAGAACTGATACATGCCGGTGAGCGCCTGACGATCAAGCACCAGCTTGCCGGATTCCGCATCGATCATCTCTCCGCCGAAGCTCTGGTAGAACTGCCAGTAATCGGTGCCGTTATTCGGGCGCGGCATGAAACCCTTGCCGGGGTCGACGACCTTGGCATCCTGCATCTTCCTGGCGTCGTCGAGCATGGAGTAGAGCGTGTATTCGCCGCTTTCGACCTTTGCCGGCAGCGCCTCGATATCGGCATCTGAATAACCGATCGCCTTCAGGTGCGACTTGGAGAAGAAGAAGGGACGCGCCTCTGCATCCTGCGGAATGCCCCAGATGCGGCCGTCATAGGACGAGACGTCGATCAGGTTCGGGTAAAGCTGGTTGAGCGGCCAGGCGTCGAAATCGACATAATCCTCGATCGGACGCAGCAGGCCGGACTGTGACCAGGGGCCGATATCCTCGTGGCCGGAAACGATGATGTTGGGCGCCTTGCCGGATTCGGCGGCCAGCGTCACTGCCTGCTTGAAATCGTCCCAGCCCGTCCAGGTCTGGCCTTCGATCTTGATGGTGAGATCCTCGCCGCGGATCTTTGCCTGGCGCTCGACGACGTCGGCGGCCATCTTGATGGCTTCGATGCGGTAGTCGTTGGTCGGGCCTGTGCCGCCGGCCCAGACGGAAATGGTGACATCCTTGGCCATGGCAAATGTTGCCGTCGATGCCAGCAGCGCTGTCGCCAGAATGGCGGATTTGAAACGCGGAAGTACGGTCATGACTTATCCTCGATAAGCGATCTTGCTTCCTCCGAGCCGGTCGCAAACAGCGTTATCCGGGCGGGAAAGCAAGGAGTTGATCCTGAACGAGGCGGACATTAGGAGCGCTCCACAACAGTGAGATGACAAAATTGTACACGTGTACATTTTTATCTCGGTGACCTGTCGATCCCTTGCTGAGACGTTGTTTCGTATCCGGCTATCCTCTTGCAAAGCTGGTCTGAAACTATTCCGTTTTTGTTGTGCCGGTCGGCACCCACCTGAAGTAGTCTTCGGCCAGATTGAAGACCGGAACCTGTTCAATGACTTCTGAAAATCGTTCGCGCCTGCGTGATCTCGGCATTTCCGTCGGCCATTATGAGACCGGGGCGCTGAATGCGATCACCGATGTGGCGGGCGTTGCTGTCGGTCATGTCACCTGCATCGAAGGCGAGCGGACACGCACGGGTGTGACGGCCATCCTGCCGCATTCGGGCAATCTGTTTCAGGACAAAGTGCCGGCGGCACTTGCCGTGTTCAACGGTTTCGGCAAATTCGCGGGCTCGACGCAGATCGCCGAGCTTGGCGAGATCGAGACGCCGATCCTGCTCACCAATACGCTCGGCGTCGGCCGCGCCATCGAGGCGATCAACCGGCATGTGCTGGCACAGGCCGGCAATGAGCGTGTCGTCTCGCTGAATGCCGTGGTTGGCGAGACTAATGATTCACGGCTGAACGATATTCGCGCTGTCCGGCCGACCGTGGACGAAATGTCTCAGGCGCTCGGATCTGCGAAGACAGGCCCGGTCGAAGAGGGGGCAATCGGCGCTGGTGCCGGTACGGTTGCCTTCGGTCTCAAGGGTGGGATAGGCACCAGTTCGCGTGTCGCGAAGGCCGGTGGCGCGGATTATGCGGTCGGCGTTCTGGTTCAGTCCAATTATGGCGGCAAGCTTACGGTTGCCGGACAACCTTACGAGGCCGACGGAGCGCATGACAAGGACGGCTCGATCGTGATGATCGTGGCGACCGATGCGCCGCTCTGCTCGCGTAATCTGAAGCGGCTTGCCGAGCGTTGTTTCGGCGGCCTGGCGCGCACCGGTGCGGCACTGAGTAACGGTTCGGGCGATTATGCGCTGGCGTTTTCCACCGCCGAAGAGGTGCGCCGCACGGCGGAGCGCCGCAAGGCTGTCGCCAATTACCCGGTTCTGTCCAATGATGTCGTCTCGCCGCTGTTCGAGGCGGTGATCGAGGCTGCTGAGGAGGCGATCCTCAATTCGATGACGATGGCAACCACGACCCACGGCTATAATGCCGGGACGGACAAGGCCTCGACCATCCATGCCATTTCTCTCGATGCTCTCAAGCGTCGCTGATCATTTTCCATACAGTCCAACGGAGTTCCCATGTCCGCCGCAACGCCCCGCATCGTTTATCTGAACGGTGCCTTTCTGCCCGAGAACGAAGCCCATGTGTCGATCTTCGATCGCGGTTTTCTTTTCGGTGACGGTATTTATGAAGTCACGGCCGTGCTGGATGGCAAGCTGATCGACAGTCCGCTGCACATGACGCGTCTGGAGCGCAGCGTGCGCGAAATCGGCGGTCATCTGCCGATCTCGACCGACGAGATCGTCGCCATCGAAAAGCGTCTCGTCGAAGAAAACAAGCTGACCGAGGGCGTGATCTACCTGCAATACACGCGTGGTGCCGAAGACCGTAATTTCCTCTATTCGGAAGACCTCGAGCCGACGCTGCTTCTCTTTACGCAGGCAAAGACGCTGGAACATGTCGCCGCCGTCGAAAAGGGTTTGAAGGTCAAGGTCGTGCCCGACCAGCGCTGGGAACGCCGCGATATCAAGACCGTTTGCCTGCTGCCGCAGGTTCTCGCCAAGCGTATCGCCAAGGCTGAAGGCTGCGACGAGGCGTGGATGGTACAGGATGGTTTCGTTACCGAAGGTGCGTCGTCGACCGCCTATATTATCACCAATGACGACAAGATCGTCACCCGAGGCAACGGCAACGCCATCCTGCCGGGCTGCACGCGTCTGGCCGTGCTCGAACTTGCCCGCGAGCAGGGACTGACCGTCGAGGAACGTCTGTTCACCGTCGAGGAAGCCATGGCTGCGCGCGAGGCCTGCCTTACCAGCGCGTCCAACTTCATCGTGCCGATCACCTTTATCGACGGCAAGCCGGTCGGTGACGGCAAGCCCGGCCCGATGTTTGCGCGCCTGCGCAAGCTTTACATGGACAATGCCCGCCGCACGGCGGTCTAAGCATTTCCTGTTTCAACGCAATTCCGGACGCAAAACCGGTTCCCACTTTTGCAGGAATCGCTGAGAAAATCAGCCGGCGGCCAATGTTTCCCATATACGTTTGACGATGGGCCGCCGGTTTTCCTTCGAGCGATAAAGACGGATCTCGACGGCGAGATCCCAGTCTTTTTCTGCGGCGCGGACGAGCCTTCCGTCTGCCAGTTCCGCATTGGCGAGGCTTTCCGGCATCCATGCCACGCCCCAGCCCGCCAGGACCATGCTTTTCAGGCCAATGGAATGGCTGCCGACATGGACGCGATTATCCGTCGGCAGACGGGTTGCGAGGGCACCGGCCATCAACTGGCCGAAGAACGACGTTTTCTGATAGCTGACATGGGCGAAGCCCGGCTCGACCCGGTGAAGCGGCGCGCCTCGCCTGTCCGGTGCGCTGACGGGAATGATCGTTTCAGCGCCCAGCGTATGATGTTCGAATTGCGGGTCGAGCAGCATCGGCACATGCAGGTTCTGGTAGGTCAGCAGGAAATCGGAATCGCCGTCGACCAACGAGTTGAGGTTTTCTTCCATACTGCCGGAATCGGGCCGCATGTTGGAGACAATCGGGCCGAGCTCAGTGCTCAGCTTCGTCAGCCAGTCGGGGAAAAAGGTGAAGGAGAGCGTGTGCAGTGCCGTGAGCGTCACTGTGCGGGCATCATTGCCTTCTTCATGCTGAAGGTTGCGGCGGGCCTGATAGAGCCCCTGCAGGGTCTGCTCGGCAATCGGCACGAAACGCTGACCCGCTTCGGTGAGGCGTGAAGGATAGGTGGCGCGGTCGATGAGGCTGGTGCCGACCCAGGCTTCCAGCTGTTTTATGCGGCGGCTGAAGGCGGACTGGGTGACGTTGCGCTCATCCGCCGCCTTGGAAAAGTTCAGCGTCTGCGCCAGCGCCAGAAAATCTTCAAGCCATTTGACTTCCACAGCGAACTCCAATGCAAAACCGGCTGCGGTCTTCCATTGGTCCGAATGGCGGCAAAATGCAATCAGCAGATCCTGCTTTTGGAATGCGACTGTGTCAGTGCGCTGCCGTCACGCGCGGCTATATTCGATCATTCTGGCGCGGGACAGAACCAGTTCGAGGCGGTTCTCGGACAGAACATGCAGGCAGACGCGCTTCGTCCAGGGGCCGTCCTTCAGCGTGAAGAGGAAGCGGCCGTTGCCGAGGGCCTTGAGCGGCATGCGGTGGCGGACGGGGCCGACGCCCATGACCACGGCATCGCCGTCGATCTCGAAAGTGGCGCCCTCATCAGAGAACCAGCGGCCGGCAAGCGAGGCCGGAACGCCGGTATCGACGGCGGGCAGAAGACGGCGGGCGGGGTAACCGATCTGGCCGGTGATCGCTGCGCCATCCATTTTTAGGCGCATGGGAGAGGTTGCGGAGAAGGAGGAGACGTAACCGTCCTTGTCCTCATAGACGGCGGTATCGGCATCGAGCCAGTTGACGCCGCAACCTTTCACCTCGATCCAGAAGGGGCCGGTTTCGGTGACGTAGAGGCCTTCGGTCAAGGTAGAGGAGGGGGTGGGCAAGGCGAGGCCGAAAAGCGCTGCCATAGCCTCCTGGGCGATCTTGCTGCCGTTGGTGTCCTCGCGGTTGGAGACGACAACGACACCGGTCCGGTTTGCCTGATCGAGAAGGAAATAGGTCTTGTAGCCCGGATGCGAGCCGCCATGGCCGGTGAACTCGTGACCGCCCAGCACGGTGCGGCAGATGCCGAGCCCGTAGCCGCTTTCCGTGCCGTCATTCAGGGTGCGGGGGGCGGCAAGGCGGGCAAGCGTGTCTGCGAAGGGCGCGTTTCCGGACAAAAGGAGGCGCAGCCAGTTGGCGAGGCTCGTGGCGCTGCCGGTCATGCTGCCGGAGGCAGAAATATGCAGGCCGGCGGCGGAGAGCTGCCACTTTTCGCCGTCATGCCAGTAGCCCGGGACAAGGCCGGCGACGGCATCATTCCAGACATCGGGGGCGTCGAGCGTGGCACCGGCTTTTGCGCCTGCTTCGCGGATGAAGTCGCGGAAGTAGAGGCCATTGCGTTCAAGTGCCGTCTCGACGAAGCGATAACCGGTATTGGAATAGGAAACTTCGGTGCCGGCTTCGTAGTTCAGCCGCGTCTGGCGAGCGAGATATTCCATCAGCGGGCCGGCCTTGGTTTCGGTATAGACCGAAAGTCCGAGAAGCGAGAGGCATTCGCGCGTGTCCGGCAGGCCGCCGCTCATGTCCAGTGCGCGGGCGACGGTGACGCTTGCCATCGGCTCCTGAAGTTCGGGCAGATGCTGGCCAAGCGTATCGTCGAGCGAAATCGCTTCCGGGTGGGAAAGCACCATGGCGCAGAAGGCGTGTTTGGTGACGGAGGCGTAACGCACGACCGTATCGGCGCCGAACGGCGCCATGGTGGAAAGGCTTTCGACGCCGCCGACTTCGGCGAAACGAATACCGTTGGCGTCGAAGCCGATCACTGCGCCACCGGGCTGATCCGCACCCCATCCGTCAGTGAATTTCCTGGCGGTTTGTTGCGCTTTATCCCAATTGGCCGTGATCGACATCTCGCTTCTCCACTTACTGCTCTTAAACCGGACCGGGTCCGCCAGAACCTTTCCTCCGAAAGATCAGGCCGGTTCTTCGAGCTCCACGCTCAGGCTACGCAATTCGCGAGTATGAGCGTGATTGACATTGCCGAGTCTCAGGTCCTCGGCAGTTACCTGTTCAACCATATGGCCATCGATCATCACGCCAACCTGCGTGCAAAGATGGGTGATGACGCTGAGATTGTGGCTGACCATCACATAGGTGAGGTTCCGCTCAGCGCGCAGATCGGCCAGAAGGTTGAGGATTTCCGCCTGAACCGACACGTCGAGTGCCGATGTCGGTTCGTCGAGCAGCAGAACTTCCGGCTCGGCGATCAGGGCGCGGGCAATCGCGACGCGCTGGCGCTGGCCGCCGGAAAGCTGGTGCGGGTAACGGAAGCGCGCGGTCTGCGGCAGGGCAACGGCCGACAGGACCTTGGCGATGCGGTCGTCGATATTGTCCATGCCGTGCACGAGCGGCAGTTCCGACAGGATACGGTCGATCGTCTGGCGCGGATGCAGCGAACCGTAAGGGTCCTGGAACACCATCTGCACCTTGCGAAAGAATGCCGGCGGGCGAAACAGCGGAGCATCCTCGCCGGAAAAGGCGATGCGGCCCGACCAGTCGTTGTTCAAACCCGCCATGGCGCGCAGGACGGTGGATTTGCCCGAACCGCTTTCGCCGACGATGCCGAAGCTTGCGCCCTTGGCAACGTTGAAGGACACGCCCTTGACGACTTCACGGCCAACGAAGCTGATGCGCAGATTGTCGATCTCGATCGTCATTTCAGCCACTCCGGATCACGGGTAAGGACGGGCAGGCGCTCCTTGGGATGCATCAGCGAGGGCATGCAGTTCAAGAGGCCGCGCGTATAGGGATGCTGTGCCGAGAGAAGTTCGGATGCCTTCAGTTCTTCCATTACATGGCCGGCATACATGACGGCGACGCGATCGCAGAAATGCGAGACGAGCGGCAGGTCGTGGCTGATGAGCAGAAGGCCCATGCCGCGTTCCGAGACCAGTTCCTCGATGAGGCGCAGGATTTCGGCCTGGACGGTGGCATCGAGCGCGGAGGTCGGCTCGTCGGCGATCAGCAGTTCCGGATCAGGCGCCAGCATCATGGCGATCATGACGCGCTGGCCCATGCCGCCGGAGACTTCATGCGGATAGGAGGCGGCCACCTTGCGGGGATCGCGGATCTTCACCATTTCCAGAAGGTTGATCGCGGCTTCCAATGCCTGACGCTTGCTGCCGCCTTTATGGGTGCGCCAGGATTCGGCAACCTGGCTGCCGATCGTCTTGACCGGGTTCAGCGAATATTTCGGATCCTGCAGGATGAAGCCGGCCCGCTTGCCGCGGATCGTGCGCATCTGCTTTTCCGACGCCGACAGGACATCGATGCCGTCGAAGGCGAGCTTGTCGGCTTCGACGCGGGCCTGCTTGGGCAGGAGCTTCATCAGGGCACGGGCGGTCAGGCTCTTGCCCGAGCCGCTTTCGCCGACGATGCCGAGCTTCTCGGTGCCGAGCGACATGGAAACGCCCTTGACCGCAGGGGCAAAGCCGGTGCGGCTTTCAAAGCCGATATGGAGGTTCTTGATTTCGACCAGCATCCGTCAGTTCCCCTTCGGATCCAGAACGTCGCGCAGCGCATCGCCAAGGAAGTTGAAGGCGAGTGAGACGAAGAAGATGGCGATGCCGGGAATGGCGGCAACCCACCATTGTTCGAAGATGAAGCGCTTGGCGGTTGCGATCATCGCACCCCATTCCGGCGATGGCGGCTGTGCGCCCATGCCGAGGAAGCCGAGCGAGGCGGCGGTGATGATGATCGACGACATGTCGAGCGTCACACGCACGATGAGTGTCGGCACGCAGAGCGGCATGATGTGGCGGAAGATGATGCGCCACGAAGAGCCACCGGTGAGGCGATAGGCGGCGATGAAGTCGCTGCCGCGCACCGTCAGCGTTTCGGCGCGGGCCATACGGGCGTAAGGCGGCCAGGCGGTGAGCGCGATGGCGAGAATGGCGCTTTCGACACCCGGCTTCAGCGCGGCAACGAAGGCGAGAGCCAGAACGAGGCGCGGGAAGGCGAGGAAGATGTCGGTGATGCGCATCAGGATCGTATCGACGATGCCGCCGAAATAACCGGCGATGCAGCCGATGGCGAGGCCGACCGGAGCGACGAGCACAACGACGGCGATGACCATGCCGAGCGTGACGCGGCCGCCGTAAAGAAGGCGCGAATAGATGTCGCGGCCGAGTTCATCTGTGCCGAACCAATGAGCGGCGCTCGGGGCTGCAAGACGGTTGGCTAGATCCTGCGCTGCCGGATCATGGGTGGCGAGCAGCGGCGCGAAGATGGCGATGCCGATGAAGATGGCGATGATGGTCAGGCCGATCATGCCGAGCGCATTGCCGCGCAGGTTCAGCCAGATACGGTACCAGTTGCCCCAGGCGGCCTGGCGGCGCGAGGACGGATTTTCGTCCAGCGCCCAGTTTCGGAAGGTGGCGTTCATTATTGTACCCGTGGATCGAGGACGCGGTAGAGAATGTCCGCGATCAGGTTGAGGCCGACATAGATGAGGCCGATCAGGAGCGTGGTGCCGACGACCGGGTTCATGTCCGCATTCATCAGCGATACGGTCAGATACTGGCCGATGCCCGGCCACGAGAACACGGTCTCGGTGACGACTGCACCTTCCAGGAGGCCGGCATAGGTGAGCGCCATGACGGTGACGAGCTGGACTGCAACCGTCGGGAAGGCATGGCCCCAGATGACCTTGGTCAGCGACAGACCCTTGGCGCGGGCGGTGATGACATATTCGCCTTTCAGCGCGTCGATCATGAAGGCGCGCGTCATGCGGGCGATGTAGGCCATCGAGAAATAGGCAAGGATGATGACCGGCTGTGCCATATGCGCCAGCGCATCCCAGAAGGCATCGAAATCGCCGGCGATCAGGGTGTCGATCGTCAGGATG
This sequence comes from Hyphomicrobiales bacterium, assembly GCA_900469445.1. Taxonomy (GTDB): domain Bacteria; phylum Pseudomonadota; class Alphaproteobacteria; order Rhizobiales; family Rhizobiaceae; genus Neorhizobium. Next base: position 15,143 of record UBXM01000037.1, read on the forward strand.
CCGGTGACCGTGTCGATCATGCCGTCATAGATGATGTCCTGGCGGCCGGGGCCCGGGGCAAGGTCGAGCCAGGAATAGAAGATCAGCAGCGAGATCAGCGACAGCATGAAGACCGGCACGGAATGGCCGGCGAGGCAGACGACGCGGATCGCCTGGTCGGTGATCGTGCCCTGGCGGACAGCTGCCCAGACGCCGAGCGGGATGCCGATCAAGGCCGCCAGAATGAGGGCTGCGGTGGCGAGCTCGAAGGTTGCCGGGAAGAAGCGGACGATATCCTGCGCCACCGGGTTCTTGGTCAGAACCGACATGCCGAAATCGCCGTGTGCCAGCTGGTTCAGATAGTGGAGGAACTGCACCGGAATGGGCTGATCAAGGCCCATTTCGGCGCGTACGCGAAGAATGACATCCTCGGGCGCATTGTCGCCAACGGCGGCAATGACGGGATCGACCGGCATGACCCGGCCGATGAGGAAGGTCAGGACAGTCAAGCCGAACAGCGTCAGGAGGACGCTGCTCAGTGTTGCTGCAAGGCTCTTGAAACGTCTGTTCACGCCTTGCTTGTCCCGAGGTAGGAGTTGCCTTCAGACAGAACGCCGAGCTGGAAGCCGTTGACGCCCTTGCGGCATGCGGCGGTCTTGGTGTTCTGGAACATGATGGCAAACGGGCTGTTGTGCATGAATTCACGCTGCAGAGCTTCGTAGAGTTCCAGACGCTTGGCCGGGTCCTTCTCGTCACGAGCGGCTTCTGCCTTTGCAGCCAGCTCGTCGTTCTTGAAGTTCGAGCGCCATGCGAAAGGCTTCTTCTTGGCGTCGTCCGAATTGTCCTTGTTGATGCAGAATACTTCGGCGTTGGAGTTCGGATCGAAATAGTCCGTGCCCCATGCAGACAGCGCCATCTGGTGCTGGCGGGCGCGCATCTTGGTGAGAACCTGACGGTTTTCAGCCGACAGAAGCTTCACGCGGATGCCGATTTCGCCGAGGTTCGCCTGGAGCGCCTGGGCGATATCCGGGGAAGGCTGTGCCGAGTAGTGATCCATGGTGATATCGAAGCCGTCTGCGAGACCTGCTTCCGCCATCAGAGCCTTTGCCTTTGCGACGTCCTTCTTGAACGGCGTGTCGGTGACCGTACCCGGGAAGCCGGCCGGCTCCATGCTCTGGTGCACGGCATGGGTCAGCGGAATGATGTTCTTCTGGATGCCTTCGTAATCGATCGCCCATTTGACGGCTTCCCAGACCTGCGGCTTGGCAAGGTTGGGGTTCGACTGGTTCATCGAGATCAGCATCAGGGATGCGATCTGCTTGCGAACAAGAACGACGTTTTCGTCGGACTGCAGGACCTTCAGCTGTTCCGAGGTCAGGTCGCGGGCGATATCGACGTCACCCTTCTGCAGCATCAGCATCTGCGACGACGGGTCGACGACGTGGCGGATGATGACGCGCTTCAGGTTGCCCTTGTAGGGGCCGTGTTCGTTGAGCGTCAGTGCAACGCTTTCGGAAGCCTTCCAGGCCTGCAGCTTGAACGCACCGGAACCCGCGCTGTTTTTCTGCATCCAGGCATTGCCGAGGTCGCCGTTCACTTCGTTTTCGAGAACGGTCTTCTTTTCGACGATGGCGCCGATATTGGCCGACAGGCAGAACAGCAGGAAGGAAATCGCGGTCGGCTTTTCGGTCGTCAGCGTGACGGTCTTTTCGTCCTTGGCGACGATCAGGGTCTCGACGTTTTCGGGCGTGAAGCCGAACTGATTGATGATGAAGGCCGGGCCCTTGTTCATCTTGATGGCGCGCTGCAGCGAGAACGCGACGTCCTCAGCCGTTACCTCAGCGCCGGAGGCGAACTTGGAATTGCCGAGCTTGAAGGTGAAGACCTTGTTTTCGGCATCGGCTTCCCAGGACGCGGCGATGACCGGGGTCACTTCATTCGGGTTGTCGCTGTTGGCGCGGACCAGCTTCTCATACATGTTGCTGATCATTTCGCCGCCGACGGCCTCAAAACCTTCATGCGGGTCGAGGCTGGTCATGTTGTCGAGCTGCTGGGCGACGACCAGAATGTCCTTCGGCGTGGCTGCAAAAACAGTGTCTGCCAGATTGATGTAGGACAGGAACGGCAAGGCTGCGCCGCCGATCAGAAAATTACGTCTCGATACCATTGCTATATTCCCCTTAATGAACCGGGCCCGCGGACAAGCCGCAGTCCGGCAAGATTTTGCCGCAATTCGTCGCGCGTCTTAACAGTGCGTTTACAGGCGGACCAATTCCATTTTTCGAATAGGTTATGCGCGGTTTGCATTTGCGGCCGCGGCGTCACCTACTTACGGATAGCCAAAACTCTGAAGGTTCCGGCAGGACGATTTTGAAAATGTTGAACAATCCTCTCCCGATTTTCGATGGCCACAACGATGTGCTTCTGCGCTTGCGCCGTGGCGGCGGCAACGACCCGGTAAAGCGTTTTCTTGAGGGCGAGGATACGGGGCATATTGACCTGCCCCGCGCCAAGGCCGGCGGCCTGGCGGGTGGTCTATGCGCTATTTACGTTCCTTCGCCAAGCATGACGAAGGATGCAAACGGGGATTATCCAACGCCGACACAGCCTGATGCGCTCAACGAAACGCTGGCGATGGCGCGGCTTCTCTTCGATATCGAGGCGCGCTCCAATGGCGCCGTGACGGTATGCCGCACGGCAGATGACATCCGTCATTCGATCGACACGGGCAGCTTTGCCGCCGTCTTCCATATCGAAGGTGCCGAAGCGATCGCCGCCGATCTCGATGCGCTGCACGTGCTTTATCAGGCCGGCCTGCGGACGCTCGGGCCGGTCTGGAGCCGGCCGAATGTCTTCGCTTACGGCGTGCCCTTCCGCTACCCGTCGTCGCCGGATATCGGCCCGGGGCTTTCCGAAACGGGCAGGGACCTAATCCGTGCCTGTAACGAGCTGAAGATCATGGTCGACCTGTCGCATATGAACGAGGCAGGGTTCTGGGAGATCGCCAAGCTTTCCAAGGCGCCGCTCGTCGCATCGCATTCGAACGTGCATGCGCTGTGCAACCACAGCCGCAACTTGACCGACCGCCAGCTCGACGCGATCCGCGATACGGGTGGCCTCGTCGGCATCAATTTCGGCGTGCTGTTCCTGCGGGATGACGGGGTGAAGGATGCGAATACAAGCATCGATCTGCTGGTTCGTCATGTCGCCTATATCGCCGAGCGGATCGGCATCGATCACGTGGCGCTCGGTTCCGATTTCGACGGCACGACCATTCCGGCGGAAATGAAGGATGCGGCCGGATTGCCGCTTCTTGTCGATGCGCTACGCCGCCAAGGTTTCAACGATGCCGAGCTGAAGAAGATCGGCCATGAGAACTGGATTTCCGTTCTCGAGCGCAGCTGGGCTGCCTGAATGCCAAGCCGGTGCATTGCCCTGACGGGTAATACGCTGGCTGCGCATAGAGCGTGCCGTGTTAATCCGGGATACAAGGCACGCTTAGGGGGACGCGAAAGCGCTGCGTCTTTTTGTTTGGCGCAATCCCAGCAAAACCGGTTTCCCGCTTTTGCTGGAACTGCTTTTAAAGATCAGGCGGCCTTCGCCTTGATCGCCAGCGTGGCTTCGGCATAGGCCATCATGAAGGGGCCGACGCCCTTTGCGTCGTCGGCCACGACCGCTTCCGTCAGATAGTATGGAGGCGAGCCGTCGCGATAGCGGCCATCGAAGGGGCCAAGGCCGGCGACCTGGCAAATGCCGACAAGACGGGTCTTTCCCTCTTCCTCAACAAGGCGTTTGTCGACGAGAGCTTCGGCTGCCTTCTGACCAGCCGCACGGATTTTCGGCGCTTCTTCCGGTGCGACCAGATCCATCCGCTCCGCCCGCAGCAAGGAATAGGCGAACATCGCGGATGCCGAGGTCTCGTCGTAGTTTCCGGCGAGATCGGGAGCATCGAGAACCTGAGGCCAGAGGCCGGATGGTTGCTGCCGCTCGGCGATGGCCAGAAGGATGGAGCGTGTCTGACGTCTCAGCGTCGCGGTTGCCGGATCGTCGGGGAGCACGGCAAGGATATCGACCAGCGCCATTGCGAGCCAGCCCACAGCGCGTGACCAGACGGCGGGGGACTTGCCGGTGACGGGATCCGACCATTTCTCGGCGCGGCTGTCGTCATAGCCGTGGACATAAAGTCCGTTGCCGACCTGTGTCAGTGCAAGCGCCGTTGCCATTTGCTGCAGGGCGTCGGCGATGCGCGGGCTTTCTCCCGTTGCAAGCGCGTATTCCACCTGGAAGGGGAGGCCCATGTAAAGGCCGTCCAGCCAGACCTGCGAAGGATAACGCTTCTTGTGCCAGTAGTTGCCGGCGGGGATACGCGGATGCGCATCGAGCTGTCCGATCAGGCGGCTTGCAGCTGCCCTGTATCGAGGATCGGCAGTCTCCCAGTTCAGGAAGAGCAGTGCCCGTCCGGGCAGGATGTTGTCTATGTTGAATTCTTCCGGGGTATAGCCCGCAAGGGTTCCATCCGGACCTACCTGCGGTGTGATCAGCCGCAGGAGATGATCGAGCCAGCGCTGCTCACCCGTCGCCTGGTAGAGCAGTTCGAGACCACGATAGATGCAGCCGTCCTCATAACACCAGGACCCCTGCTTATAGGCCTGATAGCTGTTGCAGAATTCGTCGAAATAGTCGGTGGGTTTCATCGGGGCGCCAGTCGGTTCGGGAGGGATATCGGGGCGGGGGAAAGCAGGCTTGCGTCGTCGCAATCGATCTCGGCGTGCTCGCAGAGGATCTTTTCGTGACGCATTGGCCGCACGTCATCGGCCATGATGGGAGGTGCTGCTATGGCTGCCGGATCGGTGGAGTGGATACGCAGGCCGCGGATGCGGATATTGCGAACCGGCATTTCCGGCAGGCCGAGGAAGACGCCTGCGGCAAGTGCCAGACCATAGACATCCACGTCTTCGACATAGATGCCATCGACATAGGGTGTGCCTTCGACGACCGGTGCCGGAGCGCGGGACTGGACCCAGTCGTCATGGCCGTCGGCATCGCAGAAATAATGGACATTGGCCGAAAGCGTCACCAATACGCCGTCCATTTTTACCCGACGCATGGAGATGTTGCTGATGCCGCCACCACGACCGCGGCGCGTCTTTATCCGCAGGCCGCGATCGGTGCCGACCATGTCGCAATCCTCGACGGTCACATCGTGAACGCCGCCGGACATTTCCGAACCGATGACGACACCGCCGTGACCGCGTTCCATCAGGCAATGGCGGATAGTGACGCCACGGGTTTCCTTCAGGTGATCGGCTTCACCCCTGTTGCCGCGCTTGCCGGCCTTGATGGCGATGCAATCATCGCCGACGGAAAAGCGCACGCCTTCGACGGTCACATTGCGGCAGCCCTCGGGATCGAAGCCATCGGTATTGGGGCTGTCATGAGGTGCCTGGATATGGAGCGCGACTGCCGCCAGTCCGTCGCATCCCTGAGGGTGGACAGTCCAGGAGGGGGCGTTGCGGATGGTGAAGCCGAGAAGAAGGGTATCCTTGCAATCGACAAGGTGCAGGCCACGCGGGCGGCGCGCGCCATCGCGGGTTTCCTTCGGCCATGTCCACCAGTCGCCGGCATTGCCGGATCCATCGAGGATGCCTTTGCCTTCGATGGTCAGCCGTTCGGTGCCGATCGCGTGGACCGGGGCTGCAAAGCAGGCATCGGGAAGGCCCTCCCAGCTGCCCAGCATGTGGCCATCTTCGGCACGTGCGGGCAGGATCGGCCAGCCGTCACGGACGCTTGGTGCGCGAAGTGTCGCGCCTTCTGCAAGATGCAGCACCATGTCGCTTCGCAGCTTCAGGGGGAAGGCCGTCCAGATGCCGGGAGCGATATAGAGCGTGCCGCCTGCGGGCGTATCCGCGAGCGCCTTGGCAAGGGCATCGGCATTGCTGCGCGCCGCGCCAAGGTCGGATAAGGACGCGTCCTCGATGAGGCCGTAATCGGTGGCCCGGACAAGGCCGGCGCAATCGCGGGTCCGGAATAAAAGAGGCTCGAAGCCTTCGGTCTCGAAGCGGTAATCGGTGGCCGGATAAAGGGTATCCAGGAGGGTGACGACGCTTGTTGCCGTTCCCTGCTGTACCGGTTCGCTTTCCCCGCTGCGCAACAGCCGCCAAGGCAACGGTTGCGGCAGGGCATAACGTGCGCCGGGCACAGCCAACCTTATGGCCGCGATCCGTGCGGAGATCGCAACTGAAATGGCTTTGTTCATCGTTTCTCTCTTGAGCAAACCACCATCCGGCCTTTGTCAGGCCGGATGGTGAGCGTCATCTGCGCTTAGTCGAACTTGGCGAGGGCGTCGTTCACGCCGTCGATGATCTGTTCGGCAGCTTCCTTCTCATCGATCTGCTCGTAGGCGTATTCTTCGAGCGTATCGATGATGATGCCGCGGATGACCGGGTTCTCGTCGAAGGGCGAAATCGTCGGGCCGGTGGAGGCCATGACGATGGCATTGGCGGCCTGAACTTCCGGCTCACCTGCATTCGTCAGCCGCGCCATTGCAGCCTTGGAGGCCGGAATACCGCGCGAGGTGCCGAGAACATCGATGCCTTCCGGCTCGTTCAGCAGGCAGTTGGTGATCTGTGCTGCCGCTTCCGGGTTCTTCGAATTCTTGGAGATGGAGAACACCATCGACGGCTTGCGGAAGACGCCTTCGGTTTTACCATTGGCCATCGTCAGCATCGGCACCGGCTTCAGGACCTGACCTTCCTTCAGCGGATCGGCATATTTCGAATAGGTCGAATCCCATTCATAGGAGCCTGCGATCTTGCCTTCCGACCATGCCGGCTTTTCGAAGAGGTTGACGTTGCCATCGGCTGCTTCCTGCTTCTGCGAGCGGATCGCGCCGGTTTCCACGAGCTTGCCGAGGAAGCCGATGCCGGTTGCCAGTTCTTCAGGCGTCCAGGCGACGCGGTTGGTCTTGGGGTCCACCATGCCCTTGCCGGTCGCCTGCGTTACCGCCAGCGTCATCAGAAGATGGGCCGTCTCCTTGACCGCGTTGAAGGTGTAATAATCCGGGCCGAGCTTCTCCTTGACCGTCTTGGTCATCTCAAAGAATTCGTCCCAGGTCTTGGGCACTTCCACGCCGGCTTTTTCGAGCGTCGTCGTGTTGAAGAAGAAGACGCGACCCGAGGTGGAGACCGACAGGCCCTGCAATACGCCATTCGTCGAGCCGGATTCCAGATCACCCTCGGTCCAGTTGGACAGGTCGATGTCCTTCAGCGTGCGCAGGTCGGCGAACCCATTGCCGTTCTTGGAGAACAGGGGCAACCACGGCCAGTTGACCTGGATGATGTCGGCTTCCGTCTTGCCCGCCATCTGGGTGGTCAGCTTTTCCAGATAACCGTCAAAGCCGGTGAACTCGCCTTTCACGGTATGTCCGTATTTGGCGCCGCAGGCGGCAATCGCCTTCTGCGTTGCGACGTGGCGGCTTTCACCACCCCACCACGACATGCGCAATTCCGCAGCGCTAGCCGACGGCGCCATCGCGATGACCGCGAGGGCCGTGCCGGCAAGAACGATTGATGATTTCAATATGCTCTTCATGTGTGCCTCCTCAAATTTGGCTTGATCTGGTTATGCCGCAATGCTGCCTCCATGCAGCGAAACGTTGCGGCCGTCTGACTTGTCGAAAACGTGCAATGTTTTCGGGTCGGGGCGCAGGCGGATCACTTCGGATTGCCCCCGTGCCTCGAATTCTGCGGCGCCGACCACGCTGATCAGCCTGCGGCCTTCGCAATCGGCATGCATGTAGACCTCGTGGCCCATGAACTCGGCATTGACGAGCTTGGCCTGCAAAGCCGGGCCTTCGCTCACCAGCGAGAACTGCTGCGGGCGGATGCCGAGAACGGCGCTGCCGGGCTGGCTGGAAAGCCGGGCGGCAAGATCGTTGCCGAGCGCCAGGCGCTGACCGCCCAGAATGAATTCACCGCCCTCCATCGCGCCTTCGACGAGGTTCATTTCCGGCGTGCCGATGAAGCCGGCGACAAAAAGATTGGCCGGAGCGTTGTAGAGTTCCTTCGGGGTGGCGACCTGCATGATGCGACCGGCCTGCATGACGCAGATGCGGTCACCCATGGTCATGGCTTCCGTCTGGTCATGGGTGACGTAAACGACGGTCGGCGAGCTGCCCTCCGCCTTCAGCTGGCGGTGCAGATCGGTGATGCGGACGCGCATCGAGGCGCGCAGCTTGGCGTCGAGGTTCGACAGCGGTTCGTCGAAAAGGAAGACGCCGGGATTCTTGATCAATGCGCGGCCGAGCGCGACACGCTGGGCCTGACCGCCCGACAGCTGTTTCGGCAGTCGATCGAGCAGCGGTTCGATTTCGAGAATTTCGGCGACCTTGTCTACGGCCGCCTGGATTTCCGCCTTCGGACGACCTGCGATACGCAGGCCGAAGGAGAGATTGCCGCGCACTTTCATATGCGGGTAAAGCGCATAGTTCTGGAACACCATGGCAATCTGCCGCTTGCTTGGCGAAAGATCATTGACGCGTTCTCCGCCGATGATGACATCGCCACCGGTAATGTCTTCGAGGCCGGCGATCATGCGCAGCGTCGTCGACTTGGCGCAGCCCGACGGGCCGACCAGAACCATGAACTCGCCGTCCTTGATGTCGAGATTGATGCCGTGAACGACCTTGTTGGTCTTGTTGTAGACTTTCTCGAGGTTTTTCAGTTGTACCTGTGCCATGTCAGCCCTTTCTGCCTCCCGCAGAGATTCCTTCGATGAAGTACCGTTGCGCCGCGAAGAACACGACAAGCGCCGGGGTGATGGTAAGCACCGACATCGCCAGGATGCGGTTCCATTCGAAGGCTTCGGTTGTATCGATTGAGAGTTTGAGCGCGAGGCTCACCGGATATTTGTCGACCGACGAGATGTAGATCAGCGGTCCGAGGAAGTCGTTCATCGTCCACATGAACTGGAACAGGCAGACCGAGACCAGTGCCGGTCCGAGCATGGGGACGACGATGAAGATCAGCGTCTGCAGGCTGTTTGCGCCATCGACGCGGGCGGCCTCCTCCATGTCCGTCGGCAGCGAGCGCAGGAACTGCACCAGCATGAAGACGAAGAAGGCATCACCGGCGAGCGCCGAGGGCACCCAGAGCGGCAGGAAACTATCCAGCCAGCCGAGATCCCGGAAGAGGATATATTGCGGGATGCGGGTGACGACGTTCGGCAGAAGCAGGACGGCGATGACCGATCCGAACAGGATCTTCTTGAACGGAAAATCGAAGCGGGCAAACGCGTAGGCCACCATCGTGCAGGAAATCGCCGTGCCGATGACTTTCGGCAGGATGATCAGGAACGAATTCCAGAAAAACCGGCCGAATGTATAGGGCGTGGAGGTCTGCCAGCCCTGGATGTAACCTTCGAGCGTCGGGCTTTCCGGCAGGAAGCCTGCGCCGGCAAAGATCTCCGAATTGGTCTTGAAGCTCGCGCCGACCAGCCAGATCAGCGGATAGAGCATCAGGAAACCGACGCCGAAGAGCAGCGAATAACGGACGACTGCGGAGATGAGGTCCATACGGGCCCGCTTTGCAGCGGCGGCTTCATCCAGGCTGCGAGCCGTGGTTTTGGGCAAAGTCATATCGGTCATGGCTCAGCTCCTCTTGTCGCCGGCGTAATAGACCCACTTCTTCGAGGACCAGAAGGCCACGAGCGTGAGCACCATGATGATGGCGAAGAGCACCCAGGCGATCGCCGAGGCGTAGCCCATGTTGAACTTCTTGAAAGCCTCCTCGTAGATGTAGAGGGGCAGGAGATAGGTGGATTTCAGCGGTCCGCCCTGGGTGATGATGTAGGGGCCGTTGAACTCCTGGAAGGCCTGGACCATCTGCATGACGAGGTTGAAAAAGATGACCGGCGTCAGCAGCGGCAGTGTCACGAAGAAGAAGGTCATGACCTTGCCCGCACCGTCGATGGAGGCTGCTTCGTAAAGCGACTTGTCGATCGACTGCAGGGCCGCCAGGAAGATCACCATGGCCGAGCCGAACTGCCAGCAACGCAGCAGCGTGATGGTGAAAAGCGCATTTGTCGGGTCGCCGAACCAGTCGACGGGCGTGAGGCCAACCGAAGCAATCGCCATGTTGACGAGGCCTTCGGCCGAAAACAGGTAACGCCACAGAACCGCGATGGCGATCGAACCGCCGAGGATGGAGGGGACGTAAAATGCCGTCCGGAAGAGATTAATGAATTTAAGCTTATAGTTGAGTATGGCGGCGATGAAGAGTGCGAAGGCAAGCTTCAACGGCACGGTGGAAAATACATAAAGAAGCGTGACGGTCAGCGACTTGTCGAATGTGCGGTCGCGCGTGAACAGGCGCTCGTAGTTGGATAACCCGGTCCATTGCGGGCTGCTCATCAGGTCGTAACTGGTGAAGCTGAGATAAAGAGACGTTAAAAAAGGGATGGCCGTGAAAATGACGAGGCCGATCAAATAAGGGGCCAGATAGGCATAGCCCAGTAAACGCTGCGCCCTCATGTGACGCCTCCAACGGGCAAATAACACCCGGTTATGAGAAATACATTTTTGTGCAAATCAAATTCCTCCTCCAGCCAATAGGTGCAAGGCTGTTATGCGTCAGTGGCTTAGCTGGAAGTCTGAACAATCATCAATTCCGTTCCTCCTCCAGTATTTAGCGTGACATAATTTCATTTTCGGCCGAGAATGAATGAACAAATGCGGAAAAAAAGATGGATGAAATTGAAGGTGGTATTCTCTCCAGTATCGCGCCCTCGGCGCTGTCGCTGAAACTCACGCGCGCGACGATCAAGATGGAGCATTCGAGGACGTGGCGGATCGACAAGACAAACCCGGTCGAGGATTTCGTCATCTGTCTGGAGGGTTGCGGTCACTATGTCATCGAGGGCGAGCGCCGGGTGCTGGAGCCCGGGGACGCGATGCTGATCCGACGGGGGCAGCGTTTCCGGGGCTGGAACCGCGGGACGACAATCTATAGGGGCATTGCCCAGCATTTCAGTCTGGACATTTACGGCAAGCACGATCTGATCGCGCAGATGCAGTTGCGTCCTCATGTGCGGCTGAAAAAATGGCCGCTCCTGGAGCCGCTGGTGCGACAATATCGCCAGACGGCGCCACCTTCCTCACTGACGCTGAGCCAGCATCATCTCTTCATGTATCTGCTCATCGCCTATATCGAGGATGCTTTCATCGGCTGGAATGACAGTGCGACATATCAGCCTGAAGGCACCGATGCGCTGGACCTTGCGGTGATGAAGGCCGTCGCGATGATTTCAGCCAACCCGCTCGATCCGGACATCGCGGAGCAGGCCGTGCAGGCGACGCCCTTCAATGCCGATTATTTCCTGCGGGAATTCAAGAAACGGGTCGGGCACACGCCGCGCAAATATCAGGAGCAGAAAAGGATGGAGCGCGCCATGCATCTGCTCGAGGCGGGCATGCCCGTCGCCAATGCCGCGGCGGATGTGGGGTATGGCGATCCCTACTATTTCTCGCGCATGTTCAAGCGTGTCTTCGGGGTCAGCCCGCGCGCTCATGTCGCCCGGGTCAAGCGGAACCGCGACGGCGGATTGCTCCGCTTCGACGAAGCAGAGCAGAGCAGGTTGATGAATCTCGATACCTTCTAAGTGGGTCACCGGCTATGCGGCGAGATCGCCCGTCTTCGGTTCGCGGGGATCTTTGCCGCGCGGCTTGCCGTAGAGGCCGATATTCGTATCTCCCCAGAGTTTCAGCGACAGCAGGATCGGCTCCATGCTGCGGCCGAGCGGCGAGAGGCTGTATTCCACCTTCGGCGGCACCTGGGCATAGACCTTGCGCTCGATCAGGCCATCGTCTTCCAGTTCGCGCAGCTGGTTGGTCAGCATGCGCGGCGTGACGTTGACGATGTGCCTGCGGATTTCGTTGAAGCGCAGCGTGCCGGAGAGAAGGTGGTAAAGCACGACCGACTTCCATTTTCCATCGATGAGGCCGATGGCGGCTTCGACCGAGCAGCCGGGAGAGCAATCGAAACGGGAATGGCGGGCCTTTGCCATAACAGTATCCTTTTTGATACTACGTGCGGTTTTTGTGCGTATTGTTCATAATCGAATATAGCCCATTTTAGCTCCACATCAATCGACGTTCACTCGTCCAGCCAAGGAGCACATCATGAAAGCTATCGGTTACAGGCAACCCGGTGCGATCGAACGCCACGACGCACTCGAGGATATCGAACTGCCCCGGCCGGTGCCGGCGGGCGGCGATATTCTCGTCGAGGTCGCAGCCGTTTCCGTCAATCCGGTCGACACGAAGATCCGGAAAGGCGTCAGTGCCGATGCCGGCCAGTGGAAGGTGCTTGGTTGGGATGCGGTCGGCAAGGTGGTGGAGACGGGGCCTGAGGCGAAGAGTTTCAAGGTGGGCGACGAGGTGTTTTATGCCGGCTCGTTGATCCGGCCCGGTGCCAACAGCCAGTTTCATCTGGTCGATGAGCGTATCGTCGGGAACAAGCCGAAGACGCTATCGAATGCGGAGGCCGCAGCCCTGCCGCTGACGGCGATCACCGCCTGGGAAATGCTGTTCGACCGGCTGGATATCGCCAAGCCGGTGCCGGGGGCGGCAAACGCAATCGTCATCATCGGCGGTGCCGGCGGCGTCGGTTCGATCGCCATCCAGCTCGTGCGGGCGCTGACCGATCTGACGGTGATTGCCACCGCGTCGCGACCGGAGACGCAGGATTGGGTCAAGACGCTCGGTGCCCATCATGTGGTCGACCACTCGAAGCCGATCGCGGAGCAGGTAGCCGCTCTCGGCATCGGCGCGCCAGCCTTCGTGTTCTCTACGACCGAAACTCATCGCCATCTGAAGGAGGTGATCGAGTTGATTGCGCCGCAAGGCCGGTTCGGGTTGATCGACGATCCGGAAAGCCTCGATGTGCTCGGTTTCAAGCGGAAGGCCATTTCCATTCACTGGGAGCTGATGTTCACGCGCTCGATCTACGAGACCGCCGACATTGCCGAACAGGGCAAGCTGCTCAACGAGGTTTCACGCCTGGTCGATGAGGGCAAGATCCGCACGACGGTGACCGAGACGCTTTCGCCGATCAATGCCGCCAACCTGAAGAAGGCGCATGCGGCACTCGAAAGCGGAAAGACCAGGGGCAAGGTCGTGCTCGAAGGTTTCTGAGGTAGACTGAAGGGGCGGGGATGCCGTTGTTTGTCCGGCATCCCGCCGCCTGTTCGCACCGTCTTATGCGACCTTCATCGCTCCCGGTCCGGGCACTGCACCCGGCGGCACTTTGCCGAGAATGATCATGCCGAGCACTTCGTCCTTGGTGACATCCTGGGTACGGGCATGGCCGACGACCTTGCCGTTCTTCATCACGAAGACGCGGTCTGCGAGGTCGAACACGTCATGGATGTCGTGGCTGATCAGGAAAATGCCGATGCCTTCGCGTTTCAGCTGCTTGATGAGATCGCCGACCTGGGCGGTTTCCTGCGGCCCGAGTGCGGCGGTCGGTTCGTCCATGATCAGGATGCGGGCGTCGAAGAGGATGGCGCGCGCGATGGCGACCGACTGCCGCTGACCGCCGGACAGCGCCTTGACCGGTTCCTTGAAGCGCCGGAAATTCGGGTTCAGCCGGCCCATCACCTCGCGCGTGTTGGCTTCCATTGCCACATCATCCAGCGTGCCCCATTTGGTGCGAAGCTCGCGGCCGAGATAGAGATTGGCGGCTGCATCGACATTGTCGGCGACGGCGAGCGTCTGGTAGATGGTCTCGATGCCGTATTTCTTGGCGTCGCGCGGGTTCCTGATCTCGGCGGCTTCGCCGTTGATGAGAATGTCGCCGCCGTCGCGGCGATAGGCGCCCGACAGTATCTTGATGAGGGTCGATTTTCCTGCGCCGTTATGGCCGAGCACGGCAACGACTTCGCCGGGAAAAAGATCGATTGTGGCCTTTTCGACCGCGTGGATGCCGCCGAAGGAGATGGAAATGTCCTTCATTTCCACGAGCGGAATGTTCTGGTCCGTCACGATGGAAGTCTCCTCTTACTTGGCTCTGGAGCGGTAAACGGTGTCGAGCCACACGGCGGTGACGAGCACGATGCCGACGACGATGCGCTGGAAGGGCGTATCGATGCCGAGCAGGACCATGCCGGACTGCAGCGATTGCATGACGAGAGCGCCGAGCATGGCTCCCGCAATGGTGCCCAGCCCGCCGCTGAGCGAGGTGCCGCCGATGACGGCTGCGGCGATCGTATAAAGCTCGTCGAGTTCACCCTGTGCATTGGTTGCGGCATTGAGGCGCGCGGTGGAGATCGCGGCCGCGATGGCGCAGAGAATGCCCATCAGGGCAAAGATCTTGACGGTCACCCAGCGGGTCTTGATGCCGGCGAGTTCTGCCGCTTCCGGATTGCCGCCGATGGCAAAGACGTAGCGGCCGAAGCGCAGGCGGGTGGCGATGAAGGTCATGACGATACCGACCGCGATCGCCATCAGCACCGGAATGGCGATGCCATGCGGGATCTGCAACCCGCCTTCCGGCCAGGCAATGCCGTTCGCCTCGGCATAACGGCGGGCGATGTTGATCGGCCAATAGTAGGCATTGGCAACCATGACCGCGCCGATGACGGTGACGAAGCCGAGGCCGGCCAGCACATATTCGGCCCAGAGCGGACGGCGGGGGAAATGGAAACGCTTGCGCTGGTGGCGGGCGTTGATGATCGCGGCGACGATGGCAAGGCAGGCGATGATGCCGACGACCCAGCTCCAGGTTTCGCCGATCGATCCTTCGGCGCCGCCGCCCATCAGGCGAAAGCTCGGGTTCATCGGCGCCACCGTCTGGCCGCTGGTGACGAACCACGTGGCGCCGCGCCAGACGAGCAGGCCGCCAAGCGTGACGATGAAGGAGGGAACCGACAGGAAGGCGATGATGAAGCCGTGCAATGTGCCGATCAGCCCGCCGACGACGATGCCGCCGATCAGCGCCACGGCCCATATGGCCGGGTGATCGAAGCCGAGCAGCTGCGGCAGATACTGTGCCTGCAGCACGCCCATGATCATGCCGGTGAAACCGAGAATGGAGCCGACCGAGAGGTCGATATTGCGGGTGACGATGACGAGAACCATGCCGGTCGCCATCACTGCAACAGAGGCGGTCTGGACCGAGAGGTTCCACAGATTGCGCGCCGTCAGGAACAGGCCGCCGGTCAGGATGTGAAAGCCGATCCAGATGATCAGCAGAGCACCGATCATGCCCAACATGCGGGTGTCGATCTCGGTGGCGCGGAAGAAACGCGCGACCGGGTTGCCTTCCGGCTTTGTCGTTGTGGTTGTTTCGGATGCATGGGGTGTCGTCGAATGCGTCATGTCGGCCATATCCTGCCGTTCCTCATCGAATGTCTGGCATGGCAGGCTTTGGGCCAGCCGCGCTGGTATGCCGGGTCCCGCAAGTCCCCCTCTGGCCTGCCGGCCATCTCCCCCACAAGGGGGGAGAAGACCTGCGGCACCCTCCTCGGTTCAATTGCAACTCGGCGGGTCGGCCGGCTTAAGCCCTCCCCCTTGTGGGGGTCCGTTAGGACGGGCAGACAAGTGGCTCTGCCCCGGGCAGTTTGGGAGGGGTCTTTCCGACAAGAAGAAACGACGCTGCATAATCCCTGCAGCGCCGGTCTCGTCAGCGGAAAAGCCTCACTTGCAGGCCGCGACCGAACCTGCCTTGACGCCCTGGCAGGCCTCTGCCTTGGTGATCCAGCCGGCATCGATGACGAGGTTGAGGTTGTCCTGGGTGATCGGCTGCGGCTTCAGGAAGACGGATTGCATCTTCTGCTTTTTCGGGCCGCCTTCGAAAACCTGTACGCCCTTGATCTCGGTGAGCTTCTTGCCGCCGGCGAGTTCAAGCGCGATTTCGGCGGCAGTTTTTCCGAGCTCGCGACTATCCTTCCAGACGGAAACCGTCTGGGTGCCGAGCGCCACGCGGTTCAGCGCCGCCTTGTCGGCATCCTGGCCGGAAACCGGCACGGAGCCTGCAAGACCCTGTGCGTCAAGGGCCGCAATGGCGCCGCCGGCGGTGCCGTCGTTGGATGCCACGACCGCATCGATCTTGTTGTTCGCCTTGGTGAGGAACTGTTCCATGTTCTTCTGGGCGTTTTCAGGCTTCCAGCCGTCGGTATAGGCCTCGCCGACATTCTTGATCTTGCCGCTGTCGATGGCTGATTTCAGCACTTCCATCTGGCCGGCGAAGAGGAAGTCCGCATTTGGATCGGATGACGAACCCTTGATGAAGACGTAATTGCCTTCCGGTTTCACCTTGAAGACGCCTTCCGCCTGCATGCGGCCGACTTCCTTGTTGTCGAAGGTGATATAGAAGGCGTCCGGGTTTTCGATCAGTCGGTCATAACCGACGACCGGGATGCCTTCGGCGGTTGCCTTTTCGACTGCCGGGCCGATGGCATCGCTGTCCTGCGCCAGCACGATCAGGGCGGTGGCACCCTGCGAGATCAGCGATTCCACGTCGGTCAGCTGCTTGGATGCGGATGACTGGGCATCGGCGGAAATATACTTGGCGCCCGCGGCGGCAAGCGCCTTCTTGATCGCAGCTTCGTCGGTCTTCCAGCGTTCTTCCTGAAAATTCGACCAGGACACGCCGACCATGACATCGGCGGCCATGGCTGCGCCGTGCATGGCAACAAGCATAGCCGTGCCGACCATCAGCTTGGTGATAGCTTTCATCTTATCCTCCTCCCGAGTAACGGTGGCGAAGCAACCTCCATTGCCTCTGTCCCCCACCAGATGGCCCGTCGAAAAGCAGCGTCTCGCTTTTTTCTCGACAGTCGAGAAAATTGATGTCAGAGAATTTGACAGGTGTCAATTCGGTCTTTGCAGACTATGGTTGCAGCTCTTCCGTTTTTCGCGCGGGCAGGGCGCGGAAGGAATGGAACGGGTGCCGATCTCGGCCAAATCGAGCCCGGAACTGGTGCGCCAGCAGAACAGTTCGCTGGTGCTTTCGGCATTGCGGCGTCACGGGCGCATGGCGCATACGCAGATTTCCGATGCTACGGGTCTGGCGTCCGCGACGATTTCGGCGATTACCGCCGATCTCGAGCGGGCGGGGGTGATCGAGCGGAGCGAAAGCCTCTCCGTTGCCGGGCGCGGGCGGCCGCGCGTGCTGTTTTCCCAACGCCGGGATTACGGATATCTGGCGCTGCTCGTCATCGCCTCCGACAATATCGAATATTCGCTGGTCGATTATGCGGGGACCCTGCTCGACCGGTTTGTCGAGCCGCGAGGTGCGGGCGGGCCCGAGGCGTTTCTCACACAGGTTTCCGTGGCGCTGCGGCGATTGCTTACCCGTTCGCGTATTGGCCACGAGCAGTTGCTGCTCGTCTCGGTGAGCAGCAAGGGACTGGTCGATCCGCAACGGCCGGTGCTGGTCTGGTCGCCCGTTTTCGGCGCGCAGTCGGTCGATTTTTCGCGCGCCATGGAGCCGGGCTGGCGGGTGTTGCTGAACAACGAGACGCTTCTGGTGGCCGGAGCGCTGATGGATTGCGAGGAGAAGAGGCTGGCGACCGAGGTCGCGCCTTTTCGTGCCAGCGAAAGGCGGCTGGCGGCACTGTCGCTTGGCCACAGTATCGGACTGGGTATCGCACGCGCATCGGTTTCAGGGATAACGGAAATCCTGGCGCCGAATTTCGGGCATATGCTGCATGCGGCCGATGGCGGCCTTTGTCGCTGCGGCGCGCGTGGCTGCGTGGAGGCCTATGCGGGATTTTATGCGATCCTGCGCAGCGCATTCGAAGTGCCGGCCGATACGGTGCCGGCGAAGTTCGTGCCGATCGCGGAAGTCGACAAGCTCGCGGTCAGGGCAAGGCGGGGTGGCCGACAGGCGGTTCGGGCTTTCCGGCAGGCGGGGCTTGCTCTCGGCAACGGCCTGTCGCGGTTGATCAGCCTCCATGGTCCGATGCCGGTATTCATTACCGGGCTTGGCAGCCGTTATTACGACCTTCTGGACGCAGGGCTGCGTGACGGACTGGCGGAAAGCCATGTCGTGCGGCTCGGTGGGATGCCGCAGCTCACCGTGGTGGCGGATGAGCCTTCGCTGGTGTTTGAGGGACATTTGTCCTGCGCCTTCGCCGTCGTCGACCAGGGGATCGTCGACCTGGCCGGTTGATCGCCGATACAACGCATGTCGAGGCATCATGCTGACGAAGGCGCATCCGCCATCAGTCCGGTGCCGGTCACGCAAGGCCGGGCGGTCTATCGGCCTTTCTGTTGCCTTGACGTCATGTGGCTTGCGTCTGCCGCAACATGCGGATGATGGCGGAGAAATCTTCCGAGCCGTGGCCGGCAGTCTCGAAGGCCTTGTAGATTTCGGCAGCATGTGCGCCGAGCGGCGTTCTTGTTCCGGTCTGGCCGGCGGCTTCCTGCGACAAGAGAAGGTCCTTGAGCATCAAGGCGGCAGCGAAACCAGGTTTGTAATCGTTGTTCGCGGGTGAGGTGGGTACCGGGCCCGGAACGGGGCAATAGGTTGTCAGCGACCAGCATTGGCCGGACGATGTCGAGGCGACATCGAACAGGGCCTGATGCGAGAGGCCGAGTTTTTCGGCCAGAACGAAGGCTTCCGCGACGCCGATCATCGATATGCCGAGGATCATGTTGTTGCAGATTTTTGCCGCCTGGCCCGCACCATTGCCGCCGCAATGGACGATCTTCTTGCCCATGGCTTCGAGGATCGGTTTTCCCACGGCAAAAGCGGCGTCCGAACCACCGACCATGAAGGTGAGCGTGCCGGCGGCAGCCCCCGACGTGCCGCCGGAGACCGGGGCATCGAGGGAAGGGCAGTTCATCAAGCCCGCAAGACCATGGGCTTTTTTTGCACTCTCCACATCCACCGTGGAGCAATCGATGAGAAGCGTGCCTTCGGTGACGAGCGTGGCGAGATCGGTCCAGACGGAGACGACATGCTGGCCTTTTGGAAGCATGGTTGTGACGCATTCGGCATCTCGTACCGCTTCGGCAAGCGATGCCGCCGCAGTAACGCCGGCTTCGGTTGCCGATTTGACGGAGGCTTCGGAGAGATCGAAACCGGAAACCGAATGCCCGGCTTTTACCAGGTTAGCGGCCATGGGGCCGCCCATGTTTCCGAGGCCGATGAATGCAATCCGGGTCATGTCGTCTCTCCCTTTCGTCTTGCGTCGCCTGGTCAGCGATTGTCCGCGAGGATCATTTCGGCTGCCTTTTCGGCAATCATGATCGTCGGTGAATTGGTGTTGCCGGAGGTGATGGTGGGCATGATCGAGGCGTCGGCGATGCGCAGCCGTCCGAGCGCGCGAAGCCTCAAGCGTGGATCGACGACGCTATCGGGATCGGCGCCCATGCGGGCGGTGCCGACCGGGTGAAAAATCGTCGTGCCGATCTCGCCTGCAGCGCGTTCCAGATCCGCATCGGTCTCGTAAGCCGGGCCGGGCTTGTATTCCTGCGGGTTATAGCGCGCGAAGGCGGGCTTTTTGACGATCTCGCGGGTGAGGCGGATGGAGCGGATGGCCACGTCGCGGTCGGTGGCGGTCGACAGATAATTGGGGCGGATCGCCGGGGCGGCGGCGAAGTCCGGGCCTTTCAGATGCACCGAGCCGCGGCTTTCCGGCCGCAGATTGCAGACGCTCGCCGTCATCGCCGGGAAGGCGTGGACGGGTTCTCCGAACCGGTCGAGCGAGACCGGCTGGACGTGATATTCGAGATCGGCCGTCTCCTTGTCCGGGCCGGATTTGGTGAAGATGCCGAGTTGGCTCGGGGCCATCGACATCGGGCCGGAGCGTTTCAGCGCATATTCCAGCCCGATCGCCGCCTTGCCGAGAAGCCGGGATGCCTTTTCGTTCAGCGTCGGCACGCCGGTGACCTTGTAGACGAGGCGAAGCTGCAGGTGGTCCTGCAGGTTTTCGCCGACGCCCTTGACCTCTTTCGCGACCTCGACACCTGCCTCTGAGAGAACGTCGCCGCGGCCGATGCCGGAGAGTTCCAGTACATGCGGGGTGCCGATCGCACCGGCCGAGAGGATGGTTTCGCGGCGGGCATGGGCGGTCTTGGTGATGCCGTCATGCTGGAATTCGACGCCCTTTACTTCACCGTTTTCGATGATGAGGCGGCGCACATGCGCCTTGGTGAGAACGTTGAGGTTGGGGCGCTTCATCGCCGGGCGCAGGAAGGCTTTCGATGTGTTCCAGCGGATGCCGGAGCGCTGGTTGACGTCGAAATAGCTGGAGCCTTCGTTGTCACCGCGGTTGAAATCATCGATGGCGGGGATGCCTGCCTCTTGCGCGGCTTTCTGGAAGGCATCGAGAACGGCCCAGCGGACACGCGCCTTTTCCACCCGCCATTCGCCGCCGGTGCCGTGCATGTCATCGGCGCCCTTGTAGAAATCCTGGCTCTTCTTGAAGAGTGGCAGCACGTCATCCCAGCCCCAACCGATGCAGCCCATCTGCCGCCAGAGATCGTAGTCGTGGGCCTGGCCGCGCATATAGATCATGCCGTTGATCGACGAGCAGCCGCCAAGCAGTTTTCCGCGCGGGTAGGAGAGCGAGCGGCCGTTCAGGCCAGCCTCGGTTTCGGTGGTGAAACACCAGTCGGTGCGCGGGTTGTTGATGCAGTAGAGATAACCGACCGGGATATGCACCCAGTGGTAATTGTCATTGCCGCCGGCTTCCAGAAGCAGGACGCGATTGCGGCTGTCTGCCGACAGGCGGTTGGCGAGCACACAGCCGGCGCTGCCTGCACCGATGATGATGTAATCGTAGGTGTCTGTGGACATATGCTACTCCGAGCAGCCCCTCATCCGCCTGCCGGCACCTTCTCCCCGTTTTGACGGGGAGAAGGACGCAAGACGCGAGGTTTCCGTCTCTCTTCAGCGTCGAGTGGGGCACGTCCCCTCGCCCCGCTTGCGGGGAGAGGGGGAGCGCAGATTCTGCGCTCTGGGTGAGGGGCGATGGCGGACGCAAACATTCCTCAGCGCCGATGCTCGAAGCCCAGCTTGCGGCCGAGCCGTGAGGCGTAGAATTCGCCGATAATGCCGCGGCGGAAGAGGAGAACGCAGACCATAAAAACGACGCCGGTGATGATGGTGACCGGAAATTGCGAGGTGGCGAGATAGTTCTGCAGCGTCACCACCAGTCCGGCACCGAAGACCGGGCCGATCAGCGTGCCGATGCCGCCGAGAAGCGTCATCAGGATGACTTCGCCGGACATCTGCCAGCCGACATCGGTGAGCGTCGCGAACTGGAAAACCAGCGCCTTGGTACCACCGGCAAGACCCGCGAGTGCCGCCGACATGACGAAGGCGCCGAGCTTGTAACGGGCGACCGAATAGCCGAGCGAGACGGCGCGCTGTTCGTTTTCGCGGATCGATTTGAGGATCATGCCGAAGGGCGAGTTGATGAAGCGCCAGATGACGATCATGCCGATCAGGAAGACGGCGAGCACGAAGTAGTACATGCTGGTCGTGTCTGCGAGGTCGATCATGCCGAACAGGTGACCGCGCGGCACGGACTGGATGCCATCCTCGCCATGGGTGAATTCGGCCTGTAGGCAGAAGAAGAAGAACATCTGCGACAGAGCCAGCGTGATCATGGCGAAATAGATGCCCTGCCGGCGTATGGCGAAAAAGCCCATGATCAGGCCGAGCATTGCTGCACCCGCAACCCCGATGAGGATGCCGATTTCCGGTGTCACGCCCCATTCCTTCACCACATGGGCGGTGAAATAGGCGGCACCGCCGAAGAAGGTTGCGTGGCCGAAGGAGAGAAGGCCGGTGTAGCCGAGCAGAAGATTGAAGGCGCAGGCGAACAGCGCGAAGCAGAGAAGCTTCATCAGGAAGATCGGGTAAAAGAACATCGGCGCGACGACCAGAAGGACAAGGCCGATGCCGAGAAAGGCCGCATAGGCTTTCGCGGCGGTTGCCGACCGTTCAGTGCGGGCTGTGGACGTTGTGGTCGAATGGGCTATATGGCTCATGGGTTCTCCTCCCTCAGGCATCACGGCCGAACAGGCCGGCGGGGCGGATGAGAAGCACGATCGCCATGATCACGAAAATCACGATGTTCGAGGCTTCCGGATAAAAGACCTTGGTCAGACCCTCGGCTATGCCCAGCATGTAGCCGGTGACGATGGCGCCCATGATCGAGCCCATGCCGCCGACCACGACGACGGCAAAAACCACGATGATGATGTTCGATCCCATCAGCGGCGAGACCTGATAGACGGGGGCGGCCAGCACGCCGGCAAAGGCGGCGAGGCCTGCGCCGAGAGCGTAGGTGAGTGTCAGAAGCATCGGAACGTTGACGCCGAATGCCTGCACGAGTGTCGGGTTTTCGGTCGCGGCGCGCAGATAGGCGCCGAGCTTGGTCTTTTCGATCAGGAGCCATGTGCCGATACAGGCAATAAGCGACACGACGACGACCCAGCCGCGATAATTGGGCAGGAACATGAAGCCGAGATTGGTGGCCCCCGTCAGTTGCGGCGGTGGGGCGTAGGGCTGGCCGGAAGAACCGTAGAGATAACGGAAAGTGCCCTCGATCGTCAGCGCCAGGCCGAAGGTGAAGAGCAGGCCGTAAAGGTGGTCGAGCTTATAAAGCCGCGACAGCAGAAGCCGCTCGATGACCGCGCCGAAAAGGCCGACGACGATCGGGGCGAGAATGAGCGCGAACCAGTAGTTGATGCCGAAATATTGCAGCATCAGCATCGCGACGAAGGCGCCGAGCATATATTGCGCGCCATGGGCGAAGTTGATGACGCGCAACAGGCCGAAGATGACGGCGAGGCCGAGGCTTAAGAGCGCGTAGAAGGAGCCGTTGATCAGGCCGATCAGGAGCTGGCCCATGAAGGCTTGCAGGGGGATGCCGAAGATCATGGTCATGGGGTGGGGCTCCTCTCGGGTGTCGTCGAGTATGGGGCGTTGCCCCTCACCCTAACCCTCTCCCCGTAAACGGGGAGAGGGGACGTGGCCCGCTCGACGCTGGAAAGGGACGGAGAGGTTGCGGCTCGTGTCCTTCTCCCCG
>UBXM01000037.1:38187-207695 GCA_900469445.1 Hyphomicrobiales bacterium
GGGGGGGGGGGGGGGGCCCATTCAGGCCCTGTGACGGTGCCGCATTTCCAAAAGCGGTGTATTTATAGCTCTCTCCCATCCTCACACCCCCAGAACCTTGTGCAGCGTCTCCATCCGTCCGGGCAGTTCGTCGACCGGGAAGTCGGCGACCATCTTGCCGTGGTCCATCAGGTAGAAACGATCGGCAACCTTGCTAGCGAAACGGAAATTCTGTTCGACCATCAGCACCGTCATGCCGCGTTGCTTCAATGTCTTCAGCACTTCGCCGATGCGCTGGACGATGACGGGGGCCAAGCCTTCCGTCGGTTCGTCGAGGATGAGGAGCTTGACGCCGGTGCGCAGGATGCGGGCGATGGCGAGCATCTGCTGCTCGCCGCCGGAAAGCTTCGTGCCGGGGCTGGAGCGTCTTTCGTGGAGATTGGGGAAAAGCGCGTAGATCTCGTCGAGCGGCATGCCGCCTTCGGCGACGGCCGGCGGCAGCATCAGGTTCTCGTCCACCGTCAGCGTCGAGAAGATGCCGCGCTCTTCGGGTACGAAACCGAGGCCCGCATGGGCGGTGCGATGAAGCGGAACGCCGAGCATATCCTTGCCGGCAAAGCGGATTTCGCCCTTGCGCTCGCGGATGATGCCCATGATGGTTCGAAGCGTCGTCGTCTTGCCGACGCCGTTGCGGCCTAAAATGGTGATCGTTTCGCCTTCGCCGACGGTCATGTTGACGCCGTGCAGGATGTGGCTTTCGCCATACCAGGCATTGAGGTTGGAGACCTCGAGAAGTGGTTTTGCCATCACGCGTCCTCCGTACCCATATAGGCGAGCCGTACGCGTTCATCTTTCGAGACGGTTGCGTAGTCGCCCTCCGCCAGGATTTCGCCGCGCTGCAGGACAGTCACCTGATGACAGATGTCGGCAACGACCGAGAGATTGTGCTCCACCATCAGTACCGCGCGGGTTTTTGCAACCTCGCGGATGATGTTGGAGACGGTGCCGATATCCTCCTGGCCCATGCCGGCCATCGGCTCGTCGAGCAGCAGAACTTTCGGATCGAGCGCCAGCGTGGTGGCAATCTCAAGCACGCGTTTGCGGCCGTAGGAAAGATCGGCGGCGATCGCATCGCGTTCGCGTTTCAGCCCGACAGTCTCGATCAACTCGTCGGCTCGGTCGTTCAGCCGGTCGAGCGCGGAGGTCGGCAGCCAGAACTGGGTGGACAATCCGTTCGGGCGCTGCAGCGCCACGCGGATATTGTCGAGGACGGTCAGATGCGGGAATACCGCGGAAATCTGGAATGAGCGCACCAGGCCCATGCGGGCCACCTTGTCCGGCGGGGTTTTGGTGATGTCGGTTCCCAGAAGCGTGATCGAACCTGCCGTCGGCTGCAGGAATTTTGTCAGAAGATTGAACACCGTCGTCTTGCCGGCGCCGTTCGGGCCGATCAGTGCATGGACGCGGGCATGCTGGATATCGAGATCGACATCCCGAACCGCCAGAAACGCGCCAAAACTCTTGGAGAGACCGCGGGCGGACAATACCACCCGCGGCTCCTCGTGCAGTTCCTGGACAGGCACTGCCATTATTTCACCAGCTCGCAACCAGCCTTGGCAGGATCGAGATAGGCATCCTTGCCGGGAATGGTGGCGAGCACGTTGTAATAGTCGAAGGGCTCCTTGCTGTCGGCCGGTTTCTTGACCTGCAGGAGATACATGTCGTGGATCATGCGGCCATTGGCTGCGACCGTGCCGCCGCGGCCGAAGAAATCGTCGACCGGCATGTCGCGCATGGCCTTGGCCACTGCATCGGCATCATCGGTGCCGGCCTTTTCCACCGCCTTGAGATAATGGGTCACGGCCGAATAGGTGCCGGCGTGAACCATGTTCGGCATTCTCTGGGTCTTGGCGAAGAATTTCTTGCCGAACTCGCGGCTCTGGTCGTCGAGGTTCCAGTAATAACCCTCGGTCAGGGTCAGTCCCTGTGCCGCTTCAAGCCCGAGGCCGTGCACCTCGGCAAGCGTGAACAGCAATGCCGCAAGGCTCTGGCCCCCTTGAACAATACCGAATTCCGCAGCCTGTTTGATCGTGTTCGCCGTATCGAGGCCGGCATTGGCAAGGCCGATTACCTTGGCGCCGGACGACTGGGCCTGCAGCAGGAAGGACGAGAAATCCTGGCTGGAGAGCGGGTGGCGCACCGAGCCGAGCACCGTGCCGCCATTCGCCTTGACGTAATCGCTGGTCTGCTGTTCCAGCGAATAACCGAAGGCATAGTCGGCGGTCAGGAAGAACCAGCTGTCGCCGCCCTGCTTGACCATGGCGCCGCCGGTGCCGACGGCCAGCGCGTGAGTGTCATAGGCCCAGTGGAAACCGTAGGGGGTGCAGGCCTTGCCGGTCAGATCGACGGTGGCGGCACCGGTGTTGATGGTGATCTTCTTCTTGTCCTTCGACAGCGCCTGCACGGCAAGGCCGACCGACGATGTGGTCAGGTCCATGATCGCATCGACCTGCTCGGTATCATACCACTGGCGGGCGATGTTGGAGGCGACGTCGGGCTTGTTCTGGTGGTCGGCATTGACGAGTTCGACCGGGACGCCGAGCACCTTGCCGCCGTAATCCTCGATTGCCATCTGGGCCGCCTGGACCGACGACTTGCCGCCGAAATCGGCATAGACGCCGGACTGGTCGTTCAGGATGCCGATCTTTACCTTGCCGTCGGATGCTGATTGGGCGAATGCAGTGCCGCTCGCCAGCAGCACGGCCAGCGACGTCAGGAACGTCTTACGCATAAGGTCTCCTCCCAGAGATTGCAGAGCGCTAATCTGTTCAAAATTGGCTGGCCGCCCTCCTCAAAGCAGCTCTTCCGGCTCGCATGGTTGAGGAAAACGGTCGTTGACGCAAGAAGCGGAGCGCTATTAATTGCGGACAGTATCTGTGCATTTTTGAACAGATAAGGAAGCGGGCCGGGTGACAGCATGAGCAGCAATGCCAGTTTCGGCCATCCCGGTTTTACCTGGGATGATCTGCAGTATTTTCTGGCGGTGGCCCGCACCGGCCAGCTTTCCGTGGCCGCCCGGCAGTTGCGGACCAGCCATGCCACCGTGTCGCGCCGTATCGACCGGCTGGAGTTCACCCTCAAGGTCAAGCTTTTCGAGAGAAACCCGCGCGGCTATGTGCTGACGGGGATCGGCCAGCGTTTCATCGATGCCGCGGAGCGGATGGAGGCGGAAGCCGACCGGTTGCAGGCGGAAATCGCTTCAGGCAATGCACCGCATCAGGGTGTCGTGCGGCTGAGCGCACCGGAAGGGATCGCCAATTTTTTCCTCGCCCATCAGATCGGTGATTTCACCGCACAGCATCCGAACCTGTCCTTGGAACTGGTGACGATCCAGCAGATCATGTCGCTTTCCCGCAAGGAGGCGGATATCGCGATCTCGCTCGATCCGCCCAAGGGCGGGCCGTATGAGATCGAGAAGATCACCGATTACCGCCTGAATATCTATGGTGCCCGGAGCTATCTGGCGGACAAGCCCGAGATCACCAAACGGGACGAGCTGCTGCGGCATCCGTTCATCGGTTATATCCAGGACATGATTTTTGCGCCGGGGCTGGATTATCTCGGGGATGTGCATCCGGGCATCAAGCCGCGCTTCCAGAGTTCCAGCATTTCGGCGCAGCTGACCGCGACGCTGCAGGGGCAGGGGCTGTGCATCTTTCCGCATTTCATCGCGCGCCGATGGCCGGAACTGCAGATCGTCCTGCCGCGCGAGGTGCAGCTGACGCGGCACTATTACCTCGTGCGCCATCGCGACATGAGCCGGGTGCCGCGGGTGCGGGCAGTCGCCGACTATATGATGGCGGTGGTGCAGGAGAACCGGGAGATCTTTCTGGGAGGCTGATTTCGCCTCCCTGGATGTCGATAAGCGCCGGTCAAAAGCTCGTGATGACGGCGATGCCGGGTGTCTCGGCCTTGTCGAGATTGACCAATTCGGAAACGCCTTCAATGAGGCTGACCCGCTTCGAGATAAGCTGCTGCGGCTTCATCCTGCCGGCGGTGAGCATGGCAAGCATCGCATCGTAACGCCAGGCCTGCATGCCGTGGCTGCCGTAGATTTCCAGCTCGTGGCCGATCACCTGCGCCATCGGGATCTTTGGCGTTGCATGTTCGCCGAGCATCAGGCCGACCTGGACGTGGCGGCCGCGGCGGCGCAGGTTCTTGATCGAGTTGAAGCAGGTCGTCGGGTGGCCGAGTGCGTCGATCGAGACATGCGCGCCGCCCTTGGTGATTTCGCGCACGGCTTCCACGACATCCGGCACGGAACTGCCATTGATGGTGGCGACGGCGCCGCATTGACGGGCAAGCGCCAGCTTTTCTTCGGTCAGGTCGATACCGATGACGTTTGCGCCGAGGGCGGTTGCGATCATGATTGCCGAGAGGCCGACCCCGCCGCAGCCGTGAACGGCCACCCAGTCGCCGGGGCCGGTGCGGGCCTGATCGGCAACGGCGCGGAAGGAGGTGGCGAAACGGCAGCCGAGGCTTGCGGCCGTGGCGTCGTCGATTTCTTCCGGCAGGTGCACGAGATTGGTTTCGGCATAATCGATCGCGACATATTCGGCGAAGGAACCCCAATGGGTGAAGCCGGGCTGAAACTGGTCCGGGCAGACCTGTTGGTTGCCGGAATGGCACTCGGCGCAATGGCCGCAGCCCGAGACGAAGGGCACGGTGACGCGATCACCGACCTTGAAGCGCATGACGCCCTTGCCTTTCGCCACGACCTTGCCGGCAAGTTCATGGCCAGGAACGTGCGGCAGGCGGATGTCGGGGTCGTGGCCCTTCCAGCCGTGCCAGTCGCTGCGGCAAAGGCCCGTCGCGCCGACCTTGATGACCACGCCGCCGAAGGTCGGCTCGGGATCGGGAAGCGTCCTGATCTCCGGCATCTGTTCGAACGCTTCGTAATACATGGCCTTCATGACGCATCCTCGCCTGTTCAATATCGCGAAGTCCCCGATCCCAAGCGGTCGGGGACAGTGATTTTCGTGTTACGGTAACGCGGCCGGCCGCGATTACGAAGCCCTGTTTCCGTTCGCTCCCGACGATGGTGACGCGACCTGCCAGTATCAGCGCGGCGGGCGTGATGCGACGGGCCGGCCCGGCTTTCGGGTGAAACGGCCGATCGCTCTGTGATCATGGTCCGCGATGATTTCGAGGTGGTTGGCGAGATGTGCTTGCAAACGCTTGGTCGCTGACCAATATATCGTCATATCAGGTAGTTATCCGGCGCAAGGCCAGGGAGTTTGTATTTGGCGACCACCCCTTACATGCTGCTGACCGGCGCCAGCCGCGGCATTGGCCATGCGACCGTCAAGCTGTTCATGGAACATGGCTGGCGAATCCTGACCGTATCGCGGCAGCCGTTTTCCGAGGAATGCCGCTGGCCTTCCGCGCGTGAAAGCCACATCCAGGCCGATCTTGCCGACGTTTCCGGCATCGACGCGCTTGCCGAGACGGTGCGGGCGCGCTTGCCCGACGGCAAGCTTGCCGCGCTGGTCAACAATGCAGGTATTTCTCCCAAGGGATCTGACGGCAGCCGTCTGGGCGTCGCGGAGACCGATGCCGAGACCTGGATGAAGGTCATGAACGTCAACCTCGTTTCGACGGCGCTTCTGGCGCGGGCGCTTTTGCCCGAGCTCGAGGCTGCGCGGGGTTCGATCGTCAACGTTACGTCGATTGCCGGCTCGCGCGTGCATCCGTTTGCGGGCGTCGCCTATGCGGCTTCGAAAGCAGGGCTTGCGGCGCTGACCCGGGAGCTGGCGCATGAATTCGGGCCGCGTGGCATTCGCGCCAACGCGATTGCGCCGGGCGAGATCGCCACATCGATCCTGTCTCCGGGAACCGATGAACTGGTGCAGGCCGAGGTGCCGCTCGGTCGGCTCGGCACGACTGCCGAAGTTGCCAAGACCATCCATTTCCTCTGCACCGAACAGTCTTCCTATATCAACGGTGCGGAGATCCATATCAACGGCGGTCAGCACGTCTGATCCAGGCTCAGCCTGCGGCGAGCGCCTTCAGCTTCTCGTAGTTTTCGGCAGATAGCGGAATTCCGTGCTTTTCCGCCCTTACGCGGGTCACATGCCGACGGTCGCCGGGCAGGCGTTCCTGGCCGGCCTCCAGCACGAGATCGCAGATGCCGGCGACACGTTCGGCGAAGATGTCGTTGCCGCCGCGTGCGGGATCGATGACGATGAAGAACTGACCGGTAAAGGGCGTTTGCGCGCCCTTGTGATTGCTCCAGTCGAATTCGCCGGAAAAATAGCCGCCGGTCAGCGCGGCGCTGAGGATTTCCACCATCAGGGCTATGGAATTGCCCTTGTGACCGCCGAAGGGCAGCAGCGCGCCACCGTCGAGGATTTCCTTCGGATCCGTGGTCGGCTGGCCGTCGCGATCGACACCCATGCCGGGTTTCAGGTCGTGGCCGGCGCGGGCGGCGATCTGCACGTCGCCATGGGCAATCGCGCTGGATGCCTGGTCAAAAACGAAGGGTGCAGCGCCTGCGCGCGGCGAGGCGAAGGCGACGGGGTTTGTGCCGAAAACGGCCTTCTTGCCGCCATGGGGCACAACGCAGGCCATGCTGTTGACGACGCTGAGAGCGACAAATCCCTCGTCGGCAAAAGGTTCGACATCCGGCCAGAGCGCGCTGAAATGATGCGAGCGGCGGATGGCGAGAACGGCGACGCCATTTGCCTTGACCTTTTCGATCAGCAACGGGCGCGCGGCCAGCATGGCCGGCTGGGTGAAACCGCCCCTGGCATCGACGCGCACGAAGGCCGACCCGACATCCTCGACTTCCGGTACAGCCTTGCCATCGACCCAGCCGCTGTTCAATGACGAGACATAACCGGCCATGCGGAAAATGCCGTGGCTGAGTGAGCCGTCACGTTCGCAGGACGCGCAGTTTTCCGCGAGAATCCTTGCATTGTGTTGCGAGACGCCGTTCCTGACGAAGATCTTCTGAAGCAGCGCCACGAGGTCTGCATAGGAGAGATGGATGTCGGGGGGGCTGCTCATGCCGTTCTCCTTTGTCGTGGCCGATGCGCTGGTTCATGGCTGCACGAAGATACAAGCAAAGGCGTTGAACGCCATCGGGATTATGCTGCTTGCAGCGGTTTTACCATCGGCTAGAAGGGGGCTTCCCGTGGCCTTGGCCATTTTCGGCCCAGCGCCTGAGATACGTGCCGAAAATATCTCGGTGCAGAAATAAGGCAAACAAAAACAGTGGCTTGTGTTTCGTCATTTCTTCCGGTGTCAGCAGTTGTTGCTGTCTTGGGGATGTGTAATATCGCAAGCGACACGCGAATTTCAGGTGAGGACAAGCAATGGCAGCAAGCGATCTTTTTGTTTCGGCGGATGACGCTGAATGGGTAAATCCAGAGCCCGGCGTCACACGTCGTATCATGACCTATCTGCCCGAGATGATGATGGTGGAGGTTGTCTTCGAGAAGGGGGCGATCGGTTCGAAGCATTCCCATCCGCATATCCAGGCAAGTTATGTTGCCGAGGGCAGTTTCGAGGTCACGATCGACGGCCGGACGGAAACGCTGGCCAAGGGCGGCAGCTTCATCGTGCCGCCGGATCTGGTCCATGGCGTCAAGGCGCTGGAGGCCGGTCGTCTGATCGACGTCTTTAACCCGCATCGGGCCGAGTTCCTGGCGTAATTTTCCCCGGTCACGGTTGTGGCCGCAGCATGTGAAAGGGCCGGTCGCCAGGTTTGCGGCCGGCTTTTGCATTTCCGGCGGCGGGCCGGTCGATCGTCCGTCGCCTCGGGCTGACGATGCCGAACGAAAAAAAACGCCCGGTGGAAGCCGGGCGTCTGATGTTCGTGCTTTGGGCTGTTGCTTTTAGTGCATCAGCAGGCGCGGCAGCCACATGGAGAATGTCGGCACGTAGGTGACCAACGCCATGGCGAGGAAGAGGGCGCTGTAGAAGGGCAGGATCGATTTCATCACCTCGCCGACCGAGATCTCGCCGATGGCGCAGCCGATGAACTGCGTGGTGCCCACCGGCGGCGTGTTCAGGCCAAGCGCGCAATTGAGCAGCATGACCATGCCGAACTGGACCGGGTCCATGCCGTATTGCATGGCTATCGGCAGGAAGATCGGCGTGCAGATCAGGATCGTGCTCGCCATGTCCATGAAGGTGCCGAGCAGGAACAGGATGATGTTGATCATCAGGAAGATGATGATCGGGTTGGTCGAGATCTGCGCCATCAGCTCACCGGTCACTTCGGCGACGCCGTAGAGACCCATGAGGTACTGGAACATGGTCGACACGCCGATCAGCAACAGGACGATACCCGTTGTCTTGACCGTCTTGGCTGCTGCCGCCAGGAAGGCTTCCCAGGTCATCGTGCGGTAGATGAAGAAGGTGAGAAGCATCGTGTAGAGCACGGCGATCGAGGCCGATTCCGTGGCGGTGAAGATGCCCGAAATGATCCCGCCGAGGATGATGAGCACGATCAGCATGCCGGGTGCCGCGGCTGCCAGCGAACGCATGACGATATGCCAGCCGGGGAAGGTCCCTGCCGGATAACCGCGTTTTCTGGCGACGTAATAGGCGGCGCCGAGGTTGCAGACCATCAGAAGCAGGGCGGGCATGATGCCGGCTGCGATGAGGGCGCCGATCGAGGCCTTGCCGCTGGCGGCCAATGCATAGATGATCATGTTGTGGCTGGTCGGCATAAGCGCGCCGACGAGTGCTGCGTGGGTCGTGACGTTGACCGCGTAGTCGGCGTCATAACCTTCCTTCTTCATCATCGGGATCATCACGGCGCCCATGGCCGACACGTCGGCAACGGGAGAGCCGGCGACACCGCCGAAGAGGGTGCAGGCGACGACATTCGACATGCCGAGGCCGCCGCGGACATGGCCGACCATGGCCTTGGCTGCGTTGACGATCTTGTCGGCGACGCCGCCATGCAGCATCAATTCGCCGGAGAAAATGAAGAAAGGAATGGCGAGAAACGAAAATACGTTCATGCCCGCCATCATCTGCTGGAAGCCGACGGCGATCGGAAGACCTTCATAAAGAATAGTGCAAAGCGCCGACAGGCCGATCGCGAAGGCGACGGGGATCCCCGCAACGAGGAAGCCGACAAAAGTGATACAAAGAATGGTTAGTGCCATGACGGTACGACCTCCGCCTTACGGAAAATGGCGATGATATGTTCGATTGAAAACATGACGATCAGGACGCCCGAGACGGCGAGCGGAATGTAGCGCACGGCCTCCGTCACATGGAGATTGGGCATCAGGTAGGGGGCAACCGACCAGCCGAGTATCCAGCCGTTATAGGCCATGGCGATACCGAAGATGCAGATGGCGATGTAGATGACCAGTTCTACATAACGTTGCATCCACTGCGGCAGGAGGACGGTCAGCGAGTCGAGGGCGATGTGACCGGCATCACGGACGCCGACGGCCGCTCCGATCATGGTGACGTAAAGAATGAGGACGATTGCCAGATTTTCCGTCCAGCTGGGCGAATCGTTCAGCACGTAACGGCCGAACACCTGGTAAAAGACGACTGCCACAAGTGTCAGCAGACCGGCAATGGCCAGGATCATACCGATCTTGGCAAGCGGTGCGTTGATGCTCGTCAGCCAGCCGGTCATCGCAGGTGGATGGCCGGCTTCAGATTTGCTGTGAGTGTTCATAATATCCCCCGGGCGCACCCGCCTGGAAACCTGGCTCGGTTTTCGGAGCGTCTAATGCGCGGTGTCTTGAGGTTCTTAAGTGCCCGGCGCCTCATATCCGGCGTGCAGGCTGCAGGAGGAGGAAGCAGCGCCGGACAGGCGCTGCTCCTTCATGGCTTACTTGGTTTCCTGGATCCGCTTGATCAGATCCTGCAGTTCGGGAGTCTTGGCGAACTGGTCATAAACAGGCTTCATGGCATCGATGAATTCCTGCTTGTCGTTGACGTCGCCGATGGTGCTGCCGGCCTTTTCGACGATTTCCTTCGACGTGGTTTCGCGTGCATCCCAGAGACGGCGCTGTTCAACAACCGAGTCCTTGGCAGCCTGACGGATCAGAGCCTGGTCTTCCGGCGGCAGCTTGTCCCAGATCGGCTTGGAGAAGAGCAGCAGTTCCGGCACCATGGCATGTTCGGTGCGGGTAAAATACTTGGCTGCTTCGTAGTGATGCGACGATTCATACGACGGGTAGTTGTTCTCGGCAGCGTCGATGATGCCGGTCTTCAGGCCGGTATAGACTTCGCCCATCGGCATCGGCGTTGCGTTGGCGCCAAGAGCCTGCACCATTGCCACGAACATGTCGGACTGCTGAACGCGGATCTTCATGTTGTGAAGGTCTGCGAGCGTCTTGATCGGTTTCTTGGTGTACATCGAGCGCGCGCCGCTGTCGTAGAAGGCGAGGCCGATCATGCCCTGCTTTTCCAGTGCCTTCAGCACGTCTTCGCCGACCGGGCCGTCAAGGACGGCGCGTTCATGGGCCGTGGAGCGGAAAATGAACGGCAGCGAGATGACGATGGTTTCCGGTACCATGTTGTTGACCACGGCGGCGCTGATGCGCAGCATGTCGAGACCACCGATACGCAGCTGCTCGATGGTTCCGCGCTCATCACCCAATGCACCGTTCGGGAACACTTTGACGCCGAGGCGACCATCGGTGCGCTCGGAAAGCAGCTTGCCCATATACATGGCGCCCTGCACGGTCGGATAGTCGTTCGGATGGATGTCGGCGGATCTGAAATCGCGTGACAGAGCCGGAGATGCAAGCAGAACACCTGCCGCGCCGGCTGCCAGAAGCATCGTGCGGATCGTTTTAAACGTTCGTTTCATTTGTATTTCCTCCATTAAAACCGATGAACCAGAGTTTTGGCCAGCCGTCGCCGATGCCGGGAATGGATGCTGATGCTCCATTCCCGGCTCGCCGAAAGCCGATTTGCGATAGTCTCGTTCAGTTGACGCCTAGGCGTCGTTCAGAGCCGGTACGCCTTTTTCGCGAGCGTATAGGCAAGCTCCCTGGCCAGGTCGAAGGCTTCTTCTTCCCTGAGCCTGTGTTCGCTGACGAGCCGCGCCAGGAAAGCGCAATCGACCCGTCGAGCAACGTCGTGGCGCGCCGGTATGGACGGGAAGGCGCGCGTATCGTCATTAAAGCCGACCGTGTTGTAGAAACCGGCCGTCTCCGTCGTCATCTCGCGGAAGCGCCGCATGCCTTCCGGGCTGTCGTGGAACCACCATGCGGGGCCGAGCCGGAGTGCGGGATAGGCGCCTGCAAGCGGCGCCAGTTCGCGGGCATAGGACGTTTCGTCGAGGGTGAAGAGCACGACGGTCAGGTCGCGTTCCGCGCCGACGGCATCGAGCAGCGGCTTCAGGGCGCTGACATAGTCGGTGCGGCCCGGAATATCGAAGCCCATGTCGCGGCCATGATTGGCGAAGACGGTGGGCGAATGATTGCGCCTGGAACCCGGATGGATCTGCAGCACAAGTCCGTCATCCAGGCTCATCTTCGCCATTTCGGTGAGCATCTGGCCGCGGAACAGCCTGTGATCATCCGTATCCGACTTGCCCGCACGTATCCTGCCGAAAAGGGCGGCAGCTTCCTGGTCCGACAGGTTGGCCGTATCGGCCGTCGCATGGCCGTGGTCCGAAGACGTGGCGCCAAAGGACTTGAAATATGCGCGGCGTTTTCTGTGAGCCGCGAGATAGCCCGTCCAGGAGCCGGTATCCTCGCCGGTCATGTCGCCCAACTGGTCGAGATTGGCGGAAAAGCCCTCGAAATCGGGATCGACCACGGCGTCCGGCCGATAGGCGGTGACTACTCGCCCGTCCCAGCCGCTTTCGCGGATTGCCTTGTGCCAGCGGAGGTCATCGAGTGCCCCTTCGGTTGTTGCGATGACTTCGATGTTGAACCGCTTGAAGAGTGCGCGAGGCCGGTACTCCGGCTGGCGCAGCTTTTCGGCAATCAGGTCATAGGTCTTGTTCGCATTGTGGGAGCCCAGAGACTCATCGATGCCGAACAGATTGGACAGGACGAAATCCATCCACTGCCGCGTCGGCGTGCCGCGGAAGAGGTGATAGTTTTCGGCAAAAAGCCGCCAGATACGGCGACCATCGGTTTCTACTGCCGAGCCATCGAGGCGGCGTACGCCAAGATCCTCGAGGCGGATGCCCTGGCTGAAAAGCATTCGGAAAATGTAATGATCGGGAACGATCAGAAGCTGGGCCGGATCCGGAAACGGTTCATCCAAGGCATACCATTTGGGATCGGTATGACCGTGGGGGCTGATGATCGGAAGATCCGAAACCGTCTTGTAAAGTGCTTGAGCAATAGAACGAGTACTGTTTTCGGCCGGAAATAAAACGTCAGAATGTATAAGTGATTTCATTGGGGAGCCGACCTCCTTTCGACGACATCAACGCTAGATTGCTGTCAATTGAGATGTCAATGATCTCACGGCGATGAGCCAAACGCTGTATTTCTTGACGTTTGTCTATTCTCGGTTGCGCCGATTTTGGGCAAAATCCGCATTGAATCATGGCGATAAAATCCCCATCGGCGATGCCCTCAAAATCACGGAAATCAGGGCTATGCCAAACGAACTGTGCGAAATTGTCGCAGGTACTTGCCATGTCGAGTCGAAGGTGTCGCAGCTTTTTTCGGGCCAGGGCGAACAGATCGGTGGCTTTGCGGTGTGGTCGCTGCACGAATTTGAAAACTGTTTTGGTCGACCCGTTGGCAGAATCACGAGGTACCGAACCCGCGATCGAAGAGATGGGATATCGTCATCATCTTTCTCATTAGTGATACATGCTCATGTATTTATAAGATTTAACTAACTGATTAATATCGGTTAATTTCCATGGCGTGATATTTTTCAATTTTTAGATGTCGATCAAAATGCCGCACGCAGATGTTGAATTTATCTGTTCAACTTCACCCATATGGTAGTATATGTATGTTGCAGCGCAGCCAGAGGAGAAAGGAATTGCCGCTAGCGTGACCGGAGGACATGCCTGGAATGAGGAAGGTCAGCGATATCATGGAGGTTGAGTATGGTGTCGCGCGACGGTCGTTCGGATAGTTCGATGGCGGGGAGATCGGCAGGGATCGTGATCTGCGATTGCTGCTCCAACTCCCGCCTTGCGTGACTTCTTTATCCATCGGTTCGACCTTGTTGAACGGGTAAGCGCATATGGCGCCGGACGTCAGCAATGTCGTTAAAATCAATAATACGAAATGTGCGTAATACGTGTAATTTTGAGATGGGAAACCCGCGGCTTTATTGCGCCCGGAAGGACTGCGGAAAGTATATGCGGCAAGAGCGCTGCTCCGTGGATCTTCATGAAATAACCGAGGACCTTTCATGACTATCAATTTGAGAAATGATGCCGCCGCGAAACGTCTGAATAATGACGCGCTGACTGGTCTTCCCGCTGCAATCGAACGCCCTTCCTATGACCGCAAGGCAATCTCTCCCGGCATCGTTCATATCGGTCTTGGAGCATTCTGCCGCGCTCACGCCATGGTCTACACGGACGACGTCCTGCAGAATGGTGCAACCGATTGGGGTGTTGTCGGAGTTGCCCTGATGTCGCCCGCCAGTCGCGATGCGCTGAAGCCGCAGGACGGACTTTACACGCTGCTCAGCCGCGACAACGACAGGGATAACCTCCGTGTCATCGGCTCGATCCTCGATGTGATGGTGACGGCGGAACAGAAATCCGAGGTTTTCGAGCTCCTGTGCAAGCCGGAGATCCGTATCGTGACGCTGACGGTTACCGAAAAGGGCTATTGCCTGGACGGTGCGACCGGCAGCCTTGATGAGAAACATCCCGCAATCATCGCGGATCTGGAAAATCCGACGGACCCGCGCAGTGTTCCCGGTTTCCTGACCGAAGCGCTTCGTCTGCGCCGTGCGGCGGGGCAGGCGCCTTTCACTGTTCTCGTTTGCGATAACCTGGCGCAGAACGGTATCAAGGTTCGCAATGCCGTCACCCGCTTCGCCACGCTTCGCGATGAAGAACTGGGCCGGTTTGTCGCCGATAATGTCGCCTTTCCCTGCACGATGGTGGACCGGATCACGCCCGCCACGCAGGATGCAGACCGGCGGAAGGTTTCCGAGATGCTGGGGGTCGCAGATGCGTGGCCGGTCGTGACCGAGCCCTTCCGGCAATGGGTGGTCGAGGATCATTTTCCGCTGGGCAGGCCGGATTGGGAAAAGGCTGGCGCGATCATGGCGCAAGACGTTCTTCCCTATGAACTGATGAAACTGCGCTGCCTCAACGGCTCCCATTCGACGCTCGCCTATCTCTCGGTGATCGCCGGTATCGAGACGATTACCGATGCCATGGCGGATGAGGACCTGCCCCGGGTGATCCGCCGGCTGTGGGACGAGGATCTGGTCCCCACATTGCCACCGGTTCCGGGCACCGATGTCGTTGCCTACACGCATGACCTCGAAACACGCTTCCGCAATACGGGCGTGCGTCATCTGACCCTGCAGATTTCCTGGGACGGGTCGCAGAAGCTTCCGCCTCGCCTGCTGGAGGCCGCCGCCGAACTTTATTCTTCCGGCCGGGATCCGAAGGTCATTCCGCTTACTGTTGCTGCGTGGATGAGATTTCTGTCGGGCAAGAACGAGCTTGGCCAGGATTACACTATTACCGACCCGCATGCGGCGCGGCTGACGGGCATCGTCAAGGATGCCGGTTCAGATGCCGCCAGACTGGCCAATGCACTTTTCGACATTCGGGAAATCTTCGGAGACGTGCTGCCCGGCAATGCGCATTTCCGTGCGGAGGTCATCAAACATTTATCGAGCCTGATGAGCCATGGGGTGCGCAAGACCCTGAAGGCATTTCTAGGCGAGGTCTGAAGCCGGCGGCTTCGGACAATATACAGATTGAGGCAGGAGATTGATATGGAACAGACATGGCGCTGGTTTGGCCCGGATGATCCGGTAAGCCTGGAAAAAATTCGCCAGGCCGGCGCGACCGGCATCGTTACCGCCCTTCATCACATGAATCAGGGTGGCATCTGGCCGTCCGAGGAGATTGCCAAGCGCAAGGCGGAAATAGAAGCTGCGGGCCTGACATGGTCGGTGGTGGAGAGCATCGGCGTCGGCGAGGAAATCAAGACCCGCACCGGCAATTACCGCGAGAAGATCGACAATTACAAACAATCGATCCGCAATGTGGCACGGGCCGGCGTGAAGGTGATCTGCTACAATTTCATGGTGATCACCGACTGGAGCCGCACCAATCTGATGTACCGGCTGCCGAATGGCGGTTACGCGCTTCGTTACGACAGCGTCGATTTCGCGGCCTATGATATCTTCGTTCTTGGCCGAAAAGGGGCTGAAGCATCCTATTCGGCCGAGCAGGTCGCCACCGCCAAGGCTCGTTTTGAGGCCATGGACGACGCGAAGATTTCGGAACTGGAACGCAACCTCATCGACTGGCTGCCGGCGCGAGACTTTGCCTATACGCGGTCGACCTTCAAGGACATGCTCGAGCTCTACCAGCAGATCGGCGTCGAGGATCTTCGCGCCAACCTGATCGAGTTCCTGCGCGAAATCACGCCGGTGGCGGAAGAGGAGGGGGCGCGGCTGTGCATCCATCCCGACGATCCGGCCTTCCCGATCTTCGGTCTTCCGCGTGTCCTTTCGAGCGCGGATGATGTGCGGGCTTTGTTCAAGGGTGTTCCCCAGGAAGCCTGCGGCCTGACGTTGTGCACCGGCTCTTTCGGATCCAACCCGAAGAACGATCTGGTTGCCATGGCTAACGAGTTTGCGCCGCGCATTCACTTTGCCCATTTGCGCAATACGACACGCGAGCCGGACGGCTCTTTCTACGAGGCGGATCATCTCGGGGGCGATACGGATCTTGTTGCAGTGGTGGCGGCGCTCATGGCGGAAGAAGAACGCCGCGCATCGATCGGTCATCCGGCGCCGCAAATCCCGATGCGTCCCGATCACGGACATCTGCTGGGCGATGATATCGGCCAGAAATCCAATCCCGGTTATTCCTTCGTCGGTCGCCTCAAGGGGCTGGCGGAACTTCGGGGTGTCATGCAGACCGTACAGGCTTTCAGGGAGGGGCGTGTGGCATAACAGACAGATTTCGCAGCCTAAAACAGCATCGATGGTCTACCGCCATCAAGGTTGCCGATACGCCGGAAATCTCGGAAAAGAGGATAATTAGCCCTGACCACAATAGAGAAGATGAGTGACTGAATGGTGGATCGCAGCCGTTCCCGTTTGACGAGCCAGGTGTTCGACAAGATCCGGGAGGATATCATATGCGGCTGTCTCGCTCCGGACGCACCCTTGTCCGAGGCAGACCTTTGTCAGCAGCTGGAAGTGAGCCGCACGCCCGTGCGCGAGGCTCTCATCAAGCTCGCCGAGGAAGAGCTGGTCGTCATCTACCCGCATTTCGGAACTTTCGTTGCACCGATTTCGCTCGAAGCCGTCACGGTTGGCCAGTATATTCGCGAGAAGCTGGAATGCGCCCTTGTCGAAGATGCGATAAAACGCATGAATGACGATGGGCGCGAGCGCATTCGCGCCAATCTGCGCGAGCAGGCTGCGGTCGTTGGAAACGGGGATGCGTTTTACAGGCTCGACAACGTCTTTCACGCCCTGATCGCCGAACTGAGCGGTTATGCGGGGGCATGGAATGCGATCTTGCGGGCAAAGACGCAGCTCGATCGCGTTCGGTATCTCACCACTCAGGACAGCGACCGGATGGCCGTTACCCTGATCGAACACCAGATGATCGCAGATGCAATGATCGCAGGTGATGTCGAAACGACGGTGGCTCACATGCGTGCTCATCTTCGGACCGTTTTCGGGCATCTTGACGGGTTGGGGCTGGACGATGCCCGGCCTCGCCTGCCGTCTCGCAAACGTGGTGGCCGAGGCAATTCGGGCGCGAAAGATGCCTGACGGCGGCTTCAGCCGGATGGCTTAAGGCGGGCAACAATTCAAAATTTCGATGCATGGCCCGGGGGCCGGCCGGCCATGCAACCGGCACGAGGGCCGGATCAGGAGAAAGATTAACATGATCAAGAACAGCATTTGCCTTCATCCTGCCGACAATATCGAGATCGCATTGCGCGACCTCGCAGCGGGCGACATCCTGACGGCAAGCGGTGTTGCTGCCGGACAGGCCATCATGCGCGGACACAAGATCGCGACCGCTGCAATTGCCGCTGGCGGCAACGTCTTGCGTTACGGACAGATCATCGGTCAGGCCAAAATCGATATCGCGGCCGGCGATCATGTTCACGTCCACAATCTCGGCATGGGCGAACACGAACAGGACTATGCTTTCGCCAGCGCCAACACGCCGCTGCCGCAAGCCACCGAGGCCCGCACCTTCATGGGCTACAAGCGGGCGGACGGAAAGGTCGGGACCCGCAACTATATCGGCATTCTGACGACGGTGAACTGTTCCGGTTCGGTCGCCCGTTTCATCACGGAAGCGGCCGAGAAATCGGGTTTTCTCGATGCGTTTCCGAATGTCGACGGCATCGTGCCGATCTCGCACGGCACCGGCTGCGGCATGTCCAATGATGGCGAAGGTTACGCCACATTGTTCAGGACGTTGTCCGGTTATGCGCAGAACCCAAATTTTGGCGGCATCCTGCTGGTCGGACTTGGCTGCGAAGTCATGCAGATCCCGGATCTGGTCGGCGGCCGGCGCATCCGCCAGGACGGCATGCTGCGTTACATGACGATCCAGCAGGAAGGCGGTACGCGCAAGACGATCGAAAGAGGGCTTGAAGAGCTTCGCGGCGTTGCCGAATTCGCCAACCGTACCACACGCAGCCCGGCTCCCGTTTCGGAAATCACCATCGGCATGCAATGCGGCGGCTCGGACGGGTATTCGGGCATCACCGCCAATCCGGCGCTCGGTTACGCCTCCGATCTGCTCGTCCGGCATGGCGGCACCACCATTCTTTCCGAGACTTCCGAAGTCTATGGCGCCGAACATCTTCTGACGCGACGGGCAGAAACGGCGGAGATCGGCAACAAGCTGATCGAACGGCTGAAGTGGTGGGAAGACTATTGCGCTCGCAATGGCGGCGAGATGGACAACAACCCTTCGCCGGGCAACAAACGCGGCGGCTTGACGACCATTCTGGAGAAATCTCTCGGTGCGGTCGCCAAGGGTGGCACGGCTCCGCTGCTCGGCGTCTACAAGTTCGGCGAAAAGATCGATCGCAAGGGCTTTGTGTTCATGGACAGCCCCGGTTTCGATCCGTGCTCGGTGACGGGCCAGGTCGCATCAGGCGCCAACCTGATCGTCTTCACAACCGGCCGCGGTTCGGTGTCTGGCTACAAGCCGACGCCATGCATCAAGGTCTCGACCAATTCCGAAATGTACGAGCGGATGAAGGAGGACATGGACCTGAACTGCGGCGATATCGTCACCGAAGGGGTAACGATCGAAGCGAAGGGCAAGGAGCTTTTCGAGCTGATCATCCGGGTTGCATCCGGTGAACAGACAAAGAGCGAGGAGCTGGGTTATGGCGGGGCGGAATTCGTGCCGTGGCAGATCGGCGCCGTGATGTAACGGTTTTGCCTGGCCAAGGAGCGGTGTTTTTCTAAGCACTGCTGCTGTTGCGCCTGATGACTTGGGTGGCCCGGTGCATTCACATCGCCGGGCCATCTTTTTTGTTTCCGCCGTCGTTGAAACGTGATGGCGGCACGGGACGCGCTTTGACTGGCGGCGGCCGTTGATCTGCCGCAAGGTTGACATCTGCGACGCCGATTACGACGGTGCCGCGATATTCCGTAGATAAGCGGTGTTGTAAGAGCACGGATGACATAGACGCATGAAAGTTCTGATCGTAGACGATGAAACCCTGGCCCGCGACGAGCTGAAATCGCTGCTCGCGGACGAGAGCGATATCGAAATCGTCGGCGAATGCGCCAATGCCATCGAGGGCATTGCAGCGATCAACCGGCTGTCGCCGGCCATCATGTTTCTCGATATTCATATGCCGCAGGTTACCGGGCTGGAAATGCTGAGGATGATCGATCCCGACAGGATGCCGCGGATCGTCTTCCTGACGGCCTATGAGGAATATGCTTTGCGGGCTTTCGAGGAGAATGCCTTCGACTATCTCCTGAAGCCGATCCAGGAAGAGCGGCTGCAAAAGACGCTTGCCAGGCTCAGGAAGACGAATTCGGACCAGCAGGAAAAGCTGCTCGACGTTGCGCCGCCGCTGCGCCATATCCCGTGCACCGGTCTCAACCGGATACGGCTGATGAAGCTGGAAGAGGTCGAAGCTATCTTTTCCAAGCCCGGCGGCATCTATGTGCTCGGTGATGACGGGCACGAGCATTTTACCGAATTGACGCTGCGCACGCTGGAAGAACGGACGAAGCTGATCCGCTGCCATCGCCAGTACATGGTCAACGCGGAGCATATCAAGGATATCGCGCTTGGCGATAACGGCGTTGCCAATATCCTGACCCTTGGCGGCCGTTCGATCCCGGTCAGCCGGCGCTTTCTGGGGCCGTTGAAGGAACAGCTCGGCATTCTCTGAAATTTCCAAAAAAACGAAACCCGGCGCATGTGGGAGACATGCGCCGGGTCTTGAGGCTTCGGGAGGAATTGAAGCCTCAGGGAAGCTCTTTATTCTGCGGGCGAGAGTGCGAGCCTTTCAGCCTCGCCATTCTGGCCGGTGCGCAGCATGTCCTTCCACCGGAAGAGTGCCGAAACCAGGACGATGACGCCGAGAACCATCATGATGATCGACAGGATGGCATTGACCGGATTGTAGCCCTTGGCGGCTTCGTTCAGGTAGACATTGGCGATCATCCAGTAGCCGGCATAGTTTACCGTGACGAACAGGTAGGCGAGCGGGATGAGGCAGGTGAGCATGTAGATCCGTTTGGCCGACATGCGCAGGATGATGGTGGCGCCGATGGTGAGGCCGAGCGAGGCCATCATCTGGTTCGAGACACCGAACAGCGCCCAGACCGAGTTGATATCGCCCGAGTTCAGAAGATAACCCCAGAGCAGGCAGGCGACGATGCTGGCGAAGATCGAGCCGGGCAGCCAGTTGATCTGTTTCATCGGAGCCCAGAGATCACCGAGGATGTCCTGGATGAGGTAACGGGCAACGCGGGTGCCCGAGTCGATGGCAGTCA
The DNA here is from genome assembly GCA_900469445.1 of Hyphomicrobiales bacterium. Classification (GTDB taxonomy): domain Bacteria; phylum Pseudomonadota; class Alphaproteobacteria; order Rhizobiales; family Rhizobiaceae; genus Neorhizobium. The sequence goes on from UBXM01000037.1 coordinate 58,351, forward strand.
GGATGAAGACGGCCTCGAACATGATGACGAACTGGAAGAAGTAGGCAGCCAGCGTCTTGAACCAGGGAATGCTGGTGAAGATTTCGGTCATGCCGACGGCGAGCGTCACGGCGCCACCGGTGCGGCCGGCGAGATCCATGCCGATTGCCTGTTCGAGACGGGGCAGGTCCTGAACCGTCATGCCGAGTGTGGCAAAGACTTCCGGCGATGCGTTGATGGCGAAGTAGTCGGCCATCGGCAGGGCGGTTGCGGCGATCAGGGCCAGCACTGCGACGAGGCATTCGACCAGCATCATGCCGAAGGCGACGGGGCGGATGTCGCTCCACTTGTCGACGAGCTTAGGCGTGGTGCCCGAGCCGATGAAGGCATGGAAACCCGAGATTGCGCCGCAAGCAATGGTGATCGAGATGAAGGGCCATACCGGGCCGGCCAGAACCGGGCCGCCGCCATGGATGAAGTCGGTCAGGGCCGGCATCTTGATTTCGGGGTTGATGATGACGACGCCGACGACGAGAGCGGCAAACACGCCGATCTTGAGGAAGCTCGACAGATAACCGCGCGGGGTGAGCAGCAGCCAGACCGGCAGGGCGCTGGCGAGGAAAGCGTAGATCGGCAGCATGATGCCGAGCGTATCGTAGTGGAAGGTGAACCACTGGCCGAGCGCCGATTCCTGCACGTAAGGGCCGGCAAAAACCGAGGCGAGAATGGCGAAGAGACCGACATAGGTGGCGATCTTGCCGTTGCCGCCCATCTTTTCATAGAGGCCGACGGCCATGGCGATCGGAATGGTCATGAAGACGGCGAACGTGCCCCAGGGGTTGCGTTCCAGCGCATGCACCACGACCATCGACAGGCCCGCCATGGTGATGGTGATGATGAACAGCATGGCAAGACCAGTGCACCATCCGGCGACGGGCCCAAGCTCCGCCTTGGCGACTTCCGACAGCGACGAACCCTTGTGTTTCATCGAGGCGAACAGCACGACGGTGTCATGCACCGCGCCGCCGATGACGCAACCGACCAGCAGCCAGATGAGGCCGGGCAGATAACCGTATTGGGCGGCGAGAACCGGACCGACCAGCGGGCCGGCGGCGGCGATGGCCGCAAAGTGCTGGCCTGCATTCACCCACTTCTTGGTGGGTACGTAATTGCGTCCGTCAGCAAGCGTGTGCGACGGGGTTACTTCACTGTCGTCGACGCCCAGAACCTTGCGAACAAAGAAGATACCGTAAAAGCGGTAGCAGATCGCGAGGATACAGGCGGTGCCGATGACGATTGTCAGAGCGTTGGCCATGATGATGTCCTCCTTATGGATGACATCAAGCTACACAGGGCTATCGCAAGCGGGAGTGGGCGTTTCGGTCAGTGGCGCCATCGCGCCGCGAGTGGCAGGGAATTGGACCCGAGTGGTGGAACGTTTTTGAGCCGCGCGGTTCTTTTGCGCCGTCCTCGAAGCTGGTTCAGGCTGTCGGCCAGAATCTTGCGACCTTTGAACGGTTCCGCGGTGATGCGTGGACGGGCTTGTCGTCTGCATGTTCATGCAGGCCGTGTCCGTGTTCGGCGTGATCACAACCGCTATCGCCCATCGGCAATCTCAGGCTGACGGTGGTGAAAACCTCCGGTTCCCACGTCACGTCGATGCCATAGGCTTCACCGAAATGGCCTTTCGTTCGGCGGTCGACGATGTTCATGCCGAGCCCCATATCCGCGCTCGGCTTTCTTTCGAAAAGGCCGGCATTGTCGGTTACGGACACCAGAAGGGTGCCATTTTCACATCGGGCGGCAATGGTGATCCGGCCCTCGCCGATGAGCTGCGAGGTGCCGTGCTTGATGGCATTTTCCACCAGCGGCTGGAGTGAGAAGGCGGGAAGATGTACCTGCGACAGCTCCTCCGGCACGTCGATCTCGACCTGCAGATGATCGCGGAAACGCGCCTTTTCGATCTGGAGATAGGCATTCACATGCTCGATCTCGTCGGAAAGCGCGACAATATCGTTGGTCCGCTTCAGGTTCTTGCGGAAGAAGGTGGAAAGGTTCTGCACGAGATTACGCGCTTCGCCCGGATTGATGCGGATGATGGCGGACAAGGTGTTGAGCGTGTTGAAGAGAAAATGCGGGTTGACCTGCGCATGCAGGAGCTTGATTTCGGATTCGACCAGCATCTGCTTCTGGCGTTCATAGCGCCCGGCCAGAACCTGTGCGGAGAGCAGTCGCGCCACGCCTTCACCGAGCGAGCGGTTGAAGGTCGAAAACAGCTTGGTCTTGGGTTCGTAAAGTTTGATCGTGCCGATGACGGCATTGTCCTCGCCTTTCAGGGGAATGACGAGCGACGATCCGAGCGGACAATTGGGATGGATCGAGCACTGGTAGCTCACCTCGTCACCATCGGCATACATGACCTTGTTTTCGGCAATCGCTTCCATGGTCTGGGCGGAGGTGATGGCGCGGCCGGGCAGATGGTGGTCGGCGCCGATGCCGATGAAGGCGAGGATCTTTTCGCGGTCGGTGATGGCGACGGCGCCGACATTGGCCTCTTCGTAAAGGATGCGGGCGACCTTGGTGCTGTTTTCGGCGTTGAAGCCGTTGCGGAGTACGCCTTCGGCGCGTTCGGCAATTTTCAGAGCCTTGCTGGAGAAGATCGTCGAGTGGGTTTCGAAGAGTTTGCGGCGGTCTCCGAGGATGTTCATGAACATCGCAGCGCCGACGGTGTTGGCGACCATCATCGGCAGGGCAATGGTCTGTACGAGATGGGCGGAATCGATGAACGGATCGGCGACGATCAGAATGATCGACATCTGCACGACTTCGGCAAACAGGGTGACGCCGGCAATCAGCGGCGGCCAGAACAGCAGGTCGGTCTTGCGCTTTCGCAGCAGATAGCTGTGCACCAGTCCGCCGATCAGGCCTTCGGCGGTCGTTGCGATCGCGCAGGCAAGTGCTGTGAAACCGCCCATCGAATACCGGTGCATGCCGCCGGTGAGGCCAACAGCCAGGCCGACGAGCGGTCCGCCGAGGATGCCGCCGAGGACTGCGCCGATCGCGCGCGTATTGGCGATCGCCTCATCGATATGCAGGCCGAAATAGGTGCCCATGATGCAGAACATCGAGAAGATGACGTAACAGGCCACCTTTCTCGACGGGCGCACCGTGACCTGCATCAGCGGCAGGAAAAGCGGTGTCTTGCTGAACAGGTAGGCGATGACGAGATAGACGCAGGTCTGCTGCATCAGGCCGATAACAAGGTCTGTCCAGCCGAACATGAGAGGTCCTTCATTCTATCTTCGCCGACGGACAAGCCGTTCGAACACCGCGCCGAGACGATCCAGGCCGAAGACCAGCATGGCTGCGATGCCGGGCGGTACACAACAGCTGTCGCGGGCTTCACATCGACCTTTTACGCGATCAAGTGACGCCGTGCCACCGATTGTGGCCGGTGCCTTGTCATCAGTCTGAGGTGAGGTGGAGCGCATGTCTTTCGTCGCGGCGGCGGATCGTCCTTGATTGATCCGGCATGAAGCTCATCGGCCATCAGGTTGCGCATTGACCTGCCTCAAACAAGGAAAGCCGCTTCGATGCCGCCAGACCTGTTCGAGGCCGGTAATCCGGCCCCGAACGTTTTTTGATCGTCTTACCTGATCATCGGCAGGAGTTCGGAGACGGACTTCTTGGCGTCGCCGTAGAACATCCGGGTATTCTCCTTGTAGAAGAGCGGGTTCTCGATGCCGGAATAACCGGTGCCCTGGCCGCGCTTGGAGACGAAGACCTGCTTGGCCTTCCAGACTTCCAGAACCGGCATGCCGGCGATCGGCGAGTTCGGGTCTTCCTGGGCGGCCGGATTGACGATGTCGTTGGAGCCGATGACGATGACGACGTCGGTCGAGGGGAAGTCGTCGTTGATCTCGTCCATTTCCATGACGATGTCGTAGGGCACCTTGGCTTCCGCGAGCAGCACGTTCATGTGGCCCGGCAGACGACCGGCGACCGGATGGATGGCGAAGCGGACTTCCTTGCCGGCGGCGCGCAGCTTGCGCGTCAGTTCGGAAACTGCCTGCTGCGCCTGTGCGACCGCCATGCCGTAACCGGGAACGATGATGACACTGTCTGCATCGTTCAAGGCATTGGCGACACCTTCGGCATCGATGGCGATCTGCTCGCCTTCGATTTCCATCGCCGGGCCGGTCGTGCCACCGAAGCCGCCAAGGATGACCGAGATGAAGGAGCGGTTCATCGCCTTGCACATGATGTAGGAGAGGATAGCACCGGAAGAACCGACCAGCGCGCCGGTAACGATCAGCAGGTCATTGCCGAGCGTGAAGCCGATCGCCGCTGCCGCCCAGCCGGAATAGCTGTTGAGCATCGAGACGACCACCGGCATGTCGGCGCCGCCGATGCCCATGATCAGGTGATAACCGATGAAGAAGGCCAGGAGCGTCATCAGGATGAGCGTCCAGACGCCTGCGCCGTTGCAATAGGCAAGCAGCAGCAGAAGCGAGAGGCCTGCTGCACCGGCATTGAGGAAATGTCCGCCGGGCAGTTTTTTCGCCTTGCCGTCGACCTTGCCGGAAAGCTTGCCGAAGGCGACGACCGAGCCGGTGAAGGTGACCGCACCGATGAAGACGCCGAGGAAGACCTCGACCTTCATGATCGCCAGTTCGACCGGGTCCTTGTGGGCAAGGAGGGCGGAAAAGCCTTCGAGCGTTGCGCGTGCCGCCTCGTCCATGCCGCCGACGCGCCATGCCTCGATATGGGCATTGTAACCGATGAAGACGGCGGCAAGGCCGACGAAGGAGTGAAGGGCCGCCACAAGCTGCGGCATTTCCGTCATCTGCACGCGGGCAGCGACATAATAACCGGCGATCGAGCCACCGGCGACCATGAGAAGGATGATCAGGCCGATGCCGGAGCTTGTCGCGACGCCAGGACCGAAGAAGGTGGCGATGACGGCGAGCGCCATGCCGATAATGCCGTACCAGACGGCGCGCTTGGCGCTTTCCTGGCCGGAAAGACCGCCGAGCGACAGAATGAAGAGAACCGCTGCAGAAATGTAGGCGGCCGAAACGATACCGATCGTCATGATAATTACCCCCTACGCACTCAAGACTTCTGGAACATGGCGAGCATGCGCCGTGTCACGAGAAAACCGCCGACGATGTTGATCGTCGCAACCAGAACCGACAACGCGCCGAGGATGACCACCAGCCAGTTGCCCGAGCCGATCTGCAGCAGAGCGCCGAGGATGACGATGCCGGAAATGGCGTTGGTGACGGCCATCAGCGGCGTATGCAGCGAGTGCGAGACATTCCAGATGACCTGGAAGCCGATGAAGCAGGAAAGCACGAAGACGACGAAATGGCTCATGAAGCTTGCCGGTGCATAGGCGCCGACGATGAGCAGCAACACGGTCGCGACGGCAAGCAGGATGGCCTGGTTCTTGGTCTGCGCCTTGAAGGCGGCAATTTCCTTGGCCCGCTTTTCCTCCGGCGTCAGCTCCTTGGCCTTTTCCTTCGGCTTCTGGGCTGCAATCGCCTGGATTTTCGGCGGTGGCGGCGGGAATGTGATCTCGCCATCCTTGGTGACCGTCGAGCCGCGGATGACGTCGTCTTCCATGTTGTGGACGACGATACCATCCTTGCCCGGCGTCAGGTCCGTCATCATGTGACGGATGTTGGTGGAATAGAGCGTCGAGGACTGTGCGGCCATCCGGCTCGGGAAGTCCGTATAACCGATGACGGTGACGCCATTGTCGGAAACGATCTTCTGGTCGGCGACAGTCAAGTCGCAGTTGCCGCCGCGTTCCGCTGCAAGGTCGATGATCACCGAACCGGGCTTCATCAGGGCCACCATGTCGGCGGTCCAGAGTTTCGGCGCGTCACGGCCGGGGATCAGCGCGGTTGTGATGACGATATCGATCTCAGGGGCGAGTTCGCGGAACTTTTCCAGCTGTTTCTCTCGGAATTCCGGCGAGGACGGGGCGGCATAACCACCGGTCGCGGCGCCATCCTGCTGGTTTTCCTTAAAATCGAGGAAGACGAATTCGGCGCCCATGCTCTCGATCTGCTCCGCCACTTCCGGGCGAACGTCGAAGGCATAGGTGATGGCGCCGAGCGAGGTGGCGGTGCCGATCGCGGCCAGACCTGCAACGCCCGCGCCGATGACCAGAACCTTGGCCGGCGGAACCTTGCCGGCGGCGGTGACCTGACCGGTGAAGAAACGGCCAAAGTTGTTGCCGGCTTCGATGACGGCGCGATAACCGGCGATGTTGGCCATCGACGAGAGCGCATCCATCTTCTGCGCGCGCGAAATGCGCGGCACCATGTCCATGGCGATGACGTTTGCGCCCTTCGCCTTGGCGGCTTCAAGCAGGTCCTTGTTCTGGGCCGGGTAGAAGAAGGAGATCAGCGTCTTGTTCGAGCCGAGCTTGTCGACTTCCGCCACTTCCGGCGGGCGTACCTTGGCGATCACGTCGGAGGCTTCGATCAGCGCGTCAGCCGTCTCGACCACCGTCACGCCGGCAGCGCGATAGGCGTCATCCGAGAAACCGGCAAGTTTGCCCGCACCCGCTTCGATCACACAGTCATAACCAAGCTTCTGCAGCGCCTGCGCACTGTCCGGCGTCATCGCCACGCGAGCCTCGCGGTCAGCGTGCTCCTTCAATACCCCAATCTTCAATGTTCCGTCCCCATTTCGTTTTTCATCGGGCTCTCACCGGCTGCTAGCCAGCATTCTTGCCGGGTAGTGTTACGGCAAGGGTTTCTGCGCGGAAAGGTCAGCAATGGTACTTGCCGGTACGCCGAACACAAGAGGGGGAGCCTGTCGCAAGTCTTCCTTTCTGCCGCGTTTATTGTTCCGCGCCGTGATTTCACCTCGGGCAGGGCGGTTTTGCGGGATAATCCGTATGCCGGCAGCGACGATAGGTCGCTGGGCGATCGTGGATGCGAAATACGCTGTCGAGGTGTCCGGCAGAGTGTTTCGCGCTGATGTTGAACCGGGAGGTCAGGCTATCGCGGTCACATGTATCTTGGGTAACTCGCCCGAATTCCATTTGCCGCCGATCGCCCGTTCGATCTGGGCTGCCAGCTGAAGCAGCAGTCCGTCGCGGGCAAGACCGGTCTGGATCTGCATGCCGAGCGGCAGGCCGTTGGCGTGCCTTGCAAGCGGCAGGCTGAGGCCGGGCGTGCCACAGAGATTGCTGAATGGAGTGTAGGCGAAAAAGCCCCAGAGATTGGCGAACCAGTCGAGCGCCGATGGATTGTCGGTCATGGTCAGATATTCGGTCGTGCCGATCGGCGGCGTTTCCCGCGCGGTGATCGGCGTCAGCACGATGTCCCATGTCTCGTAGAATTCACCGAAAGCGCGGGCTGTCTCGTTGAAGGCGAGCTGCATTTCGGCGCGTTCTGTATAGGTCGCATCCTTGCCCTGTTCCCAGATGCGGATGTTCATTGGTTCGATCAGATCGGCCGGCGGCTTGTCGAGACCGCGCATGCGCAGGAGGTTGTTCACCGTCTGGGCGAAGTTGGTGATGTAGCAGGCCGTCTGGGCGGCATAGGCTTTTTCGAAGTCGATCGATGGTTTGACCCATTCGACATGATGGCCGAGGCTTTCGAGGAAACGCGCGGTGCGTTCCAGTTCCGAGGCGATATGCGGTGTTGATCTATACGGTCCCCACTCATGGGAGACTGCGATGCGCAGCGGTTTCGGATCGCGCTCGATCAGGCTGAGGAAGGGTTCGTCGGGCGACCAGTAGTGCATGAATTCACCGGGTGCGGCGCCACGGCAATTGTCGACGAAGGCTGCCGTATCCCGCACGGTTCTGGTGATGCAGCCCTGTGTCGAGACGACGGAGGTGAAGTCGGAACCGGCGGGTGCAATCGAGAAGGTGCCGCGGGAGGATTTCAGCCCGATCGCGCCGTTGACGCCAGCCGGAATGCGGATCGAGCCGCCGCCATCCGTTGCATGGGCAAGCGGCACGACGGCGGCACCGACCATGACGGCGGACCCCGCCGAGGAGCCGCAACTGGTGAAACCCGTGTTCCAGGGGTTGCGGGTGACATAAAGCGCCGGATTTTCCGCCGAGCTGCAGCAGCCGAATTCCGGTGTCGTCGTGCGGCCGATGATGTTGAGGCCGGCGGCCTTCATTCTCGTGGTCAGGAAGGTGTCGGAGGTCGGGCGGTTGCCCTTCATGAAGAGCGAGCCCTGTTCCTGCAGCCGACCTGCAAGTGTCGGGCCGAGATCCTTCAGGAGAAAGGGCAGGCCTGCAAATGCACCTTCAGGATTTGCGCCGTTGATCGTGGCATCCGACACGGCATCTTCGAAAATCTCGATCACGCCGTTGATCTGCGGGTTGACCGCTTCGATTGCTGCTGCTGCCTGCGCGGCGAGTTCGGACGCGGTTACTTCACCATCTTTCACCAGGTCCGCGAGGCCAAGTCCGTCTTTGCCGAACCATTCGGCCCAGCTCATCACCAGTGTCATCTGCATTCCCCAATGTTTTCGTTCTAGCGAAATTCTGTTTTGAAAAAGCCCAAGGCAGATCGGCGTGGGCCACGCCGTGCAGGGGTGCAGCTAATCACGCTTGAGAGAACGTGTCTCAGAGAATCGATTGTGGCCGTGGAAAAGAATGAGCACTAACGCCCGTTCCGGCTGGAGAGGTTTTGCGGCGCATCTTCCCTCAAGTCCTGCTCATGCAGGTAGCGAAGATAGGCGATGTATCCGGAGAGGTAGTGTTCGACATCGTCAATGCGCACGCGGAAGGCGTGATGGCGGATGAAGAAGGAACCGACGATCTTCTTGGGGTCGCGCATGAACATCGCCATTTCGGGCCAGAAATGCCCGTTGAGAAGGTAATGCGCCCGTTTTTCCAGCGCCCGCTCGAAGCGGTCGGGGTTTATTTTATCCAGGAGATGGGGAAAACGGCCGTCGATCTGCAACCGCGCCAGGACCTGACGCGTCGCCATCATCAGTTCCAGGAGCGTCGGAAACGTCGTGATCCGGTTCGCGACGAAATCGAGATGGCCGGCGATGTTGTCGACGGCGAAGCGGTAATATCGCTCCTCGGGGCGATGCCGCGTCAGTTCGTTGGCGCAATAGGCAAGCCAGTGGTCGTGATGGCGCGCGTGGTCGTTGCGAATGAAATGGCCGAAGGCGAGTTCGACGGCGTTGAGCCAGCGTTCGTCACGGATCTGGTCGTAAAGCCGCATCAGGGCGAAAGCGGCTTCGCCTTCATAGTAGATCGTGCGAAATTCCTGCCGGGTCTCCAGACTGGGGAAGGTGAGGACGTGGCGGAATGCGCCGGTTTTCTCGTCCTGCATGAAGCAGATGCCGGAGGCGAGCCTTTCCATGAGCTGATGATGTTTCTCGTCATCGAAGACGCTCGCATATTTGGCAAGCGCCAGCAGTGCCACAGCGTTGCCGCCAAGCTTGATCTCGTTGTTGGCTTCGACGAGGAAGGCGGCGATCCTGCCATTGGGTAAAAGGGCGTGTACGATCAGGTCGCGCGTCAGGCAGGAAATCGACTGGGAGATCGCCTCGCGCAATATTGGGCTGCAGGTCAGTTCGTATGCCTCGATCATCGCAAAGGTGGTGCTGGCATGGCGAAGCGTGTTGTAAGTGCCGATCTGCCTGTCGAAACAGGGATGATAGCCATAAACGAAACGGCCGTCGGGACCGACCTGTCGCGCCAGGAATTCGGAAGCGTCATAGATCAGCGAGGTGACCTGCCCGACATCCAGCTTGTCGATGATCCGGCGTCCCGCATTCAGGCCGGAAGGATGGAGAGGGTAAACCGTCGCGCCGTCGAAAAAGGCGCCCGTACTGGCAAACGGATAGATCAGCAGGTCATCCGCAAAGTCCGGCGGCTGGCGGTCAGGGAAATGAGCGTTGAAATAGAGAAGGAAGTTCTTCTCGTTCAGCTGTGCCGCGACGGTCTGGTTGCCGCCGTAGAGCATTGCGTTGGCGTTCAGTTCCTGTTCCAGAAAGGCGGTTTCGAACCGATCGTCCAGGGCTATGCCGAGGCGGAAGTAGTTGCGTTTCGTGTTTTCCAGCACGTCGCGGAGCTCAGCCCAGGTCGAGGCTTCGAGAGCGGTTGGCCAATCGACGCGCAACCAGCGATGCCGGCCGGATTGACGGCGCTGGATCGCCTGCACGGCATCCATGCCAGTCTGCCATGCCGCCTCGAAAGACGAGCCGCGGGCGATGGTCACGCTGGCCCGCTCCTCGCCATCGGAGCAGGAGAAGAACAGAACATAGGCCGGATAGGGCGCGGGCAAGGGGCGGCAGGTGGAACGTACATGTTCCTGCAGCAAGGTCATATCCGGTGGCGTCGTCATGCGATCCTCCCTTTCTACCGCTCGCGCATCGCCTCTTTGGCCTTGTTGAAGGGTTTCAGCAGATAATCCATCACGCTTTTCTGGCCGGTATGGATGTCGACGGTGGCGACCATGCCGGGCGAGATCGGGAATATCTTGCCGGCGTGGTTTTCCAGCGCGTCCTTCTCCGTCTTCACGAAGACGCGGTAATAATAGATCTCGGGGTCAACCTCATCCTGGATCGTGTCCGGCGAGATGGTGACGACCTTGCCGTCGAGCCCGCCATAGATGGCATAATCATAGGCGGTGATCTTCACCGTTGCGCGCTGGTCGGGGTGGATGAAGGCGATGTCGCGCGGCAGGATGCGGGCCTCGATCATCAGCTGGTCGCCGAGCGGGATGATATCCATCAGCTTGCCATTGGGCGGCACGACACCGCCGATGGTGGATACCTCGATATTCTTGACGATGCCGCGCACGGGAGAGCGCAGCGTCAGCCGGGCGAGACTGTCCGAGCGCCCCTTGATGACGGAGATGAGCGAACTGACCTCGGCATTGGCCTTGGCCAGCTGTTCGCGGGCTTCGACGACATATTGGGTGCTGGTCTCGACCTTCTTCAGCTCTAGTTCCGCACGCTCGCGTTTCAGGCGGATGATCTCGACGCTGCTCGCCGCACCCATCTTCGACAGGTCCTCATTGACCGCCAGTTCCTGGCGGCTGAGCGCCAGCGATTCATCGATCCATTGGAGCGTCTCTTTCAGATTATGCTGGCGGGCTTCGTAAAGCCTCGTCTCCGAGGCGATCAGGTCGGGATAGTCGTTCAGCTCGTCGGGGAAAGTGAGGGGGGTCTGGTTGACTTCTGCCGTCAGTCTCGCCGAACTCGCCAATGCCGCGCGGTAGGTAGCAGCGGATTCGCCGACGCCGGATTCGGTGATCGTCGGGTCGAACTGGGCGATCAGCTGGCCGCGTTCGACCACCTGGTTTTCCTGAACCATCAGCTTGGAGACGATGCCGCCTTCCAGCGACTGGATGACCTGTTCCTTGCTGATCGGCACGACCTTGCCGTCGCCGGTGGAGACTTCATCGAGAATGGCGAAATAGGACCATACGAGGGCGACGGTGATGAGAAGGGCCATGACCCAGACGACCGTCTTGGCCTTCGACAGGCGAACCTCGTCTTCGCCGCCATATTGCCAGCTTTCATCGACGATACGGGGAAATGACATGGCCATGGCTAACTCCCGCTCTTGACGCTGCGCAGCTGCTGGGCAGGTTTTTCGCCTTTGAGAACGCGCAATGCTTCCTCCTTGTCGGCATCGAGCACAATGCGGCCGCCATCGAGTGCGACCACCCGTTCGACCAGATCGAGAACCCGCATCCGATGGGTGGCGATCACCACGGTCTTGTTTTTCGCCCAGGCGGAGAAACGCTGGATGAACTGTCGTTCGGTCGCCTCGTCCATGGAGGCCGTCGGTTCGTCCAGAAGTACGACGGAGGGGTTACGGATCAACAGCCGGGACAGAAGCAATGCCTGCTGCTGGCCGCCGGAAAGGCCGCGGCCACCTTCATCGATCAGGTGGTCGATGCCTTTGGGGAGCATGCGGATGAATTCGTCAGCCCCGGTCATCTGCAGCGCTTCCAGCATGGCCTGCTGCGAGGCGCTCTGTGCGCCCATCAGCACGTTTTCGCGAATGGTGCCGTGGAACAGGCGCGAACTCTGGGTGATCAGCCCGACTTCACGGCGCAGGTCGGAGGGATCGATATGGTCGAGGGCGAGACTGTCGATCAGTGCTTCGCCCTTATGCGGTTCCAGCTGGCCTGAAAGCGCCTGCAGCAGCGTGGATTTGCCGGCACCGTTCTTGCCCAGAAGAGCGATGGTATCGCCGGCCTTGATGGAAAGCTCGGTGAGCGAAAGCGCCGGGCGGCCGGCCGGTTCGCCGTAATAATAGACTGCGCCGCGAAAACGGTAGTCGCCAAGCAGCGAGCCGACCGAAAGCCGGGTCTCCGCCGGCGGATGATCGACCGGCATTTTCATGATCGTGTTCAGGCTCGCCAAGCCGATCTTGGCATGCTGCAGGCGGCTGAGAACCTGGGTCAGCTGCGCCATCGGTGCCATCATGCGGGAGCCGAGGATGGAGCAGGCGACCAGCGAGCCGGTGCTCATGTCGCCGGCCATGACAATCGGTGCGCCGCAAAAGACGATGACGGCAAAGACGCTGGTCTGGACGCCATGGCCCCAGCTGGTCAGCGTGCTGGTGATGGAGCGGAGTTTGACCTGCGCATCGGCGCTTGCGGCATTGAACGTGTTCCATTTCTGCTGGAACACGCTTTCGGCCTGCAGCGACTTGATGTCTTCGATACCCTGGATGGATTCCACCAGCATGGCGTTGCGCAGCGAGGATTCGCGCATCGCAAGGCTGGCATTCCGCTTCAGTTTTCCCTGCGCCAGCAGGCCCGGCGCGACCATGACCAGAAGGGCGACTGCCGGAATGACCGCAAGCCAGCCGCCGATATAGGCGAAAAGGCCGAGGAAAAGCAGGAAGAAGGGCAGGTCGGCAATGGCCGATACCGTCGTCGAGGTCAGCATTTCGCGGACCTGTTCGAGCTCGCGCAGTTGCGCGATGAAGGTGCCGGTGGCCTTGGGTCGGTTCTGGTTCTTGACCCGCAGCGCATGGCCGAAGACGACGTCGGAGATGCGGATATCCGCCCGTTTGCCGACGACGTCGATGATTGCGGTTCTGACCTTGCGCATGATGAAGTCGAAGACGACCGCCACGCCGACACCGATGAACAGGACCACGAGCGTGCTCATCGAATTGGCGGGCACGACGCGGTCATAGACCTGCATGGAGAAGATGACGCCGGCAATGGACAGGGCGTTGGCGACGAAGGATGCAAGCAGCACGTAGCTGTAGGGCCGCAGGTCGTTCAATGCCAGCTTGCGGAACCAGCCTTGCGTATCGGGGGCGATATAGGCGTCGATCCGTTCATCGGGACGTGTTCTTGCGTCGCGGGCGATCAGGAGGTGGATGATCCGGCCTTCCAGTTCGGAGCGCGGGATCCAGGTCCATTGGCCGTTGTCGCCGGCAAAGGTGATCTTCACCTCGTCCTGGTTGATCTCCGTCACCAGCCCGATATCGCCATAGGTGAGTTCGAGCAGCATCGGCAGGCGACGGGCGGTCATGCCCTTGGCAAGCGGTTCGACGGGCTTGGCGTCGAGACCGAAACGCCGCGCCAGCTTGCCGATCCGGTGAAGCGGAGGGGCGGCTTCCTGCATGATGGAAATGTAGTTGGTGGCAAATTTGGAATGGGCGATGCCATAATGCTGCGCCAGCAGCCCCATGATCTCGATCCAGTCTTTTGCGTGACTTACGGTGTCTGCGTTCGTCTCTGTTGTCTTCTCACTGCTGGTTTCGGGATTGGGTGGGGGAAGGGCTGGCGCCCTTTCCCCATCTGCTGCAAAAATCCTCTCGGAAGGCGCCTGTTTGGCATCCATCAGGTCATTCCTTCCCGCTACACGACCGGCAGCCTTTGCGTGGCAAGATCGTCATCCTGGTTGAGCGGTTCGAACGGATCGGGCAGAGGCGTTTCCACCGCATCCGGGACCGCATCGACGCCACCCGGCAAGTCGACATTGGCAGCCACGTCCAGCCCCGTATCTCCACCGCCGTCGACGGTTACCGACGTATCTCCCGTGAGGTTATCGAGCGCACTCAGATCGACTTCCTCTCCTCCCTGAACAAGCAGGCTCAGACCGTCCTCCGCGTTCAAGGATGCTTCGACCGGTTCCTGCGAGGATGCCGTGGCGTCGGAACCATCGGCAACGGCAACATCCAGAGGAGCGTCATCCGTTGTCGCAGCATCCACCGGATTATCCGTATCGGGTGCATCGGAAGACGTGTCGTTGTCAGCCGCCGTCCTTGCTGTGGCGTCAGGATTGTCGGTCACGTCACTGCCGCCGCCATCGTCGGCAAAGGCGAGGCTCATCGTCTCGTCGGATGCCGAGGCCATGGTGATGGCGCTGGTATCCTGCACCTCGACATCGATGGTGAGATCGGAAGACAGTTCGTTGCCGGTCACCGGATCGACGACGACAATGGTGAAATCGTCTGTTCCGCCTGCCGTCGCATTGGTGTGAGGGGTGTAGATGTAGCTTCCGTCGGCATTAAAGACGAGCGTGCCGAAAGCCCCTTCTACCGTTACCGTGCCGTTGACGAGAACGTGGGTGATACCGTTAAAGTCAACTTCGGCGATGCGCAGATCATCGGTATCGCCGGTGGCGGCCGCGTCGATGAAGTTGCCTTCCGCCCTTTCGCCGACGCTGATCTGGACGTTCTCGACCTGGTCGGTCGCCGTGACCGAGATTTCCCGAAGCGTTCCGATACCCAGTGTGATGCCGGGATTGGGGACGAGGGTTGCACGATACTGACCGGCATCGAGGTCGGTGAGGGTGATTTCGCCGGTCGGCGCCCCAAGCAGGTTCAGCTGCAGAATGCCGTTATTGACATCGTCCGTGCCATAGGCTCCCCGCACCCATGCGGTACCGTTCCAGCGCTCGATGATCACTGAATAGTTGCTGAGCACGCCGACATTGACGAGGCCGCCGATCCGCAGATCCAGATCGACCGAGTTGGTGTCGCCGGCAAGGTTGAAGTTGACGACCGGGTTGGTCGCCGAGCCGAGGTTGACGCTCAGCAGGTTGCCGAGGGTCAGGGAAAGCAGTGCCGTGACCGTTGCGGTGGCCGTCGACGGCGTGGCTTCGTTCTGACGCGTGATCGTCTGGTCGAGGATGGCCGTGTCAGTCGCATTGGTCAGCGCGAAATCGACACCAGGCGCCGTGGCCGTTGCCGGACCGGAGACGTTGCCTGCCGCATCCTGCTGCGTGACGTCCAGTTCCTGGCCGTTCACCTGCGCCGGCGACAGGCCGACGCTGAACGTGCCGTTGGCGGCGACCGTGCCGGTGCCGATGACGGCACCGCCCGTGCCGGTCACAGTGATGGTTGCTCCCGGTTCACCCGTGCCGGTCAGTTCGTTGCCGGCGGGGCTGACGGCAAGGTCTTCCGGCGGGTCTGGCGGCAGCAGGTCCGGCGTGTCGGTTATCACCGAGGGTGACTGATTTCCGGCTGCGTCGGCGAGAACGACGGTCAGATTGCCGCCATCGTTCTGTGTCGGATTGAGGGTGATATTGAAGGTTCCACCCGCAGTCACGGTTCCGGTGCCGACGACGACGCCATCGGCATTGGTAACCAGAACCGAAGCTCCAGCCTCGCCGCTGCCGGTGATGGCGGTTCCTGCGCCGTTGACATCGACACCGGTCGGTGCGGCCGGGGCGACAAGATCGGGGGAATTGACCGATGCCGTATCGGATTGGTTTCCTGCGCCATCCGTCAGCACGACTTCGAGTTCACCGCCGTTTACCTGCGAAGGCGAAAGGCCGATGCTGAATGTACCGTCAGGTGCAACCGTGCCGGTACCGACCACCTGGCCTGCGGCATTGGTGACGGTCACGGTGGAGCCGGGCTCGCCGCCGCCGCCGATCAGCGTGCCGGAACTGTTGACGACGAGGCTTGTCGGTGGTTCCGGCCCGGTCTCATCCGGCGAGGCAATGGTGCCGGGGCCGGAAGTGTTGTTGGCCGCGTCGGTCAATACAACACTCAGATTTCCGCCATCCAGCTGAGCCGGATTGAGTGTGACGGTGAAAGTGCCGTCCTCATCGACGGTGCCAGTGCCGACGACGGTGCCTGCGGCATTGGTAACAGTGATGTCCGCACCGGCTTCGCCATTACCGGTCAGGGCAACGCCTGCATCGTCAAGGACGAGATTGGTCGGCGCATCGGGGGCTGTCGTGTCCGTCGTCGAGACAGTGCCTGGGGCGGAAACATTGCCGGCGGTATCGGCCAGCACGACCTCCAGTTCGGCGCCATCTACCTGGGGCGGGTTGAGCGCGATGGAGAAGGTTCCACCCGGACCGACGGTGCCGGTTCCGACGACGACGCCTTCCGCCGTCGTCACGGTGATGGCCGCACCTATTTCGCCGGCACCGGTGAGCGTGACGCCGTTCGCGGTAAGGACGAGGCTGGTCGGTGCGTCGGGTGGCGTGAGATCCGGCGTCGTCGCCGTGCCCGGATCGGACGCATTTTCGTCGGCATCCGTCAGCACGACATTAAGCGAGCCGCCGTCGGTCTGCGGCGGGGTCAGGCCGAAGGAGAAGTTGCCGTTGGCACCCACAATGCCGGTGCCGACGGAGTTGCCCTCGGCATCGGTGACCGTGACCGTAGCACCCGGTTCGCCCTTGCCGCTGATGACCGTGCCGGTGGCGTTGACGTTCAGATTGGTCGGCGCGTCGGGGGCGGTGAGGTCGTCGGTTGCGACTATGCCGGGTTGCGATGTGCCGCTGGGGCTGGTCAACGTGACCTGCAGGTTACCGCCATCGTTCTGTGCCGGAGAAAGGGAGATGGAGAAGTTGCCGGTCCCATCGACCGTGCCTGTGCCGACGACCTGCCCGGCTGCATTCCTGACGGTTACGGTTGTATCTTCTTCGCCCTGTCCGGTTAGGATAGTGCCGTTGTCGATGACGTCCAGATTTGTCGGTGCGGGGGGCGCACCTGGGTCCGGAGCCAGAACGGTCGCCGGACCGGATGGATTGAGGGCAGTGTCGGTCAATACGACCGTGAGCTGCTCTCCCTCTATTTGAGGCGGCGCGAGGGGGATGGAGAAAGTGCCGTCCGTCCCGACGATACCGGTCCAGCTGTTGCCTGCGCCATTGGTGACCGTCACGGTTGCCCCCGGTTCGCCTTCACCGGTCAGTAAATTACCGGCCGCATTTACCAGGAGATCGGTTGCCGGTGCCGGCGGCTGGATATCGCCGAGTTCCACTGGCTCTGAGGGTGAAACATTGCCGGCCGTATCCGTCTGGGTCACGGTGACCGTGCCTCCTTCCGTTTGCGGCGGGGTGAGCGTAACGGTGAACGAACCGTCCGTATCGACAGTGGTGGTACCGACGACGACATTGTCTGCGTCACGGACGATGATTGTCGCGCCCACTTCGCCCCGACCGGAAATTTCCGTTTGTTCGTCGTTGGCAAGAAGGTCGGTTGGTGCCTCGGGCGGGGTAAGGTCCGGGGTAGCAATGCTGACGGGTGCCGTGGGGTTGCCAGCTACGTCACTCAGAACAACCTGCAAGTTACCGCCGTCATTCTGTGCCGGTGTCAAGGGAATGGTGAAGGTACCATTGGCGCCTACCTGTCCGGTCCAGACGTCGTCACCATTGGTCACCGTGACCGTCGAGCCTACCTCGCCGCGACCGGTGATCTGCGTTCCGTCCGCGTTGACGGTGACATTGGTCGGCAATGCGGGCGGGGTTTCATCAACGGAGGCGATGGTGCCCGGAGCGGATGCATTGCCTTCGGTATCGGTCAATACGACCTGCAGGTTACCACCATCGATCTGCGGCGGATTGAGGGGGATGCTGAAGGAACCGTCGTCCTCTACCGTACCTGTGCCGACGGTCTGGCCGGCTGCGTTGGTGACGGTTACCTCGGTACCGGGTTCGCCAGTGCCGGTCAGGATCGCGCCACCGTCCTCGACGCCGAGGTTGCCCGGTGCCACAGGGGGCGTCGTGTCCTGTGTCGTGACTGTTGCGGGATCGGAGACGTTGCCGCTGCCGTCCTCAAGCGTGACACTCAGACTTCCGCCATCCGTCTGGGCGGGGCTGAGGCCGATCGTGAATGTGCCGTCCGGGCCGACGGTCCCGGTGCCGACGGTCTGGCCGGCCGCATTGGTGACGGTGACCGTCGTGCCGATTTCCCCGGAGCCGGTCAGGACCGTGCCGCCTGCATTGACGGCCAGATTTTCGGGCTGCTCCGGGTCCAGAGCATCGGGAGAGGTTACGGTGACTGGCGGGGATGCATTGCCGGTTTCGTCGGTCAGCACCACGGTCAGGTCGCCGCCATCCGTCTGCGCCGGATTGAGCGGAATGCTGATTTCACCCGTTGGTCCGACGGTGCCCGTGCCGACCGTCTGGCCGGCTTCGTTCGTAACTGTGACGGTCGAGCCGGGTTCACCGTTACCGGTCAGCGTGGTGCCGCCATTGCCGACGGTAATGCCCGTCGGAGCATCGGGGCCGATGAGATCGGGTGACAGGATGAGGGTCGGATCCGATTCATTGCCACCAACATCAGTGAGAACGACCTGAAGATCACCGCCGGCGGTTTGCGGCGGGGTAAGTCCGATGCTGAAGGTGCCGTCCTGCGCAACCGTGCCGGTTCCTACCGGCTCTCCGGCTTCGTTGGTGATCGTCACCGTTGCGCCCGGCTCGCCGCGGCCGGTCAGGACCGTTCCGGCGGCGTTGACGTTGAGATCGGAGGCGGGATCGGGGCCGGTCAGATCCGGCGTCGGCGTTGTGGTGATGGGCGATGTATTGCCTGCCGCATCCTGCTGCACGACCCTGAGCAGTCCGCCACTGTCCTGCGCGGGGGCAAGGTCGATCGTGAAGGTACCGGTGTCGCCCACCGTGCCGGTGCCGACGATGACGCCATTCGCGTCCCTGACCGTCACGGTTGCGCCTGCTTCGCCCTGGCCGGAAATCTGGCTGCCGTCGCCGTTGACCGTAACGCCGGCCGGAGCCGCAGGCGCGACAAGGTCGGGGGTCGCAACGGTTGCCGGTGGTGAGAGGTTTTCACCGCCGTCTTCAAGAACGACGGTCAGGTCGCCGCCGTCCGTCTGGGCCGGGGAGAGGGTAATGGTGAAGGTTCCGTTGCCGTTGACCGTGCCGGTGCCGACCTGCTCGCCGGCGGCATTGGTCACGGTGACGGTGGTGCCGGGTTCGCCGCGGCCGGTCAGTACGGTCCCGGCATCGTTGACGGCAAGATTGGTCGCCTCGGTCGGGTCGGTCAGATCCGGCGAAAGCGTCGTGGCCGGTTGGGATGTGCCGTTGGCATCCGTCTGCGTGGTTCTCAATTCGCCGCCGTCTATCTGGGCGGGGTTGAGAGTGATGGAGAAGCTGCCGTCACCCAGGACGGTTCCCGTACCGATAAGCGTTCCGGCTGCATTGACGACCCGCACCGTTGCGCCGGGCTGCCCTTCACCGGTCAGTATGGTTCCGTCCTCGTTGACCACCACATCGGTCGGAGCCGGCGGCGCATCGGGGTCCGGTGCCAGGACGGTGCCAGGCGTGGAGGCATTGCCCGCCGCATCCGTCAGCACGACATCCAGCTCACCGCCATCCAGCTGGGCGGGATCCAGATCGACGCTGAACGTGCCGTCGGGGTCGACCGTATCTTCGCCGATCACCTCGCCGGCTGCATTGGTGACGGTCACCTTGGTTCCGGGTTCGCCACGGCCGGTCAGAACCAGCCCCGTGTCATTGACCGCCAGATTGGTCGGTGGTGCCGGCGACTGCGCGTCGTCCAATGCCACCGTTGCGGGATCGGACGTATTTCCGGCGGCATCCTGCTGCACGACCTTCAGCTCGCCGCCATTGTCCTGGGTGGGGTCGAGATTGATGGTGAACGTGCCGTTTCCGGCAACCGTGCCGGTTCCGATCACCGTGCCATTCGCGTCTCTTACCGTCACCGTTGCACCGGGTTCGCCCCGGCCGGTGAGGACTGTCCCGTCATCGTTGACATCGAGAGAGGTCGGCGCGTCGGGGGCAACAAGGTCGGGGGACGAGATCGTTGCAGGTGGTGAGTCATTGCCGGAGGCGTCTTCAGCCACGACCTGCAGCTCGCGACCGTCGGTCTGGGCAGGGTCGAGCGGAATGTTGAAAGTGCCCGTCGGGCCGACGGTTACCGTGCCGACAACGACACCATCGGCATCCGTCACGGTTATCTTCGCACCCGGTTCGCCGCGGCCGGAAAGGACGGCGCCGTCATCGCTGATGCTCAGATTGGACGGAGCCGCGGGGCCGCTCAGGTCCGGCGCTTCGGTTGTTCCCGGCAGGGATTCATTGCCTGCAGCATCGGTCAGTATGACTTCGAGCGTGCCGCCATCCGTCTGGGCCGGATCGAGCGTGACGGTGAACGTGCCGTTCGGGCGCACCGTCGCCGTACCGATCTCGTCGCCAGCGGCATTGGTAACCGTCACCGTCGTGCCGGGCTCGCCGCGACCGGTGAGCGTGGTTCCGGCATCGTTGACGTCAAGATTGGTCGGCGCGGCCGGGTCGATCAGGTCGGGAGAGGATATCACGCCCGGCTGCGAGGTGCCGTTGGCATCGCTCTGGACGACCCGCAGCTCGCCGCCATCGATCTGGGCGGGGGCGAGCGTGACGGAGAAGGTGCCGTCAGTGGCGACGGTCGCCGTGCCGACGATCTGGCCGGCGGCATTGGTGACCCTGATCTGGGCGCCGGGTTCTCCCTCGCCGGTGAGCGTGGTTCCGGCATCGTTGACGTCCAGATCCGTCGGCGCAGGGAGTGCGTCCGGGTCAGGTGCTTGCACGATGCCGGGCGTGGATGCGTTGCCGGCAGCGTCGGTCAGCACGACTTCCAGCTCGCCACCGTCAAACTGTACGGGATCGAGGTCGATGCTGAATGTGCCATCGGCGGCAACCGTTCCGGTACCGACCTCATCGCCGTCGGCATTGGTGACGGAGACCGTGGTGCCGGGCTCGCCGCGCCCCGTCAGTACGGTACCATCGTCATTCACGCCAAGATTGGTCGGCGGAAGCGGCGCCTGGATGTCATCGACGTCGACGGTGCCGGGTTCGGAGGCATTGCCGGCCGCGTCCTTGAGGATGACCTCCAGTTCGCCGCCATTGTTCTGCAACGGATCGAGATCGATCGAGAACGTGCCATCAGGCCCGACCGTGCCTGTCCCGACGGTTACGCCGTCGGCATCCGTGACCGTTATGGTCGCTCCCGGTTCGCCGCGTCCGGTCAGGATCGCGCCGTCCTCGCCGATTGCAAGATTGGTCGGCGCATCCGGGGCAACAAGATCCGGTGACAGTGCCGTGCCCGGGTCGGAGACATTGCCGGCTGCATCCTCCAGAACGACGCTCAACTCGCCGCCATCGATCTGGGGGGGATCAAGCGTGATGCTGAACGAGCCATTCGCGCCGACGATGCCGGTACCGACCACGACACCCGCCGCATTGGTGACGATCACCTCCGCTCCCGGCTCGCCGCGTCCCGTCAGGGTCGTGCCGGTCTCATTGACAGTAAGGTTGGTCGCAGGTTCCGGCGCTTCGGTATCTGAATCGGAATCCGAGTCTGCGTCGGCGTCGGCGTCGGCGTCTGCATCGGCATCCGCATCGGCGTCGGCATCCGCATCAGCATCAGCGTCTGCATCGGCGTCTGCATCGGCATCCGCGTCTGCATCAGAATCCGCGTCTGAATCGCTATCATCCGAGTCGCTTCCGCCCGAACTTGCGCCGATACCTATCGCAGCTGCTCCGAGTCCGAGTGCTGCTGCGAGGCCGAGGACCGAAGCGCCGCCACCGGCGCCGGCGCCGGCTGCTGCTCCTGCCAGCTGGTCGATCGGGGCGCCTTCGACGAATTCGAAATTGGCAAGTTCATCGGTATATTCGCCCTGCCAGACATTGCCGGAGCTATCCTCCAGAACGAGCTCGCTGCGCTCAGCGCCATCACCGGTGTAGAAATTTTCGATCCGGATATCCGGGCCGTTGCGGACGTCGATGATCAGGTCGTTGCCGGAGCGAGTGGTCGCGGCGACCTGCTCGGGAGATAAGGAGAGTTTTACGGTGCTCGGCTTGGAAAGGACGATGTCGTTGCCGTTTACAGTGGTGGTTTGTCCGTTTGCCTTGTCCAATATTACAGCGACCATCTAACTCTCCCTGAGATGCCCTGGGCATCATGCCCATTTTGGAGTGCCGCCGCCCGTCTCCCGAGGCAGGTCCATCCGTTCCTCGTCACCGTTCAGGGCGGACGCGGTTCGTTGGATGTCGTTTGCAGCACACACGAATGAAGTTGCTGTAATTCATGCAATCTTCAATTAGATGTCGCTTATGTTTGTCGTTGTGGCTTAAGGAAGGGTAAACGCGCGACCCGAAATGAAGCGGGGCTGTGCCGAGCCGCGACAAAGACCGCCTCTGGGCGCTTCATCCCGATATGCTTTTGTCATGTGACTGTGGAAAACCGGAGTTCCAGTCAGATCCGAGGCGCGCGAAGCGGCATCTTTTGAGCGTCTGCCGAGATCTGTTCCGGAGAGCGAGAAGATAGTCCAAAAGCGTCTCGCAGCTTGCCTGCCGCATAGGCGCATTCGACGTTCAACTTATAGAGATCGAAGCGCGTGTTGATTTCGTCGAAGCGTGCGGCATGCAGTTCCTGGTCGGCGTTGAGGACGTCGAGCAGCGTTCGGGTGCCGAGGTCGAGAAACTGTTTCTGATACAGATCTCGCGTTTCACGCATCATCGTCTGCCGTGACCCGAGCGATTTCAGAAGCGTGCTCAGGCTGCTGACCTGCGAGGCCGACTGGATCCATGATCTCTGGGCGTCAAATCTTCCGACGGCGATGGCTGCGTCGGATGCCTGTGCGCCATACCGGGCGGCGTTCTGGCGGGCTCTGAAGGAGCTGCCGTTGTAAAGGTCGCTCTTTACGGTCACGCCGATCATGTAGTCGCTATCGCCGCCGCCCCATGTCTTCATTCTGGTCGTGCCTTCCAGTGCGATCGTCGGCAGCATGTCGGCACGGGAAAGCTTGACGCGGGCGTCGGCCTCTCTCTTGCGGGATTTGGCCGCAAGAACGGTCGGCACGGTTTCCCAAACGGGTTCGGGGCCGGCGCAAGCCTTGCTTAGGGAGGAGGGGAAAGATGGGCGCAGTCGAACGTTGTTCATCTGACCGAGCAGCGAATTCAGTGAGCCCTCCCAACGCTGCTTTTCGGCATTGATTTCAAGCGCGGTGGATTGTGCGGCCTGGATGCGCGCCTGGGCCTGCAAGTTGTCCGATCGCGTGCTTGCGCCCCGATCGGTTCTGGCCGTCACCAGTTCGGCGATGGCCGAGACGTCGTTGACCTGCTCTCTGGCGACGGCTGCAAGCCTTGCATTGCGCATGACCTCAACGGAGGCCAGCACGGTTTCCCGGATGGTATCGTCGACCGTGGCGAGAAATTCCGCGCGCCGGACATCCGAGATGGCGGATTCCGCTTCGACGCGGCCCGATACCTTGCCGAAGTCGTAGATCATCTGGCTGGCGGTGGCATTAAGCCTCGGCGCCCAGTCCCCGCGGTCACCTTTCTGTGCGGCGAGATCGATGCCGCCTCCGATCGAGGGGAGATATCCCGAGCGTGCATCCGCAATCAGTTCGTTCTGCTGGCGAATACGCCCCGCGGCCTCCTGGATCGAAGGATGCCAGCTGACCACGCGACGGACTGCGCTATCGATATCGGTAACCGGCGCCGGCGGCGCAATCGATCCGGTCACTTCGGGCGACGGTTTTTGCGACGATGCCGCAAGCGTCTGCGCCTTGGCTTCGGGCTGCTTTTGAGCAGCATTCCTGTGCGATGTCTGGCTGCATGACGTCTGGATGAGGGCAGCCGCTATCAATAGGCCAAGTTTGATGGTGCGACTTGAACGCATCTAGTCTCCATAGACCGACGATCGAAAGCTGAACCGGCCTACGCGACACTACTGGCTGGAGAAAGGCTCCCAAGCACTTAGATTCGCTAGATATATAAGTGATTCGTGAGGTACTGCAAACTTGAGTTGAACGGCTGTCGCTGCGGCTCGCGCTCATGGTGGGCCAAGCTGGCGTATGTGGACAGTCGTAATGTGAAAACCGGAAGCAGGTGCGGTGGCTGAATTTGTTTTAATCCAGGCTTTCCCCGCTTGCTGAAAATTTAATAAAATTCGACTAAGTGTCGAATGTGCTTCTGTAAATATATCGTAACCATTTCCCTTGTTTGTATTTGAATGGCACGCCGGTGTGATGCTTGATGTGCGGGAAGACAGGATGTCTTTGTAAGATAGCGGATGTTTTGTTTTGCTCTCCATGGCCCTTGAAGCGGACGATATAAAAGTCTCTCGGATGGCTGACTGGCCTCAGGTCGTGCTCGGCGGGTTGCCTATCGTGCGTTCGACAATGGCGGAAGCGGCGGCCGGTTTTATCGAGCAAGCCCTTCGTGCGCGTGGCCAGAATAATCTTCCCTTCTATTCCACCTCGGCAAACGGCCAGGTTCTGGCCATGTGCGTGCGTGACCGCGGGCATATGAAGCTCATGCTTGAAGCGGATCAGATCCATGCCGACGGCATGCCCATGGTTCATTGCTCGAAATTTCTCTGCGAGACAGCCTTGCCCGAGCGGGTGGCGACGACCGACCTCGTCCATGCGGTGGCAGAACGGGCGCAGGATGAAAACGTCAGCTTCTATTTTCTCGGCGGAAATGAAGAGGTCAACGCCCAGGCGGTTGCCGCGATGCAGAAGCTTTATCCGCGTCTGCGCTTCGTCGGGCGTCGCAACGGCTATTTCCGCCCCGACGAGGAAGACGAGATTGTCGCGGATATTCGCGCCAAGCGTCCCGATATCCTCTGGGTCGGTCTCGGTTTTCCGTTCGAGCAGAAATTCGTCAGCCGTAATCTGGAAAAGCTGCGTGGCGTCGGCGTGATCAAGACCTCGGGTGGACTGTTCGATTTCCTGTCGGGCAAGAATCCCCGCGCACCGATGTGGATGCAGCGTCGTGGGCTGGAATGGGCCTATCGGATGTATAACGAACCGAGACGCCTGACACTTCGCTACATGCTGACAAACCCGGTCGCCGTCTACGCGTTGCTGCGCTACTCGCGATAGCGATAACAGCGTTTCCAAAAGCAGATGCGAATTGAAGCGGCGCCCCCGAGGCGCCGTTGTTCATTGCGTGTCAGGCCCGTTGTTCATCTTCAGACCGCTTGAACAGCAGGCTCAGCAGGCCGAGGCCGACTGCGATCATGCAGCCGAAAACGAAGCCGCCAAACAGACCGCCTGCGGTCAGATAAAGCGTGCGGGGTGGATAGCTGCGTGTATTGGGAATAGTCGGAGGCGAGATCACCCTAACATTCGTGGTGTTGATCTGCTGACGTTCGGCAATCTCCTTGGCGCGCGCCATGAAGGCCTGATAGACCGTCGACTTGGATTCCGCCTCGCGCTCGAGCTGGCGAAGCTGCACGAGGGCGTCATTGTCTCCGAAGACAACCGATTTCATCGTATTCGCCTGGTTCTGCTGCGCCATCAGGGCGGCTTCGGCCTGAGCCAGTTCCGATCTGGCAGCTGTCAGAATGCGGCTCTGTTCGCCTGTTATCTGAGCCTGGATTGCTTCCAGCTGTGGCCGCATTGCCGAAATTCTCGGGTGCCTTGCACCGAAGACGGCGGATTGTGCGTCGAGTTCGCGTTTGACCGCGGCGTATTGGGTCCGCAACGCAGTCATCGTCTGGGATTCGATCGATGCGCTGTCGAGGCGATTGTCCGGGCTGCCCGTCGAGAGTTCCTGGTAACGGCTGCGCGCCCGGATGACGCGCGCCTGGGCATCAACGAGCTGGGTATTGGTCTGGTTGGCGACGATGCTGCTTACCAATTCGCCGGAGCTTGAAAGGATGTTGTGCTCTCGCTTGAACTTCTGCACCGCTTCATCGGCCAGGGATACCTCATCCTTCAGCGCATCCAGACGGCCGGTCAATTCGGTTGCGGCCCTGCCTGCACCTTCGGCCTGGGCCTTGACCAGTTCATCCTGGAAATTGGTGATGATGGAATTGGCGATTTCCAACGCCTTGGGCGCCGATTGGCTCCAGACATCGAGATTGACGACGAAGGAGTTTTCCTCGCGCTTTGCCAGCACATGTTTTTCGAGCGAGCGTAACGCAGCCAGGCGACCCGATTGTGCATCGCTGGCATCCTCGTCGCCGAATTCCGGGTCCTGATCGAGATGCAGCGCATCGATGACGCTGTTGAGCACGTTTGCCGACGTCAGGATGCGCAACTTGCTTTCGACGTCATAGATCTGCATGTCGAGCTGGTTGTTGGGCGCGAAGATATCATCGGTCACGACCCTCAAATTGGTCGGATCGATGAAGATCTGCGAGCCCACGGTGAATTTCGCTTTGGAAAAGTTTCCAAAGCCGAATCCGGCAACAGCACCGAGGATGATGAACAGAAGGACCAGCCATTTACCGGCCCAGAGCCAGCCGAGCACCATGGCCGTGCTGATATCCGGCCATGCCAATGGCGATGATATAGGCTGCGATGCAGGTCTGGCAGGGGACGAAACGGTCTTCGGCTCGTCGTCCGCACCGAGATAGGAAAGCAGGGAATGCTGGCCGGGCGAAGGGACGCGATGGCTCACGGTCTCGTCGGCTTTGTTCGAAGCCGCGTCCCGCCGAAGAAATTTGGGTGGTCTTAGCATGGCATACATGGGGCCGGACCTGCCTTTCGCTGCCAATGAAACTCTATCTACGCTAATAAGCGGTAAACCATGCCCGGGAAGAACGTGCTGACAACGGTTTATTGGTACATCGTTCTTCAGTCTGGGCGCAAAAGTTTAAGATTTATCGGCTCTGGTTGGGGCAAATCCCTGAATTGAATGGATCGCCGAAATTGACGCGCTATCTCGTGCTTAGATCCGATGCCACGACTTTATGTGGTGTGGAGGCTTTTACCCGTAATCTGGCTGCACGGCTGGGTTCACGCGCCGTCAGCGACGTTCTCGACGGAAACTCCCGCCGCCTGTCGGAGCGTCTGGCAGAGGTGGATGCGGTCGTCTTCAACTTTCCCATCGTTGCCTGGAAAAGGCGGCTTATCGAGCCGTTCGCAGTGGCGGCATTGGCGAAACTGAAGCGCAAGCGGGTGATTGTCGTTCTGCACGAATGGGCAAGTCTCGATTGGAAACGGCGACTGATCCTCTGGCCGGTCTTGCTCATCGCCGACGCCATTCTCTTTTCTGCACCGGAAGTCCGGCAGGAATGGCTGGAGAGCCGTTATCCCATTGGCCGAAAATCGACCGCCATCGTTCCGATCCCCCCCAATCTTCTGCCCAGCGGGCAGGAGCAGGCGGGGCCGGCGGCGCTTGCCATTCGCGGGCTGCGTGCCAATGGGTGTGCCAGTGGGCGTACCGGTGGGCGCACCATCATCGGCCAATTCGGCTCGATCTACCCCAAAAAGAACTGCGCCGAACTTCTTGCGATCGCTCGGTCGCTGGTAGACAGGGGGCAAGAAGTCGGGGTTGCCTTTGTCGGCTCCTTCATCAAGGGCATGGACAATGTCGAGGAGGATTTCCGCAACCGCGTCGAGGCGCTCGGTCTTGCAGACCGCGTGATGGTGACAGGATATCTCGCCACGGATGAGGAAGTCTTTGCGGCGTGCCGGGAGGTCGATATCTTCTGTTATCGGTTTTCTGAAGGGCTTACCGCGCGCCGCGGCAGCGTGCTGGCGGCGGCACTGGGCGGCCGGATCGTCGTTACCAACGCACCGGCCGATCCCAAGGGGCTGGAACATCATGGCCTGTTTCAGACGCTGATCCGAAACGGCAATATCGTCGTCTGCCCGCATGATGCCGATATTGAGGCGATGGCGGAGGCCGTTCGTGGGGTGATCGGGCGCGTGCCGCCCTCGCTCGATATCGATGCCGAGATCACGTCGCTGTGGAGAGCCATCATAGGTGAACTCGATGCCGTCGGCGGCGTCGAGAGGTCCGAAGCGCGACCGGTCGCAAGCTCCCGCTAACTCCAGAGATTGCGGGTCAGCGCCACACGCCGGATCAGGGAAGGTTCGGTCAGCGTGTGTGACTGGATGGCGATTGCGTATTGATTGTCGCCCATGCCGTCGATCAGTCGTCCGATGCCCGCCTCGTCCAATGCCGGTCCGCTCCAATAGGTGGCGCAAAGGCTCTGTTCGATAATCCTGTGGCGGCCCATGAGGGACGGATTGCTGGCCACGCCAGTGCCGTAGAGAATATATTCGGAAAAATCCCGAGCCTTGCAGAGCGCCTTCCACCACGCAAGACCGGTCACGGCTTCAATCCTGTCGATGATGGTATTCAGGCTCTCGCGATCCCAGACGATCATCTGGCCGATATAGTCGTCACCCGGCAGCGGCGGCTCCTGCGCATCGATAAGGCGATAGGCATTCTTCTGCCAGACGACATGGTTCGGGCGGGTTTCGTTGACGCCGCCGAGATCGGCGTAGAGAGGCGAAAGCAGGTCACCGGCAATTCGTCCGACGTCGAAGGGTTTGACGAAGCAATTGTCGGAATCGATGCACATGACGCGTTCGCCTGACTGCAGCAGCGCCATCGCGAGCTTTCGCAATTGCTGAACGTGCCAGCCGTAGACCGGCAAGCCCGCACCTGGCGCCCAATAATACTGGCGCCCTTTCCACTTGAGGAAATCCGGGAGCGCGTGAAGTTTGCCCGGTAGCAGAACCGAATCCGGCAGCACGAGCCGTTTTTCATTGCCGAGCTTCGAGAAAAGCTCGAGGTCGCTATCGGCCACCAGCAGATAATGCCGGTCGTAACCGGTCACGCAGGCATCGATTGAATCGCACAGAAGGCGACATGACTCGAAGTCCCGATAATAGGTTGGCGTAACGAGACTGACAGTGGCGGTCATTCGATGATCAAGGCTCCGGGCAAGAAGAAGCCAGACTGCCAAGGTTCGACCTAATGCTCCGTTAATCCCGTTCATGCATAGTGCTGGCGGGCGCGAATATCCGAGGATAGACAGCCGCACCGGCATGCAGGCCTTGGCGAAATTGAGGCCGCCGGTTGGAGGTATGAGTGGGATTGAGGTCCAAGCACGAATTCCGGCAATTCGCCCGTCATCTCGGATCCTATGTCGGATCGAGCGGAGCACTGCTCGCGTCGAGCGTCACCATGCTCTTGACCTTCGCGCTGCTCGCCCGTCATCTCGGCCATGAACAGTTCGCACTCAATGCGACGATCACCGCGCTGACCAATCTCGGCATCCAGGTTTGCGGTCTGGGATCACAAGAATCGCTTGTCCGGCGTGTCGCGCAGGAACCGGGTTTCTATCCCGACATGCTCGGGCATGTGCATATTCTCAATCTCGTCTCGGGTGCGGTTCTGGTGATTGCCGGCATGATCGCCATTCCGCTGATGTTTCCGGTCTCCGACCACCTGCTGACGACGCTTGTCGCTACGGCGCTGATCCTTTTTACCAACATCATCCTGCTGAAGGTCATCTGGCTCGCCACCAACAGCTACATCGCGCATTCGCGCTTTTCGGTCGCGAACAGGATCGAATTCCTGTTCGCGATATTGCGCATGGCGGCAGCCGCCGTCAGCTGCCTCGTGTTCAACATCACCACGGTGGCGGAATGGGCGGTTTGGAATTTTGCAGCGCATGCGGTCGTTGCGATCATTGCGCTGATCGCGATCCGCCGGCTGGGCCGCCCGAAGTTCAGGATCGTTCGCGAAGAAGTTCCGATCGGCATCATGTTCGCCAGTCAGTTCTTCTTCAAGGCCGGGCGCAGCAATGCCGACATTCTCGTGCTGAGTGCGGTGGCCGGGTCGGAAATCGTCGGCAGCTATTCGATCGCCCGCCGTTTAACGGAAGCCTCCTATATGGCGGTCGAAGCACTTAACCGGATCGTCTATCCCAGTTACGCGTCCGCGGCTCTCAGTGGCATCGGGGCGGTTCTGGGGCGGGCCAGGCAGATGCTGGTTCTGACGACCGGCATCGGTATTGCCGCCGGCCTTTTCGTCTGGATCATCACGCCATGGCTGCCGCTTCTGTTCGGCCATGAATATGTCTCGCTGTCGTGGATGGCGCGCGCCTTGTGCTGGGCGGTGATCCCGATCGCGATCAGCGCGACGGCTTTCGAAGCATTGGGTGCGTCCAGCCTGCAGAGCGTGCGGGCGAAGATCCTCAATGCCTCAAATATCATCGGCGCAGGTCTTGTGGCTCTGGCTGCCTATTACGCTGGTGTGAGCGGTGTGATCGCGACCACCTATGTGCTGGAAATCCTGATCGCACTTCTTGCCTGGCGCGCGCTTTTCCAAGCACAGAATGCGCTCGGGCGTTCATCGCAGCCTGCCGATGCCGAGCCTGAAACGGCAAAGCAGCGTACGGCCTGACGTTTTTCTCGGCTCAGCTTTCGGTGATGTGTCGGCCGGCTTTCAGCGCCGGCGGGATTTCGCTGGCCTTGTAGGGCACGGGAAGAAACCCGAAGCTTGCCGTTATTCGGCCGATCGACGTCAGGATGGGATGGGTGGCGGGCAGAAGGTGTCTTGTCCGTACCAGAAGCCCGATCGCCTTGAAGATGCTGAGGCCCAACGAAACGACGTTCTTGGCCTGAAGTTTTGCCACGACAGCCGGACCTGCCATCCGCTTGCTGTCGATGACGTAGTTGATGCTTCCGGTGCGGATCGAACGGCGCATGATCCATCTGGGTTTCGTGCGTTCCACCGCCACGGTCTCGTGAATGACCGCTTCCTCGCACCACCAGAAGATAAAGCCGGCAGCGCGGCAGCGGGCGAAGAAATCCATGTCGCCACCGCCGAGGAAGTTGAAGGCGACGTCGAACAGCATCGGCTCCAGACGGGTAAAGACATCGCGGTGGATCAGGCAGTTTCCCGTACCGTGGATGACCGGCACCTGACGCGTCGGGCCGCTGATGAAGCCGTAAAGCGGGTGCAGGCTGACGGCCTCCGATACAGGCACGTCGAATTGTCGGATGACCGGACCGCCGACGATCCTGGCTCCGGTGCGGTTGGCTGTCGAGACCATCTGCGCCAGCCATTCGGGGCTTGCGATCTCGTCATCGTCGATCATCAGGAAATGTTGTGCAGACGCAAAACGCTCGCGGGCCTCTGTGAACGCGCGATTGATGGCGTGGCAGTTGCCCTGGCGGGTTTCGATCACGACAAGAGACGGAATACCGGAGCCGTCGAGCAGCTTGAGTGCGGATGCAGCGCCTACCGGGTTTTCGGCGTCATTTTCAACGACGACGATTGCAAAGCGAGTGCCGCCCTTTTGTGCCAACAATGATTGAAGCGTACGCGCGACGCCCTCCGGCCGACGGAAGGTCGGAATGCAGATGACGGCTTCCACCGAAGCTTTGCTTTCGTCCTGCACGCTTGGCTCTCCGGTTGTCTGTTGCGTCGCACACCCATCGCTACACGGTTCAATACGAAAGGAAATCAGCGAATACAAATGTATGTTGGGCTTTGAGTTAACATGGAGTGGAGTTCACAGAACCCGTTTCAAGCCTGCCGGGACTGCAGGCTTGCGCTGGCCTGCAGTCTCAATCCGAACACGGCAATGAGCATGGTGAACCAGAGAGGGCCGTTGTTGACGAAGAAAAGGTTCTCGAGGCCAGCCAGAAGGATCGAGAAGATCCAGATGCGCAGGAACAGCCGTGTCAATGTCGGATCGTTCTGCGTCGCAAAGGCCTCGCCCGCATCTCTTAAAGGCAGGATGAGAAGCCAGAGGATCATGAGTATGAGCGCAGGCAAGCCGCCATTGAGAAGCGTCTCAAGAAACGAGTTATGCGAGTGCGCGGCGAGATAGGCCCAGGATTCCGTCGTGATGTCGCGCAGGAACTCACTTCCCCACAACAGTTGGAAGCCATAGCCCATGATCGGGGCTTCGGAGATGCGCGCGAGGGCGAAAGCCCAGATCGAGCTTCTGCCGGTGAATGTTGCGTCGATCCCGAGGCTGGCCAGTAGCGAGCTGGTGGCCGGCGAGCTTGAGAGCCCGATGAGGATGACGTTCATCGCAATCACGATGCCGATCGTGACGAGGGCGCGCAGCGGCCTGCAATGCTCGAACAACCAGGCCAATATCAACACGGTCGGAAGCATGGCGGTTGCAGTCTTGCCTCCGGCGAACAGGAGAAAAATTGCGGATAAAATCGTAACGAGCGATCCCAGCCGCGGGTAGGACGCTTTGCGCAGGTAAAGGCCGAATAGGACGAAATAGACCATGCCTGCCGCAGCGGAATTCTTGTGCCCGAAAATACCACGCCAATCCCCGGCCAGAGCCGCTTCGACTTCATCTGTGCCGTGAACCCCCACGACCGGAACGGCGAAAATGGCGAAATAACTGAGCAGAAGGACGATCAGCGTGCCGGTGGCCAGAACTCTTGCGAAGTCGCGGCTATCGCGTGGCAACAAAAGTGCGGCATTGGCGCAGCCGCAAACGAGCAGTGCGTAGACGATCCTTCGAAACGCCGTGGCTGGATCGAAGGAGAAGAGCGAGACGAAGCAGAGCCAGAGAATGATCAGGGTAAGCAGCACGCGCGGGCTGAAGAGTGCAGCTCTGCTCGGGTTGCGCCACAGGCTTGCAATCGCTGCCGTGAATAGAACCACGACAACAATCTGGGTCAGAAGGCTGCCGGCGGACGGGAGGCCACCCCTGCCGTCTGAATGGGCAAAGGGTGCAAGGCCGATCCAGAAGTAGGTAAAAAGCAGGAGCAGGATCACAGAGCCAAAGCTCCATGTGGCGCGGTCGGAAGAGGTGGCCGACAACGCTCCTGCCCGAGATATCGTCCCTGCTTCCCTCAAACTGGTGGATCCTGTCGTGCTGCTCGAAATCTCGGTTCAGCTCAACAGGAGACCGATATACGTTAACCGCCGGTGAAAAATCTTCCTCGGGCGGAGTAATATTATCATAACGCCTCACGGCTAGCCTCCCGTTGTCCTGTCGGCGGCAGCGACAAGCGGCTCCTTCGATTGGTGCGAGAAAGATCCATGCGCAGACGGGATTTCGTTCAGGGTAGTCTTGCCGTCGCGGCACATGCAGCGCTTCAGATGCCGGCGGCCAATGCCGCCGCGCCGCCGCGGCAGATACCCTACGGTTCGGCGGTGCGCGGCGATGCGCTCGTGGATGACCCTGCCTACCGTACGGCGCTTGCCGACTACTGCCAGCTGGTCGTGCCGGAAGGCGGCTTGAAGTGGGACACGGTGAGGCCTTCCGAGGACCGGTTCGATTTCTATGAAGGCGACAAGCTCCTCGCTTTCGCCGAACAGAACGGCATGAAGATGCGTGGCCACACGTTGATCTGGTATGCCGCGATGCCTGACTGGACCTCCTCCATCCGCGGTGGCAAGGCGGCTGAAAAAGCGCTGACCAAGCATATCCGCACGGTGGTCGGGCAATATAAGGGACGAGTTCCGAGCTGGGACGTGATCAATGAGGCCATCGCCGAAGATCCGCGCGGCTCGGACTATCTGAGGCCCAATCTCTGGCTTGAGAACATGGGCAAGGGATATATCGAAAGCGCGTTCCGTCAAGCAGCGGAAGCCGATCCGAAGGTGCAGCTCGTAATCAACGAGTACGATATCGAATGTGTCGGGGAGCAGTTCAAGAACAGACGGAATGCACTATTGCGCGTCGTGCGCGATCTTCGCGACCGTGATGCCCCAATTCATGCGGTCGGCTTTCAGGGACATCTGAAAGGCGAGCATGAAATCGACAAGGAAGGCGTGTCGTCTTTTGTCGCCGAACTGAAGGCGATGAATGTCGACGTACTGGTTACGGAACTCGATGTGATCGACAAGTTTCTGCCGTCCGACGAGAAACAGCGCGACGACGTCATCGCCGGCCGGGTTACCGATCTTCTGCAGGCGATCTCGGATGCGAACCGGCCGACGGCGATCCTGACCTGGGGTATTTCCGATCGCTATACCTGGGTGCCGATGTATTTCACCCGCGATGACGGCAGTCCGAACCGCCCGCTGCCTCTGGACCGCGATTACAAGGTGAAGCCTTTGATGAAGGTCATCGACCGCTTTACGGCTCGCGTATAGGGCGAAAACGCCAGTCTTCAAATCCGGCCGCATAAACCGTAAACCATGCTTCAGACTACGACACTTGTGCCTGAGAATGGTTCGGCTGTAGTAGTGTGAGGCATTTTAGCTCGCAGCTGAGAATATATCGGAATTTTTCCGAATATTTGTCGGAATTCAAGTAACGGTTCATTAGCAACGCCTCCCAGTGAATTCTAAACCCTAAACAAAATTGGCCGGGAAAAATGCGCTCCAAAGCGGTGCAGAGCGCGGTGTTATTAACCCCTCATTCTTGGTTGCGGCATATTTTCCACTCGACTGCAATGCAATTGAAGGTTGCGGTTGTGCGTCGGCGACCGGGGGACGTCGCCGCCTGCGAAAGCTAGGCGCGGGAGTTTGGGCTCTGCTCTCTCTTTCCCGGATGTGATGACGACGGACTATCGGCAGGGGAATATCTCGACAATGAATGTGCGTTTAAAGAACATCGTTGACATACCTTTGGCGGTCGACCTAGACGGGACGCTGATTTCCACGGATCTTCTGTGGGAAAGCGTTTTTCAGCTTCTGAGAACAAATCCGCTCTACCTGTTTCTTATTCCGATCTGGCTGTTTTCCGGCAAGGCGCGCCTGAAGACGGAGATCGCGCGTCGCGTTCCGTTTGATGCCGCTCATCTGCCCTATCGCGAGGACTTCGTTTCCTATCTGCGTGCAGAGCGTGTTCGGGGACGTGAACTCATTCTGGTGACGGCTGCGGCCGAACCCTTTGCCAAAGCCGTGGCAGCACATCTCGGTCTCTTCAGCGCCGTCTACCACACGGATGAAGCGACCAATCTTGCGGCACATCGCAAAGCTGCGTTGCTGGCGAAACTCTACGGCCCGCAAGGGTTCGATTATGCGGGTAATGACCGTGCGGATATCGCGGTTTTCCAGGCTGCGCGGAACGCTATCGTGGTTGCCCCGGACGCCGTCGCGGACCGGTACCAAAAAGCCCATGCGTCGATGCGCTTCGATGCCAAGCGCGCCAACATGAAGACCTATATCAAGATGCTGCGCGTGCATCAGTGGCTGAAGAATTTTCTCGTTTTCGCCTCTCCCGTGCTTGCGCATACGGTGCTCATGCCGGAGACGCTGTTTGCAACCACGCTTGCCATGGTCGCGTTTTCGTTTTCGGCTTCCGCCATCTACATCATCAACGACATTCTCGACCTGCCGCTCGATCGGCAGCATCCGACCAAACGGAACCGGCCTTTCGCCAGCGGCGCCATCTCCATTCCTTTCGGTCTCATGGTTTCCGCGCTGCTTCTCTTAGCCACCGCTGCCATCTGCCTGCTGCTGCCATTGCAGTTTGCAGCGGTCATCGTGCTTTATTTGGTGGTCACGACAGCCTATTCGCTGGCCTTGAAGCGGATGCTTCTAATCGACGTGCTTTGCCTTGCCGGGCTCTATGCCCTGCGCATCCTCGGCGGCAAGGCGGCCACCGATCTGCCGCTGTCGTTCTGGCTGATGGCTTTCGGGCTGTTCTTCTTCCTGTCGCTGGCGCTGGTGAAGCGTTATGTCGAGCTGCGTTTTACGACGGTGGATGTGGGAGACCGGATTGCGGGCCGCGGTTACCGTCCGGAAGATATCCATATCGTCGCCCAGAGCGGTGTCTCCTCGGCTTTCGCCGCAGCACTGGTCCTGTCGCTTTACATTCAGTCGGAGGATATCCGGGCGCTTTACAACGAGCCTTGGGTGATCTGGCCGCTGGTGCCAATGGTGCTCTATATCAATGTCCGCATCTGGATCCTTGCTCATCGCAAGGAGCTGGATGACGATCCGGTCGTCTTCATCGCAACCGATTGGCGCAGCCAGCTGGTGATTGCGATCGGGGTTGTGCTCTTCGTCCTGGCGAGTGTGCTGTGATGCAGGCGAGCCTCGACAGTTTCGGCCGTATCAGTCGCCATTCCAGGCAAGCCATTGCCTTCGAACAGGCGGTCAATGCCTTGCGCGGCGGCATGGCCGGCCGATCCGGCCTGTTGGCCTTCGGAAACGGCAAGTCCTATGGAGACAGCTGCCACAACGATGCCGGTTCTCTCGTGCCGATGCGGCAGCAGAAATCCGTGCTCGGCCTCGATCTCGAGACGGGCATCGTGGAAGCGGAAGCGGGCATCTCGCTGGAAGAGCTGATCGCGCATGTCGCTCCACACGGCTTTTTCCTGCCGGTGACGCCGGGCACCCGTTTCGTCACGCTGGGCGGCTCGATCGCCAATGACGTTCACGGCAAGAACCATCATCGTCGCGGGACATTCGGCTGCCATGTCGAAAGCTTCGAACTACTGCGTTCGGATGGGCGGACCTATCGCTGCAGCGCGGCTGAAAATACGGATCTGTTTTCTGCGACAATCGGTGGGCTGGGCCTGACCGGTCTCATCCTGTCGGCGCGGCTGAAGCTGATGAAGGTCGGCTCGCTCGACATCGACGAAAAGGTGACAGCCTTTTCCAGCCTCGAAGGTTACTTCGATCTTGCCGCGGATGCCGATGAGGAGAACGAATATTCCGTCGCCTGGCTGGACCAGCTGGCATCCGGGAAAGCCTCCGGCCGAGGTGTGCTGATTACCGGCAATCATGCGGAGAACGGCAATTTCCGCACCGAAGGCGTCAAGGCCAAGCTCAGCGTTCCGTTCGAGCTGCCGTTTTCCGCGCTGAACCGGGTAAGCCTCGGCTTGTTCAATACGGCCTTTTTCACGGCCAACCGGCTCAAGTCCAAGCCACATCTGGCCGGTTACGGCAAGTTCTTCTATCCGCTCGACGGCGTGGGGGACTGGAACCGGCTTTATGGCCCGACCGGTCTCTATCAGCACCAGAGCGTCATTCCATTCGAGGCAGGGCGCTCTGTCATCCCGGCCATGCTCGAAGCGAGCCGCAAGGCCGGACTGTCGTCCTTCCTCACCGTATTGAAGCGTTTTGGCGATGTTGCGTCACCGGGCTTCATGTCGTTTCCACGTCCCGGCTACACACTGACGATGGATTTTCCCAATCACGGTGCGCGGACGCTCGAGCTTTTGACGCTTCTCGACCGGATGACGCTCGATGCCGGCGGGCGGGTCAATCCCTACAAGGATAGCCGCATGAGCGCCGAAATGTTCAAGGCCGGTTTCCCGGAATGGCTGCAGCTGGAAAAGCTCCGGGACGAAAGCTTCTGCTCTGATTTCTGGCGCCGCACGGCGCTTGCCACGGATCACCCACGAGGACGCCCATGAAATATATCCCGTTCATCCTCTTCACGGTGCTGACCAATGCGGCGGCGCAATTGCTTCTGAAACAGGGCATGCTGTCGCTTGGCCCGCTGAGCTTTTCGGCCGATACGATGATCCAGCGGATCTTTCAGATCGTCTTCAATCCGTGGGTCTTCTTTGGCCTTGCCACATTCGTCATCTCGATGGCGTCGCATCTCTATGTGCTGAGCAAGGTCGATCTGTCCTTCGCCTATCCTTTCCTCAGCCTCGCCTATGTCGCCGTCGCGGTTCTGGCCTGGCTTCTGTTCAAGGAAGAGCTTGGGGCGATGAAGATTGCCGGCATCGCCTTCATCTGCGTCGGCACCGTGCTGATCGCGCAGAGCGGGCACAAGGAAATACCGGACCAGACGGCGTCCATCGAACGCGCCAATTCCTGACTAATTCAATTCAGAACCGACAGAACGACGGGGATTTAAACCATGAGACATATCATTTTCGGCGGTGACGGTTTTGTAGGGCGTCACCTCGCACCGAGATTGCAGGCTGAAGGCCATGAGGTCATCATTGCCGACATCGCAAAGAGTGATCTGCCGCATTATGACGAGATCCGGTTCGAAAATGTCGACGTGACCGATCCGGCCTCGATCGCCAGGGTCGGCATCAAGGCCGACGACATGGTCTACAATCTTTCCGCCAAGATGCTGTCGCCCT
Organism: Hyphomicrobiales bacterium; assembly: GCA_900469445.1. GTDB lineage: Bacteria > Pseudomonadota > Alphaproteobacteria > Rhizobiales > Rhizobiaceae > Neorhizobium. Next base: position 96,243 of record UBXM01000037.1, read on the forward strand.
TGCAGGTTCGCGCCAAGCGGCACGATTTCTTCTTCCCGGTCAACTATTACGGTACCGAGAACATCATCAAGGCGATGGATCAGGCCGGTGCTGCGTCGCTCGTCCATTTCACCACCGACATGGTCTATGGCCACACCTATGTCTGGCCGCAGACGGAGGAGCATCCGGTCGCGCCGCTTGGCGAATACGGGCTTTCCAAGCTGAAGACCGAGGAACTGGCGGTCGAATGGCGCAAGCGCGGCATGAATATCTCGCTGTTTCGCCCGCGCCTGATCATCGGCCCCGGTCGTCTCGGCATCCTGTCCAAGCTGTTCAAGCTGATCGACAACAACCTGCCGGTGCCGATGATCGGCTCGGGCAAGAACCCGTATCAATTCATCTCGGTGTTCGACTGCGCCTCTGCAGCCCATGCGGCGTTCAATGCCGGCGTGCCGAACGAGGTCTACAATCTCGGTTCGCTCAATCCGCCGCCGGTGAGAAAGCTGCTCGGCGATCTGGTCAAGCACGCGGGCTCGAAGTCGATCCTGTTGCCGACCCCGGCATGGGCGGTAAAACGCACGCTCGACCTGTTCGACCTGATCAACATGCCGATCATGGATCCGGAACAGTATCTGATCGCCGACGAAATGTGCGTGCTCGACGTGTCGAAGGGCGAGCGCGAGCTCGGCTGGGTGCCGCAATATCGCGACGAGGACATGCTGATCGCCGCCTATTCCGAATATCGCAGGGGGCTTGCCGGCGGTTCGCAGGACAATGTCGCTCACGCCAAGGCAGCTTGAAGAGGGAAGAACGATGGCCACTGTAGTCAGCCTCAACAAACACGATGACAATGCGATGATCGATCTTTCCGCCAATCCGGTCCGCGAGCCGGTCGCCAAGCCGGCGCTTCTCTCGGTCGAGGAGGCCAAGGCTCTCGACGTGGCGAAGATGACGGATCTCTTTACCCGTCACCTCAATCCCGGCCAGCTTCATTTCATGAAGCTGCTCGGCTTCCACAAGGTGAAGATCGAGCGTGCCGAAGGCATGTATTATTACGACCAGAACGGCCGCAAGATTCTCGATTTCTTCGGCGGTTTCGGTTCGCTGGCGCTCGGCCACAATCACAGCCGTGTTCTCGATGCGCGCCGCAAGTTCCAGGATGAGCACCGCCAGGAGATCGCCATCGCCTTCATGTCGCAATATGCGACCGCTCTGGCGCATAACCTTGCGGCCTGCTCGCCGGGCGAACTCGACATGGTCTTCCTCGGCTCTTCCGGTTCGGAAGCGATGGAGGCGGCGATCAAGGTAGCCGAACGCGCTGCCGGTCCGAAGCGGCCGAAGATCGTCTATGCGGAAAACTCCTTCCACGGAAAGACCAAGGGCGTTCTGTCGATCACCGACGGTTCGCTTTATCGCGGCGAGTTCAAGCTTACCGACAATACGGTGAAGGTTCCGTTCGGCGATATCGATGCGATCGAAAACGCCTTCCGCAACGATCCGGAAATCGGCGTGATCGTCTTGGAAACGGTGCAGGGCGGCGGCGGCATCATTCAGGCCGAAACAGCCTTCTGGAAACGCCTGCGCGAACTCTGCGACAAGCATGGCGTGCTCTGGGTCGCCGATGAAGTACAGTGCGGTTTCGGCCGTACCGGCAAGTTCTACGCGTTCGAGCATCATGGCGTCGTGCCGGATGTGACGGCGCTGGCCAAGTCTCTCGGCGGCGGCAAGTCGGCCGTCGGTGCGATGATCGCCAAGCGCGACGTCTACATGAAGGCCTATGGCACGCCGAAGACGGCGATGATCCATGCGATGGCGACATTCGGCGGCATCGGCGAAGCCTGCGTGACGGCGATCGAGGCGATGAACGTGCTCTATGACGAGCACCTGATCGACAATTCGGCGAATACGGGTGATTATCTGTTGCAGCGCCTGAAGCAGCTTCAGGTCCGCTATCCTTCGCTGCTGAAGGAGGTGCGCGGTCAGGGCATGATGGTGGGCATCGAGTTCCACGATCTGTCGAAGACCATGCCGCTGGTGCTGCGCCCGGTCGTCGCCATGCTGGACGACAAGCTGAAGGGCTCGCTGCCGGGCTTTATCGGCAGCCATCTCCTGCGCGATCACGGCGTGCTGGTGGCCTTTACCGAATATAATCGCAACGTCATCCGCCTCGAACCGCCGCTGATTGCAGAACGCAGCCATGTGGATGATTTCATCACGGCGCTCGACGAGGTGATGTCGCGCGGCATCGTGCGGATCGTCAAGGATTTCGTGGCGGCACAGGTGAAGTAAAGCCGCTGCCAATCAAGAGAATAGGGGAGGCCGGGACTTGTGCCCGGCCTTCACTGTTTTCCGGCAAGAATATCGGGACGCAGAAGAAGGTCCCAGCAGGGATGGACCGACACGACCTGACGGTCTTTCAGCGCTTCCTTATAGTGGGCGAAGAGCAGGCGGCGCCCGGTCGTCAGGGGGCATTTCGGCTGCAAAACTGCCGCCGTCTCCTTGATCGAGCGGATTGTTTGCTCATTGAGGGGCGGAACGGTCCGGTAAGGGTCCGCGCCGATCTGGATATGCTTCGTTGCGTCACGATTCAAAAGCCAGGGGAAGGGATTGGTGAAGTCGAGGTTCATCAGGCTCTCCAGCCGGACGTTGTTCTGCGCTTCGAATGCCTTCAGGGATTGCACGAGGCTGTTGGCCGAAATGATCCAGTAGAGCTGGAAATCCAGTTCCGAATAATACTGCCAGCTCGGCAGCTGGCCGTGTGCCGACAGGTCCGCATAGGCGGACGCATAGTTCTGGTAGTGAGTTTCGAGATAGAATGCCCGATCGATGATGTCCTGCCGCTGCAGGACTTGTTGCATGTTCTTCATGTCGGGCAGGTGCAATTGCCGATAGGACGGGGCAACGACCGCCGCGCGTAGCGTCTTGTGCGCCACCTTGGTGAAAGTCGGGATGACGCAGAACGCCGCCAGCACGATGAACGCCATCTTCGGTCCCTGGTCGAGAAGCCTGATGCGTTCGAAGATCATCAGCAGAACCGGCCAGATGAAGATGAATTCCTGGCTGCCTGTATTCTGCGTCTCGTAAATCGCGCCGCCTGCCATGACGACCGAGAACCACCAGAAACTACGATCGAAGAAGCGGATCGTCCTGTCGGTGCGGGTCCAGTCCAGCCATATCAACAGCAAAGTCAGCAGCCCCGCCGGCAGAAGTACGTCGAGCTTCAGCGATGCGACGGTCAGGAAGCGGGGAAGGAGCAAACCCTCATTTATCCCGGCGAGCTGCACGATTTCGAGAACGTAGCCTGAGACGAACCCGGTTGTCAGCTCGGCGATGACGAGCGGGATCAGAAAGAGCAGGACGGAAATGATGCAATAACGCAGCGAGATGCGGCCGGATAACAGCGTCAGCAGGCAGAAAAGCCCACCGACCAGAAAACCCGTTATCTTGGTCAGAAACAATGCCAGCATGGCCGCGGCGACCAGTACCGCCAGTCGACGACCGTCTTTAAGGAAAACCAGACCGCTGGTCAGAACGTAAAGAAAGATGACGCCGTGGCGGTTGTAGATGCCGAACCCATCCAGTGTGGGAGCCGGATGATAGGCGGCGACATTGGACGGGAAAATGGCGAATACGAGGAAGGGTACGAGCAGCGCAAAGGCATAGGGTCTGTTGCGCCTGGAAAGATCGGCAAGGACGAGAGCAAGCAGGGGGGCGGCGACCGGCAGGATGCACCATTGCGCCAGAAGAAGCGGCTGCGCATTGTCGAACAGCTTTAACCCTGCCGCGAAAAGATAATAGGGGAGGGGACCGACCGGGGTCGAGAAGTCGACGTTCGGGATCTGGCCCATCCATATCCGCTGTGCGGCATCGAGATAGAGATAGGTGTCCCAGTACATCGGCCCAATCGGCGTCGCGATCGGGATCAGCAGAAGCAAGATCAACGGGACAAAGGCAGCGTATATCCAGAACACGGGCCGCGAGAAAACGCTTCGGAAAGTGGATACGCCAGCCATTCTTGCCCCCGGAATTCACATCGTCGGCGATATCTCCAGCGGTCTGAAGCAGATAGCGCGCGTTAGACGAGGCCCTGACGTTAAGGCCAAGGATAATGGCTCAGATATACTCCCGAAAATATAATGAATTCATTATCGTCGGCCGCTTGCCGCGGAGAGCGGCGTTTTGGTCGCGGCTGCTTTGCTCTCCTGTGTGAAGACTTTGACCAGGCTGGATGCCGTGTGTCAGCAACGCGAAAGGAGCCGTGGGCTGCAAGCTGATCAGCGCCACGGCTGTTCTCATCAATGATGATCGGGCTTGCCCGGGCGACGATAGATGAACCAGTAGACCGCACCGACGAGGAGAGCGCCACCGACCCAGTTGCCGGCGGTGACAACAGCAAGATTGTTCAAAACGCCGCTCAAGGGAATTTCGCCGGGTGCATGACCGATGGCCGTCCAGAAGCTTTCGGGCGCGCCGTAACGGATCATCAGGCCAAGGCTCAAATAATACATGTTGGCGACGCAGTGCTCGAAGCCTGCAGCGACGAAGGCCGTCACCGGGAAGATTATGGCGAGAATTCTGTCGGAAACCGAGCGTCCAGCCAGAGCCAGCCATACCGCGAGGCAAACCAGAATATTGCAGAGGATGCCAAGCGAGAAAGCTTCGACGATCGGCAAAGCAGCCTTCGCTTCTGCATAATGCATGGCGGCGATACCGATCGCGTTGTTGCCGAATGTGTACTGGCCCGAAAGGAACACCAGTCCGGCGATGAAGACAGCACCGACCAGATTGCCAAGCCAGACCAGCACCCAGACGCGGACCATGCGTCTTGTCGCTATACGGCGGCTTGCCCAGGCCATCACCATCAACATGTCGCCGGTGAAAAGCTGGGAACCGCCAATCAGCACGAGTATCAGTCCGAGCGAGAAACTCAACCCGGCCAGAAGCCGGGTGAGTCCGAAAGGCAAGATTCCGTCGGCGCCCGCGACGGTCGTGGTTGCGAACATGGCAGCAAGGCCGATGAAAGCACCTGCAAGGACAGCCAGGCCCAGCAGGGTCAACGTGTCGTAACTGGCCTTCTTGACGCCCATTTCTTCCGCCGCGATGGCAATGGCGTCAGGGGTCAGGGAACCTCCCGCCTCCGGCCCTCGAAAGAAGGCCGAAGTCATCTTGTCCCGGCTTTCCGGGTCTTGCTGAGCTATGTTCATGCGCTAATCGCGTTCTTCTTTGCCGGATCGGAACCCGCTCGGCCCTCAGTGGCGGATTGCTGATCGGCCTGAATGGCGGTGAGGGCGATGGTGAAGACGATGTCATCGACGAGAGCGCCGCGCGACAGGTCGTTGACCGGTTTGCGCAGACCCTGCAGCATCGGGCCGACCGAAACGACATCCGCCGAGCGCTGGACTGCCTTATAGGTGGTGTTGCCGGTGTTCAAATCCGGGAAGACGAAGACGTTGGCGCGACCGGCGACCGGGCTGTTCGGTGCCTTGGAACGACCGACGCTCTCGACACTTGCCGCATCGTACTGGATCGGGCCGTCGATCAGCAGATCGGGCTTGCGCTGTTTGGCAAGTTCGGTTGCCTCGCGCACCTTGTCGACGTCACCGCCGGTACCGGAGGTGCCGGTCGAGTAGGAGATCATTGCCACCCGCGGATCGATGCCGAAGGCCCTTGCCGTGTCGGAAGACTGGACGGCGATTTCCGCCAACTGGTCTGCCGTCGGGTTGGGGTTGATGGCGCAGTCGCCATAGACCAGGACCTGATCGGGCATCAGCATGAAGAAGACAGAAGAGACGATGCTCTGGCCCGGTTCGGTCTTGATCAGCTGCAGGGCGGGGCGCACCGTGCTTGCCGTGGTGTGAACCGCACCGGAAACGAGACCGTCGACTTCGCCGACGGCGAGCATCATCGTGCCGAGGACGACGGTGTCTTCGAGCTGGGCGATCGCCTGGGGAGGTGTCATGCCCTTGGACTTGCGCAGCTCGACCATGGCGTCGACATAGTTGGCGCGAACAGCCTGGGGATCGAGGATTTCGAGATCGGCGGGCAGTTCGATGTCCTTTGCCTTGGCGATCATCTGGATGGCATCGGGCCGGCCGAGCAGGACGCAGCGGGCAATGCCCTTCTGGTGGCAGATGACGGCAGCCTGCAGCGTGCGGGGCTCTTCACCCTCGGGCAGCACGATGCGCTTGTTGGCGCGGCGCGCACCTTCGATCAGGTGATTGCGGAAGCGCGGCGGCGACAGTCTTGCTTCGGTCGAGGTGCCGATGCGTTCGCGCAGCGACGTCGTGTCGATATGCTCGGCGACGAAATCGATGACCTTTTCCATGTGCTGGCTGTCATCCTGGCTGACATGGTAGCTCAGATGCGCAAGGCGCGAGGCGGTCGCATAGGTGTCGTCGGGTGTCGACAGGATCGGCAGGATATTGGAGCCGACCGAGGCCATCAGTTCGGCGACCGGGGAAGCGAGTGGCGCGCCGCAGGTCAGAAGCAGGCCGGCAAGCGGTACGCCGCGGCTGTGAGCCAGTGCCGAGGCAAGTGCGATATCGCTGCGATCGCCAGGCATGACGACTAGGGTTTCGGGGCGCAGGCGGTCAATCATCTTCTCGACCGAACGGGCACCGACGACGATCTCGCGCACCCGCACCGCATCGAGCCTGGATCCCTGGATGACGCTCAGATCGAGCGACGAGACGAGGTCAGACAGACGCGGCGTGTTCAGGTTCGGCTCGTAAGGGATCGCACCGAGGATTGTCGAAGAGGCCAGGCCGAAGGGGGTCAGGGCTTCTTTCAGGCGCTGGCGATCCGCATCCACCTTCATCTTGTTGATCATCAGGCCGAGAAGCGGCGAGTTTCCTTCGCGCGCATACTGGCGATGGATCAAGGCGACCGTTTCGGCGATGAATTTCGGTTCGTAATCGACGCCGCTCAGGACCGGGATGACGTCCGCGTCCAGGCTGCGTGCGATCTCGACATTGACGCGCAGGGCGATCTGCGCACTGGCAAGCGGGATCAGGCCTTCGACCACGACCACGTCGTGATCGGCGCGCAGGGCTTCCGTCATCGTCGCGATATCTTCGAGCAGGGCTGCAAGGTCACCCTTGCGGATCTGCTCTTCCACACGCTCGAACGGAATGGGCTCCGGCGAGTTGGTCATGCACAGAGTGCGGGCGAAATGGCTCGAGGTGTCGATGCCCTTTTTCTGGCTCCGGCTCTCGGATCTCGGCTGGGCGATGGGCTTGACGAAGGCGACTTTCAAGCCGTCGCGCTGCAGTGCCCGTACCAGGCCGAGCGACAGCGATGTCAGGCCGACATCCTGAGCTGCTGCGGCGAGGAAAATTATACGTGCGCACATTTAGAATTATCCTTCTGTATGTTCGCGGTCATTATGAATTGGTTGAAATAGCGCGGTTCGTGGCAGCGACTATGCTGTGGTTTTTGTTGAAACGGCGTCCAGCGTGTCGTGGGCGATCATCCATTCCTCGTTGGTGGCGATAACGGCAGCGGCTGCCTTGCTATCCTTCGAGGTGATGACGCCGCAACTTCCACCGAACATCTGGGCATTGGTTTCTTTATCGAGCTTAATGCCGAAAGCCGACAGGCGCTCGATCGTCCGCTGACGCATCGTTGCGGAATTCTCGCCGATACCGCCGGTGAAGATGACGGCATCCAGGCGATCGAGCGAGGTTGCCAGACCGCCGATGTAACGGGCCAGGCGATGGACGAAAACATCCAGTGCCAGCTTGGCACCTTCATGGCCTTCATTCTCAGCATTTTCCAGCGTGCGGCAATCGTTGGACAGGCCGGACAGGCCAAGAAGGCCACTCTTGCGGTTCAGCAGCGTATCGAGATCATCGATCGACAGGCCGTCCTGGCGGGCAATGTGGAAGACCGCGCCCGGATCGATATCGCCGGAACGGGTGCCCATGACGAGACCTTCGAGCGGGGTGAAGCCCATGGATGTGTCGACGCTCTTGCCATTCAGAACGGCCGTTGCCGAAGCACCATTGCCGAGATGGGCGATGACGAGGCCATGATCGTTGGGGTCGAGGCCGAGAAGCTCGACGGCTTCCATTGCGACGAAGCGATGGCTGGTCCCGTGGAAACCGTAACGACGCACGCCGAGGTTACGGTAGCAATCCTGTGGGATGGCATAGGTGAAGGCCGCCGGCGGCATGGTCGCATGGAAGGCGGTGTCGAAGACTGCAACATGCGGAACCGACGGAAGAGCCGCCATCGCCGTTCTTACGCCAAGGATGTTTGCAGGGTTGTGCAGCGGAGCGAGATTGGAAAGCGCATCCATCTCGCGCAGGATTTCATCGGTGATGAGGGTCGAGGCCGAGAAACGTTCGCCGCCGTGTACCATGCGATGACCAACCGCCACGACCGAGCTCAGCCAGCCCTTCTGATCCAGGATGCCAAGAAGCTTCTGCAGGGCAACATCGTGGCTTCCGCCATCCAGAGACATTTCAGTCTTTTCGCCCTTTTCCTTGACCACAAGCCGGCTTTCCGGCTGGCCGAGGTTTTCAGCCAGGGCAGAAAGAAGCGGCTCGCGGCCAGAACCTGCGAACACGCCGAACTTAACGGAAGAGCTGCCGCAGTTTACGACGAGAACGAGCGAGCGAATGTCTATCATTTTAAAATTCCTTGTTATTTTAGCAGTTGGGAACGATTTTCCGGTGCTTCCAGGTCCTAAAAGACCGTCAGACCGCGTTCCGCGAATATTGATCTTGCTTCAGCCGTGGATTCCGGTGTTGGCGTCGGAGCTCCGGCGAGGGGATAATCCATGCCCAATTGCGCCCACTTCTGGGTGCCCATCTGGTGGAAGGGGAGGACCTCGACACGCTCCACGATCGAGCCAAGTCCCGCTACGAAATCGGCGAGCCTGGCTATGTCGTCATGTCCATCGGTCCAGCCGGGAACAAGGACGTATCTCAGCCAAATCGGTTTCTGCAGCCGCTGCAGACGATGGGCGAAGTCGAGCGTTGGCTGCAGTGGTTGCGCCGTGAGACGCTGGTATGTTTCAGGGTCGCTATGCTTGATATCGAGAAGAACGAGATCGACATTGTCGAACCATTCGTCTTCCACCGAAGCGTGGAGGTAACCCTGCGTGTCGAGCGCAGTATGAAGGCCGAGTTCGTTCTTGAAACGCTTGAACATCTCGCCGACGAAAGGCGCCTGCATCAAAGGTTCGCCGCCCGAAATGGTTACACCGCCTGCCATCCGCAGGAAGCCGGCATAGGGCTTGATTTCCGCCAGGGCGTCATCGACGGTGATCTTTCGGCCGTTATGCAGCTTCCAGGTATCCGGATTGTGGCAATAGACGCAGCGGAAAAGGCACCCGGCCATGAAGAAGACGAAGCGCATGCCCGGCCCATCGACAGCGGCTCCGCTTTCAACGGAATGCAGGTAGCCGAAATCCGTCGAAGAATGGGTCCCGGCGGGGGCATGCGCCTTCGGCGGGCGGGTGATCGCTCGATGAATATCCATGGGGCATCTCATGTCTTTAGATAATTCGGGTCAACAGCGTGGGCGCACATGGGTTCCACATGCGCCCAGCCTAACGCCTATGCGTTACATCTTCGAGTGGAAGGTGCGGGAAATGACGTCGAGCTGCTGTTCACGTGTAAGCTTGACGAAATTGACCGCATATCCCGACACGCGCACCGTCAACTGCGGATACAGTTCCGGATGGTCCATTGCATGGACGAGCGTGTCGCGGTTGAAGACGTTGACGTTGACATGGAAACCGCCTGCTGCCGTGTAGGCATCCAGGCAATTTGCCAGGTTCTTTGCACGTTCCTCGCTGGTGCGACCGAGCGAGTCCGGTGTTGCCGAAGCCGTCCAGGAAATACCGTCGAGGGCGGCGTCGTAGGGGATCTTGGCAACCGATGCGCCGGCTGCGACGAAGCCCTTGGTATCACGACCGTTCATCGGGTTTGCACCCGGTGCGAAAGGCTCGCCTGCACGGCGACCGTCCGGCGTGTTGCCTGTCTTCTTGCCGTAGACCACGTTGGAGGTGATCGTCAGCACCGACTGGGTCGGCATCGAGTTACGATAGAAGTAGGGCTGCGAGGCCACCTTCTTCATGAAGGTTTCGGTCAGCCAGACGGCGATGCTATCAACGCTGTCGTCATTGTTGCCGTAAGCGGGGTAGGTGCCTTCGATCTTGTAGTCGACGGCGAGGCCTGCCTCGTTGCGGATGACCTTGACCTTGGCATGTTTGATAGCCGAGAGGCTATCGGCTGCGACCGACAGGCCGGCGATGCCGCAAGCCATGGTGCGCAGAATGTCGCGGTCATGCAGCGCCATTTCGATACGCTCGTAAGCGTATTTGTCGTGCATGTAATGGACGGTGTTGAGTGCCTTGACATAGGTCTTGGCCAGCCAGTCCATCATCTTGTCGAACTTGGCCATGACTTCATCATAGTCAAGAACGTCGCCGGTGATCGGCTCGAAGCCCTTGGCGACGACTGCGCCGCTCTTTTCGTCGACGCCGCCGTTGATCGCATAAAGCAGGGCCTTTGCGAGGTTGGAGCGGGCACCGAAGAACTGCATCTGCTTGCCGATCCGCATGGCCGAGACGCAGCATGCAATGCCGTAGTCGTCGCCCCACTTGGGCCGCATCAGGTCGTCGTTTTCGTACTGGATGGCACTGGTATCGGCAGACACCTTGGCGCAGAAGTTCTTGAAGCCTTCCGGCAGCTTGGTGCTCCACAGCACGGTCAGGTTCGGTTCAGGAGCCGGGCCGAGGTTGTAGAGCGTGTGCAGGAAGCGGAAGCTCGACTTGGTGACGAGCGGACGACCGTCTTCACCGACGCCGCCGATCGATTCCGTCACCCAGGTCGGATCGCCCGAGAACAGCTGATCATACTCTGGCGTGCGCAGGAAGCGGACGATCCGGAGCTTGATGATCATGTCGTCGATCAGTTCCTGAGCCTGTTCTTCGGTCAGGACGCCTGCGTCGATATCGCGCTGGATGTAGATGTCGAGGAAGGTCGAGACACGGCCGAGCGACATTGCCGCACCGTTCTGTTCCTTCACGGCAGCCAGGTAAGCGAAGTAGGTCCACTGGATGGCTTCGCGGGCATTGGTAGCCGGCTTGGAAATGTCATAGCCGTATTTGGCGGCCATTTCCTTCAGTTCGTCGAGAGCGCGGTACTGTTCCGACATCTCTTCACGCAGGCGCATCACGTCGTCGTTGAAGACTTCGTTTTCGATGGCGCGGAAGTCCTTCAGGCGGAAGGCGCGCAGTGCGTCCGTACCGTAGAGGGCGACGCGGCGATAGTCACCGATGATACGACCACGGCCATAGGCGTCCGGCAGGCCGGTGATGACGCCGGACTTGCGGGCTGCGAGAATTTCCGGGCTGTAGACGTCGAAAATGCCCTGGTTGTGGCTCTTGCGGTATTTCGTCCAGACCTCGTGAACCGACGGATCGAGTTCGAAGCCGAAGGCTTCAAGACCGTTTTCAACCATGCGCAGGCCGCCGTTCGGCATGATGGCGCGCTTCAGCGGCGCATCGGTCTGCAGGCCGACGATCAGTTCGATATCCTTGGCGATATAACCGGCATCATGTGCGGTGATCGTCGAGGCGCGGTCGGCAGAGACGTCCAGAACACCCTTCTTGCGCTCCTCGGCGAGGAGCACACCGAGCGTTTCCCAGACCTTTAGGGTGCGTGGTGTCGGGCCAGCGAGAAATGCGCCGTCCGCCTCGTAGGGCTTGTAGTTGTTCTGGATAAAGTCGCGAACGTCAACGGCGTCGCGCCACTTGTCACCTTTGAAACCGGCCCAAGCGTCGGCGGGGACGATTGTTTGGGAAAGGATGCCCATAAGTCTTCTTCCTCTTTCTTTGCCTTTCGGCATTTGGTGAAGCGCCCTCCCAACCGCAGCCCCCCTATAGACAGAGCCTGAGAGGACCGCGGCTTCCAACGTCAACTTACCAATGTAGACGACATCAAAGTTTGATCCCGATCAACGTGGGAATTGATGAGTGTGAATATGGTCCGGCTCAGCGCTGGACGAAATCTTAATCCACGCCCCTAAATTCCGGACAGTGCGATGCCTTGGGGGGCGGAAGGGAGGCAAAATGCCACTGGAAATACGCGTAGCCTCGATCGGCGAATGCATGGTCGAGCTGCAACGCAAACCGGACGGCTCAATCACTCAGGCTTTCGGAGGTGATACTTTCAATACCGCTGCCTATATGGCACGATTGGGAGCGGGTCTGGGACCATTCGTCTCATACATCACCGCCATCGGAGACGATCCTTTCAGCGAGGACATGGCGGCATTCTGGAAAGCCCAGGGTGTCGACGATCATCTCGTGCCACGCAGAAAGGGATGCAGGCCCGGTCTTTATTTCATCAAGACGGACCCGAGCGGTGAGCGGCGCTTCTTCTACTGGCGCGGCGAAGCTGCCGCCCGCGAAACTTTCGAAGGCGAGGGTTCGGATGAACTTCTTGCTGCACTCGACGGGTTCACGAGCGTCTATATCTCCGGAATAAGCCTGGCTGTCTTGAAGCCGGAAAGCCGCGAACGGCTGCTCACAAGGCTGGAAGACCTTGCTCGGGCGGGTATCGCCGTCGATTTCGACGGGAACTATCGGCCGCTGCTTTGGGGCGGTATCGAAAATGCCCGCGCGGCCTATGAACGCGTCATCGCAATTTCCACGCGCGTTCTCGTCACCATCGAGGAACTCGAAGTGTTCGGGCTTGCGCAGACCATGGAAGCCGGCATCGAGTATTTTGCAAAAATGCCGCAGCTCGAAGTGGTGATCAAGGATGGACCGGGCGATGCCACGCTCATCCATGGTGGCAAGGTCGAAACCGTACCCGCTACCAAAGTCGAGAAAGTTGTCGACACAACCGCTGCCGGCGACAGTTTTTCAGCAACCTATATTTTAGGCCGCAACCTAGGGATTGAGCCCGCGGAGGCAGCACGCCGTGCCCACGTCGTCGCTGGCGCTGTCGTTCAGCACCATGGTGCAATTATCCCGAAAGACGCCACACCCGACGTCTTCAAAACCGAGATCGCCAGCCGCGGCAATTTTACCACCGCGGCAGAATAGCGAACTCAATACTTAAGGAGGAATACAAAAATGAATATTAAAAAGGCAATTGATAAGGTCCCGGGCGGTTTGATGCTCGTGCCGCTCATTCTCGGCGCACTTTGCAAGACCTTCTTCCCCTGGGCCGGAAGTTATTTCGGTTCTTTCACCAATGGTCTGATCTCGGGTACCGTGCCGATCCTGGCCGTGTGGTTCTTCTGCATGGGTACCTCGATCGACCTTCGTGCAACCGGTACGGTGCTGCGCAAGTCGGGTAACCTCGTCGTCGTCAAGACGCTCGTCGCCTGGGGCGCGACCTATGTCGCCGCCCAGTTCCTGCCGCTTGAGGGCGTCCAGTCGGGCCTGTTCATCGGTTTCTCGGCTCTCGCCATTTGCGCCGCGATGGACATGACCAATGGTGGTCTCTACGCCGCGATCATGCAGCAATACGGCACCAAGGAAGAATCGGGTGCCTTCGTTCTGATGTCGATCGAGTCGGGTCCGCTGGTCTCGATGCTCATCCTCGGTGCAGCAGGCGTTGCAACCTTCGAACCGCACCTGTTCGTCGGCGCCGTCCTGCCGTTCCTGATCGGCTTCATCCTCGGCAACCTGGACAAGGACCTGCGCGCCTTCTTTAAGGGCGGCGTCACCACGCTCATCCCGTTCTTCGGCTTTGCTCTCGGTAACGGTATCGACCTGAACGTCATCGTCCAGACCGGTCTCGGTGGCATCATTCTCGGCGTGCTCGTCATCGTCGTCACCGGCATCCCGCTGATGCTTGCCGACAAGTTCATCGGTGGTGGCAACGGTACTGCAGGTCTCGCCGCCTCGTCGGCCGCCGGTGCTGCTGTCGCCAACCCGATGATCATCGCCGAAATGGCCCCGCAGTTTAAGCCTGCCGCCGCTGCCGCCACTTCGCTGGTTGCTGCCGCTTGCCTGACCACTGCCATCCTGGTCCCGATCCTGACCGGCATGTACGCCAAGTACATGAAGAAGAAGGCCGGTGTGGTCGAAACCGTCGAGGCCGATACCGCCGACGCGGATGACGCCCTGAAGGCTGCCCACTAAGCTCTGAGCGGGGCCGGTGCTCGCCACTGGCCCCATCCGGTTCATTCAAGGAAAAAGTCATGTATCTCAGCAATCTCGCCACGCTCGACCGCGACGCCGCAACCTTGCCTGCGAATATCCAGAAGGGCCTCAAGTTTCTGGCCGAAACGGATATCGCCGCATTGCCCGCCGGACGTGTCGATATCGAAGGCGATACCATCTTCGCCCTGATCCAGGATTACGACACGGCCCCCAAGGCAGAGAAGCGTCCGGAATCCCACGCCCGCTACATCGACATCCAGTATGTCTTCAGCGGTCGCGAGATCATCGGTTATGCACCGCTTGCCGCAGAGTACACGGTCGAGGAAGACCTGTTCGAGAGCAAGGACGTCAAGTTCTACTCCAAGGTCACCGACGAGACCGATCTTCTTCTCGGAGCCGGCGCCTATGCCGTCTTCTATCCCACCGACATTCATCGTCCCGGCTGTGCCGCCGAGGCACAGGTCAAGGTACGCAAGGTCGTTATCAAGCTTCTCGCCTGATAGACCGCAATCGTACACATCCCATCATACTTAGAGGAGTAATATCATGGACATCCGCTATTCGGCCAACCAGAAGGACTTCAAGCGCTACACGACCGAGGAAACGCGCGCCGAATTCCTGATCGAAAAGGTTTTCGCCGATGACGAGATCGTCGCCACCTACAGCCACGTCGACCGCATGGTCGTGTTCGGCTGCAAGCCGGTAAACGAAGCCGTTCCGCTCGACAAGGGCATCGACTGCATGAAGAATTTCGGCACGAATTACGTGCTGGAGCGCCGTGAACTCGGCATCTTCAACCTTGGCGGCGAAGGTTCGGTCGAGGTCGATGGCGAGATCTACAATCTTACCTTCAAGGATTGCCTCTACGTCACCAAGGGCCACAAGTCGGTCGTCTTCAAGAGCAAGGACAAGGCCAATCCTGCCAAGTTCTACATGATCTCGGCTCCGGCCCACAAGGTCTGCAAGACGACCTTCCTGTCGATCAACGATGCCCAGAAGAAGCCGGTCGGCGACAATGCCACCGCCAACAAGCGCGTCATCAACCAGTTCATCCACCCGGACGTCCTGGAGACCTGCCAGCTGTCGATGGGCCTGACCGAACTCGATCCGGGCAATGTCTGGAACACGATGCCGGCTCACACCCATGAGCGCCGCTCGGAAATCTACTACTACTTCAACATCGCCGAAAATCAGGCGGTCTTCCACATGATGGGTGAAGGCGACGAGACCCGCCATATCCTGGTGCAGAACGATCAGGCCGTCATCTCGCCGTCGTGGTCGATCCATGCCGGTTGCGGCACTGCGAACTACACGTTCATCTGGGCCATGTGCGGCGAAAACCTGACCTTCGACGACATGGACCACATCGCCATCAGCGACCTGCGCTAAGTCGGTCCACCTCGGAGCGGCAATCATATGCCGCTCCGATTTCTTTCAATATAGGCAAGGATTTAAGATATTGAGTTACGCAGACAGCTTTTCACTCAAGGGTAAGGTCGCGCTGGTTACCGGTGCGTCCTACGGTATCGGTTTCGCACTTGCCAGCGCACTCGCTGAAGCCGGCGCGACGATCGCCTTCAACGACATCAACGAAGATTTCCTGAAAAAGGGTCTCGAAGCCTACAAGGCTGCCGGCATCGACGCCAAGGGCTACATCTGCGACGTGACCGATGAACCGGGCGTTCAGAAGATGATCGCCGAGATCGAAAAGGACCTCGGTTCGGTCGACATCCTGGTCAACAATGCCGGCATCATCAAGCGCGTGCCGATGCATGAAATGGACGTCAAGGACTTCCGCCAGGTCATCGACATCGACCTGACCGCTCCGTTCATCCTCGCCAAGGCCGTCATTCCCGGCATGATCAAGCGCGGCGGTGGCAAGATCATCAACATCTGCTCGATGATGAGCGAACTCGGCCGCGAAACCGTGTCGGCTTATGCGGCTGCCAAGGGCGGTCTGAAGATGCTGACCCGCAACATCGCTTCGGAATACGGTTCGCAGAACATCCAGTGCAACGGTATCGGCCCGGGTTACATCGAAACGCCGCAGACCGCGCCGCTGCGCGAGCCGGGCCATCCGTTCAACTCCTTCATCCTGGCCAAGACGCCGGCAAACCGTTGGGGCACGACGCAGGATCTCAAGGGACCGGCTGTGTTCCTCGCCTCTTCGGCATCCGATTTCGTCAACGGTCACGTTCTCTATGTCGACGGCGGTATCCTCGCCTATATCGGCAAGCAGCCCTGATCCCGTTCGGCGCTCTCTGCGCCGGATATCTACCAAGCGAAACGCCGTCCGTAGTTTCTACGGGCGGCGTTTCCGCATTCGGGCTGAGAATTCAGCGGCTCTTTTTGCTCCGGGTCATCAGGACATTGCGGATCGAAAAGCTCGAATGAATACGCAACACGCCGGGCAGGGCAGACAGGATCTCCTTGTGGATGCGTTCGAATTCACCGGCATTGGCGACTTCGACGCGCAACAGGTAATCCGAGCCGCCGGTCATCAGAAAACATTCCCGTATCTCCGGGTATTTGCGCACGGCCGCTTCGAAGCGGTTGAGATATTCCTCCGTCTGTCGTTCCAGCGTGATGTTGATGATGACCGCGATGCCGTTCTGATCGTTGTCGACCAGCGCCGTGTAACCTCGGATGACGCCTGCTTCTTCCAGCAGCCTGATGCGGCGCAGACAGGCCGATGGCGAGAGACCGACTTCGGCAGCGAGTGCTGCATTGCTGGTGCGCGCGTTGAGCCGCAGGAGGCGAAGCAGGTTGCGGTCAACGGCATCAAGCGTGGCCATGCAGATTCTTTCAAAAAATCGCAGATGATTTCTAGTTTGGCTTAACTGCGCAACAACCTGTCACTTATTGGCGGGAAGTTCCACGATTATTTCATTATGCTTTTCTCAAAAAGAGGGGTGTGAATGAACGAAAGAATGGCCGTTTGGGCGATGGGGCAGATCATGCCGTCGTCTGCGATCCCGATGACCGGTCTTGCGCAGGTGGTCAGAAAGATCTCCTATGAGATCCTGGCCAGTCTCTGACGTCGTTACGCACGCATGCATGTTTAGAACTTGAGTACGTAGAAATCGGGAAAGTCCATGAAAGTCATCGTTCTCGGGGCCGGCGTCGTCGGCGTAACCTCCGCCTATCAGCTGGCCAGGGCCGGCCATGAGGTGACGGTCGTCGACCGCCAGGAAGGGCCGGCGCTGGAAACCAGCTTTGCCAATGCCGGCGAGGTTTCCTTCGGCTACTGCTCGCCATGGGCAGCACCCGGCATTCCGTTAAAGGCAATGAAATGGCTGTTCATGGAACATGCGCCGTTGATCCTGCGCCCCAAGATGGACACCGCCATGCTCTCGTGGATGGCGCAGATGCTGCGGAATTGCACCTCGCAGCGTTACGCGCTCAACAAGAGCCGCATGCTGAGGATCGCCGACTATGCACGTGTATCGCTTGCGGACGTCCGCAACGAGACCGGCATCGCCTATGACGAACGCATGCAGGGCACGCTTCAGCTGTTCCGCACCCAGCAGCAGCTCGATGCGTCCGCCAAGGACGTGAAGGCGCTTGCCGCTGACGGTGTTCCTTATGAAGTGCTCGATCCGGAAGGCTGCATCCGCGTCGAGCCGGCGCTCAGGCATGTGCGCGAAAAGATCGTCGGCGGCCTGCTGACGCCGAAGGACGAGACGGGTGACTGCTTCAAGTTCACCAATGCGCTGGCACTGAAGGCCGCCGAACTTGGCGTAACCTTCGTCTACGGCACCAATATCAAGGCTCTCGATGTCGAGGGGGGCACTGTGCGCGGTGTCGTGACGGACCGCGAAACGCTGCGTGCCGATGCCGTCGTCGTTGCGCTCGGCAGTTATTCACCCCTGCTGGTCAAGCAATTCGACATCAAGCTGCCGGTCTATCCGGTCAAGGGCTATTCTCTCACCATTCCGATCGTCGATGCATCGCGCGCGCCGGAATCGACCGTCATGGACGAGACCTACAAGATCGCCATCACCCGGCTTGGCGACCGCATCCGCGTTGGCGGCATGGCGGAGATTTCCGGTTACACGAACGATCTCGGCCAGAAGCGGCGTGCGACGCTCGAACATTCCGTTACCGACCTCTTCCCCGGCGGCGACATCGGCAAAGCGGATTTCTGGTCCGGCCTTCGCCCGATGACGCCGGACGGTACGCCGGTGATAGGCCCCACCAAGGTGAAGGGCCTGTTCCTCAATACCGGTCACGGCACACTCGGCTGGACGATGAGCTGTGGCTCCGCGAAGCTGATCAGTGATCTGGTCAGCGGCCGCAAGCCGGAGATCGACGCAACCGACCTTGCAGTCTCGCGCTACGCCTGACACCCCTGCCTCGACCCGCCGCGGGCACAACCAGCTCGTGGCGGGTTTATGACTTTCCTATTTCTTCGTTCTGCCGCTCCAATCGAATGCCTATGGGGTGCTCGCTACCTTGTCACAGGGCATCGCATCCGATGTCCGTTCCGCAGCCGTTGCCGCGGGGCTTCGATCGACAAGGAGTGACCCATGTATGGTCGTTTGGGCAGTATCTATCTTCTCCACCTTACCGAGGCCGGCGCACAGCGCCGCAGGCTGACACCGGCTTATCCGGATGTTCATCGTGCCGGTAGCGCCGCAGCCGGCATGAGCCTTGTGATGTGCTTCCGCCTTGCCGCGGTTCTCGGCGCGGGCTTTTGCGCCATTGCGGCGCTGGCCATGATGGTTGGTTGAGGAGCGGGACGATGGGAAAGCTTGCAATGACCGACCGGGAGCCTCCCGCCATCGGTATTCGTTTTACCGTGGGCCGCGATGTGAGCGGTCGCTGGATCGTCAATGATACCGAGGGCAAGATCGGCGGGCTTTTTACCGATCGCGCTTCGGCTGTTCATTTCGCCATGTTCGAAAGCGACCATATGCCCGGCGCCGTCTGGTGCCTGCCGGAGCATGTGACATTGAGCCTCGGTGAGGCGTTCGATGGTGCCCGCGTGACCGCCAGGACACGTGTTGCGGGCCGCGGGTGAGGCCGTGATGTTCAAGCCGCTTCATTATCTCAGGATGCATGTCTATCCACGCGGACAATCATTCTCACAACCCGGCGACGTGCGTCCCGGCATGTCGGGAACCGTTCTCGGCATGGTGATCGTCATGCTCATGGTCATCCTATATGCCTATATCCTGACACTCGTCTCAGCCCGCGGTCTGCAGGGGCTGCAGCTTCAGCCCGAGGCACCGGGTGTCGTAAACCTCATGCAATCTGAAAGTGGCAGTTCACTCAGCGCTGAACATGGTGCTTGACGCGACGTGCGTGAGAATTGAAATGCAATTGAACGAAGCTGCAGCGGCCGGAGCACTGGCCGCTGCAGCCTCTGCTTGACAGGTAGATGATGCCCGACGATCGTCGAGACACGGAAAACAGGCCTTCCCCGGATGCGCTCTTGCAGCGAGCCGAACAGGAAGCGCGGGGGCGGCTGAAGATTTTTCTCGGCGCGGCACCCGGCGTCGGCAAGACCTATGAGATGCTGATGTCCGGCCGTGCGCGGCAGGCTGATGGCATTGATGTGGTGATCGGCGTGGTCGAAACCCATGGCCGCAAGGAGACCGAGGCGCTCACTGAAGGGTTCGAGATCATCCCGCGGCAGAGGATCGCCTATCGCGGCCAGAGCCTCGAAGAGATGGATCTCGATGCCATTCTCGCCCGCCGACCGGCGCTTGTTCTGGTCGATGAACTTGCCCATACGAATGCAAGCGGCAGCCGTCACCCGAAACGCTACATGGATGTGCAGGAGCTTCTGGCGCAGGGGATCGACGTCTATTCGACACTCAATATCCAGCATGTCGAGAGCCTGAACGACGTTGTGGCGCAGATCACCCGCATCCGGGTGCGCGAGACGGTGCCGGACCTGATCATCGATCGCGCCGACGATGTCGAGATCATCGACATCACGCCCGACGATCTGATCAAGCGTCTCAACGATGGCAAGGTCTATATGCCGAAGACGGCGCGACGGGCGATCGAGAACTATTTTTCGCCGGGCAATCTGACGGCCCTGCGCGAGCTGGCGCTGCGGCGCACCGCCCAGCGGGTCGATGAGCAATTGCTCAACCACATGCAGGCAAATGCGATCTCCGGCCCATGGGCGGCGGGTGAGCGACTGCTGGTCTGTATCGATCATGGCCGCAATGGTGCAAGTCTGGTGCGTTACGCCCGAAGGCAGGCCGACCGGCTGCGCGCGCCCTGGGCTGTGCTGCATCTCGATACACCGCAGGATGCAACCCTGCCGGAGGAAGACAAGGACAGGCTTGCAGCCAATATGCGGCTTGCCCAGCAGCTCGGTGCCGAAACGGTGACGCTGCCGGGGCTTGTCCCATCGCGCGAAATCATCGCTTATGCCAATGCCAACAACTTCACCCATATCGTCGTCGGCCGGCCGGCAAAACCGCGCTGGCGACAGGTGTGGCAGGGGTCGGTCACGCATGATCTGATCCGGTATGCCGGCGATATCAGCGTCCATGTGATTTCGGGCGATGTGAAAGACGGTGAGCCGGAGCGGGGCGTGAAGGTCGCGCAGCCGTCAAAGCCCTTTCGACTGAAGCATTACCTCCAGAGCGCCGCCTTCGTGGCACTTGCCATTGCGGTCGGTGTGGCGCTCGACCAGACGCTCGACGTTCGCAACCTGGCCCTGGTTTTCCTGATGTCGGTTCTGGCATCGGCGGTGCGCGGCGGGCTTGGACCTGGCCTGTTCGCCTCGCTGCTTGGCGCGATCTCGTTCAACTTCTTCTTTCTCGAGCCACGCTACACATTCACGGTGCGGGATCCGGAAAGCGTCATCGCGCTGCTTTTCTATCTCGGCGTGGCGCTTGTCGCTTCCAACCTGACGGCGGCGGTGCAGCGGCAGGCGGCGGCGGCGCGACAAAGGGCGCGGACGACCGAAGATCTCTATCTGTTTTCCAAGAAACTTGCCGGCACAGGAACGCTGGACGACGTTTTGTGGGCAACGGCCTTCCAGATCGCCTCGATGCTGAAGGTGCGCGTCGTCATCCTGTTGCCGGAAAACGGCACGATTGCCGTCAAGGCGGGATACCCGCCGGACGATACTCTGGTGGATGCCGATATCGCGGCGGCCAAATGGGCGTGGGAGCATAATCGCCCCGCAGGCCGCGCCGCCGATACGCTGCCGGGTGCGAAGCGTCTTTACCTGCCGCTGCGTACGGGGCGCGAAGCCGTCGGCGTCATCGGTCTCGACAATGACCGGCAGGGACCGCTGCTGACGCCCGAACAGCAACGTCTTTTCAATGCGCTGGCCGATCAGGCGGCGCTTGCCATCGAGCGGGTGCAGCTGGTGTCGGATGTCGACAAGGCCAAGCTCGCCGCCGAGACAGACCGGTTGCGGACGGCGCTCCTGACTTCGATCAGCCATGACCTGAAGACGCCGCTTGCGGCGATCATGGGGTCGGCCGACATGCTGAAGGATCTCGGACCGCAATTGCCGGAGGAAACGCGGCACGAGCTGCTTGCCACCGTCATCGACGAATCCGAGCGGCTCAATCGCTTCATCGTCAACCTTCTGGACATGACACGGCTGGGTTCGGGGGCGATGCAGCCGAATTACGCTTTCCATTTCGCCGGCGACATGGTCGGGACCGCGCTCAGCCGCGCCGCAAAGATTGCCGCGGGCCACAGGATGGACGTCGGTATCCCGGCCGATCTGCCGATGCTGAAGGTCGATCCGGTTCTGTTCGAGCAGGTGCTGTTCAATCTCATCGACAACGCCGCAAAATATGCACCGGAAGGAACGGTCATCGACATCCGCGGTCGACGGGACGGCAATGTCGTTCTGCTTTCGGTGATGGATGAGGGGCCGGGCGTGCCGTCGCAGGATCTGGAACGTATCTTCGACAGCTTTTACCGGGTTCGCAAAAGCGACCAGGTTCGGGCGGGCACGGGGCTCGGGCTTGCCATCTGCCGCGGTTTCGTCGAAGCCATGGGCGGCACGATCCGCGCCGACAATCGCTCCGATCGCAGCGGGGCGATCTTCACGATCAAAATGCCGGTTCCGGCGGAAATGCCCATTCTGGGAGACGAACAATGACTGACAATGCGGTGCGTATCCTGATCGTCGACGACGAGCCGCCGATCCGAAAGCTCTTGCGGGTGGGGCTCGGCGCGCAGGACTATGCGGTCAGCGAGGCGATGAATGCCAAGGTGGCGATGGAGCTGGTTGCGAGCGACAAGCCGGACCTGATCATTCTCGATCTCGGTCTGCCGGACATGTCGGGTCACGATCTGCTGGCCAAATGGCGCGGCGAGGGGATGACGCTGCCGATCGTCATCCTTTCCAGCCGCACCGACGAGGCGGGTATCGTCAAAGCGTTGGAACTCGGCGCTGATGACTACGTGACAAAACCCTTCGGCATGAACGAACTGGGTGCGCGCGTCCGGGTGGCGCTGCGCCATCGTCTACAGGCGCAGGGTGAGAAGCCGGTATTCCAGACGGGCGAACTCACCGTCGATCTCGTCAAGCGTATCGTCAAGGTCGCCGGCAACGAGGTGAAACTCTCGCCCAAGGAATACGATATCCTTCGCATTCTCGTGCAGCATGCCGGCAAGGTGCTGACCCATCGGTTCCTTCTGGAACATGTCTGGGACGGGCTGACCGATGTGCAATATCTGCGCGTCTATGTGCGTCAGCTTCGCCAGAAGATCGAGGCCATGCCCGATCAGCCGCGATACATCCTGACGGAGACCGGCGTCGGTTATCGTCTGGCCGAAGGCCTCTAACCATCATTCAAATGGAGCATTTCATGCAGTTGAGCGATCACCTGTCGGCCGAAAACGTCGTGCTGGATCTGGCCGCAGCCTCAAAGAGAGAGCTGATCATCAAGCTTTCCGATCTTGCCTCGAAGCGGTCAGGTGCCGAAGCATCCGCAATCTCGGCCGCATTGACCGGCCGCGAAAATCTGGGTTCGACGGGTATCGGCCAGGGTATCGCCATTCCGCATGCCATCATCGATGGCGTGGCCGATTGCCTTTGCCTGTTCGTGAGGCTGGCAAAACCGCTGGACTTCGAGGCGGTGGACGAGGTGCCGGTCGATATCGTGGTTCTGCTGCTCTCACCCGCCGTGGATCAGAAGCAGAATCTCAATCTTCTCTCCTGTATCGCCCGGCGTTTGCGCAACGATAACGTCACGGAGGCGATCCGCTCGGCAAAGACGCCCGAGGAGGCCTATATCCTTCTCACGCAGGCCTGATCGGGGTCTGCATTTCTTTGTTTCAGCGCAATTCCGCATGCAGAGCCGGTGCCCGGTTCTGCTGGAATTGCTTTAAAGCCAACCGACTTTCTTGAAACGATAATAGAGCAGGCTGCACAGAATGATGATTGCACCGAGTACGATGTAATAACCGTATTCGGTTTTCAGCTCCGGCATGTTTTCGAAATTCATGCCGTAGATGCCGGCGACTGCCGTCGGCACGGCAAGGATTGCGGCCCAGGAGGCGAGCTGTCTGGTGATGACGCCCTGACGCTGCTGTTCCAGAAGATTCGATGCTTCGAAGACCGAAGTGATGACTTCGCGTAGCCCCCCGATCATGCTTTCCACCCGTCTGGTGTGATCCAGCACGTCGCGAAAATAGGGTTTGGCATGTTTGTCGAGGCAGGGCAGATCGAGATTGACCAGCTTGCCCACCAGTTCCGACATCGGGCCAAGAACGCGCCCGAACAGGATCAGCTGACGTCTCAGTCTGAACAGGCGGCGGATCTGGTCGCGTTCGAGGAAGTTGGCGAGCATCCTCTGTTCCATTTCCAGAACCCGGTCCTCGATCGTCTGAACGGTCGGCAGATAGCCGTCGACAATGAAGTCGAGAATGCCGTGGAGGACGTAATCCGGCCCCTGCGCCAACAGGCGGGGGGAGGCTTCGAGCTGGGCGCGGACACCGATATGGTTGCGCAGCGAGCCGTGGCGCACGGTGATGATGTGGTGGCGTCCGACGAAGATCGCCGTTTCCCCGTAGCAGATCTTGTCACCTTCAAGATGCGCGGTCTTGGCGACGACGAACAGCTGTTCGCCATAGACTTCCACCTTGGGGATCTGGTGAGCATGCAGCGCATCCTCGACGGCCAGTTCGTGCAGGCCGTAGGTTCTTGCCAGTGTCTTCAATTCGTCTTCGGTCGGCTCGTGCAGGCCGATCCAGACGAATTCGTCACCGGAAAGTGCCGGGCATTGCTCGTCGATCGGCAGTGCCCGGCCGCGTTTGCCGTTGGTGTAGACATAGGACGCGACGACAGTCATGGAATGCGCCTCCGGCGATCAGATAGCGACCTGCTCGCCAAGTTCCACCACGCGGTTCGGCGGCAGCTTGAAATAGGCGGAAGGGTCGATACCGAAATCGGCGAGGATAATATACAGCTTTTCCTGCCAGCGCGGCAGGCCGGTATTCGGCGTCTCGATCAGGTTTCGGCGGCCGAGATAGAAGGAGGTCTGCATGATCTCGAACTTGAAGCCCTTCTTCTTGCAGACCGTCAGCGCCTTGGCGACGTTCGGTTCGTCCATGTAGCCGAAGGTGATGTCGAGGCGAATGAAGCGCTTCGACAGTCTTGTCATCTCGACACGATCCGCTTGCGGCACATAGGGCTTGTCCTGCGTCCAGATTGTCAGGATGACGTTCTGTTCGTGCAGGACGTGGTTGTGTTTCAGGTTATGCAGCAAAACGGCGGGTGTGCGGTCCGGAACGCTGGTCAGGAATATCGCGGTCCCCGGTACGGTCACGGGAGCGCTGGCGGTTTCCCGCTCGATGGAGCTTTCGATCGAGTTGATGAAGGTTTCCAGCGGAATGTCGTTCCGTGCCGTCTTCTCCTTGAGGTGCTTCGAGCCCTTGGTCCAGGTCCACATGGTCAGCATGATGACCAGAGCCAGCATGACCGGCACCCAGCCGCCGTCATGCACCTTGAGAAGGTTGGCCGCGAGGAACACCACTTCGATGGCGAAGAGCGGAGCCAGGAGGATTGCGGCGGTAATGGCCTTGTAGCCCCAGACTGCGCGCAGGAACTGGAAGGACATCAACGAGGTGACGACCATCGCGCCGGTGACCGAGATGCCATAGGCGGTGGCAAGCGATTCCGAATCCCCGAAGGAGAAGATCAGAACCAGAACGCCAATGCAAAGAACCATGTTGACCGCGGGCACATAGATCTGCCCGGTATTGGTCTCCGAGGTGAACTTGATTGCGAGGCGCGGCAGGAAGCCGAGATGGACGGCCTGGCGCGCCAGCGAGAAGGCGCCGGTGATGACGGCCTGGCTGGCGATGATCGTCGCCATGGTGGCTAGGATCACCATCGGCAGCAGCGCCCAGTCGGGATAAAGCAGGTAGAAGGGGTTGGAAATCTTCGTCGGATCGGCAAGCACGAGCGCGCCCTGGCCGAGATAATTCAGTGCCAGCGCCGGGAAAACCAGGATGAACCAGGCGACGCTGATCGGCTTGCGACCGAAATGCCCGAGATCGGCATAAAGCGCTTCGGCGCCGGTAACGGTCAGGAAGACGGCGCCGAGCACGATCAGACCGGCCCAGCCCGCATGGGTGATGAACCAGAGTGCATTGAGCGGGTTGAGTGCCTGAAGGATCGTCCAGTCGTCGCCGATATGGATGAGGCCGCCCCAGGCCATGGCAAGGAACCAGACGACGGTGATCGGCCCGAAAAACTTCATGACCGCCGCCGTGCCCTTCGACTGCACCATGAAAAGACAGATCATGATGGCTGCGGAAAGCGGCAGAACGTAATCCGAGAAGGCCGGGGTGATAAGCTTCATGCCCTCAAGCGCCGACATGACCGATAGCGCCGGAGTAATCATCGCATCGCCGATGAACAGAGCCGAGCCGATCAGGCCGGCGAAGAAAAGCACCGGCATATAGCTGCCGGTCTTCTTCATCAGAAGCGCCAGAAGCGACAGCGTGCCGCCTTCGCCGTCATTGTCGGCGCGCAGCAGAAAGAGGACATATTTGAAGGTGACGATGATGGTCAGCGTCCAGACCATCAACGAAATGAGCCCGATGACGTGCTCATCCTGGATGCCATTGGCGGCAAACGGGCGCAATGCCTCGCGGAAGGCGTAAAGCGGGCTCGTCCCGATGTCGCCATAAACGACCCCGATAGACCCAATCAGCAACACAAGAAATTTGCGAGTTTCCGAAGACGATGGATCGGAATCAGCGACATGCGATGCGGTCATAAAGTCTCCAGGCGCAGGGCCAAGGTGTCGTTCGGTGTGTCTGTGGCGCGGAATATGGTGCGTCGCCCCGGTCAAGGCAAATGGATATATATAAGACTTTGATGTCATAGTCTCTCCCTACGCATCGAAATCCTATGCGTGTAGAGCAATGTTGGTTTCCGTAAAAACAGGAGCCAGACCATGACACCCTTCCTTCGCGCAAGGCGTCAAACTTACACACCCCTGCTGACGCCCTTCTCGGAAGACCGAATTGATCTTGCCGCGTTCGAAGCAGCGATCGACCGGCAGATCATCGCAGGTGTGGATGGTATCGTGGTCTGCGATGTCATCGGTGAAGGGCCGGTCCTGCGTGTCGATGAACGCGAGAAGCTTCTGGAAACCTGCATTTTCCGCGCTCGGCCACATCTCAGTGTCATTGCTGCGGCCGGTACGAACTGCACGGAAAAGACGATCGAACGATGCCGCCGTGCCGAGCAGTTGGGGGCGGATGCGCTGCTCGTAACGGTGCCGTATTACTCGAAGCCTACACTGAAGGGCGTAATCCATCACTTTCGCGAGATTGCCGCCGCGATCAGTATTCCGATTCTTGTGGATGACGATCCGGGGCGGACGGCGAAGGATTACGGCGTGGCGTTGCCGGAGGCGCTTGCTGAAATGGATGCGATCGTCGGCATCTGCCATGGGGCCGGGCGTCTCGGGCATTTCGCAGCCCTGCCGGAACATCTCAAGCATCGGTTCATTCACATGTCGAGGGACAGTGACAGGCTGATGGAATTCCTCGATAGCGGCGGGGATGGAGCGCTTTCTGCCCTGGCCAACATCATTCCGTCTCCCATCCAGACCATGGTTGGGATGACGGAGCGCGGCAGCGGCTGCAATTCGCTTCTGCAAGCCCTTTCCGTTGCGGCAGAGGCCGTCGGGATGGATGATGTTGCTGCTTTGAAGGAAGCCCAGTTCTTCCTGGATCAGTCGAAGGCCGATGTTCGTCTACCGCTGGTGCCCGCCGAGCGGGAGACAATCCTGCGCGTAAGGCGAGCCTTTACCCCCTTTGCCAGCTGCGAGCCTCGACGTGCCGCTTGATGTGGTACCTCGATAAATAGTTCGTGGGGGACAGGCTTGCTGATTGCAAAGCGTCGGCTTTTTAGCGAAACTTGATGCAAGCATTCGCCTGGGAGGAGCCCATGCATCCTGTTTCCCTGCATGCGGACGAGGTTTACGCCTCGGCCCAGTCCGCTGCAGCAAGTTCGCCCGTGGTCGCTTCGTGGCGGCGCTGCATGGTCATGCACCATCTGGCTCCGGAACAGGAACGTGCGCCCGAGCGCCTGACCGATAGCGAGTTTCGCCAGACACGGCAGGCATCCGATCGGCTGATCGTCGAGGCGCGCGAGGAAATGGACAAGCTGTTTTCCACGGTCGGCAAATCCGGCTGCTGCCTGCTCTTGACCGACCGCAACGGCGTCGCGCTGGAACGGCGGGGTTCCGCCGGAGACGACAGGGCGTTTCACGATCTTGGTCTTTGGACAGCATCGATCTGGACCGAGGCCAGTATCGGCACGAATGGTATCGGCACCGCATTGGCCGACGAACGCGCCGTATCGATCTTTCGCGACCAGCATTTCTTCTCGTCGAATACCGGGCTGTGCTGTACGACCGCGCCGATCCGCGATCATCGCGGAGAAGTGGCGGCGGCTCTCGACATTTCCACATGCCGGGACGACGTCAATGAAATGGTGCTTTCCATTCTTTCGCAGACGGTGCGCGATGCGGCACTCAGGATTGAACTCAACCTGTTCCGTTCCGCATTTCCCGGCGCGCGGTTCCTGATGGTGCCGCAGGCGCCGCATGCGGCGGCGGCGCTTCTGGCGGTCGATCGCAACGATCTCGTCATCGGCGCGACGCGCGCGGCCCGTCTGGCGCTCTCACTGGACGATACCCGCATTGCCGCGGGCATTCCTGCGGCGGATGCTCTCGACGAGAGCAGGCCCGACGACCGCCGCGATCTGGTCGAGGCGGAGCGGGCGGCACTCATGCGGGCCCTGTCGCGCACCAATGGCAACGTTTCGCAGGCCGCGATTGCGCTTGGAATGAGCCGCGCGACGCTTCACCGCAAGATGAAGCGTTTCGGCCTGCATTGAGACCCATCAAGTTCTGTTGCGGTGCCGCATGGTTTGCGGCGCTTCACTGTAGCAGAGGTGCGACAGTGTGCGCTGCCATATGGTCGCAACCTGCTTTTCGTCAGGAACGCGACGACGCAGATTTCCTCCCGGGCCCGGTCCACGAACCGGGAAGCCAGCTCATCAAGGGAGGATGACATGCTGCACCAGAAAATCGTCGAGTCGCCGTTCAAGCTGAAATACGGCAACTATATCGGCGGCGAGTGGAAAGAGCCGATCGGCGGCAAGTATTTCGACAACATCACGCCGGTCACCGGCGGCAAGCTGTGCGAAATCCCGCGCTCGGACGAAAAGGACATCAATGCCGCGCTCGATGCGGCGCATGCCGCCAAGGACAAATGGGGCCGCACGGCACCGGCGGAACGTTCCAACATTCTGATGAAGATCGCCCAGCGAATGGAGGACAAGCTGGAAGTGCTCGCCCAGGCGGAAACCTGGGACAACGGCAAGCCGATCCGCGAAACCATGGCGGCCGACATTCCGCTCGCCATCGACCATTTCCGTTATTTCGCCTCCTGCATCCGCGCCCAGGAAGGGTCGATCGGCGAGATCGACAACGATACGGTCGCCTATCATTTCCATGAGCCGCTCGGCGTCGTCGGCCAGATCATTCCATGGAATTTCCCGATCCTGATGGCCGCCTGGAAACTGGCTCCGGCCCTTGCCGCCGGCAATTGCGTCGTCATCAAACCCGCCGAACAGACGCCGGCTTCGCTGCTGGTCTGGGCGGAAATCATCGGCGATCTCCTGCCGCCGGGCGTCTTGAATATCGTCAATGGTTTCGGGCTCGAAGCGGGCAAGCCGCTGGCATCCAGCCCGCGCATCGCCAAGATCGCCTTTACCGGTGAAACGACGACGGGCCGGCTGATCATGCAATATGCCAGCCAGAACCTCATTCCCGTGACGCTGGAGCTCGGCGGAAAGTCGCCGAACATCTTCTTTGCCGACGTGGCGAACGAGGATGACGACTTCTTCGACAAGGCGCTGGAAGGGTTTGCGATGTTCGCGCTCAACCAGGGCGAGGTCTGCACCTGCCCGAGCCGCGCGCTGGTGCATGAATCGATCTACGATCGCTTCATGGAACGGGCGGTCAAGCGCGTCGAGGCGATCGTGCAGGGCAACCCGCTCGACAGCGCCACGATGATCGGTGCGCAGGCCTCCAACGAGCAGATGGAGAAGATCCTCTCCTATCTCGATATCGGCAAGCAGGAAGGCGCCGAAGTCTTGACCGGCGGATCGCGCAACGATCTCGGCGGGGAACTGTCGAGCGGCTATTACATCAAGCCGACGATCTTTGCCGGGCATAACAAGATGCGGGTGTTCCAGGAGGAAATCTTCGGGCCGGTGGTTTCCGTCGCCAAGTTCAAGACGGATGCGGAAGCCCTCGAGATCGCCAACGACACGCTTTACGGCCTCGGCGCCGGCGTGTGGACGCGTGACGGCAACCGTGCCTATCGCTTCGGTCGGGAAATCCAGGCCGGTCGTGTCTGGACCAATTGCTATCATGCCTATCCGGCCCATGCGGCCTTCGGCGGCTACAAGCAGTCCGGTATCGGTCGCGAGACCCACAAGATGATGCTCGATCACTACCAGCAGACCAAGAACATGCTGGTGAGCTACAGCCCGAAGAAACTCGGTTTCTTCTGAGAAAGATGATGGCCGGGCAGGGGACGCGATGCTCCTGCCCGGCTTTCGCGCCTATCAACAGGTCTTGAAATCATCGGAAAAGGAATATTCGATACGCCGTCAGTATCCGACAATCGAGATATTCCGTGATGTCGAATGAAAACGAGCCTCTCGTCGAAATGCTCTTCCGCAATGGAACGCTGACCGTCGTCGGGATAATCCTGTCGTTCTCGCTGACGTTTCTGAGCCAATGGGCGCAAAATCCGGTTCCCTGGACCTTGGTCGACCTGCCGACAATGCTTCTGCTGTCCGCCGGGATCATCACCCAGGGAAGCTCCCTCGTCATCTTTCTGCGGCACGATTCACTTCAGCGGCGGGTCTATGACAAGGCAAGCAAAACGTTTCTCTATGGCCTGGCGATGACCGTTTCGGGTGTTTTTCTGGCTATCGTGATAGACTTCATCCAGCTCATCGCTTGAGCTGCAATCGCATTCCGGGAGGAGAGGCCATGGACAATCATGTCAACGGCGAACCGCGCGTGACCGCCACCGATGCCGCTCTGGCGCTGATCGCCGAGATCCGGCAGGACTATCCCGACATCCTTTTTCACCAGTCCGGCGGCTGCTGCGACGGGTCCTCGCCGATGTGTTATCCGACGGATGATTTCATTGTCGGCGACCATGATGTGAAGCTGGGCGAGATCGGTGGGGTACCTGTCTATATCAGCGGCAGTCAATTCGAGGTTTGGAAGCACACGCAACTGATCATCGACGTCGTGCCGGGTCGGGGCGGGATGTTCTCGCTCGACAATGGCCGGGAGAAGCGATTTCTCACTCGCTCACGGGTTTTCGGCGGAGGCGAAGCCTGCGCCGTTCCGCAGGCCCGGTGAAGGCCCGCATGCCGGTCGGCAGTCAGGGCACGCCGATCACCTACAAATCGCCGAAGACCGGCAAGCAATATGTGGTCATCTCGGCCGGCGGCGCGCGCCAGTCGCCCGACCGTGGCGATTACGTGATCGCTTACGCCTTGCCGAATTGATCGATCCGGACTTGGACAAAATCGGAGCCGCGACATGGAAACATGTCGCGGTTTTTCCGTTTATGCTGCCGAACATCATCTGTGGCTGAAATAAACGAGGGCTTTACAGAAGTTCAATCCCGACTAGGTTGGTAGTGATATCGGACGCCGTGGGGGATGGCGACCGGCTTTCCGAATAGAGCAGGAGTTGGCCCTTGATCTATGACGTCGCAGTCGTCGGTTCCGGCTTTTCAGCCATCGCGCTGACCATCAATCTTCTGCGCCAGCTCGGCCCGGAGCGGTCGATTGCCATTATCGGCGATGATCCGGGGTTTGGCCGCGGGACAGCGTATAGAAGCGAATTCTACCTGCACCGGCTCAATGTGCCGGCGGCGCGGATGAGCGCTTTTCCCGATGAACCCGACGATTTTCTCGATTGGCTGAGGGAGAAAGGCCGCAAGCCGATCGGCGATTATTTTGCCGCACGCGGCGACTATGGGCTTTATCTCAGGGACAGGCTCGCGTCGTTGCTGCGCCGCCGGGATGATCGCGTCGCCGTCGATTTCATCAAGGCAAAGGCGACGGCCTGCATGATGCCCGGTGAAACCGATGTCGAATTCCATCTCGACAATGACACGGTGCTGCGGGCGAGACATGTCGCGCTCTGCCTCGGTGTCGGCAATGCAGAACTGCCGATCAAACCGGATTTCGTGCCGGAAAAAATGCAGCGCCGCATCGTGCAAAACCCGTGGCGGCTGGGCTGGCTTTCGTCGATCAAACCGGATGACGATGTCTGCATTCTGGGTTCCGGCCTGACGATGGTCGATCAGGTTCTGTCGCTTCGCTCGCACGGACATCGCGGCAGGATCCATGTGATTTCGCGGCGCGGCCTCGTTCCGCACCCGCACAGCACGATCAAGCCGGAACCGGTTGAACCTCGCCTGCCGGAAAAGAGCCGGGAGATCAGCGAAATCCTTGCCGGTTTTCGGGCGCAGGTGCGCGAGGGTGCAGACTGGCGCGGGCTGATGGATGGCTTGCGGCATCGCACGCAGCAACTCTGGCAGGAACTCAACGATGTGCAACGATCCCGTTTCATGCGGCATGCGCTGGCCTGGTGGAACATCCACCGGCATCGCCTTGCGCCACCGGTCTGGTCACGTCTCAAGCCGCTGATCGACGATGGCACGGTGACGGTTCATGCCGGCTTCATTGGCGAAATCAGGGAGACCGACGGACGTATCGGTATCCGTTTCCGCAAACGCGGGACACCCGAAATGCAGGAGATTGCCGTCGACTGGATCGTCAACTGTACCGGCATGGAGCGGGCCGGCATCGCGCATTCGCCGCTGTTGCAGCAGATGCGCGAAACATCTGTCATCGGCATGGACAGGCTGGGGCTGGGTGTCAGCGTCGATGCCCGCTCGCGTATCTGCTGCCCGGATGGAACCGTTCGACAGAGGCTCTATGCCGTTGGCGCGCTGACGGCCGGACAGTTCTGGGAAATCACGGCCGTGCCGGATATCCGCAACCAGGCGAAACGAGTGGCGGAAGAGATTGCCGGGGAGTTGGCGGGCAATAGCGACGATCTTGCCAGAAAGAGCGCCTGAGCTTTTCGGGATTGGCGCAGCTTTCTCGTCCCTCATCTTTGTGCTTGTCACAGAGATCCAGCCAGCCCAAGTCCATGGCTGAAAAGGCTCCTCGCGGCGCGCCGACGCGCGTTGGCCGGTTTCCCGTCACAAGGACAGGAATGAGGGAGTTTGCCTAGGTTCGCGGCTTCAAATTCTCCGGGTCATACAGCGGCTTGTAACCCACCGCCGCCACTTCCACCGGGAAATCCTCGTTGAAATAGTTCACCGTGAGCTTGCGACCGACCTGGCAGTAATCCCAGGGCAGATAGGCAAGGGCGATGTTCCTGCCGATGGTCGGGCCATAGGCGACCGAGGTGGTATAGGAGATGCGGCCCAACTCATCGACCAGCGTCCTGCCGTTGTCTGGGTCGATCACCGGCATCGAGCCGACCGGGTAACGCTTGACACCATTGGCATCCGTGTTGTCGGTCATGACGAGCGTGCAGAGCATGGCCGGCTGATTGGCGCGTGCCTTGTATTCCAGATGCTTCGCCTTGCCGCGGAAATCGGCTTCCTTGACCTTGGGGCGGGCGAGATCGGCCTCGATCAGATTGTACTGGGTCAGAAGATCGCCGTTCTGCAACCGCAGCGACTTCTCCATTCGGCGGGAATTGGCATAGGTTTCGACACCGAAGGCCATGACGCCGGTTTCGCGCAGTGCATCCCAGACGGCAAGCCCGTCCTCGTATTTCATATGCAGTTCCCAGCCCTGTTCGCCGACATAGGAAATGCGGAAGGCGGTGACGGGCTTATCCGCGATCTCGATCGGTTTGATGGCGGCAAAAGCGAAGTTCTCGACATCCAGGCCGGATGGATCGGCAACAACCTTCTTCAGTGTCTCGCGGGCATTCGGACCCCAGATGCCGATGGTAATGAATTTCTCGGAGACATCGGTGATCGTCACGTCGAGGCCGCGATCCTCGGCGACGCGTTTCATGTAATGAAAATCGCGCGGGCCGGCATCGGCGCCATTCACCAGTCGGCAGCGGTCGTCCAGGCGAAACACAGTGAAATCGGCGCGCACCATGCCCTCGTCGTCGAGGAAGTGGGTATAGATGCCCTTGCCGATATTGGCGTCGCCACCGATCTTTGCGGCGCAGAGCCATTCCAGCAGCTCGACATGGTCCGGGCCTTCGATATCCACCATGTGGAAATGCGAGAGATTGACGATGCCGCAATCCTCGCTCATCGCCAGATGTTCGGCATTGGAGACGCGCCAGAAATGGCGGCTGTCCCATTCGTTCTCGCGCAGCGGCACCCGGTTGCCGTATTTTTCAAGCAGGTGCTCATTGGCGGCGTAACCATGGGCGCGTTCCCAACCGCCAAGTTCCATGAAGTAGCCGCCGAGTTCCTTTTCGCGCTCGTGGAAGGGCGACTTCTTGGCGCCGCGACCGGTCGCATAGGGTTCGCGCGGGTGGACGGCCGGAAAGTATATCTTTTGTGCCGCCTCGCGGGTGCGGCCCTCGATGAACTCTTCCGTCAGCTGGTGCGGGTAGAAGCGGGAATAGTCGATCGAGTTGTGATCTATCTCGGTGCGGCCATCGGTCATCCAGTCGGCGATCAGCTTGCCGTAACCGGGGCCGTCCTTGACCCAGATGGCGACGCAATACCAGAGACCGCGCACCTTCTGGCTTTCGCCGCAGGATGGGCCGCCGGCGGCGGAAACCTGAAGCAGACCGTTGAAGGAATGGCCTTCGTTATAGCCCAGTTCACCGAGGATCGGTGTCAGCTCCATCGCCCGCTCCAGCGGCGTCAGGATCTGTTCCATGTCCAGATCGCGCTGCGAGGGCGACAGGCGGGCCTGGTGCTTTTCGAGAATGTCGCGCGGGTGGCAGAGGCGCGGATTGTCGGTCTCGTAATATCCCCATTCGATCTGGCCGCCCTCGGTGGTCGCCGGATCGCCGGTGTCGCGCATATAGGCGGAATTGCCCTGATCGCGCAGCAGCGGATAACCGATTTCCTTGCCCGTGCCTGCAAACTCGTTGAACGGCCCGAAAAAGGTCAGCGGATGGTCTACCGGCATGACCGGCAGGTCCTCGCCCACCATTTCGGCGATCAGCCGGCCCCAGATGCCGGCGCAGACGATGACATGATCGGCCATGATCGTGCCGCGATGGGTGACGACGCCCTTGATGCGGCCGTTCTCGACGATCAGCGATGTTGCCGGCGTATTGCCGAAAACCTTGAGCTTTCCGGCCTTTTCGGCGGCATCGACCAGCTTGCCGGCAACCGTTTGGCTGCGGGGGATGACAAGCCCGGCATCGGGATCGAACATGCCGCCCTGGACCTGATCCTCCTCGATCAGCGGGAATTTTGCCTTGATCTCTGCAGGGGAGACATAGTGCGCGCGGGTGCCGAAAGCCTTGGCGGAGGTCAGCTTGCGCTTGATCTCTTCCATCCACACCTCATCGCCGGTGCGGGCCACTTCCAATCCGCCGATACGGGCGTAGTGGCCCATCTTCTCGTAGAAATCGATGGAATATTGCGTGGTCCAGACCGAGAGATAATCGTGGCTGGTCGTGTAGCAGAAATCCGAGGCATGAGCGGTCGAGCCGATATCGGTGGGGATGCCGGACTTGTCGATGCCGACTATGTCGTCCCAGCCGCGTTCCACCAGATGGTGGGCGATCGAGGCGCCGACGATGCCGCCCAGCCCGATGATGACCACTCTCGCCTTCGTAGGAAATTCTGCCATTGCCGTCTCCTGACCATGCGGGGGAGATTAGCGACAGTTCGTGGGTCGGCCCAGTCGATATACGACACGGAGGGGCAATCATCACGTCATGGAATGACGCTTATTTCACCTCGCTCAGTCGCCATCATCAGGAATATTCAGCAGGTGACCACAGGCCTTGCAATGCACGGCGTCGGTATCATGCCGTTGCAGGCCGCATTCGGGGCAGGCAAAGCGCACCTTGTTTGGCCGCACGATCGCCTGGGCCAGCCTGACGAACAGCGAAATGCCGATGATCATGGTGAAGATGGAGGTCAGCTTGCCGAGCGTGCCGGGAAGGGTGATGTCGCCAAATCCGGTGGTGGTGATGGTCGCGACGGTGAAATAGAGCGCATCGACAAAACCTTCGCCGCCGTCACGGTCGTAGAAAAACGTCGTGTAGACGAAGCCCGTGACCATGAAGAGGAAAACGATGAAGTTCAGGCAGGCCCGTGTCACGTCTTCCAGATGCAGGCAGCCGAAGCGGCGCATGACCTCCTTCAGAAGCGGGCTCCTGCCGATCGCCCAGATCCTCATGACGCGCAGGAAGGCGAAGTTGAAGAGCGTATCGGGAAACAGCAGGGTGGCGAGGATGACGAGGTCGACCCAGGTCATCGGCATTTTCAGGAAACGGCCGAGAGACGGTGCCGCAAGCGAGCGGGCGGCCAGTTCGGCCCCCACCCAGACGGCGATCATGTAGTCGATGATCAGATAGGACGGCCCGTCACGCAGATAAGGGCCGAGCAGGAAAAAGGCGAGGATGCAGATGTCCACGAAGGCAAGCAGCGCCTGCCAGCGCAAGGCCCAGGTATCGCGGCCCTTGGCTATGCGGCGGATGGTTTCCCGCAGCGAATTGATATCGAAACGGGAAGTGTTCGGGGTGCCTTGAGAATCCATTTGGCGTAGATATTGGACCCTGTCCGCAGGTCAAGCATGTCTGCGTTGCGTATGATCAAGATTGACCTTGAAAAGCGAGGTGCTTGTCGTGCTTAATCGGGTTGGAAGATAACGCTTTGGAGGAAGCCGAGTTTTCCAGGGAGGCCGACTGCGCGCGCTTTTTCAACGGGTTGATCCTTCATGGCCTATAAGACGACGATCGAGCAGACCGTTTTTCGCTTCGATGACCTGAAGACGCTGCTGGCCAAGGCGACGCCGGAACGTTCCGGCGATCAACTGGCCGGCATTGCGGCGGAAGGTCCGGTCGAACGGCTGGCGGCGCAGATGGCGCTGGCCAATCTGCCGCTGAAGGCCTTTCTCGACGAGGAACTGATATCGTCCGATGATGACGAAGTTTCCCGATTGATTGCCGCGCGGCATGATCCTGCAGCCTTTTCCGCGGTCTCCTCGCTTACCGTTGGCGAATTCCGCGAATGGCTGCTCAGGCCCGAAACGACCCATGACCGGCTGAAGGCCGTGACCTGGGGTCTTACGCCGGAAATGGTCGCGGCCGTTTCGAAGATCATGCGGCTGCAGGACATGATCGCGGTTTCGGCAAAGCGCCGCGTCGTCACCCGTTTCCGCAACACGATCGGGCTTGCTGGGCGGCTTTCCACCCGCAACCAGCCCAACCATCCGACCGACGACAGCCGCGGCATCATCGCGTCGGCCATCGACGGGTTGCTGATGGGATCGGGCGATGCCGTGATCGGCGTCAATCCGGCGACCGATGCGACCGATGACTATATCCGCATCGTCTCGCTGCTCGACGAGTTGCGCGAAAAGCTTCAAATACCGACCCAGACCTGCTGCCTCGGCCACGTGACGACGGCGATCCAGGCGATCGAACGCGGTGCGCCGGTCGATCTGGTCTTCCAGTCGGTGGCGGGATCGGAAAAGGCCAATCGCGGTTTCGGCGTCGATCTGGCGCTGTTGAAAGAGGCGCATGAGGCAGGGCGGTCGTTGGGGCGTGGCATGCCGGGTGCCAATGTCATGTATTTCGAGACGGGGCAGGGGGCAGCGCTTTCGGCGGACGCGCATTTCGGTGTCGACCAGCAGACGATGGAGGCACGCGCCTATGCTGTCGCCCGCGAGTTCGATCCGCTGCTCGTCAACACCGTCGTCGGTTTCATCGGCCCGGAATATCTGTTCAACGGCAAGCAGATCATCCGCGCCGGTATCGAGGATCATTTCTGCGGCAAGCTGCTTGGCCTGCCGATGGGGGTCGACGTCTGTTACACCAACCATGCGGATGCCGATCAGGAGGACATGGATACGCTGCTGACTTTGCTTTGCGCCGCCAATGTCAATTTCGTCATTACCGTTCCGGGCGCCGACGACATCATGCTGAACTATCAGTCGCTGTCGCATCACGATGCCGTCTATTGCCGCGAGACGCTGAAGCGGCCACCAGCGCCGGAGTTCGAAAAATGGCTGAACGAGATCGGGCTGACGGATCGCGACGGCGCATTGATCGGTGAACCGGCTGCACTTTCCAACTATGTCCGCTCAAGCAATCTGATCGGGGCCTGACATGGCAAAGGTGATCGAACCTTCCTCCACCGAAGAGAGGCTGGATCTCAGGCAGATGACCGACGCGCGCGTTTCGCTCGGTCGCCATGGTGCAGGTCTGCCGACACGGGCACAGCTCTCCTTCCTGCTCGATCATGCACGGGCCCGGGAAGCGGTGTGGACGAGCGTCGACCGGACCGCGCTCACCGATAGGCTTAACCGTCTCGGCCTTTCGGCTGTCGAGGTCGACAGCATGGCGAGTGACCGCAGCATTTATGTTCGCCGACCGGATCTCGGACGGTTACTCGAGGCGGCATCGGCCGATCGGCTGAAGCAGGCAGGAGCGGGAAAGGGGTATGACGTGGCGATTGTCGTGGCGGACGGCCTGTCGTCCAGCGCGGTCGATCTCAATGCCGTGCCGCTGATCGAGGCGTTTGTACCGAAGCTTTCAACCTTGAACCTTTCGGCGGCGCCGATCGTGCTGGCCAACCAGGCGCGGGTGGCTCTTGGCGATCCTGTCGGTGAAGTGCTTGGGGCGAAACTGACGATCGTGCTTGTCGGAGAGCGCCCGGGCCTTTCCGCGGCCGACAGTCTCGGGGCCTACATCACCTATGGGCCGAAGCAGGGAAACCCGGATTCCGGCCGCAACTGCGTTTCGAATATTCGCGAAGGCGGGTTGCCGATCCGCGAGGCGGCCGAGATCATTTCCAAGCTGATCGGGGACATGATGAAGACCCGCGTCAGCGGCGTTGCGCTGAAGTCTGCCGTGGCAAAGCTGCCGTCCTCGCAGGTCTAGCAACCGGTATCAGGCGGTCAGCGGCACCGCCTCTTCCTCATCCAAGGCAAGTGGCAGTCGAACTTCCACGATAGCGCCATTCGCGTCCGTCCGGTTGCGGATCGAGATCGTGCCGCTATGGGCCATCATGATGGAGCGGCACATGGCAAGGCCAAGACCCATTCCGTTCGGCTTGGTTGTGTTGAACGGCTTGAACAGGGTTTCCGGCGGCATAGTGCCCAGTCCCGCGCCGCTATCGGTAAAGCATATGGTGATACCGTCTTCGCCAAGACTGCTCTGGATTGCCAGCGTGCGCGTTTGCGCCGTGTCCATGGCATGCATGGCATTGATTATGATGTTCATGAAAGCCTGCTGCAAAAGCACCCGGTCTCCCCGGACGGTTCCGCCCTGAGCCATCAGTGAGAGGTTCACCTGCACGCCGTCGGCTGCAAGTTCCTTCTGCTTCAGTTGCACCGCATCGGCGATTGCGGCATCGACCGTCACCTCTGCGTTTTCCGATTTCGATTTTCCAAGCAGCATCCGTACGCGCTTGACCACCTGGGCCGCATGTTCGGTCGCCCCTACGGCATCCTGCAAGGCGAGCTTTGCCTCTTCGATATCCGGCGGCTGCCGGTTCAGCCAGCGCGTGCCGGCCTGCACGAAGGTCATGATGGCAGACAGCGGCTGGTTCACCTCATGAGCGATCGAGGCGGAGATTTCGCCGATCATTGCAGCGCGTGACGCCTGTTCCAGTTCCTGCCGCGAGGTCTCCAGTGCTTCCTGGAACTGGTAGCGCTCGGTCATGTCGATAATGCTTGCCTGTATCCGGTCGAGGCCGGAGCCATCCTTCGGGAAACTTAAGGCAACCAGAATGGGGATAAGGCGGCCATCCCGGCGGCGGACAATCGTTTCCGACTGGAATTCGGTCTGCCCCTCGAAGATGCCGGCGAGAAAATGCGCGAAACCGCCATCGGTGTCCGGCAGGAAATCGTCGAGCGTGGCGAAAAATTCATCCTTTGACGCAACGCCCATCAGCTGCAGGGCGGTCTGATTGACGTCGGTAATCCGAACCGCCTTGCGCATGCGAATGACAAAGTCGGGATTTTCGGCAAGATACTGGCGGATATCGACGATCCCACGCTCGCGCAGCTTGTCGAGCTCTGTCTTCACGACGCGAAAATCGTTCTCCCAGATGGCCACGGCCAGCGTCTCGAAGATCGTGCGGTAGCGGAGCTCGCTTTCCTTCAACGCCGCCACGTCGCCAACACGCCGCAGCAGAAGAACTGTCGTCACGGCATTGGCGGCGAGACTGAAGAGCAGCCGCAAGGTCGCCTGCGATTCCAGATCCTGCCCGTGGGAGGTCGCAAAGCTGATCAGGGTCAGGATGGCGCAGATGGCGGAGGTCGCCTGGATGATGCGCTTGCTGCCGAGATCCCCCGCCAGCACGATGACCAGCACGTAGAGGACGGCAACGGCGCTTGCCAGCGTGGTGAATGTATCGATGGCGAAAATCACCAGCCCGGAAGCTATGC
Source organism: Hyphomicrobiales bacterium (assembly GCA_900469445.1). Classification (GTDB taxonomy): domain Bacteria; phylum Pseudomonadota; class Alphaproteobacteria; order Rhizobiales; family Rhizobiaceae; genus Neorhizobium. The sequence goes on from UBXM01000037.1 coordinate 136,493, forward strand.
CGAAAGCCAGGCGATACCGATGGTTGCCTGCAGCACCCGGGTGGCCGGATCGCCGCATCCAATTCTTCATGTCACCCTGCAAGCCCCGCCCCTTCGGTCGATCGTCCGCGCCTGATTGCGGTTTCCCCATTCTTGCGACAGACTATCGGAGAAGTCCGCGCCATGCTTCTCTGAAATAATCCTGAATTGTCGAAAATTACGCAACCTGCCCGTTTGGGGTGCCGTCGAAAAACTGGCTGCAATGGTCGTGCAGATCGATTTGTCCAAGTCGCGGGCAGGGCGGTGCGATATTGTCGCATCATTGGAACGCAAATGCCGTAACCTCATTTCTTCGAGTGGCGGCACGGGTGTTCACAGCAAAACCGGAGGCATGACATGGCGAACAAGCGTCAAGACGTAGACGATGGTCTGCGTGATGGTCTCGAAAGTCTGCCTGAACCGCTCGATCTCATCGTTGCCAAAGCGGAAGCGCCGCATGTCGAGACCGATCAGGATGTCGACGAAGCGCTGCGCGAGACGTTTCCCGCAAGCGATCCGCCATCATCTTTCAGAACCGCATAATTCAAATTCCACATCAAGGAAGGATATGACCATGGAACAGTCCGCCAAATCGCGCCGCTCTGCAGATCTCAAGACCCCGACAGGTCTTGGCGCCGAAGCCACCAGGGATATTTCCGGCGGCGCCAATGCGCTGCTCGCCGATGTCTTTGCGCTTTATCTGAAGACCAAGAATTTCCACTGGCACATGTCCGGCGTGAATTTCCGCGATTTTCACCTGATGCTCGACGACCATGGCGACGAGCTTCTGGCGATGACCGATCCGCTGGCCGAGCGCGTCCGCAAGATCGGCGGCAATACGCTGCGTTCGATCGGCGACATTTCCCGCAAGCAGCGCATCGAGGACAATGATGCCGATTTCGTTCATCCGCATGAAATGCTGGCGGAACTGCGCGAGGACAATGCCGCGCTGATCGCCAGCATGCGCGAACTGCACGATGTCTGCGATGAGCATAACGACGTCGGCACTGCCAGCCTGCTTGAAAACTGGATCGACGAGACGGAAAAGCGCGCCTGGTTCCTGTTCGAAATCCTGCGCGACACCAACAAGTAACCTGCCTTCAACGGCCGGCATCCATCTTGCGGATGCCGGCTTTTGTTTGATACATTTTGCAATGCCTGGTTGATGTTGCGATGGGGAGTTTCTGATGCCCGATCTTCCTCTCGATCCCACCGATCCGTGGATACGCCCGGCACAGACCTTTCCCTTTCTCACCGACGAGATGATCGAGCGCATCCGCCCTTACGGGACGGAGGAACTGGTCGAGGAAGATACCTATGTCTTCCGGCGCGGCGATCATTCGATCGATTTCCTGCTGGTTCTGGAGGGTGAGGTCCAGATGTTCGCCGACGATCCGATCAAGGGCCGGCATCATCTCTACAGTTACAAAAGAGGCCAGTTCAGCGGTGAGCAGAACATGTTCACCCACCGCAGCATTCTTTTGTCCGGTCTCTGCATCGCCGGTTCGCGGGTGATCCGGGTTTGCCATGAGAAATTCCGGGCGCTGATCACCGGTGAGCCGGATATCGGCGAGACGATCATCCGCTCCTATATCCTGCGACGCGCCGGTTTCGTGCGGCATGCGACGGGCGGCGGCATTCTTATCGGGCACAAGGAAAGCGGCGAGCTGCTCGGCATCCAGCGCTTTCTCATCCGCAATCTCTATCCCGTGACGATCATGGGCTTAAACGATCCGGACGCGCCGGAGGTGATGCAGAGGTTCGGGCTGGTTGCGGACGATCTGCCGGCGCTGATCACCCCTGACCACGGCGTGCTCAAGCGACCATCCAACGAAACGCTGGCCGATGATCTGGGACTGTTCGAACCGCCGGAAGACAACACGCTTTACGATGTCGTCGTGCTTGGTGCCGGTCCTGCGGGACTTGCATCGGCGGTTTATGCTGCCTCGGAAGGGTTAAAGACGCTGGTGGTCGAGACCATGGCGCCGGGCGGTCAAGCGGGTACCTCGTCCAAGATCGAAAACTATCTCGGTTTCCCGACCGGCATTTCCGGACTGGCACTCGCCGGTCGGGCGCATATCCAGGCGCAGAAATTCGGTGCAAGGCTATGTGTGTCCCGCAGCGCCGCTTCGCTTGATTGCTCGAAGGCGCCTTACATCATCGGCCTGAGCGACGGCCGTTCGGTCAGTTCGAAGACCGTCGTCGTTGCGACGGGTGCGCGTTATCGCAAGCTCGATGTTCCCAATTACGCCAGGTTTGAAGGCCACGGCATCCAGTATGCCGCGACTGCGATGGAAGGGCAGATCTGCTCCGGCCAGGAGGTCGTCATCGTCGGCGGTGGCAATTCCGCCGGACAGGCGGCGGTGTTCCTGTCCAGAACTGCGCGCCATGTGCATATGCTGGTGCGTAGCGGGATTTCCGCGACCATGTCGGACTATCTCGTGCAGCGCATCAAGATCTCACCGCATATCACGCTTTGCGAAGGATGCGAGATTACCGAACTCGATGGGGGGCAGGTGCTCGAAAGCGTCAGCTGGGTCGATCGTTCGACGGGTGAGACCGCGCGCTGCAATGCGTCCAACCTGTTCGTCATGATCGGTGCGGAGCCGAATACGGACTGGCTCGACGGCTGCCTTGAACTGGATCGCAGCGGTTTCGTCTGTACCGGATTGTCGTCCGACGACATGACGCGCCATCCCTACGCCGCCAGCAAGCCGGGCGTGTTTGCCGTGGGTGATGTGCGTGCCGGTTCGGTGAAGCGTGTGGCCTCTGCGGTGGGAGAGGGATCGGTGGTGGTTGCTGCCATCCACCAATATCTTGCCGCGGCCCATTGAGCCGCGGCGGATCACTCAGCGCAGCTAAACGTAGCGCGGGATCGGGCCGACCTGCGGTGTCTGGTCCGGCAGATCGACGATTTCCTCATCGATGTAACACCAGCCCCAGCCTTCCGGCGGGTCATAACCCTCCATGATCGGGTGGCGCGTGTGCCTGAAATGGGCGGTGGCGTGTTTGCCTTCCGACTGGTCGCAGCAGCCGACATGGCCGCATTCGCGGCACAGGCGCAGGTGAACCCAGGTCATGCCCAGTTCCAGGCATTCCTCGCAACCGCGCGTCTTCGGCGTCACGGTCCTGATGAAGTTATGATGCGTGCACATGCGCTTGCCTCCTTCGGTGTTCAGACTGGCGGCCGGGTCGTCTTCTCGATGCAATCGACGAGAATGTCGACATTGAAAGGTTTTGGCAGGACGCAGGTGTCCTTGCCGAGATTGAGCCGTCCGACCTCGTCGGCAAAGGCGGTGACGAAGATGAACGGAACCTCGCTTCCGCGCGTTGCCAGCATCTGGAAGAGGTCGATGCCGCTCATGCCGTCCATGTGTACGTCGGAGACGATGCACGAACAGTCGGTCGCGGCGGTGGTGGCAAGGAATGCCTCTGCGGATTCAAACGTACGGGCTTCGTAACCGAGTGATCTCAAGAGGCCGCTCATCCCGCGACGAATGTTTTCCTCGTCGTCGATGATGGCAATGATGACAGGCGCTTTCAACGGGAATGAACCAATCTCCGGGAAATCCCGGTCTTTTACTTTGCCTGTAATATGCGCTCTGGAGACCCGGGTTTAAATTATACGAGCGTTTATTCCGCTCATTCTAACGGTGGGCCAACGATGGGCCAACGGTGGCCTATCGATGCGACAGGCCGAGCAATTCCGCCATTTTCACCAGATCGGCAAAGGTTTTGGCGTTCATCTTGCGGCTCACCTTGCCGCGATGGATCTTGACGGTGATCTCGCTTAAGCCCAGCTCTCCGGCAATCTGCTTGTTCATCAGTCCGGCCGTCGCCATCGCCATGATCTGCTGTTCGCGAGGGGACAGCTGGATGTAGCGGGATTTCAGATCGGCTTCGGTTTTGCTGGAGCCCAGAAACTCCTGGTGTTTCAGCACTGCGGAAGCGACGGAATCGAGAATGTCCTGATCCCGGAAAGGTTTGGAGAGAAAGTCGGCGGCGCCGGCCTTCATCGCGCGCACCGTCATCGGGATATCGCCATGGGCGGTGACGAAGATGATCGGTACGACGATGCCGCGATCGGTGAGTTTCTGCTGGAAATCCAGGCCGCTGGTGAAGGGAAGCCGGATGTCGAGGATCAGGCAGCTGGCCTCAGGCAGGCAATCGTCCTCATAGAGGTCGAGCGCGGTCGCAAATGTCCGCACGCGGTAACCGACGGAACGAAGCAGAGTGTCGAGTGCCTGCCGGATCAGCGGCTCGTCATCGACAACCAGAATGATTGGGCTTTCCGTCATATCCTCAATTCATTGAAATTGCCGTGATTCAAGCTCAAACCGACCCTACGCGGCAGCTTCCGCCAAGGGCAATCATACCCAAGTATATGAGGCTAAAACCCATGGGTGCGAAAACTGACTGACTGTAGAATATCCGATTGGCGGCGGTCGTCTCAATATGGACTGGTGAAAATTCAACAGACCCACAGGAGAGCGCAGATGTCCGCCACCGCAGCTGTTGTCGCCCGTCAGATCAACCCGCTCGATATGAGCACCATCTATGCCGATCTCGCAGGCCTATATCCAGAAAATCCCTTTTCCATCGAGACCAGGATTACCGAGCGCCAACCCGGCAAATTGCGGCTTGTCGAGCCGATCGCTTCAAGCCAGCCGGAAAAGCAGGTTGCCACCGGCGGCCTTGCCCCATGGCAGGTGAAGAAGGTGAAGCAATATATCGATGAGCGTATTTCCCATGGCATTCCGCTCGACGAACTCGCTGGGCAGGTTCGGTTGAGCACAAGCTACTTCTCCGCTGCATTCAAGGCGACATTCGGTGTTCCCCCGCACAATTATGTCGTTTCCTGCCGTGTCGAGCATGCCAAGCAGCGGATGATGACCACCAATGCGCCGCTTTGCGAGATCGCGCTCGATTGCGGGCTCGCCGATCAGTCGCATCTTTCGCGCGTCTTCCGGCGCGTGACCGGCACGACGCCGAGCGCTTGGCGCCGTTATTTTTCCCGTCCGGACGGTGCCGTCGCGCTGCAATAGGCGACGGTGTGCCGTGCCGTGTCGAGACGCTGCAGGCGGCCCCCTCAGGCCTGCGGCGTCTCGATCTGGATCGGTCGGTGAGGCCAATGCATCACATCGAGAAACTATCCGCCAAGATTGCATCAAAATGGGGAACCACTTCCCGCCGATTGCGTTAGGGACGCCGAGGAAGCCGGCGAGCGCCCTTGCATCCGTCTTGGGGCAAAGCCGGAAAGTCGGGATGTTGGCAGGCATTCGGCTGCCGCATCCGTCAGGATGGGGCGATGGTGGACGATCTTTCTGTGCAACTGCTTCTGGTCGAAGACGACCATCTGCTGCGTCTCGATGCCGAGGAGTTGCTGATCGAGCACGGCTTTGAGGTCACATCCTTCGCTTCGGCCGAAGAAGCGATTGCCGAACTCGATGCAAACAGTGCCCGCTTTTCGGGCGTCATCACCGATATACGGCTCGGCAAGGGTGCCAATGGCTGGAAAGTCGGCCAGCATGCACGCCAATGCGTGCCGAATATTCCGCTCGTTTATGTCACCGCCGACAGCGCTTCCGAATGGACATCGCATGGCGTGCCGAACAGCGTGCTCATCCAGAAACCCTTCGTGCCTGCTCAACTGATCGCCGCCATCAGCGGTCTGCTCAACGATGCGAGCATGGCCAGCGCGGTATGACCCGCGAAGCCCTTCAGCTTCGCGGTCTCCATATGTGAGGACTATCCGAATACCTTGGTCAGCGCCTTGTCGATGGCGCCGGTGATCTGGTCGATCTCGGCTGAATTGATGATCAGCGGCGGGCTCATGCAAAGCGTGTTATTGAGGCCGGGGACCGAACGGTTGGTGGCGCCGATGATGACGCCTTGCGCAAGGCAATCGGCCGTGACGGCCTGAACCATCTTTTCCGGTGCCGGTTCCTTCGTTTCGCGGTCCATCACCAGTTCCGCGCCGCAGAACAGGCCGAGACCACGGACATCACCGATCACCTGATGGCGGCTCTGCAACTCGCGCAGGTTGTTCATCAGCCGCTCGCCCATTTTCAGGGTGTTTTCGAGCAGTCCTTCGTCCTCGATGATGCGCATGTTTTCCAGTGCTGCGGCCGGGCCGGAGGTGCAGCCGCCGAAGGTGGAGATGTCGCGGAAATAGGACATCGGGTCGGTCGGGTCCTCCTTGAACAATTCGAAGACCTTTTCGGTCGTCACCGTGCAGGAGATTGCGGCGTAACCGGATGCGACACCCTTCGCCATGGTGACGAAATCGGGCTCGATGCCATAATGCTGGTAACCGAACCACTTGCCGGTGCGGCCCATGCCGCAGACGACTTCGTCGATATGCAGCAGCACATCGTATTTGCGGCAGATTTCCTGCACGCGTTCCCAGTAACCCCTGGGTGGGGTGATGACGCCGCCGCCGGCGGTGACCGGTTCGAGGCACAGAAGACCGACGGTTTCCGGGCCTTCGCGCAGGATCACCTCTTCGATCGCGTTTGCTGCGCGCATGCCGTAGTCGTCCACGTCATCCCACTGGCTGCGATATTCCAGGCAATGCGGCACCTCGACGAAACCTTCAGGCATCGGGCCATATTGCTCGCGGCGTTCCTTCTGGCCGGCTGCGGCCAGCGTTCCGAGCGTCGTGCCATGGTAATCGCGATCACGGTAGAGGATCTTGTATTTACCGCCATTGTGTTTCCGGTGCGCGATCTGGCGCACCATCTTGAACACTTTCTCGTTCGCCTCAGAGCCGGAGTTCGAATAATAGACGCGGGTCATGCCCGGCATCTTTTCGATCAGCTTTTCGGCGAACAGCGCTGCCGGAACATTGCCTGCGGCGCCAGCGAAATAATTGAGCTTCACCAGCTGGTCGCGCACCGCATCGGCGATCGAGGTGCGGCCGTAACCGACATTGACGGTCCAGACTGCACCGGCCACGGCATCGAGATATTCCTTGCCGGTCGCATCCCAGACGCGCGTGCCCTTGCCCTCGACATAGATACGCGGATCGGTCGTTTCATACTGCTTGTGCTGGGAGAGATGGTGCCAGACATGGGCGCGGTCGGCCTCGATAACGGCCTGGATATCGTTCGGACGGGATGCGACGTTCATGATGTTCCTCTTTCTCTCTTATGTGTCGTCCAGGCCCTTTCCTCGGAGCATGGCGACGTTTGTTGAGGCCATGAAAGAGCCCTTCTTGCCTCATGTCAAAGGATTTGCGCGGTGAATTTTGCGAAAGCGGTCATGGTCTGCGAGACCAGATCAGCGTCGGCGTGAAAAACGCTGCAATTTTATGAGCGCGGCGTACTTTAGAGGCCGCAAACGGCTTTCGGTCTCGACGCAATTCCCTTAAAAATACAGGCTCTTGGGAAATTCTGGGAGGAAACATGAAGATCACCAAGCTGGAAACGGTGCGCGTCGCTGAACGGAGCAACCTGCTCTGGGTTCTGGTTCACACCGATGAGGGCATTACCGGGCTGGGGGAGACCTTTTTCGGGGCCGAAACGGTGGAGAGCTATATCCACGAATATGTAGCCCCGCGCGTGATCGGCCGCGATCCGCTGGCGATCGATCTTCTGGCGCAGGAACTGGTCGGTTATGTCGGCTTCCGCTCGTCCGGTGCCGAAGTGCGCGGCAATTCCGCCTTCGACATTGCGCTGTGGGACATTTTCGGCAAGGTGACGGGCCAGCCGATCGCGCAATTGCTTGGCGGTTTTTCGCGCAAGGAAATCCGCACCTACAATACCTGCGCCGGCACCGAATATATCAAGAAGGCGACCGGGCAGACGACGGCCAATTACGGGCTTTCGACCGGCAAGGATTATGACGACCTGAACGGGTTCCTGCACCGCGCCGACGAACTGGCGGAATCGCTGCTCTCCGAAGGCATCACGGCGATGAAGATCTGGCCGTTCGACCAGGCGGCAGAAAAGACCAAGGGCCAGTATATCTCGTCTGCCGATCTGAAGGCGGCGCTCGAACCTTTCGAGAAAATCCGCAAGGCCGTCGGCGACCGGATCGATATCATGGTCGAGTTCCACTCGATGTGGCAGCTATTGCCGGCGATGCAGATCGCCAAGGCTTTGACGCCCTACAACACCTTCTGGCACGAAGACCCGATCAAGATGGACAGCCTGTCCAGCCTCAAGCGTTATGCCGAAGTGTCGCCCGCACCGATCTCGGCCTCGGAAACGCTCGCCACCCGATGGGGTTTTCGCGATTATCTGGAAACCGGCGCGGCCGGCATCGTCATGCTCGACATTTCCTGGTGTGGCGGACTTTCTGAATCGCGCAAGATCGCCTCGATGGCGGAGGCCTGGCATCTGCCGGTCGCGCCGCATGACTGTACCGGCCCGGTCGTGCTCTGCGCCTCGACCCATCTGTCGCTGAACGCTCCAAACGCACTGGTGCAGGAAAGCGTGCGCGCCTTCTACAATACCTGGTATCGCGATCTGGTGACGGCGCTTCCCGAGGTGAAGAACGGCATGATCACGGTTCCGCCCGGACCGGGTCTCGGCATGGAGCTCAATCCGGATCTCGACAAGGTCTTTACCGTCAGCCGTCGGTTCTCCGACGCCGCTTCGATCTGAGGAGATCGGACATGCAGATCTCCTCCAGCGCCGTCCTGCGGCGCGCATCGGTCGCAGGTCCTGCAATCATGCTGCTCGGCATGCTGATGTTTGCGCTCAACGACACGATGGGCAAGTGGCTGGTCGCCAGCTACGGGCTGGGTCAGGTCGTGCTTCTGCGCAGTCTTGCAGCGCTCGTCATTCTGGTGCCGATGGTCTGGATGGCGGGGCTGCCGGCGCTGACCAAGGCCGAGCGGCCGTGGATGCAGCTTGCCCGCGTGGTCTGCTCGACGGCGGAAGTGTTCTGCTTCTATTACGCCGTCATGTATCTGCCGCTCGCCGACGTGATGACCTATTGGCTGGCTGCGCCGATCTATGTCGCAGCGCTCTCGCCGCTGCTTCTGGGCGACAAGGTTGGCTGGCGGCGCTGGACGGCAATCGCCATCGGCTTTGTCGGCGTCATCATTACGCTCGAACCGTCCGCCGCCATGTTCACCGCGCCTGCGGTGATCTCGATCATCGGCAGTGCGGCCTTTGCCTTCATGATGATTTCCGGGCGCTTTTTGCGTGGGACGCCGGATACGACGCTGGTGTTTTTTCAGGTGATGGGCGCGGGTCTGGCGGGTCTGGCGTTTGCGCCCTTCGACTGGGCTCCGATCCAGTCCGGTTTCGATCTCAGTCTTCTGGCTCTGCTCGGTATCGTCGCCATGGCGGCGCATATGCTGGTCAACCGGGCGCTGAAGATCTCGGATGCGGCAACGGTCGCGCCGCTCCAATACACGCTGCTGCTCTGGGCCGTCATCTTCGGCTGGATGTTCTTCGGTGACGTGCCGCGGCTGACCATGCTCATCGGGGCGGCTCTCATCGTCGCCTCCGGCCTGTTCATCTTCATCCGCGAACAGATGCTGAAAAAGCGGGATACCATCCTTCCCGCAGTGCCCGAATAAAAAAGAAGCCCGCACCGGCGGGGTGCGGGCTTCACTCACGACAGTTGATCCGGGGAGTGTATCCGGATCAGTTGCCGCGGATGGTCTTCAGCTCGGCGAGAATGCCGTCGACAACGTCGGCGCCGATCTGGGCCTTGTGCTTCTCATAAACGACCATGGACTTTTCGCGGATACGAGCCTGCTCTTCCGGCGAGAGCTGGTTCACTTCGAGGCCGGCTTCCTTGATCTTTTCCAGCGACTTCTTGTTGAGGTCGGCGATCACCTGACGCTCGACGTCACGGCCGACGACCGCGCAGTCACGCAGGGCCTGCTGTTCTTCCGGGGCGTAAGTGTTGAAGATCGCCTTGGAGAAGAGGAAGAGGAACGGCGTGTAGGCGTGGTTGGTCTCGGTCACGTATTTCTGCACTTCGAAGAATTTCGAGGTGTCGATCGTCACATAGGGGTTTTCCTGCGCGTCGATCGCCTTGGTTTCCAGCGCCGAGTAGATTTCGCCGAAGGCCATCGGGGTGGCGTTGGCGCCGAGGTTCTGGAACGTGTCGAGGAAGATGTTGTTCTGCATGACGCGAACCTTCATCCCCGAGAAGTCTTCCCACTTGGTGACCGGGCGCTGCGAGTTGGACAGGTTGCGGAAACCGTTTTCCCAGTAGGCAAGGTTGACGAGGCCGGCGGCATCGAGCTTCTCGTTCATCGAGTCGCCGAACTTGCCGTCGAGAACCTTGTAGGCTTCGTCGGCGCTCTGGAACAGGAAGGGCAGATCGAACACGCCGAGTGCCGGAATGATGCCGACGAGCGGCGAGGACGAGGTGACGACGGCTTCCTGGACGCCGGAACGAAGCGCCTGGGTTGCCTGAAGGTCGCCGCCGAGTGCGCCGCCCCAGAAGGCAGTCAGCTTCAGCTTGCCGCCGGATTTCTCATCAAGGCATTCCTGCATGGCCTTGATGCCGTTACCGACCGGGTGATCGGCATTGATGCCGTTCGATACGCGGATATTGCGGCTGCTGAACTCTGCGAAGGCCGGAGCCGAGCCCGAGACGGCAATCGCCAGTGCGGTTGTTGCGAAAAGTAGTTTCTTCATGGTGGTCCTCCCAGTTGGACGTTAAATTGAAGAGGTTGTTTGCCAGTCCGTCAATGCAACCATCGTGCGGGTACGATCACGAGATCGGGAAACAACACGAGCAGGAAAAGCACGATCGTCTGTGCGAGCAGGAACGGCCATACACCGGCCGTCACCTTGCCAAGCGGTATCCTCCCGACACCGCTGACAACGTTCAAGACAACACCGACCGGCGGCGTGATCAGGCCGATCGAGTTGTTGATGATGAAAAGCACGCCGAAATAGACCGGATCGATGCCCGCCTGCTTGATGATCGGCATCAGAACGGGCGTCAGGATCAGGATGGTCGGCGTCAGGTCGAGTGCGGTGCCGACGACAAGCACGAGGATCATGATGACGAACATCAGGAGCGTCGGGCGGTCGATCAGCGGCTCGATATAGCTGGCGATTTCGGCCGGGATGTTTGCGGCCGTAATCAGCCATGCCGATACGAGTGCGGCGCAGACGAGGAACATGATGACTGAGGTGGTCTTGGCTGCCTGCAGGATGACACGGGGCAGGTCGCTCGGCTTCAGTTCGCGGTAGATGAACATGCCGACGAACATGGCGTATGCGGCTGCGACGACGGCTGCTTCCGTCGGGGTCACGACGCCGGCCTTGATGCCGCCGAGGATGATGACCGGCATGCCGAGCGCCCAGAGCGCGCGGCCGGTTGCCCGCAGGCGTTCCTTGTAAGTGGTCTTCGGCAGTGCCTGGACATTGTCCTTGCGCACGACGATCAGCCAGGTGATGACCAGCGACAGGCCCATCAGGATGCCGGGAAAAATGCCGGCCATGAAAAGCTGGGTGATCGAGACGTTGGCGGCGACGCCGAAAACGATAAAGGCCATGGACGGCGGGATGACCGGGGCGATGATGCCGCCGGCGGCAATCAGGCCGCCCGAGCGCGGGATGTTGTAGCCGGCCTTCGCCATCATCGGGATCAGGATCGCGGCAAGCGCTGCCGTGTCGGCTGCTGCCGAACCGGAGATCGATGCCATGATCAGGGCTGCAACGATCGCCACGATGCCGAGGCCACCGCGGATATGGCCGACACAGGCGACGGCGAAATCGATGATGCGCTTCGACAGGCCACCGGAGTTCATCAGTTCGCCGGCAAGGATGAAGAAGGGAATGGCGAGCAGCGTAAAGGTATCAGCACCCGCGATCATTTGTTGAGCAATGATCTGGCTGTTGAACATGTCCATGTACCACATGAGCATGACGCCGCAGAACATCAGCGAGAAGGCAACCGGCACGCCGATCGCCATGGCTCCCAGAAGGGAGCCGACAAAGACGAAAAGTGTCATATCAGGTGCGCTCCGCCATCTGTTCGATCGTCAGGTTCTCGCCGGTAAAGGCGGCGATCTCGTCTTCGGTGACGCGACCGGTTACGAGGCGGAAGAGACGTTCCAGCGAAATCAGCACGCAGCCCGCGCCGGTGAAGAAGCCGATGCCATAGACCCAGCCCATGGAGAGGCCGGTGACCGGGGCAACCATGCTGGAATTGATCGGCAGCTGCACCCAGGTGCCCCAAAAGAAGATGGCGGAACAGCCGATGATGACGAGGTTGCTGAGGATCATGCAGAGGATGCGGCCCTTGCGGCCGAGCAAGGCCACCAGGGATTCCACGCCCAGATGGGAGTGTTCGCGGAATGCGACGACGGCGCCGATGAAGGTCAACCAGACGAAGAAATAGCGCGACATTTCGTCGGAGACGTTGAGGCCCGAATTGAAGCCGTAACGCAGCACGACATTGCCGAACACCATGATGGCCATGCCCGCGAGCAGCAGGATGAGCAGGATCTCAAGGAACCTGTAGAATAGGTCGATAATCTTTTGCATTTGCTCCTCCCTGATGCTCCTACAAAAGACCGCGCTGCGCGAGGTTTTTCATCAGTGCCATGATCCCGAATGTCCATTCCGGGCAGGTGTCGCTGTGCTCCACCTTGTTGACCAGCCGCCCGAGCTTCGGGCTTGATATTTCGACGATGTCGCCGATCTCGTGGGTGAAACCCAGACCCTTGCCGCGCCGGTCCTTGACCGGGGCGAACATGGTGCCGAGGAAGAACAGCGCGCCATCGGGATATTGATGATTGCGGTTCAGAAGCTGCGAAGCGAGGTTCTCCGGCGAACGGCTGATCGCCTTCATCGGGCTGACGCCAGTCATCTCGAAACCGTCCTCACCCTTCACGGACAGGCTGATCTCGGCGGCCTTGACGTCGTCGATGGTGAATTTTCCGTCGAACAGGCGGATGAAGGGGCCGATCGAGCAGGAGGCGTTATTGTCCTTCGCCTTGCTCAGAAGCAGCGCCGAACGACCTTCGAAATCGCGCAGGTTGACGTCGTTGCCGAGCGTTGCGCCGATGATCTCGCCCTTCGAGGTGATGGCGAGCACGACTTCCGGCTCCGGGTTGTTCCAGTCGGACTTCGGGTGAATACCGACGACAGAGCCGCAGCCGACGGACGACATGGGCTGGGCTTTGGTGAAGATTTCCGCGTCCGGGCCGATGCCGACTTCCAGATATTGCGACCAGAGGCCCATATCCTGCAGCAGTTTCTTGACTTCGGCGGCCTTTTCGGAGCCGGCAACGAGGCCCTTGAGATTGTCACCGAGAACCGGGGCCAGACGACCGCGGATTTCCTGCGCGCTCTGGGGATCGCCCTTGGCCTGTTCCTCGATCACCCGCTCCAGCATGCTGTCGGCGAAGGTGACGCCGGCTGCCTTGATCGCCTGAAGGTCGGCGGGTGCAAGAAGCTGACCTGCCTTGCCGCTCAGGAAATCGTCGAGGCTGCCGAGATCGGTAAAGGATGAGGTGGTGGACAGTTTTCCGACGAGACCGTCAATCTCCAGCAGCGCGGACAGGGTCGGCGCCAGAGACGAAAGATCGAGAAGATGTCCATTCGAGAAAAGCACCGGGCAGGGGCCGGCGGCTGCGTTCGACCATACACGTCCGACCAGAAGCGCGTTTGGCGCATCCACCGGCAAGACGATATCCGACGACAGGGCATGCAGATATGCCAAGAAAATCCTCCCATGTTCAGAGAAAGGCCTCCACCTTTCCCGACGTTGTCAGATGTCCGACAACGTTACAGCCGTTTTAATATGACTTTTGCGGTTTGTCTATAACTGCGCAGGGCGTTGCGGGTGGAAAACCGGCTCGTCCCATGCTCAGCTCATCTCCAGTTCAAGGCTCAGGCGCTGGGCTGCGCCGTTCAGATGACGCTTCATCGCCGTCTTTGCCGCTATCGGCTCGCCGGTTGCGATCGCGTCCCTGATGGCGACGTGCTCGGCGATCGTCACTTCCACGATTTCCTCCAAAATCGCAGCCGCCCGGGCGGCGTTTATCGCGACATGCGTCCGTTCGGTGATGAAGCCGACGAATTGCTGGAAATATTCGTTGTGGGTGGCGGCGGCGACGGCACGATGGAAGGCGAGGTCAGCGACGACGCCCTGCTCCCCCCATTTTTCCGCCCCGGTCATCTGCGCCAGGATCTCGTCGAGTTTTACCAGGTCCTCCGTCGTGTGGTGGAGGGCGGCAAGTCCGGCGGCTTCCGTTTCCAGCGCAAAACGCACCTGGAACAGGTCGCGGAAGGCTTCCTTGTCTTCCGGCGGTCCCGCCTCGATGCGCAGCGACTGGCGCTGCGCCAGTTCGGTGGCAAAGGCGCCGACGCCCTGGCGGGTTTCCACCAGTCCTTCGTTACGCAGGTGAGCGATCGCCTCGCGCACGACCGAGCGGCTGACGCCGAAAGTCTGGGCCAGAATATGCTCTGTCGGCAGTTTCTGGCCGGGAGCGATGCTGCCATCGGCGATTTCGCGGCCGATCTCGGCGGCGATGCGGGTCGGCAGATGCTCGCTTCGTCTGATCTGAGTGAAATCGGCCATGGCGGATATTGCTCCTTGTGATGGCTAGCGAATATCCGCGCCGAGATCGATTTGGCAATGGGGGTTCAAGAGCAGGTCCGGATCGAGGGCCTTCTTGATGGCGACCAGCAGGCCGCGTTTGGTGTCCGACAGCCGCTCCTCGAAATCCTCGCGCTTCAGGCGGCCGATGCCGTGTTCGGCGCTGATGCTGCCGTTGTATTTGTCGACGACAACATTGACGACTTTCTTGGCCTTGTAGATCCGTTCGTGACGCTCTTCGATGGTCGCGCCATTCGGTGGCAGGACGTTGAGATGCACGTTGCCGTCGCCGACATGGCCGTAGGAAACGCTGATGCAGTCGGGCAGGGCCTCGCTGACGGCAGCCTCGGCGTCGACGACGAAAGCGGCAAGCTGAGACAGCGATACCGAAATGTCGGTGCGCATATGGGCGCCGCGCTTGGCCTGTCCTTCGTTCATGCCTTCGCGAATGAGCCAGAGATTGCGGGCCTGCGCCTGTGATGTCGCGATCGTGCCGTCTACCACCAGCTCGTCCGCCATCACGCCTTCGAGGAAGCGGTGCATCAGGTCATCGATATCGACGAGGCCCGAGCCGGAAATCTCCATCAGAACGTAGGCGGGATAATCGCCCGATAGCGGGATCTGCAGGTCGGGCATGGCTTCGCGCGCCAGGGTGAAGGCGAGTGGCGGCATGAATTCGAAGGCCGACATCAGATCGCAACAATCGCGGCGGGCGCGGCGATAAAGGGTGATCGCGTCGTCCAGCGAGTTCAGCGCCAGAAGGGCGGTTGCGACATTATCGGGATAGGGTGTGAGCTTGACCGAAACGGCGGTGATGATGCCGAGCGTGCCTTCGGCGCCGATGAAAAGCTGCTTCAGGTCCAGCCCGCGATTGTCCTTGCGCAGGGTCGACAGGCCGTCGAAAACGCTGCCATCGGGAAGCACGACTTCGAGGCCGAGAACCAGTTCACGGGTCATGCCATAGCGCAGAACGTTGATGCCGCCGGCATTGGTGGAGACGTTGCCGCCGATGCGGCAGCTGCCCTGAGCGCCAAGCGCCAATGGGAAGAACATGCCCTTTTCGGCAATGGCATCCTTGAGTTCGGCAAGCACGCATCCGGCATCGACCACGGCGGAGAAGTCGTCGCTGTCGATATTGCGGATCCTGTTCATCCGTTCGAGCGAAAGCACGACCTGGCGTTCCGGATCATCCGGTATGCCGCCGAGCACGAGGCCGG
This sequence comes from Hyphomicrobiales bacterium, assembly GCA_900469445.1. Taxonomy (GTDB): domain Bacteria; phylum Pseudomonadota; class Alphaproteobacteria; order Rhizobiales; family Rhizobiaceae; genus Neorhizobium. Next base: position 152,260 of record UBXM01000037.1, read on the forward strand.
TATTGCCGCCCTGTGGCACGATTTTCAGACCGAGGTCGCGGCAGGCCTTGACAGCAGCCTGCACGTCTTCAGTCGAGCGCGGACGGATGACGGCAATCGCGCCGCTTGTCACGTCACCATGCCAGTCGCGGCAATATTGCAGCATGTCTTCGGAGTTGGTGAGGACAAGATCTTCGCCCAGAACTGCGCACAGAGAAAGGCGCTGCTCGGCGATCGAGCCCGAAAGGTCCGTCATGGTGTTTCTCCTCCCCAGGAGTGCCCGGATTTTCTCCGGCAGTCCAAAGCCTCACGTCAGTTTTCGCCGGTGGCTTTTTTGCCTGATGACGAACTCTTCTATTTCCAAACAGAGCATACAAGGTTATCAGACAACCTTACAAGAGGAAATTCGTGGGGCATCCACGGGTGTATGGGAGGAAACATGCATATTCTTGTTATCGGTGCTGCCGGCATGGTCGGTCGCAAGCTCACCCAGCGTATCGTTTCCGAAGGGGCGCTGCACGGCAAGCCCGTCGACGCGTTGACATTGGTCGATGTCATCGAGCCGGAAGCGCCTGCCGGTTTTGGCGGCAAGGTCGTGACGCTGGCATCGGATTTCAGCCTGCCGGGCGAAGCGGAAAAGCTCATCGCCACGCGGCCTGACGTGATCTTTCATCTGGCGGCGATCGTTTCGGGCGAAGCCGAACTCGATTTCGACAAGGGATATCGCATCAATCTCGATGGCACGCGTTATCTGTTCGATGCGATCCGGTTGGCCAATCAGGCTGACGGTTATTTCCCGCGCGTCGTGTTCACCTCGTCGATCGCGGTTGTCGGTGCGCCGCTGCCCTATCCGATCCCGGACGAATTCCATCTGACGCCGCTTACCAGCTATGGCACGCAGAAGGCGATGAGCGAGCTGCTGTTGGCCGATTACAGCCGCCGCGGTTTCTTCGATGGTATCGGCATCCGCCTGCCGACCGTGTGCATTCGCCCCGGCAAACCGAACAAGGCAGCCTCCGGTTTCTTCTCCGGCATCCTGCGCGAGCCGCTTGTCGGACAGGAGGCGATCCTGCCGGTTTCCGACGATGTGCGTCACTGGCATACGTCGCCGCGCTCCGCCGTTGGTTTCCTCATCCATGGCGCGGGTCTCGATCTTGCCAAGCTCGGCTGGCGCCGCAGCCTGTCCATGCCGGGTGTCAGCGCTACGGTCGGCGAGCAGATCGAGGCGCTGCGCCGGGTGGCCGGCGAGAACGCCGTGAAGCTGATCCGCCGCCAGCCGGACGAGATGATCATGAAGATGGTCGCCGGATGGGCGCCGGGTTTCGAGGCCAAGCGTGCAAGCGAACTCGGCTTTACCTCGGAGAAGAATTTCGACGAGATCATCCAGGTTCACATCGAGGATGAGCTGGGAGGCAAGTTGTGACCGGCGCAACCGAACGCAAGAAAATCGCCTTTCTCGGGCTTGGCCTGATGGGTTTTCCCATGTCGCGTCGACTTGCCCGCGCCGGTTATTCGCTGACGGTATGGAACCGCGATGCGGCGAAAGCCAAGCCGCTTGAAGCCGAGGAGGCCGTGGTTGCTGCATCGGCTACCGATGCGGTGCGTGATGCCGATATCGTCTTCACCATGATGACCAATGGCGATGTCGTCGGCACGGTCCTGTTCGATAACGGCGTGGCGGATGCGATGAAGAAGGGCGCCGTTCTGATCGACACCAGTTCGGTCGCGCCGTCGATCGCCCGCGAGCATTCGGCCAGGCTTGCCGACATGGGCATCCGGCATCTCGATGCCCCTGTCTCCGGGGGTGTCGTCGGAGCTGACGCCGGGACTTTGGCGATCATGGCCGGCGGCGATGCCGATGTGGTTGCAGGTCTTGCCGATGTGTTTGCTGTTCTCGGCCGTGTCACCCATGTGGGGCCGAGCGGGGCGGGGCAGGTCTGCAAGCTCGCCAACCAGCAGATCGTTGCTGTGACGATCGGGGCGGTCGCCGAGGCGATGATCCTCGTCGAGGCCGGAGGTGCGTCGCGCGAGGCTTTCCGCAACGCGATCCGCGGCGGGTTTGCCGAAAGCCGAATTCTGGAGCTGCACGGTGCGCGCATGGTGGAGCGGAATTTCGAACCCGGCGGCTCGTCGAACAACCAGCTCAAGGACCTGAAGACGGTCATGGCGCTTGCCAAGGAGCTTTCTCTACAGTTGCCGTTGACGCAGACGGTGACCGGCGAATTCTCCGATTTCGTTTTCGAAGGTGGCGGAGAAAAAGATCATAGCGGCCTTCTTCTTCATTTCGAGAACATCAACCGCAAGTCCTGATGAGGGGATGAATTCGATTTTACCAAGGACGGCGGGCTGGCTGCCGTCCTTCGAAAGGTAAAATGCTGCACTGCGATAGAATGTCGTATTGACGAGGCGTTTAGGGCTGGCCTCGGCGGGTTTTCGGGCGTAACACAATCGAACACCCCAAGTCCTTTCAGGACATCCCAACCCTTGGCGCGGCCCGCGACTGCGATGCGTGGCACCCCCTGGCACCCTCAAGCCGCCGCGCTTTTCAAAAATGGATCTATGCTCTTGGATAACACCTTGGCAAAAGACACGGCCTCGTCGCCCATCGACGAAAAGGTCAGGCTGAAATCTATCATCGGCGGTTCTGCCGGCAATCTGGTCGAGTGGTACGACTGGTATGTCTATTCCGCCTTCACCCTCTACTTCGCTCCCATCTTCTTTCCCTCCGGCGACCAGACTGCCGAACTCCTGAGCGCTGCGGCCGTCTTTGCCGTCGGCTTCCTGATGCGGCCGATCGGCGCCTGGTTCATGGGCATCTATGCCGACCGCAAGGGACGCAAGGCCGGCCTGACGCTCTCCGTCACGCTCATGTGTCTCGGTTCCTTCCTGATCGCGATTGCGCCGGGTTACGAGTCGATCGGCATTGCCGCACCGGCGATCCTGGTGTTTGCACGCCTGCTTCAGGGCATCAGCGTCGGCGGCGAATACGGCGCCAGCGCCACCTATCTCAGCGAAATGGCCGGTCGTAACCGGCGTGGTTTCTTCTCCAGCTTCCAGTATGTGACGCTGATTTCCGGCCAGCTCGTAGCCCTTGCGGTGCTGCTCGTGCTGCAGGCGATCCTGACGGCGGAACAGCTGCAGTCCTGGGGCTGGCGCATCCCGTTCTTCATCGGCGGTTTGCTGGCGATCGTGGTGTTCTATATCCGCCGCGGTCTCGTCGAGACGCAGTCGTTCAAGAATGCGGACAAGGACGCGAAGAAGTCTTCCGGTGGCTGGGCGCTGTTCAGGCATTACCCGAAGGAGGCCTTCCTCGTCATCGCGCTGACTTCCGGCGGTACGCTCGCGTTTTACGCCTACACGACCTACCTGCAGAAATTCCTGGTCAACACGTCGGGCTTCAGCAAGGAGACAGCGACCGAGATCACCACGGCGGCGCTGTTCGTCTTCATGCTCTGCCAGCCGATTGCCGGCGCATTGTCGGATCGCATCGGGCGAAAGCCGCTGATGGTCGGTTTCGGTATTCTCGGGACGCTGTTCACCTATCTGATCTTCACCTCGCTCGCCGCGACCACGAACGCGTTCACCGCCTTCCTGCTGTCGCTCGTCGGCCTGTTGATCGTCACCGGTTACACCTCGATCAACGCGGTGGTGAAGGCCGAGCTGTTTCCGGCGCATATAAGGGCGCTCGGCGTGGCGCTGCCTTATGCGCTAGCCAACACGATCTTCGGCGGTACCGCGGAGTTCGTGGCGCTGAAGTTCAAGCAGATGGGCCATGAGAACTGGTTCTTCTGGTACGTGACGATCATGATCGCCATCTCGCTCGTGGTCTATGTGAAGATGCGCGACACCAAGCATCACAGCCATATCAAGGAAGACTGATTCTCGCCGGTTTGCCGGCCGAGGCTTCATAAAGGTTCTTCAAACAGGAGGCGGGCCCATGGCTCGCCTCTTTTCATTTTTCTCGGGTCATTTTTTTCGATGCAGGAACAAGGCCTGTCCGATTCTCTGCATGCAAAAGAAAATCCGCATAAGCCTCGATCAAGGCTGCGGGTTCAGGGTTTGCCTCAACCACCTTCGCGATCCTGTTTCAATCCAGTTCGTTACCGCTTCTTAAGATTTGGGCGGGTCGCGTTAACCATTTGTTAACCACGTCAGCGGTAGACATCGGGCAACGATTTTTTAACGTAGATGACCAAAGTGCTAACAGACGCTCGCTCCATTCGCATCAAGGGCCGTTCGTTCCTGGCGGTCGTTCTTTCACCGGATCTTCCGCTGGATCAATGGCTTGAACGCCTCGACGATCTGGCTGCCCGATCTGCCGGCTTCTTTCTCGACAGGCCCGTCGTTCTCGACGTGTCGGATCTGCCGATCAAGAAGGCCGAACTGAAACAGCTGATCGACGACCTTGCCGAACGCAATGTGCGGATCATGGGTGTCGAAGGCGCACGGCCGTCGATGCTCGGTCCGGGCATGCCGCCGGCGATGAAGGGCGGCAAGCCTGCCTCCGACGTCGAGGTGACGGCACGGGAGCCGGATGCCGAGAGCGAAGCCGAAGCCGAGGTTGCCGCACAGGCGCCGCAGCGCCAGGAAGCGCCACAGGTTCGGGCTATCCCGCAGTCTCTGGTGATCGATGAGCCGGTCCGTTCGGGCCAATCGATCATCTTTCCGGAAGGCGACATCACCATTGTCGGCTCCGTCGCATCGGGTGCCGAGGTTATCGCCGGCGGTTCGATCCACATCTACGGCACGCTTCGCGGCCGGGCGATGGCAGGGTCGATCGGCAATACCAACGCGCGCATTTTCTGCCGCCGTCTCGAGGCCGAGCTGATCGCCATCGACGGTATCTACAAGATGGCGGAAGACATGGATTCGAGCCTTCGCGGGCACGCCGTGCAACTGTCGCTCGAGGGCGACACGATCATGGCAGACATACTTTTCTGAACCGGCATAAGGTTCAATACAGGAGATCAGGATGGGGAAAGTCATAGTCGTGACGTCCGGCAAGGGCGGAGTTGGCAAGACAACATCGACTGCCGCACTCGGGGCAGCGCTTGCACAGCGCAATGAAAAGGTCGCCGTCGTCGATTTCGATGTCGGGCTTCGTAACCTCGACCTCGTCATGGGCGCCGAGCGCCGCGTGGTCTACGACCTCGTCAACGTCATCAATGGCGACGCCAAACTTCCGCAGGCACTGATCCGCGACAAGCGGCTCGATACGCTGTTCCTGCTGCCGGCCTCCCAGACGCGCGACAAGGATGCGCTGACGGAAGAGGGCGTCGAGCGCGTCATCGGCGAATTGAAGAAATATTTCGACTGGGTCATCTGCGACAGCCCGGCCGGCATCGAAAAGGGTGCGACGCTTGCCATGCGCCACGCCGATGTTGCCGTCGTCGTCACCAACCCGGAAGTTTCGTCGGTTCGCGATTCGGACCGTATCATCGGCATGCTCGATTCCAAGACGCTGAAGGCCGAAAACGGTGAGCGGATGGAAAAGCACCTGCTGCTGACCCGCTACGACAGCAATCGTGCGGAACGCGGCGACATGCTAAAGGTCGACGACGTTCTGGAAATCCTCTCCATCCCGCTTCTCGGCATCATTCCGGAAAGCATGGATGTTCTGAAGGCATCGAACCTTGGTGCACCGGTGACGCTGTCGGATGCACGCAGCGCGCCGTCCCAGGCCTATTTTGAAGCTGCTCGCCGTCTGGCCGGCGAAGTCGTACCAGTAACGGTGCCGGGCGAGAAGCGCGGCATCTTCGGAAAACTCTTCGGAAGGAAGGCCGCATGAGCATACTGCGTCTTTTCACACGTTCGGCACGGCGCTCGGCGCCGGCTGCACGGGAACGCCTGCAGGTTCTGCTGGCTCACGAGCGGGCATCGACCGGCTCCGATCTCACCACGATCCTGCGCGAGGAAATCCTTGCCGTCATCGCCAAGCACGTTCAGCTCGACGGCGATCGTGTCACGGTGAAGGTCGATCGCGACGAGAACGTCTCGATCCTCGAGATCGATGTCGAAATTCCGCTGGATGCTGCAAGGGCGGCCTGAAGCGTAAAAGACGGAGAAAGCCATTGCTTTCTCCGCGGTATATCAAGGCGGCTCGGTGCTTAGGCTCCGGGCCGCCTTTCGTTTTGGCAACTCCTGCAGAACAACGCGGGGCGATGCGGAAATCTGCGCCATTCCGCCCATCAATTGGGGCCGGGCGGTTTTCGCGGCGGTCTGGCGCCCTATCATCCTTCAGGAGATAACCGCCAAAGCGTTGCTTGATGATATCATCTCAAGGTGCACAGGATCCTCCGACCAGCGATGTCTGCATCGTCGGTGCGGGGCCTGTCGGGCTGGCGATGGCGCTGAGGCTGGAAGCGCGGGGCATTTCCGTCACCTTGCTTGAGATGGGGCAGGACGGCGATACGGCGCCGCGGCAGGGCCGTATCGAAATCAGCAATCGGCATCATGCACATGTCGAGGCCGCGTCGCGGGCGGGAATAGGCGGAACTTCCGCCCTCTGGGGTGGCCGCTGCGTTGCCCTGGACGATCTCGATTTCGAGAAGAGAGAACACGTTCCCTTCTCGGGCTGGCCGATCCCGCATGGCGAGCTGCGCCGCTATTATGGACCTGCTCTCGAATTTCTTCGTTGCAGCACGGTCGATCTGCCCGCTGTGGAACTCGCTGTGGACGACCAGCGTGTCACGACATCGGCGGTCGAGCGCTGGAGCGAGCGGCCTGATCTCGGACCTGTCTATCTGGAGCGGGTTCGGTCGTCCGACCGGATATCGCTTTTCACCGGCGCCGTCGTCACGGCCCTGGAGCCCGATGCTTCCGGCCAACGGATCGAAACGCTGTGCGCACAAATCATGGGTCGGGATGTCCGTATCCGCGCTGGGGTCTTCATCCTTGCCGGGGGAGGGCTGGAGAACACGCGCCTGCTTCTTGCCCTGCGAAATTCGGGCGGAATTTCTCCATCGCCGGTGACGGGACAATTCTATCAGGGGCACCTGACCGGGTATATCGCCGTCATCCAGTTCGATTGCGCCCGATCGGCGATGCCGCTTTTCTTTCAGCGCAGCCGGGATGGCGGTGTGTTCAGGCGCCGCTTGCAGATTTCGCCTGCCGTTCAGCAAGAGGAGCGGCTGCTGAACAGTGTCTTCTGGATCGACGCCATTTCGATTGCCGATCCCGTTCACGGTTCCGGCGCCTTGTCTGCCTGTTATCTTTTTCTCAGGCTGACCCGACTTTACGGCCGTCTGTCCAAGGGGCTGGCACCGGCGTCGCGTGGGGCGGCATCCGGCTGGATGGCGCATGTGCGAAACCTTGCGGCCGATTGGACCTGGCCACGCGACCTGCCGGCGGTGCTGAAGGCGCTTTCCCATCGGCGTGCCGGAGGCCGCACGCTGCTCAACCCCAAGGGTCGTTACCTGCTGCGGTATCACGCCGAGCAGGTGCCCGATCCAAAAAGCAGGGTGGAGCTTGGTGCTTCCGAGAACGGGGTCGGGCCGGCGCTTGTGGTCGACTACAGGGTTGTGGAGCAGGATATCGATTCCGTGCTTCGGTCCCACGAGGTGCTGGATGACTGGCTTCGCCGGAATGGCATCGGGCATCTGGATTATTCCGCCGACGGGAGTGTTCGGCAAAAATCCGTATCGGATCAGGCTTTCGACGGGTTTCACCAGATCGGACTGGCGCGGATGGCGACGGATCCCGGCGAAGGGGCGGCAGATGTGGACTGCCGTGTTCACGGGCTCGCCAATCTCTATCTCTCAGGAAGCTGCCTCTTTCCAACCGGCGGCCACGCAAACCCGACTTTGCCGGCGGTCGCTCTTGCCATGAGGCTTGCCGATCATCTCGGGCAAAACCTCAGGCAGGAACGGAGTGAGGCCTGAAACGCGGCTGGCTGACCTTGGGATGGCGCCGTGGCATAGTCAACTTCCCGGCGGCGTAGAACATCAGGAAAGAGCCGATCTGATAGGGGAAGATCACGTCGATCTCGACGAAGGAGCGCATCAGCAGCAACAGGCTGACGGCGAAGAGAACGACAGATGACGGATCGTTGTGCCGGTTCAACATCGCGCTCAAATGTCCGAAGACGTTTTTCAGCATGACGAAAACAAGGATTGCGAGGCCGACCAGACCATTCTCCACGGCCACTTCGATATAGGTGTTGTGGAAGTGGAAGCCCGTGCGGGTGGCGATGAAGAATTCGTCCCACAGCTGTTCCGGCTTGGCGAAACCCTGCACCCAGAAACCCTGATAGCCCATGCCGAGAACGGGATTGAGGTATGCCGCCTCGATGCCCTGTTGCCAGAGGTAGGTTCGTCCCGTCAGCGTCGAATCCTTGCCGAACAGGCCGAGGATTGCGTCGACCGCGCCCATCTGCAGGCCGGCGACGACAACGGCGAGCCCGATGACGACGACGCCGACGAACAGAAGTTTTCGGCTGCCCGGTCCCAGAAGGCCGAAGGGCAGATAGGCGATACAGGCCGCGATCAATCCCGCTGTGGTGATGACGGACGTGGCGGATTGAGAGGCCATCAAGCAATAGGCGCAAAGCAGTGCCGCGGCGCCCGCACCGGCCAGCCAGATATCCTTGCGGCGGAAGACGATGGCGTAAAGGACCGAGAAGACGATGCCGAGCGAGGCATAAAGACCGAGCTGGTTCTTCGACGAAAACGAGCCGACGAAGCTGTAGCTGCCATCCATCGCATCATAGCTGTAGGAGCCGAAGGCGATCGAATAGAGCATGACCACGACCGTGCCGACGATCGAGCCACGCGTGAGCGTCAGCACACTGATCGTGCGCATCGCGATCAATGCGCAGATCAGGTGAGTGAGCAATTGAATGGCCGTTCTCAGCGACACCGAAGGCGCCGGCGACCAGAAGGCCGACAGGAAACAGAGAAGCGGAAAGGCAATGATCCAGAGATATCTGAAATAATTGCCGAGCACCCGCTTGTAATCGACCAGGACCAGCGGAAACCAGACCGCATAATAGGCAAGGATCGACACCTGCCCGAAACGGCTGGAATAGGCGAAGACGAAGAAGGATAGCGACACTGCCGCTATCCCGTAAAGCTGGTTCCTGTCAGGGTCGACCAACATCGACCGAGCGATCTTCATTCGTCACCTATCACTGCATCAGAAGTTCTGATGAGACCTTGATCACGTCGCCGGGTCGCAGCACGGCGTTTTCATCGACCGAGATCTGTTTCGGGCCATCGCCGGTATCGCGGACGATGACGTATTTGATCGCCGCATCCTTGTTGGACGGATCGAATTTCAGGGCTTCCGCCGACTGTGCCAATGCTTCCTGCATCAGTTCACGGCTGGTGGTGAGTTCGTAGCCAAGCTTTTCAAGCTGCGCTTCGGTATCTTGCAGCTCCTGTGCCCGCTGGGCATCCCAGTCGTTGCGAAGATTGATCTCGTCCTGGTTCGCCTTGTTGATATCCTGCTTGGCGCGAAGCGCGGCCGTATCCGTATCCAGCATGTTGGATTCCAGATCGGCCGACCGCTCTTCCGCCGACAGGCGGCGGCTGGATGTGGCAAGACCCTGTTCGGTCAGCTTGGCCATGCGGTCACGGTCGTCGTTGACCAGCTGGAGCTGGCGCTTCTGCGTCACGGATTTCTGGGCAAGCGACTGAACCTCGGTATCCAGAAGGGTCTTGAGGTCGGCCAATGCCTTCAGCTGGAGTTCGTAACGCTCACGCCGGGATTTCATCAGCGAGGCTTCGCTCGCCATCAGTTCCTTGGCGTTCACAACGTCTTTCAGTTCCGGCGGCATCACCAGTTCCTTGACGTTGGCGATTTCCGCCATGAGCCGGGCCCTGCGGGCGATCAGCCGGCCGCGTTCCGAATCGCTGACCTGAGCGTCGCCACGCGCCCTGATGAAATCACGGGCAAAACGCTGTCCGGAGTCGGATCGCTTGAGGCCGCCAGCAAGGCTGACTGCCTTCAACACGGTCAGATTGGGCGAGTAGGGATATTCGCCCGGCTTGTCGACATCACCGGCCAGAAAGAGCGGACGGAATTCGGCCACTTCCACGGACGCGGAGGGAAGATTGCGCAGGGCGAATTCGCTCTGCAGCCTCTCGCCTATCGCCTTGCCGACCTCTGCCGTCGTTTTGCCGGCGGCATCGAGATCACCGATGAAAGGCAGCGACAGTGCACCTGCCGGTCCCACGGTGTAATCGCCGCTGACGACATCCCAGTTGCGGACGCTGCCATCGGCCGGCTGCCATTCCGCCACGCGGATGCGCAGCTTGTCCATGACGCCGAGGCGGTAGGCGCCTTCCTGGCTCTTGGCACTGGCCGGCGTTGCCGCTTGTGCCGGCTTGCTGGTCTTTGCCTGGGGTTGGGCCTGGGGCTGGGCCTGAGTTTGGGCCTGCGGCTTTGCCTGAGACTGAGAGGCTGGCGATTGAGGCTGGGCAGAACTCTGCGCGCCTGCTGCTGTGGTCAGCGACAAAACTACTGTTCCCGCCGCCATTGCCAGCGTCGGGAAGCGTCGCGGTAAGACCATTCGGATACCCATCAGATCTCCTTGGTTCTCGTATGTATGGTATTTCATCGTGATTTTCCGCGCCGGCGGGGAGGATCGCGGCGCGGCTGATAGACCCTGTCAGTAGCTGCCGCGAGCCATGCAGACGGCCGGAATTGTCCGCAGGATGATCGAGACATCCTGACCCAACGACCAGTTCTGCACATAGTGCGTGTCGAATGCGATGCGGGTCTCGTAGGACACGTCATTGCGTCCGCTGATCTGCCACAGCCCGGTCAGGCCAGGGCGGGTCTGCAGGTAGTAGATGGCAGAGCTGTCATAAACCTTCAGCTCGTCATCAACGACCGGGCGGGGACCGACCACACTCATTTCACCACGAAGGATGTTGAGGAGCTGTGGCAGTTCATCAAGGCTGAGCTTGCGCAGGACACGGCCAACCGCTGTGACGCGCGGGTCGTCACGGAGTTTGCGGGTCTTGCGCCATTCTTCCGCAGCCTCGGGATTTTCCCGAAGATGCTTGCGCAGCAGTTCATCGCCGTTGACGGCCATGGTGCGGAACTTCAAGCACTTGAAGGTCCGGCCCTTATGGCCAATGCGGCTGTGGCCGTAAAAGGCCGGGCCTTTATCCGTCAGCTTAACCAAGGCCATGATCATCAAAAACAGCGGGCTGAAAATGATCAGGGCGAGGCCTGCGGAGGTAAAGTCGAACGTTCTTTTGACCAGGCCGCCAATCGGGAGTGTCATGGCGGCATGGTCCAGGTCTGATAGCGGCGTATCTGCCGAACGTGTCGCTGACTTCATAGAGGGGGCTCCATTTAGGTTTTGCGATAGTCGGTGCCTTAAGGCGCTTCATTGAGCTGATATGTGATAATAAGTCTGTGTTCGTAATTTGATGCCAGACAAAAATTTCGCCCATGTGACGAAACAGGCTGAATGTGAGACGAAAGGTGGAAAGGCGTCACAGCCACAGGTAGTGAATTTGAATATAAAGGCTTACACAAATACTACCGGGTGTCTGTAAAATTGAATCGATGTCGAATATTAATCGTAATCGAAACTTGAATCGAATGTATTACCTGTGTTTTCAGGCGATCGCATCTGTCGACGCTTCTTAAGGATCAGGCCCAAAGTAGCTTGCCCTTAGGACCAAAGGCCTAGGCCTGCTGCACTGCAATACAATGGTGCGGCGCAAAAGGCGCATGATCGCGCCCTGTGACCTTTGTAACAATAATTGAACGGATAGTGCAGGCTCTCATGGGCCGGCGGCGTTCATTTGTTCCAAAGGGCGGCAATTCTGGTTTAAATGTGGCGAAAATGTGGTGCAGACATGTGGTAACAAGGTATTGAACCGTTTGAAGCGCGCTTCCTTGGGCATGAACGGGAATCTTACCAAAGATTCACTGGTCAAAATCTGCAGGCCGCGGAAATCTTGAAAACTCTCTCGCTGCACCGTAATGTAAAGGGCAGAGAGAGGACCGATGAAATTGAAAAATCGATAAGAAAAGTCCCTCGGGAGGAATGATGATGTACGCACCGCGTGTATTTGTAAGCATGTTAGGCACTCTCGCCGTGTTTGCTGTCGCCGCGTATGTCATGTCCGGTTCTTTCTGGACCGCATTCATCGAGACTATTCTGTGCGCGATAATACTTCAGATCGGCTATTTCATCGGTATCGTTTACCTAGTGCGGCGCGAGAAGGCGCAGATGGAGAAATCACGCTCCGCCGAGGGCACCCATGCAAAGGCGAGAACGGATGCCGGCGGTCGCGACAGCCTGAGCGCCGAGGCGCCGGCCAGAGTTCATATCCAGGACCACTGAGCTTCAAGTCGGACTTTTCCGACCCAAAAATTCGCTCTTTCACATCGCTGCCATTTTCCTAAGTTCATAAGTCTTTCACCTACAAGCGGTGAGACGGACGATGGAGAAGCTTATGGCGGAAGCCGTTGACGAAACGATCTGTGTAATCATCGCAGCCAAAAACGCGTCGGACACGATCGGTCTGGCGGTGGCTTCGGCCCTTCGCGAGACCGTCGTCTCCGAAGTGGTCGTCGTTGATGACGGCTCCAGCGATGGAACCGATGCAGCGGCACTTGCCGCGGATGACGGAAGCGGTCGCCTGAAGATCATTTCCTTCGAAAAGAACCAGGGGCCATCGGCGGCCCGGAACGCGGCGATCGCACAATCGGCGGCTCCGCTGATTGCCATTCTCGACGCCGATGACTTTTTCTTCCCGGGCCGTTTCGCGCCCATGCTTGCCGAAAGCGGCTGGGATTTCATCGCTGACAATATCGCCTTCGTCGCCGATCCGGCCGCACTTTCCGTGCCGGCCCGGTTCCAGTCTCGGGCACGGGACCTGTCGCTCGTGCAGTTCGTCGAAGGCAATATCTCACAGCGCGGCAAGCCGAGAGGCGAAACGGGCTTCCTCAAGCCGATCATGCGCCGCGCCTTCATAGAAACGCATCAGCTTCGTTACGACGACCAGTTAAGGCTCGGCGAGGACTATGACTTCTACGTGCGGGCTCTTGCCATGGGCGCGCGCTACAAGGTGATCGAGCATTGTGGTTACGGGGCGGTGGTACGCGGCGACTCGCTCAGCAGCCGGCATCGCACCGAAGACCTGAGGCGGCTTTACGAGGCTGACAATGCAATCCTTTCGGCTATGCCATTGTCTTCGGATGCGCGGGCGGTGATCACGCATCATCGGGATCACATCAAGGCACGCTACGAATTGCGCGAATTTCTCGACGTGAAGCGGCAATCGGGCAAGGGCGGTGCGATCCGGCATATGCTGTCTCGACCTGACGCGCTTCCGGCGGTCGTGACCGGTATCTTCTTCGATAAATATGATGCCCTTCGGCGCAACAAGAATATGTCGGCCGCCTCGTTGCCGACAGCGCCTCGCTATCTCCTGGCCGGTGTGCCGGTGGCAAGCCAGGGGTGATCAATGGCGGGTGATGCGTCACCCGCCTTGGCGTCTCGTTCCTGCACTATCTGGCTCGTGCCCCGGGTCGGTTATCCGCGGTTGCGATCCAGCTTGCCGGCGCCAAGGCTCATGGCTGCGCTCAGGATTGCCGGATCGCGCATGACCCAGCGGGCCAGCATAGCGAAATCCGGCGCCTGCCTTCGCTTCAGGCGTCCCGCCTGGCTCCACAAGGCCTGGCGTCTTGCCATGTTCTTGTAAGAGGTGATCGAGGCTACGTCGTCCGGCCTGTTCTCGAAGCGCGTTTCAAGCGTGTTCAGCGCCACGAGGGTGTTGAACTGTTGCCGCAGGAATTCCGGCGACTGGTTGTCGATGCCGTGGAAAATGTTGACGCCCATGCCGCGGGCCGCACCGGGCGCGTCGCACAATACGGTTCGCGTGGCATTCAGGATGCAGTCGGCGAAGAACAGGACATCCTCGGCTGCGAGTCTCAGGACAGGATCGAACCTTATCGTTTCGAACAGTGGCCGCGCGATCACCATGCAGCTCAAGTGCAGGAAGGCCCAGTCCTTCAGCATGACGCTGGCAAGGTTGGGGATCTCCAGCACGAGCGGGTCTTCGACCAGCGTCTTGCCGCCTTCTTTCTCTGCGAGTTTCGCCATGCCGAAATGGTAGTAGAATTCCTCGCTCTCCTGCATCGAGGCGAAATAACATTGGGCCTCGAAACGGGTCATGAAGTCATGGGCGTTCTTCAGGTGGTCGGCGCGCCATATGTCATCGGAATCGAGCAGCGCGACGAAACGCGTTTCCGCCGGAACTGCATTAAGGCCGGTGTTGCGGGCGGCACCCGGTCCACCGTTCTGCTGCTTGACCACACGGATCCTGGCGCGACGTTCTTCCGTCTGGCGCAGCAATTCCTGTTCGACCGGAAGCGGCGATTCGTCGTCGACGACGATGATATCGAAATCCTCGAAACTCTGCTGGAAGATCGAATCGAGCGCGCGGGACAGAATGCCCGCCTCTTTCTGGTAGAACGGAATGACTACTGAAAACGTCGCCATGATGTGTCTGTCTCCGGTGTATCGGGAATGCCGGGCTACAAGCCGCGAGTCGGCACGCGCGTAATTCATCCACTATTTTTGCGCTGCGGCAAAGAATAAGAAAAATGCGGCGAAACCGAGGGCTCCGGCAGCAGGGAAGCCGACGTGCGCAACCGATAGGGCAGGGCGGTTTTTATCGTCTTTCCCCGGCGCATCGGACTTTTGCCCTATGGCCGAAACATGAAATCAACACATTTTCAGCTTCTCTCTGCGCGGCAAATGTGCTGCACTGCAAAAAAGAGCCGAGCCGGAAGCATGCCGAATATGGCCATGTTCCGGATATTGATTTGATCGTCGAAGGGAACGCGATGCTCCCCCAGCCTATTGATTTCAGTGTCGTCATCTCGTCGCGAAACCGGGCGCATGCGCTTTCCGGTTGTTTCGACGCGCTTTCCGCAGCTGCGCGAAACGCGACTGACCTTTCGCTGGAGCTTGTCTTCGTGGATAACAACTCCACGGACGGCACAGCCGAGATCGTGCGCCAATGGAGTGCGTCAGCGCCCATTCCGGTGCAGATCATCCATGAGAGCAAGCCTGGCCTTTCCAATGCGCGCAATGCCGGGATTGCAGCCGCCAAGGGGCGCATTCTCGCTTTCACCGACGACGACTGCGAAGTGTCGCCGGATTATTTCAACACCCTTTCCCGACTGTTTGCCGAGGACGAGGCGATCGTCATGCGCGGCGGGCGGGTGGATCTCGGCGATGAACGCGATCTGCCGATCACCATCAAGACCGACGCAGAGCGTGCCGTGCTGACCCATGACCTGCATGCGGGCGGCTTTATCCATGGCTGCAACATGGCGTTTCCCAAGGCCATGGTCGACCGGGTCGGCCTTTTCGACCCACAGTTCGGGGCCGGCGCCGAGTTCCGCTCCGGCGAGGATACCGACTATATCCACCGTGCCTTTGCAGCCGGGATCACCGTGGAATACCGGCCGGAACTCGTCGTCAAGCATTTCCACGGCCGCCGCGACCTCAAGGATATCGAAAAGCTGCACAACGGCTATTCCTACGGCAATGGTGCGCTTTACGCGAAATACATGTTCGATCGTCGATCGAACATGCGCGGCATGCTGCGGTGGGATATCCGTCAGGCGGTCAAGGAAGCGTTCGGCGGGCGCAAGCTCGACGCTGCGATGGGGCTGACCTATCGGGCAACCGTTCGGCAAAACCTTGCCGGAGTGCTCGCCTATTGGCGCAGCCCGTCGCGCCGCGCGGCACCCTGAGTGCGGGTTGTCGCCGCCGCTGTCGTATCCTCGTCAATGTTTCAGCTTACGCCATACGTGACTGCTGATCACGCTTTGCAATTTAATCGATTGGACCATCCATGGATGCCGGCGCGGTCGAACGTAGCGACCTGAAGAAAAAAACCGCGACATCGATCCTGTGGTCGATCGTTCGCGTCGGGTGGAGCACGGTCGCGACCTTCGTCATCTTCGTTATCCTGGCGCGTATCCTGGGACCTGCGGATTTCGGCACGTTTGCGCTGGCCAGCCTGTTCGTCGAGATCGGCCGGGTGCTTGCCTATGCGGGCCTTGGCGATGCGGTGACCCGGCAGCTGGAACTGGATGAGGAACTGGCGGATACGGCATTCTGGGCCTCGGTCGCCTTCAGCGTCTCGGTCGGCCTGGTCATCTTTTTCGCGGCACCGGCCTATGGCGAATTCGTCCGCGATCCGAACGTGGCGGAAATCCTCAAATGGCTTGCGCTGTTTCTTCCGCTGTCATCGCTGGCGGTCATCCACAATGCCCGGCTGGCGCGCGATTTCGGTCACAAAAGCCTTGCGGCGCAGAGCATTGCCGCAAGCCTTCTGTCCGGCCTGACGGCGGTGGCCGCTGCGTTTCTCGGCTGGGGCGTCTGGTCGCTGGTGGCGCAGACGGCGGTCAACGGCATCGTGCTCGTCGTTCTCGGTTGGCTGTCCTATCGCTGGATCCCGAAGCTGCGCTTCAACTTCACCATCTTCCGCTCGATCTTCCTGTTCAGCGTCAGCCTCGTGGTCAGCCAGATCCTCTGGATGATGCTTGCCCGCGTGCAGGACATTTTCATTTCGCGCTGGTTCGGGCCGACCGAGGTTGGCCGTTACCGCATCGCCTGGCGGCTGATCGAGCTGATCTCGCAAGCCGTGCTGTCGCCGATCGGCAGCGTGGCGCTGGTGACGCTGTCGAAACTGCAGGCCGATCCGGTCTCCTTCCGCAACGCCTATAATCGCATCGTCGGGCTGGCGGCACTCGGCACATTCCCGCTGTTGCTCGGCTTCGGCGCGCTTTCGGACCAGCTCATCCTCTTCCTGTTCGGCGACAAGTGGGGCAATGCCGGCGATGTCTCGACCGTGCTCGTCATGATGGCGGTGCCCTTCGTGATGAATGTGTTTGCTTCCTCGGCGCTTGCCGCCGTCAACAAGGCGCAGAGCATTCTCTCGGTGGCTGCGCTGCAGCTTGCCATGACGGTCGTGCTGACATGGCTGCTGGTGCCTTACGGCATCATCGCGGTTGCTGCCGGTTACGCGCTGCGGGCGTGGCTCACCATGCCCTACCAGCAATATGTGCTGAAGCGTTTCGCCCATATCGATTCCCTCGGGACGCTGAAGGCGATCTCGATGCCGTTCATCGGTTCGCTGGTCATGGCCGTCTGCGTCTGGTTCGCCAAGCCGGTGATCCTTGCGGCGGTTACGCCTGCATGGCTCGGCACCGGACTTTGCATCGCGCTGGGTGGCGCCATCTATGCCGCATTCATGCTGATTTTCGCGTTTAAGATGATCCGGCCCTATCTCGCCATGATCATGTCTATGCTGCCCGCACGCTTCCGCCTGCTGGCGCAAAAGTAGAGCTATTTTGGAAACACGACGGTATCGTCAAGGAGATCCCATGCAGGAAACGAGCGCTGCCACCATCAAGAGGCTTCAGGGTGTGATCCACGATAACCTCGCAGATCTGGTCGATCTGTCCGGGCGTTACGCACTTCTGGACTTCCCCAACCACTACAATATCGGCGACAGCGCCATCTGGCTTGGGGAGCTGGCCTATTTCGACCGGGTGAAGTCCAAGCCCAGCTTCGTCAGCGAAATCCCCACTCACAGCGACGACCGGATGCTGGCCGCTATCGGTGACGGCCAGATCCTGCTGCATGGCGGTGGCAATTTCGGAGATATCTGGCCGAGTTTCCGCGAGTTTCGCGAGCACATCCTGGGGAAATACCAGGGCCGTCCGGTCATTCAGATGCCGCAGACGATCCATTTCAAGAACCAGGAAAACATCGACAGCACGGCGCGTGCCATCGAGAAGCACGGCAATTACAAGCTTCTGGTGCGTGACAAGAAGAGCTTTGAATTCGCCAAGAAGTGGTTCCAGTGCGAGGTGAGGCTTTGCCCGGACATGGCCTTCTGGATCGGTCCGGTAAAGCGTCCTGCGCCGAGCCATGACCTGCTTCTCAACTTGCGTGCAGACCAGGAAGTTGGCGCCCCGCACGATACCGCCCGCGCCACGGCCCGTGCGAACGTGATCGTGGCCGACTGGCCGGAAAACGAAGAGGCCGATTTCCAGAAGCGCACCAAGCGGGCTGCGATCATCAAGGGTCTGTTGCGCGGCGATGTCGGCGGACGGGCGAAGATGACGGAACTGGCCTATCGCGAACGGGCGCAGCAGCGTTTCGATCGCGGTGTACGGCTCTTAAGCTCGGCGCGGCAGGTCATCACCGACCGCATGCACGGGCATATCATGAGCCTGCTTCTCGATGCCGATCATTGCGTGCTCGACAACAGCTATGGCAAGACCAGCACCTTCATCGACGCCTGGCAGACCTGCAATGGTGACCGGGCAGCACTTGTGGCCAATATCGACGAAGCGCTGGACATTCTTGACAAGCGGACGGCTCTCAGCCGCGCGACGGCGGTGTGATGCCGAGGCTTCATCCGCAAGGGTAAATGAAGCGCTAAATTCCTCTCACGAAGCGGCCGGGCGGCAGAGACGCCCGGTCGCTTTTTTGTGGTGGAATCATCACCAATACCGAAGCTTCAAGTGCCCGAAAAGCCGCTGGGAAAGGGCGCCCGGCCAAATCGGGCCCATCAGTGTCCATGCCTCATCCGTGCCGTATTTTCGCCGCAATTCGCCACGGTTTTCGTCGAGCTTTCACGCTCAACGCACGATCACGCGAGAAAATGTGATTGTTTTTTCTTTTTTAAATCGTGCTGCGGCGCAGCATTTTCATATCGGTTGTGGTTGCATATGCCATATTTGCCAGTGCTTTAGGCCTGACAAAAGGCAGGCAGCGCCTACTGAATACCTCGCCACTACTAGATTTCGCACCTGCCAAATTTGCTGCGCTGCCACATTTTACCCGAAACTTACCGTGATGCTTCTCACTCACGCGGGCTCAAGTCTGCTCTGATTGAAACGGCGGTGACGGGAGGCACTGCTCAAAAGGGGTGACTGGATTGACTGTTGATCAGAACATATCCTCGCGTATCAATTTGATGCGTATCCTGCTGATCTGCGGCATTGTCTTCGTGCATGTGCCTCATGATCCGGCGGCTGACGTGGTGATTGCCGAAATCAGCTGGTTCAACTGGCTGAGCGTGTTTCTCGGCGACAGCCTGTTTCGTATCGGCGTTCCGTGTCTGAGCATGATCTCGGGTTACCTGCTGCTGCGCAAGGGCGTGGCATCTTTCGATTATGGCAAGGTTGTCCGTTCCAAGACGATGACGGTGCTCGTGCCGTTCCTGATCTGGAACCTCGGCCTGTTCGTCGCGATCCTTGGCCTGCAGCGTATCGGCATCGGCGCCGGTTATTTCCCGGATATTACCGCATCCTTCCGCGATATTCTGACCTATGCCTTCGCGCTCGAAGACATGCCGGCCAATGTGCCGCTCTATTTCCTGCGCGATCTGTTCGTCTGCATCCTTCTGTCGCCGGTTCTGCTGTTCCTTCTGCGCCGGGCAGCCATGCCGACGCTCGCCATTCTTTTCGTCCTGGCGGTCATTCCGGACCTCAGCTTTGCCATCGTCGTCAAGCGCTCGATCCTGTTCAGCTTCGCGCTCGGCATGTTCCTCGGCCTGCGCGGCGCGGATCTGAAAGCGCTGGACCGATTTGCGTGGCCGGGTTCGATCGCCACGCTTCTCGCCGCATTCGCGCTTTCTCTTGCGATCTATCTCAGCCAGCCCGCTTACCCCTGGGGCGTCGATCTTGCCCGCAATATCCTGTCGATCGTCGGTGCCCTGGGCGTCTGGATGATTTCGGCGATCCTCATCGAAAGCCGCCTTGGCAAGCGACTGGCCGCCACGGGCAGCCTCAGCTTCTGGGTATTCTGCGCGCATTATCCTGTTCTGGTGCTTCTGTGGATGGTCTGGAACCGGATCGGACCTGTGGAAGCCTACCCTGTTTTCTATTTCGGCTCGGTTGTTGTCTCACTTGTCATCTTGGTGATCAGCAATGCCGTCATCATGCGCATCGCACCGCCCGTTTATCAGCTGCTGACCGGCAGTCGCGGGCGCAAGGAGAAACTCGCCAAGGCCGTTGCCGGCCGCACCACCGAAACCAAGGGCTCGATGGAGCCGAAACTGTCACAGCAGCGCAGGTGAACTCATGACGACCATCGCAACCAAAATCGCGGCCGCCATCTCCACTCTGGGCCTTTCCCTTCTCTCTGTCGCTGCACCGGCTGCGGCGCAGGGCACGCTCAACAACAAGTCCTTCGTCGAGAATTTCGACAGTTTCGACCGGTCCTTCTGGTATGTCGCCGACGGCTGGAGCAACGGTTCCCACCAGAACTGCACCTGGTCGAAGAGGCAGATCGATACGGCGGGCGGCACGCTGACGCTGAATTTCTCCGAGGGCCAGTCGAAGGATCGCAAGTTTCTCTGCGGTGAAGTGCAGACCAAGTCGCGCTATCTCTACGGCACCTATGAGGTGCGGATGAAGGCGGCGACGGGCTCGGGCCTCAACTCGGCCTTTTTCACCTATATCGGCCCGACCGACAAAAAGCCCTGGGACGAGATCGACTTCGAGGTTCTGGGAAAGAACACCAACCAAGTGCAGGTCAACCAGTATATCAACGGCAAGGGCGGCAACGAGAAGCTCATTCCCGTCGAAGGCGGTGCCGACCAGGGCTTCAACGATTATGCCTTCGTCTGGGAAAAGGACCGTCTGCGCTACTTCGTCAACGGCAAGCTCGTTCATGAGGTGACTGATCCTGCCAAGATACCGACCAATGACCAGAAGATCATGCTCAGCCTGTGGGGTACCGACACCCTGAAGGACTGGATGGGGCGCTTCTCCTATCAGGGGCAGTCTTCCATGGTGATCGACCGGGTTTCCTTCACTGCCCCGGGGGATGCGTGCCTGTTCCCCAAATCCGTCGCCTGCAATCTCGATTGAGCCTTAATCGCCGCCATTTCGTCGCTTGTCATATTGCGTTGATTTTTCAGCACAGGAGCATGCCCGTTTGAGCATAAACGTTCTCTATCTCGCCCATGATCTGGCCGATGCGGCCATCAGGCGGCGTGTGCTCACCCTGAAGGCCGGGGGTGCGGACGTGACGGTTGCGGGCTTCACCAGAGGACGCAACCTGCTCGAGGGCGAACCGGGCGTTCGAACGGTCGTGCTGGGCGAGACCTCCGACGGGAAGTTCGCGCAGCGAATCGGCGCCATCATCAAGGCGAGCGCCGGGCTGAAGGGCAAGCTTGCAGGGATTGGCCGCCCGGATGTGATCATCGCCCGCAATCTCGAAACGCTGGCGCTTGCAGGCAAGGCGGCGGCGCAGTTCGATCGTGATCTGCCTGTTGTCTACGAATGCCTCGATATCCATCGCCTGTTGCTCGATGAAGGCTGGAAAGGGCGCCTCGTGCGCGCATTCCAGCGCCATTTCGGCCGTCGCGCGCAGCTGCTGATCACCAGCTCGCCTGCCTTCGTCGAGAATTTCTTCAAGCCGAAATCCGGGCTTTCGCTGCCGGTTCTGCTTCTGGAGAACAAGGTTCTTGCGCTCGACCCGGATAACCTGCCGCTTCAGCCGACGCCACGTGCGCCGAAGCCCGGCGAGCCCTGGCGGATCGGCTGGTTCGGAGCGATCCGCTGCGCCAAGTCGCTTGCGATCCTCACCGATTTCGCCCGCCGTATGGAAGGCAAGGTGGAAATCGTCCTGCGCGGCCGCCCGGCCTATAGCGAATTTGCCGATTTCGACCGCCTTGTCGCCGAAGCGCCGCATGTCACCTTCCATGGTTCCTACCGGAACCCGGAGGATCTCGCCCGCATCTATGACGAGGTGCAGTTCAATTGGGCGATCGATTTCTTCGAGGAAGGCCTGAATTCCGAATGGCTGCTGCCGAACCGCCTTTATGAAGGCGGGCTTTACGGCGCTGTACCGATCGCGCTCACGTCGACCGAGACCGGCCGCTTTCTCGCCCGCCGCGATATCGGCGTGACGATCGATGCGGCGACGCCCCAGGCGCTGGAAACCCTGTTTAAGCAAATGACGCCCGAGACCTATGCCGAGCATTTTGCCCGCGTCGCCGCGATTGAGCGCGGTCAATGGATTACCGGCCCGGCCGATTGCCGCGCGCTGGTAACAAAGCTCGCATCGTTAAAACCCGATTTTCGCTCGCCTGCTGAAGTACAGGCTGCGTCAACCATGCAGTCGTGAGGTGGAATATGGTAGTGAGTAGCGTTTCCGGTTCCGACATGTCGAACCAGCATTCCGAAATCCCGGCCAGTCCGCGTGTGCTTATGGTCATTCCTTGCCTCAACGAGGCAAAGACGATCGAAGCGTTGCTGCGCAAGTTTTCGCTCCAGCGGGGTGAGACAGACATGCTGATCGTCGTTGCCGATGGCGGCAGCCGCGACGGTACGCCGGATATCGTTCGCCGCATGATCGGAGAAATTCCCGATCTCGTGCTTCTCGATAATCCCAAGCGCATTCAGAGCGCGGCGATGAACCTCGCGGTCCAGACCTATGGTGATGGTCGCGACTATCTGATCCGCATCGATGCGCATGGCGATTATCCGGACAATTATTGCCAGGCGCTGATCGAGGAAGCCGTTACGCATGAGGCGGACTCGGTCGTGGTCGGCATGGAAACGGTGGGCTTTGGCGCCTTTCAGCAGGCGGCTGCGATCGCGCAGAATTCCAAGCTCGGCAATGGCGGTTCCAAGCATCGTGCCGGCGGCGGCGGTGAGTGGGTCGATCACGGCCACCACGCGCTGATGCGGATCGCTGCCTATCGCCAGGTCGGCGGTTACGACGAGAGTTTCAGCCATAACGAGGATGCCGAGCTGGACTTCCGGCTCCGCAATGCCGGTTTCCGCATCTGGATGACGGGCGAGACCTTCATGACCTATTATCCGCGCTCCAATGCATCGGCGCTGTTCCGCCAGTATCTCGGTTATGGCCGGGGACGGGCGAAGAACCTGTTGAAACACCGCGCCATCCCTAAGATCCGTCAGGCCATTCCGCTTGCAGTCGCGCCGGTGGTTGCCGGTGCGGTTCTGGCCTTGCTCTACTGGTGGGCGGCCGTTCCGGTTGCCGTCTGGATGATCGCCTGCCTCGCTTACGGCGCCTATATGGCGATCGGCCAGCGCAACATGATCGCACTCTTCGCCACCATTCCCGCAATGATCATGCACCTCGCATGGTCGGCCGGGTTCTGGATGGAGTTGCTTCGCATTCGACGAAAGAGGGCTGCATGACGGCGGATCTCACCGTGACAACAATCGACATCGGCATCTGCACCTATCGGCGGCCGGCCCTCCGGGAGACGCTGGAATCGCTGTTCAAGCTGGCCGTTCCCGAAGGTGTATCCGTGCGCCTGATCGTGGCGGACAATGATGCGGTGCCAAGCGCCAGCGACCTTGTCGAGAGCCTGCGCGCGCAGTCTCCCTTCCCGATCCTTTATGTGCATTGCCCGAAATCGAACATCTCGATTGCCCGCAATGCCTGCCTCACATCGGCGGACGCGGATTTCCTCGCCTTCATCGACGATGACGAGACGGCAACGCCGGAATGGCTGGCAGCGCTTTATCAGAAGGCACGCCAGACCGGTGCGGAAGCCGTGCTCGGTCCGGTTCGCGCCCTTTATGGCGACGACAGCGCCGCCTGGATGCGCAATGGCGATTTCCATTCGACCATGCCGGTCTGGGTCGATGGCCGCATCATCACCGGCTACACCTGCAACACGCTGCTCGACATGCGCTCGCCGCTCGTCACTGGGCGCCGTTTTGCGCTGGCTCTCGGCCAGAGCGGTGGCGAGGATACGCATTTCTTCTCGCAGCTGACGGAAAGTGGCGGTCGGATCGAGTTTGCCGAGGATGCGCTGGTGCTGGAGCCGGTTCCGGCAAGCCGCGCAAGCTTCCTATGGCTTGCCAAGCGACGCTTTCGCTCGGGCCAGACGCATGGCCGGATCGTTGCGGCGAAGAACGGCGGCGTGAAGCGTTTCCCCAAGGCTCTCATCGCTGCCACAAAGGCGGGCTATTGTGGTGCCATCGCTGCGGCCTTCACGCTGATGCCGGTGAAACGCAACCGTTATGCGCTGCGTGGCGCGCTGCATGTCGGCGCCGTGATGGGCATGCTCGGCGTTCGTGAAATCCGCCAGTACGGCACCCCGGAGGCTGCTTGAACATGGATAGCGGGATACCCGATATCAGCTTCATCATTGCCGCCTATAATGCGGAAGAGACGCTTGCGCGCGCCATCGACAGCGCGCTTGCGCAGGTCGGCGTAACCGTTGAAGTCATCGTCGTCGACGACTGTTCGACCGATGGGACCGTGGCGCTTGCCGAAAGCTATACGGACCCGCGGGTCAAGCTTATCCGTCAGCCACAGAATGGCGGACCGGGCCGGGCGCGCAATACCGGGATTTCTGCTGCGATCGGCCGTTTCGTCGCAACGCTCGATGCCGACGATGAGGTCTATCCGGAACGTTCGCTCTCCATGCTGCAACGGGCAAAGACGCTCGATGCGCAAATGGTGGTGGACAATGTCGATGTCGTGCCGCTGGAAGGCGGGGCGGCAAAGACCATGTTCGACAGGCGGCATCTGGAAGGCAAGCGGGAGATCACGCTTGCGGAATTCATCGATTCCAACCTGATCTTCAAGACGACGTTCAACTACGGCTACATGAAGCCGGTCTTCGATCGCGCCTTTCTTGTCGCGCACGGTCTCGAGTTCGACGAGGGCTTGCGGATCGGTGAAGACTACATCCTCTTCGCCTCGGTTCTGGCTGCCGGTGGGCGCTGTGCGACCGATCCCAATCCCGGTTATGTCTATCATCTCATGCAGGGGTCCATCTCCCGCGTGCTCAAGCACAAACATCTCGATGACATGCTGGAAGGCGATCGCCGATTCATGGAGCGTTATCCGCTCGGCCCGGCGGAAATGGCGGCGCAGCGCCGCCGCACGCACAGCATCATCGAAGCCCGCTCGTTTCTCACCCTCGTCGACGAGGTCAAGGCCAAGTCGCTCAGTGGGTTCCTCAAAACCGCGATGAAAGCACCCGGAGCGCTGAAGCACTTCCGGATGCCCATCGCCGTTCGCATGCGCCGGCTCGTGAAGGTGCCTGGCGTCAACTGAAATCCGATCAATCGGGCGTGTATGCCCCCTGGAAAGGACTAGGAATGAACTTGAAAAGACCAGTTCGGAAGGCAGTTATCCCTGTCGCAGGCAATGGAACCCGGTTCCTGCCCGCGACCAAGGCGATGGCGAAGGAAATGCTGACGATCGTCGATCGTCCGGTCGTGCAATACGCCGTTGATGAAGCCATGCAGGCAGGGATCGAAAACATCATTTTCGTCACCAGCCGTAACAAGACTGCCATTGAAGACTATTTCGACAGCAATCCCGAACTGATCGCCAGCCTGACCCGCTCCGGCAAGACCGTGCAGGTGGCACAGCTGGAAAAGATGCTGCCGCTTGCCGGCACCGTCAGCTATACGCGCCAGCAGGTGCCGCTCGGTCTCGGCCATGCGGTCTGGTGCGCCCGTGAACTGGTGGGCGACGAACCGTTTGCGCTGCTTCTGCCCGACATGGTTTCCTATGGCGCCCGCGGCTGCATGTCCGGCCTGATGGACCTCTATGAGGAAGTCGGCGGCAACGTGTTTGCGGTCGAGCAGTGCGCGCCGGAAGAGACGTCGAGCTATGGCGTCGTCGCCATCGGCAATGACGTCAATCACGGTTTCCAGGTGACCGGCATGGTGGAAAAGCCGAAGCCGGCGGATGCGCCGTCGAACTATTACCTTAATGGCCGCTATATTCTGCAGCCGCAGATTTTCGAGCTTCTCGCAAGCCAGGAACGTGGTGCCGGCAACGAAATCCAGCTGACCGACAGCATGCAGAAACTGTTGAAGGCCCAGCCGTTCCATGCGCATCCCTATCAGGGGCGCACCTTCGACTGCGGATCCAAGCGCGGTTTCATCGAGGCAAACGTCGCCTTCGCGATGATGCGTTCGGACATGAGCGGCGATCTTGCAGTGACGATCCAGGAACTGCTGGACGCGCATGCAACCAAGGTTCGCGCAGCTTAAGCGCATTGAATACAGGAAAGGCGAGACATTCGCCTTTCCTGCACTATTTTCCCCACAGCGGATGACACAATGGATCAGGCAAACTTTCGACCGATGACGATCTTTCCCCAAGAACCGAAAGACCATGACACGTTCATCGATCTCGATAAGCTGTGGTCTGCGGCCATGCGCCGGCTCGGGGTGATCGGCGCCTGTGTTGGTGCCATGGTCGTGCTGGCCGGTGTCTATCTGGTTTTCGCCCAGCCGATGTACACGTCGATGACGAACATTCTCATGGACGACAATCTCTCCCGTTATGCGGAAGAGAATGCGTCGGACGTCCAGTCCTCGCAGATGCTCGACAACCGCATGTCGAGTGCGGTCGAAATCCTGAAGTCCAAGGAACTGGCGCTCAGCGTCGTCGATGCGGCGAAGCTCGACGAAAACGATCTGATCGTCGATCCTCCCAAGTCGCCGGTCGATCTCGTCAAGGGTGTGATCCGTGGCGCCACGTCGATCTTTTCGGCCAGCACGCCGGCTCCGACGGAAGAACAGATCGCTGCAGGTCGCCGTGAAAAGGCCGCCGCCATCATCCAGCAATGGCTGACCGTGGAACGCGTCGGCCGCAGCTCGGTCGTCGCTGTCTCTGTCCGCTCGCCGGAAAAGCTTTTGTCGGCACAGATCACCAAGACCTATGCGCAGTCCTATCTGACCGAGCAACTCAACGCCAATTTCGATGCCACCGAACGGGCCAGCATCTGGCTGCAGGAGCGGCTGAACGACCTGAATACCCGTGCGCAGCAGGCATCGCTGGCGGTCGAACAGTTCAAGCGCGAGAAGGGCCTCATTTCCCCGCGCGGCGAGCTTCTTTCGGCACAGCAGCTGTCGGACCTCAACAGCCAGCTGATCGTGGCGCAGGCCGATGCGGCAACTGCCGCCGCCCGTTACAACCAGTACAAGGCGATTATCGACAAGGGGCCGGAAGCCGCGGTCCATAACGCGGTCGTTTCTAACCGCGATACCGACAACACGGTGATGCAGGATCTGCGCAAGCGCTATATCAGCATCAACGACCGCGAGCAGGGCATCATCCAGCAGTTCGGCGCCGATCATCCGCAGGCAATTGCGATGAAGGCAGAAAAGCAGGACGTCACCAACCAGATGTTCCGCGAATTGCAGCAGCTGACCGGCAGCTTCAAGAACGAACTCGATGTTTCCCAGTCGCGCGTCGAATCCATGCGGGAGAACATCCAGCGGGTTGCCGGCAATAATGCCGATGCGAATGTCAACATGGTGCAGCTGCAGGAGCTGGAGCAGCGCGCTTCGGCGCTGAGGACACTCTACGAATCCTACCTGCAGCGTTTCGAACAGGCTTCGCAGCAGCAGTCGCTGCCGATCGCCAAGGCACGCGTGATTTCCGAGGCCGGTGTGCCGACCGCTCCGTCGAGCCCGCGCAAGACGCTGACCATGGCACTGTCGGTCATTCTTGGCCTGCTGCTCGGCTGTGCCGCCGCAGCGGTTCTGGAATTGCGTGAACGTTTCTTCCGCACTGGCGACGACGTGCAGCAGAAACTCGGCATGCGCTTCCTCGGCTACCTGCCGAAGATTGCCGGTGCCGCCCGCGAGGATGCGCCGAAGCCGGTTGCGGTTCCCGAACAGGGCGAGGCGGCCAATCAGCCGGTGGGCGACCCGATCTCCTTCCGCCGCATGATGCGCGTTGCCGTCGAGGCGCCGCGCTCGCAGTTTGCCGAAACGCTGCGCAATACCAAACTTGCCTGCGATATCGTGCTGCAGGGCAAGAAATGCGCTGTCATCGGGGTGGTTTCCTGCCTTCCCGGCGAGGGCAAGTCGACGGTTGCGGCGAACTTTGCCGGCCTGATCGCGTCGAGCGGCGCTCGTACGCTCGTCATCGACGCCGACCTTCGCAATCCGGGTCTATCCAAGATGCTGGCAAGCGAACCGGAAGTCGGTCTCGTCGACGTCATCCTCAACAAGACCTCGTGGACCAGCGTTGCCCGTGTCGATCGCCGTTCGCGCCTCACCATCCTGCCGATGACGACGCGTGGCCGTCAGGTGACCCATACGAGCGAGCTTCTGGCGTCCAGCGGCATGAGCCAGTTCCTGGAAAGCATCAAGGACACGTTTGACGTTATCGTCGTCGACCTTGCTCCGCTCATCCCGGTCATCGACGCCAAGGCGTTCGAGCCTTACGCCGATGCTTTCGTCTTCGTCACGGAATGGGGCGCAACGCCGGCCAAGGCGGTGCAGAGCGTTCTGCAGTCGGAACCGCAGATCGCCGCCAAGACGATCGGCGTCATCCTCAACAAGACCGACCTTGCCGACCTGCACAAATATGCCGATCCGGGTGCGCCGGAGCGGCTGCGCAGCAACTATCTGTCCTATTACCGGGACTACAAGGAAGTGGCAGCCGAATAACGGCTATCATCCCAATGACAAACGGCCCGGTTTTCCGGGCCGTTTTCGTCTATGGGATTGTTGTCAGCGCTTGACGCGCATGCCGTCCATCAAAAGCCCGATCAGCCTGTTGGCGCTTTCGCGCCATTCCGGCGTGTCGGGGATCGAATAGATGCTCGACATGGCATGCATCAGGTCCGCCTGGCCGATATCCTTGCGGATCAGGTTCTGGTCCTGTGCTGCCGTCAGAAGCTTGTCGAAGGATGAACGGATGCGTCCGAACCCTTCGGCGAACATGGCGGAGTTTGAACTGGCGATGATCTTCAGGCTGCTTGCCATACCGCGCTTGGTCGCCATGTAATTGACGAAACGGCGCATCCACTGTTCGAGCGCGACATCGGCCGCTTCGCTCAATGCCAGTTCTTCGGCGGCATCCGCCAGAATTTGCAGTTCCCGCTGATAGACGACCTCGACCAGATGTTCGCGCGTCGGGAAATGGCGATAAAGCGTGCCGATGCCGACACCTGCCTTGCGGGCGATGTCCTCCAGCGAGGTCTCGACACCGTTTTCGGCAAAGGCCGTGGCGGCAACCTCGATGAGTTTATCACGGTTTCTGCGGGCATCGGCCCTCAGTTTCGGCGCAGTCTTGTCTGCATTTTCCGGCGTGGCCGAGGCCAAAATCATGCTCCCACGGGATCAGCACTTGACGGCGCGCATCAAGTTGCTAGTTTAAACGGAGGCGCCTCCGAATTGGAGGGTCCTCTACTTTTAAACCGGAAGTAGGGCGGATGTCATGCCGGAAATGCAGCATTCGCTTGCAGAGCCTAATAACTGGGGCTCTCCGTTCATTCGTCCAGTGCCAAGCAATCATTCTCGTGACGATAGCAGGAGGTTATCATGCCGCGAACGATCCACCTCACTCTCGATATCAACGGAAAGGCGCATCCGCTCGATGTGGAGCCGCGGGTCACGCTTCTCGATGCGTTGAGGGAACATCTTGACCTGACCGGTACCAAGAAGGGCTGCGATCAGGGACAATGCGGCGCCTGTACCTGTCATGTTGATGGCGAGCGGGTTCTTTCCTGTCTCACCCTGGCGGCCCAGGTCGAAGGCCGTCAGGTAACAACGATCGAAGGAATTGCCGGCGACGACGGCACGTTGCATGCAGTGCAGAAGGCCTTTCTCGAACACGATGCCTTCCAGTGCGGTTATTGCACACCCGGCCAGATCATGTCGGCCGTCGCCTGCATTCGCGAGGGACATGCCGGTTCCGATGCCGAAATCCGTGAATACATGTCCGGAAATCTCTGTCGATGCGGGGCCTATAACAGCATCGTCGCGGCCGTGCGCGATGCCGCCACGACCATTGCCGCAGGGCAGAAGGCGGAGGCTGCGTGATGCGAGATTTTTCCTATACGCGCGCCACGACCATCGAGGATGCCCGGCAGGCCGCGCTTCAAGCCGGTTCTGCAATCCTTGCCGGGGGTACGACGCTGCTCGATCTTGCCAAATGCGGTGTGAACGAGCCGGATGAGCTGATCGACATCAGCCATATTCGTGGTCTCGACGGCATTTCGGTCGGCGAGAGCGAGGCTTCAATCGGCGCGCTTGCGAAGATGAGCGCCGTTGCCGATCATCCCTTGATCCTCAAGGTCTATCCGGCCGTCGCCCAATCCCTGTCGCTTGCCGCCTCGCAGCAGCTGCGCAACATGGCGACGATCGGCGGCAATCTGTTGCAGCGGACACGCTGTCCCTATTTCCGCGATCCGGCGACGTTTTCGGCCTGCAACAAGCGCGAACCCGGCTCCGGCTGTTCCGCCCTCGGCGGTGTGACACGCAATCACGCGGTTCTCGGTACGAGCGAAAGCTGCATCGCCACCTATCCCGGTGATCTCGCCGTTGCGCTCGTTGCCTTCGATGCAGTGGTCGATCTCGGCTCGCGCAGCGTGCCGGTCGAGGAATTCTTCCTCGAACCCGGCGATAGGCCCGAGCGGGAAACCGTGATTGCACCCGGCGAGGTGATCATCGGGATCAGCATCCCGGCCTCGGCGGCTGCCAGAAACTCGACCTATCTCAAGGTCCGCGACCGGCAGTCCTATGAGTTTGCCGCGGCAAGCGTTGCCGTCGGGCTGGAACTGGAAGCGGATGGCCGTATCGTGAAGGATGTGCGCATCGCGCTTGGCGGCGTTGCGACCAAGCCTTGGCGTGCCCGAGCAGTCGAGCAGGCACTGGTCGGCAAGGCGCTGACCGAGGAAGTGATCCTTTCTGCCGCGCGGCTTTCCATGGAAGGCGCCGTTGCGCATGGCGGCAATCACTACAAGATCGAACTGGCGCCGCGCGTCGTCGCCCGCGCCCTCAGGACCTTGGGAGGTCTGGCATGACCATTATCGAACCCAGAAAACACGGAAGTGCGGCCGATGGCAGGGTTGGTGGGCGTCTTTCCCGCTTCGAAGGCGAGCTGAAGATCACCGGCAATGCGACCTATGCGCTGGAATATCCGGTCGAGAATGTCGCCCATGCGGTGCTGGTCCAGAGCACGATCGCGGCTGGTCGCGTCGTGTCGGTGGATGCGTCGAAGGCGCTTGCCGCACCCGGCGTTCTGCTGGTTCTGACGCCGGAAGACGATCTCGGCCTGATGACGGCTGCGGACTGGTTCGGAAACCGGCCGGAAAACCAGCCGTTTCATCCGCTGCCGAAAGTGGTGCGCTATAACGGCGAGAGCATTGTCGCGGTGATCGCCGAAAGCCGCGAGCAGGCGGGCGAGGCGGCGAAACTCATCCGCATCACCTACGAGGAAGCGCCGGCCGTTGCCGACATGGACGATCCGAAGGCGAGCGAGGGCAAGCTTCTCGATGCCATGACCGTCGAATGGGGCGATGCGGAAAAGGCGCTTGCGGCCTCTCCCGTTCGCATCGAAGCCGAATATCGCACGCCGCGCGAATATCACGTGGCGATGGAACCGCATGGCCTGACGGCAGGCTGGGATGGCGAGCAACTGACCGTCTGGGAGCCGAGCCAGTGGACCCATGGCATGGCCCGCAACTATGCCGAATGGTTCGGCATTCCGCTCGATAACGTGCGGATCGTCTCGCCCTTCATCGGCGGCGGTTTCGGCTCCAAGGGCGTGGCGCTGCCCTATGGCGCGGTTGCCGTTGCGGCAGCGAAAAAGCTCGGCCGTCCGGTCCGGCTCGCGGTTACCCGGCCGCAAAATTTCACCAGTTACGGCGGTCGGGCAGCGACCCGTCAGACGATCTCGCTCGGCGCGAGTAAGGATGGCGTCTTGCTGGCGATCGTGCATCGCGGCGCCAGCGAAACTTCTGTCTATATGGACTATCCCGAGCAGACCGGGGCCGCGACGCCGATCCTTTACAAGGTGGAGAACTTCTCCTCGCAAAGCCGCGTCGTGCCGGTTAACGCGGTGACGCCCGGCGCATTGCGCGGACCGGGCAAGAACCCGAGCGCCTACGGGATCGAAAGCGCGATCGAGGAACTAGCCTACAAGCTGGCCATGGATCCGCTGGAATTGCGGCTGAAGAACTATGCCGATCACGACTATCAATCTGGCAAACCGTGGTCGACACGTCGCCTGCGCGAGGCGCTGACCGAGGGCGCGGAAGCCTTCGGCTGGGCAAGGCGCAGCCATGAGCCGCGTTCGATGCGGGACGGCAAGTCGCTGATCGGCTGGGGCATCGGTTGCGGAACGTTCCCGGTCATCCGGGCGCCGAGTTCGGCGATGATCCGGGTGTTGAAGAACGGCCGCGTCGAGGTGGTTTCGGGGGCGATCGACATGGGGCAGGGCACCTATACGATCCTTGCCCAGACGGCGGCCGAAGCGCTTGGTGTGTCGATCGAGCAGGTGGATGTCGTACTTGGCGACAGCCGTCTTCCGGGTTCTGCGATTGCCGGCGGGTCGATGCTGGCGGGGTCGATCACCGGTGCCGTGCACAAGACGGCGAATGCGGCGCGCGAAGAGATCATCGGGCTGGCGCTCAACGATCCCAACTCGCCCTTCCGCGATACCGGCGCCAATACGCTTGTCGTCAGCGAGGGCAGGATTTCGGTGGCGAGCGGCGATGGCCCGTCGATGACGCTGCCGGAGCTTTTGTCGGTGCTTGGCCGCGACGAGCTGGAAGTGACGCGCAACACGCTGCCGGATGATGCGCAAAGCGCCTCAGACCGGATGAATGCCTGGACCAGTATGGGCCGCGTTCAGGGACCGACGATGGGCGACACGTCGATGCATTCCTGGTGCGCCCATTTCGTCGAGGTCAGGGTCGATGAGGATTTCGGCACGGTGCGTGTCTCGCGCATGGTGTCCGCCTTCGACTGCGGACGGCTCTACAATCCGAAGATGGTCGAAAGCCAGTGGCGCGGCGGCATCATCATGGGCATCGGTCAGGCATTGCTGGAAGAAGGCCTTGTCGATCCGCGCAATGCCCGCACGATCAACAACAATGTCGGGGATTATCTGGTGCCGACCAATTCCGATATTCCCGATATCCAGGTGATTTCGGTCGGCGTGCCGGATTACGAGGCGTCAGCACTCGGCGGCAAGGGCGTCGGCGAAGTCGGCATCGTCGGCGTCGCACCGGCGATCGCCAATGCGGTGTTCCACGCCACCGGCAAAAGGGTGCGGGATCTGCCAATCACGCTGGAGAAGCTGATGTAAGGCGGGCGGGAAAAGGGCCTGCCCCTCATCCGCCTGCCNNGCGGAGGCGGGGTGAGGGGCGGGCCACACATTCTGCCATCGAAGCTCAATCCTCCGAATACCGCTCCTCCGCCCATGGGTCACCACGCATGTGATAGCCGTTCTTCTCCCAGAAACCGGCGTGATCCATGCCGTTGAAATCGATCCGTTTCAGCCACTTGGCACTTTTCCAGAAATAGAGATGCGGCACGACGAGGCGAACCGGGCCGCCATGTTCTTGCGCCAGCGGCGCGCCTTCCCAGTCGGTGACGATAATCGCGTCGGGTGATGAGAAGTCCGACAGCAGCAGGTTTGTGGTGTAGCCGTCATAGCTGGTCAGCATGACAGACGCCGCCTGGTGCATGGGGTCGACGAGATCGAGGAAATCGCGGGTCGCGACACCTTTCCAATTGTTGTCGTAACGCGACCATGTCGTCACGCAATGGATGTCGGAGAGCGTGTTCGTCTGCGGCAGCGCCTGGAATGCGACCCAATCCAACGTCACTGGGTTGTTGACGAAGCCGCGCACCTCCAGCTTCCATTGGGCGGTGGAAACACTCGGTTGCTGGCCGAGATCGAGCACCGGCCAGTTCTTCACCAGATGCTGGCCGGGCGGCAGTCTGTCGGTCTCCGGGCGGGCGTGGCGGCCGGTCAGGAATTTTCCTTCATCGGCCCATTTGCGCTTGGTGATCGTCAGTTTCGAGTCCTGTGCCGGGGTGTCATCGGCCATGAACGTCTCTCCTGTCACGGTGGTCTTGCGTCCGTCGATAATCTGACGAACATGGACGTCAAATCAATCGTCGGTCTTTCACATTCCTCTCCGCAATCCTTTTCGCGGGTGTCGATTCTGCGGAGGCGGTGGAAAAACTTAGCCAAGCGTGCCGGGATCAACTGCATTCCGGGCGTCTATTTCGGCAAGGGACAGCAGAATTACCCTGGTTTCGCTCCTGCCAATGCGGATGTCGAAACGATCGGTCGGCCGATGGAACGTTTGCGGAACTTTTCCCTATCCTAACACTTTCCACGATCCTATAACGGGGCATGGCTCAACGTTCAGGCAGCGCCGATCTTCCGCTTCACAGCGGCCGGGTTCCCCGGTGGCTTGGTGAACGCATGACGCGGCTTGGTGCCGTCATCACCGAAGCGATCGTCATCCATTACGGCCGCGACGAGCTGCTTGCCCGGCTGGCGCATCCCTTCTGGTTCCAGTCCTTCGGGGCGGTGATGGGCATGGACTGGCATTCGTCCGGCATCACCACCAGCGTCATCGGCGCGTTGAAACGCGGGCTGACCCCGATGTCGGGCGAACTCGGCATCCATGTCTGCGGCGGTCGCGGCAGAAATTCGCGCCAGACGCCGGACGAGCTGATTTCCATCGGTCACCGGGTCGGCATCGACGGGGCG
Source organism: Hyphomicrobiales bacterium (assembly GCA_900469445.1). Taxonomy (GTDB): domain Bacteria; phylum Pseudomonadota; class Alphaproteobacteria; order Rhizobiales; family Rhizobiaceae; genus Neorhizobium. Next base: position 186,734 of record UBXM01000037.1, read on the forward strand.
AGGCTCGCCCAGACCAGCAAGCTCGTCGCCAAGGTGGATAGTGCCGCCGTACAGGACGGGTTCGATCTTTATCTGCACGGTTTCATCGTCACCGACGATGGCAAATGGGTGGTGGTGCAGCAGGGCATGAACGATGCGCGGCGACAGGCGCGGCGGTATCACTGGCATTCCGAAGGCTTGAAGAGTTTTCTCGATTCCCCCCATGCGGCCATCGAAGGCCGGGGGCAGGGAGAGATCGTCAATCTCGCCGACCATCGGGCGCTCGCCTCGCGCAGCGGCCAGCTCGATCTTCTCGCCTCGCTCGGACCGGACAGGATCGTGCGCGAGGTGATTGCGCTCGATCCGTCGCGAATGAGAAAGCCTTCGGCACAGCCGATGCTGCCGCATCTGATCATGCCGGACCATCACGATGTCCGCGAGGAAGACGTCAACATGCGCCGTCTGCACGGCACGCTCGCCGCTGCCGCCGATCGCGGGCCGAAGGATTTCGAGGACCTGCTGATGACGCCCGGCGTCGGCGCCCGCACGGTCTCGGCGCTCGCCATGGTCGCCGAAGTCGTGCATGGCGCGCCCTGCCGGTTTTCCGATCCCGCCCGGTTTTCGCTCGCCCATGGGGGCAAGGACCGGCACCCGTTTCCGGTGCCGCTCAAGGTCTATGACGAGACGATCCGGGTGATGAAATCGGCTGTCGGCAAGGCGAGGCTCGGCCGGGAAGAAGAGTTGCAGGCACTGCATCGTCTCGACGATCAGGCCCGGAGCCTCGAACGCTACGTCACCGGCCCCGATTTCAAGGAGATCATCGCCGGCGAGTTCCGTCATTCGCATGAATGGGGCGGGCGAAGCGTGTTCGGCTGGGAGCCGCCGGAGGATGAGGACGGCAAACCGATAGAGGGCGGTCAACGCGCCCCTTGAGGCCTTCCGATATTTGACAGCGGTCACTTGCTGCCCCGACAGAGTGTCGCGGTCTCGGCTTTGCCAAGCCCCTGCGGCATGTCGGCTGCTTGCCAGCTCATCGTTACTCCCTAACCTGCGGATCAGGAGTAACAGGAGCAGGGAGTACACATCATCATGCCAACCTTCATGGATCGCCGTCAGCTTCTCATGGCCGTCGCAGCCTCGGCGCTGTTGCCGGTTGCCGCCTTCGCGCAGAATTCCGGCACGACGCCGGTTGCCGTTGCGGGAAAGCCGGGCGAGATACCTCAGGGCATGAAGCTGCCGCTTCTGCCGCAGCTCGAAAGTTTTCCGATCTGGCCGGAAGGCAAGGTGCCGGGAAGCGAGGGCGTGCCGGCCAAGGAGGAATGGATCCTGCGCAATCCGAAGGATGGCGATCCGAACGATACGGCCGCGATGCACGTCACCAATCCGATCCTGATGGTGCAGCGGCCCGCCAAGCCCGACGGCTCGGCCATCCTGATGATCCCGGGCGGAAGCTATACGCGTGTTGCGGTGACCCGTTCCGGCAGCGGTATCGACAAGACCTTTGCCAGCCTGGGCTCAACGGTCTTCATCATGACCTATCGCCTGCCGCATGACGGCTGGGCTGCCGGTCCGGAAGCTCCGTTACAGGACGCGCAGCGCGCAATCCGGCTGATCCGCCACCGGGCCAAGGAATTCGGCATCGATCCCGCCCGCGTCGGCGTTGCCGGTTTCTCTGCAGGCGGGCATCTGGCCGGCTGGCTGACCGAAAGCTTTGGCCGCGAAACCTATGAACCGGTCGATGAGGCGGACAAGCTTTCGACCAAGCCGCTCGTCACCGGCATGTTCTTCCCCGTCATGACGATGATGGCGCCCTATGCGCATGAGACCTCGGTGAAGAACATGTTCCCGAAGGGCGGCACGGAGGAAGAGAAGCGCAAGGTCTCGCTGGAATTCAATCTGCCCGCCGACATGCCACCGACCTTCCTTGCCCATGCGGGCGATGATCCGGCTGTTGCGCCGGAAAACAGCCTGATCCTGTTTCAGGCCCTGCGCGCCCAGAAAACACCGACCGAGCTGCATCTCTTCGAAGTCGGTGGTCATGGCCTGATCGAAAAGGGTAAGGATCTTCCGCATCTGGCGCTGTTCGAGACCTTTGCGAAGCGCCATGGTCTGTGGAAGTAGGGCAGGGCACGGTCGCCGGATGATCCGCAAAAGAAGCTCCCGCGCGTCAGTTGTGGGAGAGTCCGGGCATGCGGCAAGGTCAGTTACGGAACCCTCTGCCGGTCTGCCGTGTTATCGCATGGCATTGGAGGAGGACATGATGACCCGTGAAAGCACATCGGAAGAAGCCACCCGCTTCGGCAGCAGCCAGCCAAGTGTCGCCAGCAGTTGCGGCACCGGCGAAGCTCTTTTCAGGAAACAGCCAAGCCCGGCCAGTCTCGAGATCAACAAGGCCCGCAAGGCGCACGGCATGGGCGCCGATGCTGCTGATCGCGACGAGCGCGTTGCCGATGCCGGTGATGCCGGCTGAGACGATCGCGGTGATGAAATCCGGTTCGGAAAGGCGCAGCCCATTGAAAACCTCGTTTTGGCTGCGCTAATCATGGCTCCATGATAAGCCCGGCTTTAATTGGTTTAGCCTCGCCCCTTGTTGCAGTGGCGGGCATCTATTTGCTGATCCGCTGCATTTCGGCATTGTGGAAGATCATTTCACCTGCTGTAAAATATCGCTTTCCGGCGGGAGATGGGCCGTACAGGATAAACCTGCCGGTTGGCGGGCGGTATCTCGTCAGCGTCGTTATCCCGGCAATGACGTTCATCACCGGCGTATCGTATTTCTCCGCCCGCTTTGCCGTCATGGCGCGCCCTTCAGGTGTGGCACTCGAGTATCGTTCCTATGGACGTTCGCTGTTTCGCGCTTCGCGCACCGATATGAGCGGCAAAAAGTCGTTTCCGCTGGGGGCGTTCGAATGTACCGCAGCTGGCGATGTCGAGATCACCTGCCTCAACCCGGAGGCGATACGGGAGAGTTTCCAGCTGGAAGTCTCGCCGCATGTCCCGGCGCCTTATCTCGTCTTCCTGATCCTGACGACAATCCTGTCTTCATTCATGGCAGTCGGCGGAACGATCTTCGGCATTCTGTGGCTGGCGGGAAAACTGTAAAAGGCCTCCCGCCATCAGGTTTCGATCAACGGATATGCAGCGGCGCTTCCTTATGCGCCACGATGCGGCCCGCAAGGTCGCCGATCCGCTGCATGGCAGTTGCGAGCACATCTTCCGGCACTGTCAGCGAAATGCGCAGGAAGCCTGCCGCCTGATCGCCGAAGGATGTGCCCGGCATGACTGCGACCTTTTCTTCACGCAGCAGTTCCCAGGCGAATTCCTCGCCGTTCAGCCCGGTCGCCGTCACGTCGAGCAGAATGAACATTCCCCCTTCCGGCGGCATGGGCTTTACCAGATTGCTGCCGGAAAAGGCCTTTGCGACAATTGCGGCACGGCGCGCATAGTTCTCGCGCATCACGTCGGCTGTGTCGAAATGCCTGGACAGGGCAAACGCCGTCATGTCGGAGATGAAGGGCTGTACGCCGAAGAGCATGGTTTCCGAAACCGGCAGAAGCCTTTCGCAGAATTCTTCAGGGCCTGCCGCCCAGCCGGAACGAAAACCGGGTGCGGCGTGAGATTTCGAGATGGAGGAGACGGCAATCGTCCGCTCGGCCAGTTCCGGCATGTCGAAGGGCGAGGCAAATTCGGTGCCGTCGAAGATCAGTTGCTCATAGACTTCATCCGAAACAATCCAGAGATCATGCTTGCGGCAGACTTCGCCGATTGCGGCAACCTCTGCCCTGGTCAGTACCGCGCCGGTCGGATTGTGCGGCGTGTTGAGCAAAAGCACGCGGGCTTCGGGCGTGATCGCCCGTTCCAGATCCTCGGCCTGAAGATGAAATTTCTTCTCGGGCCGCAGCGGCACAGGGATCATATGCGCACCGGTCGAGGCAATGACACCTTCATAGGTCGCATAAAGCGGATCGCCGACCAGCACGCCGTCGCCGGCTTCGACCAAACCGGTCATGACGCCGTAAAGCGCCGTCTGGGTGCCGGGAAAGCAGAGGAAGTTCTTTTCCGTCACGCCCTTGCGGCGCTTCGAGTATTTCTCCACCAGCGCCTTCAGGACTGCCGGCTCGCCACGGCCGTTGGAATAGCGGGTGCGGCCGGCATACATGGCGCGGGACGCCTCGTCGAGAAGCGCCGTGTCGGGCGCCACATCCGGTTCGCCGATCGTCAGCTCGATGATCTCCTCGCCCTCGGCCTTCATGCGCCGGGCGGTGAGATGCAGGGCCCAGCGGCCGGAACCGAGATGGGCAAGACGATCGGTGATCGAAGCATAACGCATGGGATGTCCTTTTATGTCTATTAAGCCAGTTCACCCGGCTTCAGTCTCAAAAGCGCCTCGACGGAGGCAAGTGCGCTGTCGGCCAGTTCGTTTTCGGCAAACAGGTCCGAAGTCAGCGTTCCTTCCAGCCACAGCCCGTCGATCAACGCGTTGAGCGAGATGGCGAAGCTGCGGTTTTGCCGCTCCGAAACCGCAGTGCCCCGTTCCTCGAAGAAATCCGCCAGAAGCGCTTCCATCGCAGTCAGGGACGCGAGATAGTTTTCCCGGTGAATGGCGGCGAAAGTCTGGTCTGTCTGGAGATGGCTGATGAAGGCTGCCCAGAGCGACAGCGTGCGGGGATTGGTCACCGGCGGCGTGACATTGGCGATGATGAAGCGGCGAAGACGGACGGAGGCCGTTTCGCCCTCATGCGCCGCGGCAATCGGCAATTCCGTCATGCCATTCATGACGGCGCGATAGGCCGCCTGCAGCATCTGGTCCTTGCCGGTGAAATAATGCCGGATGAGGCCGGCCGTGACACCGGCCCTGTTGGCGATCTGTCGTACGGTCGCGCCCTGGATGCCGCTCTCGGCGATGCAATCCAGCGTCGCCAGGATAAGATCTTCGCGGCGCTCGGACTCGCTGGCGCGGATATAGGATCGGCGAGCTGGTGTCATGTGGTGGTCACGCTCGTGTTTTGCAGTGCCAATCCAGCTCTATTATACGAGCGAATAATTTCCGTATAGTCGAGTTCCGTTGCTTTCCAACGCCATGGAATGATGGTCGCTCGCCTTGTGGTTGGGGAGATTTCTCGTCTTCTATCCATGAGCGCCGCACCTGATCGAGGTCAGTCTTCCGGCCAGTTCATTCGGAACCTGTCCGCTTTTACCTCCGCAGCTAGGCGGGTTTTCATGATGGGCCTGCGGAACAATTGATTGATCTGCAGCTTTCTCGTCAAGACGATGAAATAGCTCTGGGAGGAGGAGTTTCATGACATCCGAAACGCATTCATCCGGCCACATCGGGTCCGGTGCGGCCGGGCGTGACCTTGCCGGACGCGACCTGGCCGAAACCCTGTCGGCCCTTTCCCTCGATCGCATTGTGATCGTTGCGCTTTCACCGCAGAGCGTCGACCTTGCCTTTAACGTTTCGCGGCGGCTCGGCTGCGAACTCGATCTTCTTCTCGTCGGCTGCATTCCGGCTCCCGGTCACCCGGAAACCATGATCGGCTCGGTCATCGATCTCGATGAGCCGCAGGTCGTCGTCGACGAAGATCTGGCGCGAGAATTCCATGTACCGCCCGGTTACCTGAATACCGAGCGCCAGCGCCAGTTATCGGATCTCGAGCGTCGGCATTTCATGTATCTCGGAGATGATGACGCTATCCATCACGATCACGCCGGCAAGGATGTGGTCATCTTCGATCACGGTATCGAGGCTGCCATTCTGCAGCTCGTTTTCAGGCGGCTCGCAGAGACCGGCGCGCAATCGGTTCGCGTCGTCCCCGTTGCGTCTTCCGAAGAGCAGGTGGACGACCACGCGGTTGCCCTGATGCTCAAGCAAGCGAGGCGCTTCCACAAGCTGCTGCACTAAATCTCGATCGTCGCCACCAAGGGCAGATGGTCCGAGGCGAGTTTGGCGAGGGGAGTGGAGATGACCTTGGCCTCCACCACGGCTACGTCTTTCGACACGAAGATATGGTCGAGCCGCAGCAGTGGGAAGCGGGAGGGGAAGGTCGGGCGCAATTGGCCGGCCATATGCGTGCGCACATCCGTCAACGCACCGGCAAGCCGCCTATAGGGCGGGCTGGAGGGGATCGAGTTGAAATCGCCGAGCAGTATGGTGGGATGACCGTTCAAACGGTCGTTTCCCAGCCATTCCGGGCCAAGCAGCACTTCCGCCTGCCGCATCCGGTCTATCCGTCGCAGGCCCAGATGGGTGTTGAAGACCTGCAGCCGCCGGTCGCCGACGTCCACCTCTATCCACAATGCGCCGCGCTGCTCGCCCAGCGACGGCAGGGGGCCTGCTTTGACAATCTCGGCGGGAAGAGCGGTCAGGATCGCATCGCCATAGCGTTCCTCCTCGACATCGAGAGCCGCGTGGAAATGGTGCTGCATCTTGAGGATTTCGGCGATTGCATGCGCCTGGTCGATGCCACCCGTGCGCTTTCGTCCGACATCAAGTTCCTGCAGGCCGATAATGTCCGGTTCCACTGCCGCGATCATTTCGGCGATACGTTCCGGCGCCAGCCGCCGGTCGGTGCCGATGCAGCTATGCACATTATAGGTCAGGAGTTTCAGGCGGCGGGGAGCCGAGGATTTGGCCGGCGATGACTGCATAGGGCAGGGAACACCTTTGGCCGGGTTTTCGTTCCCCTTCTGTAATCTGACAGGAGGAATGATGATCGGCAGAAAGCATATCTTGCAGCTGGCCGTGCTTGCTGCCGTCTGTATTGCTGCCTTTCTCGTCTATCGCAGCCTAGGCCGATACACGTTTGACGAGGTGGCGGATGCCGCCGAGGCCATTCCGCTTGCCAGGCTTGCTGCGGCGATGGTCTTTGTCGCTGCATCCTATCTCTGCCTCACCGGCTTCGACACGCTGGCCGTCCGCTATGTGAAAAAGACGCTTGCCTGGCGGCAGACGGCGCTTGCCTCCTTCTGCGCCTTGTCGATAGGCCACAATGTCGGCATGGCGGCGCTCAGCAGTGGCGCGGTGCGCTACCGGTTTTATTCACGCTGGGGGCTGACAGGAGGCGAGATCGCCAAGGTCATCGGGTTCTGCGGGATCACGGTCGGGCTGGGGCTTTCGAGCCTCGCGGCGCTCGTGCTGCTTCTCGATCTCGGGCCGGATACCGAGCTTTTCGGCATTGGACAGGATGCGCGGATTGCGGCGGGTCTTGCCTGTCTGCTCCTTCCTGCCGTCTATCTCGTCATCTCAATCTTCCGGGTGCCGGTGCGGCTGCGCAAGTGGCGCCTCGATCCGCCGCCGCTCGGGCTGGCAGTTCTGCAGATCGGCATCGGCACGCTGAATTTCGCCTGCGTTGCGGCAGCCATCCATCAGCTCATGGCGGTGTTCGGATCGATCACCTATTTCGAGGTCGCCGGTGCCTATGTCACGGCCAATGTCGCGGCACTGGTCAGCCATGTTCCGGGCGGGCTCGGCGTGCTTGAGGCGACGATGCTCGGCATTCTGCCGGGCACCAAGATCATCGGTGCGCTGGTTGCCTTCCGGGTGCTCTATTTCTTCGTGCCGCTGATCATCGGCCTGCCGACATTTCTTGCGAGCGAGGCCTATTATCGCCGCCGACCCTACCGGTTTTCAGAACATTCGATGGGGTGAAAAACGCGACAGGAGGCGGCGGAAACCGGATTGGATCTGAGGGATCGGCCAGAAGGGCTGCTTCGGATCGATGATGCTGGTGCCGGGGATGGATTCCGTCTCGCCCTTTTCGACATCCACATCGAACGGCTTCAGATGCCGGCCGTTGACGTTCAGCATCTCGATCGTGCGGATCAGCGATCCTGTCTCCTCGAAATGCCGGCGCACCAATGCGGGATCGGTCGCCAGATGTTCGGCCAGGAGATCGATCCGCAATTCCGCGATCGCTTGCCGGCCGGCACGGTCGGTCGGCTCCATGGCAAGATCGCTCTCGGTATCGAGACCTTCAGAACGGTTGTTGAGATTGGAAGAGCCGACACGGACGAAATGGTCGTCGGCGATGATCAGCTTGGAATGGACAATGATTTCCCGTTCGCCGCCCTTGCCGTCCGGCGTAACGGCATAAAAGACCCGCAGCCGGTCGTAACGGTCGGCGCGTTTCAGCCGTCGGATCAACCGCGTGCGATTGTGGCCCATCATCAGCTTTTCGAGGAACCCGTGGGATTCCCGGGTGACGAGTACGACGATTTCCGGTCCGTTCTGCCGGCGCAGACGTTTGGCAAGCGTCCGGGCCACGCCGAAGGAAGCCAGATATTGCGTCTCGATATAGAGATGTCTTTCGGCGGCCTTCAGGGCGTCATGGGTGAGGCGTATCGCTTCGCGATGGCCGCGGCGACCTTTCCATTTCCATGGTTCGGTCAAAGCCAGGCCGGTCGGGCAGTTGCGAAGGGCAGGCTCAAGATCGGATGGCCACGGCGCGGGGCCGGGTACATCCACGGGCGCAAGCGTCTCACCATGGGTCTTTTTCCATCTGCGCCGTGCGACATCGCCGATCAGCCGGGCAACCTCGCCGGTCACGATCGTCTGCATGTCGTGGACGGGTCCATAGGACGTGCCGTCCGGTGAGGTCCTCACCGGGTTGATGATGTTGTGCTCGCGATCGTCCCAGCGCCGGGCGGTAAGGTCGATGCCGCCGAGAAATGCTGTCTTGTCGTCGATTACGACGAGCTTCTGGTGGTGGCTGGCGCGCAGCGGATGACGGAAATCGAAACGCAATGCAATGCGCGGGTGATCGGCCCAATCCATCTTGCCGAACATGCGGAAACTCTTGCCGGAATAAACCGGCCCCATGCCCCAGACGAGGATGCGGATTTCAAGCTCCGGCTTTTGCTCGACGGCACGCCGCAGCAATGTGCCGATCGTTTCGCTATCTTTATCCCTGGGGCGCAGGCGAATGTCGGGATTGAAATCCCAGCCGACGATCAAGATTGATTTTTCCGCCTGGCGCAGCACTTCGTCGAGGCGGCAGAAATAATCCTCGCCGTCGATCAGGAAGGCTATGCGCTCAGCCTTTGCCGAGCGCCAGACGTTCCTGCCGGGCCTTATGATCCGCATGCGACCGACCACCGGATCGATCAGATCAGGGTTGGAAAAACTGCTCACATCCACCTTGCGCCACCTCGCCATTTCTGACGGAGGAACGCCAAGGTTTCAGATTTGGTTCCCGCGGTTGCGCGGTCGCGACAGCTTATCCGGCCTTGTGCAGTTGCGGTGCGGAGACCTTGGTGTCGAACGAGCCCACATAGGTGTCGTCAACAACTTCCATGGCAACGAATACGGCGACCAGAATACCGGCCGTCACGATCAGAAGCTTCCAGAGGCATGGCTTGAACTCTGCCGGCTGCTGGGACCGGGACGCGTTGCTGCTCGGCATGCTCTTACTCGATACTGTCATGTCGTTCTCTTTTTGCCGCCGGTTACGCCGCATTTCCTGGCGGCATGTAGACGGGCGGTCTGTTTGTCTCATCCGGATTCGGCACTGGCGCCTCATCGGGCAGCCTGTCGGGTTCCGGTTCGTCGATCGGCGGATCTGGGGTCCATCCCGGTGCCGGCATAGGCGGCTTTTCCGTGGGCTCTCTCGGATCTGGCATCATCGGCGCCTCCATTAATTCATCGACAACCCTCGGCGCAAGTGATGGTTCCCACTTTTTTAACAGGAGCTGATATGCCGCAGATGCATCCCTCAGTAGCGTATCGGTGGCATTTCGCGGCCTGCGGGATGGAACTTCCCGCCATGGTTCGGGGTTGCCTCTGGCGATCACGGACCCGTGTACTATCTCTGGAGGAGAGGGAGGGAGAAACCGGATGACACACGCGAAGGACAATTTCATTGCCTGGCTGAAAAGCGCTCACGCCATGGAAGAGCAGGCGATCACCATGCTGACCGCGCAGACGCGGCGGCTGGAAAACTACCCCGATCTGAAGGCGCGCATGCTTCAGCATCTGGAAGAAACGAAGAACCATGCGGAAGTGCTGCAGACCCTGCTGAACAACCTTTCGGGCGCGCCTTCCACGCTCAAGGACATTGCCGGCCGGATCGCCGCCACCGTCCAGGGTATTCCGGGGCTGCTGATGAGCGACGAGGTCGTCAAGTTCACGGCCGCCGCCTATTCGTTCGAACATCTGGAGATCGCATTCTACAGGATGCTGATCACAGCGGCGGACGAACTCGGCGAAACCGAAGCGCAGGGGATATTCGAGAAGATCCTGGCGGAGGAAGTGGCTATGGCGACGTGGCTGGAGGACAATCTCGACCCGATCACCCGCGTTTTCCTGATGCGGGATGAACGCGACCTGCAGGCCAAGCGCTAGCCGAAAAAGTTCTGCCTGTCGAAATGGCGGTGCAGGCTGTGTTCGTCTTTTATGCCACGCTGATAGAGCTGGATCATTTCGACGGCAACATCGCTGGCGGCTGCGCTGCCATCCGGCAGGCCGTGTTCAACGCAGACATCGTCGAAAACGCGCTTCAGGAACGCGAGCTCGATCGGATCAAACGTATTGCTTTGTACTGTCGGGATCATGCTTGCCTCCATCATGGGGGCGAAAGAATTTCGTCTTTCAGTCGCCGGCGCCCTACACAATAGCCAGCGATGGCATGACCGTACTCTCTTCCGCCGCCGTTGCAAGCGGCGGCGGATTAAATCGAAGTAATGATTCGGTGAACCTATGTTATCGGACGTTCAAGACGCCGGATCGGTGCCGATGTCAGTCGATATGATTGGCTTCGTTGTCGTGGAACTGCTCGTTCTGCACGGACTTGCCGTCAAGGCCGCGCTCGCGTGAATGCTGTGCCTTGTCGCGATTGGAAAGCACCATATTGTCCGGAAGAACAGCCTTGTCGATGTCAGTCATCGCGCCGTTTCCGCTGCTCTTTCCCTGCGTTCCGGAGCCGATATGTTTCGAGCTGGCATTGGCCATGAGGCTTCCTCCTTGTCATTTTGTCTCGTCTTCAAAACGAGCCAAGGGAGGATTTGATCCGAAGAAATCCGGTGCCGGATGTGGCTAAATGAGGCCTAGCGAGCACCCTGCGCCATGCTGGGATCATAGGCGTCCGTTACCTGGTCGGCGTCGCGGCTGACTTCCGCATCGGGTTCGCCGAGAATGTGGCTTTCGATCCAGGAACGGGGATTGCGGCGAGGCGTGATATAGCCGACGGGCAGCGCAATTGCCTGCAGGAACCAGACGATTACCGCATAAAGGCCGGTCTTCAGCCGTCCGGTGCGATAGGAGGTGATCGCGACAGCAAGGCCCAGGCCGGCGGCGATGATAAGTGCTGGTGTGGTGATGCCCGGAAGTGTGGCAAGCAGCACGGCGGATGCGATGAGGAAAGTCCAGGCAAGAGCCAGGATACCCAGTTCCGGCAGGTCGCGCAGCAGGCGGTAGAAATAAGGCTTTCCGGTTGCCGCGCGCAGAAGCTCGCCGATGCCGAAGGGCTCCTTCGTCCTGACCTGCTGCAGCAGGAGATCGCGGGAGCGGGCGTCGCGACCGTGATGACGGGCGAAAAGCCGGTCCAGCCGATGCAGTTTCCAGCCGTTTGTGCGCAGGCGGATACCGAGGTTCAGTTCCTCATAGCCGTGCAGATTGCGATCGGCCATGTAATCGATCGCCTCGATTGCCCGCCGACGATAGAGGCCGCCGCCCGCAAGCTGATCCACCGCACCGATGCGATTGTTGGCCATCAGGCCGTTTGCGGATGTTGCCGTGGTTTGGACATGGCCGGTGACGCCGCCGGTGCGTGAATGGCGTTCGAGAAAAGCGATGGCTTCCGGCAGGAAGCCGGGATCGAGCTCCATGTCGGCTTCGATCAGGCAAATGAAGTCGTGGCGGGCATATTGGTAACCCAGCTGCGAGCCGGCGCCGCTGCGAAAGCGCGCGGGGCGGGCGATCTGGGCCAAGCGCACCGGATAGGCCGACGCGATCTCGATCGTACGGTCATGGGAGCCAAGGTCGGTGACGATGATTTCGCCCTCTCCATCCGGAAGAGCTGCCAATGCGGATTCGATCGTGCGGGCGATCCGCTTTTCGTCGTTCAAGGTCTTGATGATGATCGATACGGTCATGGTGTTTACTCCCTGACTTGGTCGCGATTTCTGCCCACAGGTTCATATCGGGGCGCGGCTTGTCGGAAGGCTTAAAGGCAGCGCGTTCCGATCCTCATAAAGACAATACTAAAATTTTAGCGATCACGCGAGCGTGAGATGCCGGAAAGACTGGTGCGGTCGGATAGATTAAGCGTTTCAAGGCGTTGCGGTTGCGGTAAGCGACTGTTTTTTGGCGAAATTATCGGCCCATAGCTGGGTTGAAAGAATTCCGACAAAAGCGGCGTTGTCGCGGAAACCGGCGACATCCTGCTTGCGGCATTTTCCGTGGAGCTTCGATACGGCCATCGGATTGAACAGTCCGGTCGATGCGATCGACTGTTCCGACAGCAGGGCTGCGACATAGGGCATTTCCTCTACGTTCGGTCCGGTGAACGATCTGCTGTCCGGTGCGCGATATGGCTGTTTCTGCCGCTCCGTTACGCTTGCCGGCAGAAGGCCTTTCGCCGCCTCGCGCAGAATGTGCTTTTCACGCAGGCCGCGCAGTTTGGCGTCGGGCGAAAGCCTTGCGGCGAATTCGACCAGCCGGTGATCGAGGAAGGGGAAGCGGCCTTCGATTCCATGCGCCATCGCCATCCGGTCACCCTGGCTGGAGAGGATATAGCCGGGCAGCAGAAGGCGGGTTTCGAGATATTGGGCCTGATGCAGTGGATGCCAGCGGCCGAAACGTTCGGGCAGGCGGGTCACGAGTTCCTCGGCGGCATCGTAATCGCCAAGCGTTTTGCGCAGATCGTCCGAATAGAAAATCTTCGCTGCCGCCGTGCTGCGGATGCGCGGGCGATGGGAAAATAGCGGGTCTGCCGGATCGCTCGCACCGGCACCAAAGAAGGCGGAGAGATATTCGGCCGATTGCTGCTTTAACCCGGGCAGATAGGGATAAAGCTTGCGGAAGAGATGCGGCCTGATCTTCGATCCCGGCTGGCGGGCGCAGAAGCGGCGCACTTTCGCCTCGCGGAAAATGTCGTAACCGGCAAATACTTCGTCTGCGCCTTCGCCGGTCAGCACGACCTTCATGCCGTTTTCGCGAACGAGGCCGGCCAGCGTGTAAAGCGGGGCGGGGGCGGTGCGCAAAATCGGACGTTCGGCAAAGCGGATAATATCGGGAAAAGCCGCCGCGATGGCTTCAGGCGACGAAGCGACCGAGCGGTGGCGGGTTCCGAGCGCCGTCGCGACCTCATGCTGAAAGCTGCTTTCATCATGTTCGGCGCTGTCGAAGGTGACGGAGAAAGTGTTGAGCCCGTTTGGTGCGATCGGTGCTGCCAGCGCCGAGATCAGCGAGGAATCCAGTCCGCCCGAAAGATAGGAGCCGACCGGGACATCGGCGCGCATCCTCAGCCGCACAGCGTCGCTCAGCAAGGCGCGCAACTCTTCGCTTCGATCTCTTTCATCCGCTGCGCCAGGTTCGCCGGCATCGGGAAAATCCAGCGTCCACCATGATGTGAGCCGGTTCGTCCCGTCTTTGCGGACCAGCATCTGGCCGGGTTCCAGCTCAAAAATATCGCGGAAGGCGGTGCGCGGCGCGATCGGCGCCCAGAGGGTGAAAATCTGGTCAAGCGCGAAGGGATCGAGCTCGGCCTCGATGCCGGGGACCGTCAGCAGCGCCTTCACCTCGGAGGCGAAATAGAGCGTGCCCTTGTGCTGCGTATAAAAAAGCGGCCTCACGCCCATCCGATCCCGTGCGAGAAACAGCTTGCGCTCTGTCGCATCCCAGATGGCAAAGGCAAAATCGCCGTTCAGCTTCTGCAGACAGGCATCGCCGTCATAGGCATAAAGCTGCAGCAGGACTTCCGTATCGGAGCCGGTGCGGAAGGTAGCGCCGCGGGCCTTTAGCTCGTCGCGCAGTTCGACATAATTGAAGATCTCGCCGTTAAAGGCGATCGTGTAACGGCCATCGGCGCTCGTCATCGGCTGCTGGCCGTCGGAGAGCCCGACGATCGACAGACGCATATGGGCAAGACCGATGCCGGTGCCGGTCCAGATCCCGTGGCCATCGGGTCCTCGATGGGCGATTGCCTGCCCCATGGCGGCAAGCAGGGATGGCGCGCGTTCCGCTCCGAAACCTTCTCCCGCATAGCCAGCAAATCCGCACATGTTTCCACCCCGACAGGATCGTCCGATCCCGTTCATAAGCGGAAAAGCTTGCCGATCCCCTTATACGGGCTTCATCGACAAGACGACCGTCGGCCAAAGCTCAGAGACGGTCGGATGGATGGGCACCGCCCAACGCAGGTCGTCATAACTCGCGCCGACATTCATCAGATCCAGCACGCCATGGATCGCCTCATCGCCACCGGTGCCGAGCAGGGCCGCGCCGAGGATCTTCCTTGTCTTGGCGTCGGCAACGATCTTCATGAAGCCCTTTGTCTCGCCTTTTTCGACCGCGCGGCCGACACTGGTCATCGGCCGTGTGCCGACCAGCACGTCATGGCCCGCCTTACGCGCCTCGGTCTCGCCCAGTCCGACCCTGCCGAGCGGCGGGTCGATGAACAGCGCGTAGCCCAGCAGCCGTTGCGAAACCCTGCGGTCTTCGCCGTCGAAGAGATTTGCGGCAACGATCTCGAAATCGCTATAGGCGGTGTGGGTGAAAGCGCCGCGGCCGTTGCAGTCACCCACCGCCCAGATGCCTTCGATATTGGTCGCGAGACGATCATCGACCTTGATGAAGCCGCGCGCGTCCAACTCGACGCCGGCCTTGTCGAGGCCAAGGTCGTCGGTATTCGGGCGCCTGCCGACGGCGAGCAGCACATCTGAGCCGATCACTTCGGGTTCACCTTCATCACAGTTCACGCCGACCGCGATACCTTGCTCATGGGTGCGGAAACGGATGCATTCGGCCCTGGTGCGGATATGAATTCCTTCCGCCTCGAGGATTTCGCGAACCGCGTCGGAAATGTCCTCGTCCTCGCGACCGATCAGGCGCGGGCCTTTTTCGACAACCGTCACTTCAGCACCGAAGCGTCGGTAGATCTGCGCATATTCCAGCCCGATATAGCTGCCGCCGACGATCACCAGATGTTTCGGCAGCCGGTCCAGCATGACGATATCGGTATTGGTCATATAAGGGATGCCGCCCACACCGGCGAAATCCGGGATCGTGGCGCGCGAGCCGGTATTGAGGAATATCTGCGGAGCGGTCAGCAACTCGTCGCCCACCCGAATGACATCCTTGCTCTCGAACCGCGCATGGCCGCGGATCAGTTCGCAATGCTCCATGCCCTCCAGCCAGTTCTCGTTGCTGTGGCGGCTGTCGAGCGTAACCTTGTGCGAGCGACGCATCACCGCCTGCATGTCGACCGAAACTTCGCCGCCGATGCCGATGCCGTATTCCGATGCGCGACGGGCGAGATGGGCGGCATAGGCGCTGGCGACCAGAGTCTTGGTCGGTTTGCAACCCGTGTTGATGCAGGTGCCGCCGACATGTTTGCGCTCGATGATCGCGACCTTCTTTCCCGCATCGTTGAACCGCCCTGCAAGGGAAGGTCCCGCCTGGCCCGCACCGATGATGATCGCGTCGAAGCTCTTCATACCGCCGGTGCTCCGGGCAGAAGCAGTATGATGATGAAGGCCAGGACGAAGGCGACAGCATCCTCGATGAAGGCGGCCGGCGGGTCCTTGCCGAAGCTTTCGGCCAGTTTGGCCCGTGCCCAGGCGCCGCCATAGGTGCCGACCGCGGCGCCGAGCACGCCGGAGACGAGGCCGGCCAGCCAGAGGTCGTGGGGAATGCCGATCGCGGCCCCCGCCACGCCGCCGGTTACAAGGCGGGTGATGAATTGCTGCGGCACCTTGCGGCTCGGCGTATTGGGCAGCTGGTCGGTCACCAGTTCGAGCACGGCGAGAATGGTGAGGATCAGCACCGCCCAGTTGGAGCTGAGGAAGGACAGATATGAGCCGGAAAGATCAAGCCAGCCGAGCGCTGCCGCCCAGGTGGCAAGTGCGGGCGCCATCATGGCACGCAGGCCGGCGACGCCGCCCATAAAAAGCGCAAGCAAGGAAACCATTCTAAACCCCTTTTACCGCGCGAAGCGGCCTGCCCTCATTGATTGCAAAACGACGCGATATCCTACCTCAAGTCAAGCGTCTTGGATGGGATTACCGCGGCTCGTGGCTTTAGTTATCGGTCTTTGCTTAAGCCAAAATTTCCGAACACTCCCATCACGCGAGAAGCCATTGGAAAATTCCGCGGCGCTCCGTAAGATATGCTCGTTATGGTCGAGGGAGGAGGAGCCCTTCGGACGTGAAGCATAAAATTGCGGCAGTGTTTGTCCTGTGTCTTGCGCTCGGCCTTGTGCTGACGTGGAAGGTGCATGACTTTGTGACGCGCAGCTATATGGACGAGGCGGAGTTGCAGGCGGGCACGACGCTGCGGCTTGCCGTCTCGGCATTGGATGGGCATCTGAAACGCTACGAGGCGCTGCCGGCGCTGACCGCCGATGACGAAATCATCGAGGTGCTGATCGAAGACCCCGGCAACGAGGCGCTGCGGCTTGCCGCCAACCAGTATCTGAAATCCGTCAATGCACTGCTGAAGTCTTCCGACATCTACATCATGACCATGGACGGTACGACGATTGCTGCCAGTAACTACGATTCTCCCGTCAGTTTCGTCGGCGAAAATTTCAGCTATCGCCCCTATTTCCAGGAGGCGGCGCGGGGTGATCGCTCCCGCTTCTTTGCGGTCGGCACGACATCGGCCAAGCGCGGTTATTATTTCAGCTCGCCGATCGCCTTGGGCGGCAAGATCCTGGGGGTCATCGTCTTCAAGGTCGATCTCGATACGATCGAGGCTTCCTGGGCCGGCGGCGACGACCGGATTTTCGTCTCCGATCCCGAAGGCATCATCTTCATGACCGGCAGCGACGAATGGCGGTTTGCCGCGATCCTGCCGCGGACGCCGGATCGGGTTTCCCGGACGGAAACGTCTCGCCGGTATGCCGATGTGAAGCTGCATGAACTGCCTCTTTCCTATGGCCGTTTCGCCGGCCACGAGACGATGCTGATCCACACCGGCAAGGCGGAGCGGGAATATCTCTACGTTTCCCAGATCATGCCGGAGGCCGGCTGGACTGTGAATGTGCTGATGGACACAGCCTCGGTGCGCCGGCAGGCGCAGATCATGATGGCAGCGGTCTTTCTGGCGCTCTGCCTTGCCGGGCTTGCTTCGGCCATTTTCCTGCAACGGCGGATGCGGCTTGCCGAACGCATGCAGTTGCAGACCGAAGCGCAGAACGAGCTGGAGCGACGGGTGGCCGAACGCACCGCGGATCTTGCCCGCGTCAACAGCCGTATCGAGGAGGAGATTGCCGAAAGGCGGCTGACGGAACAACGTCTTCGCCAGACCCAGGCCGATCTCGTTCAGGCGGGAAAGCTCGCCGGGCTCGGGCAGATGTCGGCAGCACTTTCCCACGAACTCAACCAGCCGCTTGCGGCCGCCAAGACCTATGCCGAGACAACCGGTCTTCTCATCGATCGCGGCCGTGTCGAGGATGCGGCCGACAATCTCAAGCGCATCTCGGCGCTGATCGACCGGATGGCCTCGATCAGCCGGCATCTGCGCAATTTCGCCCGCAAACCGAATGAGAAACTTGGCGCCGTCAGCGTCGAGGATGTCATCCGCGACACGATCGAGATCGTCTCTGCGCGGCTCAAGGCGGCCGATGCCGAGCTCTTCATCACGGTCGAGCCGGGGCTTCCCAGGGTGATGGCCGGGGCGGTGCGGCTGCAGCAGGTTTTGGTCAATATCGTCACCAATGCCGCCGATGCGATCGAGGGGCTTGAGGATCGCCGCATCGACGTTTCGGCATCCGCTGTGGGGGAGAAAATGATGATCATCGTGCGCGATCGCGGGCCGGGCGTGCCTGCGGCCATCCGCGAGCGTATCTTCGATCCGTTCTTCACCACCAAGGGCGTCGGCAAGGGGCTCGGGCTTGGCTTGTCGATCTCCTACAATATCGTCAAGGATTTCGGCGGCAGTCTTTCCGTCACCGATCATCCGGAAGGCGGGGCGGTATTTGCCATCGAACTCGACGTAGCGGATGCCAGCGTGATGGAGGCGGCCGAATGACGCTTCCGCAACGGGTGCTGCTTGTCGATGACGAGGAGGAACTTCGCCGGTCCACCGCCCAAGCTTTGGAACTGTTCGACCTCACCGTCGATACGTTTCCGAATGCGGAAAACGTGCTGGAGCTTTCCGGCTTCGGCTTTGATGGCGTGATCGTCAGCGATATCCGTATGCCGGGGCTGGACGGTATGACATTGCTGCACCGGGTGCGCGAGCTCGATGCGGAAATCCCGGTCATCCTCGTGACCGGCCACGGCGATGTGCAGCTGGCGGTGAAGGCGATGCGCGAGGGGGCCTATGATTTCCTCGAAAAGCCGTTCACCCCGCAGCATCTGGCCGGTGTCATTCGCCGCGCGCTGGAGCGGCGGGCGCTGATCCTGGAAAACCGCCGGCTTCGGGCCGTGGCTGGAAAACGCGACGATGTGGAAGCCCGGATGCCGGGTCGCACGCAGGTCATGGTCGATCTGCGCTACCGTATCCGTGCGATCGGCGCGACGGATGCCGATACGCTGGTCATCGGCGACACGGGCGTCGGCAAGGAAGTCGTCGCCCGTGCCCTGCATGACATCAGCCCGCGCGCCAACCGTCCGCTCATCGCCATCAATTGCGCCGCACTTCCCGAAACGCTGATCGAAAGCGAGCTGTTCGGCCATGAAGCTGGGGCATTCCCCGGTGCGCTTCGGCCGCGTTACGGAAAGTTCGAGCATGCGCGGGGAGGGACGATCCTTCTCGACGAGATCAGCTCCATGCCCTTCGACCTGCAAGCGAAATTCCTGCGGGTGCTGCAGGAGCGGGTCATCAGTCGACTTGGCTCCAACGAAACGGTGCAGCTCGACGTGCGTTTCATCGCCACCAGCAAGGTCGATCTCGAGGCGGAGGTCGCGGCCGGGCGGTTCCGTGCCGACCTTCTCTATCGGCTGAATGTCGCGACGGTCCATGTTCCGGCGCTGTCGCAACGGCGGGCAGATATTCCGCTTCTCTTCCTGCAGCTCGTGCGCGAGGCCGCGGCACGTTATGGGCGGGAGGATGTTATCGTGCCGCCCGACGTGCTTTCGCTGATCGCCCAGCGCGATTGGCCGGGCAATGTGCGCGAGCTGCGCAATGCCGCCGACCGGCTGGTGCTGGGGCTCGATCCGGGTTCGGGAGAGCCGGGTGTTGCGCAGAAGGAGAATGGCGGGCGGCTGGCGGAAAAGGTCGCGGCCTTCGAGCGCAATCTCATTGCAACGGAAATCGCAGCCCATGGCGGCGCGCTGAAACCCGTCTATGAAACGCTTGGGGTTTCCCGCAAGACGCTTTATGAGAAGATGCAGAAATACGGTCTCGACAAGAAGATGCTCAAGTCTTCACAGTTTAGCGACGAAGACGAGGCGGGATCCGGCGCCGATTTCAACTAGGTGTCGACGACGGTTATTTTGCCGCTGCGTCGTTTTTACTCACGGCTGATGGGTGGAATTCCACCCATGCGAAGCGCCTGTTGTTCCCGAATCCACCCATGTTACGCCGCGACCTGCCGATTATCATGCCGGTAGACTATATCGGGCGATTGCCAGCGCTTTGGCGCAGTCTGCAAATACTCTCAAGCAGGCGCAGGAGGAGACCGCGCCCGTGGACACAGGTCCGGACGCGAAGTCCTTGGAGGAGGAAAACATGAAAATCTTGAACGCCGTTCTCGGCGCATCGGCGCTTGCCGCCATGTCGCTCTTTTCCGCGCAGGCGGGGGCACAGGGGTATCCCGAGCGCCAGATCACTATGGTCGTGCCGTTCGCGGCCGGCGGCCCGACTGATACGGTCGCCCGTCTGGTCGCCGAATCCATGTCGAAGGATCTCGGCCAGCAGATCGTTGTCGAAAATGTCGGCGGCGCTGGCGGCTCGCTCGGTGCCGGCCGTGTGGCGGCGGCGGAAGCGGATGGTTACACCGTGCTGCTGCATCACATCGGCATGGCGACCAGCGCGACGCTCTACCGCAAGCTCGCTTATGACACGCTGAATGCCTTCGAATATGTCGGCCTGGTCACCGACGTGCCGATGACGGTTGTCGCCCGCAAGGACATGGAAGCGACCGATCTCAAGGGCCTCGTCGAATATGCCAAGGCGAATGCCGACAAGGTGACGGTCGCCAATGCCGGCATCGGTGCGGCCTCGCATCTGTGCGGCATGCTGTTCATGAGCGCGATCGAAACGCCGCTCGTCACGGTGCCCTACAAGGGCACCGGTCCGGCAATGACCGATCTTCTCGGCGGCCAGGTCGATATCATGTGCGACCAGACGACCAACACGACCAAGCAGATCCAGGGCGGCACGATCAAGGCCTATGCCGTGACCTCGCCGGAGCGTCTGGAGATTTTCAAGGACCTGCCGACCGTCAAGGAAGCCGGGCTTGAAAGCATGACGGTCGGTATCTGGCACGGCATCTACACGCCGAAGGGCACGCCGGCAGAAATCAACGAGCGCCTGTCGAAGTCGCTGCAGGGTGCGCTGAAGGACGAGAACATCGTCAAGCGTTTCGCCGAACTCGGCACCAAGCCGTCTCCGGAAGCCGATGCCACGCCTGAAGCGCTGAAGATCAAGCTCGAAAGCGAAATCGCCCGCTGGAAGCCGATCATCGAGGCGGCGGGACAGTACGCGGACTAAAGCCTGACGCTCTCGCAGCTTGCCGCTGCCCCTCACCCTAACCCTCTCCCCGCTTGCGGGGAGAGGGGACGATTTTGCCGCTGTCCGTTCCGGCCCTCTCCAATGCTGAGAGAAGGCAGGCGGGTGCGGCAAAGGTCCTTCGCCCCGCCTGCGGGGAGAAGGTGCCGG